>CAWGDV010000029.1:0-426730 GCA_963821465.1 uncultured Nitrospiraceae bacterium | reverse complement strand
ATAGGGCGGCATAAAAGCCTTAACGTGAGGCGAGAATGAAGGTTAGTTGCGGAGCTGCGGCCTCGCCGGGGAGACGTTTCTCCCGCCCTATGAGTCATCGCCATATTGCCTCATTGCACGCTCAATTCATGGTCGGGTAATGCGCCTTCTGCTTGACGGTCTACGGAAACACGCTTAGACTTTCATGACGGTCTCCCACTCCTCGCAGCTCTTTCGAACCTACATGAGGCCCCCGATGATCTGGTGGTATTGGATGCTTCTCGGTCTCGTGCTGCTCGGCGTCGAAATGGCCACGCCCGGGAGGCTTCTATATTCTCTTCTTTGGACTGGCTGCTCTGATCGTCGGCAGCGTGACCGGCCTGGGGTTCGCCCAGGCGGAATGGATCCAGTGGCTCTTGTTTTCAGGAGTTCGCGATTCTGTCACTGCTCGTCTTCCGCGGACCGTTGTTGGCCTGGATCAAGACGCAGGAGTCAGACCCCTGCCGTGGATTCGATGGGAGGCGAAACCGCAATCCCGCTAGAGGATCTGGCGCCGGGTGGCACCGGCAAGGCGGAACTGCGCGGCACCACATGGACCGCACATAATGCCGGGCCCGCTCTCTTGAAAAAGGACCAACGCTGCAAGGTCGAGCGGGTCGAGGGGCTCACCCTCTGGATTACAGCCGAATGAGTAGAACAGCCTGGAAGGCGAACGACTATGGAGGAGGTAACGATGACCGGCGGACTTTTTGTCGTGCTGTTGTTGGCTTTGCTGGTGCTGATCATCATCGCCAAGACCGCCGTGGTGGTCCCGCAACAAAGCGCCTATGTGGTCGAACGACTCGGCAAATATGCGGCCACGCTGGATGCGGGATTTCATATTCTCCTCCCCTTCATCGACCGCATTCGTTACAAACATTCGCTCAAGGAAACGGCCATCGACATCCCGGAACAGGTCTGTATCACGCGCGATAACGTGCAGGTGTCGGTAGACGGCATCTTATACCTCAAGGTCTTGAACCCTCAGCGCGCGTCGTATGGCATCAGTGACTATCATTTCGCCCTGATCCAGCTTGCGCAGACCACGCTGCGGAGCGAAATCGGCAAGATCGAACTCGATCGGACGTTCGAGGAGCGGACCAACATCAATATCCAGGTAGTGAACGAACTCGACAAGGCCTCGGATCCTTGGGGCGTCAAAGTCCTCCGGTACGAGATCAAGAACATCACCCCCCCGAAGGGCGTGCTGGACGCGATGGAAAAGCAGATGCGTGCGGAACGGGAAAAGCGCGCGGTGATTCTCACGTCCGAGGGCGAACGCGACGCGGCGATCAACCAGGCTGAGGGCGAGAAACAACAAGTCATCAAAGCCTCCGAGGCGAAGAAGCAACAGCAGATCAACGAGGCAGAGGGAGCGGCCGCAGCCATCCTCGCCATTGCCCAGGCCACCGCAGAGGGACTACGCAAGGTCGCGGAAACGATCCAGGTTCCGGGAGGTCAGGAAGCCGTCCAGCTGCGCGTGGCGGAACAGTACATCACCAAGTTTGGAGAGTTGGCAAAAACGACCAATACCCTCATCCTGCCGGCGACGGTCTCCGATGTCGGTTCCATGATTGCCCTGGCGATGAACGCCATTCGACAGACAGGCCCCATCGCCACAATAAAAAGTCGTAACCGGCCTGCGAATCACGTTTGACAGATGACGGAGGGTTGCCTAGAATCGCTTCCCATGAAAGAGCGTGTACTCAGTGCGTTTGCCGACAGCGCAACCGTCAAGCAACAGTTCGCGCGCGAGCATGCCGATCGCATCGTGCAGGTCGCGAAACTGATGGCCACGGCCTTTCGCCAAGGACACAAAATCTTATTGTTCGGCAACGGCGGCAGCGCCACGGATGCGGCCCACATCGCCGCCGAGTTCGTCGGCCGCTATAAACGGGAGCGGGCCCCGCTCCCGGCCATCGCCCTCGCCACCGACATCGCCGCCATTACCTGCATCGCCAACGACTACGGCTTCGAAGAACTCTTTGCCCGCCAAGTCCGCGCCCATGGCCAGAAAGGCGACGTCGCCATCGCCATCAGCACCAGTGGCAATTCGCCCAACGTGCTGAAGGGTGTGGAGGCCGCGCGAGCTTGTGGCCTCACCACCATCGGCTGGACCGGTGGGACCGGCGGGAAACTGGCCGGTCTGGTGGACTATCCGTTCGTCGTGCCCTCGACGGTCACAGCCCGCATTCAAGAAAGTCACATCACGCTCGGCCACGTCCTGTGTGAACTCATCGAGGAACAGCTCCTTGGCAAAGCCTCCTGACCGGCAGCGGCCCCCCGTCACGACTCCGAGCCTGATCCCGCCGATCAACGTGACGGATCTCACGACCTATCCGCTCAAGAAACGGCACAGCAAGGTTCGCGTCTCCGACTTTGCCTCGCCCCTGGCGCCGTGGGGGCAGCTTCAGCCAATTCTATCGCTCGCTGCCGGATATCCTTGGCGTCAAAACCTTGCGCGCGGTCGCCAAAGCCATCGCGAAGGCTCATCGCAAAGGCCGGCCGGTCATTGTGGGAATCGGCGCCCACGTCATCAAAGTCGGATTGAGTCCGATTCTCGTGGACCTCATGCAGCAAGGGATCCTGTCGGCCGTGGCCATGAACGGCGCCGGGATCATTCACGATTTCGAATTGGCGCTCATGGGGCACACGTCGGAAGAAGTCGACGCGGAGATCGACGAGGGACGCTTCGGGATGGCGGAAGAAACCGGCCGCATGCTGAACGAGGCGATCGTCCGCGGGGCCCATGATCGCGAAGGGCTCGGCGAATCCGTCGGCCACTACATCAACCGGCGTCAGGGGCAGTTTCCCCATCGCGAGACGAGCATCCTGGCGACCGGAGCGAAGCTCGGTATTCCAGTGACCGTGCACGTCGCTATCGGGACCGACATTATCCATATGCATCCTGCCGCGGACGGAGCCGCTATTGGCGCAACCTCGCTGTTGGACTTTCGACGGCTTGCGGCCGTCGTGTCGGGGATGGAAGGGGGCGTGTATCTCAATCTCGGCTCTGCCGTCATTTTGCCGGAAGTCTTCCTTAAAACGGTGTCGCTTGGGACGCAATCTTGGTCATGATCTGACCAACATTACGACCGTGGACATGGACTTCCTGGCTCACTACCGCCCGCTCACCAACGTGGTGCGTCGGCCGACCCAGAAGGGCGGAAAAGGCTACTCCCTGATCGGCCACCACGAAATTATGGTGCCGTTGCTGGCTGCGGCAGTGCATGAAGAATTGGGGTAACCACCTTCGCATGTCTCCACGCCAATCCCCTCCAGTGACCTCGCAGCATCTGACCCAGATGTGGAGCGAACTGAATGGACGCTACTTCGCAGGCCTGCTGCCCCCGATCGATCTGGTCTGGAGTCGGCGGCTGACCTCCTCAGTCGGCCTGTTCGTGAGTCGTCGAGGACCGCGGCCCCGGCTGGATCGGGATGGCCTTCGCCCGACGACTAGGCGTGAAATTCGCCTGTCCCTTCCCTTACTACATCAAGTTGTCCAACGGAGCGAGTATGGCGAGCGGGAGATCGTGAGCACGCTGGCGCACGAAATGATTCATCAATGGCAATACGATATCCTGAAACGGCGGCCGAATCATGGGGCGAATTTTTCTCCGCAAGATGACCGACATGAATCGGGACGGCGCCCTGGCGATCACCATCTACCATTCGCTACAGAAGGAAGTCCTCGCCCTCACGCAATTTGCCTGGCGGTGTCGGCAATGCGGCCGAGTGTACCGACGCCAGCGACGGACGATTCAGCCGCGTCGGCACCATTGTGGCATCTGTCGGGGATTGTTACAGGAGCTGGTGGGATCGGTCAGCCGTGTTCTGACCGATTCCGAACGTTCTTCCCACACGAGAGTACCTCCCTCTCAACGCCCCTTGCAGCCTCTTCAATTGTCCTTTACCTTCTAGGCTCTTATTCAGGAGCAAGAGATGCGTTGGTCGCGCCAGATCCTTTTCGGGGACGTCGACGCCATGTTCGCCTCAGCCGCCGCGGTGAAGGACCCGAGCCTCGCCGGTAAACCGGTCGCGGTCGGCGGTCGGCCCCCACGTGGGATCATCGCTGCGGCCAGTTACGCCGTGCGGCCATTCGGCATCCACTCGGCAATGCCGACGGCGAAAGCCCTCCAGCTCTGCCCCAACCTCATTCTGCTTCCTCCTGATCGCCCCCTGTATCGGCAGTTGCATGATGCGATGCGGGCCGTGACCGATCGATTATTCCCGCTCACCGAATGGAGCAGCATCGACGAGTTTTATGCCGATACGACGCAGCTCCAGACCCGCCATCCCGATCCATGCTCACTCGGACAACTGGTGAAGGATGCGCTGTACGAAGCCACGGGATTGCGCTGCACCATCGCCGTCGCGACCGGCAAGACCGTCGCTAAAATTGCCGCGGATAGTCACAAGCCGGATGGACTGGTGACGGTCCCGCCCGGTACGGAAGAAGCATTCTTAGCGCTACGGCCTCTGCGTGCATTGCCGGGAATCGGCCCCAAAACCGCCGCGCGCCTGGAACCGCTTGGACTCAAGACGATCGGCGAGCTGTTGGACCAACGCTGGGATCAACCCTTGCGTCATATCTTCGGCACGCGACTCCACTGGGTTCGAGCGATGGCGAGGGGGATCGACCACGAACCGGTGGTGTCCGACCGAGAATCCAAAAGTCTCAGCCACGAGACCACATTCGAACATGACACACATGATCGTTCTTTTCTTGAACAAATCCTACGCGGATTCCTCCGTGACCTGGCGCGGGATCTCCGACAGGAAGGATTGGCCGCCGGATCCTGCACGGTGAAGCTGAAAAACGCCCGTTTCGCCATCACGACCAAACAACATCGCTTTCCCCACCCGCTGAACTACGACCCCGACATGTGGCCGACCGTCCAACAGGTGCTACAGGAACTGATCAGGCCCGGCATCGAGTACCGCTTGGCCGGGCTCTCGCTTTCCTCCTTGACTCCTGCGCCGACCGGACTGTTCGACCAACGGCGCACAAAAGCTATCGAGACGATGGACGCGCTGATTACCAAGCACGGGTCCTCGGTGATTGGGTTAGGCGGTGTGAGCCACGAAGACGAGTAGGCTGCGGGAGAACTATTCCAGCACAGCAGAACTTCGATGGTCTATATGTGCGGCATAAGAGGAGAACGCTTCCGCAGGACACTCAAAAAGGCTGTCCGGCAAGGCCGCAGCGAGTGAAGACCCGAGGCGTATCCTCTGGGGTACGTTGAGGATCGGAGCGATGCGAGCACGATGCTGACGGACTGTTTCTGCAGCCTGCTAGAGAACGAAGCGTGAGAGGGGCGAAAAGGATTGTGGGTAAATCCCCATCCAGTGCCGCCGTGGGAGTGGAAGAAGAGGAAGTGAAGATACACTGGTGGCAGAACTGCTGGAGGAATCCCCTGTGCCTTGACGGTCTGAGGGCTCCACGCCATACTGATCCCCCATGCGCGCCCTTTCCATCATCACGCTCCTGGCTGCACTCGTTCTCCCCTCTGGGCATGCACCTGTTTTCCCACCGATCGACATTTCAACAGCAGACCTGTAAGAGCTGCAAACACAGGCAACCCAGGGATTCGCGCGGCGTAGTAAAACCTCGGAGTGCTCTATGACTTCGGAAAAGGCGTCCCCCAGGATTACGCGAACGCACGCCAGTGGTGCGAGAAAGCCGCCTCCCAGGGACGCGCGGACGCCCAGGTCAGCCAGGAGATTTTGCTTGTTTATGCGCGGGGTGGTCAGCAGGATTCCAAGATGGCTGTGGGGGATGACCCCAGTGGGTAAGCGCTTGCTGCACATGCAAGAGGTTCCTGCTTCAAAAGCCAGATCGACTTTCATTTCATCTTTTCGTTCTCCATCCGATATTCGAAGAACGGGGCGCCGGATTGACGTCCCGGACGCCCAGAGAATGTTGAGCACCCTAACGTGTGTATTCGGCCTGGACCATATAACCCGATGAGCACGATGCATCGCATCACCTTTCAACAGGACGGGATTACCTACGATGCGGAAGAGGGACAATGGCTGTATGACGTGTGCGAAGCCGCTGGAGCCTCTGTCCCGTTCGCCTGTAAAGCCGGGGCGTGTGGTACCTGTGCGACGCAGGTCGTACAAGGCGAAGAGAGCTTAGGGTCCCAGCGAGCCCGAGAGATTCGTACGCTGGAAAGCAATGGTCTGGACCCTACGAAGTATCGACTCTTGTGCATGGCGGACGTTCACGGAACGCTCACCCTGGGGGCGAGCGCAAAAACGCAACACGCGACAGCCTCACTCGATGTGTGCAAGGTACGCGTCGAAGAGTATCGCCCGCTGACCTTGACGGTCTGTGAGCAGCGATTCGCCGTCGAGTCGGGGGAAATCACATTTTCTCCCGGCCAATATATGATCTTTCATGTGCCTGGAATCGACAAAGTCATACGGCGGTCCTACTCGATTTCGTCGCATCATTCCGATCGGAAACATTTCGAGATTTGTGTACGTGCTGTTTCCGGTGGCTTCTGCTCGAATTTCATTCATCGGCTCCGCCCCAGGGACTGTATGCAGGTCGAAGGCCCCTACGGTGACTTTCGATTGGACGACGGATCACAGCGAGACGTGCTGATGATCGCGACGGGAACCGGTATCGCACCCATCAAATCGATGATATTGTCCCTCCTTGGGCAACCTGGCACGCGCCGTATCCGATTGTTCTTCGGATTGCGCAATGTCTCCGACCTCTTTTATACCAACATGCTGAGCGATCTGAGAGACACACACCCCTGGTTCGAACCGACCATTATCCTCTCACAACCTGATCCGATCGGGTGGCCCGGATTGCGAGGTCGCGTCACAGACTTGATTCGTGAACAGGTGTCTCTCGAAGAGGCATCAAAAACTGACGCATATCTTTGCGGAGGGCGTCCAATGATCGAGGAGGCCAAGCGATTGCTAATCCATAAAGGCATGAATGTCGCCCATATCCGCCACGAAAACTTTTTTTAGCGGATCGATTTGAAGGTAGACCGAAGTTGTGTTGTGCCTCGTAATCTTCCCCGCTAAGGAGACAGTTTCAGAAGGGAACTTCTGGCTTCTGACGTTAGCCCCGTAACGAGACAGTTCTTAACTAGAGCAGACTGCTTCTCCGCAGCCCGGATCACCTGACGTTGACCAAGAAACTCATTCGGCGCTAGATGAGCGAGCGAGCTGTACGGGCAGCACTGATTATCCTCGAGCCGCCAGGATTCAAGGATGTGTTAGGCCTCGGCGAGCATGATGAACTGGTGTATGTTCAAATACTCGTCTCACAGCCGCCCAACGGTTGATTTCTTTCTTTAGTGGCCGCAGTGCCAATACCCCTCCTTGTAAATCTTGCAATCTGACGATAGCATGAAAATGTAATGAATTTTTTGAGCACGAACGCGAATAGTTTTTTTCGATGAGCTCACCTTCGAGAAGTCCATGCGCAACAACAAGATCATGTATGAGCATTTCAAGCTCGTGGACACGTTTGAGGGTCCGCCTCTCTTCACATTCCATGAGGATTTCCAGTTTACGGCCAAACCGGCTGAGACAGACAAGGAGGAGTCATGGCAGGGAAGTTACGGCAATACTTGAGCGTGTCGGGCGGCGCCCTGCTTCTTGGCGCCGTTCTTGTGGTCGGAGCGATCGCCGTGGTATTCGGCGGGGAGCACGCCCTATCCAGGACCGAGTTCTGCGTGAGCTGCCATTCCCAGACCTACCCGTATGAGGAGCTGAAGAAGTCCTCGCACTATGGCGCGCTCGGTGCCGATCCGGGCTGCAAGGACTGCCACGTTCCCCAGGGATTGGGAAATTTCCATCTGGCCCTGTGGACGCACATGTATGACGGAACACGGGCCGTGCTCGCGGAGATGAAGTATGACTACTCGACGATTGAGAAATTCAACGAGCGCCGGCAGATCATGGCCCATTACGCGCGCATGTCGCTTAAAAATTGGGACAGCGTCACCTGCCGGGATTGCCACAAGAATACCAAGCCGCCCGGCGCATCGGCGAAGGCCGCGCACAAGAAGATGGAAACGGAGGGCGCCACCTGCATCGATTGCCATCAGAACCTGGTGCATAAGAAAGTTCCGGAGATGGACCTCAATGCCAGCAAAGCGCAGGGCACGATGGTGTTGAAGGAAGAAAAAAAAGAGAAGGGGGAGGACTGATTCGCTAGGCGTCTTCACCGGTCCTAACATTAGGGTAGGGTTGGGAAAAAGAAAGAAGGTCTTCGCAGATCACTGTGCGCTTTTTCAAGCGCTTCGCGTTAATGGCGGCAGAAACGCGGCGACGATTTTGAGTTTGAGGTAGTCCTCATCGCGGTAGCCGTAGGCCCACGCTGGAGCAGGCAGCTGTTGCAAACAGCGCCTGAACCTGCGGTTCCAAGTTCCTAAAACGCTCCGATGAGCGTATAAGATGGCGTAGGTTTTTTTTGCACCTAACCGAGGAGGTTCCCATGATATCTATTTCTAAAGTCGTCGGTGTCATGTCTTGTGTTTTCTTGCTGTGCCTTGGTCTGTCAGGTAATGCAGCTTTGGCTACGGACGAAATGCAACCTGGGCAGCCTCCTGACAGGAAAGGCGGTCAAGCTGGTATGAAGGGCCCTGATGAAAAGCTGAAAGGCGGAGCTGCCGACTCTGCTGCTAAGAGGAAAGGCGGTCAAGCTGGTCTAAAGGGCGATGAAGAAAAGCTGAAGGGCGTAGCTGCCGACACTGCTGATCACAGAATGGGCGGTCAAGCTGGCCACAAGGGCGCTGAAGATGTGCTGGAGCGCAGCCCCGCGAAAAAGTGACGTTGGTCCTGTTCCGAGATAGGTCTTAACTGTGCCGGGAAAGGTGCCAGGAACCATTCCGGCCAGATCGGTCGGTGCATAGCCTGTCGCTGGTTTAATAGCCAGCGACAGGCTATGTCCTTCTGCAGATGGTGTCAACTCGCCGAGGGTTGAACTCCAAATAAGGAGCGGTGCTTCACCGCTCCCTCACCCGCAACGCCACAAGCTGATCAATGTGTATCGGAGCAAGCGGAAATCACAGACGCCGGCAGTCAGGTGCTGAATCCCCACAATGACCTCATCTTTCGAGCAACGGGGGCGAAGTCAAGCCTGGGCTGTCATCAAGCTGAGAGGGGCAACAGTCTGGGTTTTCAGATGCTGGACGATGATCTGGTCCGAAACCTTCGCTCGAAAGCGAAGGGCATCCATGGGCCCAGATGTTTCGCTGATTATCTCCGGTGTCATACGGGAGAGGAATGGGAGTTGAGAAATTCAATACTAGCCCGCATTATTCATGAACACTTCTGCTGCAATCGCTGATCCGCTGCTACGACGAGCCTTCTGCCGGCGGGCTCGCCCCTCTGACCCTCCACTGAGCCGCGTCGCGAGACCGCGTACCTTCTATGCCGCACTTCAAGATCCTCGACACCTACGCCTTGGCGATGATCCGAAGCAACATGAATTCGTGGGGGGCCTTCATTGTCTCTGCCGCCTGTTCCTCCAATCGTTAGACCGGCTCAAGCCCTACGACCACCCTGATCCGTCTGCTCATCGAGTGGTATCCTCGCCCGAGCGGCGGAACAGGGCCGAGGTCCTTCTCCAGATCCCGATCTTCGATCGTGCCCATTTCAGTACGAAATCAGATCGTCACAAGCAGCAGCTCCTGGCGACTGCGGAATGTCTGCTGAAGCAGTTAGGAGCCAGACGAAGATGCTGGGAGGAACAGAATAGCCGGCCAACGACCGTTCAGGAGTTCTGCTGGAGCCATGTGGTCGCAGCCGAAGAAGCAAGAGGCTCCGAAGTATGACGCCGGTGTTCCGTCGGCTTCTCATCGTGGGCGGGCTTACACTGTTTGCGGTTGCGGGAGTGCTCGTCTTCGAAGCGATATTGAGTACCGTGACAATCCTGTCTTTTGGCCGCACCCCACAAGGTCAAGTCACCGGATGGATCGGACTGGCCGTCATCCTATTGGTGTTCGGGTACCCCATTCGGAAGCAGGCCCACCATAATCGCCTATGGCCACATAGATGGCTACAGATCCATATGGTGACGGGGGTGGTTGGCCCCCTTATCATCATACTTCATGCTGGCATCCTACATATGCATGCCGTGGTGCCGATTCTTGCGATGGTGGCCATGGGCATCGTCGCGCTGAGTGGAATTATCGGACAGCACGTGCATTATCTGGCCTTTCGAACGCTGTATGCGAAGCGGCATGAACTCATGGAGCAAGGTATCAGTCCGGAGGAGGTAGAAACACGTCTGCTCGACATGGCCGCACGAGAGAAAATGTTTCGGGTATGGCAAATGATTCATGGCCCGATGACGCTCATGTTTATCGCGCTGGTGGCCCTGCATGTCATCGGGGCACTGTATTTCGGGGGTCTGTATAGCCCATGAACTATGTGCCTCTGCCTCGAGCGGTTGTTCCGGTTGTCGCAGTGGCAACTGTCATCCTTCTCGCGTGGGTGGGCTGGGAATCGATCCTATTTCCGGAAGCGTTCTGGGCTCCCGGAGACTTGAGCCAGCATCACGCGAGCGTGGCGCGCTGTGTCCATTGCCACGAGCCTTTCCAAGGCCCGAGCCCGGTCAAGTGCCAGGCCTGTCATTATAAAGAGGACTTTGCCGCTCGCTCTGAAGCGACTGTCCGCGACCATCACCTTGGGGTGATCGCCCAGCAGAAAACATGCATGGCCTGCCATACGGAACATCATGGGCCGCTGGCCGAAATTACGACTGGGGTATTGCCGGTTTCAAAGACACCGAGTCAGATGTATGAATGAAGCTGGCGGTGTGTCATGGATCAACGCAAGTTTACGTGAGAATTCAAGCGACTCTGGCTGATATTATTGGGGTCCTGACAATCGCCCCAAATTAAATCCCGCCTTCGGCACCATTCCATTCCAGAATCAATCTCTACATGCCGGCTCGAGATCAATGCCCGCGTCTGTTTCGTGCCGTCGTTCGCGCTAACTCGCGCGCAGTAATGGTTCTCCTCTATCCAACTCAAGCCCCCCTGCTTTTCTGCAACGCTCAAGAGAAATAATGCCGTTAGTGTCGGGCCCTTAATCTTCCGGAACAAAGGGGAGCGCTACATGGCAAAGCTGGCGCCTCGGTCATGGAGGGTCCGAATACTTATGTTCATGGTTCACTGCCGTCGGTCGTGATCGTAGCGCATGGGTCACGAAAAATGGCGAGCTATCTCACGACGTCAATTGGCTTGGAGGGGTGTGAGGCACAGGCGTCTCCCGTGCATGCCTTCAGACGACCGGTCAGCCGCAGGCGGTTACGTGCGAACCATGCATAGGTTCTCAAGACGAGTGGGTCGACTAACGAAAGACGGCTCAACCTCGCGAGGACTCCCAGACCGACAGCCTCCCACATGGCTCGGAACACCTCGACACCGGTGATGACGGACCCGTCCGCCCAGCGGGCGTGAATCACTGTGCCTAGATCCGCGGCGGTAAAGCCGCTGGATGCCGCATTATATTCCCGGTTCGAGAAGTCGCAGAATTCCAATTGTCTCCGCCGGTCTAACCGTTTCATGAGCGCAATCTCTCGATCGCAAATAGGACAGGCTCCGTCGAAGAATACGGTGAGCGGGTATTGCGTCATCTGACCGACCTCTCCTGCTACCCTCGGGATAAGGACTGCCGCATGAATCGATCCAGCATGACATCCAAGTCGGCAAAGTCTTCCACGATCTCAATATTAGATTTCACGAAAAGGTCACGCATGGCGAGCGCGCCATGTCCTCCGACGGCGAGACGCGAGGCCGGAACCACCTCATGTGTGAGGGATTGGACCAGCGCCGCCGCGTTGGCTTCAGGAAGCGCGAGTGGAAAGGAAATGATAGTCAAGTCCGGCTTCACCTTATCACAGAGGTTAGTCAGCGAGGCAATGGGCACGTTGGCCCCCAAATAGTAGACTCGGCAGCCACGAACACGACATCGATACGCAACCGCCAATGCAGCAATGTCGTGTTCTTCACCGGGCGGGCAGGCCACGATCACTTTGGCGCCAAACTCAGCGACTGGGAGCTGATTCATGGCCGAGAAAATCTTCTGTTGAATTTGCTTCGTGACGTAATGTTCGAGGGCTACATTCACATGGCCCTCATGCCACAACTGCCCGACCTGCTCCTGAAGCGGGAGCAAGATCCCGTGAAGTGCCTCCTCAAACGGAACAACCGCAACGGCGCCGTTCAAACGCTTTTCAAAGATCACACGATCGAAGGGATTCAGCGTGGACAGTAGTTCCCGCAGGAGCCTGCTGAATGTATTGTCGACGAAGGACACTCGCGGCGCGCTGGCTCGTGCTCGCCCCAACAACTCCTCACGCCCTAATTTCGCCAGCTCTCCGATAGAGCTTCCGGCATCCAGCTGCTCCTTCAGGAACCTCAGCAACGTGACATCCTCATCGGAGTAATTACGATAACGATTGGCTCCTCTAGTCGGTTTTAAGAGTCCAAACCGGCGCTCCCATACCCGGATGACATCTTTTGAGAGGCCAGTGAGTTTTGCAACTCTATGAATTCTATGAATATTCATATTTACATTTTCATTGTATTGTAATGTCTAATGTTTGTCAAATATATTTTACAATAACACTTGACACATTGGACAAAATGGTTTATACATTGGACATACTTATTACAAACATTAAACAAAAAACCTATGGAGGTAGCCATGGCAAGAGCGTTGACGGTGAAAACGAACAATGAACCGAGCGAGAATCACACGGCATCTTCCACAGCCCAACATGAATCGACGTGCACCAGATGCGGCGGACTCATGGTTCAGGACTTCTGCCTGGATGTACTCGGAAACATCGGGGAGTCTGAGATTGCGGCGAAACGCTGTGTGCAGTGTGGTGAGGTTGTCGATTCCGTCATTCTGCACAATCGGCAGCTCCGGCAAGATTCGACCACAGTTCAGCTTGCAGGGAGAATATATCAAAACAATTGCGTAACGAACTGCTCATAGTGGTAGTTATTAACCAACCAGGATCGTCCTGGTGTTCCAAAACCAAGGGGGGTGTCCTATGAGGAGTTACAGAGTGCTTCAGGTCGGATTGGGGGTGGCATTGATGGCAGGAGCCATCACTGTCGCAACAGCGGCGGACATGCCGAACAGCGATAAGGACATGGTGCTGATCCCAAAGGGCGAGTTCACCATGGGGAGCAATGAACATTCAGATGAAGCCAAGCACCAGGTCGTGCTCGATGCCTATCTGATCGACAAGTTTGAAGCCTCGAACACAGCGGTACAAAGAATTTATGAAAGCCAGCGGTCACCCGGCCCCGGCCTATTGGGATGATCCTCGACTGAGTAAGGCCGATCAGCCGGTGGTCGGCGTAGATTGGAATGATGCAAGCGCGTTCTGCAAGTGGGAAGGCAAGCGGCTTCCGACGGAAGCAGAATGGGAGCGAGCGGCAAAAGGTCCGCAAGGCGACAACCATTATCCCTGGGGCCATACACTCGACCCGAAGAAAGCCAACTATGGGCAGAATGTTGGTCGTACCACCGCCGGTGGATTCCTATCCAGAAGGGATCAGCGGGTTTGGGGTCTATAACATGGCAGGGAACGTCTTCGAGTGGGTCGAGGATTGGTATGACCTGAAATACTATAAGGAGAGCCCTGCCTTGAATCCACCTGGCGCCGAGAAGGGCTACAACTTTGCCAATCAAGGCCCGGTGAGGGTGCTGCGCGGCGGTTCCTGGCTCGCGCCGGAAACCTCCCTCCATACGAGCCATCGGTTCTGGAATCAGCCGGAGAATAACTCCTATGGGGTCGGCCTCGGGTTCCGTTGCGCGAAGTCGGCACAGGCGGTTTCCGATGAAGCCATGCAAGCAGGCCGCGATGCGTTCATTCAGGCATTAGTCGCGATGGGCGCTGAGAAGAACGCCGATGCGATGTCCTCCATCGAGAAGGCGTTGGCTGCGGAGCCTGGCAACAAGGAATACCTCGCGACACGCGATCTGATCAAGAAGAGCATGAAGAAGAACTAGTTGAAGGACTGGCGGAGGGGGCGGCATCGTCCCCCCTCCGAGGGCCCAAGTCGTGACAGGAGGTCTGACAATGAATACGTCTGAAACCATGGTGGCGAGCAAATCGACAGTGAGCCCAGCGGCAATTCCGGAGAAGTCCCTCATTCTTCTCACAGGTGCCAGCGGGTACATTGGCGGGCGCCTCCTGCCGTCGTTGGAGAATCAGGGGTACCGCTTGCGCTGCGTGGCCAGGCATCCAGAAATTCTCAAGCCGAAGGTCGGTCCATCAACGGAAGTTGTCGCGGGTGACGTCCTTGATCGACCGAGTCTCGACTCCGCATTGCGCGGAGTCGACGTGGCCTACTACATGATTCACTCCATGAGTTCGACCGGCTCTTTTGAAGAGACGGACCGGCAGGCGGCGCGGAACTTTAGCGAAGCGGCGAAGGCAGCGGGTGTCAAGGGCCTCATCTATGTGGGAGGCTTGGGCAGCGACGAAGAGGAACTCTCGACACATCTGCGCAGTCGGCACGAGGTCGGAGATATCTTGCGGCAGTCGGGCCTGCCCGTGTGTGAGTTTCGCGCATCGGCCGTGATTGGTTCCGGCAGCGCCTCGTTTGAGCTGATTCGCGCGCTGGTGGAGCGCCTGCCGGTCATGCTCACACCGAGATGGGTCAAGGGGAAGGCGCAGCCAATCGCGATCGACGACTTGCTGGACTACCTGATGGAAGCGCTTCGGATTCCCACCTCCAAATACCGCATATACGAGGTCGGCGGTGCGGACCAAGTGTCCTACGCAGATATGATGCGTGCGTATGGGCGGCAACGCGGGCTAGCGCCTCTGATCATCCCCGTGCCGGTCCTCACCCCTTGGTTGTCTGCTCTGTGGCTTGGATTGGTCACGCCGTTATACGCTCGCATCGGGCGGGCGATTATTGAGAGCATCGTCCATGTCACGGTGGTGCGGGACAATGCCGCGCTCGCAACCTTCTCTGTACGTCCGATGGGAGTCGATGAGGCAATTCGCCGAGCTCTAGCCCATGAAGAGACGCATTTCGCGGCAACGCGCTGGTCCGATGCGCTCTCCTCATCGGGAAAGTTGCAGTCGTGGGGGGGCGTGCGGTTCGGCACGCGTCTGGTCGATTCGCGGACGTTGACCGTCGAAGCGCCGCCTGAAGTCGTCTTCAAATGCATTGAGAGAATCGGTGGTGACAATGGTTGGTACGCATGGAACTGGCTGTGGCGGGTGCGCGGTTTCATCGACCTGCTCGAAGGGGGTGTGGGCTTGAGACGTGGACGGCCTTCTGCCACGACCCTTCACGTCGGTGATACGGTCGACTCATTTCGCGTGGAGGCGATTGAGCCGAACCGCCGCCTGCGGCTCAAATCCGAGATGCATTTGTCCGGGCGGGCATGGCTGGAGTTCGAGGTGACGGGGTCCGGCTCTTCGACGACGATCCGGCAGACCGCGATCTTTGATCCGGTGGGACTGATCGGGCAGATCTATTGGTATTCGCTCTACGTGCCGCACGAGTTGGTGTTTAGTGGGATGCTGCGGGGAATCGCACAAGCAGCGTTGCGTGAAATGAGAGACCTCGATAAGGCGAAGATACCTAACGGGCAGACGGCGGCGCCGCACCGCCGCTGAACCGAACTGCGTATGGGGGGAGTGGAGGCGGCGAGGTTGCTCTATCAGAAAACTAACTTGTGGTGGAGGTCCGAAATGCATACGGCACAAGTCATTGTGCTCGCGACACTGGCGGCGGGATTCATACTATTGCCTGCACCAGTCCGTGCGGAGGAGTCCTTGATCCCGAAAGACATGGCGTACATCGCGCATGGAGCATCGGTGATGGGGGTCGATAAGGAAGAGCCTGTGGACTCAGGTAAAAAACCTACACCGTACGACCGACGGATGAAGACACCCTGGTCGGCCGAGGCGTTACGTGACGAAGGTCCAGCGCATATGGTGTTCTTGGATGCATACCTCATGGATACGTACGAAGTTTCAAACAAGGACTATGGCCAGTTCATCAAGGCGAAAGGTCATCCGGCCCCTGCCTACTGGGACGATCCCCGCTTGAATAAGCCGCAACAGCCGGTGGTCGGAGTGAATTGGGAGGATGCCACAGCCTTCTGTGAATATCGCGGTAAACGCCTTCCGACGGAGGCGGAATGGGAGAAGGCGGCTCGTGGTCCCCAGGCCAACCTCTACCCCTGGGGCAATGACTTCGATTCAGCCAAAGCCAACTATGGCAAGAATCACGATGCGACCATGCCGGTGGATTCCTATCCGGAGGGAGCCAGTTATTATGGTCTGTATAACATGGCCGGCAATGTTTTCGAGTGGGTCGCTGACTGGTATGACCCCCGCTACTATGGAAAGCTTGAACCCATGGTGAATCCGACCGGTCCGGCAAAACCCGTATGGATGGGTGGCACCGGCACCTATGTGGACCGGCTCACGGTTGGTGAAAAGCGGGTTATTCGTGGCGGATCATGGATCGCGCCAGAAGGCACGGTCAAGGCGACGCACCGGTTCTGGAATCACCCGCTCAATAACAGCTACGGCGTGGGCTTGGGCTTACGCTGTGCCAAGACCGCCCCACCAGAAATCGAACAGCAGATTCGGGACAGCTACATCGCTACCTTGGTGGAAATGGGACGAGAACGGTTTGCGGAGGCCCAACAGGCCGTCACCAAGGGACTGGCCATTGATCCAAAGAATGCGGAACTCTTGGAGCTTCAACAGTTGATTGAGCAATCGATGAAGCGGCCGTGAAAGACGGTTACAACGTTTATTGTTAATGGTTTGATCGTGACGGAGGCGCATCTATGATACACGGCAAGATTCTCCTTCCAGGGATTGTCCTCCTTGCACTACTCGGGGCCTCACCCCTCCAGGCTGATCCCATCGATCCGGCCCGGCATCCGCAGCCAGACAAGGCCCAGACGGTGCATGAGGCCGAGCATGATGTGGACCAGGCGTGGGAGGTCTATCATCGCGCGGCGTTAGGCGGAACGGTCGCTTCCCCTGCCCTGCAGGCCGAAATCGAGCAGCACCTGCACGAAGCCAGAACCCTCATCACTCAGGCGCAAGAGGCAGCCGAGCGGGGAGACGAGCGTCAGGTGCAGCGTCTCGTAAGCCAAGTGAAAGTCCATACCACCAAGGCCATCGAGGGGAGCAAGGAGCAGAAGAAATGACGCAAGGTCTGAGGAGAAGAGGAACTCGCTGGAGCACTATTGTTGCGATGATGGCCCTAGTCTGTGCCGTCGCCATCGCGCCTGTCGTCGCAGCGCCGCCGGTTCCCAAAGAGGTTGACCCGGTCCCCATGGTGACGATTCCGGCTGGAGAATTCTTGATGGGGAATCCGGAAGGAAAAGGCCGGGCAGATGAGTGGCCGCAGCGATCTGTGTACCTCGACGAGTTTGCGATCGATCAAGTCGAAGTGACGAATGCACGGTATCTGGCGTTCGTTGCGACCACGGGCCATCGAAGCCCTCCGAATCCCTATGGCACAGGCCCGCTCCTGTCCGTGAAGGGAATCGAACAGCTTCCGGTCGTGCAGACTACCTGGTACGACGCCAAGGCCTATTGCAGTTGGGCCAAGAAGCGGCTCCCGACGGAAGCGGAATGGGAGAAGGCCGCTCGCGGCACCGATGGTCGTCTCTTTCCTTGGGGCAATGAACCAGCGACATCGAAGCGGGCGAACTTTGACCGTGAGTGGGAGGAGGAGCACACATTGCATCCGGTCGGGTCCTTGCCCGACGGCGACTCACCCTACGGGGTGAAGGACCTGTCCGGTAATGCTCGAGAGTGGGTGCAGGATTGGTATGACGCTGAGTACTACCAGCATGCGCCGGATCGGAATCCGCAGGGTCCTGAGAAAAAAGGCGTGGTCCGATCGATTCGCGGTGGGTCTTGGCATAGCCCGATCTCGGACATCACGACGACGGCGCGCGGGCGCGGCGGATTCGCGCTGCAGACCCATGGTACAGGCTTTCGCTGTGCACGGGGTCTCGAGGGCCAGACCCAACAGAAGTAGACGAAGTGGTGAGTACGATGAAACCAGATGACCACAGCAAAGATACGGAGGCCGGTTTCTTTTCCCAGTCTTGGTGGGCGCCGCGACTCCGCACGGCGCCTCCCGCTGAGGTAGATAGGCCCCTCCCTACACCCCGGAGGGGCCTGTCTGCTCGGTGAGCCACGAAAGGGGGTGACAAGAATGAAGGAGCGGGACTGTCGGCAGTGATGAGATGGGGAGTGGGTCTCAATACGCAGTGATTTTCAATCACTTAACAAGGAGGTTAGGGTATGGCGAGTACAACAACGTGGGGAGGGTCAGACCGGGGCTATGATATGTCGCTCTGGTACGATTCCAGGCCCCTCAAGATCGGCTGGTTTGCCATGTTGGCGGCGGTGGGCTCCGAAGTCGTCTTTCAGCGCGTCTTCGGCTACTCCCACGGCTTGGACTCCATGACGCCGGAGTTCGAGAATGTCTGGATGGGCCTGTGGCGGTTTAACGTGATTTCCAACATCATCTTCGCGTCCGCGACCTTGGGATGGATTTGGAGCACGCGGGATCGCAACGTGGCCAACGTGGATCCCAAGACCGAACTCAAGCGGTATTTCTACTGGATGATGTGGCTCGCGCTGTACGTGTTCGGCGTCTATTGGGCGGGGAGCTACACCCTGGAGCAGGACGCGTCGTGGCATCAGGTGATCATCCGCGATACGAGCTTCACCGCCAGCCATATCATCGCGTTCTACTTCACCTTCCCGCTGTACATCACCTGTGGCGTGGCGAGCTATCTGTATGCCATGACCCGGCTGCCGCAGTTCAGCAAGGCGGTCTCGTTCCCCTTGGTGGGGGCGATCGTGGGGCCGATGATGATTCTGCCCAACGTGGGACTCAACGAGTGGGGGCATGCGTTCTGGTTTGTCGATGAACTCTTTGCCGCGCCGTTGCACTGGGGCTTTGTGACCTTGGGCTGGTGCGGGTTGTTTGGCGGGACGGGCGGCGTGGCGGCGCAGATTGTGGCGCGCATGTCGAACCTGTGCGATGTGGTCTGGAACAACGAGAGCAAGGACTGCTTGCACGTGATCCCGTACTAAGTCAGGCCGTTGGTTGCGGTGGGCTGGTCCCGCGCTCCGGATGCCGGAGAGCAGGGCCGCCAACCACCCGGTTGGGATATTAGCGAGAGGACAGATGGTGAGGAGGGCAGCATGGACCAGATCATCTTGGTGGTAATGGCAATGGTAGCTCTACGCTGGTGGACATGCGCCGCGCAATGGAGAACGGCTGTGGCGGTGCGACGGCAGGCCGGAGTGGGTAGGTTTCGAGTCAGGTGAGGAGCACCCAGTTGAGCATTGTGATCGCCATCGAGGGTTCCAGTGGAATCGAATGGGAGACCAGACAATCGTCCACGCTCCACTTCGCAAGCCGGCGAAGGCACCTGCACGCGTTGCGGGGGATTGATGATCAAGGAGTATTACCTGGACCTCCAAGACGATACTGGTCAAATCGGCATCACGGGTGTGCGTTGCACCAGTTGTGGCGAGGTCATCGACCCGGTCATTCTTCAGAACCGATTGAACCCGATGCCGGATCTCTTACACGGCGTGAAGCAGCGAAAGTATGCTCAACGGGTAGATCGAGATATGTCAGAGGGGCAAGATCGGAACGGCCATGGGAGCGACAAGCAGCACGGCGACTAGCCACTTGTCGGTCCCGTGCGGGAGACCTGGTAGGGAAATGAGACCATGCAGATTGTTATTACCGGCGGAACGGGGTTCATCGGTCGGCCCTTATGTGCCGCTCTCTGTCAGGAGGGCCATCGGATCACCCTCCTCACGAGAAGGATTCAAGCGCAACGGTCCTGTGGCTCAAACGTCACGGTCGTCGAGTGGAATGGCCAGAATGCGGGAGGATGGGAGCACTGTCTCGAAGGTGCCGATGCCGTCATCAATCTGGCCGGTGCGCCGATTGCCGATGAGCGCTGGACTGATACCCGTAAGCACCTCCTCACGGAAAGCCGGGTCCTCACCACTCATCTACTGGTAGAAGCCCTGTCTCGCCGGTCCTCGAAATCGTGTACGCTGATCAGCGCCTCCGGTATCGGCTACTACGGGCCCAGCGACGATCGTATATTGGATGAGGGCGCCGTTCGCGGCCAAGGCTTTCTGGCCGATCTCTGTCTTGCATGGGAAGCGGAGGCGCTTCGGGCTGCGGAATTCGGTGTGCGAGTCGTCATGTTGCGGACCGGGATGGTGCTCGAGCAAGACGGCGGTGCCTTGCCGAAGATGCTGTTGCCGTTCCAGCTCTTTGCGGGCGGCCCGGTCATGCCGGGAACTCAGTGGGTGTCGTGGATCCATCGAGGTGATCACATCGGTCTGATCCAGTGGGTACTCACGACGCCGAGCGTCGCTGGTCCCCTCAATGCGGTGGCTCCAGAGGCTGTGACGATGAACACCTTCTGTGAGGTACTCGGACGAGTCCTCCACCGGCCATCCTGGCTGCCCGTGCCGGGTTTCGCATTACACCTGGCACTGGGTGAACTGGGGACGCTCATGACCACGGGCCAACGGGTTAGTCCGGGGAAGGCGCTCGCCGGGGGATACATCTTTCACTACCCGACACTGGAACCGGCCTTGCGGGCGATCATGACGAAGGGATAACGGAGGGTGTCCCATGGCCCCTAGCGATCGGTATATCTGAATTCACTCGTGCCGCTCGCGGGACTGTGTGTAATCGAAGTTGCAATCATTGTAGTTAACAAGGAGGCATTCACATGACGACCAACAAGATCAGCATCACCTCCGCAGTACTGCTGAGTGTACTGACCGTCGTGTTGTTTCAACTATCAGGGAAGACAGGCGAGATCTGGGCGGCTGAAGGGTACGACAAGCCAGGGAATCAGGCCCAGCGACCGCATGGAGACGATGCCGACCTGCCGAACGGTGTGATTGGGGTGTCGTTGCATGTGGGGGCGGAACGTATCGGCGATCCGGCTTCGCTGTACGTGAACCATGTGCATCCGGAGAGCCCTGCACAGCAAGCAGGCCTCAAACACGGGGATGAAGTGGTGACGGTGAACGGTGCGGCAGTCACCGGCAAGACCTATGAACAGGTGATACAGATGGTGCGCGGCGAAGCGGGCACAGCGGTGAAACTGGGCGTGAAGGGAGACGGGGGGCTGCGCGAAATTGCGGTCACACGTATCGCCGGCGAAAAACTCTATAAGGGCGAGATGGGATCACATGGGAGGGTTCGGCCATGATTAGGCAAGTCACACAGGCAAGCTCTATGGCACTCATTCTTGTAGTAGCACTCTACCACCCCGACATAGCCGCGGCACATGGGACAGCGAGCGGAGAAGACGACCCCTGCTTGCGCCAAGTCGGTGAGCGCGTGGTGCATTTCAGCGCCTATCAGCCGCAATACCAGTTGAAAGACCAATACTGCACAGATATTCCAAAGAATGGCGACACCTTCCTGGTCGTGGACCTCGTGGACCCAGAGTTGCGCAACGAGCCGGTCGGCATGAGGGTAGTGAAGGGTAACTGGAGCAATGAGGCAGAAGGTGAGATTGTGGCAGATATTCGTCCGAGTACCCACCCAGACGGCGTGCTCCGGGGCGAAGCCCGGCTGGACGAGGGCCTGTATACGGTCATCATTGCGACGGAGAAGCAGAATCTGATGCGGCGCCCGCAGTATCTCTTGCGGGTACAGATGACCGATTATCAGAAGCTGGTGCGCACCGTGGCAGGCCCACTGCTAGGAGTGCTGCTCGTGGCCTGGCTCGGGTACAGGCTTATACGATCGAAGTGGCTGCGGAATTGGCGCACGGGAAGTATACAGTGAAGTCTCGGGTGCTCTCGTTGGAGGGTCACGTGAATCAGTCGTCCTTACGACTTCGAGGTAACGGGCGCACTGCAAGGGAAATGATCGAGGTCATCGCGGCGCTTATCCGCTAGCTGGCCCTTGCATCCTGTTCGATCATGATTCGCGGCCACGACTATGTTGTTTGTCGCGTATATGACCTGGTGACGGGCCTTTGTTACGGATGAAGACCTGGGAGCAAAGTACCCCATCCCTGTATCGGAGGAATTACCCTGATGAGAGGGGTTGTCTGGATCAGACGGGACCTACGGCTGCAGGACCAACCGGCACTCACTGCCGCCTGCGCAAATTGCGACGACGTCATTCCTCTCTTCGTATTTGACGATCCCCTCTTGCGCTCACGGCAGTTTGGCTCGCCCTGCGTGACGTTCATGCTCTCCTGTCTCGACGAGCTTGCCGGTGCCCTGGCCGTTCTAGGACTGGCCCTGCAGTGGCGCCGGGGGAATCAAATCGAGGAGGTGATCCGTTTCGTCGCGGACGTCAAGGCCGATGCGGTCTATTGGAATCGCGATTACGAGCCGGCGGCGATCGAGCGAGATCGGAAAGTCCAGCAGGCGCTGATGACCCGTGGTGTGGCGGTCCACACGTACAAGGACCATGTGGTCTTCGAGGCCGAAGAGATCAGAGGATCGACGGGAGATCCTTTGCAGCGATACAGCGCCTATCGTGCCCGGTGGTGGACCAAGTGGCACGCCGCGACTCCGCCGCTCCTTCCCTCCGCCGTCAGGCTGCGAGTCCAGCGCTCCGGTGCTTTGTCACACCGGATCGCGCTACCGACGGTGGAAGATCTCGGCTATCAGACAGCCCCCTTGTTCATCAAACCGGGAGAGAAGGAATCGCAGCGACGGCTTCGCTGGTTTCTTAATGGCCCCATTCACAGGTACGTTAAAGGACGGAATCTCCCCGCGATCGACGGGACATCCAAACTGTCCCCCCACTTCCGGTTCGGAACTCTCTCGGTGCGAACCGCCGTGCATGCGGCCTTAGGCACGTTCGCGGCAGGAGGCCGCGTATCGCGGCGCGACGTGCTCACCTGGATCGATGAATTGATCTGGCGTGAGTTTTTCCAACAAATCTTGTCCGCGTTTCCACAAGTGGTCTCCGGTCCGTTCCGAAGCAAGGACGGACTGCCGAGACCCCGTCCGGCGGGAGCGGAGTGGAATCGGCTCTATGCCGCCTGGTGTGACGGACGAACCGGTTATCCGCTGGTGGATGCAGGCATGCGGCAGTTGAACCAGACCGGATGGATGCACAATCGCGTGCGGATGGTCGTGGCGTCGTTTCTCATCAAAGATCTTCGCATCGATTGGCAAAGCGGAGAGCGCTATTTCATGCAGCAACTGGTCGATGCCGACCTTGCGGCCAATAACGGCAATTGGCAATGGGCCTCCTCGACCGGGACGGACTCCATGCCGGGGTACAGAATTTTCAATCCTATGCTGCAGAGCAGGAAGTTCGATCCCGACGGCGCGTACATTCGGCAGTATGTGCCGGAGCTTGCAGGCGTTCCGACTGACCGGATTCATGCGCCGCATCTGATGACCCAGGAAGAACAGACCCTGGCGGGATGCCGTATCGGCACAGACTATTCTTCGCCCATCGTGGATCACCGGCAAGCCCGCGAGGAGTATTTAGCCCTTGGCAAGCAACTGGTGACGAGATGACGACCGTGGCGCTCCGTCTTGGGATCAGCCGTTGCCTCATCGGAGACGAAGTCCGGTTCGATGGGGGACATAAGCGGGACAGTTTTCTGACCGATGTGTTTGGCCGCTATGTGGAGTGGGTCCCGGTCTGTCCGGAGGTTGAGGCAGGACTGGGCACTCCTCGCGAGGCGATGCGATTGGTCGGCGATCTTCAGAATCCACGGCTCGTGACGATCAAGAGTGGGACAGATCACACGCGCGCACTAGAGACGATGGCCACGCATCGTATCGAGGGACTTAAGAGTTTGGATTTATCCGGGTACGTATTTAAGAAAGGCTCGCCGAGCTGCGGGATCGAGCGAGTTCGTCTCTACAATGAGCATGGAATACCCAGCCGGAACGGAGTCGGACTATTTGCTCGGGCCTTTATCGAACAGTTTCCGCTGATTCCGGTTGAGGAAGAGGGGCGGCTCTGCGAGCCTACGCTCAGGGAGAATTTTATCGAGCGAGTCTTCTGTTACCGCCGCTGGCAGGATCTCGTGCAGAGTGGCGTCACGAGGCAGGCTCTGATGCAGTTCCACATGGTCCATAAATATTTACTGTTGGCCCATAGTCCGCAGCAATGCGAGGTGCTTGGGCGGCTGGTCGGTCAGGCGCATCAGCACCGTCCCAAGGAGCTCGCTCACCGATACGGGGAACTGTTCATGAAGGCATTGGCCGTGAAAGCGACGGTGCGCAAACATGTGAACGTACTCCAACACATCCTGGGGTATTTCAAGGGGCGGCTCGGCGCTCACGAGAAAGCCGAGCTATTGGGCGTGATCGGTGATTATCATCAGGAGCTCACGCCCTTGGTTGTCCCTCTGACGCTGATCAAACACTACGTCCAGATCTTCGATGTCGGCTACATTCGTGATCAGGTCTATCTCAATCCGCATCCGAAGGAACTCATGTTGCGCAATCATGTGTAGAAAGGAAGAAACATGCCGCATGTTGTCATAGAAGAAGCCGGGGATCTGCAGGGCTTATATCAGGCCTTCACACCGATCATTCATCGGGCGGGGAGCGAGATCCTCAAAGTCCAGGAGTTCTTTCTCGCACGGAGCGGCAAAGAGGCGCTGCTGGATTCGGTTGCGATCGAAAACGGGGTTCCGTGCACCTTCTTTGTCCAGCTCAAGCTTCACGAGAAGGCGATCACCGTCCGTCTCTTGCCGGCCACAGATCCTGAGAAGACCCCCGCGGTGAAAAAGGTGATGGCTTTGGTGGCAGGATTTATTCGAAAAGTGTACCAGGACAGTCGCTACGGCAAGACCAATTTACAGGAATATCTGGAGGCGACGACGGGCTGAATATGAGTGTAACCGGGCGCGAGTATCAACAAGAGGGGTAATGAGATGGCGACCACGACACGAGGAGTGATTCTAGTTGGTCACGGCGGTATTCCCAAGGGTGTTCCGCAGGAATTGGTCACGAAACTGAAACGGTTGGAGGCTCAGCGGCGTAACGCGAAGATGCCTCCTTCGCCGGAAGAGGTCGAGCTGGATACCAAGATCCGCCAGTGGCCGAGGACGCCGGAGACGGACCCCTATCAATCAGGACTTGAGGCGGTGGCTGCTCAGTTGCGAGCCAACCTGGGAGAGGTGCTCTTTGCGGTGGCCTACAACGAGTTCTGTGCGCCGACCTTGGAGGAATCCGTGGAGGAGCTGATTAAGAAGGGCGCAACCCACATTACCGTCACCACGACGATGTTTACGCCGGGCGGTTCTCACTCGGAGGTTGAGATTCCTGAAATCCTCGATCATCTGCGGCCACAGCATCCCGGGATCGAGCTCCGTTACGCCTGGCCGTTCGATCTGAATCTTGTCGCAAACACGTTGACAGAGCAGGTCAAACGATTTTCCTGAACAGGATCGTGGTGAAGCATCGACAACAGGGCATCCACCAGGAAAACGTCGCGATCCATATGGCCCACTATACTAAACTCACGGCATCACTCCGAGCAGGAGCCGAAAAGGCAACTGCTGGGACAAGCCTGCGTCGAAAGTCTCTTTGGGGCACTCAAGCGCGAGTTTGTGTACCATCGGCACTACGCCACTCGGGCCGAAACGACGCAGGACATTTTCGAGTATATCGAGGTGTTCTATTATCGTAAGGGCCGGCACCCCAATTTTAGCTATAACTCCCCGGCCGAGTACGAAGCGAGGACGGCGGTGGCTTAACCTAGTATCCTCGGGATTGGGGGAACATCACTCTGGCCATCTGCCCATGCGCCGGGAGGGAACCCTCTCCATAACCGTCACGCTGTCGAATGAACAAGGGGTCGAAGTGTCTCAAGCCGCCACCCGCCTGGTCGAGCGCCTTGAAGCGAAACAGCCAGGGCTGATGAATTTTCTGAAATGGCAGGGCCTGGACAACAACGTACGAATCGTCAGCCTGTTGCTCCAACGAGCCGAGCGGAACCACGCTCGACATTCGTAGCGCCGCGTGGATGATCTCGTGAATCGATCCTCCGGGAAGAAATGTTGCGGGATTTTATCCCGCAGTCCTGCATTCAGTTCTGCCATATTCTCACGGTACTGTGTAACCGAATGGACGGGCTGCGGGAAGCTTGCAGTGTTGAGGGTGACAGCAAGCAGGTTTACGATAGGTTGACCGGTGGCGAACCGGCAAGGAGGAGAAGCATGGGGATGAGGCAGCGGGGGCCGGGGTGGGTGAGTGTGCTCGGTGTGCTGATGGCTGTCACGTTCGTCGCTGGGGTCGCAGGCCAAGCGCAGGCGCAGCAGCAGGAGATCACTGGTAACGATGGGGCACCGATGGTGCTCGTGCCGGCGGGGGAATTTACGATGGGGAGCAACGAGGGTAGTGACGATGAAAAGCCCGTCCATCGGGTCTCTCTCGATGCCTATTACATCGACAAGTATGAAGTGACGGTCGGGCAGTATGCGAAGTTTCTGGAGGCCAGGGGCGTGAACGGGCCGCCGATGTGGACAACCATGGACCAGCCGCCCCATCAGAAGCGCCCGGTCGTGAATGTCGACTGGTCGGATGCGAGCACCTATTGCGAGTGGGCCGGCAAGCGGCTGCCGACGGAAGCGGAATGGGAGAAGGCGGCCCGGGGGACGGATGGGCGGATCTATCCCTGGGGCAATGAACCCCCCGATCCGCTTCGGGCGAACTATGGGAAGGAGAAGTGGAACAACCATACCGCGCTGGTGCCGGTGGGGCAATTGAAAGACGGCAGAAGCCCCTATGGGGTCTATGATCTGGCGGGGAATGTCTGGGAATGGGTGAGCGACTGGTATGACCCGGACTATTACACGACCAGCCCGCCGCAGAACCCGAAGGGGCCGGAAAATGGTAAATACAGAGTGTTGCGGGGCGGCTCGTGGGACCTCGCTCCGGAGCACCTGCGATCCACGCGCCGGGACTTCAACCTACCGTTATCCCCCAGCTATGAGTCACCGTCGTACCGGAACTTCAACAGCGGGTTCCGGTGTGCGAAGAATCCTGTCCTGACTCCTTCAGGAGGGATGGCGTACTCTGGGGAACTAATGCCATTGGCCCCAGTTCCGGCCGATTATGCCGACAAACATATGCCGGCTGGCTGGTGGACGGATCCTAAGGTCATCGAGGAGGGAAGGCAGATTTACTCCGCGGAGGGCTGCCGCAGTTGCCATAAGGACGGTCAACCGGTAAAAAGTGGGGGAGGGCTTCGTGACCAGAAAAACATCCGCCGTTTCTCAGACAGCTACTGGTTCTGGCGAGTGGCGGAAGGGGTTCCAAAGACGACAATGAAGGCCTGGAAGTCGTACCTCTCAGAAGAGCAGATCTGGCAGGTGATCGCGTTCATGCATCAGTTCTCACATGGGGGTAAACCCTCCGAACACACCGATTACAAGCCCTGAGGTCGTCCGTTCAATCCGGATCGCCGGCTCCACACCTAGCTTGCTCGACCCGGACCGCTCTAACAGGCTCTTGAAAACGTCCGCCGGGGCGTTCTCGCGTCGCTCAGATGCTCACCGGCTCACCGTACCAGATGAGATTCTCGGACACCGGAAATGGACCCCTATCGATCGGGGCTTAAGGCGGTGGCCGCTCAGTTGCGAGCCAACCTGGGGGAGGTGCTGTTTGCTGTCGCCTACAACGAGTTCTGTGCGCCGACCTTGGAGGAATCAGTGGAGGAGCTGATTAAGAACGGCGCAACCCACATTACCCTAACCACGACGATGTTTACGCCTGGTGGCTCCCACTCAGAGATTGAGATTCCCGAAATCTTCGACCATCTGCGACCGCAATATCCCAGGGTCGAGCTCCGTTACACCTGGCCGTTCGATCTTCAGCTTGTCGCGAGTACATTGACAGAGCAGGTGAAACGCTTTTCCTGAACAGGATCGCACAATGTATTTAAGCGGCAAGGGAGAAAAATTAATTTATGGAAGGAGGATTCTTTTTGGTCCTCATCAAGCATACAATGGGCGGTCGCGTTGCCAAGAAATACCCGAGCTATAGGATGCTGCCCCTCAAAGCTGAGTTAGCAAAAGCCTTTCATGAGAGCCAATCGTTCAAGTGGGACCCGATTAAAGGATTCACACTGGCGTCAGGTCAGACCAGTCCCTTCTATGTCGATTGCCGGTCTTTGATGGCCCACCCGGAACCGCGCCGTCTTGTGGCCCACCTCGCGTACGAATCATTGAAGGGTGTTGAATTCGACTGTCTTGGAGGACTGGAAATCGGAGCGATTTCCATTGCTACCAGCATCTCGGATTTTGCGTTCGTGGCCCAGCCGACGCGAACGTGGCGGACCTTCGTGGTGAGGAAGCAGGCGAAGGATCATGGCCTTGGAAAACTTATCGAGGGATCGTTTCAACCAGGGGATCGAGCCGTGATCGTCGACGATGTGCTCACAAGCGGGGGCTCGCTTCTCAAAGCTGTGGCGGCTGCCAGGGAGGCCGGCTTGACCGTGACCCATGCCTTGGTGATCGTAGATCGGAAGGAGCAGGATGGGCGGCACAAGGTTGAAGCCGAAGGACTCACGCTCGTCAGTCTGCTAACCATCGACGACTTGACCAGTGGACAACCAACCCGCTCATAGATCTCAGCAGAGACTGCCTCACTTACACTGAAACTGAATGCCCCATCGGCGCTCCTGCACGATTTCCTGTGAGCCTTCTACCGGGCTCACTATGCGGGTTCGCCCTTTCGTTTCCCCCTCTTGCATAATGGTATAGGGTCCGCCGCATTTCTCCCTCATGAGAGCAAGGGCGTCTGTGCGAAACGAGGAGACCATCGGTCCCTGCTCTCCTATGAAGGGATAGGCAACAATCCCTCCGTCTTCCCTTTCCTGAAGCAGCTTTGCCCCCTCGCCACAACCAACCAAAACGATGGAAAAGAGGATAGCGAGGCTTGACCAGATCTTCTTGCGTTCCCTATCATACATACTCCTGAGAATGACCCCAGACGAACGATTCACCACTCTGTCTGTTGTGAGGAGGCCAACTATGATCCTGCGCATTGTCGTCGCTGTTCTCGGTTTGTTTCTGCTGTCTGCGATCTCGATCAACGGTGTGTCAGCCCATCATTCCTACCAGCTGACGGTCCAGCAGTTGCGTGCCGGATTGGCCAAGGCGCATTCGATGCCGCAGAAGGGTTTCATCTTGATCGATGTCCGATCTGCGGAAGAACATACGACAGGATTCATCCCCGGAACCGATCTGAATATCGATTTCAGGGAAATTCAGGCTCGGCATCGGGACATCGGAGCCCAGCTCGATGACCATCTGGTGGTCTATTGCCAGTCCGGCCATCGGAGCAACATTGCGGCAGAGACACTGGCTGACTTGGGCTACCGTCATGTATACAACGTCACGGGCAGCATGAATGCCTGGCTTGGGGCAGGCTTTCCCATTGAATCGGGACGCCACTGAAAGAGTCTCTCAGTTTGTCTATAAATTATGGCTCAGGTCAAGGCCGAGAGCGAAGAGTCTGATCTTCACTCAACCTTGACCTCGACCTTAGCCTACTTCTGAACAGCTTAGCTTTTTGAACAGCCTGTTGGACTCTCGGAGGAGACTGTTTCACTTTCACTGAGATTGGATGCTCCATCGGCGCTCCTGTATGACTTCCTGTGCGCCTTCTACTGGGCTGGCCATGCAGGTACGACTTCTTGTCTCCCCTTCCTGCACAGTGGTATAGGGCCCACCGCATTTCTCCTTCATGAGCGCGCGCGCCTCTGTGGGGGGCTAGCCCGCATTATTCATGACGGTTCGTCGCGAAATCGCTGAGCCGCGTCGCGAGACCGGCGCGCGGAGCCGTGAGGACCTGAGGCGTACTCGTGCAGTACGGTGAGGGTCCGAGGGGCGAGCCCGCCGGCCAAAGGCTCGTCGTAGCAGCGGATCGGCGATTGCAGCAGAAGTGTTCATGAATAATGCGGGCTAGGACATCATCGGTCCTTGCTCTCTTATGAAGGGATAGGCGACAACCCCTCCGTCTTCCCTTTCCTGAAGCAGTTTTGCCCCCTCGCCACAACCGACCAAGGTGAGGACAAGGAGGACGGCGAGGCTTGATGAGATCTTCATTGCGTCACGGACGGTCCCTCATGCTCGGCCAGGAGTTCTTCCCCCTCCCGGACGCGCTGCGTGTGCTACATCCCACGTCCAGCGCCGTCCAATTCAGGCTTGTTGCCGGGTAGAATTTTATTCAGCGCGGATCGATACTCGCCCATCCGCCCGTAGTCGGTCCGTCCGACTTGTATTTCTTGATCTCGCTGCATCCGTTCAAGATGATCGAGCACCGAGAGGAGTGGGTGAACGCAACCGAGCAATCGACCAACTTCGAAGGCTTCCAGCGATTCGACAAATAATTCATTCAGTCCTTTATAGGGAGTTCCGGTGCTCTGACTCCGGAACCGGGAGACAATCTCCTCATACTCCTCGATCGCCTCATAGTTGGGCTTCACACCGGTCGGCACAGCTGACAGATGAACAATGGGCGGTAGTTTGGACGCATATGTCTTCAATTGGGCAACCAATCCACCCATTGCGTCCAGCACATCGGCAGTTTGCATGAACTCATCCTTCGAGCGGAATTGATTACGCCACGTTGAGAGACCTGTCAAGATTTTCTGGCGCCTTGAGGAGGCGTAAGACGATCAAGAGCCTCAACGGCCTGCTCCATATCGGATGGAAAAGGCTTTGTATATTCCTGAAACTCACCAGTGGAGGGGTGGCGGAAGCCCAGGGTCCTCGCATGCAACATCACGCGGGGAATCTCGACTCCCTCGACCGTACAGACTTTCTTCCCCCCATAGGTCTGGTCTCCTAGAATGGGGTGGCCCAAGGAAGCGAGATGCACGCGGAGCTGGTGAGTCCGGCCTGTGCGTGGGTAGAGCAGCACGTGGGCCGCCAATTTTCCGAAGCGATGGTCGACATTGTATTCCGTCACGGATTCCTTGGGGCGCGCCGTGTGGGCAGAAAACTTTTTCCGTTCCTTCCTGTCACGGCCAATCGGCAGCTCGATCAACCCATGTCCTTTTTTCGGCACACCTGAGATCAGGGCTTCATACACTCGCGTGATTGTGTGATGTTTGAATTGAGCCGAAAGAGCTCGATGGGCTTCGTCTGTCTTGGCGATCACCATCACGCCGGAGGTATCCTTGTCCAGGCGATGAACTAGTCCTGGCCGTTCTTTCCCGCCAATCGTCGAGACCGTGCCTCCAGAGGTCTGAAAATGATAAAGGAGAGCGTTGACCAACGTCCCGGCCCAATGACCCGGCGCGGGGTGGACAACCAGGCCGGCCGGCTTGTTTAAGAGTAACAATACGTCGTCCTCATACAGAATCTCGAGTGGAATCGACTCGCCTCTGAGTTCTAGCGGTTCGGCTTTCGGAATGTCAAAGGCGATCGTGTCGCCAGGTTTGATCTTTTGACTGGGCTTGACGACCTGACCGTTGATCCGCACACGCCCTTGCCCGATCAACCGTTGCAAGGCTGACCGCGATAACTTGGGCTCACGATTGACTAGAAAGATATCCAGCCGTTTCGGCGCCTCGCCGGATGTCACGACAAACTCGGTCACCATAGACGAATCGCCCTCACCAATACATGCAGGCCACGCTACTGCAGCGGGAGGCCGATTTGCAATCGGAGAGACTGGCTTGGCCACATGTCGACCTGCCGATCCGGCTGTCTCTCCAGTCGTCTCGGAGTAGGCTGACAGCCGCGAGGCTGAGCCGATGCCAAGCATGGAAGCAAAACCCGTAGATGGTCAGGCGCCCTGACGAAGGTGCAATCGCTGGAATTCACTCAGTGGAACGATACGTTTCGACAGGCTCATGGGCAGACGATTGCAGTAGGGAAATTCAGAAGATAATAGTGGAGATTACGCCCTAATGACGAAGAAACTATTCGCTGGTATCCCATCACTCGATGGACGGTTGTGAGGCAAGGATGACCTGAGTGATTCCCTCAGCCGAGCAGGCTGCCTCAATTCCGGTGCGCCTGGATCGAGGGAATACGTTCATTGTCTGACCAACCAATCGAGGCCGTCCTGCTCGGAGCGCGTTCGTTCGTTTTGGAAAGGGACCTTGACGCAAGGATTCCATTTCCGTCATGGAAGTCCGTAGGGACTGAGCGATCAGCCATGCGAGTTTCAAGCTAGGGCTCCAATACACCGCATCGCGCAGACGATCGACAAGATCGCCAGAAAGGCTGACGGTTAGCCAGACCATTCGAGGCTGTTGCTGTCCAATCTTGCGCAGCCTGGAGGACGGGCTAGGGGCCCCGCGGTGCTCTTTCTTGGTCGAATTACTCGGAGCGGCCTGATCGGTCCACTACATTGCGTATCTTTCCAGGTTGCTCTGAAATGAAGTAAGTCCTCGCTTCTGTCAGATTAAGGGGAGGGGCCGCGCCGCTGCGAATGGCAGGACGCGACCCCGATGGCAGAAGCGCATGGCGGTGGGAGGGCTCCGGACGGGCATAATCCAGAGGTAGTCCCACCTGCGTGAGAGGCATGACCCTCTTGAGTGGGGACCCACCGGCGGTTCGCTTCGCCAAGAATCTTCCAGCGTGTATTCATCGCTCTCTCACCCTGATGTCGGATGATGGGAGAACTACATAGCAACCCCTGTACCAGGATTTTCTCAGTGAAAATTTCCGGTGCCTGCGTTGTAAGTCGTTGAGTACATGTGGTTAGGCCGGCGAACGGGATAGACGAGGCATCGGGCAGAGGGTATCTGATTCAGCACACTCTGTATTCTAGGAGATACAGGAACAGGACAAGCCGGCAGATTAAAGCGACTGAGAGCCAGAGATGGAGCGCGATCTATTGGTGGAGATGTTTCATCGCGGCGGCGCAGAGAAGGATGAAGAGGCCGATCCAGAGCGCGGCCTGTTGAAAGGGGACCGCTTCGTAGGATCCTTCTCCTTCTTCTGCGTCATCGGACTTGAAGAGTACCGTGTAGAGGAAGAGCGTGAGAAGACAAAGGACGAGAAACAGCTTGATAAAGAAGATGGTCAGGTACTTCGCATGGTGCTGGATCCCGCTGCCGGTTTGAGCAGTAATGAGCTGATTGACGTAGTGGAAATTGATGCCGCCGGTAAATAGTAGAACGAGAAGCAGGATGCCCGCGACTTTCTTGTAATGCTGATAGAACGCATCGGTGATCGGCTTGATCTGCTCTTTCGCAACCGCCTTCTTCAGCCCAGGAGTCACGGCCATGATGAGGAACGCGAGTCCACCGACCCAGACGACCGCCGCTGACAAGTGTACCCAATGATTGAGGATCGGAATCAGCGTATTGAGGTCGGTGACGAGACTTTGAAGAGCGTCCATAGGTCGGTGTGGGAACGAAAGAGCGGAGAGTTCACGGTTCGTAGTGGGTATATCTCAGAAACTCTTCAGTCCTTATCTTTTACATCGAAATTGAAGACCGGGGCCTCGTTGCCGAAGCGTTTCTTGCGGAGCTCTTCCATCAGCTCAATGGTAATCAGAGGGATGCGATGTTCGCGTGCGTGCTTTTCAACGCCTTTTTTCACCATAGCTCGCAAGAAGTAGGGAATTCGGTTGAGTCGTGTCTCTGAGTCCTCATCCCACGCCACGGGGCTTTCTTCAGGCGTATTAAATGCGACTTTGATCTTGTCACCGCCCTTTGGGGTGTAGAGACACCATTGATCTTCGTCCAGCCAATCGCCGTGATCGACATAGGGGCGTGCCCGGCAGCCGCCGCAGATGTCCGTGTATTCGCAATCGCCGCATTTACCTTTCAACTGCGGATAGCGGAAGGAGTTGAAGACATCGGACTTTTCCCACAGATCGACGAAGCTGGTCTCGCGAATATTCCCTGCAGACAACGGCATGTAGGGACAAGGGGTCAACTCACCGTTAGGGGTCACGCGCGCGTAGTTGGTGCCGGCAAGGCAGCCGCCCCCCATATAGCCCGTCGCTTTGGTGATCGGGGAATTCGGATCTTTCTCATACGCGAGCCTTTTGAAATGCGGCGCACAACGGGCCCTGACGAGCATGCCCTTGTAATGATCCTGACAATTGACCAGGTAGCCGAGCACCTCTTCGTATTGGGTCGGGGTGATGTCGGTGAGTTCTTCGCCGCGGCCGGTGCAGACCATGAAGAAGACATTGAGCACTTTGGCGCCGAGCTGGTGTGCCCAATCGATCACCGAGGGCAGTTCCTGGTAATTCATGGGCTGCGCGCTGAAGTGCACTTGGAAGGCCAGTCCGTTCCGCTTGCAGGCCTCGATGCCGGCGAGTGCGGCTTCCCATGCGCCGGGGACGCCTCGGAAGCGATTATGTTTCTGGGGATCGAGCGAATCGATACTGATGCCCATGCCCATCACGCCGATCTCGACCAGATCCTTCGCCATCCGATCATCGATCAACATGCCGTTGGTTCCAAATACCACCATAAAACCGAGCTTCACAGCATGCCGCGCGATATCGAGAATGTCGGGGCGGACGAGCGGTTCTCCGCCCGTGATCACGAGGAGGCAGCCCTTGTTGACCTCGGCAATCTGATCAATGAGCGTGTAGCACTCTTCGGTCGAGAGTTCATCATCTCCGCCGGCGGATTTCGTCGTCGCGTCGAGATAGCAATGATCGCACTTGAGATTGCAGCGCTTCGTGAGGTTCAGGGCGATGAGATAGGGCTTGAAGTCATCGACCGTCCGGCCGTCGCGCGGCGCAGGAACCGTGGAGGGCGGACTAAAGAACTGCGAGACCTGTTGCTGAATATTGCCGAACGCGCCCGACAGGAGACGGGGCATTGAAAATTGGAAGTGATTTACCCATAAGTATTAGTCTGAGTGCTGAGTTGGGAATAGTAGAAGTGAATTGGTCCTTTTGCGCAGCACTCGGGACTCAGCACTTACGATTTGCCTTGCCGGTCAGGTTGGCGATCATGTCCTTCAGGTTTCCGGTCTTCATGGCTTCCGCCATGTAGTCCTTGGCCTGTTCGATGCCCTCATGAGCCACTTCGGCCGTGATGACCATGACGCCGATCTTATCGGCATGTTTTTCGATGAGAGCACGCGTACACTCTCGCATAAACCCTTCAGGAGCTCGTTCGAGCCGTGATTGAGCCTCCGGCATCCAGGTATAGCGAGAGGCAGGGGCAGGTTCCGCCGCGTGGCTGTCCCCGTTCCCCTGACCGTTCTCGTGCGAGGCAATCGCACCATTGGTGCCGTTCGTTGCAGCGGCCACGGTAGCCTGGGCTTCGGTCGAGGCGCCGGTTCCCTTGTTCGCAAAGATGGGGGTGTAGTCCTCTGAGGCCGCTTCCTGAATCATGGGTGCGGCATATTCCAATGTAATCGTAGTCATACCAAGTTTACGAGCGGTCTTCTCGATTTTGGCCTTGGCGCGCCGGCGTTGGAAGCCGGCTGGGATTGCACGGATTCCCTCTTTGGCGTCTTTCGTCCATTGCATGGGGACGTCATCGTAGGCCAGGTCGGTTTCGAGGACCCCTTCCGCGTGCGACGCGGCTTCAAAGATCGTCTTATCGACCAATTTGAATCGGTCGCCTCCAGCGGCGCAGACTGGGCACTTCACGGGTGTCTCACCCTTGCCGATGTAGCCGCAGCCATCGCAGACGAAGTAATTCTGGGTCATCCGGTCCAAGTACGCCTGAGTAGCTGCACTCACTTTTGGCTTGTCTTCCACGATCTCGGTCATCATACCGCTGAGCGTCGAGCCCATGAGATCCTTCAACACGGACTCGTCAGCCTGCATCTTTTCGCGGTCGATGCCCGCAGCATCCAGGCTACCACCTAGTGCGCGCATCGCGTCCATCGCACCCTTGGGCAGGATGTGTCCCACAGCCGAGTCGACGACAGTGTTACTGATGATGGTATGGCCCTTCTCGATGGCGTAGCGGTGAATCGCGGTCTTGGCGACGCCTCTGGCAAATACAGGGATCTTTTCCATCCGACGGAGGGCTTCTTCAGTCCAGGCGATCGTGTATTCCGCCAGCGTATCGATCGGCGGCACGTATTTCCGGTTCGACACGAGAATATTACAGGGCGCGGACCGCAAGAGATTTTCCGTGTTGCTGCCGATGTCCATATCCTCGTCGCTGTGCACGCCGATCCGTCCGACGATCAACAATGCCGGGATATCCTTACGCACGTATTGAATGATCTTTTCGAAGGCCTTGCCGTCCAGCAGGGTGGTCTTGACGTCGGTTTGCTCGGCCTGAGCGATCTCGCGGCAGATATCGAGGTGCGACTGGTAGATCTTTGCGAGGCCGCTGTCGATGATTTCTTCGTGCAGTTTTTCCTGCTCCTTGAAACGGAACACCTTGCCGGCTTCCTCGTTGAGGACACCGGAAATGCTGTGAAAGGCGGCATAGTGAAAATAGGGATCGAAGGCCGAAATGGCCTCGACCGGCATGTTGAAGGCCTTCCCCAGCGCCAAACCGGTCATGAGTCCGCCGAAGGAATAGGGACTACCGTCCACCGCCACTACAATTCTTCCGCCGGTCATGGGTTGGGTTTGCTTGATGATCAGCATGTCGGAATTCCGCACGCGACGAAGCACACGCTCGGTGTTGCTGCCGATCACACTGTCCTTCACCGCACCGACACCCAAGGCGCCCATGATCACCAGATCGTACGCATTGGTATTGATGTCTTCGGCCAGCACTTTCCAATTCCGGCCTTCGAGCGAGCGTCGCTCGATCGGGAGATTGTTTTCCGCGCATTTCTTATCGACGTAGTCGAGGTAGGAGTCGGTGATGATCTGGAGGCCACGGGTAATCAGCGAATCGTGGATTTGGCGCTGACGGTCGAGTTCTTTTTCATCGTGGTACTCTTCGGGCAAGCCCGCCTCCATCTGTTTGAAGCGCTTGTCATGCATTTTGGCCGCATAGACGTGGCTACCCACAATCTTCGAGCCGAAGGCTTTGGCAAAGTGAACCCCGACGTCAACGGCGGTATTGGAATGGTCGGAGTTATCGACCGGGACATAGATCGTCTTATACATCGAGATATCTCCTCAGGATGCCCTCCAGGCCAGGGCGAAGAGAGTAATTATCAAAATTTCCAAACGGTTGACGTACTTCCCCACTCTCAAAGAACGCACATGCTAGCACCGGTCTGAATTCGAATGCAAGGCGTCGATGTGGGTAAGTGGGGCGACGTTACGATGCTGGGGTGATGACGGATCTATCGCCCGAACCCTTTGCGGAGCGAATTGATTGTCGGGAGCGGAGGATCTCTTCCAGAGATAAGAGAGCATCGCGTCCGGAGTTCCCCTCGATCCCTCTGATCAAATTCTTGTCGGCGTAGGAATCTGATTCTTTTGGGGCTTGAGAGAGAGATCCCGTCCACTTCCGTGGGTCCCTGCTTCCTTCTTTTCGCTCCCAGGCCCTGAGGCAGGCCTTGGCGATAAACGAGTTCAGCGGGGCCGGGTTATAGAGGAGCTTTCTGATACTCGTCGGAGTCAGCATCAGAGGGTTATAGCCGGCTGAGAGATACCCCTCCTCTAACAGCCGTTCTTCAAGATCGGTGTTTGGCTGAATGCCCAAAAAGAACATCAGGGGAAAGACTCGCTCTTCGCCCAGGATCGAGGCAACCTTTTTGTATGACTCCACACTTTGGAGCAAGGACTCCTCGGTTTCTTTTGGGCTGTTCAGCGAGTAGTTGAGGATGACCTTGCCTTTGAATCCCGCCTCCGCAAGATACCGACAGCCATCGTACAGCCGCTCAAGCTTGAATCCCATGTGGAGGTCGTTCAACACCATTTGGGAGCCAGACGTAATGGCCACTTCGAGATCGCCGACGCCGGACCGGACCATGAGTTTGGCCAACTCCGGGGTAATCAGCGACGTCCTGATATAGCCGGACCATTCGATCTCCAGCTTCTCGGAGAGAATCCGTTCAAGGATCTCGGTGCATTGGGGATAGGCTTCTTTCCCGGTAATAAACTGGGCATCCGTGAACCAGAACCGCCTGGCACCCCATTGATGGTAGTGCTGAGAGATATCCTTGACGACCATGGAAGGTGGCCGATAACGCACCCGCTTTCCTTCAATGTACGGGTAGAGACAGAACGCGCAGTCGTAGGGGCAGCCTCGCTTCGACTGGACCCCGATGGATTCGCCCAGATATTCTCGATGCTGTGGGAAAATCGTGGTCAGGTAAGGCAAGTCGACGGTCAGCGCATCGAGCAGGGCCGGCGAACCCTGCTGGCCCTTTCGAACCGTCTTTCCCTCCCGGAGAATGTAGCGCTCATTCTCCAGCGACTGGCCTTCAATCACCTTGAGGATGGCATCTTCACCCTCCCCAAGAATCCCGATGGTGCCTTCCGGGAGTTTCTGGATGAGCTGATCGGCAAAGGCGGTAAAGGCCCCGCCCCCGATCATGATCTGCGCCTTCGGGAACTCCTTCGCAATCAACCAGGGATAGGAGAGTGCCGCCCGGATATGACTGTAGTAGCGGTAGAGCTGTTTCACCCCCGCAAACGAGGCGGCGATCCGCTTGAGTGGATTGCTGGCAAAGTAGAAGTTAAACGCATGTTCCAGCGAGGAGTCTCCCTCATGTGGGGAAAAGATCTGAATGTCGCGCCAGGAGAAACAGACGAGGTCCGGCTTGAACTCGGTGGCGGCATCGCGGACCGCACTGATTCGCTGGGCGTCAGGAAAGAGGGACAGATCGAGGATGCGTTGCCGCACGTCCGGCTTACGGCGGTGAATAAAATCAGCGAGATAGGTCACACCGATGGGATAGACCTTCTTGCAGGGGAGAAAGATATAAAGAATCGATTCCATAGTTGGAGCTGATGCTAATAGCGCATGGCGTATAGTCGAAAAAAGAGTCGGGACATCTGTCCTGAGCTATAGACCATACACCATAAGCTCTTCGCTATTTGGTTGCTACGTGTATCGCCACGATCCCGCCGCTCAGGTTGCGATAGGTGACCTGACGATAGCCTACGTCGAGGAGCATCTGCTTCAATCGTTCCTGGTCTGGGAAGTTCCGAATGGAGGCCGGGAGATATTCGTAGACGCCGGTCGTGTCATGCGCCACTTTCGTGCCGATCCAAGGGAGAAGCCGGAACGAATACCAATCATACAGGGCCCGCAGCCAGCCAAACACGGGCCGAGAAAACTCCAGGCACACAAACCGCCCGCCTGGTTGCAAAATACGGTGAATGTCCGTGAGCGCCTGCCGAAGGTCACCGACGTTCCTCATGCAAAACCCTGTAGTGACGGCATGGAAGGTCCCATTGGGAAATCCCAGATGCTCGGCGTTGGCTTCGAGACAGGTGATCTTCTTCCCCATGCCCCGCCCAGTGACCTTCTTCAGCCCCTCGACCAACATGGCGTGGTTCAGGTCGGAGGCAATGACGCGGCCATTGGTACCCATACGGGGTTCGACCAGGAGTGCGAGATCGGCTGTGCCGGATCCGACATCAAGTGCCAGGCCTCCCGTGGTAACTGGGACATAGGAGGCAGTAATTTTTTTCCACCGGTAGTGCAGTCCAAAGCTCAGAAGCGTGTTGTTCAGATCGTAGACCCCTGCAATGGCGGTAAACATCCGCTGAACTGCTTGTTCACGGGCCGAGCCCGTCCAAGTCGAAACGGCTTGGGCTGGAGGCGTAGCTGATGAAGTCGGGGGTTCTTCAAGCTGGAGCATACCGCGATGGTTGCACTCGCTTCGACGTGTTGTCAAGCATGGAGTCGCTCGCATGGATTCGCCTGCTGGTTGGTGAATGTGACGCCCCTCTAACAGGAAATATTCCTGACGAATCAAACGATGAAAATCGTTGTTTCTATTAGGGAAAACGGTTATAAGTCCTTCCAGGCTATGGCACGCAGATTCTTTCGTTCTTCCATATACGAGCTGGAAGCGTTGTTTAAGGAGAAAAATAACAACGTAGATATTCTCCTTGCGTTAGAAGAGGAGGTGAGTCATCGGAAAACTGAGCGTGCAGCAAGATTGCGCAACCAGGTCAAGGAAAGACTTGTAGTATTAAGGCCCGGAACATCCTCGCGAGAGCAGGCTTCCGCAGGACCACAGTCGCTTCAATCATTTCAACATCAATCGGTTTCTGGCACGCACGAAGAGCAACAGTCGTCCCACCCTCATATACTTCACCCTGAGACGCCTGTTGTGAGCATACCCTCCAGTGCTGAAGGAGAGCCCTCGCCACTACCACCAATTACTAACCGACCGGACGATGTTCTTTCGGCATGGACGGCGCTGGAAGTCCTTTCGCCACAACTCTATACCTGGCCTGAAGACTTATCTGGTGGTGACAAAAAGCGCGTCGTCACGATAAACGAGGCACCTCTTCCGTGGGAACGAGGCGACAAGTCACGGCCTAATCAACGTCTTTACTACCAGGTTGTTCTCGGCTCAATAAAGATGGAATCAGCGATAGGGAACCTCATCGAACGATTTGGTGACAACCGCGAAGAGAGACCAGGTGTACGTGGCAAGGCAGCTCTCGCTATTGTCGTCGTTGATCACCACGGTCAACTCATTGAGTCGCCAGCAGTTGGGATATCTAGCTTCGGCTGGGGTGTGATGTCCGCGCTAAACGGCGAGTTGCAGACCTTGGGCGATGGCCAGACGTTGAATCACAGTTGGTTGAACGAACCGAGAAGTTCCTTCTCGGAATAGCGCCGGGAGATGAAGACAGAGAGGAACGTCGAGCGCGCCCACTTACACGAACGGCCTTGTTTGCCGCATACGAGGCGCTTGTCCATGAACTGGGTTTGCCAAGGGAATGGGTCGAGCCAGCGGAGTTTGCAATTCGCTCATACGTCTATTTCAAGGATCCTAACCCACCAGAGCCTCTTTTACTCAATAGCTTCTTTCTCGAAGACCTCGCGCTCGCTCAAAAGCTATTCGCAGAAGGCAAAGCGCCGCAGAATCTCCGACGTTATCTCGGCGTCGAACGTCCACAGAACCGTCGGGATTTGTTGCACGATACCGCCGCATTGGCAGAAGCTGTTAGTCCAGGTTTCACTCACCCCTCACGCTGGCCTGGCATAGGCCGTTCCCCGCTAGTATTACTTCAGCAAGCGGCCGTCAATCTGGCATTCCAAGAAACGAAGACTGGTGGGTTGCTCGGTATCAATGGGCCACCTGGCACTGGAAAGACGACGTTGCTTCGAGATCTGGTTGCCGGAGTGGTCACTGAAAGAGCTGAAGAAATGGCTAAATTCGACGATCCAGAGACTGCGTTCGAGCATTCCGGAGAAAAACTCAAGGCTGGTGCGAGCTGGATTCATCTCTATCGGCTGAATCCAACGTTGCGTGGGTTCGAGATGGTGGTGGCATCATCAAACAACAAAGCTGTCGAGAACGTGAGCGCAGAGCTTCCAAGCCTCAGCGCCATTGCAAATGACGCCCAAGAGCTGCGCTACTTCAAGACACTGTCTGACGCAATGCATCAATCTGATACCTGGGGAGCCATTGCCGCTGTATTAGGCAATATGCAGAATCGCAGCCGATTTAAGCAGGTCTTTTGGTGGGACGACGACAACGGACTTAGCAGCTACCTGCGAGCTGCAACGGGTCTGGCCAGAGACGTAGAGATAACTGATCCAGAAACAGGGCATGTCGATCATCGAACACCACACATTGTCGAAGCGGAACAGCCTCCATCTACCAGAGAGGAAGCCCTCGAACGGTGGAGGAGCGCACGGAAACGATTCCTGAAGGCGTTGGACCAAAGTCGCCGCCAGCAAAAATGGTTGGAGAGCCTCTCCGTCGATTTAAAACGATTGCCCGTGTTGGCTCAGGGCGAAGCAAGCACCAAAGCGCAGCGTGATGCTGCAATACAAACCGCCCAACAGTTCAAAGAAGCAGAATCGACGGCCCAGCATGTAGAAGCCGAAGCGGCGCATCAGCTTGAATATGCAGACCAAGAGCTTCGCACGCATGACTTGGCAAAGCCGGGATTCTGGGCGCGATTGTTCAGAACGCGCCTTGCATGCGAATGGTCAGACAAGCTGACATCTCTCCGCGCCAATCATCGCGGAGCGAAGATGCAACACACAAAAAAAACTGCGGAATTCCAGCGCATCAAAGATGAACTTCGTCAGGCATTGCTCGAACAGCAGAACGCCGAAACTACCTGGCAAGCGGCTTGCGCACAGCATCAGCAGGCGAAGGAGCGACTCGTTGAGGCTCAGCAGAGGCAAGGGATTACCCTTGCAGATGACTGCGTTCTTCTCGTTAGAGCACGGCAAGCGGCACCAAGCAACGCCGTGGTTTTCTCCATCTACCCAACGCCTGCGCGACGAGGCTTTCATTTCCGCGATGGCGATGCACCGTGCTTTTATTGACGCGGCTGCCAAACCCTTGCGTCACAACCTCGGAGCCCTGATGAATGTGTTCACGACGCAGACCCTACGAGGCCCCGAGAAACAGGTGTTGCTGCCGGATTTGTGGGCCTCACTTTTCCTTGTGGTGCCATTGATCTCAACGACATTCGCTTCTGTCAACCGAATGCTGGGCAAGTTGCCACCTGAAAGTCTCGGCTGGCTGTTTGTGGATGAGGCTGGCCAAGCATTGCCGCAAGCTGCGGTGGGGGCACTCTTGCGAACTCGCCGAGCCGTTGTTGTTGGCGACCCTGTTCAGATTGAGCCAGTTGTTGCGCTTCCTGATACATTGACACATGCCATCTGTCGCCGCTTCGGTGTAGACCCTGACCACTATTCGGCCCCATCAGCTTCGGTGCAAGCCCTAGCTGACTCTGTGTCCTCCTACACTACTGAATTTCAAACTCATGTCGGCAGTCGGAATGTCGGTGTGCCGTTGTTAGTACATCGGCGATGCTCAGAACCGATGTTCAGTATCTCCAACGCGATAGCCTACTCCGGTCTGATGGTGTCCGCAAAACTTTTTCAAACCGTCTACCATTCGCGATGTGCTTCGTCCTATTCTACGTGGATTCACGTCGAAGGTACCGGTGAGGGTAAGTGGTGCCAAGAGGAAGGCGATGAGGTCCTGCGCATGCTCCATCAACTAAAGCAAAATAGATTAAAACCAGACCTTTATGTCATCACACCTTTCGTCATTGTCGCAGACCGATTGCGCCAAACGATACGTCAGTGGGATGTGCTCAGAGGATGGGTCAGTGATGATGAATGGCACTGGATCAACGAGCGAATTGGTACCGTGCATACCGCACAAGGACGTGAGGCTGAGGCGGTCATTCTTGTACTGGGAGCACCGCACCAGACACAAACCGGCGCTCGCGGTTGGGCCGGTGGCCGGCCGAATTTATTGAACGTAGCGGTCACACGCGCGAAGGAAGCCATTTACGTTGTCGGCAACCGACGACTTTGGCGTGAGGCCGGTTTATTCAGAGAACTTGATAGGCGGCTTCCATGAAACAAATTCAAGTGAACGCGGATTGCTCAGTGGAGTCGAACTGAGACCCGCGTGACTTCTGCACACCCACTGTAATCTAAGCCTCATGTTATAATCCCGCCCCTGTGCAGAACTCGATCATCATCAAAGGGGCGCGGGAGCACAACCTCAAGAACATCGATGTGACGATCCTGCGCGTCCGGTTCGTCGTGACCACTGACCGGAGAGGGAGGCGCTCACTCCCCGAATAACGTCAGGCCAGTTACCATCTGAAAGTGCCGTTTGTTTCGTGTCATCAGAGGAAGGCGCTTGACGAGGGCGGTGGCAGCGATGAGCGCGTCACCTTTGTCGAGTGAAGGATGCCGGCGGCGAAGATCGGAGTATCGAGCGGCAATGGAATCGGACAGAGGAATGAGCCGACATCGGGTCAGCTCGACCAAAATAGATTCCCGTTCAGCATCGCGGAGCCCAGGCTTGGTCAACAGTTCCTTTTTCGTGATGATGGAATAGTAGACGGTGAATCGGGCGGAATCGAACAGAGCGTGAAACCGGCTTGCGTTGAAATAATCTATGAAGATGTCGGTATCTACGAGGACCGAGACTTTTGCCATGCTTCAATCTCGTCCAGGAATGCATCGTCGGACTGTTTTCGGCCCTGTTTCCGGAGTGCGGTCACATAGTCGGCGCTATCATCCACGTCTGTATGTCCATACGGGTTGAATTTTTCCCTCACGAGATTTTCGAGCACGGTCACAGGATAGACCCCTCTGCGCTTGGCTGCCTTGACGACCGCGCTTTTCAGCGCCGGGTTGAACGAGAGCGTCCATTTCTCTTTTATTTAATCGCAGGCCTGTGGCACACCGCCCTCCTTTGAATATTACGTATAGTAGACGTACCGAGCAACGGTGTCAAGGAAGGAGACCCCGAATGCTATAATCCCGCCCCTGATGCATAACTCGATAGTCATTAAAGGGGCGCGGGAGCACAATCTCAAGAACATCGACGTGACGATCCCGCGCGACCGGCTCGTCGTGATCACAGGGTTGAGCGGGTCGGGCAAGTCGTCGCTGGCCTTCGACACGATCTATGCCGAGGGCCAGCGGCGCTACGTCGAATCCCTCTCGGCCTATGCCCGTCAGTTCCTCGAACAGATGGGTAAACCCGACGTCGATTCGATCGAAGGGCTCTCGCCCGCCATTTCCATCGAGCAAAAGAGCACCAGCCACAATCCCCGTTCCACGGTCGGCACCGTCACGGAAATTTACGACTATCTCCGTCTCCTCTTTGCCCGGGTCGGACGCCCCTCCTGCTTTCAGTGCGGCGAGGAAATCACCGCGCAGACCGTGCAGCAGATGGTGGATGCCATCGGTCTGCTGCCGGAGGGGGACAAATTTCAGCTGTTGGCTCCGATCGTCCGCGGCAGGAAAGGCGAGTATCGCAAAGAACTCCTCGACATGCGCCGGGCCGGCTATGTCCGGGCCAGGGTTGACGGTCGGCTGGTTGACTTGGGCGAGGACATCACGCTCGATAAACAGAAGAAACACACGATCGAAATCGTCGTCGATCGGCTGGTGATGAAACCGGGCGAGGCGTTGACCCGACGGTTGGCCGATTCGGTGGAGACCTCGCTGAAACTCGCCGGTGGGCTGGTCGGGGTGCTGACGGACAACGGCAATGTGTCTCTCTATAGCGAGAAGCTCGCCTGCATCCGCTGCGGCATCAGTTATCCGGAAATCACGCCGCGCGTCTTTTCGTTCAACAGCCCGCATGGAGCCTGCCCGGCTTGCGACGGCATCGGCTACGCCATGACACCCGGCTCTTCAGACGATGAAGACTTCACCTTGCTGGAACCCTGCGAGGTCTGCAAGGGCGCGAGGCTGCGGCCTGAAAGTTTGTCCGTCAAGGTGGCCACACAGTCGATTGCGGAGGTGACCCATCTCTCTGTGCGAGCGGCTGCCGACTTCTTCGAGTCGTTGAAATTTACCGAACGCGAACTGGTGATTGCCCATCGCATCTTGAAAGAAATCCGCGAGCGGCTCGGGTTTCTGGTCAACGTCGGTCTGGACTATCTGACGCTGGATCGAGCTGCCGCCACCTTGTCCGGTGGAGAAGGCCAGCGCATCAGACTCGCCACGCAAATCGGTTCCGGCCTTGTCGGTGTCCTCTACATCCTCGATGAGCCGTCGATCGGTCTCCATCAACGGGATAATCGGCGCCTGCTCCAGACCTTGCTCCGCCTGCGAGACCTGGGCAACACGGTGGTAGTGGTCGAGCACGATGCGGAAACCATGATGGCGGCGGACCATCTACTGGATATGGGGCCTGGGGCCGGGACGCACGGCGGCCAGGTCATTGCCCAAGGCACGCCGAACGATGTCATGGGGAATCTCGACTCGCTGACGGGCCAGTATCTCCGCGGCACGCAGATGGTCAGCCTGCCTCGCCGCCAACGCAAAGCCAAGGGGTTGTTGTCCATCGTGGGGGCCAAGAAACACAATCTCAAGGGAATGACCGCCAAGATTCCGCTCGGTCTGCTCACCTGTGTGACCGGCGTGTCCGGGTCCGGAAAGAGTACGCTGGTGCTCGAAGTGCTGTTCCATTCCCTCTCCCAGTTGCTCTATCACAAAAAACCGAAGATCGATGGCTGCAAGGAGCTGCTGGGTGTCGACGCGCTGGATAAAGTGATCGACATCGACCAGGCCCCGATCGGCAGGACTCCGCGCTCGAATCCAGCAACTTATACAGGTCTGTTCAGTTTTATCCGGGATCTCTACTCCAATCTGCCCGAGTCCCGCGTGCGGGGGTACAAGCCCGGCCGATATAGCTTCAACGTGAAAGGCGGTCGCTGCGAGGCCTGCCAGGGCGATGGATTAATCAAGATCGAGATGCATTTTCTGCCGGATGTCTATGTGACCTGTGAGGTCTGCAAGGGCCAACGGTACAACCGCGAGACGATGGAGATTCACCATAAGGGGAAAAGCATCGCCGACGTGTTGAATATGACGGTGGATGATGCCGTGGAGTTCTTCGAGCATATACCCTTCATCAAACGCAAACTCGACACCTTGCACGATGTCGGGTTGCACTACGTGAAACTCGGCCAGTCGGCGACGACGCTCTCAGGCGGCGAGGCGCAACGAGTCAAACTCTCGCGCGAGCTCTCGAAACGTCCGACCGGACGCACGATGTATATTTTGGATGAACCGACGACCGGGCTTCATTTTGCCGACGTGCAGCGATTGCTCGATGTGTTGGATCGGCTCGTCGAAGCCGGCAACACCGTGGTCGTGATCGAACATAATCTCGATGTGATCAAGAATGCCGATTGGATCATCGATCTCGGCCCGGAGGGTGGCGATCGAGGTGGTGAGATCGTGGCGGAAGGTCCGCCGAAGGAAATAGCCAAGTCGAAGCGATCGTATACGGGGCAGGTGTTGAAGGAAGCAGGGGTGTAGCGGAGGCGGGAGTGGCGAAGGGCGGATATTCCGGGAGTCGCCACAATGCGTTGGATGGAGGCGGCCAATGTCTCCTTACTACTGTTGGCCGCGTGTTCCTCTAAAACGCGACCGAGGGTCGCATGCCGTCGCACAGCGGCACTTTCGTGGCTGTTATCTTCTCACTCCCGCTATGGCGACTCCCTCCATATCCATCCCTTCCACCCACGCGAAGAGAGAAAGGGAGGAGAGTGGCTGATGGCGCCAATGGCCCTCAGCCGTAGTATCACTACTATCTAGGCCGTGATATTGGTTTCCGATTGGTGACTTAGCTTGACTGGAAATACAGACGTCATAAGAGATTACTTTGAAGGGTGGCAAGAGGATCTTGCCAGAGCCAAGTCGCTGCTGAGCGATCCAAAATACTACCGTGAGGCCATATTAGTTCTGAGTTGTTACATTGGGGCCTTGGGTTCACTCCGCTATCCAGGCGAGCAAGATAGCAAAGCCTACAAAACAGTTGTTCGTGAATATTCTGGGAAACGAGACTTTTACGAACAAATAGATTTGCTTTTCTTCCTGCAATGGCCACGTTCGTTTTTCGGACTCACGGGGATTACCTCAAGCTGAAGAATCACGCAGACATCTCCAAAATAATAGTCGCAACCTACGGTGAGGAAGACCAAGTCAAGAACAATACACGATACATTTCACAGCAGGACTTTGTAGCATCCGTGGATCAGGAATCATTCCAAGGCTTTGATCGAGAAGAATCTTCTGCAACATCTCCCGCTCTTCTCGCTTTGTGAAATGCTCTATCGCTATTTACGTTGTCCCGCAGTCCACAGTGTCCGATTTCCCTTTGTTACTACCGTTACAAGTTATCGATGGCAGTATTCGCTATGAAGACAATCATGCAATCACGGGACCTGTCCTGCTTGAAACGACAGAAAGCATTCTGCGGAACTTGAGCAAGGAGTGTATAGAGAAATCTCAATGGCCTTGGGAACTGTGAGAGCTGATGCGGCCAACTTTTCGATGAAAGGAGCCCATGCACACGATCCTACTACTCATCGGTCCAACATCTTCATGGAATACCAATTCGGGCCTGGCACGGCCATGTTAAATATTCGATATCATTAGGCACAGGCTCCTAAGGACGCCAGAAAGCTTCCCAATCCTCTTGCCTGATTTGCAACGCTCGAAGCACATCGACCGGAAGACCAGTGGACAGCTGAGCTTGGGCTTCATAACCCACTATTTGTTTGTGCAAAATGAACGCCATGGCTTTTAAATGCTGGAGACTCAGCCGAATAGTAGCAACCCGTTCAATTGGCGGAGGAGAACCGGGAGCCACTGGATTTGCCCCAGAGACTTGAAAATTCAGTGTGCACCCAAGCGGCCCAAGATTGAGCTGAAATTGGTCGGCATAGACATCAGGGGTTTCAGCCATACGTCCTCCTAGAAAGTTGGGTTGTTTTAGCTAGGCGATATTAGCCTCCATGCTAGGAATTGGTCAATGGAGTTAAACCTGTACTTGTACCAGCTGCTCCCATCGGTCGACTGACGGATTCCACCCCCTTTTCTGCTTGCAGCAAAAATAGTTAGTCCTTAGAATGCCGCCTGTTTCTTATCGATACTGCGGAGGGACCGTGCAGGACTTCGGACAATCTGGCGTCCCGTATTTCGACTTGCCGGCCAATCCGACAAAAAGGAACCCTGGGCGGCTGCTCTATGACATCAAGGATGGGGTGGCCTATGCCATCTAAAAAAGAAAAACTCAGTCAGACGAAGGACGTCGCCGGGTCGGCAGAGTCTCCTCACAAGGCTGGCACTGCCGAGGATTTTGAGAAACTCGGTGTGTTCTATCTAGGCCGGCCATACGATCTGGCCACGAAACAGGCTAAGCCTGGTTGGTTGCTCTACGACTCCAAAGACTTGGTCACTCACGCCGTCTGCGTCGGGATGACGGGGAGTGGTAAGACTGGCCTCTGTATAGGCCTCCTCGAAGAAGCGGCCATCGACGGCATCCCTGCGCTTAATCATCGACCCCAAGGGCGATCTCGCCAATCTGATGTTGAACTTTCCCGAGCTTCGCGGGGAAGACTTTGCACCCTGGGCCAATGAGGAAGATGCCCGCAAGAAGGGTCTCTCGCCGGCGGACTATGCGACCCAGCAAGCCGAGATGTGGAAGAAAGGCTTGGGGGATTGGGGCCAGGGTGGCGAGCGGATTCAGAAGCTCCGCGATGCGGCCGATGTCGTCGTCTATACGCCTGGCAGCAACGCAGGGATTCCCGTCTCCATTCTCAAGTCCTTTGCGGCACCGTCGCAGGAGATTCTGGACGATCCTGAGATGCTGCGCGATCGAATCGGCACAACGGTGACGAGTCTGTTAGGTTTCATCGGCGTCGAGGCCGATCCCATCAAGAGTCGCGAGCACATTCTGCTCTCAACGATTCTCGGCCACACATGGAAGGCGGGACAGGATCTGGATCTGGCCACATTGATCCAGCAGATCCAGACGCCGCCAGTTGCCAAAATAGGTGTGTTGGATCTGGATTCGTTCTATCCATCGAAGGATCGCTTTGCCCTTGCCATGCAGCTGAACAACTTATTAGCGTCGCCGGGATTTTCTGCCTGGTTGGAAGGCGAGGCGCTCGACGTCGGGCAGATACTCCATTCGCCTGAAGGTAAGCCGCGGCTCGCCATTTTTTCGATTGCGCATCTTAACGATGCGGAGCGTATGTTTTTTGTCACCTTGCTGCTGAGTCAAACGCTTGGCTGGGTGCGAGCGCAGTCCGGTACGACCAGCCTCCGCGCCATCCTCTATATGGACGAAATCTTCGGCTATTTTCCGCCCGTCGCCAATCCGCCGTCAAAGCAACCCTTGCTCACGTTGCTGAAGCAGGCTCGCGCGTTTGGTCTGGGCGTGGTGTTGGCGACACAGAACCCCGTCGATCTGGACTACAAAGGCTTGGCGAATACCGGCACCTGGTTCATTGGACGTCTGCAAACCGAACGAGACAAGGCGCGTGTCTTGGAAGGATTAGAAGGTGCCGCCGCAAGTAGCGGAAAGAAGTTCGACAAACAGGGAATGGAACAGACTCTGGCCGGCCTGGGCAATCGAGTCTTTCTCTTGAACAATGTGCATGAAGATGCGCCGGAAGTCTTTCAGACACGGTGGACGCTCTCATACCTTCGAGGACCACTGACGCGGACGCAGATCAAGGCGCTTATGGATCCTGTGAAGGCGGCAAGTTCCAGGGCTGATCAACCGGGTCCGAGGACTGAGTCAAAAACCTCAGCACTCAGCTCTCAGTCATCAGCACTCAGAGCTCGCCCAATGCTTCCTCCCGATGTGCCGCAGCATTTTATCCCTGTCCGAGGTAGCCAACCGAGCGGCAGTGAGTTGATCTACCAGCCGATGTTGCTCGGTGCAGCGCAGGTGCGGATATCAGACATCAAGGCCGGCGTCGATGTGACCAAGGATGTGACCGTGCTTGCGCCGATCTCGGACGGTGCGGTGGCGGTGGACTGGAATCATGCCATGGAAGCGAGCTTGGCCCTTGCTGATCTGGAATCAGTTCCCTTAGACAATGCGCAGTTCGGTTCAGTGCCCAGTGCGGCAAGCAAAGCAAAAAGCTATGAGACGTGGAATAAGGATTTTTCCGGTTGGTTGTTCCGAAATCAGAAAGTCGATCTCTTCAAGAGCCCCAGTGCAAAAGAAGTTTCGAAAGCTGATGAGTCTGAGCGGGACTTCCGTGTGCGACTGCAACAATCCGGACGTGAAGCACGGGACAAACAATCGGACAGTCTGCGTCAAAAGTACACACCGAAGATTGCCGCTCTGCAAGATCGGATCAGGCGTGCAGGACAAATGGTCGAACGGCAGCAAGCGGAATCTCGTTCGAGTCAAATGCAAGCGGCAATTTCTGTGGGTGCCTCGATTCTAGGGGCGTTTCTCGGAAGAAAAACCGTCAGCGCGACGAACATCGGCCGAGCGACCACGGCAATTCGTGGAGCTGGACGCGCGATCAAGGAATCGAAGGATGTGGGGCAAGCCGAAGAGAACGTCTCAGCGTTGCAACAACAACTGGCCGACCTCGAATCCCAGTTTAAGACCGAGACCAACGCCCTTGCTGCCTCGACCGATCCCCTCAACGAGAAACTCGAAACCGTTTCTCTCAAACCCACCAAAGCTAACATCGTCGTGAAACTCGTTACCCTCGCCTGGACGCCTCATTGGCAGGATGGGAAGGGTATACTGACGCCGGCCTGGCAATAGATTGTCGCCCCCGTGGTTATCCGTGGACGTAGCGGGTGTCTGCGACATCCGCACTTCGGCCCATCATCCCGATGGATTACTCTTGGACCGACACCATCTCCTCCGTGAGGTCAGCCCACATTATTCATGACGGCATACGTACGCTTGGGTCTGATGAGATGCTGTTGCCCTTGCAAATCAGTGCTTGCGTTCTTTCTGCATGATCTTATCGGTCCACGCGAGGAGGATGGCTGAGCCGAGGAAGGTCATGTGGATAAAGATCTTCCACTTGATGTGCTCAAGATCTTCATGCTCGATATTGACGAACGATTTGAGAAGATGAATGCTGGAGATGCCGATCAGGGAGGCAGCGAGTTTAATCTTGATGGTGCCGGGATCGATGTGCGTCAGCCATTCGGGCCGATCAGCATGGCCCTCTAAATCCAGTTTGCTCACGAAGGTGGCGTAGCCTCCAATGACCACCATCGTGAGCAAGTTCGCCACCATCGTGACGTCGATCAACCCCAGAACGCCCAGCATGAAGACGGTTTCCTGCTGCTGATTGATGTGCCAGATCATCTCCCACAGTTCGACAAGAAATTTGTACGCGTACAGCAGCTCAGCCACGATGAGGCCGCCATAGAGTGGAGCTTGGATCCACCGGCTGGCAAACACGGCGGTTTCAAACAGGTGCTCGACGCGGTTGATGGGAGCATGTGGGTGCTTCACTGCGGCGCGTTCTGAAGAATCGGAATGACTCACGGGGCGCTATCCTAGTCGGCGAGGGAGGGAGCTGTCAATTCGAACGACAGCGCTGGGCTCATGAGGGATGTGACGGCGACCGCAGAGGAACGGTGATCAATCAGCCAGCAAGGCAATGGGGAAGTCCACCGCTTCGATCCGGCCAGGAGGCGCACACAGAAGGTGAACGGTCTGGATAATCTTGTGACCCTCCATGTCCTTTTCTAAATAGAAATTGGCCCCGGCGAGAGCGCAGGCGGCTTGATCGGCGCGCGAGGGGTCGTCCGTGACGATGATGATGATCGGCGGGGTCATCAATCGCTTGATGTGTCGAAGGACGTCGATACCGCGGCCATCCCGGAGCGAAGCGTTCAGGATTGCGATATCCGGTTTGCGATTCAGAATCATCGCGGTGGTTTCTTCAGCGCCCGACGATTCTCCCACCACATGCAAGCCGGTAAATTTTACAAGCCGCTTCTTTAGTTTTTCTCGAAAGTAGACATCTGTGTCGGCTAAGACGATGGTCATACGATAGTTTCCCCAGGAACAATAGTCTCTCTCATCATGGATACTAATAATCTTTAGTCACAATCAAAAAATAAGACAATCAGCCGAATGCGCACGCACTGTAGGAATATTCTGACGCCCCACTGCTCATTCCGCATGTGCGAATAGTTCAAGCCGCGCCTCTATTCCTAGTACCCCACAGACTATGTGTGCGCGGGTGAATCATCGTTGCGATCATTCGACCAACCGATGGTCGAGGGCGTAGCGGATCAGTTCGGCTGTGGTCGTGAGTTGTAGTTTGTCCAGAAGACGAGTTCGATAGGTGCTGACGGTCTTGATGCTGAGCGTGAGGGACTGCGCGATGTTTCTAACGGACCGTCCCTGGGCTAGCAATAGAAGGACTTCGAATTCTCGCTCAGACAATGTGTGATGGCCGGGGCGGGTTGAATTCTTGCCCAAGCTGCCGGCCATATACTCTCCGAGGGAGGGGGTGACATACATGCGACCGGTCAGGACTTGATTGACGGCTCTGGCCAGCTCTTCTGATACGGTCTGTTTGGTGAGATAGGCCATGGCCCCAGCTCGGAAGGCACGAACGGCATATTGCTCCTCGGTGTGCAGGCTCAAGACCATCAGAGGAAGCTGGGGGGCTATGCTGTGTAACTCGCAGAGCAACTCCAACCCACTCTGGTCAGGAAGGCTGATATCCACAATTGCCAGATCCCAAGACTCCCGCTGCACCGCAGCAATTCCCCTCTGGCCGCTCTCAGCTTCACCGATCTCGAGGTGAGGGAACGTCTTCTCAAGGATCTGTTTTACACCCAGGCGCACAACCTCATGGTCATCGACGATGAGAATTTTCACCAGCTGTGCCCCAATCATGAGACAAACCTCTCCGCAACCGGCACAGAGGCGCAGGCCGTGGTTCCGACACCGGGAGTTCCTACGATATGAAAGTGGCCGCCGAGGATAGAAGCTCGTTCCTGCATTCCGCGAATCCCAAAGGAACAAGGCCTGCCCATTCTCTCGGGGGTGATGCCCTTCCCATTGTCAGATACTTCCAAGGTCACCCTGTCGCCGTCCTGGTACAGCCGCAAGTGCACCTGCGATGCAGAGGCGTGACGCATCACGTTCGTCAGCAATTCCTGCGCGATTCGAAACAACGCAGAAGACACTTCGGAGGGCAGCGGGATTGCTGACAACTCCGGGTCCACGTCTATCGTGCATCGCGCTCCCGTGCGATGCTGGACCGTCGTGATAAGGCATTCCAACGCCGGGACCAGTCCGAGGTCGTCCAGTATCGCAGGGCGCAGGGCCGCAGCTGTCGCGCGAACGGACCCCATGAGTGCATCGACCGATCCCAACATGACCTGGACTTTGTTCAGCAGATCCCCGACGCCGGTCGGAGCAGGAGATTGCGTGAGTGTCATGCCGCACCACGCCAGATCGATTTTCAATCCGGTCAAGGCCTGCCCAAATTCGTCGTGCAGCTCCCGTGCGATTCTGCGCCGTTCCTCTTCTGCCGCTCTCTCCGCCCGGCGAGCCTCGCTACGTACTCGGGCATGGGTCAGACGGAGTTCTTCTTCCATCTGGGTATCCGGGACGACGGCAATACCGATGGCCATGAGGCCGATCAGGTCCCCATGAGTCCCCAGCACCCGCGTAATGTTCCAGGAAAGCATCGTCTGTGAGCCTGCGCGTACCAAGAGAGGGATCTCGAGTCCCCTCACGTCGCTCCCTTCCGTGACTCGTGCGAGTTCAGTCAGGAACGACTCACGTGCCTTGATGGGGATACACAATTCCACACAGCTGCTTCCCAGCACTTCGTCGGCTCTCCAGCCGGAGACTGTTTCGGCCGCGCGATTCCATCCCAGAATGATGGATTCGGGCGAGAGAAGTAGAATCGCGCTGCTGGAGGCCTCCAGCAGTGCGCGATAGCAATGATCCAGCCCCCCTGGGTAGAGGGTCGACTTTGGATAAGGTATTGTCTTGATTTTAGCGTTCCTTCTCACGCCTCGACTGAGAGCGTGAGCCGATGATGCCTTGACAAGACGGGTGCGCAAGTATTTCATACCGTTGTGAGTATAGGTTCAAGATAGACACAAGAGGTGATGCATGTGCCTTGACCCAATTTGGATTGGACGTTCAAACGGCCACCGATTTTTCGAATCCGCTCCTCCATACGCGCGAACCCACTGCCCTTCACTGGTCCAACCTCAGCATCGAAGCCTGATCCGTTGTCTCGAATGCTCAGTTGTACTCGTGTGCCGAAGTGGCGAAGGGCGATCACGATTCGTGTTGCGTGGGCGTGACGGACGCAATTGCTCAAGGCTTCCCTGGTGATCGTGACGAGTTCTCGTGCCTCTTCGAAGGTCAGAATCTCCTCTGCCGCCGGGTCGATCTCCACACGAATCCGTACCTCACTCACCTCCTCAATGGCCTGGGCGAGAGCCTGTAACTCGGAATCCAGCCTAAACGAATCCATGGGGTCGGATTGCAGACTCAGACTCATCCGTCGGATGTCTTCGATAACCTTGTTGAGTTGGTCGGACGCCTGATTGTGAGCGCGCGGCCCAGCCTGCAGCGCCCCCTGGTGCAATCCAGAGGTCTGTTCAAGGGCTAGCCTGATCGAACAGAGCGCTTGCAGCACAGAATCGTGCAATTCCCGTCCGATGCGATCGCGATCGTGAAGCAGGGCACTCAATCGTTGTTCAGATGCCTTGAGGCCGGAGACGAGGCTGCTTCCAATCTGTCCTCTCAGCAGGCGAGCAACAGACTCATCTTCGTCGATGGGAATTTCTTGCGCGCACATTGCGCGCTGGTTCCTCCGCGCGTCGGAAGAATGCCGCAACCCGTCTATAATTTGTAACCGCCGCCGATCTTTCATCAGTTGAAATACCCTTTTTTATTACGTGACGTGAACGTTATCTGAATCTTTCCCCGCACCGACTCCTCGGATTAAAAGCGCACCACTTATACGTGACTGCCACACATCGGTCACCTGGCGGATCCGCCAGGTGACCAAATTGTTCAATTTTGAAAGTCTATGGGTGAGTTTACGTATTCTTTTGTAACTCATAAGAGGGGGAGGGGCCCATGATCAACGAAATTAGTCAGGAATCCAGACAGATGGACTTCTACGAAGGGGAGTTGTTGGTTAAGGTGCTCGAGAGCGAGGAGGAGTTACGGCAGGCCTATCACCTTCGACATAGAGTCTTCGCTGAAAAGCTCAGATGGGTGCCGGAGAGAAATGACCAACTTGAGTCTGATGTCTATGATGCATGGAGTACCTCTATCGGTCTCTTCTCCAACCAACAACTGTTCGGAATGGTGCGGATGACGCCCGCCCCGTTCCCATTTATGCTGGAAAGCGAATTCAGCGGATGCCTGGTCGGGTCACATCGCGTTCGTAAGACTCTCGATACCGCAGAAATTACCCGCTTGGCCGTGGATCCTGACATTGCCGACCGAGGTCTTTCGGCAAGGCTCATGCGGACTATTTTCAAGGGCATGTATCAATGGACTCTCGCGAATAATATTCGCTACACGTACCTGGTGGTTGAAAGCAGACTGCTGCGTGTGGTGCAGCGGATAGGGTGGCCCTGTCATGCGATCGGTGCTCCCGTCGCACTTCCTCCAGCGGATGTGCTCTCGGTTGGAGCGTTGCTCGACCTCGACGAATTTCGCTCAGACGCGATGGCTAAGCGGCCCGAGATGCTGGAGTGGCTGCATACCACGGAGCCAGCCACAACAGAGATTGGGGCAAGAGCGTGAAGCATGCGATCGTTTTTGAATTGGCATAGGCGCCTCCCCTCACCAATCATACATAGCGGATGAAACCGTTAGAGGGGGGGGTTAGCTCGCGCTGGGAAGACCGTGCAGGACGGGAAGTCCGTGTTCCATAGCTGCGGCGACTGCCTGTGAGCGGGAAGTCACGTCGAGCTTGGAGAAGATGCTCGCTAGATGGAATCGCACCGTTCGCTCTGTTACCCCAAGAATCTGGCCGACCTCCCAGTTTGTCTTGCCATTCTTGATCCAATTCAGGATGGTCACTTCGCGTGGAGACAGTTCTTTCACACACTTTTCTGTCGCAGGAGCATCCTTCCGAGCTGTTCTCAAAAGGGCAAGATGGAGATGGTGGCCGAGATACTCCACGAGTTGAGCGTACCGCTCAGTGTCCACCTCCTCTTCTCCTGCGAAGGAGAAAAACGTGGCGAGGCCGCATGCCGGGTCGACTGAACTGGTGGTAATTCCGTCTGCCAGGCCAAATCCCCTGGCGGTTTTGATAAATTCTAACTCATCGTCGGAGGTCGCTTGTTGGTAGGTCCGTTTCCAGACCTGGGTGCCGGAAGATCGGGAGGCTGCTTGGAACACGGGATCAACGCCGGCATACCCATTCTTCCAATAGAGGTAGAGCCATTCGTCTGGATAGCTCACATTAACGACATTCGTGAAGCCCTCAAATTTTCCGCTAAGACTGAGGCGCGCCAGCCCACCGAGCAGACGATTAAACGGAAACAGGCCCTGAAACCGAATCATTGCGTCTCTGACGTCATCAGCGGTTTCTGCTTGAGCTGCATAGTGAAAAACCTCCAGCGCGTGCTGACACTCCAGCTTTGAAAACTTCTCGAATAACTGACTTGGGTAGGGGTACTTGAAGGTTGTTGCCATGGCCCATCCAAACTAAATAGGAAGCATGACTGTATTTGTTAACATACACCAATGATTCGCAAGAAGGAACATCAAAGTTTCATTTTTGGTAAAGCAAATGGCCCTATCCATATGCCCGATTTATCGGTACCATTACGCCTTCTTTTCCGCCCTTCCCTTCAAGGAGATTAAGGCAACCATGATCTGGATTTTGTGCTCAGTGGTCTTAATGGCGATTTTTTTTCTCCCATCAAATACTTCAGCTCAGGCTCTCCGGTTTCAGCCGCAAGGAGCTGCCGCAGCCGGTCAGGGGAATGCATTTGCCGCTCAGGCGGACGACGCCTCGGCTATCCACTTCAATCCGGCAGGATTGACTCAAGTCGATGGCGTCCAGAGTATTGTTGGGTCGACTTTCATGGGAGGGTCGATCAAATACAAGAGCCCAGCGGGTCTTGATACAAGAGGTGATTTCGGCGGCACTATCGCTTCTCCACCTCCAAGCCATTTCTATCTGAGTGCAAATCTTGGAGCCCTTGGTGCAGCAGCTCTCTCACCCATCACGCTGGGGATCGGTCTTACTTCGCCATTTGGCTCGAACACCCGCTATCCGGTGGATGGCCCTTTCAATACCGCCGTCACCTCGGCGACGCTTCCTCTCATCGATATCAAACCCACTATCGCCTACAAAGTAAACAACCATCTGTCATTGGGTGTGAGCGCCGACATCTACACCTTTGCGAGTTTTCTTGGAGAGGGGCAGGCGGAACAGAAGCGAGTGGGCCCTGGGGGGGCTTCCGTCGAACTCAACGGCACAGGAACAGGGGCGGGCGCAACGGTCAGCCTGCTCTATACACCGTTGAGAAACGGCGATGGCAAGCCGCTCGCCTCCATCGGGCTGGTCTATCATACCCAGGCTGTGGTGCCGTTGAGTGGATCGTTGCTGGTTAATGGGGCGAAGGTTGCCGATGCCTCCGCCAATCTTGTGCTTCCGCAGATCTATACCGGAGCCATCGCAATCTGGCCTGTTCGTACGAGTGAGCGGGAATGGAAGCTGGAACTCGACGTGGAATATGTCGGGTGGAAGTCGAATCGTGACCTCGACGTCCATCTCTCATCCGGCGGGGTCATCCCGCAACCACAACAATGGAAGTCGGTGTGGGTCGTGGCGATCGGCACCGAATACAAATGGCTCAGCCCCGAGTGGTTGCCTCACTGGGATGTGGCGTGGCGATCGGGGTACACGCGGACCGAGGATCCCGTTCCCGATACCACGTTCAACCCAGGGACGATTTCTATACCCTCCAACACGCTGTCCATTGGAGCCGGATTCTTGTGCAAGGGCCAGGGCCGGTTTCTGGGGCTGGTACCTTGCGGAGGAGCGTCCGCGCTCTGGCCGAAAGCAATTGGACTCGATGTGGCCTTTCAGGAATGGTTTTATGAACCGCACACGGTTGCCGGTAATCTCAACCCCACCGTCGATGGGACATATCATGCCTATGTTCATTTGGGGATCGCCAGCGTCAAATTTATGTTTTAAAGAGCGAGCGGCTACTGGCCCGCATTATTCATGACGGTTCGTCGCGAAATCGCATAGACGCCAGGCGAGGGGCAAGTGGCACGAGGCGAGAGGAAAGACATTCCGTCTGATCACCCCTAGCCTCTGGCCCAGCGCCTCTCGCCCAAACTGCAGGGATGACCGTTTTCAACTGTGAGACGGAGTAGTTCTTGCGAGGGCTTTCCGCATTTCCGCGACAGTCTTGGCATCGAGGCCGGCTTCCGTCAATTCGTTATCTGTAGCGGCAGCGATGTTCGCTAGACTGCCATATTGTTTGAGCAGGCGGGTCCGTGTGATCTCGCCGATGCCGCTTACCTGATCCAATTGCGAGGTCATCAAAGCTTTGCCGCGCAGTTTGCGATGGAAGGTGATGGCAAATCGATGGGCTTCGTCGCGGATACGTTGGACGAGATGGGTGGCCGGAGAATTCGCGCGAAGCACAATGGGATTTTTTCGACCGGGCAGGAAAATCCGCTCGTCCTTCTCACCGCGTGCTTTGGCTAATCCGATAATGGCCAGGTCTCGATGGCCGACCTGTTTCAGCCCTTCCATGGCCGCAGCAAGCTGGCCTAATCCTCCATCGATGAGGATGAGATCCGGGCGCGCGAGATTCTCGCTGTCTCCATAGCGTCGCGTGACGACTTCCTGCATGCTGGCGAAATCGTTGGCGCCGGTTACGGTTTGAATCTTGAACCGGCGGTAGTCGGCTTTCTTCATCTGTCCGTCTTCCCATACGACCATGGAGGCTACAGACTGATTGCCCATCGTGTTCGAAATGTCGAATCCTTCGATGCGGCGAGGCGCGATGTCCAGCCGTACGAGCCGCTTGAGTTCTTCAATCGCCTGCCGTCCGATTTCTTCGTCTCGTAGATGATTGGCCACGGCGGCGGCGGCGTTCTCTTCCGCCAGGAGAAGCAATTGGTGCTTCACACCCCGCTCTGGGGCCACGACGCGGACGGCGTTTCCTCGTTTGCCCGAGAGCCACTCTTCGATGACCGTGGCGTCGTCGAGGTCGGTGGGGATAAGCAGCTCTTTGGGTGGCTGGCCGTCTTTGTTGTAGAACTGCTCAATGGCTGACCGAACCAGTTCCTCATCGCCGGCGTCGGCTGAATAGGGCCAAAAGAAATCTTTGCGTCCGATCAAAAGGCCGCCGCGCACGAAGAGGATCTGGAGATCGACCGCCGAGCCTTGCCGTGCCAGCCCGATCACGTCTTGGTCCGTCGTCGTCGTTTGGGTGATACGCTGTTTTTCGAGTGTGCGTTCAATATTGAAAAACCGATCACGCAAGCGCACCGCCTCCTCGAAATCCTCACGCTCCGCTGCCCCTTCCATCTGGGTGCGCAAGTCGTCCAGTAATTCATGGTCGCGCCCTTCCAGAAACTGGCGGACCTGCGCGACGATACGATGGTAGTCCTCTCTCGATTGATTACCGGTGCAGGGCGCCATGCACCGTTTGATCTCGAATTCGAGGCAAGCCCGTTCGGCCGTGCCGTCAATGTGGATCGTGCAGGTGGCCAATGGGAAGGTTTTTTTGATGACTTTCAACGTCTCCCGCAAGGCTCCTGCCGGCGTGTAGGGGCCATAGTAGAGTGCGCCGTCTTGTTGCACGCGGCGAACGATCGAGAGGCGGGGGAAGTCCTCTTTGATCGGCAGGCGAAGGTAGGGGTATTGCTTGTCGTCCCGTAAGACCACGTTGAACCGGGGCCGATGTCGCTTGATTAGATTACTTTCAAGGATAAGCGCTTCGAGTTCTGAGCGAGTGACGATCGTTTCGAGGTCTGAAATGTGGCTGACTAGGACGGTGGTTTTCAGAGAGTGATCGGTCCCCTTTTGAAAGTAGGACCTCACGCGGTTGGACAGGACTGCAGCCTTCCCAATGTAGAGCAAATCGCCCTGCTCGTCCCTGAACAGATAGACGCCTGGCTGGTCCGGGAGATGGTCAAGTTTGGATTGGAGATCGGCGGAAGTGGCCATCAGCTGTCATCCTTCAGCGGTCAGCAAGGCAAGAGACCTTGTATGGCTCCATTCTAAGGTCCGAGGCACTCTGGGGCAACTCGGTCAGGGAATTGAAGTTGAAGGCTGATACTGACGTCTGATAGCTGGCTCAGCGTAGGCCACGCACAAACGATGGACTGAGAGTGCCCCTCGCCACTTCCGCAACCGGCCCCTTCATGGTGAGGCTGAAGTCCTGGGCGACCTGGATGTTGAGCTGCCCTCCCGGCATCTTCACCGTCACAGGGCTTCTCACCAGCCCGAGTCGGATAGCCGCACTCGCAGCAGCGCAGGAAGAGGACCCTGAGGCCTGGGTTTCGCCGGCCCCGCGCTCCCAGATCAGGATGAAGAGTTCCTTGGGGCCGGTCGGCACGGCGAGTTGTACGTTCGTTCGCTTCGGGAACAAGGCATGGTTCTCTAATGCCGGTCCCAATTTCAGGAGATCCTCCCGTGACCAGGACTGCCCGGCCGGTTTGAAGACGACACAGTGAGGATTGCCGACGCTGACCCCAGTAAAGGTCAGCGACTGGCCGGCGGCGGCGATAGGCTGTTCGATCAGTTCGCTGGTCGTGAGGGTGCAGGGAAGTGCCGCCGGATGGAACGTGGCCCGGCCCATTTCGACGGTGACGGCGCTCGCATCCCCATGCCGGTCCACATGCAGTGCAATCGTGACCAGCACCGCCTTTGGTCTCGACGGTGAAATGCTTTTTTTTCGTCTTGCCCGTGGCGTGAAGATAGCGGGCAAAGATGCGCAGACCGTTGCCGGATTTTTCCGCTTCACTGCCGTCAGGGTTGAAGATTCTCAGGCCGAAATCGGCTTTCTTTGATGGGACGAGAGCAAGGATCCCGTCGCTGCCCAGACCCCAGTTGCGATCGCAAATGGCTTTGATCCTGGGTGGGGTGAGCGAGAACGACAGTTCTTTGGGATCCATCACCACATAGTCGTTGCCTAACCCATGCCCGCGGAAGAACCCGTTCTTCATTATCGATCTCCTTCTGGTATCTCGTCACTCACGAAGTGTGAAACGGGGAAAACATTACGTGGTCACTGGTCAATAGTCATTCGAGAAATGGAGAACGCTGGAAGCTTTTACTGGCTCACCAATGACCGGTGACTGCTAACTATTGGCTAGACGATCTTCACGTCAGGGGGTCGTTCGATGAGTTCGACTTCGTAACCGTCTGGGGCATCGATGAAAATGAAGCGGCTGCCGGAAGAGGTTGTGGTTGGCCCATCCGTGATCCTGATCCCTTTCACCGTAAGGGTCGCGATGGTGTCGTCTATGCTGTCGACTTGAAAGGCAAGATGAACCAGATCTTCCTGAACTCTCACCGGTCCGCTCGGAGGAAAGCTGGTCAGCTCGATCAGTTCCTCGCTGTTGGGCACCTTGAGAAAGGCCAAGTGCGATCCGCGCGGCGACACCTTTTTTTCTAGCACCTCCAGACCAAGAACGTCGGTGTAAAAGCGAATCGTCTGATCCATGTCGCTGACCCGCATGCGGGTGTGGAGGAGTTTGGTGACTTTCATAGTGCTCATTATAAGCCGTCCGCTTTCAGCAATCAGCATGTAACCTCCGGAGGCTGATAGCTGACTGCTATATTCTATTCTCCCTTGCCGGCCCGCTGGTCTTGCGCAACAGAATTTCAGCACTGCCCGGGATGAGGAAATTCGGCATGGGGCCGATCTCCAGATAGCCCTGCTTCTTGTAAAAGTGCCGAGCGTGGTCGTTGAAATCCGATACGCAGGCGAATAGATTCTTGGTCCTCGCGAAGACCGCGGCTTCGACGTGAGCAAGCAACCGCCCCCCCAACCCCTTGCCTCTGGCCCAGCCTGCCACTCCAAGCAATTCCACATAGTCGCCGAGTAAGAGTTTCTGGCGAACGACCGCAATGCCGGCCACTCTGCCATCCTGTTCCACGACATAGCTCTCACGCCCCTCTGGGAGCGGTGTGAAATAGTTGTCCCAGTCGCTGGCTTGGTAGCCCAACCGTTTCCACGGGTCGGAGTCAGCGAGCAATTCAATGACGGCTGCCCGATCCTCCGTCGTCATGGGCCGCACGATCGGATCGATCATGGGGCTGCCGGAGTGCAAGCTAAGAGATCGCTCATGGTCATGGGAGTGAGTTTCCGCTCTGGCAAGAAATGTTGATGGAGGTTTTGCACCACCTCGTGAGTATGTTGGCCCCTCCCGTTGGCGTGCATCACGATGACACTACCCTTCCTGACAAACCGCTTCAATCGGTCTTCGATCTGAATAGCCGTCAGCGTCGGGTCAGGATCGCCGGACACGACATTCCAGAGAATGAACTGGAGGCCGAGGGCGCGGACCACGTCGACGGTCTCATCGTTGAACTCCCCATAGGGAGGACGAAACAGCGTCGCATCATGATTGTACTTGGTTTTAAGCAGGCGAACCGGTCCGAGAATTTCCTGTTCCTGCTCCGCCGCTGAATGGAGAGGCAGATGAGCGTGGACCTCCCCATGGGTGCCGACTTCAAAGAACGGAACCTGGAGGAGGGCTCGTACTTGTTGATGGTGCTTCGTCATCCATTTCCCGGACATGAAGAAGGTGGCAGGGATCTTCTGCTTGATCAAATAGTCGATCAGCGCCTGATCGTAGCCCGTTCCTTGACGCACCGGGCAAAGATCGAACGTCAACGCGACTCCAGGACAAGAGGGAGGACCCGACTTAATTACCTGGGCCTGCGTGAAGGTAGGTATCGCTGTCACAAGCAGCATTGTGAGGGCCAGGCAGAGTATCCGTGGCCAGTAGCCAGATCGCATGGCGACTAGTATACCCGATCCCCAGGGCGAAGCCGAGTTGACGCTGGAATTCACGCACTGTTACGGTGAACGCATGGCTTTGCCCAATTGGAAAATCGGTCGCGCGCTCGGCATCCCGATTCACCTGCATGCATCCTGGTTTGCGGTGTTCTTCTTTGTGACCTGGTCACTGGCGACGGGCTATTTGCCCGAGACGTTGCCCGGTCTGTCAATTCCACGCTATTGGGGGATGGGGGGCATTGCCGCCCTCTTGTTGTTCCTCTCCGTCCTTCTGCATGAACTGGGACATTCCTATGTGGCGCTGCGCTATCAGATCCCTATCAGGCAGATTACCTTGTTCATTTTCGGGGGGATGGCGCACATGGGGAAGGAGCCTCCCAGCCCGCGAGCCGAGTTTTTGATTGCGATGGCGGGACCGCTTGTGAGCTTAATCCTGGGGGCCGGTTGTCTCGGCGGAGCCATGGCCGTGGAATCATTGTTTGCGCAATCTGGGGCTCAAGGACTCGTCGTCCTCGGAAGCTTGCTTGGCATGGTGAATGTGCAGCTCGGACTCTTTAACCTGATTCCGGGGTTCCCATTAGACGGTGGACGCGTCTTACGGGCTGGACTGTGGGCTCGGAACAAGGATTTCAATCGAGCAACCAGTCAGGCTGCACTCGTGGGAATAGGGTTCGGCGTCACTCTTGGGTTGATCGGAACGATCTTGATGGCGGGGGCTTGGTCCGGGGTTCTGGGACAGTCCATCGCGACGAACGGGGTCTGGCTCATCTTTATCGGCGCATTCCTCTTTTCCGCGGCATTGGCGAGCAAACGGCAGACAGCCCCGCGGATCTTGCTGGCGTCGGTGACGGTTCGTCAGGTCATGGTCCAACGCGTCATGACCCTAGTGCCGGATATGAGCGTGCAGGACGCGGTCGATCAATACTTTGTCGCGCAGGGATGTGGCGAATTCCCAGTATGCGAAGAGGGACAGGTGCTCGGCGTGGTCACCGTGCGAGACGTACAAGCGCTTCCCACAGCGCTCTGGCCTTGGCGCCGCGTTCGCGAGATTATGCGCCCGACGTCGCCGGCCTTCTGTATCCCTCCGGACTGGTCCATCATGCAGGCGATGGACCGCATGGTCCAAGGAGGGTGGGATTGTCTCGTGGTGATGGAGAATAGAGAAATCGTAGGGCTGGTTACCCGGTCGGCCATCGCACAATACTTACAGCTGCACAAAGCATGAGAGGTGGGTGAGCGGTACAGCATCAAGAGATTGAAAGGGGTTGTACTTTCACCTCTTATGTTTCACGGTGTACGATCAGTTGTCGGCCCTGGAGATAGAAATGTTCTGTGCGATAGAAATGCGCACCAGGTGGACCACCAGCAGGAATCCGTATACGACGCAGAAGAACTTGAAGGTCGCGCGGTAAAAATCCGACAAGAGGATAGGGAGGCAGAGAGCAAAGAGCAGGCTTGCGATCAGCGTCATGAAGGTCAACCGCTTACAGAATTCATGAGAGGCTTCCCGCCCGTTCTGTTTCAGCGCACGGGCATACCGATCGGCTCGTTGAAGTTTTGCTGCCTGCAGGGCAGCTTCGCCTGTGCCCCAGTAGCGCAAGTAGCCATAGCCACCTAGAATCAGCAGCCAAGGCGATGCCCACAAAGGCCAGTAGGTCGGGCCTCCGTAGGTTTCACTGCCGAGCAAGGCGGCGAAGGAGGGGGCGTAGAGCAACCCCAACATCAGCGGCAGAATACGCTCATCGTTCGGACGTTCGCCCTCCGGGCCTCCATGAATCAGTTCACGCTCAAAGAGGGGGTAGCCGTACTTGAGGACCACGAGCGCGATGGCTGCGCTCATGGTTTTGTCCGGAACATAGCGAACCCAGTTCTGAAACCAATTCACGATCCACCAACTCAGACTTTCACCCCAAGTAAACCCGAATAAGAGAATCGAGGTAAAGATGCGCCATCTGCTCCCATTTGAGTACGCGCTGGCTCACTGATTCGGCAACGTCAGGGTTCAAGGCAAAGGTCGTTTGCTCGTGCAGTGCCGCTTGAATGAAGGTTCCCGGCAAACTCATGACGATGGCGCCGCCAACCCCAAAGATATAGAGGAACCAGCCATGGGACAGGGCAGAATTACGCCCTGCACGGAGATACTTTTGAAATCCCGCTTGTCTGGCCATCCAGCCCCAATAACACGCACCGGCAATGTTGACCAGCGACCAGGGGAAAATGACCACATCCGCTCCAGTTTCCGAATACAACAACCAATTCACGACGGAATTCGAGAGAAGGGCTACGATGGCTCCCCACCAGGGACCCAAAAGGAACGCAACCAGCGCCGTTCCCGTCATGTCAAGGAATAGGATACTCTCCAGATGCCGACTCAACGTAAGCCCAATGTAGTTGAGCAGCAGGCCCGCTGCGACGATGACGCTGGTTTCGTAGAAGAGGAGATAGGAGACCCCACGGAGGGGCTTCGACGAAAAAAAACTGGCCGTGGAAGGCGAGTCAGAGACTGGTCGCTCGGTTGGTGAAGGCGATTTTCGCTCCTTCTTCGATGTCAGCGACGTCAACCGATTCTTGACGTCCAGCAGCTTCTCCATGAGAGTCAACAATGCCGCGATGAAACCAACCACGGTGCCACCGAGCATGAGCATATCTTTGCCGAAGTCGTCAGGCATGGGGCGATTCCCTTCTAGTACCGGATGCCATTCTAGCCATGAAGGGATATCCCCGCCAGCAAAAGCCCAGAAGCCGACAGGCTGAATTGGTCTATCTGGTTTACCCATAAACACGAGATAGACCAGACGAACCAAATAGACGAGAACGACCAGAGTAACCAGCCGATCATTCTTTATGTTGGAGGACTGTTCGGCAAGGTTTGGTCTGGCTGACCGGTTCTCGTGGCTGCAGCTGACAGTACCTGCATCTGTTGTTGGAGGCGGTGGGCGACCTCGGCGCCGATCAGCAAGAGGGCCGCGGAGTAGTAGAACCATAAGAGCGTCAGAATGACTTCCAAAAGGGATCCATAGAGGTCGCCGTACACGGTCGCGTAGGTGCTATAGATCACGAACAAGAGTTTGGCAGCGACCCAGAGAAGACTGAACGTCAGCGCCCCGATCATCGCCTCACGCCATTGCGGCCGCCGCCGTGGGACGAGCCGATATAATCCCGTGACCGTAAGGAAGGCCAGTGCGAAGGGGAGCGTATAGGTGAGGAACAGATCATGGGCTGCGAGGGCCAGGAGATCGAGCCCCCAGAGCCTTGGCGCGTATGCCGTTAAGAAATTGACAGTTTGGGTTGCGACGTAGGAGAGAATCAGTACCAGTCCGGTCACGCCGAGCGAGGCCACCGCGATGGCGGTTGAGATGAGGGGATGGCGGCGCCACGTACTCTCAAATACGACGTTCAACGCATAGTCTAGTTCATAGAACACCAACGCGCCGAACCAGGCGAACGTCAGAAACACGGCCCATCGGACGGTTTCTAAGGCGCTCACCCGATGCAATTCCTTTACGACATGTTCTCCCATCGATGGGAGGAAGCCCTTGAGAAAACTGAGGAGGACCTGTTCTCCAATCACGTCATGGCTCACCACAAAGCTCAGGCCGTAGAGCAAGAGGAACACGAGCGGGAAGAGGGAGAGCAAGGAGAAAAATGCCAGAGAGGCCGCCAGGCTGGCGCACCCATGGCGCAGAAACGATCGTACGAGATCTCTGAGAAAACGAAGGAGCAGCATAATGGGCGACGGGTAAAGGGCTTGTCACCAACCTAACACGAGTCGCCCTCTTGCGCACCTGTTTAGGTGTCGTCTGGTGTGAGGATTATTTCAGAGTCAGGACCGATTGGAGCGCGAAGCTGACGAGAGGGTTGGGATAGAGGCCGAACAGAATCACGCCCGCAACGGCACAGGCCAACACAAAGGATAGGGCCGGCGAGGCGACGAGCCGTGGGGGCGCGACGGAAGAGGGATTCGGATCGCGCATATACATCACCATCACCACCCGCATGTAGTAATAGGCCGATACGACGGCAAAGATCAGGGCAATGGCGGCAAGCCAGGCCAATCCTGCTTCGACTGCCGCCATAAACACATAGAATTTTCCGATGAAGCCGGCGGTCGGCGGAATGCCCGCAAGTGAGCCCATGAAAATCAGCATGAGAAAGGCCGCGAGTGGTTGGCGCTTTGCGAGTCCTGTGAAATCCTCGATCTCTTCTCCTTCGATCCCGCCTTTCCTCAACATGCCGATGACGGCGAAGGCGCCGAGCGTCATGAACGAATAGAGGACGAGATAGATCATGACACTCGCGAGGCCTGGCATGCCCCCGGACGCGCCGACCCCACGACCTGCCGCCACAAAGCCGATCAACGCGTAGCCGGCGTGGGCGATGCTGGAATAGGCTAGCATCCGTTTGATGTTGGTCTGCACGATGGCAACGACATTGCCGAGCACCAGGGTGACAACGGAGATGAGCAGAAACAGGAGCGACCAATCCGCCTTGAGCCCACCGAGCCCTTCGACGAAGACGCGCATGAATGCGGCGAAGCTGGCAGCTTTTGCAGCGACCGCCATGAAGGCTGTGACGGAGGTCGGAGCCCCCTGATAGACATCGGGCGTCCACATATGGAACGGCACTGCCGCGAGCTTAAAGCCGAAGCCGACTGCAATCAGAATCGTGGCGATCGACACGAGGGGGTCGTCCGCCCCGCGAGTTCCGATGGCGCTTGCGATCGACACCAGCTTGGTGCTGCCGGCCAGGCCGTAAAGCAATGAGATGCCGTACAGCAAAATCCCCGATGAGAAGGCGCCAAGAACGAAGTATTTGGCTGCAGCCTCCAACGAACGAGGCTTGGACCGGTTGAGCCCGGTCATGACATAGAGGGAGAGGGACATGAGTTCGGTGCCGAGATATATCGTCAGCAAGTCGACGCCGGAGACCATGACCAGCATGCCGGAGAGGGCGAGGAGAATGAACCCATAGTACTCGCCGAGGTGTATGCGCTCCGCTTTCAGATAGGGCAGCGACATCAAAATTGTCAGGCCGGTCACGCCATAGAGGAGGATTTTCCAGAATCTGGCATAGGCATCGATCACCACCAAGTCGCTAAAGGCAGACACCCGGTCATTCAGTACATTGATCTGCCCGCCGGTGATCCCAAGACAGAGGGCGAGTGCGCCCACACTCAGCCAGGCCAGGAGGTCTCGTCGCGAAGCGGGTGTGATGGGGTCTAACGCGATGATGAGACAGGCGGTGACGACGATGATGAGTTCGGGAAGCAGGGCTAAGAGGTCACCACCGTACAGACTCATCGCGATGGGCCTTGAGTCTTCAGTTGGTCCCCACCGTCCGCCAGCAGTGACACTGCCCCTCCGGCAGAAGGGTGGGCGGTCGGTGCAACCTTTGCGCGGGACATGGAGGCAATCGTGTTGGTCACGCTCTGGTGCATTCGACTGACGAACGGATTGGGAAAGAGCCCGATCAAAAATACCAACAGGACCAGCGGCACCAACGTGGCGAGTTCCCGTTGGCTGAGGTCCCTGAGGTTCGGGAGATGGTGCGGGGATGGGACCCCGAAGACCACCCGCTGTATCATCCATAAGAGATATGTGGCAGCGAGAATGATGCCCAACGACGCGAAGGCAGTCGCGACCTTGCTCCAGAGGAACGTGCCGACGAGCACCAGGAATTCTCCAACAAAACTATTGGTGCCGGGGAGACCGAGTGAAGACAAGGCAAAAATCACCAACAGAGTTGCATACTGCGGCATCGGTGCGGCGAGTCCGACATTATCGGCGATCAACCGGCTATGGGTGCGCTCATAGATTATGCCGACACAGAGGAACAGCCCGCCGGTCGTAATCCCATGATTGACCATTTGAAGGACGGCTCCTTCGATGCCTTGTTGGTTTAAGACAAACAGGCCAAGGGTGATGAACCCCATGTGGCTCACACTCGAATAGGCAATCAGTTTCTTGAGATCGACTTGAGCCAGTGCCATATAGGCGCCGTAAATGATCGCGATGATGGAGAGGGCGACCATCATAGGCGTGAAGGCGCGGCTGGCGTCGGGCAACATCGGTAGACTGAATCGCAGAAATCCATAGGTGCCCATTTTCAGAAGGATGCTGGCGAGGATGACGCTGCCGGCGGTCGGGGCCTCGACGTGGGCGTCCGGAAGCCAGGTGTGAAACGGAAACATGGGGACCTTCACCGCGAAGGCGGCGAAGAATGCCAAGAAGAGCCACATTTGCAGTGAAGCGGGGTAGGTGCCCTGACTTAAGGCGAGGATATCGAATGTGTGCCCTCCGTAAAAGTACAGGACAAGAATGGCCACCAATAAAAGCACGCTCCCTGCGAGGGTATACAAAAAGAACTTGATGGCAGCATAAAGCCGGTTGGGGCCTCCCCAGACGCCGATCAGGAGATACATCGGAATCAGCATGGCCTCCCAAAATACATAGAACAGCACGAAATCCAACGCAACGAATACCCCCACCATGGCGGTTTCCATCACCAGCAACACGGCCATGAATCCCCGGATACTTGTGGTAATCGCATTCCAGGATGCCAAGACGCAGAGGGGCATGATCCCGGCTGTCATCAGGACCAGCGGGAGACTGATTCCGTCGAGACCCAGACTGTAGGAAATGGGAGGAGCCGTGATCCAGGCCACATGTTCGGTGAACTGCATCTGGCTAGCCTGTGGATCGAAGAGCCACCAGAGCGGGAGGGCCACGAGCAGATCGGCCAAGGTCGCGGCCAGCGCAATCCATCGAGCCGCCGATTCTGTCACGAAATATGTCGCGACAGCGCCCGCAAGGGGCAACACGAGTAGGAGTGAGAGCCAGGGAAAGGAACTGGTCATCGGTCAATAGTCAATGGCAATTGACACTGGCGAGAGAGCGGCTATTCGATGCTCCCATTGACCAGTGACCGTTGACCATTGACGCTCCTTACAGGAATAAGTACATCGTAACAAGGACCACAGCTCCCAACGCCATACCGAGCGCATAATGTTGCGCCTGCCCGCTTTGCATGAGCCTCAAGAGCCAGCCTCCCCAGGCAATCGCGCGGGCCACGCCGTTCACCGCGCCGTCGACCACGTTCACATCCACGCGCTTCCACAGTTGAGTTGCGGCAGAAAAGGTGGGACGGACGATCGTGCGATCGTAGGCCTCGTCGACATACCATTTATTCAGCGAGGCTCGATACAACGACTGCCACTGTCGAGCGAATCGATCCGGCAGCGTCGGGTTGAGCACATAGACATAATAAGCGCCGACGATCCCGATCAATCCCATGACCGTGGCCACCACCATGATGCCGATCGCGGCTCCTCCCTCATGGGCTGCACCGCCTGCGTGTGTTTCGAACATCGGCCCGAGAAACTCCGGAATGCCCAGATAGCCTGTGACGATACTGAGTACGGCCAGGATCATCAGTGGGATGGTCATGGCTTTCGACGGTTCATGCACGTGGCCCGCGTGATGAGGATCGACATGCGAGGGGCCCCAAAATGTGACGAAGACCAGCCGGAAGCTGTAGAACGCGGTCATCAATGCCGTCACGAGGCCGAGCACGGTGAGGACCTGACCGAGGGGTCCGGCCGACCAGGCCGAGATAAGCAGATCGTCCTTGCTGAAAAATCCGGACGTCAGGGGAAATCCTGCAAGCGCGAGCGAGCCCACGACAAACGTCCAATAGGTAACTGGCAGCTTGTCTTTCAACCCGCCCATACGCTGCATATCCTGTTCATGATGCAGAGCGATGATGACCGACCCGCAACCGAGAAATAGGAGGGCTTTGAACGCGCCGTGGGTCAAGAGATGATACATGCCGGCGGCATAGGCGCCGAGACCACAGGCCATGACCATGTAGCCGAGCTGGCTGACTGTCGAATAGGCCACGACCCGCTTGATATCGGTCTGGGTTAAAGCGATGGTCGCCCCGACGACCATGGTGATCCCACCGGTGATCGCCACGACGGTCATGGCGGTGGGGGACAGGTTATACAGTGGAGCCAATCGCGCGACCATGAACACGCCCGCCGTCACCATCGTCGCAGCATGAATGAGCGCCGAGATAGGGGTAGGGCCTTCCATCGCATCCGGCAGCCAGACGTGAAGCGGCACTTGGGCCGATTTACCGACTGCGCCGGTGAATAATAAGACACAGATAAGTGTGAGTACGGAGACGTCCCACGTTCCCCCGAACGGACCGAGGACATTCATGACGTCGCCAGCAGACTCGTGCGCGCGGGGGAAAATTTCCTGATAGTCGAGCGATCCGAAGCTGTACCAGACCAACAGGAGGCCGAGCATGAAGCCGAAGTCGCCGACGCGGTTGACGATAAAAGCCTTCGTCGCCGCGGCGCAGGCAGCCGGCTTCTCGTACCAGTGGCCGATGAGCAAATAGGAACAGAGTCCGACGGCCTCCCAGAAGATGAAGAGTTGCAGAAGGTTGTCCGCCATCACTAACATCAACATCGAGAAGGTAAAGAGGGCGATGTAGCTGAAGAAGCGGGCATAGCCAGGATCTCCGCGCATGTACCCGATGGTATAGATGTGGACGAGCGAACTCACGGTCGTCACGAGAAGCAGCATGACGGCGGTGAGCCGGTCGATGGAGAAACCGATGTGAATATCGAGCAGGCCCGATGTCAGCCAGGTATAGAGGGGGAAGCTGGTCTGGTGGCCGCCTGCCACGTCGAAGAAGACCAAGAGCGAGAGCAGCCACGACACGACGACCGCCGGAACGGCGACGAGATGGGCGTTGTCCTTGATCCAATGGCCGAAAAGCCCGAGGATCAGGAACGAAGCCAGCGGAAGGAGCGGAATGAATTCGTAGGTCATAATAAAGAGGAGCTACTAGCTTATAGCGTATGGCCTATAGCAAAGAGCGGCCAGTGGAGAAGAGGTGGGTTATACCTTGGCGTCGACCCGATCCAAAGCGCTCGGGCGTTTTCTCCTGCTATTAGCCATACGCTATATGCCATCAGCTCTGCGATCCGTTTTACCATTTCAACAACTGAAGTTCGTCGATGTTGATGGTGGACTTGGCCCGATATAAGGCAATGATGATGGCCAACCCGACCGCGACCTCTGCCGCGGCGACCGTGAGGGCAAAGAAGACGAAGACCTGCCCCGCGACATCGTGGAAATACTGCGAAAAGGCGACGAAATTGATATTCGTCGCATTCAACATCAACTCGACCGACAGCAAGATGATGATGATGTTCCGGCGAAGGAGGACGCCGACGACCCCGGTCAGGAATACGATGCCGCTGAGAGTCACGTAATACGACAAGGGAATCATCGGCGCCTCGTGAGTCGTGAAACGTGAAACGTGAAACGGGGGAAGTCACAAAACAGAAGCCGATTCAAGGCGTTTAACGAATAACGATTCACGCTTCATGCTCTCCGATGTCTTTTTTGGCAAGCAAGATCGCGCCGATCATTGCCACGAGCAGGATCAAGGATGCCACCTCGAAGGGAAACAAATAGGTGGAGTACAGTACGTCACCGATCGCTTCGGTATTGCTGGTTCCCCCGACGGTCGTCTCTGTGCCGGATGTCACGACAGGGGTTGTCCTCCCCTTCATCGCCGTGAGGATGATAGCCTCGATAACCAGCGTCACGCCCACCGCTCCAGCCATGGGCCATTGCCGATGGTAACGGTCGTCCTGTCGCAGGTTCAGCAACATCACGACGAAGAGGTAGAGGACCAAGATGGCGCCGGCGTAGACGATGATTTGAACGGCTGCGAGGAACTCCGCATGAAGCGTGACATAGAGCCCGGCCACGTGAAAAAACATGATCAATAGCGCCAGCGCACTGTAAATGGGATTGCGCACCGCGACGACGAGCACCGATGCGGCGGCGATCACGAATGCAAAATAGAAAAAGAACGCCTGTTCCATCACGCCTCTTCCTCTGTGCCTTTAGGAGCCTGCCGACTCCTCAGACGGTGGCGCATACCTCGACGTGGCTCGGGACGATGAGCCCATCGAATCGTGAAGCGCGGACAATTCAGCCAGGTTTTTGCGGCAGGTGCTTGAATGCGACGTTGAAGAACGCCACATTCGGATGTTGGAGCTCCAACTGCTTCTCACGAACCGGGAACGACCGGTCGCCGATCGCGAGCAATTGTTCCTTGTTGAGATGCAGCTGCCGCTTGTCGTACACCGACCACTCGAATTCGCGCGTCATGCCCAGGGCGTCCACCGGACAGGCATCGACGCACAGCCCGCAAAACAGGCAGCGGGTCATATCCATGTAATATTCTTTTGAGTAGCGCTTCGTCGGCTCGCCCGGCACCTCCGCGCTGACCACGCGAATCACCCGCGAGGGGCAGGCCGCTTCGCACAGATCGCAGCCGACACATTTTTCCGTCCCGTCGTCGTACCGTAACAACGCCAGCATCCCGCGATAGTTGTCCGGCAGCGTCCGCTTTTCGTGCGGGTACTGCTGGGTGACCGGCCGGTAGTGCAACATGTGCGACATCGTTACTTTCATACCGACGAAGATGTCGTAGAATGTGATGGTCTTGATCCAGGTCTTGAAACTCATATTTATCCGGTCTATTTGGTTGTTCTAGTTTGTCTCGCTGGATTCGATGCGTGCGCGCTCGCCATCAATTTTGATCCCCGCTGACCACAGAAACGAAAGAAACCAAAGAAACCGCTTCAGCCCCTCGGAAAGAAATACACGGTGATGGACGTGATGATGATGTTGGCCAGCGCGATCGGCAGCATGACCTTCCAGCCGAACCGCATCAATTGATCGTAGCGCAGCCGGGGCAACGTCGCGCGCAGCCAGATGAACACGAAGAGGAAGAAATAGACTTTAGCCGCAAACCAGACGATGTGTTCTACCCAGGCCAGCTGTTCGAGGCCGACATATTCGAAGATCGTGCCAGGATAGGGGGCGTTCCAGCCGCCCAAGAACAGCGAGGCGGCGACGCAGGACACGAGGGTCATATTGGCGTATTCCGCGCTGACGAAAAAGGCGAACCGCATGCCGCTATATTCCGTAAAGAATCCGGCCACGAGTTCGCTTTCTGCCTCCGGCAGATCGAATGGAATACGATTGGTCTCGGCCACGGCAGAAATGATGAAGACGACAAAGGCGAATATTTGGGTATGGATCGGAAAGAATCCGTCGGGGCGTGCTCCCCAGATGAACCAATGCCAGAAGCCGCCTGACTGGGCTTCTGTGATTTCCACGAGGCTCAGGGTTCCTGCCAACAGCAGCACGCCGACGATGGCCAGCCCGACGTTCAACTCGTAGCTGATCACCTGAGCCGCGGCGCGCAAGCCTCCCAGCAGTGAGTACTTGCTGTTGGATGCCCAGCCTCCCAGGATAATACCGTAGGCGCCGATCGAGGCAATCGCCAGGATGTACAGGATCCCGATATTGATGTCGGCGACCACGAAGGGTTTGATCGTCATCCCAAAGATGTCCAAGGTCATGTTCGGGCCGAAGGGGATGACCGCGAATCCGATCATGGAGACGACCATGGTCAGCATCGGCGCCAGGGCGAACATGGCTTTGTTCGCGCCGGCCGGCGTGATGTCCTCCTTGAAGAACAATTTGATGCCGTCAGCGACCGGTTGAAGGACTCCATAGGGGCCGACCTCCATCGGACCCATGCGATCCTGCATCCAGCCAAGCACCTTCCGCTCGAAATAGGTCATGGTCGCGACCGTGATCATCACAATGCTCATCTCCGCCAGTATCTGGGCGAACGAAACCGCAAGCCGCAAACTTAACTCTGTCACGACAACACTCCCGGATGACAAGTGAAACACACCATTGGTTCTCGTCCGTTCACGCTGTTTTCATCACCGACACGGACGCCGTCCGAAAGGATGGGACTTTCGTGTCCGGATCGACGACACAGTCAAAGAGACTCAGGGCATCCTGTGCGAAATGATCGGGGAGCCACGCCAACCCCTCAGGCACACGATCGAAGACTTTCGCCGTGGTCGTAAACTCGCCCCGGCTGTTCGAGAGACGGACTCGATCCCCCGTACTGAGGGCGTATCGAGCGGCGTCCTGAGGATTCATCTGCAAGAAACCGCTCGGTTCGATCTGCAACAGCCCCTTCGAATGGGTCGACAGCTTCCCTGAATGGAACAGGCTCTGGGCCAGCCCCAGCTGGACCGTTCCCTCCGGACGCAGGTCTCGCGCGGGCAGAGTATACCGAGTCGCAAGGTCCCGGCGATATCCCTCGTTCATGTATCGATCAACGGCGGCAGGGTCCACTGCGGGAGGGATCGGCATGGGGCCGAGCGATCCGTAACCGGGAATCACCGCCCGAATCTCTTTAAGAATCTCTTTAGCGTCGCCGTATTCCAAGGGCACACCGATGAAAACCGAGAGGGCCGACAGGATTTCCCAGTCGGGACGGCTGTCCCCTACCGGATCGATCGCGGGCCGAACGGCCTGGACATGGCCCTCGGTATTGGTGAACGTTCCGGCTTTCTCCATGGCGGAGGCGGCCGGAAGCACCACATGGGCGAGCGCAGCCGTTTCCGTAAGAAACAGTTCCTGGCACACAAGGAGCTCGAGTTTGCTCAGTGCCTCTTTGACTCCGGTCTGGGGCGGAAGGCTCCCGACAGGATTTTCTCCAACAACGAAGAGGCCTTTGATGATCCCGGCCTGTGCACGCTCGATCATCTCAATAAGTGTGGCCCCTGCCGCCGATGGGAGATCCTCTTTCCAGACACGAGCAATCTGCGCGCGCGCGTCCTGATCGGTGAGGTCGAGCGCGCCCGGCAGCATTGCCGCAACCGCGCCCATTTCAACCGCCCCTTGATCGTTATTCTCTTCCGCCAAGGGAGCGAAGCCGCAGCCACGGGCGGTCAGCTTCCCGGTCAAGAGAAGCAGATCCAGGAGATTGAGACAGATGCCATAGCCGCCTTGGCTGCGCAGCAGAATCTGGCCGGCAAGCACGACGACACGGCGTCCTCCGGCCAAGGAGGCGGCCATCTGAACGAACGATTCGCGCGGCACCCCGGTGCTCAAGGCCAGATCGTCCCAGGCCAGTTGCTGGACGGCTTTCGAGACGGCCGAGATATAGTCCGGCGCCCCTCGCCGGATTGCCCTGTCGATATGGTCGCCTTCGACCACAGCCTTCAGCAGGCCCAGGACAGCTGCGCCGAACTGGGACGGTGCGACACAAAAATGCTGCTGCGACAGGTTTGAAATGTTGCTGATCGTGCCGATCGCCGGCTGGATTGCCTCGATCGTCAGCAATGTCGCATCGTGTTTCTTGACAGCTTCTTTGACCTTGAGTCCGGTAATCGGATTGGTTTCGGTAATATTGGTGCCGACCAGGAGGAGCACGTCAGCTTGCACGATGTCCTCGAACGTCACGGTCCAGCGATGTGTGCCCTGCACCAATTGCATGGCCTGCACCCCATTGACATGGCCGTACCGCGCGCTGCTATCGAGGTTATTGGTCCCGATCGTGAGGCGCATAAACTTCTGGAACAAATAGAGTTCTTCGTTAGTACAGCGGCCGGAAATAAGTCCGCCAAAGGCCTGTGGGCCATGCGCTAACTTGAGCCGGTTGGTCTGTTCAGCCACAAACTCCAGCACTTCTTCCCACGTGGCTTCCACCAGCGTGCCGTTCCGCCTGATCAACGGATGGGTTACTCGGCTGGGATGGCTCGCTACGTGAAATCCAAAAAACCCTCGTGCGCACAAGTCGCCGCTGTTCCGGCCAGCGCCGTGGGCGCTGTTCACCTCGATCAATTCCTGGTCCTTAGTTTGGACCGTGATCTGACAGCCGTCCCCGCAAAAATTGCAGACCGTGTCGGCGCGTTTGAGCATCCAGGGACGGTATTCGTACATCGAGAGCCGGCTGACGATGGCGCCGACAGGGCAAATCTGTACGCAGCCGCCGCAGAATTCGCAGTCCAGTGGATGAGCGCCGAAGGACTTGATTTCGGTCATCGTGCCTCGGCCGACCGGGGCGAGTGCCTTGACATCCATGACCTCGTCGCAGTAGCGAACGCAGCGCAAACATTGCACGCAACGGTTCATTTGCGTTTCGATCAAGGGGCTGAAATATTCCTTCTGGAAAATGCGCTTGGTTTCCTCAAATCTGCTGGTGGCGGTGTATTGATGGGAAAAATCCTGAAGGTCGCACTTCCCTCCCTGATCGCAGACCGGGCAATCCAACGGATGATTGGCCAGGATGAATTCAAGCACCGACTTGTGGGCATTGTGAACGACCGTCGTGGCGGTCCGAACAGCCATGCCTTCGGTCGCCACAGTGCTGCACGAGGTCTGGAGTTTCGGCATCCTTTCGACCTCGACCAGACACATGCGACAGTTCGCATCCGGCTTGAGTTTCGGATGGTAGCAGAAATGCGGGACCATCACGCCGACCCGGCGAGCGGCTTCGATCACCAGTGTGCCCTTCGGCACCGTGACGGGAATCCCGTCGATCGTCAAACGGACGATTTCTGTCGTAGTGTTAACCATGGTTCTGTTGACTCAATGTCTTCCTGCCGGTTCCAACTTGATCAGGTTCGCTGCCTCCGCTTCGTGAATCAGCGCGACGTATTCAGGACGCCAATGTTTGAGCGTGCTCATAATCGGAGCCACTGATGCGTCGCCGAACGCGCAGACCGTTCGACCCTCGATGTTCTTGCATAGATCGACCAAGGTTTCAAGATCTTCCATCCGCCCCCGCTTCGCGACGATTCGGCGCATGGTTTGTACCAACCAGGAGCTTCCCTCGCGGCAGGGACTGCACTTGCCGCAGGACTCATGATAGAAAAACTCCATGAGACGGAGCGCGGACCACACCATGTCCGTGCCTTCTTCCATCACCGTCACTCCACCGGATCCGAGCATGGAGCCGGCTGCGGCAACGGACTCAAAGTCGAGCTTGACATCGAGGTGGTTCGGCGTGAGGAATGGCGCTGACGCCCCCCCTGGAATGAAAGCCTTGAGTGGTTTGTTGGAGCGCATACCTCCGGCTTGCTCATAGATCAATTCGCGGAAGGTGACCCCCATCGGCACTTCGTAGTTCCCCGGCCGTTTCACATGGCCACTCACACAGAACACTCTGGTGCCGGTGCTCTTCGGCGGGGAACCGATCGACGCGAACCATTCTGGTCCCCGGCCGACGATGTGAGGAAGGTTGGCTAGGGTCTCGATGTTGTTCACCACAGTCGGTTTGTTGTAGAGACCGTGTGTCGCCGGGAAGGGAGGCTTGACGCGCGGCAGGCCGCGCTTGCCTTCGAGCGACTCCAGCAAGGCCGTTTCTTCTCCGCAGATATAGGCGCCGGCGCCTCGGTGCACCCACACATTAGCGGTGATTCCTGCGCCCAGGATATTCGTACCGATATAGCCGGCGGTCCGCGCTTCGGCAATCGCCTGCTCCAAGATCCTCGCCCCGAGGACGAATTCGCCCCGTATATAAATGTAGGCGGTTTCTGCTCCGATCGCGTAGCAGGCGAGCACGATGCCTTCCAAGATCTGATGGGGATCTCGCTCAATGAGCTGACGGTCCTTGAACGTGCCTGGCTCGCTCTCGTCCGCGTTGCAACAGAGATAGCGCGGGCCCTGATAGCCCTTGGGCAGGAATCCCCATTTCACACCAGTCGGGAAACCTGCGCCCCCGCGCCCCCTGAGCCCCGATTTCATCACCATGCCGGTAACCTCGGCCGGCGGCACCTTCCCTAGGACCTTACGGAGCGACTGATAGCCGCCTGCGCGCTCGTAATCGTGGAGCGAGCCGGTATAGCCCGGCTGCATCATGTTCTTGAGCAATATCAGTTCGTGCTTAGGCATAGTCGTTAAACGTGAAAGGTGAAACGTAAAAACGAATAAACCCGATTTGTCCGATAACGTATCACGTTTTACGTCTCACCTTTCACGGCATTCACCGGTTCAGGCCACATAAACGGGCCGGTCTTGAGCGAGCAGGTCCCGTCTTGCTTGAGATCGGCCAGAATTCGGTCGAATGTTTCCTCTGTGAGGCGTTCGTAATAGTCCTCGTTGACTTGCATCATCGGCGCGGTGCCACAGGCGGCGAGGCATTCGACCGCGCTAAGGGTAAAAAGTCCGTCGGTCGTCGTCTCGCCCGGTCCGATTCCGAGTTTCGTCTTGACCCACCCGATGACCGTATCCGACCCGGCCAATGCGCACATTAGGGACTTGCAGACTTGGAGATGAAATTTCCCCACGCGCTTGAGATTGAACATCGTATAAAACGTGACCGTCTCATAGACTTGGGGCGGGGTTAGACGTAAGAGCCCCGCAATCTCCTTCATCGCCGTCTCGGACACGAAGCCCTCGTCCCGCTGTGCCAGGTAGAGCAAGGGAATCAGCGCCGAGCGCTTCACCGGATAACGTGAGATGATCTCGTCAATTTCCTTCAGATACTTTTCTCTCAACATCTGGTTTTCCTGTCCACCCACTCACGGTGAGGGAATGGAGGGTGCCCTTTACTGCGCGCGTCCAACGAGGGCCTTCCGAGGCCGCGCGTTGCGCGAGCACGAGGGCATCCTCCTTCCCTCACCTATCACATTCTCCCATCACGACATCGTAAGTCCCAAAAATAGTGATAATGTCGGAAATCAGGTAGCCCCGCGCCATGTGGTCGAAGGCGCCCATATGAACGAACGAAGGCGCACGAATCTTCATCCGATAGGGGCGTGGGCTACCGTCGCTGACGATAAAAAACCCCAACTCGCCCTTCGGGGCTTCGGTTGCGCAATAGGTCTCGGCTTTCGGTGGCTTGATGCCCTGGGTGTAAATGATGAAATGGTGGATCAGGCTTTCCATGTCCCGCATGACCAATTCCTTGGGCGGCGGGATATATTGCGGCGCCTCGGCCATAATCGGCCCAGCCGGCAGCTGATCGAAGCATTGCGCAATGATCCTGGCGCTTTGCCGCATTTCTTCCATGCGAATCCAGTACCGATCATAGGTGTCGCCGTTCTTACCGATCGGCACTTCCCAATCGACTTTGTCGTACACGCCGTAGGGCTCTACCTTGCGGACATCGTAGGCGACGCCCGACCCTCGCAAGACCGGCCCGGTGCAGCCGAAGCTGATCGCGTCCTCGGCTGAGAGCACGGCGATGTTCTTCGTGCGGCCGAGCCAGATGCGGTTCGACGCGATGAGCGAATCGTATTCCTTGACCTTCTCGGGAAAGATATCGAGGAACGCCTTCATCCGTTGAACCAACTCGGGGGTAAAATCGCTATCGACACCGCCGATGCGATAGTAGTTCAGGGTCAGACGGGCCCCGCAGAGCTTTTCGAACATGTCCAACAGTGTTTCGCGCTCCCGGAAGGTCCAGAAGAACACGGTCATCGCGCCGATATCGAGAGCCTGTGTGCCGAGCCAAAAGAGGTGCCCGATGATGCGTTGCATCTCAGCCACGATGGTCCGGATATATTCGGCCCGGATCGGCACCTCGATCTCGAGGAGTTTTTCCACGGCACGCACGTACGCGTAGTTGTTGGCCATGGCACAGACATAGTCGAGCCGGTCCGTGTGCGGAATGATCTGCATGTAGGTCAGCCCCTCGGACAATTTCTCGACGCCGCGATGCAGGTAGCCGAGGTCCGGCGTGGCTTTCACAATTCGTTCGCCGTCCAGCATGAGCACGACGCGCAGCACACCGTGGGTGCTCGGATGCTGCGGCCCCATATTCAGCAACAATTCCTCTTTCCGTTGGGAACTAGGCACGCCAGGCTCAACGCGAAAGGTGTTCTTCTGCTCTTCGGAGATTTCACCTTCTATGACATCGACCGAGGCCTCGTCGAGTCTCGGAATGAATTCAAATCGGCTACGCCAGCCACGCCCTTCGGTCGGAAAGTCTTTTCTTAACGGGTACCCCTCGTCATAATCCTCCGGCATCAAAATGCGCCGGAGGTCGGGATGGCCGGAAAAGTGAATGCCCATCATGTCGTACACTTCCCGCTCCAGGAACTCGGCTCCCTTCCAGATTCCAGTGACCGACGCAATCGTGGGGTCGTCCTCCATGATGCGCGCCTTGAGACGTAGGCGCTGCCGAAGAGAGAGCGAGTGTAAGTGGTAGACGACTTCGAAGCGCAACTGATCTTCGGGATAATCGACCGAGCAGATATCGGTGAGATGGTCGAAGGCCGCCTCCGGTGCATCATGCAAGTAGCGCGCAATTTCCAGAAGGCGCGCGGCCGCCACGGAGACAGCCGTCTCGGCACGTGCGGTGTCCACGCGGATCGAGAGGATCGCGTCAGGGAATTTCGTCTTCAGGCTGTCGAGCAGAGCTTTCATAGTTTCCGTAAAACGTGAAACGTAACGCGTGAAACGCGAGGGGACATGGTCGGGCTATTCCTGCGTTTCACGTTTAACGGTTCACGTCATCGCACAAACACCTTCTCCCGTTGGATCTTTTCCTGCAACTTGAGTAATCCATCGAGCAACGCTTCCGGGCGGGGCGGGCAGCCCGGCACATAGACATCGACCGGAATAATCTGGTCGACGCCCTGAACCACCGCGTAACTATTGTAGTGGTTACCTGACGTGGCGCAGGAACCCATAGAAATGACATACCGCGGTTCCGGCATCTGGTCGTAGATGCGGCGGATCACCGGCGCCATCTTACGCGTCACAGTGCCGGCGATGATCATGAGGTCGGCCTGCCGTGGGGAAGCTCGAAAGACGCCTGCACCGAAACGATCCAGGTCGTACCGCGACGATACCGTCGCAATCATTTCGATGGCGCAGCAAGCGAGGCCGAACGTCATCGGCCACAAAGCCGACTTCCGAGACCAATTCACGACCGCGTCCAGATTGGTCGTCAGAATATTCGCCTCAAACTGTCTCTCCAGAAAACTCATCTGTCCCTTTTTTCCCCTCTCTCACCACGCATCGATTGGGAGGGGTGGCCTGGTCGGCACCCATTGCGCGCGACATTCTCACCCTCCCGCCCTGAGCACGTGAGACGTGCTCTCACCCAGGCGAGCACATTCTCATCCCCCATATCTTCGAATGGGCTAATAGGGGTGTGTAGATCGGGCTCGATTGCGCGCGTCCAGCGAGGGCCTTCCGAGGCCGCGCGCTGCGCGAGCACGGAGCCCGTCCTGCACACCCCTGAAATCAATCCCATTCGAGCGCCCCCTTCTTCCAGGCGTACCAGAATCCGGCCAGCAGGATGCCGATAAATACGCCCATCTCGATGAGGCCCAGCAGTCCGAGCGATTGAAACCGGACGGCCCAGGGGATCATAAAAATAATCTCGATATCGAAAACGACGAACAGCATCGCAATGATGTAGTAGCGCATTGGAAACTGGATGCGCGCGTCGGAAAACAGCGGGCTCCCGCTTTCATAGGGTGTCAGCTTGGCTCGATAGGGACGACTCGGCCGAATGAGCGAGCCGGCGAACAGCGCGAAAGCGCCGAAGGTAAGGCCAACGACGAGAAACAAGAGAATCGGTATGTAGTTCTCTGGAATGTTTGTGCTATCCATCTCGCTCACGCTCCTAGGCTAGGGACCAGAGGCGAGCGGCGAGAGGTCAGATAGGGACCCCTTGCCTCTTGCCCCTCGCCTTGCGCCTGGTTTGCTGCCAGCGCCGAGCCGAAGAAGGGTTTGAATTTCAAGCCGTCCAGTTCCGGGCGACTGATTCCCTTATGTTGAACAAGCACCTTAAACGTACTCCCCATGCCATCCGGCTTCAGGAGATGAATCGCAGCGGAAAACGTGGGGCTCTCCGGTTCCAATTTTCCAATCATCTCTTCAGCGCCGAGCCCCATCAGAAAACTCATTTGGTTCGTGAACCCCGTCGCGTGGAGTCCTTGCGCCTCTCCGACAGAAGCCAGGCTCGAAAAGTCTACGTGGGCGGTCATATCCTGCTCGCCGACGCGAATGAATGGATCGTCGTTTATCCGCTGCTGGAAATAGCAGAGGAACGTGCCATCCTTCCGCTCAGGCCCATAGAGATCCTGCGCCGTATGGCCGTAATCGATCGTCACAACGAATCCACGATCCATCCGCCGAGCGACCTGTTCCATCCAGTCCATCGCGAGGAGATTCACCTCGGTTCGGTAAGCCTCCGGCCACGTAGGATTCAGGCGCTGCAGATATTGACCGAGCGCGGCCGTCGACAGGGGCTTGAAACAGTCCTTAAAGCATCCCTCTCGATAATCTACATAGAGTTCTTTGGTCTGTCCTCCTACGACTTGAATTCGGTGCACCGGAAAAGCATCGATCAGCTCATTGCTGAAGAACAGACCGGTCACACTTTGCGGGGCCAATCCATCGAGGCCTTCCACCCAAGTGACGAGGCCAGGCTTGTTAAACCAGGGGGTCAGGTTCTGGCGCTGCAATTCCCGCATCGCAGGGCTCCGTTCGATCAGGACATAGCGGACACGCGATGCGAAGTTATCCTGCTTGCCATGAATCGCAGCCAGGCAATCGCGGGCGAACAAACCTTTGCCTGCGCCCGCTTCGACGATCGTGAAGGGAGTAGGGCAGCCCAAGATTTCGTCCATTTGTCTGGCTTGCGCGGCAAGCGCGCGGCCGAGAATCGGATGCACATCGGAGCTGGTGTAGAAGTCGCCAGACCAGCCGATACGTTCAGGGTCTGCACCATCCGGTTGGCGCATGTAGTAGCCGAATTGAGGGTGATAGAGCGCCAGTTCCATGAAACGGACAAAGGGAATCGGTCCGTTTCGGATGATCTCGGACGAAATGGCAGCGATGAGCTCAGGATGCCCGGTTGTCACAAGCAACTCCTCTTATCCCATCGACAACACAAGAAAAGTGACACCAATTGCCGAGATGACACCCCACCCCTCCCTCTCGAAGGGTCAACAGGGGGCCGAAAGTCGTTGTAGATTAGCCTTGAGTTTGCTGTTAAGTCAAGGCGGAGAGTATTGGAAACTCAGGCAAATATCCCTATTCGAGGGGGAGGAGAAAGAGCACCCACGTTGGTCCTGTGCCCCCGGAACGCGCGGCCTGAGAAGGGCCTCGTTCGACGGCCGCACGTAGACCAACATGGGTGCCCTTCCAAGTGAGGAGAAGCGAGCGAGGGTGGAAGGATCATTTAGAAGGGCGAGGTCGTTCGATGCGCGCAGTAAAGGGCTGCCTTGGCCACTCCCTAAATTGAGGTTTAGCAAATTGAAGGCCCTCGCCAGGGTTAGGGGCACCTCTCGGTAAGTCGATTGCGAAGCAATCGGAGGGTAGGGCGGGTGAGAAAGCTGCGCGCAGTGGAAGATCAATCAGCCCCCATCCCTGAGGTAATAACGAGCAAGCTTGGAAGGATTATTTTGAAGTATGAAGCTCAATGCAGGGAAAGAGTGGTCGGCTGGTTTTATCTTGAGTTCAGCTATCTCTCTCGTCTTTCTTCTTTCATTCGTTGGACTGGCTGATCTATTGCCATATCATATGCGACGGCTGCCTCAATTATTTTGTCTTCCACTGGTAAAAACTCCAGATCCAGTTGATCGAACTTGAAAACAATCATACTGAGGGAAGTTTCAGAAGCTAGGGATATAGATCGTCCCGCCATCGTTCCATGCGAGCTACAGTGACAGATGGAGCATAGGAACGATATTCCATTTCCCATGCTTGGAAGTATTGCCTGGCCCCTTCCTCAGTCTGAGGAAATGTATGCTCACTCCAGAACTTGTCGTAGAACTGGATATCTTTCAGGACGTCATCGGACGTTCTTGGATTTTCCGCAATTATAAGATAGCGCTTCCAATCCCCCCGTCTAGTCGAGTCACCAGGTCATCCGAGAGAGTCCTCGCCAGGTCACTTATCGTGCAAAGTTTCCCCTCTAGAAATTTGCCTGAGAGCGGTTCCAATACTGCCTTATCTACGAGTGGCTGTCCTAATCTCCAAACCATAACTCCTGAAAAGTTAAGAATTACTTCGTTGTCCCGCATTAGTGAATAGGGCCCAACTCCACATACGAGGTGAAGATTGCAACAACTTCGTAATAGATCTGATGAGCCTAATTGCGATGATGAACCTTTGCTTCGGCCTCATTCAGTTCCTTGGTTTCATTCCAGAGAAAATTTACTTTCTCATTGAACCACTCTGTAACCTTGCGTCTTTTCTCCGGCGTGTACTTGGGAGGCCTGTGCCAACGCTTATCCCATTCCAGCCAATGAGAGGCGGTCCTATGCATCATTAATTCGGCAAGGTTATCCATAAGGAAAATGGCCAGCCTTGCACCACTTTGAGTGCGTTTCCCCAGTTGCTGGCCGGCTTCGAATAGCTGCTCTATATCTCGGCTGAGCTCTTCCATCTTGCAGTTGGACTCTTGGATTTTGACTACTAGCGATGATCAAACTATACCGCACAGCAAAAGATCATGGGGGGATGGGGCCGCCTCAGGTTTTGCAATTATACATTGACCTGCTCTGTCTGTTTCAGGTGACGGCTAGCTAGGCACTGCGCGGGCGGCGATGTGGAAACGTGTTGATGTATATCTGCCCCGTTTTTCCGAATCGCAGAAGTCTCGGTTTCGTAGTTTCTCCCCCCTCCACTTTCACGGCGCTGAGGCTCCTCGCGGACTTTGCCGGAGAAGCGGGGACCCACCGAGATTCTCCTGGGAAGGAAAGCTGGAACTGACCGAGGTCCTGCGACACTTGACCGCCGTGGGCCTCTTTTTTCCCTTTCCCTCTTCGGCTCGGCTGGAAGGGATGTGGACTGAGGCGTTCGCTATGGCGTCTGCCATATTTCAATAGGTGGTGACGGTCACGCACGACGGCATTGCGACGCTTCGGCACAGTTTTAGAGTCGTGCGTGGTGAGGTGTGATGCAGGTCAGCAGCAGTGGAGGCCCATCGCATTATGGCGACACCGAAGGTCCACACCCTTCGTCAGCCGAGCCTCTTCACGCCCCATGGCACTTCTTGTATTTTTTCCCGCTGCCGCAGGGGCAGGGGTTGTTGCGGCCGCCCTTGTCGTCGCTTCGCTGAACGGTTTGAGAAGCCACCGGCTCGTCGCCGCGGCAAAGCGATCAAAGTGTCGAGAGTTGTTACAGAGGGAGGAAGACGATCTTGCTGTGCCATTCCTCGCCAGTACTGACTTCGGCAATCAGCAGCAGGTCCTCGATCGCCTGACCGATGGGGTATGCCTGAGGAATTACGATCAAGCCAGTCATGGGCGAGCTCACCACCAGTTTTGCGGTCGCATGTGCAATCATGGTTCGCGCGTCGTGGGATACGACGATAAGTCCACGTTCTGCCGCACGTGCCAAGATCGTTGAGTCATCAGCACTGCCCAGTCCGGCCTCTTGAACGGTGATGATGTCCAAGCTGGAGGACCGGCGGCGAATGCCGCGAATGATCCGGGCGTTGCAGTTTTCGTCGAAAAGGTAACGAACCGGGATCACGCGTGAGGTGCCGGAGCCGAACGGCGTGTGGCGAGGCGCTTCCGGAGGTTCGAAAGGAACGCGGCATGCCGGGTTTGCAGTTCCTGCCGCACCACCTCAGAGGCTTGTGCTTGTTCTCGGAGATAGACCTCCACATCGGCTTGATGGCTGAGATAAAAGGCGAGCACGTCATAGACCTGAGCCAATGAAAGCGATGGAAAGTCCTGGCAGATCTCTTCCGGGGTCGCGCCGTCCCGGAAACTCTGAATGATGGATTCGATCGCGATCCGCGTTCCGACAATGCGAATCGATCCTTCAGGGGTGAGTGTCAAAAGATCAGGACGGTGTTCGTTCAATGTCATAGCGTCTATCCTAATCCCAACGGAAAACCAAGGCAACTTCTAATCAATCCACGGCCAGCTGGTTTTGCCGTGACTACGTGAACCGCTGTGATCCTCTTTTCCCTTTCCCTCTTCGGCTCGGCTGGAAGGGATGTGGGCTGAGGCGTTCGCCATGGCGTCATCCGCAAGGGTTCATCCCTTTCCACCCCACATCTCACTCAGGATCGCTGCGCCACTCTCTCGACCTTGGCGGCAATTCGGGACCCGTTCAATCGAACGGCTGCGGCTCGCCGAAGGCGAAGTGGCATCGATGTTCGACGTTCCGTTCATGCGTGCATGGAACGGAACGAGTTTCGATGCCAAGCAGCGGTGAGATTAGAACGGTCGAATTGACGCGGGGGAGAGAGACGGGCGCAGCGATCCTGTCCTACGCCCCATGGCACTTCTTGTATTTTTTCCCGCTGCCGCAGGGGCAGGGGTCGTTGCGGCCGACTTTGTCGTCGCTTCGCTGAACCGTCTGAGGGGCGACTGGTTCTTCTCCGCGATTGAGGATGAGTGGGGGGAGGGGACGTGAGATAACGGGGGGCGGGGGGGGAGCGGCGGGTTGCGCCTCGTTCCGGACCGCCTGTACATGAAAAAGCCGGTCGAGCGTGTCGGACTTGACCCGTTCCATCATGCCGGCAAAGAGATCGTAGCCTTCGCGCTTGTACTCGATGAGTGGATCTTTTTGACCGTAGCCGCGCAATCCGATCCCGTCGCGCAGGTGATCCATCCCGAGCAGGTGATCTTTCCAGTGGTGATCGATGACCTGGAGCATGAAGGTCTTCTCCAGGAAACGCATTAAGTCGGGGCTCAGATCCTGTTCTCTCCGATCATAGGCCTCGCGCACCTGCGAGCGAAGGTCTTCGAGCAATGCGTCGCGCCCCATGGCACGGAGTGGTTCGCCGCCATCGCTCTTGCCCTGGGCGATGTCGAAACCGAACTGGCTATGCATAATTTCGGCAAGCCCTTTGATATCCCATTCTTCGGAATATTGTTCAGCCGGGCAATAGATGTTCAGTGCGGACTCCACCAGGCTGTCCATCATGCCGCGAAGATCGTCTTTCAGATTCGTCCCGCCCAAGACGGCTCGGCGGTGTTGATAAATCACCTCACGCTGCTTGTTCATGACGTCGTCATACTCCAGCAGCTGTTTCCGGATTTCGAAGTGGTGGGCCTCGACCTTCTTCTGGGCATTGGCGATGGCCCGGGTGACCATGCCATGCTCGATCGGAACGCCTTCTTCCATACCGAGCTTGAGCATCAGTTGGGAGACCCGTTCGGAGGCGAAGATACGCATCAGGTCGTCTTCCAACGAGAGGTAGAAGCGTGACGAGCCAGGATCGCCCTGGCGACCGGCGCGGCCTCGAAGCTGGTTATCGATCCGGCGGCTTTCGTGGCGCTCGGTCCCGAGAATGTGGAGCCCGCCTAACGCGATGACCTCTTGCTTATCCTTTTCGCAGTCGGCACGAATCTGTTCGAAGATCTCCAGCTTGCGTGCATCCGGAAGGTTCTCTTCCCGGTACAGGATCTGTTTGAACATGAAGTCCGGATTACCGCCCAGGAGAATGTCGGTGCCGCGGCCCGCCATGTTCGTGGCGATGGTCACGGCGCCCTTGTGCCCGGCCTGGGCGATGATCTCGGCTTCTCGCTCATGCTGTTTGGCGTTGAGGACGTTATGTTTTACGCCGTTCCGACTCAAGATACCGGCAAGCCGCTCCGACTTTTCGATGGAAATCGTGCCGACTAAGACAGGCTGGCCGCGCTCGTGGCATTCCTTGATATCTTCGACGATCGCGTTAAACTTTTCTTTCTCAGTTCGGTAGACGACATCGGCGTAATCCAGCCGGATCATTTTGCGGTTGGTCGGCACCACATTGACGTCGAGATTGTAAATCTTGGCGAACTCCGCCGCTTCTGTATCCGCCGTGCCGGTCATGCCGCTGAGCTTCTTGTACATCCGGAAATAGTTCTGGAAGGTGACCGAGGCCAGCGTTTGATTTTCGTTGGCGATCTTCACGCCTTCTTTGGCTTCGACAGCCTGGTGCAGGCCGTCGCTCCAGCGGCGCCCTGGCATGAGCCGCCCGGTGAATTCGTCCACGATGATGACTTCGCCCTCTTTCACCACATAATCCACATCCCGTTTGTAGAGGGCATAGGCCTGAAGCGCCTTGACGACGTGGTGGACGAGATCCATATGGTCGGGGTCATAGAGGTTGTCCACGCCGAGCAATTTCTCCACCCGGACGTTGCCGTCTTCGGTCAGTGACGCGGTCTTCGTTTTTTCCTCGACCGTGTAGTCGTGCTCCGGCTTCAGCTGCGGGATGATGGCGTTGATGCGGTAGTAGAGATCGGTCGTTTCGTCCGTCGGACCGGAGATAATCAACGGCGTGCGGGCCTCGTCGATGAGGATACTGTCGACTTCGTCCACGATGGCGAAGTTCAACTCACGCTGCACGCACTGGGCCAAATCGGTGACGACCAAATTGTCGCGGAGGTAATCGAACCCATACTCGTTGTTGGTGCCGTAGGTGATCTCGGCACGATAGGCTTCAGGCCTCGTGCAGGGACGGAGAGACTGGAGCCGTTTGTCGGAGGCGTCATAGGTCGGATCGAATAAAAAGGAGGCATCGTGTTGAATGATGCCCACCGAAAGTCCCAGCGCGTGGTAGAGCACGCTCATCCACTGCGCATCGCGCTTGGCGAGGTAGTCGTTCACGGTGATGAGGTGCACGCCTTTACCTTCGAGCGCATTCAGATACACCGGCAGCGTGGCCACCAAGGTTTTCCCTTCGCCGGTCTTCATCTCAGCAATGCGGCCTCTATGGAGAATCATGCCGCCGATCAACTGCACATCGAAATGGCGCATGTTCAGCTTGCGGCGGGACATCTCACGACAGACTGCATAGGCCTCAGGCAGGATGTCGTCCAGGGTCTCCCCGGACCCCAGAGCGCTTCTTGAATTCTTGGGTCTTGTCCGCGAGGGCATGATCGGAGAGTGGAGTCAGGCTGGACTCTAGGCTATTGATCCGCTCCACAATCGGGCGGATTGCCTTGATTTCACGATCGTTTTTACTGCCGAAGATTTGGTTGAGTAATTGCGTGACCATGATACTGTCGTTCAGAACGAACGCCGATGTCTCCGAAAAGATTTGGTGCAGTATACAGCATCTTTTCTCTGAATCCTATATATAAGCAGCGGCCCCGGTGCGAGTCACCGGCTTGACAGGCCTAGTGGCCGTCCAGTAGCATGCGGCCGAGTGACACTGGGTCGTCTTTCGATGAACCACCGCGCCCTCAAATTCCTGTCGATCCTCCTGGTGCTCTGCGTCCTTTCCGTCGGTGGATTGGCTCAGGCGCAATCGGTCGAGCATGCCGGGCACCATGCCCAGCATCAGGCTGCCACACATGGCACCCTGCTCTGCTCCTGGATGTGTGCCGCCGGGACGGTTCTCGATACGGCGGTGGTCACCTTTCAGGCCGAACTCAGTCCCATCGCTCTCGTCACGCTCCCCCATTCTGCGCAGCCTTTGATCGAAGCGTGCCAGACTTCTCCCAGCCGTGCCCCTCCATCTTTCTCTCTATAGTCTCCGTCGCTCATCGGCTCGCAGCAGGGCCGCATCCGTCTCTCATGCGATCCACTGAGTGGGTTGTACGGCAGGCGGATAGGGACGATTCTTCTAGAGAGAAAGGACCAGCAGCAGCATGGCTAGGAAACGGTTCATACTCGGATTCATTCTCAGTCTTGCACTCGTGGTCTTCTCGTGGCCCGTCGTCCAGCAGGCACAAGCCTCCTGCGGCGCCGTGACCTGTTTCGTCGTCATCGGGTCTCAGCAGCAAGTGCCGCAGGCGGGCCTCCTCACGGTCAATACGATTTACAATTACACGCCGATGCGAGTACTGGATGGAACCAATGGGGTCATCCCAGCGGTGGATCAGACGGAACCGGCAGATGATTTTGGATCATCATCAGGAGACTCGGACCATTACGCAGCAGGCGACGCTCGACCTCAATTATGGTCTCACCGATCGGTTCGGACTACAACTCACGCTCCCCTATATGTGGCGCACGCACAAGCACATCGATGGCCTAGGAGAGGATGGAGCAAACTGGCGAAGGTGAGTCGACGAATTTCTCCGCCGATGGCATTGGGGACATGCGTGTAGGCCTCAAGTACAATGTGTTGCCCACCCTGCGGAGTATGGTGGTGCTGGGATTTGGTGTCTACCTCCCGACCGGCAATACCAACGCGCATGACAGCGCTGGGCTTGTGATGGAGTCGACCACACCAACTCGGCCGGGGGCAAGTCGGATTGAATCCGACAATTTATCAGACCTATGAATTGATCCCGCATCGGCTCAATCAATTTTCGTCAGCCAGTTACCGCCACACATTCCGAAACAACGATGGCTACCAATTTGGCGACGAATACATGCTCAATGCCGGGCTGAATCTCGTGACGACTCCGTGGCTGGTTCTCACCGCCCAGGTCAACTACCGCTATCTGGTACACGACAATTTCAGTTCGTCGTTGCTCTGCAATCGCCTGCCGATCGGCACACCGATTTTCCTGGTGAGGACCCGATAGTAATTGATCCTCGAATCAAGGATCGGCAAGTGCCAACCACCGGATCGACCTACCATGCCTTTTCACCAGGTTTTCAAGTCAGTCTGGGACAGCTCATTGAATCAAGTTGGACGAACATGACCTCCGCTCTATTTTTTCGCGCAGATTCCGTTTGAGCGGGATTCCAACAACAGTCTGGCGCAGGGAACCAGTTATATCTTTGGGCTTACACGCTCGTTCCAAATGACGAACCCATCGTAACCGAAACGGTTGAAGCGAGAGGAGGCTGACATGCGACCAAGGAGAACCAACGCTGTGCTTGTGGGGTTCGTGCTGCTTGCTGCATTGGCGGGACTGCCCGCCTTCGACGGCTGGAGCATGGGCTCGCGAGTCCCGGCGGTCGGCATGCAGGCCGAGGATTTTCGCCTGACCGATCTGGCGGGCAAGGAACAGAGCCTCAGCCAGTATCGCGGCAAGATCGTGCTCCTGAACTTCTGGGCCACCTGGTGCAAGCCCTGCACGACCGAAATGCCGGCGATGCAAACCAGTGTATGACAAGCTGCGTGACAAAGGCTTCGTGGTCCTGGCCGTCAACGAATTGGAAGACGACGCCAAAGTGCGCGAGCACATCAAGCAGTACGGCCACACATTCCCGGTCCTGATGGATCGCGACAACAAAGTGGCCAACCAGTTCGGCGTGTTCGGATTACCCGTGAGCGTCTTCATCGACCAAGAGGGGCGCGTGCAGGAATACATCAAGGGTGGGCTGCTCACCGAAGACAAGATTTCTCAAACGGTCCAGCGCATTCAAGAAAACAAGCCGATGCAGGCGGCATCGGCCCGGTAGGATAGCGTGATTCGATTCAATCGACAGATCCTCGTTCTGCCCCTGGTGGCCTGCCTGCTGCTGGTGCCTGCGCTCGCGTCACCGGCGATGGTGGCCCATGAGGCGCAGCATGCCCACCACAAGGCGACGACCCACTCTTCCGCACTCTGTTCCTGGCTCTGCGGGGTAGGACAGGGGTTCGAAACCTCCTCGATTCAACTTAACTCAATTTTTCACCCATTCGATCTGCTCGAGACCTATGGCGTTGACGAAGTCCTTCCCGCACTTACCACTCCCAGATTCTTCCGCGGTCCTCCTGCAATTTCGTAGTAGTCTTCATCTGATCCCTTAACAATCTAGTCTAGCGACGGTGGCTGGTCTCAGCCTTCCGTTGTCTGGCCAATAGAAAGACCGTCGAACCATGACGCACAAATTGCGGTGGCGCTCTGTTCAATTACTTTGTGTTCTGGCAATGATCGCGATGATGGCATGGCCGTCGCCCGTGAGCGCCTCCTGCGGCGCCGTCAGCTGCTTTGTCGTCATCGGCTCACAACAGCAAGTGCCGATGGCAGGATTATTAACCGTCAATACTATCTACAACTACACACCGAGTTGGACGCCTAGCGGGCAGGGTGGAGGCATTCCGTTTGCGGATCAAGAAAATCGCACATTGACATTGGCAAACTTGAACTCGAGCCAGATTTGGACACATGTCCAGACCGCGACCTTGGACATGAACTATGGGGTGACCGATCGATTCGGTCTCCAAGTGACCCTTCCCTACAAGCGGGTAAACTCACAAGCGAATCTGGGAGGGGCGACGCCTGAGCCTTACACCAATGATGGCATGGGGGACATGCGCGTCACCTTGAAGTACAACCTCCTCCCGACACTTCGGAGTATGGTCGTGCTGGGCTTTGGGGTGGACCTCCCGACCGGAACATACCATGAGCGAGCTTCCACCGGTCAGATGGTGGAATCCACGCTCCAGCTCGGACGGGGAAACGTCGGACTCGTGCCGTCCTTCTATCAGACCTATGAAATCGTCCCTCACCGAATCAATCAGTTCGCGCTAGCCAGTTACCGGCATACGTTCAAGAACAATGATGGGTACCAGTTCGGTGATGAGGTGAACCTGAGCGGGGGATTGAATCTCGTTCCGCTTGAGCAAACTCCGTGGTTGGTCCTGACTCAGCAAGTCAATTATCGCTGGATGCAGAACGACTCCATGGATGCATCGCTCTTTCAGTTTAATCCGGCAACGGGGACCGCAGTCTTGCTCGACCCGACAGTCAAATTTCGTGAAGTGCCGACTACCGGGTCAACCTACGTCGCCTATTCTCCCGGCATCATGCTGAATCTCTGGAATTTCGCCTCAGCGTATGCCGTCGTGCAGATTCCCGTGTATCGAGACTTCAACGGAAACCTGGAGCAACAAGTCAGTTATCTGTTTGGAATGACCAAATCGTTCCAATTACTCGGCGGTTCGTAAAGAAGAGTTCCATAGATGATCAGACCTGTTCTCACAGATCTTGGGAAGAAGGACGCGGAGCCAGATTCGCTCGCGCAACGGCTGGCGTCTGCGTCCTGCTCTGGATGTTCGGGTCTGTCTCCACGCTCTATGGAAGCATCACTCCGCAATGGACTACGCCGCACTGTCCGCAGTCTCATTCGAACAGCGCGCAGCACACCCATGGATCCTGTGCGTGGCACTGCGACAGCATCGATACCCAATCCTCCTCGGGCCGTTCATGCGGGCCATCCATTGCTCCGACTGGATTCGTGTCCAGGCATCCCAATGCCACATTATGCTCTGCAATCCTTAACGGAGGGCCGCCACCCCGTGGGCCGCCTCATTCTATTTTCTCCGGATTCGTCTAACCCATGTTACGAGGGTAGGATTCCGATAAGGAAGCCCGCCCAAACAAAATCAGGAAGGATGTACACATGAAAGCGACTAAGAATCGGACAATGGTCATGACGAGCGCTGCAACGGCAATGCTGGGATTGGCCCTAATCGCCCTTGCAAACTGCAGTTCGGGAGATTCGTCCTCAGACCAACCATCGACCAACAGCAGCGCAGCGTTGCAGGGACCGATGGCGTTCGTGAACAACACAGGCGATAAGACCCTGACCAGCGTGGCACTTAGGGGCGACTCGGGGAACGCCGTGCTGGGAACGATTGCGTCCGCTGAGTTCGAAAATGTGGCATTGGGCGACATGCAGTTTTCGGAAGGCGAGTGGGTGTTCGTGAATCTTGGAGCAGCCAACAAAGTGGCCACGATCGATCCGTTAACGGGGGCCGTGCCGGTTCATGAAACGAATCTGGCGGCAGGCACCCGCCCCGTCCATATGTATCGAGACCCGACGGATGGCGAAGTTATTTGGGTGGGGAACGATGGCGATAATGCCGCAGGCACGACGACACCGGGCGACGATCTCATCAACTGTAATAATCCGGCAAGGGTTGGTGGCCCGGTCACAGGGAGCTCCGTAACTATTCTTCATAACTCGCATCTGGGTCCCGGCGGCAACCCGCCGACCGTGGAAAAAACGGTCTGCGTCCTCGCCAGTGGCCACAAGGTGATGGCTTTCCCTCAACCTACGGCAACCAACGGGGCAATCCCAAGACGAGTGTTTGTTTCAAGCGAGATAGGCGGTGAGATTGCGGTCATCGACAATGAGCCTGGGTCTCCTACCAAATGGCAAATGATCGGACGAGTCGATCTCTGTAACCCGCTCAAGGAAACGTGCAATAACGAGTCCGCGACTCCATTGACTACGGCATTCACAGCGAATACCTCCGAGCCGCACGGGATTCGATTGGTCGAAGTTGACCGGTAAAGTCTATAGTATTCAGGAAGGCTATGGGCAAATTGTCGAGATCGATCCGACAACCTTGGAGAGCACCGTTATCATTGATTTGGCCGGAACTCCCTACACGAGTTACGGCATTACCCCTAGCGGCCGATTCCTCCTGTTGCGCGGACAGACCACAGGCCCAATAGACCCACAGGCGACGAAGCTGGGTGTCCTGGATCTCAGCGTCACGCCGGCGGTCCGCAAGGACTTTACCATTGCAGCGCTGGACGGGACATCCCCCGGATCGTTCAAGTTCTCTCCGGATGGGAAGCGGTTCTACATCCTGGCGGGAAATACTGGTCCGTCGACGAAGAAGGACCGGCTCTTTGCGTTCGATTCGTCGGCGCTCAGCGCATCACCGCCGGCTCTGACGCTCCTGCGGGAGATCCCTCTTATGGCGACCGGCGGCCACGGCTTGGATGTTCTGGCTCAAGGAGCCGGCGAAGCCAAATATATCGTCGTATCCAACAGCACGGATAATTCCATTTCCATCATCAACGCGACGGATAATGAGGAGAAGCAAAAGGTCACAGTGGGACCAACGCCCGGTGGGGTCATGGTTTATTACCCTGGTGCCGCCGCGGCTGGCAACCAAACGACGGCATCGCCTACGGGAGCACCAAAAGCCAAGCCATCTGTGCTGCCTGAGCGGCTCGACGATCATGGCATGCCGGAGTAGGGAAACGCTCGACGTATCTGTTGTGGCCTGACTCGAAGGGGGCAGGATATCCTGCCCCCTTCATCACTGAGAATCTTTTACCACCAAGAGGACTATGGATAATACACTCTTGCGCGTGAGGGAAGCCGCAGACTTCTTGTCGGTGAGCCGCTGGACCATCTATCGTTGGGTGGAAGAGGGCCGCCTCGAAGGGACGAAGATCGGGCGCGGGAGCCTGCGGGTGTTTTTTCACTCAATCGAAAAGCTTATCGAGCAAAACCGAACAGAAGATGTGCCGAATGCGAGAATATCAGGCTCCAAGATAATGCCGATCATGGGAGTTGCCAGGTCGAGAAGCAACCACTCACCAGCTATCCGGATGCACGCGACGAAAATCTAAGTCTGTGTAGCATCCATGAGCAGGTGTCGGTAGACAAGTTGTCGGCGGACACGTATAGAAGTGACATCATGGAGAGAGTGATGACGCATTCTGGTGTATCACGCAATACCGTTCTTGTCGCCGGGTTCGTTGCCCTAGTTTATGCGTCGCTCGCAGCGATGGCGGCGAGCTGCGCGTTGAGTCATGTCGATCCCTCCAATAGCCATGCGCACCATGGTTCGAAAGAGACTGCTCCGCACAACGCGCTCTGCGCCTGGGCCTGTCAGGCTACGTCCGATGCCGGGCTGGTGACGGAGTCGCCGGCGTTGTCCATGAGTCCGGTCGCACGGCTAGTAGTCTCTTCTCTTAATCAGGTTGCCCCTTCACTCTCTTCTTCTCTGCTCCGCTCCCGTGCGCCTCCGTCGGTTCCTTTCATACTCATCGGATAAGGGACCCCGGGCGGCCTGTTTCGTTCTGATTCCTCTCGCGCTCCCTTATTCGATCTCAGTCTCGCGTCCACATAATTGACGGTTCTTGATCTATCGATGTCCGGGTCGGGCTGCCTCCTCGCTCGGACTGATCCGGGGCGCAGGTGTTTCCTCCTGTGTACCTCCGCCCCGGTCCTTTTACATGGTTGGCCTTGGAAGGAGTGTCGTTATGAGACGGGTGTTCATTCTTGCATTGGCCGGATGGTTGATGATGGTGGGACTGCATCGTTCGCGACCGAGGTACCAAGGACCGACCTTGGAGAGTCGAGCCAGGTTGGAACCGAAGTCATCGTCCAGATTTATGGTCGCATGTGTGAATACCATCGTAAGGATGTGGAGGGAGCGCTTCGTACATTCAACGGGGTTCGACAGGTGGATTTTTTGAACGACCACGGCACAGTGCTGGTGCAGTATCAGCCCGGCAGCGAGATGCCCGAGCAGTTCGCCGAATCGGTGGATCGCGCGCTCGTATCAGGCCGGAATTGCTCGGCACGGGTGGATCGAGGCCAACATGCGGTAATTACACATACACTGGAGGGAAGACCATGAAGATATTCGTCAAGTTCGGTTGTCTGATCGGATTCGTCTGTGCGATGGCGACACCGGCCTTTGCAGGCGAGGAAAAAGTCATGTTGATGCTCGGCGGTAAATTCTGTGAGGCCTATCTGGGGGATGTGGAAGCGCCTTGACAAAATTGCCCGGGGTGAAGGCTGTAGATCTCAAGAGCATGAAAGGCCATGCCGTGGTGACGATTGACGGAGAGAAGGTAAAGCGGAGCAACTGGCCAGCGGCAGTGAATGGGGTCAAAGGTGACGGCTGGCATTGCACCGGGCAGGTGATGAAGTAAGCGTTCGCAAAGAGGATCACCTGAAGAGGCCGTTCACGATGATCAGATGGATCACGATGTTCGAACAGTATCTTGAGAGTTCGGACGCGTGCGGGAGCAATGTGTGATCATCCGGAACCTGGACGGATGCCGGTTGACTCCTGGCCATATTCCGACAGAAAGAACGCTGTTTGACTGCTCTCCCACCATGCGATGACAGGATGGATGCATTGTGGAATCGGTCGTTACTGCGCATCCAGGAATCGGCCAAGTTGTTGAAGGTCAGTAAGTGGACGATCTACCGATGGATCGAGGAAGGCCGTTTGCGTGCCACCAAGATCGGCCGGGGCAGTTTGCGAGTGTTTCAGACATCGGTGGACGGACTTATCGAGGGGGCTCGTGTCGATCACGGAGAGGCTCAGGGTGGTTCGCGAAGCAAAGTGTCTTCCGTGCAGGCTACGGGCCAGAAAAAGAAAAAGTAAGAGGCAGCCGGTAGCGGGTCTGGTGGTTGCGCACTCTTCTCCAGACCTGCCCGAGGAGTCGGAAGTGGCCTCCTTCCGACTCCTCGGGCCTTCGGGGTGATGAATTGAGAGGCGTCATAAAAAATATGGAGTTAATAAATGTGTGCCGTTGATGTATGATCCTGTTCCGTTTAGGATTCATAATCACAAAGGAGGAGTTATGAGCCGAGTTAAAGCCGTCGTCGTCGCAGTCGCTGTCTGTGGTCTTCTCGCAGGAGGCCTGTCTAGCGCTGCATTCGCGGGAGAAAATGGGCATGTCAAGGAAACGATCAAGCATGCCAAGGAGGGCATCGCGCATGAGAAGGAAGCTATTACGCATCTGGAAGAAGCCATAAAAGGAAGCGACAATGCCCACGCGAAGGAAGCGCTCGAGCATGCCAAGGAATCGCTGAAGCATGCGGAGGAATCGCTGGCTCATGCCGAGCAAGCCTCGCAGAAGGCGAAAGGCAAAGCAAAGTAGCCTGCGGGACCCGACCAGCTCGCATCGAATGAGTTCTAGGTAGTTTCCTTTCCAGACCCACTGCGCGGCGCGCCTCATCGAGCGCCGCGCAGTGAGTGCCTTAACCCGCGTTACTCATGAACATTTCTGCTGCAATTGCGGATGCCTGACTCAAGCGAGACGGACGGGATAGGATGTTCGGAGTCCTGGGTTTGAAGTTCCGAACACTTCAGCCTTCAGACCGCCTTTACCGATTTCGCTCCAGCAGTGGCTCCAGCGTTGGGAAGACCTTCTCGACAATCAGGCGATAGCCCTCTCCGGTCGGATGAATGCCATCGGCCTGGTTGAGCGAGGAGGAGGCTGCCACCCCATCGAGAAAAAATGGAATCAGCGTCAGCCGATATTGCTTCGCTAAGGCCTGGTAGAGCGCCTCAAACCCAGCGGTATAGTCCTGTCCATAATTCGGGGGGAGCTTCATCCCTGCTAACACGACGGTGACCGAGGCCTGTTGGAATTGTAGAATGATCCGTTCGAGGTTGGCTTTCGTCTCGCTCAGGCTGAGGCCGCGGAGCCCATCGTTGCCGCCAAGTTCCAGAATGACGATTGCCGGTTTGCTGTTCAGGACCCAGGAGACCCGCCGGGCTCCGCCGGCGGTTGTCTCACCGCTGACTCCCGCGTTCACGACCCGATAGGCATAACCCGCTGCGTCCAATTTCCGTTGTAGGTGCGCGGGATACGATTGATCCGGTGGCACGCCTAAGCCGGCCGTCAAGCTATCGCCGAAGGCGACGATGCGTGGGCGTTCGGCGGAGACGGACTTCTTGGGTTGGTCCGATGGCGCCGCCGCCTTCGTTTCCGGCTGTGATCCCGCGCCCTCGAGCGAAGAGCTCGGCGACGGAGATTGAGCGGCGGGCGCACTGCCTCGGTCATACCCACAGAGGAGGAACAAGGAGAGGCACAGGCAGGAAAATAGTTTTGTGAGAATCCATGAGCGGCGCATGATCATCCAGTATAATATAGGCCCGACGTGGACGATACTGTGGGAGCTGGCCCGACAACATGATTACTCTCTCTCATCTGACAATGCGCTTAGCCGGCGGAGGCCATCAGATCACGATCCTCGACGATCTCACGCTTGAGATTCCCGATAAGCAGCGGGTGGCCATCGTCGGCCCTTCTGGGAGTGGGAAGTCCACCTTGCTGGGCCTCATCGCGGGACTGGATCGCCCAACGTCCGGCTCCATTGCGTTGAACGGTGTGGAAATCTCGACGATGCGGGAGAGTGCCTTGGCGCGATATCGTCGCGATCACATCGGCTACATCTTCCAATCTTTTCATCTGATTCCCACCCTCACTGCCCTTGAAAATGTTTTGGTGCCGCTGGAGTTGGCAGGGATGTCGCACGGCGCAGGATCGGGCGACGGAACTGTTACAGACCGTCGGCCTGGGAGAGCGACTGCATCATTATCCCGTCCAACTCTCGGGAGGCGAGCAACAGCGGGTGGCAGTGGCTAGAGCCTTCGCCTGTCACCCACCGATTCTGCTGGCCGACGAGCCGACCGGCAACTTGGATTCGGCCACGGGACAGCACGTGATGAATCTGCTCCTGGCTCTCCATCGCGATTACGGCACCACCTTAGTCCTCGTCACGCATGATCGAGCCATCGCCTCTTCGATGGAGCGCGTGATTGCATTGCGCGACGGCCGCATCGAATCCGATACCCTCACCGACACAGACCATCGGGTTGCAGAGTCTTCCCTGTGAACCTCTTCATCTTAAGGATGGCCTGGCGTGAAACCCGGGGAGCCTGGCGCCACTTTCTCTATTTCTTCGCCTGCATCGCGATCGGCGTCGGGGCCTTGGTGGGGGTGTCCCTCTTTGGCGTGAATATGGAGCGTGCCGTCACGAAGGAGGCGCGAGGGATGTTAGGCGGCGATCTCGAAATTCGTCTAACGCACCCCCTGAGTCTTGCTGGACAGGCCGTGCTGAACTCGCTGGGGGAACGAGAGATGGCATTCACCCATGTGAGCGAGCTTATAGCCATGGCCGCGCGCACAACTCAAGAGCTCTCTGTGACCCAATCGATCCAGATCATTGAACTGAAAGCGGTCGAGTCGGCGTATCCCTTGTATGGGGCGATTCGTCTCGACCCAGCGCAATCGCTCGATGTCCTGCTCCACCCGGATGAGCGCCGCTGTGGCGGACATGCCTGTTTTGGCGCGGTGGTGCAGGAGTCCCTACTGATTCGGATGGGCCTCTCGGTCGGGGATCGATTGAAGATCGGTCAGGCGATGTTTCTGATCACCGGCGTCGTGCGGACCGAGCCTGATCGAATGGCCAATGCCTTCACCTTGGGTCCTCGGGTGATGATTGCCCAGGAGGGATTATTAGCGGCGGAGCTGATCAAGCCTGGAAGCCGGGTACGAGAACGGTATCTCATAAAGACACCTGCCGATATCTCGCTGGAGCCGCTCCTCTCCGAGTTGCGCGATCGGCTGGCGGCAGATTCCGCGCGCGTATCCAGCTATCGCACAGCCCAGTCACAGTTGCGACAATTTCTCGAACAGCTCTCCCGCTATCTCGGGCTGATCGGTCTCACCGCGCTGTTCATCGGCGGACTCGGAGTCGGGACCTCGATTCATGCGTTCTTGCGGGACAAGTTGCGGACGATCGCGATCTTAAAAGCGGTCGGCGCTGATTCGGCCACGGTCGTCTCAACGTATGTGGTGCAAGCGATCTTTCTGGGATGTGTCGGCAGCCTCGCTGGGATCTTGCTTGGGATTGCGCTCCAACGAGGGCTGCCCCCTCTCATGGCTGCTCTGTTTGTGTCAGACCTCCTCGATCAATTAGGCGTCTCTTCAGAATTGTCGTGGTCCTCGGTCTGGCCCTTGATGAAAGGGGCGGCGCTGGGACTGTTGTCGACGTTGCTGTTTACCCTGTGGCCCCTGTTGAAGATTCGAGACGTTCACCCAGGTGCGATCTTTCGGCGCGATGCGGAACAGGCGATGGTCGAGCACGGGACTCCTGCGTCACGATGGTGGGTGACATGGGGACTGGCTGATCGATGGAATGTCGGCACGGCCGGAGGGATCATCCTTGGGCTGTGCGCGCTCTCGGTGTGGCAAGCAGGCTCGTGGTCGATCGGGTTCCTGTTTCTCGGCGCATTGTCTGTCGCCATCACGATCCTCTTTGTCTGTGCGCGGATGTTCGTGCGTGGGCTGGCCTGGGCGCCGATGCCTCGCGTCTTGAGCCTTCGCTATGCCCTGGGCAATGTCGTGCGGCCGGGGAGCCAGGCGACCGGGATCATGGTCGCCATCGGCATCGGCGTGATGGTGATTGTCACGGTATCGTTGGTGGAACAGGCGTTGCTCAGCCAAATACAGGAGAATCGCCCGGCGGATGCCCCGACATTTTTCTTTATCGACATTCAGCCCGATCAAGCGCAGGAGTTCGTGTCGTTGGTTGATCGAGAGACTGGTCAGGCACGTCCTGAGCTCACGCCGCTGGTGCGTTCACGACTCCATGCGATCGATGGACACGTCGTCACGACGGAAGAGGGACTGGAGAAGAATGGCAAGGGCGCGGAGGGGAACGAGGCGCGGGGGAAACAGTGGTATTTCACCCGGGAGTATGTCCTGACCTTCCTCGACCGGTTACCGAAAGACAATCTGTTGGTCAAAGGGGAATGGTGGAACCCTGGGCAGGTCTTTTCGACCCCGCAGGTTTCAGTCGAGGAAGACGCTGCCACACATTTAGGTCTCGTGATCGGGTCGATCGTGGAATTCGATATTCAGGGGGCCACGGTGTCGGCGAAGGTTAGCAGCATTCGTAAAGTCGAGTGGGGAAATTTCTCAACGAATTTCTACATGATCTTATCTCCAGGCGCGCTGGGAGAGGCGCCGTTTACCTATGTGGCGACGGTGCGAGTCTCGCCGGAGAAAGAGGTGCCGTTGCAGCAGGCGGTCGTCGCCTCATTCCCGAACATCAGCGCGATCCATATCGGCGACGTGCTCGATGGTTTCGCGCGCGTTCTCGATCGTCTCTCGCTGGCGATCAGGGCGGTGGCGTTCTTTTGCGTTGTGGCCGGCGGGTTAGTCATGGCGGCGGCACTCGCTGCGACACGCTACCGGCGGCTTTACGAATCGGTGATTCTGAAGGCGCTCGGCGCGACCCGAGGCCTGATTGCACGTGCCTTTGCTATGGAGTATGTCCTGTTGGGCGCCGTCGCCGGGTTGATCGGACTGACCCTCGGGAGTGTCTTGTCATGGGCCGTGTTGCGGTATGTGTTCGATCTTCCCTGGAGCATACACCCACAGGTGCTTGGCATCGGGCTCCTCCTCACGATGTTGCTGACGCTGATCGTGGGTTTTGCGAGCACCTACCGGATTCTCGGCCAACGGCCGCTGGCTGTCCTTCGGCACGAGTAAAGATGCAACCAGGCCGGAGGGAGGGGAATGAAGAGTATGTGACCGCCACGAACAGCGGCAATCACGCTTTCAGACATGGAGAGGATCGACAATCAGATGGCGGGATCGGGAAGGCGCAAGGCCAGGATGCGGCTGAGCCGTCGTTCTTCCGATCTGAGGAAATTGGAAAAGCGAAGTCCGATCCCCTCGGCACAGCGGGAGCGCACAATGGCTCCGTCGATTTTAATGGGGTCATCGTACTCGGGAGGATGAAATTCCAGCATCACCTTGCATCCCATCGGAATGCGCTGGCTTGTGCGCACGCGGCACCCTCGGAGCGACAAGTTCGACAATATCCCTTCGACGACGACGCGCCGGCTAGGATCGCGGATGGGGCGAACCTGCGCCGGATATTCAACTGAGACTCGGTCATAATTGCGGCGAGGATTGGTCTTGAGCTTGCCGAGGAATACTTGTGAAGCGATGAGTGCAGAGTTGACAACGGAAGGGATAGATGGTCAAGGCGCCGAGGAGCCGATCAGCCACCCCGTAGCGTGGAGCGAGTTTGGTCTTGAACGTCCCACATTTTGGGCAAGGGCAGGTGGGCATTGTCGGTGACCTCTCCTCCGCTGAATGGTTCTTGCCGCCGATTCTACCGGTTTCTGAAATTATCCGGCAACCCCTCTTTCGAGAGTCCGGCCGCAGCACATCAATTGGGAATGAACTTGAATAGGCCACCGCCTTGGGTCATTACGTACAGCTCGCCCGCAGCATCTTCACCGAAGCTCGTCACAAAACCGCCCGGCGGACTGAGTAACGGCCATTCTGTTTGCTCTGTGGGTTGACCGTTCGGATAGCGGAAACTTTTCACAAATCCCGCGCAAAAATCTGCATAGAAATACGTGCCTCGAAGGTCCGGCTTGACGGATCCCCGATACACATACCCGCCTGTCACTGAACAAGCCCCATTGAGGTGCGGATAATCGAACACCGGCAACGTAAGGTCGCCGGAGTTGCAATTGCTGGAGGGGATGAAACAAAGAGATCCTTCCATCAACCTCCAGCCATAATTGGCCTGAAGCCCTGCGTTGGGGGCAATGGCGACATTGATCTCTTCTCTCGCACCCTGTCCCACATCACCGATATAGAGGTCGCCTGTTATGCGGTCAAAGGAGAAACGCCACGGATTCCTTAAGCCCAGGCTCCAGACTTGCTGCGCACCGCCGACAAGGACGAACGGATTGATGATGCCATTACTGCAGGCACCCCCTGTATCGGGATTGAGCCGAAGGAGTTTCCCGAGCAACGAAGATAGATTCTGTCCGTTGTTATTCGGGTCGCCCTCGCTTCCTCCATCACCGATGCCGGCATACAGACACGCATCCGGCCCAAACGCCAGCATGCCCCCGTTGTGATTTGAAAAGTTCGGATGTGCCGCCGTAAGAAGGGTCACGGCCGAGGAAGAATCCGCGAGGTTTGGGTCCGTGATATTTCTCAGGTAACGAGCGATGACAATGTTACCGGCGGTGTTCGTGTAAAAGATGTAGAACTGGCGATTCGCAGCGTACAGGGGATCGAATGCCATCCCCAGCAACCCTCTTTCACCACCTGTCGACAGAAGGCTGCTGACATTGAGGAAAGGGTCTGTGAGGAGCGACCCTCCAACGACATCAAATACTCTGATCAACCCTCCCTGCTGGACGATAAAGAGGCGTGTAGAGTCATTGGGAGGCGCGGTCATGAAGACCGGTGAACTGAGGTTCGTACTGATCGGTTGAAGCCGCAGGCTATTGGATTGAGGTGACGAGCCTTGGTTCGATCCGTTATCGGCACACCCGGTCATGCAGCTGATAAGGACCAAACCAGCCATCAACAGGCGCCGAAACAGTACCATCAGCCGCCTCGCGTGATCCCAGGCTGTACGCGCCTTCAACCTACTATAGAGGGCTGAATCGCTTCAAGTCGTCCCCGTCGCATGGGTATGTCCATGGAACAACCTAAATTGAGATGGCTTGTCCGCCGCATGCCCGGCCTGGTCACCACCGTTCACGGGCTTCTTCCTTGCCACTATTCTTCTATCGGTATCTATCCAGGTACGTGCGCAGGGCGAGGCTATCTCGCTCTCGGACTGTGACGGCGATCCTCAATTGTTCGAGATATTGATCCAGCGTTTTCCCGCCAAGGTCGATCTTGCGCGCTGTGAAAAAATCCCGCACGTCTCGTTCGAGTTCAGACGTGGCGAGGCTGACGATTCCACCACACATGCGGCGTAGTCCTTGTTTGGGGAACAATTGGTCCATCTTTTCCCAATTCGCCTTCAAAAAATCCCAGGCCAATTCTCTGCCATAGACATTGCCCAAAATGGCGCTGATGAGAAACGGCGCGTCTTGCGTGCGGATTTCTCCGCTGATGGTGCGGGCGAGTGTGCGTTCGAGCAAGGCCTTGGGCTGGAATGCCGCGAGCGAGAAGAGATAGCGCCGCTCTTCTTGGGGTGTGGAGGCGGTGCGAAACCGTTCATTAAATTCGTCGTACCGGGTTGCGTCGCCCGTATGCGCGAGGATCGCGACGAGTGCGGAGACGACATTGGGATCAACGGCGGCCGCGTCGTTGCGGTAAGCCCGGTACAGCTCGGCTGCGCGGTCTTGGATGGCAGGATCGTTGCCGAGTTTTCCCTGTGCGCCGATCAATTCACCCCGTAATTGCTTCGTACCTTCGCTCTCGCCGCTTCGAGGTACCCAACCCAACTCTGTAACGGCGGGACCGACCCGACCGCGCACGAACGCTTCGAGCGCCGGTCGATCCTCCACGGTGATGATCCGGTTTAGAAAGGAGAAGGAGTCGATTAATATAGCCCAAACATTCTTATCCCGCTCCGTAGTGAAGCGGGCTGTCAGGTCAAGATAGTCCGTGAGGGGCATGAGGCCGGCAACAGTGGTGGCCCAGGCGTCATTGATGACATTGAACCGCTCGGTGACGGCGAGTCGGTCGATGCCGGCGTTTAGGAGCCGACTGAGCATGTCTGATGCATAGCGCACCCGATAGAAGCCATGGCCTCCCTCGTTGATCAGTACTGACTCCCAATCGTGAGGGAGCGGGACTGTCGTGCTCTTCTCCGTCAACAACATGCGCGACGTGCCGGTCTTGCCGGCGGCGGTGATTCGCATCTGGAGTGGGATCTGCCATCGCTGGTCTTTTGACGGGCTGGACTGCTCGTCGCTCAAGTAGCTGAACCGTTGTTGCTTGATCGTGAGCTCGGATGACGGACTGACAGTGGCGGTCACGAGCGGGAACCCTGGCTGGAAAATCCATCCGTTCATGAGTTCAGGCACCGGCTGTTTGGCGATCTTCCCCAGCGAAACCCAGAGATCGTTCGTGTCCGCGTTCCCATAGGCATGCGCGCGCAAGTAGTCGCGGACGCCGTCGCGGAAGACCGTCGGTCCAATGTGCTGCTCTAACATCCGGAGCACCGACGCGCCTTTTTCATAGGTCAGGACGTCGAACATCGCGTCGGCATCCTTGGGGGCCTGTACCGGATATTCGATCGGTCTCGTACTGCACAGTCCGTCTACTGAAAAGGCCGCGGCGCGCGAAACGCCGAAGCTGTCCCATCGTTTCCATTCCGGTTTCCAGGCATCCACGGCCAGCATTTCCATGAAGGTGGCGAAGGCTTCATTTAGCCAGAGGCCGTTCCACCAGGACATGGTTACCAAATCGCCGAACCACATGTGCGCGTTTTCATGCGCCACCACATCGGCCACGCGTTCCAGTTCGCCGTGCGTGGCACTCAGCTGATCGACCAGCAAGGCCGTTTCACGGTAGGTAATTGCCCCCAGGTTTTCCATTGCCCCGGAGGCAAAGTCAGGAATGGCAAGCAGGTCCAGCTTGTCGCCGGGGTATGGCATTCCATAATAGCTTTCAAAAAAGGAGAGTGATGCCGCCGCAATGTCTTGGCCAAATCGAGCGAGATGCCCTTTCCCAGGGACAGCCCACAAGCGAAGCGGGGTCTGGCCGACCATCACCGGTTTGGTCGGCTCGATCCGGCCTACGATGAACGCGACCAGGTATGTGGACATCTTGATCGTATCGTCGAAGCGCACCACCTTCTTCCCACCCGCATGCGTTTCGGATGCGATCGTGGTATTGGAGACTGCGGTTAACATTGGATCGACGACCAGCGTCGTCGCAAAGACGGCTTTGAAGTCTGGTTCATCCCAGCAGGGGAACGCCCGGCGGGCATCGGTGGCTTCGAACTGTGTCGCGGCCAAGCTGTGAGCCACACCATGTTCGTCTTTGTAGGTACTCCTGTAGAAACCGCGGAGCTTGTCGTTAAGCGTCCCGCGGAATGCTATTGCCAGCTTCCAGATGCCTGGCGAGAGAGGCTCGGTAAACGAGAGATGGCAACGCTGGGTCGCTCATCCAGCCTGATCGTCGCCTGTCTCGCTGAGCCGGTGGCTCCTTCGATCTGGGCCGAAGTGATGTCGAGTTCAATCGCGTTGAGGACGATTTCAGATATTGGTTGATGGACCGTGAGGGTGATGGTTTCCTGTCCGGCAAAGCGTGCGGCCGTCAGGTCCGGCTCCAATCGTAGATCGTAGCGAAGCGGGACCACATGTCTTGGAAGCCGGTATGGATCGAGTGTGTCTGGAGAAGAGTCCTGGTTCATATTTTCACCTTTCGGTCGTTCGGTAGCCGCTTGTGCAAAGGAATTGTTAAAACACGAGCTGAGGAGCGATGTAAGTGGAATGGCAATGAGGAATCGGACATGCTTCGTGAGGGCCTGTAGGGTCTGTCGCCTGCTGATCGGCTTAGCCCACATTATTCACGAAGACTTCTACTGCAACCGTCGATTCGAAAATCAGAACTCATTGCGGAATTTTTCTTCGCGCCAGGATCATACAACAAAGGGCGCTCGACCTCGCAAGCGCGGTGGCGACGCACCTGACGGCGGGCGGGCTCGCCGCTCGGTCGGTCAACATACTGTTTAAGTATGCTTCCCTCCTTCGCGCCTCCGCGCACCCGCCTCGCGCGGCGTCTCGGCAGTTTCGTCACGAACTTTCGCGAATAATGCGGGCTAGTCATGTCCTCGTCGCAAGGTGTGTCTCAACTCCGTTGGCGATGCCCACGATGAGCAGGTCTGTTCGTCCGACAAAAAGGCCGGTCTCGACGACTCCGGGAATCAGGTGCAAGGCAATCTCGAGTTCTCGCGGACTGTCGATCCGTGGGAGATGGACATCAAGAATCACGTGGCCTGTTTCTGTGTGAAACGTCGATCCGTTCCTTTCCCTGAGTACCACCGGACTCTGTGTGAGAGCCTCAATTTCTCGTGCCGTACTTCCCCAGCCGAAGGGAATCACCTCGATGGGGAGCGGGGATGATCCCCCCAGTACCGGAACTCGCTTGGTATGGTCGACCATGACGATGAACTGTTTGGCCGAAGCCGCGACAATCTTTTCCTTCAGCAGTGCCCCGCCGCCGCCCTTAATGAGATTGAAGCCAGGATCGACCTGATCCGCCCCGTCGATCGCGACATCGATTACCCAGGCATTGTCGGCATCGATGAGAGTGATTCCTTGTTGTTTTGCGAGTGTGGCCGTTTCCTTCGACGTGGGCACTCCGCGAAGTGTCATACCCGCGCGGACCTTTTCCCCCAGCGCTAGGACCATGTGCTTAGCCGTTGAGCCGGTCCCGAGACCCACGACCATACCATCGCGGACGAACTCGACGGCTTTTAACGCCGCGGCTTTCTTCAGGCTATCGAGGTCCTGGTTGCTCATCGTGATGTGGGGGTAGGGGAGAGGGTTGCGGCGACGGATGCTGCACCGAGCAGGGCGGTTTTCTGATTCATAACCACTTTGACCGGGATTGAGCTCATCAAGCGTTTGTAGCGGCCCTTGTTGGTGAACGACTTCATAAATGTTCCGTCTTTCAGTTTGGCCAATAACTTCGGTGCGATGCCGCCGGCCACATACACGCCGTTGAGTGCCATCGCCTTCAGGGCAAGATTGCCTGCTTCAGCTCCATAGATGGAGGCGAACAGGTCGAGCGCTTGCATGGCGATGTCTGCCTGCCCCTTGAGGCCGGCTTCTGCGATCACCGCCGCTGGGTTGCCGGCTTTGATTTGCTCTGCGAGCCACGTCGGCTCATTCTTCTTGCTGTCTCGGACATAGTCATAGATCGCGTGCAGGCCGGGACCGGATACTACCCGCTCATAACTCACGTGCAGGTAGTTGCTGCGCAGATGGCGCAGTAATTCAATTTCGTTGTCATCGTTCGGCGCGAAGTCCGCATGCCCCCCTTCCGACGGCATAGGCTGATAGCGGGAACCGTTCCAGAAGAGGATGGATTCGCCCAGTCCGGTTCCCGCTGCGATTAGGGCGAGTGCCTGGTTGTGCGGTGGTGGAGTTCCGGCGTTGAGGATTTCGACTTCGTCCGGTCGGAGCAACAGAATCCCGTGGGCCGTGGCTTCGAGATCGTTGAGTAGCGTCACTCTCGGTATGTTGAAACGTTTCGCCAGCGTTGCGCCATCAATCACCCACGGGAGGTTGGTCGTATGGCAACGGTTCTGAATGACGGGGCCGGCGACGCCGAAACAGGCCGCCTCGATTTTCTGCGGTGGTTCTGCTGGACGCTCCGGTTCCGGTTCAGCGTCGTCCCTCTTCCCGGTTGCAAATTCGTCTATGGACGTTGGGGGCTTCGGTGGAACAAGAAATTCCGTGAGCATGTCCTCGAGCGAGGTGTAATCGGCACTGTGGAATGACTCAAACCGGACGGGATCGACACGATCCTTCGTCCAGTTGAACAGGGCCAAGTGAGTTTTCGTACCCCCGATATCGCCGGCAACAATCACTTAGTCCTCACGTGTGGTCTTCCGACCATCGATCCATCGGAAGCTCGACGGCAGCCGCTTGGTCGAGGAGCCAGATGAGGCGGCCTTCCTCTGGGCGACCAACGCTCCTGGAAGCGGGTCCACGCATTATCGTGGAGAGGATTGTGCCAGCGCGGCCAGCGCCTCCTCGGCGAATTTTCGGTGGTCCGCGTCGGTCAGACTTCGCTGCACGACTTTCTCGGCCACCAGCAAGGCCAACTCCGTGGTGTGGGCGCGAATCTCCTGAATCGCCTTGCGCCGCGCATGCTCGATCTCCCGCGTCGCATCGCCTTTGATCCGCTCGGCTTCGACCGTCATCCGCTGCTCGTGTTCCTCCATGAGCCGCTGCGCCCGGTCCTTGGCGGCCGCCAAAATGCCTTCCGCCTCTTTCGCCGCCAGGTGCAGCTTGGCCTCGTACTCCTTGAGTGTCCGTTCAGCCGCAGCCCGGTGCCGCTCGGCTTGATCGAGACTGTCCTTAATTTTCTTTTCCCGCTCCTCCAACATGCCCAGGATGCCGGGAAAGGCATACTTGTAGAGCACGACGAAGAGGATCGCGAACGACAGGACCTCCCAAAAAATCAGGGAAGAAAAAAAGTCAGATTCAAACTGCGGCATCGTTCCCCCCAGACAGGCCGAGGAGGCGGCGGAGGGGGGAGCGCCTTCCCTCGGCCTTGCCCTCGACCTCAGCCTGCGCCTATTTGCGGAGGCCCATAATGATGAAGGCAATGACCAGGCCGTACAGCGCAATGGCTTCCACCAGCGCAAACCCGATCCACATATACTTCCCGACGCGGGCTTCCGCTTCCGGCTGGCGCGCGACCGCTTCAATCATCTTGCCAAAGATATAGCCGATCCCCACACCGGCCCCGGCAAACCCTGCCGCCGCTAACCCCATCCCCAACAATGCTGCTGCTGCTGAATCCATTATGTCCTACTCCTCCCTTGTCTGAACTCGCCCGCGCTAGTGCGCGGGCTCATCATGGCCGTGCAAATGGAATGCGTCTCCCAAATAGACGCAGGTCAAGACGGTAAAAATATAGGCTTGAATGAACGCGATCCCGACTTCCAATCCGTTCATCGCAATCGTGAACGCAAAGGGCAACCACCCGATCAACAATCCGCCGCTGATGGAGAGGCCGAAGAGGACCCCGAGAATCACGTGGCCGGCCGTCATATTCGCAAACAACCGCACGGCCAACGAAATGGGCCGCGCCAATTGGCTGATCAATTCGATCGGCACCATCAGGGGCAGCAGCCACCCGGGCGTCCCGGGCGGAACGAGAATGCCCAGGAACTTGATGCCATGCAGAAAAAACCCCATGACCAGGCTGAGCCCATACACCAAACAGGCGAACACGGCCGTCACGATAATCTGGCTCGTCACGGTGTAGCTGCCGGGGATCAGCCCAATAAGGTTACAGAAAAGAATAAAGAGAAACAGGGTGGCGATGAGGGGGAAAAAACGCATCCCGTCTTTCCCCATCGTGTCCATGATGATGCCGCGAATGAAATCCACCAGGATCTCCGCGATGTTCTGCAACTTGCCCGGCACCAGCTTGCGGGCCGCCCCGGCCCTCACCATGAGCACGGCCACCAAGGAGACGACGACCCACATCATCACCACGGCTTTAGTAATGGAAATATCCACTCCACCGAGGGCCAGGGGGATCCAGTTGTGCAGCTCAAACGGATGAAGCGGACTTTCTTCCATGGCGCTTTCGGACGTCCTCTCTACTGGTCTCTCTTTGAACGGCGTTAGGACTTCGGCCACCGCTGCGCGGACCGATACGCATTCCTGACCCCGGCCACGAGGCCCAACACAAGCCCTCCCGCCATGCCCCAGGGACGGGAGTCGAAGAGGTAGGTGTCACAGCCCCACCCCAACCCTCCTCCGACAATCACCGCAGCGAGCAGATCGGTGGCGATCCGGACCGCTTGGCCAAGCCCGGCGTACAGGGGATCTTGTGAAGGAGGCATGTCGTACCCACGGAGGCGAGTGCTCTACAGCCGATGGCGCACCCACTCTGCCGATGGCGGGCCCGCAATTCAAGCAGAATCAATATGAAATTGTCAAACAGACTATGCGCCGCAGCCCATCGCACAGTGTATCGGGATTGGGGAGGGCCTCCCGGCTCAGCAGCCGCATTAGCCCCGCTTCACGTCGCAACTCCCGGAGATCCTCGAGGCTGCAGCCCCCGGCTTGTGGAGCATCAGAATCAACCGATCCACAAACACCGAGGGCACATACCCGCGGTTAGGGCCCGGCCCAGGCAGATACCGATCCATCAACCCGCAGACGCCCAGTCCATGGTTGAACTCCGCCAACAAGGCCAACCCGCCATGCGCGGTCACGGGTTCTTCCGTCTGTTCCAGTTTGAATCCGAACACCGTGTGTCATTCCATGAGTCTCACCTTGTCAGTTAACGAGTGTGTGTGGTCGCACACCCGTGATATCGCTCGCCCAGCGAGGCCAACAAGGTCTTTTCTGCCTCCCATCCACTTCCTATCTCTGTTTTAGGGAATGGATGATGACGAAGCTAGAGTTATTGGATGATGCCGCCGCCGAGCACGCGATCGTTTCGATAAAACACCGCAGATTGCCCTGGACTCAATGCGCGCTGTGGCTCTTGAAAGAGAATGCGAAGGGTGCCGTCTGAACGAGGCTTGATGGTCGCAGGCGTGGCAGGCGTGGCATACCGGACCTTGACATCCGCCTCGGATGATCCACTAAGAAGGGAGGAGTCGAAGAGATTTAGATCTGCGACATCACACTGACCGCGACGCAGAGACTCTTCTGTTCCAAGGACGACAATATTGGTAGCGGTATGTACTTGTTGAACATAGAGCCTGCTGCCGGTCGCAATACCGAGACCTCGGCGTTGGCCCGGCGTATAGAAGGCAATGCCTTCATGGTCTCCTAAATAGCGCCCTTCATCATCTACGAATGCCCCAGGCTTCTTGGCGGCAGGGGCTTCCTTCTCGATAAAGGTTCGATAATCGCCGTGGCTCACGAAGCAGATTTCCTGGCTTTCCTTCAATTCGTCCGTGGGAAGGCCCAAGGTCTCTGCCTCCATCCATACCTCCGTCTTCTGCATGCCCCCCACAGGAAAGAGAATGCGAGTGAGCCATGACTGACGAAGACGATAGAGGAAATAGCTTTGATCTTTCTTGGGATCGGCTGCTCGCTGAAGAGTCGGTGTCCGCTCGGATTCGCCGATTCGAACATAGTGCCCGGTGGCAACAAAATCGATCCCGCGTTTGTCCGCGAGTTCCACGAGACTACGCAGTTTGACACGCTCATTGCATCGAACACAGGGGTTGGGCGTTGTGCCGTCGAGATAGCCGGCAATAAAGTCGTCGATCACGCCGGCACGAAAGGTTTCTCTGGTGTCGACCACTTCATGCGGGATCTTCAATGTCTGCGCGACATACCGGGCAATGCCGACCTTGCAACACCCACGCTCTTCCCACCGTTTAGAGACCGCAACTGTTGCGTCTTCATGTTCCCAGACCTGAAGTGTGACGCCATGAACGTCGTAGCCCTGGCGAACCAGAAGCGCTGCGGCGACAGAGCTGTCCACTCCTCCACTCATGCCAAGGAGAACTGTAGGGCGAGCCATATGGTCGCTATTGTACTGAGGAAGCGGGAAAAGGGCTAGAGGGCCGGTCCATGCAGCTAATGGACGGTTGCAACAAGGCCGGGAGCCATGTCGACCGAGAGGGCGCGTTCGCCGCTCCAAAGATGAGCACCCATATCACACATGCCATGGAAGCGAGAACCTTCTTCGATCGCAATGACTGGGGTCCGAATATCGCCGACAAGAACACCGGGCTTAAGGATTTGAATCTTTTCAATGGCCGTGATGGTGCCATTAATCTTGCCGCTATTCATGAGCACCCCGACTGATACGGTGCCCTGGATCACGGCATGCTCCCCAACAATTAACGTTCCGGTCGTATGTATCTCGCCTTCGACACGTCCGTCAATCCGAATGGTGCCATCAAAACTCATGACGCCCTTGAAGTCTGCCCCTTTCCCAAGAAACGTAAAATTCTCGCTGTTCTGTTCGGCTTGTTGGCTCCGCTCTTTCATTGCCCACATGATCGCCTCCTAAGACTCTCCCCACACATGCATGGCCTCTCATCACACAAAGAATGTGCAGGTTAAATACCTACATAATAATTTACCCTAACCATTGACTCGCTTAATATTAGGGGACGTGATCACTCCGATGGGAAGCAGAGTGGCGTCGCGAGGGAGGTCGCGCACGCTGTGAGCCATTTCGAGTGCACCGTTGAATAGCACGCCATCTTCCATTGAAAGCATCGGCGTCTTGATACTTCCGTTCATGACGGCCGGAGCCCGGAGCTTAACGCACTCTTTCGCAACGACATCTCCGGTGATCTTTCCTTTACACACAATGGTTCCAGCGGTAATTTTGGCTTGGATGACGGCTTCTTCACCAATCAGCAGCACGCCGTCAGTATGAATTTCGCCGTCGAGATACCCATCAATTCTCACCGTGCCGCTGTAGGAGATCGTGCCCTTAAATTCGACCCCTTTTCCCACAAAGGCACTAATGTCCCCAGTCCCCTCGGTATTTGTTGAATTTGCAGCCACCATAATAACCTCTTTACCTTCCTGCTCGTTTGAGCTCATCTCTACTTTTTTCTCCTGCCCCCACATGAACGCGCCTCCTCGAGTTGGTGACTTTATTATTCCAGCGCAGCTGTGATGCTGTTTGTTTATTTATGGAGAAATAGTGGGTCAGAATGAACAGGGTCATGCATACGTAGAAGCAACAAGTATGCCTCTACCTCACATGACGTCTAGAAGGAAGAAATACAGTGAGGATTAATTTAAAAGTGTCTCGAGAATTCCGTCGAGTTCAGGAGGAGAGAAATAATGAATGACGATTTTCCCTCCACGTCTACCTTTTTGAATCGTGACTTTGGTGCCCAATCGTTTTTGCAATCGCTCTTCAACATCAGACCAGGGTGTTCGCCGTAATTCCCTTGTCCCTCGCTTCTTTGCGACCAGTGAGGATTCTATGAGTTTTTCTGTCTCTCTCACTGATAAGGTTTTTGAAACCACAAGCTGGGCGACTCTCAGCTGTTCATTCTGGCCAGGAAGCCCAAGAATCACTTTGGCATGTCCCATGGAAAGTTGATTCGATTCGATCAGCTGCTGGACCTCTAAGGGAAGCTGTATGAGACGCACAACATTGGCGATCGATGATCGCTCAAAACCGACTCGTCGTGCAATTATGTCCTGGGTCAGTCCAAATTCGTTCATCATCCGATGGTAAGTCCTCGCCATTTCCATGGGATTGAGATCTGTGCGTTGAAGATTTTCTACCAGTGCCAGAACGACAGACTCTTCATCTCCACAATTACGAATGACTGCCTGAATCGTCTCCAACCCCGCTTCTTTCGCCGCACGCCAACGTCGTTCACCAGATATGAGCTCATAGATTCCGTCACCCTTGCGGCGCACTAGAATTGGCTGGAGCAATCCACTCTCCTTCAATGATGCCGTGAGCTCTGCCAGTTCATGAGGAGAAAATGTTTGTCTCGGCTGATACCGATTCGGCACGATTGCATCGACACGCAGATGTTGAACCTCCGACAAGTCCGACATCGATGCGGGCTTGGTGGGAGGCAGTAGCGCGTCGAGCCCTCTACCGAGTGCTTTCTTCTCCATGACTCATAAACTCCTTGGCTAAAGACAAATAGGCTTGAGACCCTGCCGATGCGACGTTATATAGCATGGCTGGACGTCCGTAGCTTGGAGCCTCAGCCAGGGTCACATTACGAGGGATCACGGTATTGTAGACGGCTTCTTTGAAATGCTTGCGAACTTGCTCAACGACTTGACGCGCCAACGTATTCCGCGCATCGAACATTGTCAAGACGATCCCCTCCAATTTGAGATCAGGGTTAAAGGATTGACGAACTCGATCGATGCTTCCAACCAAGCGGCTTAATCCTTCCATGGCATAGTATTCACATTGAACCGGGACCAAAATACTTTGCGCTGCAACGAGTGCGTTTACCGTCAGAATCCCCAATGTAGGGGGGCAATCGAGAAAAATAATGTCAAATAATTGACTCACATCTCGCAAGAAGCGCTGTAGCAGTTTTTCCCGCTCTTCAACATTGACCAATTCTATTTCTGCCCCAGACAAGTCAGCATTTGCCGGCAAAAGTGACAAACCATTCACTTCTGTGACTTGGACAGCATCATGGAGTTTCACATAATTAATCAGACAGTTGTATATAGTGGTCTGTAAAGAACGAGGGTCAACCCCTAGCCCGCTTGTAGCATTTCCTTGCGGATCCATATCGACAAGTAAGACACGCTTGCCAAGGACCGCGACACCAGCGGCAAGGTTCACAGCTGTTGTTGTCTTTCCTACGCCACCTTTCTGATTTGCAATCGCTACGATCTTTGCCATTTTGGGTACTGCGTCGTGTGCACTCCTTTCCGTATTTCTCAGCAATGTTCCACGTGGAACTTTCCCATATAAGATTGATTATATTGGATAATTATTTTTCTCAAAATGGGTATCCCCTTGATCCCCGTAAATGGTGTTGATATTTTGCCGGCATGGACCACACCAAGCCGAGCCCTGGCGTTGATTACCCGCGAACGTTCGAAGAAATGGACGACTGGTTCCGTAGTGAGGACGGTTGCCGCGACTATATTCGCCGCTTGCGCTGGCCTGATGGGTTCGCGTGCCGTCATTGTGGGGCGATCAAGGAGCCGTGGGTCATGGTGCGCGGCGTGTTTCGATGCAGGGCGTGCGACGGCGAAACGTCGCTGACCGCCGGTACGGTGTTCCAGGACACCCGTAAGCCGCTGCGCACGTGGTTCCTTGCGATGTGGTTCATCACCAGCCAGAAGAATGGTGTCAGCGCCCTGGGCTTGCAGCGGGTGCTGGGGCTGGGCAGCTACGAAACGGCTTGGACGTGGATGCACAAGCTGCGCAGAGCGATGGTACGGCCGGGTCGTGATCGACTGACCGGCGAAATTGAAGTCGACGAAACCTACGTGGGCGGCCCTGAAGAGGGCAAGCGGGGCCGCGAGATCGAAAAAAAGTCCATCGTCGTGGTCGCGGCAGAGAAAAATGGTCGAGCGATCGGGCGCATCCGACTGAAACGCGTCAAGGATGTTTCCGCCGAAAGTCTGCTGGACTTCATTCGAGAGGCGGTGGAACCTGGCGCGATCATTCACACCGACGGGTGGACAAGCTATGCGGGGCTCCCGGCTGCAGGCTACAAGCAGCGCATGACGGTCATCCGCAGTGGGGATGAACAAGCTCACGAAGTCATGCCGCGTGTGCATAACGTCGCCGCGCTGCTCAAGCGGTGGGTGCTCGGTACGCTCCAGGGTGGGGTTCAACATCAGCATCTCGATTATTACCTCGATGAGTTCACGTTTCGCTTCAACCGTCGCCGCTCAAGTGCCCGCGGATTACTTTTTCACCGCCTTGCCCAGCAGGCCGTTGCCATTGGTCCGGCACCCTACAGTTCCATTATTTACGGCACATCGGTGGCACGGGGACGAAGGGGATACCCCATTTTCTCAATAACTGTGACAACTCTCTTGCCAGATCCCTGCGGGAGAAAAAAAGCCGTTTCGCTTAATAGGTGAAACTCCTCTCCGATTTCCTGTTTTTCGATGGCAGATGTTCTGTATAAGATGACTTTCCCTACTGAAGTCAGCAATGCAGGGATGTGTTTCCGTATTTCATCATATTTCAATGCCCTTACGACAACCGTATCAATAGAATGGCTGATAGACTGTTCGGTGTACTGTTTGATAGTGCCACCAAATGTAGACACACCATGAAGCCGTAACAGGCCGATCACTGAATTGAGAAATGAACATTTTTTCTGATTTGGCTCTACCAGAATCAGCCGCAGATCAGATCTCACGATTTTAAGAGGGATCCCGGGGAAACCTCCCCCAGATCCCACATCGAGCACCACGCTATTTTGCGGAAAGCTCGTCGTAGCAAGCGCAATGAGTGAGTCAACGAAATGTTTGATAATTATTTCTTTAGGTTCAATGATCGCCGTGAGATTGATTGCTTTATTCCACTCAATGAGATGAGCGAGATAGCACATGAACTGCTCAACGTGGTTTTCTCCAATTGTCAGGCCAAGTTCCCTTGCAGCGCTGATCGTGAATTCGCGCAATTCTGATTCGTGTTCCACGTGGAACAATTACGCGAATAAGCAGATGAGGTCAAGATATTCTAGGATGAAATATCTGTAAATGGGTATCCCCTTGATCCCCGTAAATGGTGTTGATATTTTGCCGGCATGGACCACACCAAGCCGAGCCCTGGCGTTGATTACCCGCGAACGTTCGAAGAAATGGACGACTGGTTCCGTAGTGAGGACGGTTGCCGCGACTATATTCGCCGCTTGCGCTGGCCTGATGGGTTCGCGTGCCGTCATTGTGGGGCGATCAAGGAGCCGTGGGTCATGGTGCGCGGCGTGTTTCGATGCAGGGCGTGCGACGGCGAAACGTCGCTGACCGCCGGTACGGTGTTCCAGGACACCCGTAAGCCGCTGCGCACGTGGTTCCTTGCGATGTGGTTCATCACCAGCCAGAAGAATGGTGTCAGCGCCCTGGGCTTGCAGCGGGTGCTGGGGCTGGGCAGCTACGAAACGGCTTGGACGTGGATGCACAAGCTGCGCAGAGCGATGGTACGGCCGGGTCGTGATCGACTGACCGGCGAAATTGAAGTCGACGAAACCTACGTGGGCGGCCCTGAAGAGGGCAAGCGGGGCCGCGAGATCGAAAAAAAGTCCATCGTCGTGGTCGCGGCAGAGAAAAATGGTCGAGCGATCGGGCGCATCCGACTGAAACGCGTCAAGGATGTTTCCGCCGAAAGTCTGCTGGACTTCATTCGAGAGGCGGTGGAACCTGGCGCGATCATTCACACCGACGGGTGGACAAGCTATGCGGGGCTCCCGGCTGCAGGCTACAAGCAGCGCATGACGGTCATCCGCAGTGGGGATGAACAAGCTCACGAAGTCATGCCGCGTGTGCATAACGTCGCCGCGCTGCTCAAGCGGTGGGTGCTCGGTACGCTCCAGGGTGGGGTTCAACATCAGCATCTCGATTATTACCTCGATGAGTTCACGTTTCGCTTCAACCGTCGCCGCTCAAGTGCCCGCGGATTACTTTTTCACCGCCTTGCCCAGCAGGCCGTTGCCATTGGTCCGGCACCCTACAGTTCCATTATTTACGGCACATCGGTGGCACGGGGATGAAGGGGATACCCCATTTATCTGTATTTGCTCGTCTAGGATTGGGCTTGTCGAAGACTATCTCGGACGGATTTCCCACGGTGCTTTTCAAGCGCCACAAGAAGAAGCGAAATTGCCGCTGGTGTGACTCCTGAAATTCTTGATGCCTGTCCAACAGACGCAGGGCGAATATTTTTTAGTTTTTCACAGACTTCTCTCGAAAAACCAAGAGTTCCATCGTAATTAAAGGTTACGGGAATAGGCTTCGTTTCGAGCTTTTTGAATCGGCCTATCTGTTGAAGTTGGCGCTTGATATAACCTGAGTACTTGATTTGCAACTCTACTTCATCAGCAGTTTCAACATCTTGCAATGCGTTAACCCCAAGTGCCTCTAACAGAGTCGTATAGTTCGTCCCTTGGCGGCGTAAAAGTTGAGCTGCGGTGCAAGGTCCAGAGAGATCTTCAATCTGAACCTTTGCCAGGCATTCACGAACTGTTTCCGTGAGTTTTGGTCGAAGTTCTTCGAGGCGTATGAGTTCAGATTCAATTGCTTTCTGTTTCAATTGAAACTTTGCATAGACTTCGTCGCAAATCAACCCAACTTGCCGTCCAGTATCAGTTAATCGAAGATCAGCATTTCCATGACGCAACAGTAGACGATACTCTGCCCGTGATGTAAACATGCGATAGGGCTCACGCGCGTCTTTGGTAATGAGATCGTCAATGAGCACACCGATATAGGCCTGCGAGCGATCGAGTACTAACGGAGAGTCTCCTCGAAGCCTCAGTACTGCATTGATTCCAGCCATGAGACCCTGAGCCGCCGCTTCCTCATATCCTGATGTCCCATTGATCTGCCCAGCGTGGTAGAGACCATTAAGCAGTTTCGTTTCTAGAGTCTGGTGCAATTGTCGTGGAGGAAAATAGTCGTACTCGATCGCGTATCCAGGCTTGAGCATGGTGGTTTGCTCTAACCCTGGAATCGTCTTCAGCATCGCGGCCTGCACATCGACCGGTAGGCTGGTGGATATTCCGTTGGGATAAAACTCACGGTTGTCCAACCCTTCCGGCTCGATAAAGATCTGATGACGCTCTTTGTCTGCGAAACGTACGACTTTATCTTCGATTGATGGACAATACCGCGGTCCCACCGACCCAATGATACCGCTGTAGAGCGGTGACCGGTCGAGATTGCGCTGGATCAACTCGTGCGTCGCACGATTGGTATGGGTCAAATGACAGGGGAGTTGGCGGTTCTCAATCCGGCTGGTCCGATACGAAAACGGTGGTGGTGGATCATCGCCCGGTTGCGGCACCATCACAGAAAAGTCGATGGTCGTCCCATCCAAGCGAGGAGGCGTGCCGGTTTTGAGCCGGCCCACTTCGAATCCCAGGTCGCGCATACAATCGGATAGGTGCTCGGCGGACGCCTCTCCGGCACGTCCGGCAGGAAAATGGTTCAAGCCAATATGGATAAGACCCTTAAGAAATGTACCTGATGTCAGAATGACAGCCTTCGCCTGTATGTGATCGCCACGGTCCGTCACCACGCCTGTGACCGCGCCGGCATGCGTCAGCAAGCGATCGACCGTTCCCTCGCCGATCGTAATTCCTGCCTGCAGGCGCAACGTTCGTTGCATGGCGTCTCGGTACAGCTTCTTGTCGCATTGGACGCGGAGGGCTCGCACTGCCGGGCCTTTGCTCGTATTGATGAAGCGGAACTGGATGCCGGCTTGATCCGTGTTCCTCGCCATCTCCCCGCCCAGCGCATCGATTTCCTTCACCAGATGGCCTTTGGCAATTCCTCCGATCGCCGGATTGCACGACATTTGTGCGATCCGGTCGCGATCCATCGTGAGCAGCAAGGTTCGTGCGCCCATGCGTGCAGCGGCCAAGGCGGCCTCACATCCGGCATGCCCCCCGCCTACCACGATGACATCAACGACCTGTCCCATGTCCAACCTGTCCCTATTTACCGATGCAGAACTCTGAGAAGATCCGACCAAGGATTTCGTCCGTCGTAATGGCACCGGTAATTTCACCGAGCGCATCGGCGGCGGCGCGCACATCGATCGAGATAAGCTCACCTGCCATCCCGCACTGTACGGATTCAAGAGCCTGGCCCAAGGATTCACCGGCCCGGCGCAACGCGTCACGGTGTCGCACGTTCGTGACCGTAACGCTCTCTGCCGCCTCAAAGCTTCCGGACACCAGCTGAGCGCGAAGCGCCGACTTCACCATCTCGACCCCCCAACCTGTTTTTGCAGAAATCTTGTATGAAGAATGGCCCGCCAGCGCCGCATCCGAGCCGACTTCATCGGCTAAATCGGCTTTGTTCACCAGCACCAGATGTTTGCGATCCCTGACTGCGCTCAAGAGCTCCCGATCATCGCTCGCGAGAGGCACACTCCCATCCACTACCACGAGCAAGAGGTCCGCCTCGTCCTGTGCGGCACGGGTCCGTTTAATCCCTTCCTGCTCGACAATATCGACCGTGTCCCGAACTCCTGCCGTATCAACTAGAAGAATCGTCACTCCGTCAAGATCTATGGATTCCTCGATGACATCCCTCGTTGTCCCGGGAATGGCCGTCACAATAGCTCGCTCTTGTCTCAGGAGACGGTTCAACAAACTGGATTTGCCGACATTCGGGCGACCAAGGATGACGACGTGCGCCCCTTCCCGCAGGATCCTCCCTTCCTGCGCCGTCTCTTCCAGTTTCTGTACCAGCGCATAAGCCTCCCTCATAATACGCAGCAGTTCATCGCGTTGAAGAAAGGAAATGTCTTCGCCTACAAAATCGATCCCCGCCTCCACATGGGCCAACACCGTCAGGAGGGAAGTCCGAGCCTGTTCTACCTCGCGAGCGAGATCGCCTCGTAGTTGGCGCTGAGCGACGCTTAATCCGGCGTAGGATCTGGCCTTGATTGTATCGAGCACTGCCTCCGCCTGGGAGAGATCTAACCGTCCATTGAGGAAGGCTCGCTTCGTAAATTCGCCCGGCTCCGCCATCCGTGCACCGGACTCTATACAGACCTTGCAGACGATCCCGAGCACCAACATGCCGCCATGAGACTGGATCTCCACCACATCCTCTGCCGTAAAAGATCGCGGCGCCTTCATATAGACCACAAGCGCTTCATCGAGCAGACTCGATGCTGGTGAACGGTCATAGCCTGGTCTGATATCGTTCTGCCTGTTCGATGCGGTAATCACAAGATCGGCAAGATGCAGCGTATGTGAAGAAATCGATGAGAGGGGACGACCAGACCGCAAGCGAACAACCTGGGAAGCGACGACAAGCGCCTGAGGGCCACTCAGACGAATGACCCCTATGCCGCCCTCGCCTGCAGGGGTGGCAATGGCACAGATCGTGTCTTCGAGTCCTCCGTGCATGACGCCTCTTTCACGAGCAGGATGCTGAAAAACTCCCCCGGCATCGTTCTCAAGAATCGAGAAAGGTGACCCGTAGGACTGCCAACCGCTCTTCTTCCTATAGCGTTCACGTTTGACGATCTACGTCTCACGGATCTCCCCATGAGACAGGCTGGATGCGCGAGCAAGGGGAGTATTCTAGATTCGGAGGCCGGAGGTTTACAGAGCTCAGAACCCCGAGCTCCTGATCGTGACTTTCTCAAATGCCTCGTGAATCACCCCTCGCAATCTTCGCTTGCTGACTGACGGTTTCACCACCCTGAATAGGTGGCCGCCACTATGACCAAGCAGGGTCATATTGTAGCGGGAAGCATGACTGAGAAGCGCCTAAGCGCTCGTGCTGCCGCTCTGCTGGGCCCCTGCCGAGAGGAGGGCCTTGTCGGTCAACAGAAAACGATCCGTGACTAGTTGTTGGGTGATGGTCAAGGTATTGTTCGTCAGCCAATACAGCACCAAGCCCGCAGGAAAATTGATGAACAGAAAGGTCATGCCAACTGGCAGTATCAACATCATCTTCGCTTGTGCCGGATCCATCGTGGTGGGCGTGATCTTCTGTTGAATAAACATGGTCACCCCCATGATCACCGGGAGCACATAGTAGGGGTCCTGCATCGATAAATCGCTCACCCAGAGCATGAACGGGGCTTGGCGCAAGTCGATCGACATGTAGAGGACATTGAATAGGGAGATGAAGACCGGCATCTGCAAGAACATCGGGAGAAAGCCGCCCAGCGGATTCACTTTCTGATCCCGATATAGCTTCATGAGCTCCTTGTTCAGACGATCGCGGTCACCCTTGTATTTCTCCTGGACTTCTTTGATCTTGGGTTGGATCACCCGCATCATTTTCATCGACTTGTAGCTCTTGTATTGCAACGGCACAAATAACAATTTGATCGCCAGCGTCAGCAGAATGATGGTGACCCCGTAGTTACCGACGTAATCATGGATAAATCGCAGCACATGATAGATCGGCTTGGCGACTGATTTCACAATCGTCCAACTGCCATAGATGAACCATCCGAAATCGATCATATCTTCCAGGCCCATGTCCAAGGAGTGGAGGATGTCGTATTCCTTCGGGCCTGCATACAGCTGAAGCGCAACCGGGGAGGCCGCCCCTGACGCGGCCATCCGCACCCCAGCCGACACAATTTTGGGGTCTTCCGTCTTGGCGAGAGCGGCCGCACCTTCCTTCGGCATCAACACCGATAGAAAATACTTATCCTGCAAGGCGACCCACTGAACCGCCCCCTTCCGCTCAAGCTCTTTCTCAGGGGTCTCTTTTTCCACTTTATTGTCGACCTGCGAGGCTGATCCGATCAGACCGATGAACCCATCGCCCCACTCCACGATACCGAAATTCGTCCCTAACCCGATATCAAAGGACTCGGTCACTCCCTCGATAGCGAACGACATATCCACCAGATAACTATCATGATGAAATGTCAGCCGTTTCTCCACGCCGATATGGGTCGCAGCATCGTGGAACCGCATCGTGACATGCCCGACAGGATGAGCGGCATCGAGCTTCGTAAAATCCTTCTCAATATTATAGAGGCCTTCTCGAATGACCTTGTCGATGTCGGCATTCGCGACCGTCAGTGAGAGGGGACCTTTGAATTTTCCCCCTTGATAGACGAGTTGTACCGGCTTCACTTCGGGAGGCGCCGTATGGTATCGCTTCAGCTCCCAACTTCGAATCACCCCTCCACGATTTGAAAATTCGACCTGAACCAGATCCGTCTCAACCGTCACGGTCTGTTCCGATGCTGGTAGAGAAACACTCGGCGCAGGAGCGCCAGACTTCGGACCAGATTGGGGTGGGACGCTAGGACCGGTCGAACCGCTGTCCTTGTTTGTCAGGAGGGCGGGAGTTGGCTCTCGCTCCGCGGAGGAGGGCGCCTGGACAGAACCGTCCTGAGCAGGGGGCGGCTCAGGAAGCCAGCCCATCTGCCTCATGAATAAGTCAAACCCCAGGATGATTGCCAACGACAGAACCAGAAAAACGATAACGCGTTTGTCCATAATAAACCGCTACCACGATGTGAACAATTACGTCCCTACTACGTCACAGAATCCATTTCTCGAAGAAGAAATGGATTACTTTCAGCAGACGGCAGATAACAAGCTTGCGTCCACCCAGCACTCCTACCGACTGATCGCAACCCTCGCATATTCAGAGCAGGCGGCCTTAGAAAGCTGGGTTGGTCTATTGAGGGGCGAGACCCAATCAGGTAACCTGATCCGTACAGTCAGGTAACACTGACACACGCTAGTCCTCATGCATGCGAAGCAGCCGTTGGCGCTGAAGCGCCGATAACCACACCTCTTTCAAGACGGCAAAGGGTTGCGCAATTGAATCCCGTTTGGGGAAGACCACTAGGGCGTGCCCGTGAATCAATTGACCGCGTAGTTGACGCGTGAGCTCCCGAAAAAGGCGCTTGACTCGATTTCGGCTTACGGCCCCCCCGAATCGCTTTCCCACCACGATACCGATCCGGCTGCCATTCATGTCAGTCCGGCAAATTACGAGATTAAATAGGGTGGTCGAGATACGATGACCATGCTGCTTAACATACTCGATGTCGCGGCTACGTTTCAGGAACAGATCCCTGCCACCTCCACCCTGCGACATCACCATCATCCTGGGAGAGGGTCAGCTTGCACAGGACTTTCTCTTCGAGCCCGGATCTCCAGACTCGGCCATGACCACACACTGTCATCCTGTGATGGGAACTACCCTGTCTGGGTCACATAACGGAGGGCAAAGATTCCTTCGTGCAGCCCCTAGTCAGTGTCGCTCAACTTAAACCGTTAAGCGGGCTCGCCCTTTGGCGCGACGACGGGCCAAGACTTTCCGGCCATTCTTCGTGCTCATCCGCTTACGAAATCCATGTTCACGTTTTTTCTTGAGGTTCGATGGCTGCTGAGATGTAAACGACATGCAATCGCTCCTTGCCTAAGAAGACTCAAAAATGAAGATGGTATTATAGGGACGGGCTGATACCCTGTCAAACTATGTGCTACCCATCCAGGATCGGCCATCTTGCCAAGGGCGTCTGAGCTACACTCTTTCCAGCAGAATGCTGAGAAACCCGTGAGCGACCATGCGTACGGCAGGGAAGACGGGTAAGCCTTGATTCAGCGTAGATTGTTGTGGTCACCACGTGGAGGGCGTCGGATTTCAAGCCGTCTGTAATGTTATTCTGCAGCCTGCCGAACCCAAGAGCGCCATCAGACTTAACCCATTGATAACTCTTTTGTATTGAGGCACTTTTGTTACTGAATGACTAGATCGCCTCAGGATTGTGTGAGCCTGTCGCATTTACACATTTCTATGCTGTTGTAACAATATCGCTTTCTCCAAGCCCGTGCTATGCCGTTCTTGGCATTATCCTTGCGGATATGGTCGTGTTCTCAATATTTTTGATGGAAGAGCGGTTATGTGATTTCGCCACGGGCCGTCGTGAGTAATGCGGGTTTAGTCATCTTTCAATCACGTGCGGTTGACAATCGACATGACTGACTATTCGACCGCACAAACTAGGGTGAAGGCCATACACGAAAATTGTCAGCCCATTTCCCGCGAAACCGAAACAGCTTTGCCAAGATCGAAATAGGAAAACGCTCCGCGTCCAAAAAGAAGTACGGTAAACTTGCGATATGTCCAGTCATTGTCCTCGACTAACATGTGCGTTCTTGGGGTGGGGGGCCGTGGCGCTGGTCGGCTCCGTCTCCGGCTGCATGGAGGCCGTGCCTCAAGACGTGGTTAAAGCAGTTGAAAATATCGATCGAGACTTGATGGAATTACGGGCGGCTGAACTCTCACCCACCGACTATACCCAGTTTGCACAGGAATGGACGGCTCTTAAAGCTCGCGCCCAGGCCGATGAGGATCTCATCCGCTGGCCCTGGGAATCCAACGAATTGGAAGTCGCTCTTCGCCGGCTGCAAGAAGAGGGGGCCCGCACCGTTGCCAATCTCAAGAAGGAACGGGAATCGCTTCGTCGCTCAGCTGAAGATAAAATCGTTCGGATCAAGGATTGATTCCGGGTGATGACATCTACAAGTTAGGGTCATCGCCGATGTGGTCGTATCGGGACAGAATCCTGATGAAATCTAACTCCTTATAAAGCAGACCCACTCGTTCTATGAACAGGGCCGTCACGATCAATCTCCCAACGCGTCTCACCGCGCTATGCAGGTTTTGGCTAGCTAAGCGGTCGTGTTGACCAAGGAATTGAGGCGGTACGCCGATCGAGATGGAGTAAGCCGTTGGCAACAGACGGCTAAGGCCACCATCGTATGGCAGGGGAATCCAGTGACCCACGGACGGCTATCCTCTTAGGGCTAGGCGAAGACGGGAATACGGCTTCTCTGTTTCCTGGGGCATCAAGCCCTTCAGGACAATCAGCGCATGATTGCCGTGACCCAATCCCCGAAAGATCCTCCGACCAGACTGACCATGACCCTGGTCTTTTCCAATCCAGAAATGCGTCTTAACGACGGTCGGCGACTCTGAGTCTCTGCCCTCTGTTCTGCCTCGGTCGGATTGATCCATGCACGTGCTGCTTTGCTGGTTTCGTTCATGCCGGTTTCCGGATTGCGCCAGCGATCACCTGAAACCCTGTCCTTCGTGCGTGATTCAGCGCTAAGGGGGCTTCATTGTCGCTGATCCGTCACGCGATGGCATCCAGGTGTTCCACGGTGATGCACACGTTGAGATACTGACGGGCATCGGGTACGGATTTCAGCTTCTCATACGGCGTCTTCATGTCCTCGTAGCGTAAGCGCGTGCACGCCTTTCCTATGGCATCCGTTATGGTCTCCGGGAAGACGCACGGGGGATGGAAGGTCACAGAGGGGTCCAGGAAGTCCGCCCAGAACGTGTTGACCTGTTTGGAAAACAGTTGCGGGATGTGCGCGTCCCCCAACTGTTTCCGCACCACCGCGCCGTTCTTGGATTCTGCCAAGGCATGATCGTTGGACTGCTGGGGGCGGGACTTGGTGACCTCGATGCGCAGCTTCTCCAGCAGTATGGCGACTTGGTCATTGCTATACGCCGAGCCGTTCTCCGCATGGAATCCCACAATGATAAACGGAAATCCCTCCAATAGCTGCTGGATGACCGCAACAGAGAGGCCTCGCTGATCTTCTCGCTCGTATGCAGCCGTGCATCTTCCATCTCGATCACCATGCCTGCACCATGACCGATTTAGAACGGCAGCCTCTCAGACTCATGGTTCGTTTGAAATACGACTCGGCGTCAGACTCATTTCATATTGGAAGAGGCTCGTTATTGACAGTCCTAATCTGCCAATGCTAACTTGGCGATCCAATTTTCGTGCAAGAACACGAAGGTTTCCCTTTTGTCAAATAGAAGAACGAACGGATCAATAGAGTGATTAAGACAGCAGTGGCGCGACGTTATGCAAAGGCGGTTTTCGAGTTACTCGACATATCCAGCATCGAACAAACCCGTGTGGCCTTAACAGGGCTTGGGCAAGCGATCAAGGATTCGGTCGAATTGCGCCACGTTGTGGCCTCACCAGTATTTGGCGCCGAAGACAAAATTGCCGTCCTTACAGAACTCGGTTCGCGCTTAGGCTGTCCTCCGGTCGTAAGAACCTTTCTCGAACAGTTAGTGAAGAAAAATCGCGTCGGCTTTCTTCCTGAAATCGCCGAGGCCTTCGCGAAACTTGCCGATGCGTCGAAAGGCACCCAGCAAGTCACCGTCTTCTCCGCAACAGCCTTACCCCCAGGCGAGCAAGATCAAATCAGCACTCGCTTGCGCTCAATGCTCAAGCGCCAAGTCGAGGTCACCTTTCACACCGATGCCCGTTATATCGCCGGCGTGCAGATCCGTCTCGGCAGCACGGTGGTCGATAGCACCGTGCTGGGACGGTTACAAGCGATGCAGAGTGTGTTGACGAAGGAGTAGCTATGCAGATTAAGGCAGAAGAAATCAGTTCGATTATCAAAGAGAAAATAAAAGGCTTCGACAAACAAGTCGATGTCAAGGAAACCGGGTCAGTCATCCAGGTCGGAGACGGGATTGCCAAGGTTTATGGCCTCGACGGCGCCATGGCTGGTGAAATGCTCGAATTCCCCGGCGGACTCTATGGGATCGCGCTGAACCTTGAAGAAGACAACGTCGGCGCCGTGCTCATGGGCGATGACGTGGGGGTCAAGGAAGGCGATCCGGTCAAGCGCACGGGACGTATTGCGGAGATTCCAGTTGGCGAAGCATTGATCGGTCGTGTGGTGAACGCGATTGGGCAACCTATCGATGGAAAGGGCCCAATCAAATCGTCACTCTCGTCCCGCATAGAAGTCACGGCACCTGGAGTGAATACACGTCAGTCGGTGCGCGAACCCTTGCAAACGGGTATCAAGGCCATCGACGCCATGATTCCCATTGGCCGCGGGCAGCGTGAGTTGATCATCGGCGACCGGCAGACCGGCAAGACCGCCATTGCCGTCGATACGATTATCAATCAAAAGGGCCTCAACGTCTTTTGTATCTATGTCGCCATCGGCCAGAAACGGTCAACCGTGGCACGCGTCGTCAAGACTCTCGAAGAGACCCACGCGATGGATTACAGCATCGTGGTGGCGGCTACCGCGAGCGATGCAGCGCCTCTGCAGTACCTGGCTCCCTTCTCCGGTGCAGCCATCGGCGAGTACTATCGGGATAACGGCAAACATGCGTTGATCGTCTATGACGACCTCTCCAAGCACGCGGTGGCCTATCGTCAGTTATCTCTGTTGCTCCGTCGTCCGCCAGGCCGCGAAGCCTATCCGGGCGACGTGTTCTATCTGCACTCCCGGTTGTTGGAGCGTGCGGCCAAGCTCAATGACAAGCTCGGCGGGGGAAGCCTCACGGCACTGCCGATCATCGAAACGCAAGCCGGTGACGTGTCCGCCTACATTCCGACCAACGTCATTTCGATTACCGATGGGCAGATCTATCTCGCCAGCGATCTGTTCTACTCCGGTATTCGTCCCGCAATTAACGTGGGCCTGTCGGTCTCTCGCGTCGGGGGTTCGGCTCAGATCAAGACCATGAAGCAGGTGGCTGGGACCCTTCGGCTCGACCTTGCGCAGTACCGCGAAATGGCCGCGTTCTCGCAGTTCGGCAGCGAGCTCGACAAATCGACGCAGAGGCAGCTTGCACGCGGCGTTCGGATGGTGGAGTTGCTCAAGCAGGGGCAATACAAACCGATGTCGGTCGCCGATCAAGTGCTGTCGATATACGCCGGTGTCAACGGATACCTGGACGATGTACCCGTCGATAAAGTGCTAGAGTTTGAAACCGACCTGCTGCACTACGTCCAGCAGAACCATCCCGAACTGAAGAAGGAAATTGCGAGCATCGGGAAAATCGATGACAAGGTCACCGGCAGACTGAAAGAGATTATCACGACCTTTAAACAGAAGATGGGGTACGGTGCCAAAGAGCCTGAGGTGGCCACGAAGAGCAAAGTGGCGGGTGAAGGTGGCGAAGCGGCGAAAGCCGTTGCGACTGCTGCAGCTCCTGATGCAAAAGGCGGCGAGAAGAAAGGGCTCCAGCATTAAGCTGAGAGCTGAAGGCTGATTGCTGAAAGCTAAGAAACACTGCCGAGTTTTCAATCACTACGTCGTATAATTGCGGCGTTTAAAAATACACAAAAGATTACCAGGACCACGAAGATGACGGCCGGGAGGAATATGGCACCCTGATGGGGGCGATGGACGGCGCGACGCGGAACGCAGGACAACCGATCAGCAAAGTGACCTTGCATTACAACAAGACCCGCCAGACTGCCATTACCAAAGAACTGATGGACATCGTCGGCGGGGCCGAAGCGCTGAAATAGATTGGAAGTTCTGAGTGTTGAGTTCTGAGTGAGAAGGCCGCGAGAGCCTAGAACTCAGAACTCATGACTCAGAATTCAGAACTCGCGAGAGAAGGAGCGTTATGAGCATAGGAAAAGTCATTCAGGTCATCGGACCGGTCGTGGACGTGGAGTTTCCTCCCGGACAACTGCCGAACATTTACAACGCCCTCAAAGTGACTCAGGAAGAGAATAAGGCCGCCGGCACACCGGCCGTCCGCATCACTCTTGAAGTCTCGCTGCATCTCGGTGAAAACCGTGTCCGCGGTATCGCAATGTCCACGACTGACGGTCTCACGCGGGGGATGGATGTGCAGGATACGGGGGCGCCGATTTCTGTGCCGGTCGGCCGCGAGACATTGGGACGACTGATCAACGTGTTGGGCGACCCAGTGGACGAGATGGGCCCCATCAAGACGACGAAGACCTATCCTATTCACCGGCCTGCGCCTCGCCTCGAAGATCAGGAGACGAAGACCGAAGTCCTCGAAACCGGCATCAAAGTCATCGATCTTCTCGAACCCTACAGTAAGGGCGGCAAGGTCGGACTCTTCGGTGGCGCCGGAGTCGGCAAGACCGTCATCATCATGGAACTCATCAACAATATCGCCTTGCACCATGGTGGTTTCTCGGTGTTTGCCGGCGTCGGTGAGCGGACCCGTGAAGGCAACGACCTCTGGCACGAAATGCAGGAGTCGAAGGTCATCGATCCCAAGGACTTCACCAAATCGAAAGTCTCCCTGGTCTATGGCCAGATGAACGAGCCACCTGGCGCGCGTCTGCGCGTCGCCTTGACTGGACTGGCCGTCTCCGAATATTTCCGTGACGAAGAGAACCAGGACGTGCTGCTCTTCGTGGACAATATCTTCAGGTTTACACAGGCCGGTTCAGAAGTGTCCGCATTGCTCGGCCGCATGCCGTCCGCCGTCGGCTATCAGCCCACCCTCTCGTCGGAGATGGGACAACTGCAAGAGCGCATCACCTCCACCAAGCGTGGATCGATCACCTCGGTGCAAGCCGTCTATGTGCCGGCTGACGATTTGACCGACCCTGCGCCGGCCACGGCCTTCGCCCACTTGGACGCGACGACCGTATTGTCGCGGCAAATTGCAGAGCTAGGAATCTATCCAGCTGTCGACCCACTCGACTCCACCTCGCGCATTCTCGACCCGCGAGTCATCGGCGACGATCATTACAAGGTGGCCCGCGGGGTCCAGTCGGTCTTGCAGCGGTATAAAGACCTCCAAGACATTATCGCCATTCTCGGCATGGACGAATTGTCGGAAGACGACAAGATGGCGGTGGCGCGTGCACGAAAGATCCAACGTTTCCTCTCGCAGCCGTTCCATGTTGCCGAAGCCTTTACCGGCTCGCCTGGCAAGTACGTGAAGCTCAAAGACACGGTGCGGAGCTTCAAAGAAATTCTCGATGGCAAGTATGACCACCTCCCGGAACAGGCATTCTATATGGTCGGCCCGATCGAGGAAGTGATTGCGAAGGCAGAAAAGATGGGAGTGAAGGTATAAGCAGCGGACGAATCGATCCTCCCGCTTTCTGAGTGGAAGTAAGGAAATAAGGAACATGGCTGGGAAGATTTTGTTAGAAGTGGTGACGCCGGAGAAGTTGCTCTTGAGCCAGCAGGTGGATGAGGTCATCGCGCCAGGCTCAGAGGGTGAGTTCGGCGTGTTGCCGGGACACTGTCATTTCCTTTCTACGTTACGCATCGGTGAGCTGCGCTATCGCATCGGAGACCAGACCAACCACATGGCGGTCCTCTGGGGCTATGCGGAAGTCACACCAACCAAAGTGACGATCATGGCCGAGATCGCCGAGAAGGCCGAAGATATCGATGTGGGCCGCGCCCAAGCTGCCGTTGAGAAGGCCGAACAACGCCTGAAGGCCGGCGGCCTGCCGTCCGAACTCAAAGAAGCTGAAATCAGTCTAGAAAAAGCCCGCCTCCGCAAGAAGATCGCCGACCGCGCCAGCAAGACCGGCTATGCCTAATCTCCAAAGCTTGCACGTCCCCACTTACACCTGTACACTTTCTTCGCCCAGTTCGATGAACGTAGTTGCTCATTTCTTGATTGAAATAACGAAAACGTCTCTGAATGGACCTCGAAAACATTCGTCAGAGAGTTCTTAGCGGGCTCTACCTCATTTCATTCACACATACCGAGAAGCTTCGCCGGAGGAAGATTACTCTTGAAACGATTGAACAGGTTATTCAGCGTGGAGAGATCATTGAGGATTATCCGAACGATCCACGTGGCCCATCCTGTCTGGTCCTTGGGATGACACAAGAGGGAAGACCGATTCATGTGGTATGCGGAACAATTGAAAATGATCAGCTTCTGGTGATCACAGCCTATGAGCCGAACCTTGAAGAGTGGGAGCGTGACTGGCGAATCAGAAAGAAGGGCGGTGCACGATGACGCATTCTTGCTACTTCTGTAAAGGGAAGGTAGTTCAGCAGCCCACAAGCGTGGATTTCTGGTGGGGAGACGATCTGAAAATCATTGAGAACGTGCCGGCTGGAATCTGCACGCAGTGCGGGGAAAAATACTTCGACTCTCCGGTCTACAAGCAAATGGAGCGGCTGGCTAAAGGGTCGGGAGAGGCACTGCGACGGCTTTCCGTCGATGTGGTGCGATATTCCGCCGCCTAACTTGATGATCGACCAGACAGATTGATCCGAAACATCCCGCCTCCGCAAGAAGATCGCCGACCGAGCCAGCAAGACCGGCTATGCCTAATTCTCACATCATCCACACCAGACCGGCATGTCGAACGATGGCTGTGGCAACCCCCTTGCTTCAGGAACGCGCACGATCAGAATGTGCTCGTTCGACCGCCGCAGTGGGACCAACATAGGCGCCCTTGCAAGAGGGTGAAGGCACGCGAGCTCGGACCGATCATTTCAGACCTGTATAAAAATCTCCCGGTACCTTTTCCTATCCCACACAGTAGGTTCTGTCTCTGGAGTCAGGGCAGTCTCTGCAACAGCCCCTCGGCGACGGCTGAGTTCGGATCGCCGCCGACGCTCATATCCTTATCACCAAAGTGGGACGTCGATCGGGTTGTTACCTTCATCGCCAGCCCTCCCGGCGTGAGGGCGTACTCGATCAAGGTGGTTTCTTGTTGCTGATCCAGATAGCCCTGGCTTGCCCTTTCAAAAGAACCCCCAATTCCGATCGCAAGCCGGCCCTGTCCTTTCTCCAGGGTCTTCACCACCACCCGTTGCACGCCGCCTCCCGCCGGCACGTATTCCACCGTCTGCCCAACGTGAGACAATTCGACCTGCCGTACCACCCCTTTATTATTGGTGTAGGAGTAGAGGGGAAAGCCCTGCGGGCTAAAATCGACCTGGACTTCGCCTGAACTGCCGTCGGAGCCGGTGAGCGACCCTTTCCACGAGCCGCTCAGTTCCGCCGCCTCCACGGTAGCGGCCATCAGCAGCAGACACCCAGCAACCACGACCAGCGCGATACGTCTCGGGATCATAAGCAAGGCCTCCTGAGCGATGAGTGAGGAGACGGGGCATGTCCTGAATCAGCGATTCGCACACACTCTCTCAGAATGGGTTCAGAGCCTGTGGTCATCTGAGCTCCTCTCAGAGTTCATCATTCCCAAGATCATTCGCAATCAGGCGGAATTACTCCAAAGCTGCTTCGCGGTCGTCGACGATTTCCGAGTAAAGAAATGGTGACTGACACCGGTGAACTTCTCACACGCTAAGGAAAAAACTTCCGACCATTTATTGTTAGGGCTCACCGGCCATGTCCAAGCCGCGCAAAACTATCGTTACCAAACAACGAACAGTATACACCTACGCTGAGCTGTGGCACGCCTCGGAATGCCTCCTTGCCATGGGCATTGAGAACCCTAAAGGGTCAATGTTTCAGTTCCTGTCTAGCGCAATACTGACTGCTTTTGCACTCGAGGCATATCTCAACCACGTTGGAGCCGCCACATTCAAATGCTGGCAGCAGCTTGATCGCCTACCTCCGTGGTCAAAAATGGAGCTCCTTTTCGAGGAGCTCGGCGTCGCTTTCCCTGCTGGCACAAATGCACGCCCTCTGCAAACCGTCGCAAAACTTCTACGCTTTCGAAATACGATGGCCCACGGTCGCTCCCATGAGATCGAAGCGAAACCCATCATGCGCACTACCGAAAACTATCTCTCCGCATACTACGAAAGACTGCTCACTGATTGGGAAGACCTAGTCCAAACAGACACGTTTGCCAAGCGTGCTCGCGAAGATGTTGGCGACGTACTCCGGAGACTTCACGATGCACGTCGCGACAAGAAGGAGCCTCTGTTCACCTTCGGCACGGAACTTTATGGCGCCACCCTCGTTGAGGGGGAAACTTAAGGGAACATTCTGATTTTCTTGACGCATGACACGAGTAGTCGCCAGCAACAATTCAGAATGTCCCCGCTTCTATTCCACGGTTTATTATACGGGCAGAAAATCAGATCTCCGCATCTTATGCAGATCAGTCTAATTATAGTTAGAGCGCATGCTCACATTACACGACCAGCTACTCAACGCTGATCGCCTCAATGCTGTCACGCAGCGTGTTGGATTCGCGCTGTGGCAGCTCCAGGAGCTCGAAGGTACATCTGCTCAGTACTACGTGCTCGTAGTTCATGCGACGCCTGGAATGGGACTCATGGCTGGCCAAGCGCTAGTCGACAAGGCACAAAGCAAGACCTTTGGTTCAACAATCACGCAGTTGACAAAGGCAAAGCAACTACCGCAAGAAGTAGAGAAACGGTTCCAAGCCCTCCTCGTTGAGAGAAACTGGTTGGTCCATAGCTCCCGGTCCAGCAGTCGCGACGCGATCCACAGCGATCAAGCGTGCGACAGACTAATTGAGCGTCTAGACACCATCGCTGAGGAAGCTCGCCTCTTACTCAAAGAGGTGGTCAAGCATGCAGAGGCTTTCGTCAAGAAGCACGGAGTTAACACTGCGAACATCGATAAAATCGCTGCGCAAACTCTCAAGAAGTGGCATGGCGAAGATACGTTCTAGAGAAAACAAAGGGGGAAGCAAAAGGGTCGGGAATCTTTTTGTAACTGTGCGCGCAAAAAACTTACGCAGGCCTTCCGATTTTCTCGACACACGATTCGAGCAGCCACCCGCGACAATTCAGAATGTCTTCGTTTCCGCTCCTCAAGAATCGCTCACACTAGGTGTCAAACGCCTTGAATGCCTGTAATCGTTCGATTACAATTTGCCCGTGAACTTGATCAAATGATTCCCGAATTCACTGCGTGGCTTGATAGGTCCTGACCGATGAACCTGTGCGCGGGGTTATTTTGAGGAGATGACTATGAAACGTATCAAGGTGGCCGACCTGCCTGAGTTTGATACCGCGCCCTATCTTGGTAGCGAAGCGGCGATTGCGGCTTATCTGACCGACATTCTTGAGGCGAACGATCCAGCCTTGTTGGCTTCTGCGCTGGGCGACATCGCCCGCGCTCGCGGCATGAGCGAGATTGCCAAGGCATCTGGCCTCACCCGCGAGGCGTTGTATAAAGCGCTGCGCCCCGATGCTCAGCCGCGCTTCGATACCATCAGCCGTGTCTGCGCGGCCTTGGGGGTGCGCTTGGTGGCGCAGGCTGTCCATGCACCGGTGTAATTTTCATCAAGGCATAACCCCGCGTTCAACCGGACTGCCGCAAAAAGCCGCGCCAAACCGCTGCCCGCAACAATTCAGAATGCCCCTGTTTCTTTTCCAAGACATCCCAAGGTATGTTACATGGACAGAGAACCGGACCTCGCAGCTTACGCGGATCAGTCTATTTATAGTTAGGTTTCTTCACCACGCTCGCACAGGATTCATAGGCACATGAACGGAGACGGTAATGATATGGACCCATATCGTGCTGCTGGAGAACTTGCAGGAATCACCCGTCTCGTCGATGAGTTCTACGCAAACATGGATACCTTTCCGGAAGCCCGTGTTATTCGGAAGATGCATCCCGAGGATTTAACCGAGGCGCGGAAAAAACTCACGTACTTTCTGTGCGGAGTGCTAGGCGGTCCTCGGCTGTATATCGAGCATTACGGCGGAATTAACCTCCCTGATTTTCACAGGCAATTCCCAATTGGAACTGACGAACGAGACGCGTGGATGTTGTGTATGCAACATGCCATTGCTGTGCAGCCATATGAAGCATCATTTAAAGAGTATTTACTGGCTCGATTATGGATTCCAGCGGAAAGAATCAGGATGGTCAATGAGATGGGAATCTGACTGTGCCACACAAGCCACACTCCACGAGTGTCGATCGCCTCGGGCGCGATCTCTGAAGCCTGGTCCGCGAGTCAACAGAGATCCGCGAACGGTGTGCTTCCACGGCACAACCTGACGTGCAACCCCTCCAAAGCACCAAATCACCATATCCTCAAGGGCCGAGTTTACTGCGGAAGCAGTAGACATTGGTTTGGCATTTTCAGTAAAGTTGGCGCCGATGTGTTGAGTTAGGCGGGCTAGCGGAGCCTGGTCGGCTCAGATCATTCCCAATTATTAAACAGGAGGGAGAGCGAGTGATGAGCACGAAAACACTCTATGAACGTCTCGGTGGCTATGACGGAATCTGTGCCGTCTCCGGGGATCTATTGCCACGCCTCATGTCGGATTCGCGCTTGAAACGTTTCTGGGAACATCGAGGACAGGACGGTATCGACCGCGAAAAGCAACTCCTGATCGATTTTCTCTGCGCGAATTCTGGCGGCCCCATGTACTACACCGGACGAGACATGAAGGTGTCTCATAAAGGGATGAAGATCAGTGAAGCCGATTGGACGGCATTTTTTGGCCACGTCAATGCAACCTTGGATGCCTTTAAAGTTCCAGCAACCGAGCGCGGCGAGGTGGTCGCCTTCGTGCAATCCTTGAAAAAAGATATTGTCGAAGTGTAGCAGGGGCGGGATGGCCTGGTGAGTCCCCTGTGCTCGCGCAACGCCCGCCCTCAGAGGGATTGGAAGGGCAGCCTAGTCGTCCTCCTGCTCGCGGAACGCGCACAATAGGAATGTGCTCGTTCGACGCGCGCAATCGAGGATCAACCAGGCTGCCCTTGGAAGTGAAATGAGGGATTGGGATAATGCGCGCAGTGGAAGATCAATCAGCCCCCATCCCTGAAGAGATACTGAGCGATCTCAGAAGGATCATCTTTGGTTACTCGCTGTGGCCTTGCTGGACAGCCTCTTTGAGCATCTACGGAGCCGTTCGTTTCGTGTCTCAGGCCTACAGGCCGTCGATTTATCTGCGCCGAAAAGAGGTTTCCGCTACCTGCTATCCCACCAGCTTCGCTCTCACGAGGTCGTGAAAGATAAAACGTGGAGAGAACTTTAGGAGGCATTCTTGTTTTCTTGACAGGTGATTCGAGTAGCTGCCAGTAACAATTCTGCATGTCCCCGTCTCTGTTCTTGGGGGTGCTCATGTGATCTGATCTCCTGTGAAACAACGAGGTTCGCCGACGACGGGGCTCATGACGAGGAGGGCGACTGTCAGGATGATGGATTGTCTGAATGGCATAACGACTCCCTTCATATATACGGCACCGTCGCCTCAGGTGTGAGGTAGAAATAGAGCGCCGGTGAGTGAATCTCTATCCGCCTAACCGTGGTCTTTGCGTTATTGACTGTCGCCAACCTTTGCACCCCTTTCTTGCGCTCATTGTCAGCGGATGCCTGACTTTCCCGGCGCCAGGATGCCGTTGGGATCCAAGGCCTGTTTTAACGTTCGATTGATCGATCGCTGCACCGGGCCATAGGTGTCAGCCACCTTGTCCATGAAGGCTGTGTTGGTGCGATAGCTACCGTATCCCTCGGCTGAAAACTCGGTCACCAGTTCATCGAAACATTCATATGCGGCCTTCGTCATGGCCGGGTCCGTCCGGTCATACAACATGTCGAGGATATGGTGCATGTCCCGCATGCCGACGATGAATTCGCCTGTGTAATCGAGCCCGTGCTTGGCGAGGATCCGCTTGGCGAGCGCCATTTGCTTGAGCGTCTCGCTGCCGCGCGCTTGAGAGACCGGCGCAAACCACAACGAGCCGCCGCCGCCACGCCAGTTGTAGAGATTGAATTCTCTTAAATCCATGCCGCCGCGCATGAGGGCCGCCCGATATCCAAACTGAGGATCATCACCGACGTCTTGTTCCGTGAGGAACTTTGCCTTCCCGGATTTTCCGAACGCTTCCGTCACGATCTTCCAATTCACGTCCACCTGCTCTGCGGTCCCGTACAACGCTGCGTATACGTTCCATAGTCCCATCTTATGATCGCGGATGAGTCGATGGACGGCTTCGTCCGAGATGGAGCCGGGCCCGGAGACGTAGTCGCTCCGCTTGGCTTTCAACCCCGCTTCGTACAGGGCATGGGCGATCACGACCGAATTGGGGATAGTCCCGCTGATGCGAAGCGGCCGAATCGTCTCCACGATCTCGACGATGTCTCCTTCATCTTGATATTGAATCTGGAACGGTTTGTACGCCGGCGGAGCCGGCATCACCCAGAAGCCGAATTTGGTGACAATGCCATAGTTGGATTGGGTAAAGATGCCATCCAAGTAGGGGCCATAGCCCCACTTGAAGACCTGCCACGTATTGGAGTTCGGCAAGCCACCCATAGCCGTGCGAAGGATCTCGCCATTGGCCAGGACGACTTCCATGCCGCAGGCATTGAGGAAATGTTCTCCATAGGGCGTATAGCCGACTCCGCGGTCCAACGTATTGCCGGTAGGCCCGGCAATCGCAGAGGGCGCCGGTACGGAGAGCCATAGGGGCAGCTTATGTTCCTGGAAGTAATCGTAGAGTTGTCTATAGGTTACGCCCGGTTCGACAAGGGCGTAGCAGAGGTCGGCATCGACCTCGAGGATGCGGTTCATACGATGCAGATCGAGCACTACCTGCCCACGCTCGGCCGGAGCCGCGGAGCCATAACCCAAATTCTTGCCAGTCGAGATCGTCCATACCGGGATCTTGTGCTTATTGCAGATGCCCACAATTTCCTGAATCTGCCCGACAGTCGTCGCCAGGATTGCCGCAGACGGCGTATGATTCGCCTCGGGCACCGGCATCATGATCTTGGTATAGGGCGCGAGCTGGTACGCGCTCGTGAGCACGTTGGCCTCGCCCAAGACCCGGCGGAAGTCCTTCACGGCGGCATCAAACGTTGTTTCAGAAATCCCCTTCGGCAACGCGATATATTTGCTGGCCATGCTTTGTCCTCCTCGTCGGGTTGGGCTAGATATCCATGACGAATGACACAAACCGTTCGGTCGGCTGTATCTGTATCCGCTCGCTGTCTCGCGATCGATGCACGAAGGCGCGGACGGAACAGGACTCTCGAAATGAGTCCACGCCAAGAGCCGAAGCCGTCACGGCATATCCGACGGATTCCACCCAGTTCTCGGATTGCCACCTAACAGAATTGTGGACACCTGCCTGCTGAGGGATGGAGATCCATTCGTCGGTTGCCGTCAGACCGATCAATCCACATCCATCCGACAGCGAGAGACCTGAGCAATGGAGGTGCATCGCATCCGCCTCACCAGACCGATAGGAGTAGAACCCTGATGCAGACCAACTAGTCAGCGCACGTTCCTCCAGCGGGGCTTGGAGAAAAGTTTCTGTGATCGAAAAACTGCCCTGCCTTTGGATAAATTGCGATGCCAGCACTCCTCCGACGCTGTGCGTCGGCGATGTTGTGGCCCATGCATGGCGAAGTGGACAGGCACTATCTCTCGAATACGCGTGCGTCCCCATCGAGAGCAGCTGAACATTGGCCATCCGTGCTAGGTCAAGAAAGATGATCGCGCTGGCATCGTCCATGACGGTGATCCACCTCGCCCCGCGAGACTGTTCTAGCAGCTTGGATACCCCGTCGGTGCTAGCCAGCAGTCCGCCTCTCAGCTTTTCGGTCTGCAGCCTCTCGTCTGTCATCCCATCACAGGCTGCCCGTGCGCCGCGCTCGAACACGTCGTCCGCACTGGTGCCGCCCAACAGCAGCACGCAATGTTTCGGTTTCCGCGCAGGCGAGCCCGCGAATGTCCATAGGGGAGTCCCAAGAGCCAACAGGGCCCCGCTCGCCAATAGCCCTTTCATGAGACTGCGGCGATCGATCTCCATGGCATGGACCCTCCTTAGTGGCCGGCTGCTGTTTTCGATACATACTCAGCCAGTTTCTCCAGTGTTTTGTCATCAATTTCTGATGCGCGAAAGGCCGGCATGGCCTCGTTGCCTTGTCGCACAATCATTTGGATGTAGGCAGGATCAAGATTCTCACCCAGAAGAATGGGACCAGTGTGAGTTTCGTGACACAACGCACATACCTTCTTATAGACTTCCGCTCCGTCTTTCCACGCGAACCCTGGCGCGGGAGACTCTTGAGGCGTTGCCCCTGCGACATCCGCCATGAGCCCGGCCACGACCAACCCCGTCAGGATCAACGCTGACGCTGTCCATTCTGCTTTCGCCGCTCCCATAGCGCCTCCTCTCCATCTAGTCTGACCGGACGCAACCCTCGTGAACGATACGCGACCCTTCGAACGGGGTCAGAGCGTCTTGTGCGTCCCGTCACAAAACGGCGGTGTCTTCGTTTGCTTGCACATGCACAAGGCAACTTCTTTCGTTTCACTGAGTGTAAACTCGACCGGCTCGATCCCGGTTCCTTGGTGGGATCCATCACAGAATGGCTGGTCCCTCGAACGCCCACATAAACACCAATAGTACGTTCCCTGTTCCAACGTAAGCACTTCGGGCTCCTTGGCTGCAATGCGCGGTTTCTCCATAAACAGTCCTCCTTGAATGAATAGCCTTCGTCGAGGCCAAGCAGGTAAAATGTTTTGCTACTGCTCTCCATAGCTGATTCGATAAATCGCTCCCGCTAAATCGTCTGAAACCAATAGAGCGCCATCCGGCATGACGAGGACATCAGCGGGGCGTCCCCATGCCTTTTGGCCCTGAAGCCACCCTTCTGCAAATACTGAATATCGGATTTGTCCTTGCTCATCTCGTGACACGAGCGTGATCCGATAGCCGATTTTCTCGCTCCGATTCCACGAACCATGCTCCGCAATAAAAATTTGGCGCTGATATTTCAGGGGGAACATGGTGCCGGTGTAAAAGCGCATACCCAGCGAGGCGACATGGGGGCCGAGCGTGACAGCCGGCGCCGTGAATTCTCGGCAGGCGTGTTTTCTGCCGTACTCAGGATCCTGGATCGTTCCCCCATGGCAATAAGGATAGCCAAAGTGCAGCCCAGCCCTCGGCGCATGATTGAGTTCATCCGGCGGTTGACTGTCCCCAAGATGATCCCGGCCATTATCCGTGAACCACAAGTCATGGGTCGTTGGATCCCAATCAAATCCGACCGAGTTCCGGACTCCACGCGCAACGATCTCATAACCGCTCCCATCTTGATTCACGCGGGCGATCAAGGCATAGCGGTCGGGATCAGGTTCGCAGATATTGCACGGGGCACCGACGGGCACATAGAGTTTCCCGTCGGGGCCGAAGGCGATGAACTTCCATCCATGATGTGTCTCGTTCGGAAAACCCTCCTTAATCGTCACCGGTGTGGGTGGGTTGGTCAGCCGTTGTTCGACCTTGTCGAATCGTAGGATACGATCAACAGCGGAGACAAATAACGAGCCATTTCGGTAGGCGACGCCCACCGGCATGTTCAAGCCTCTGGCAATGGTGAACACTTCATCAGCGCGCTGATCACCGTCTTTGTCGATGACTGCGTAGACGTCGCCTTTTTCCCTGCTGCCGACGAACAGGATGCCGTTCGGCCCAAGTGTCATACCGCGCGCATTCGGAACATTGTCCGCATACACCGTGACGGCAAAACCAGGGGGCAGTTTGATCGTATCGAGAGGAAGGGAGGCGGCATCGATCCGGCTCTCGACGAAGAAGGGGATCATTGAGGAGAATACCAGCGCAACAACACGACTCATCGTATTCCCATTGCTCCTGTGGTCCGTGTTCATGATTACTTCCTCATGAATAGATTGAAGACCCACTGTCCCAGTATTCCCATAATCGGAGGAACGAAGAGAGCCGGCACACAACGGGCAAGGGTCAATGGCCAACCCAGCAGCGGAGCTTCATAGGTCAGCATTCGGATCGGGCTGACAAGGGACTTTGCGGTAATCAGCGCGATCAAGACGCCGGGAGCCGCTCCGGTCGTCCAGAGCTTCGCCGCAATGGGAAACAATAGATACGGTCCTCCTGGAATCACCAGGCCGGCCAGCGACCCTATGAGAATTCCTCGCGTGGAGGACTCAGTTCCCAGCCACGCGGTGATCTCAGAGGGAGAGATGAGCACGTCAAGTAGCCCCGCAATGATGAAGCCCAACAACAATTCAATCCAGACGCTCCCGAACAGCCGGCCGCTTGCATACAACCCCTCCAACGGCAGAGCGCGATCCTTTACAAAAGCGAATACGCCGAGGGAGACGACCAGGACTAGCAATATCACCAGACTTATATCCATACGCCGGCTCATCATTGAGCAAACCCTCGACCTGTCCGATATTCGAACAGTACCGGCACACCGACAGACTGACTTGCCTGGCTTCGGGCAGATTCGATCAAGCCATGATCAGGCGAGAGAGAACAAGCGGGATCGGTAGCGCCGGCGTTTCCCGTCACATGAAAGGCCTGACAACGACATCCTCCGAAGTCTTTGGTGCGACGATCACAGTTCCGGCATACGTCGGGTAGCCATCCGTCTCCACGGAACTGATTAAAGCCGTCTGAATGATGCCAAATATCTGCGAGGTCGCGCTTCGTGACATTGTCAAAACGCAATCCTGGCAACGTGTGTGCCAGATGACAGGGTAGCGCAAGCCCTTCCGGATTCACCACAATGAACCGTCGTCCCCATCCTTCCATACAGGATTTCGGGTGCACCGAATAATAGTCGGGTGTGACGAAGAGCACTTCCATTGTTCCCCGAAGCCGCTCCTTTGCGTTAGCCGCAATGGTTCGCGCGGTTTCGACCTGCGCGCGAGTCGGCAGGAGCGCCATGCGGTTCTTGAGAGCCCATCCAAGGTACTGCGCATTTGCCAGCTCGAGTCGGTCGGCGGAAACGCGCTCGGCCAGAGCGATAAGCTCCTCGATCTCATCGATGTTGTCGCGATGGAGCACGACGTTCAGGGTCAGCGGGAGTTCGAGCGATGCGACCCACTGCATGACTTCGAGCTTCCGGTGGAAGGAGGGTGCTCCGGCAATCCGGTCTGATTCTGTCGGCCGCGAACTTTGAACAGACACTTGCACACCATTGAGTCCAAGTGCCGCAAACCGAGATAGCCGCTCGAAGGTCAGGGGGATGCCGCTGGTGATCAGGTTCGTATACAACTCAAGCCGGCTCGCTCTCTCAATGAGCCGTTCCAGGTCATCCCTCAACAACGGCTCTCCCCCTGTCAGGTTGAGCTGGACTACACCAAGCGCTTCCGCCTCTTGGAAGACGCGAAGCCATGTGTCGGTATCGATCTCATTTCCATAACCGGTATAGCCGAGAGGGTTTGAACAATAGGGGCATCGTAGCGGACACCGGTAGGTGAGCTCGGCGATTAACGTGTAGGGACGATACTCGTTATTCATTTGAAGCCTTGAACCAGACCGCGGCCCGCAAGGGTCCTGAGAAAGCCGCGCACATCCCGCGTGATTTCACCAAGAGAGATCTCGCTATGAATTTGAGCCAGATACTGCGCAATTTCGTCGGCCGTCCATTCTCCTGTGCAAAGGCGCGCAATCTCTGTTGCGGTTCTGCTCAGTTCAAGACCCGTTTCAGGGTACAAGAGTAGGTAGCGACCCGTTCGTCGATCGAAGCGAAGACGAACTTTGGGACTAAGCTGAGGTCTGGCTATGTCGCCGGTCATGCTGTTGGTCATATGCGGACTTCTTTCCTCCTGATCCTGGTTCGACATAGGCCATATACAGGCAATCGAGCAGGTGCCACAGAATTTCGGCCTTCGTGATCAGAGCCCGCACACATCGTTCCTGCAACTCATGCGTGAGGGCGTGCTGAACGACGAATTCAACGGCCTGCTTCGAATCAAGCGTGGCGTGGGCTATACGCATCTGAAAATACCTCAGGGCGTCTGAGCCCACCCAGGGATAATGGTGCCTCCAAGCTTCGATGCGACGGGCCATAAGCATCGGAGCAAACAATTCGGTGAGTGATGAAGCCACTGCTTCGAGAAGCGATGCATCACGGACGAACTGCACGTACCCGTCGCAGGCGAGTCTGACGCCCGGAAGCACTGACCGCAAGCTCTTGACCTCTTCGACATCGAGACCTACGCCTCGCGCCAGCTCGAGCCATGACGTAAGTCCGCCTTCCCCTTCCTGTTGCCCGTCATGATCCTGAATACGGTGAAGCCAGGTCCGTCGAAAGCTCGGGTCTTCGGACTTCGACACGATTAAGGCATCCTTGATCGGAATACGCGTTTGGTAGTAGTAGCGGTTCAGCACCCATTGTTGCAGCTGGACCTTCGTCAAGCTCCCCTCGTGCATGAGCGTGTGGAAAGGGTGATGGTCATGGTAGCGGGTGGAGCCTTCACGCGTGAGCCGTTCCACGAAGGCTTCTGTTGAAAGTGGACCTCGATGTTGATCGTTTTTCATAGCCTGATCTCCATCCCGTCCCACGCGACGCTCCATCCGGCTGCCTCAATGATCTTGCGCTCGGTGGAATCCTCCCTCAACATCGGATTGGTGTTGTTGATGTGAATGAACACCCGCCGAGGAGCCGTGATCGTCGAGAGCATCGCAAGACTCCCTCTCTGCCCCCCGACAGGCCAGTGGGCCAGATCCTCGGCTGACTTCTCGAGGAAGCCCGGAGCGGAGAGTTCATCGCTCGACCAGAAGGTGCCGTCGAACATGACGCAATCCGCATCTGCCAACCCTTCGAAAACCGAGGTCGTGATCCTGCCGACAGCGGATAGATAGGCCAGCACTCGCCCGTTGGTACACTGGCGAAACCTGAGCCCCACATTCAGTTCCGGATCACTAGGCGAGACGAGTCCTTCCAAATGGATGGGAGGCTTTCCCGGGACGGCCAAGGCTTCCACCGTCAAACCTGACGGGCGTCCGTCCGCGCACAGCAAGGTCTTTTCAACACCCAGTTTCAGCGTTCGCCAGGTCACCTGATCGGCAAAGCGTTGCAAGGTTCTATACAAAACATTGCCGTCGGTGAATCCGCGACGCACAGACTCCGTGGAGTAGATCACAAGTCGATGATTTTCTCGGAGCGAAAGGAGGCCCAAGCAGTGATCCAGGTCTCCGTTGGTCAGAACAATCGCCTGGATGGGTGTGGTGCGTGATTTCCCCGGATGGAGTGGAGCGAAGCTCTCAATCTGCGAGTGAATGTCCGGAGACGCGTTGATGAGAAACCAGTCTTTATCATCCGCGCTCAGACCGACTGATTCCTGTGTTCGAGGGCTCGCGTTGATCAGCCCTTCCCGCACGCCTCGGCAATGAGAACAGGCGCAGTTCCATTGCGGGAATCCTCCTCCCGCTGCCGACCCTAGGACACGAACGATCATCACATCCACCCATCGATCTTATTGAGGGGCGGTCACGACCGGCCCTTCCGCAGATGGCTCGTTGATATCGGGAATGTCCGCAAGGTCATCTTGATACGAGTTGATCTCGGCATCCATTTTCAATTCCACGAATGACGGCATTTCCCAGTCCATGATTCTTCCTCCTTAGCAGAGCGTGATGGAGACTTCCGGACAGAGTTTGTCGCTCATCAATAACCCAACTTCAAACGTTACCGGATATGCGCTGGACGTTCCACTCTAGTTGCCCCGATCAAGGCGATTTTCATTTTGACGCTCGCTTCGCATTTTCACAGCGTCTGGTGCGTGCCGTCGCAGAACGGCGGAGTCTTGGTCTGCTTGCACTGGCACAAGGCGACTTCTTTCGTTCTCATCTATGGTAAACTCGACCGGCTCGATCCCGGTTCCTTGGTGGGACCCGTCACAGAACGGTTGGTCCCTCGAGCGTCCACATTGACACCAATAGTACGTTCCCTGTTCCAACGTCAGCACTTCGGGCTGCTTGGCTGCAATGCGTGGTTTCTCCATGAGCGTTCCTCCCTCTGTGGTGGTTGGGATCGGACTGCGCGGCTGCAGTATATCGCTTCATCATGAACTTCGCACGCCCACTTGCTAGATCTTAACCACTTCTTGTATAAGTTTGCCTTAAAGTCGTACACAGAGCTTCCGCGCGGATCATCACTGAAAGGAGTTGGCATGAGGAGCATTTACTACTTCGTAATTGTGATTGGAATAGTTCTCGCCCTTGGGGAAAGCGACGGCTCTTTGGCTTATGCAAAGACCGTTGAAGCAGGAGACTCCAGTTCGAGTTGGAATGGCAGCGGCGAGGTCCAGGAGCTTGGAGATGGAGAACAGGTCATCAATGGAATTGTGAAAGGGGTGCTGATCTCCCGCCATAAGGTCGAAGGGAAGATGACTGTCCATTCGTCAAGACTGGCCTGTCCGGTGCGCGTGAATCTCAACAGAAAGAAGGACTCTCAAGCGATAGAAGGACTTTGCACGATCGTGGCGCATGAGGGCAAGGACGTCGCCTACGCCCACTGGAAGTGCGCTGGAAATTTGAAAGAGTGTGAGGGCGAGTTTACGTTTACAGGCGGGGCCGGTGGATTCGACGGAATCTCAGGAACAACCCCTTTCCAGACAAGTATAATCTTTGAGCTACAGGAAGGGAAAAACGCTCAAGCCATTGGGTATGCGGTCTGGCCGAACCTGACGTATACGTTGCCCTAGGGCAACCATTGCCTGTCACTGTGTACTTTTCCGGTTTATCCAGTGGGAGGAGCTTTCATTGAACCATGGGGCTCCTCCAGTGAAACCAAATATCTACAGATGTAACGGCTTGATGGGCGACACGACGGCCGCCGGATTGTTCTTCCACACCAACTCATCCGCATCGACATAGAGTTCGACTTCGTTAAATGATAATTCTGTTGAGTCTCCTGCCGGTCGATTCCTCTATCCGCCATCGATGGTCCCATGGACCGTCGGTTGAACGGCTTCCTGAATGCAATGCTCACGACCCACGCCCGTCTCCCTCGCGGCTCTTCTTCACGACACAGGCAGGCCGCTCATCCCTCCAGGCGTCCTCCCATAAGCGAAAGCCGCCGAGAAAGGCGTGTGTGTTGTCGCCGAGACGGACCCGTTCAGGCAGACGCTTCAACTTCTTTGCATTACCGCCACCAAGCACCACACTGTCAGCTTGCAACGCATCGCGGAGCGCCGCCACCACATCTGCGACGTACCGGCGCCATATCTTCTTGCCATACCGCTTGAATCCGCGCAAGCCGACGTAGTCCTCATACGTGCGATCCTTCCTGTACCGCAGGTGCGCCAGCTCCATCGGTACCAACACGCCATCGGTGATCAGCGCAGAGCCCAGTCCTGTTCCAAGTCCCAAGAACAACATGCGGCCGTCCTCGTAGCTACCGAGGGCTTGCATCGCCGCATCATTGATCACCTTGACTGGACGACCAAACGCTTTGGCAAAATCGAATCTCACCCATCCATCACTCAGGTTTTTAGGTTCCGCAGCCGGCCGGCCGCCGAGCACGGCTCCTGGATATCCCAGCGAAATGACATCATAGGACCAATCGGCGGCGAGCTGTTGGACCGCTGCCACCATACCGGACGCGGTCATTTCCGGACCTGACGGCACCTTGCGCGGCTCGCGCTTACCTGTCATAAGAATCTTCACGTTGGTTCCACCCACGTCGATGACCAGTACCTTGGCTCGACGGCGGGGTTTCTTCTCATCGCCCTTCACTCGACGCGCCGCCATTTTTGCCCCTCCCTCTAGCGGTACAACGTAACGCAGGTCTTTCGCATCCTTGACTCACAGCCACCCGAGACCATGAGACTACGCCACGGAACCGCCCCTCTGGTGATCACTGTCAGAGCACCTGGAAGTTCCTTAATCTCCATTCTCGTTACTTTTCCACGTCGAAGCCGTCGCTCTTCCACCAACGCCATCCACCTTCGAGCTCCATAACCGGATAACCCTTGTTCGCGAATAGGACGGCCGCTGTTGCCGCCAAATGACAGACGTGCGAATAGCAATACAGGGCGTTAATCTTGTTTTTGTGGAGACGCGTCTTCACGACCTTGGCATTATCCCACTGGTCCTTCGGCAAATTGACTGCGCCAGGGATATGCCCCTCCGCATAATCTTCGGCCGCACGTACATCCACAATGTTCACTGGCTCGCCCTGCTTGAACCAACGCTCAAGCTCGACCGGGCCGGTCGTGAACGCCATCTTGTCTTGAAAATACTTCTTCGCCTTCGCTGCGCTGGGAATCTTGAGCTTGGTTGCCATGGTTGTCCTCCTGTTCGAAACGTTATCCTTCTAACTTTGCCTCCATCGTGATCGTCGTGTCGAGTAACCGAGAAATGGGGGAGCCTTCCTTGGCAACGCCGGTCGCTTTCTCCCAGGCAACTCGCGACCGCTCCAGACAGCAAGGCGATCTCCTCGCTCGTTGACGGCATGGATCGCGACCAGGTCTCCTGCCCTCGCTCCGCTGCGGCGCAGACTATTGAACGTTGTAATCCCCGCGCAGAGCAACGGGGCCGCTTCGTCAGCCGAAAGCTCATCGGGGATCGAGGCAAGAGCCTCCGCCCGAGTGAGTAAATACTCGGCCCAGCCACCGTCAGCGCTGATCCCGGTGATTTTCCCCGATTGACACATGATGAAGTCACCCCGCCGGCAGGATGGGCATTGTCCGCAGTGCCCGCCGTGCCAGCCCACCCCACGCGCTGACCCTTCTTCCAAGTCGCGACGTACGTGCCGACTTCATCAATACGCCCGGCGATCTCGTGCCCGGAGACAATACCCTTCCTTCACCAGCATATCGCTGTGGCAGATGCCGCAAACCTCTACCTTGACACGAACCGTCCCCGGACCAGGGGACAGAATCTCTTGCTCGACCACTTCCCAGTCAGACCCGGCTTTCGAAGCTTGGACGGCTTTCATACGAGCCCTGACAGACCTCCTCTCCAAAGAGTTCAACTGATCATAATCGCAACGGCTTGATCGGCGACACGACGGCCGCCGGATTGTTTTTCCACACCGATTCCTCTGCATCGACGTAGAGTTCCACTTCGTTGCCGTCAGGATCGCGCAGATAGAGGCTCTGACTGACGGTGTGATCGCTCATGCCGTCGATCTGAACCCCAGCCTGCTCCAACTCTTTCTTGGCCGAACGCAGTTCGTCGAGACCGTCTCCCACTTTGATCCCGATATGATAGAGCCCGCGTCGCCTCCCGGACGGTGGCCCCGGCGCGTCACCGACCTGGATCAGCAACAACTCGTGATGGGTGCGACCGGATGTGAGGGCCGCTGCCGCGCCATTGAATATTCTTCCGACCTCCTGGAATCCCAGCAGGTCGCGATAAAAGGCTAGCGACCGTTCGAGGTCCTTGACATAGAACACCACATGGCCAAGGTAATGGGCTTTCATTGCACTCACCCCTTTCTCATATCCAATGGGACTGATTTTGCTCCCGTTCTTTGTGCGGTCAACTGAGCAACGTCCTGACCGCCGCGTGCGCCAACACCACATCAGGCGCTCGTTGCAGCGCGTCATGGTACTGTCTGCCGAACCCCTCTCCTTCTTCCGTCGGGGTCAGGAGTGTCCGTGCCGACGTGAGCAGGTCGATGATTTCCGTATGGGACGATACCTCGCCTTCTTCCACCAGTTCATCGAGCTTGACCATCAGTTGGGACAGCGGACGTAGCCAGGCAAACCACGCATCCCCCAGCACCAGCTGCAAAAACGCTCCATTGGACGGGATACGCCCATGCACACGCTCATAGGACACCCGTTCGTCGTCCAGCAAGGCCTTGTGCAGACGAAGCAGCGCCCGAAAAATATGGTCGAGGTGCGCGTCTCTGTGACCTGGTTCCGGCATGATCCGACCCCTCAAAGCTCACGCGACCGTTACCCCGTCGGTTCACTATCGAGTTGGTGCGCCTTGCGGCCGCCACGGGCGAGTGGATGCTCGGGAATCTGACCGCCGACCATGAGCCTGGCCATATCGCAGCGCGTGCCACGAGTTCCTGCGCCCCTTCACGCAGTTGCCGGCTGTTCTGCACCTCGCTGACATTCCGTTCCATGTCCTCCGCGCTCCAGCCCCTTGAATGGGCGATGAACGGAAACTGCGGGAACTGGCAACCGACTTCGGCGAAAAAGGTCATGAGTTGCCCGGCCACGCCTTGGACATTGTCTTGCCCGCCCATAATGATAAACGCCGCCACCTTGTTCTTGAGCAAATGTTTGTTCGCGATGGTCTCCTGGTTTTGGATGCAGTTCAGCCGCTCGACCATCTTGTAATACAAGCTGCTGGCGTTGCCCCAGCGGATCGGGGTTGAAATCAGAATGACATCGGCCCAATGCACGATCGCTTCGTACACGCGATCGAGCTGGTCCGTCGGGTCCATTTGCGTGATCGAGCAAGGCCAGGTGCAGGCCTGCGCCGACTTTGGAATAGAAACCTTCACACGAGCGAAAGTTCAGGTCGCGGAGCTTGATGCATTGCGTCTCTAGTTTGAGCGTCGCTTCGGGCATGCTCCAAGGCTACCTCCAGCATCGCATCGGAGGTGCTGTACCGTGGATGTTCCGTGGTCATCGCTGTCGTCGAGATTCCCACGACACGAATCGGGCCTGCCTGGCGCAACACCGGGCGCGCGAGCGGATGCGGTTTATGCGACTGTTTTTTCCGCTTCGTGGCGGATGACAGGTCGATGTAGAGCCGGCCGTTCTCGATTTTGGTCGCATAGCTTGGAACCTGATCCTGTTCGTGCCCTGGCTCTCCTTGACCGGTTCTGTGATGAAACTTCCAGTAATGCCAGGGACAGACAACATAGTCGCCGTCGAGGGTGCCTTCACCCAACGGACCACCGACATGATTGCAGACCCCTGATATCGCAGCAAACGAGCCGTCTTTGTATGTCAGCGCGATAGTCGTCTTCCCGGAGGAAACTTCTTGCAAGGGCTTCTTCTTCAGCTCTTCGACGCTTCCGATATCCGTCCATTGTGTGTCCGGCATGACAGGCTCCCTGGACGATTAGCAGAATGCTGAAAAAGCCGCTCTTCTCACCCGCCCAACCCCGGCGCGCCGAGACGCGCCTATTCCCATGCATCGTTCTCGCATCGTTCAGACCCTCAACGTACCGAATGAGTCTCGGAAACCGGAATCACTGAGGCGCTTTTCCGTTCGCCAAAACCCATTGCATGGGCGAACGGCCCACACAAAGTGAGATTTGTACCTCCTCGGCCCTTCACTCGCTGCGGCCTGGCTGGACAGACTTTTTGAGCATTCTGCGAGAGTGTTGTTCTTTTGTGCCCACGTGAGGACCATCGAAATTTCTGCATGGAAAAACTGTTCGCCAACATTCGCCGCACCTTACTTACTTGCACCAGTGTCGTAGTAAAACCGCTCGTGCACGATCTTGCCGTTCTTCCACTTGGCCACGACGACCTGCTCCATATGCACCGGCTGTCCGCTGGTGGCGATAAAGTCCAGGCTGCATTCGTAGAATGTCACGTTGTCGCCCACAGCCGAGCCCGTCACGTTAAACCCTTTCCATTCCTTGACACCGCTCATGAACTGCTTTTCCCGCTCAATGTTCGCCGCCAACCCCTTAGTCGGCGGGTTGGCATTGTCCTGCATCACAGTTTCCTTGTCGTAGAACTCATTCATGGCCTCGATGATCTTGCCTTGACGGATGTAGCCGAATAGATCGTCCAGTCGCTGTTGCAGATTGGTTGTGCTCATGACCGCTTCTCCTTTCGAGGTGTGCTGGTGAATGTAATCCCGGCTTTCTGCACTTCCTGATAGGGGAGGAGCCAGACGAGCGATTCATCGCTGAGATCGCCGACCTGAATGCGGTTCCCCCAGGGATCGCGGAAGTCGCAACGGAAGTTCGGCTGCAGTTGTGAGCTTGTACTTCTTGGTGAGCTTCTTCCGCACTTCCTTGATCTGTTGCGCGTCCCGGACCATCAAGCCGAAATGTTTCACGCGATCCGGTTGCAGCTTGTCGACTTCAAAAATCGCCATGAATTGATGCTCGCCTAGCTTGCACCAGGCTGCGCCTTCACCACCACGCAGCATCTTCAAGCCGAACACGTCCGAATAGAACTTCACCGCTTTCTTGGCGTCGGTCACCTCAATGACGATGTGGTTACATCCGTAGACTTGGACTGCCATTATGCCCCTCCATTTCTTGCAGGCTGTTGAAAAAACCCGCCAGCATCGTTCTCAGCTCGCAGAATCCTCAACGTACCCCTGAGGGTACGCCTCCGGTTCTTGCTCCGCCTGCGGCCTTGCTGGACGGTCTTTTTGAACAGCCTGCGGCTATGTCGAGATCTGTACCAATAGAAAATACTCCGTTGTCTAAAACTGGTTCTCCATGGCCTGCTAGATTTTTCTCCGCCTGCTGAATGGCAGACACAAAGATATCCGGAGGCTGCGCGCCAGAGATAGATACTTCCGTTGAGGACGAAATAGGGCACTCCGCGAATACCCAACCGACGACCGACCGCTTCTTCGCCCTTTACCTCGACCACGCCTTTTTCGCTCGCCAGAAACTCTTCTGTCTCTGTCCGATCCAGTCCGGCTTCTGCAGCCACATGCGTAAGGGTCTTCAGATCCCCGATGTCCTTGCCCTCCAAGAAATACGCACGAAAGAGAGCCTCCACCACTTCGTCCTGTTTCCCCTGCTGTGCTGCATACCAAACCAGCCGATGGGCCGCAAAGGTGTTTGGCGTCCGCTGAATCTTCTCGAAGGCAAAGGGAATCCGTTCATCCGCGCCGGCAGCGAGGAGTTGTTCTTCCATCCGGCCAAAGACCTCCAAGCTCCCAAACTTGGCTTTCAGATAAGTGGTTCGATCCATTCCGTCGAGTGGCATCGTCGGATTCAATTGGAACGGGCGCCATGTCACATGTACATCGCCACCAACCGAGGTCAAAGCCCGCTCAAGTCGCCGCTTTCCGACATAACACCAAGGGCAAACGATGTCGGAATAGATCTCGATGTGGAATCCTGCGCCTTGCTTATTCATCGAAGCCGCCATCTTCTCATTCCCATTCATTTTTCAACGAGATGCGCTTCACGAGGGACGAACGACGGTATTACGACAAGTGTCCCATCTTCCCTGCTTGATAGTCCTGCGCCGCTTGCATCAACTCTTCACGGGTATTCATGACGAACGGGCCATAGCGCGCAATAGGCTCTTCGATCGGTTCCCCGGCCATGACCAAGAGCCGACTGTCCTCCTGAGCCTCCACCGTGACTCGCGAGCCATCGCGTGTGCACACAATCAGTTCCGCTTCTCCGGCAGCTCGCGACCCATTCACGGACGCGCGACCTTGCAGCACGAAGATCGACGCATTGTGTCCTTCGGGCAACGAGAGAGACAAGCGCTTCCCGGCCTTTAGCTGCAGATCGTACAACTCAACCGGCGTGAACGTGCGCGCCGGCCCCTTGTGTCCGAGGAATGATCCGGCGATCACGCGCAACCGACCGGCCCCACCCTCCAGATCGATCGTGGGAATGTGGGCGTTGAGGATCGTCTGATAGCCGGGCGTCGACATTTTTGAGGCGCGCGGAAGATTCACCCACAACTGAATCGCGTGAAGCGTGCCTCCCTTTTTTGCAAACTCCTTCTCGTGCAATTCCTCGTGAACGATGCCGGAGGCCGCGGTCATCCATTGGACATCGCCTGGGCCGATCACCCCAGCATTCCCAGCCGAATCACGATGGGCCACGACCCCTTCATAGACAATGGTGACCGTTTCAAACCCACGATGCGGATGTTCTCCCACGCCACGGGGATGATCCGTCGGCTCGAAGTATTGCGGCCCTGCATAGTCCAGCATAAGAAACGGGCTGACTTCACGATCGATATCATTACTCGGAAAGAGATTCCGCACAGGAAATCCATCGCCAACCATATGCTGCGAGCCTGGTTGGTACAGGCCGATCAGTTCCTTCATCGTTGTCGTTTCTGTTGCCATGACGGGTCTCCTTCCTTACACCATTCCTTGCAACGCTTCGGCCAATGTGACCTCGCCGCGCACAAGTGAGGCGGGATGTTCGTACCCAATCGCCCCTGTGGAAAATGATGTGTACATTTCTTCAAACAGTTTCGCCGCTTCGTCGGAGAAGCCGAACGATTTAAATGTGGGCACCACCGCGCTCAACGGCGCATGCTGAGCCGACACCGCCTTTCCCAAGATCTGACCGAGTGCAGCCGCAACCTCATCTGGAGTGTATTCTTCCGGTCCGGCCAATTCTACAATCTGCTTGCCCGTTCCGCCGGCCATCAACTGCTCCGCGCCCACACGGCCGATATCTCTGGTCGCGATCATCGGAACTTTGACTCTCGGCGCAATGAACGTCGGCAGGATGCCTTGACTCTTGGCTACGCCAGATCCCAGGCGCCCAATTCTCCATAAAGTAGCAGGGGCGGAGAATTGTCAGGTTCTTCGCCACTTCCCCAAGCTTCTGCTCGCCAGAGCGAGCGGCCCGAATGGGCCCTGTTCCTTCGGCGATGTGTCCGCCGACCGAAGACAGAAACACGACGTGGCCGATGCCGCTGCTCTTAACGGCTTCTGCCGCACGATCCATTCGTGCTCGCTGATCGGCAAGCCAAAGCGATGCTCCGTAGTTCGGCGGCACCAGAAGATACAGGCCGTTCGCCCCCTCAAAAGCTTTCGTCAACGCTGACACATCGTCGAGCGAAGCAACCGCAATTTCTGCCCCCTTCGCTTTCCATGACGCAGCCTTGTCAGCCGAGCGCACAACGATCCGCACTGGCTGTTTCCAACTGAGCAAGGTCTCCGCGACAGCCGATCCCGTATTCCCTGTCGCACCCATGATAACAAACATGATGAAGCCTCCTTTATACGCTGGCTGGTTAGACCACCTCGGCAATCATTCATTCAGCCGGCCATGTATATTGAGAATCTGCAACCACACCTTCCTCATACTGACCTCAATATAATAGTTCTAACTAGAACCAAGTCAAGTGGGAAATTTCTCAATGAGCGGCAGGAGAGATATTTCTCGATAACAATCAGCAGGTTATAGTATGAACTCAGCGATGACTGAGGGTTGCTACACACGGCCGGCGGCCTTACGATGTGCCGACATTGTGAATGTCGACACATCACCAAGCGTCACCCCGCTCCAAAAACATGTCTCTCGTTCAGAACGACGTGAACACCAAGTGGTTAAATCGGAGTGCCCAATTGCCCTTTGTTCTCCGTTTGAAGGATTTCGAGATTGCCATGCAGGACGTCTACGACTTTTTCTACGACGTGAATCTTGGCCTTATCGAACGGGGGCTTCAACGACTTGACGACATGCTACAGCCCGCAATCATGTCAGGGATTTTATCGGACATGCTCACAACAAGCCTGGCAAAACATTCCAGAAGCTTGACCGTCAACCTTTACCACAATGGTCACTCAAACCTCGTTGTGATCGGAATATACCCGGACAACAAGGTTAAGGCGGGATCGGACGGTGTGGAAATCAAGGCCACGCGAAACGGTGGTGGTGCCGTAGACACTCACGGCGCACGCGATCAATGGATACACGTGTTTGTCTATGGCGTGGATAACTTATCGGAGCCTGCTAAGGATAGAGCGCCCATGACGGTTACAGAGATCTATCTTGGAAATGTCACGAAGGACGACTTTAGAAAAAATCCTCGCGGTGAGTTAGGTGCCCGGACAGCCACGTTGCATAAGAGTGGCATAGAGAAGCTGAGGAAGGGCTGGGTTTACAAGCTCAATAGATGATTTCTGCCGCTCTTGAATACGGCTAACCTGGGCAGGGCCTTTTCTATCAAAGTATGCCTTTTTCGATCCCGACACTCTCATATCCCACCGATTCAGCCGCAGCAAGCGTTGACCCTGCTCCACAGAATGGATCGAGGACCACTCCCTGCCCAAGCGCAAGAACGCCACGAACTAAGGTGCGCATGAATTGTTGAGGCTTCAAGCTTGGATGTGGTGCCAGAGCCCTTTCGGACTTATGAGTGGGTGCCGACGGAATCACATCTCCGAACGGTTTGTCTGAAGAAGGTCTTCGAAACCCGCCCGTACCCCACTTGCGAAGATTGTCTTGCGCCCTTCCTTCGAGGGGCCTCCGGAAAAGCAACCAAGGCTCCCACATGGATCGAGGCATCACGCTGACATCCGAAAATTCCCCGTGGGCTGCTTTCGGTCTATCTCCACCTCGCATCGTCATGACGAGGCGAACGATTTCCCCCCGCCTTTCAAGACCCGCTTTAGCAAGGGCACCTGAAACCACGTAAGAGAGAAGTGGGTTCGAGGCTACAACGACGTTCGCCCCCGGCACCAAAACTCGTATGAGTAACTGGGCCCATTCCAGGAAGAACAACTCAAGAGCACGGAGGTCTTGCGGCGAGAGCACAGTGAATCTGGGAAGTGGGGCACGTTGAGCTCCGTCAAAAGAAGGCGGAATGCGCCATACGCCGCCCTTGCCATTCCGCAGCTTTTCCTGTTGCTCGGAAGAATATTCGAACAGTCCATAGGGCGGATCGTTGACAACGGCATGAATGGTATTCGGTTGTTGCTCACGCAACCAGTTTAAGCAATCGGCTTCAAGCACGAGAGCTTTGCCGAACGTGAAACTTCGCCAATAGTCGAGTTGAGATTCAGCAGTTTTATTGGCTCGCACTCTTGTGGTCGTTTTCTTTTATCGCCCGCTCAACCTCGCGGCTGGCTTCGTGGGCCTTGAAGGATTCCCGGCGGTCATGCTGCTTCTTGCCTTTGGCTAACCCGATACCATCCGCTACCCTTCGCGTAGCTGCACCGCAAGAGGTTCCCAGGAAAATATGCCGTCCAGGTAGGCATGGCCGTTCGGGGTGGTGGCAACGAGTTCGATGGATTCGTACACGCTGATCGTCGTGCCGCTGCCGGCTGAGGCGGACACTTGCATCGTGAGGGCCGCGCTCGGCGCGAGTGACGCAATGTCCTGATGCGTCCGCAATTGTTTTGGCGAGGCGAGGAGATTCACGAACTGGGCGGCCGGCGCCTGACGAAACTCGCCATCATAGGTCACCCATAATCGTGCGGTGGCAGACACATGGGCGTACCACTCGTCTCCGACCGCGTTCGATTCGACCCAATTAAACAAGCTATTTACCCGCGACATGATCGACACCGTCGTCGGTTCCAACGAGGCGGGAATCTGCAGCAGGGTCATGTAGCCCACGTGGACATACCCGAGCGTATCCCAGAGCGAAGGATTCGCCCCGACGCGCGCTTGAAGCGATTTATTCGGCAGTGCATGCTCCACGTAGTGGGGATTCGCCGCTAGACGGAGATAGTGCGTGTCTTCAAGGTACTTGATCTGATCGAGCTTGCACAGCGTTTCATCCCGATCGCCGAATCCGATGGTATTCGGCGCCGAGACACTGTCCGCTCCGGTAAAGATCAGCTTGCTCCAGCCGATCGGCGCGATGCAGCTGGCACTCGCCGACCCGTTCAGCTTCTCCAGCACCGCCACACGGCTCTTGATGTCGCTGAAGACCGATTCCAGCCCTTCCTTCGTTCCGCGAACTCGTTCGACCAGGAGGGTCTTTTCGAGTTTCCGTTGTTCTTCGAGTTGCCGCACAAACGAGGCCGTCTGCCGATCGAGTTCCAATACTGATGCCATCGGATCCCCCTTTTCATGTTTATGTAACGCCCTCTACGCCACACATGGAAACCATGTGGAGATCAGCAAGAGGGATGCCCCTCCTAACCCCGCGCAAACTGGCTCTGGACAAAGGCTAGCCGAAGGAAAGTACCGACTTGTGGCACAGATTTGAACGGAGCCTGTAGCAGGATGCTCAAAAAGTTCGTCCAGCAAGGCCGCAGCGAGTGAAGGGCCGAGGAGGTACAAACCGCACTTTGTGTGGGCCGTTCGCCCATGTAATGGGTTTTGGCGAACGGAAAAGCGCCTCAGTGATTCCGGTTTCCGAGACTCGTTGAGGATCTGAACGATGCGAGAACGCTGCATGGGAAAGGGCGCGTCTCGGCGCGCCGGGGTCGGGCGGGTGAGAAAAGCGACCTTTTCAGCATCCTGCAGTAGATTTGTTCAGTGAGGTCGCCGTCACGCCTAAGGGCGTCAACAGCACGAGAGCCGCCTTCAGAAGGAGGTTGTCATAGGCCGAGACATCGTAGCTCCAGGTCCCATCGAGTCCTGCCACCGCCCGCACACGGTCGGCAGGACAGGCCGCATCGGCATCCGTAATGATGTAGTGGATCGTGTCGCCGGCTTGGAGCAACACGCCACGCGCGAGCAGTTCCTGAGCCGCAATCATCGACAAGGTCTGGTGGCGATAATCCTGCGGCTCTTTCGAGAGTGATTTCGTGATGGCCAGTTCCTCAACGGTGGCGTGACCATCTTGGAGATAGCGTCGATAGGTACGGACGATCTCCAATGCCTGCGGAATCTGTTTGCGCAACTCGGCCAGCGTCCCTGCCTCACTCAGACAGCGCAGCACCTCCGCTTGTGCCCGCTTGACGAGAATCGGGGCGTCGCTGCGACGGATTTCGATACCGCGGATTTTCATGGCGCCATGGTCGAACAGACCCACGAACTGATTCGGCACCGGCATGAGTGGATTGACCCGTGACGGAAGAAACCCAATCCAGCGATAGAGCCCCTCCACGCCGATCGAGAGCCCCGTCTGCTCGGTAATCGCCTGCGCAAGTCTGTCGTAGTCTGTCCTGACCGCGCCGGGCTTGACGAGCCAGAGCGAATCCACAATCGCATGCAACATGCGATAGCCCTGCCGCTCTGCAATCTCTTTCGCTTGCAGCAAAATATCGCGGCTGTGGGCCGTGACCGCTTCGTGCGCTTCGATCCGACCGAACCGGGCATTCTTGTACCCCAAATAGCCGAACGAGACGACAAGCAGCCATTTGAGCGCCGTTTGCCGTTGATCGAGCACGGCCCTCGCCACCGGCTGGGTGGCCGCGGCCATGAGCCGTTTGTACCGCGCGCGCTTGTCGAGCAACGGGGCCAGCGTGCGAGGCACCAATCCCTGGCGGAGGCGGCAGGTGTGATGGCCGATCTCCGGTACCTGCGCGGTCGGCTCATCGCGGCAGCACCGGCAATTGACCGTCTCGGGCGAGATGTTGAAGCGCACCATGATGGAGGGATACATTGAGGAGAAATCCAGTTCACCGACCTGTTCGTGATAGCCGAGGATCGGCGCGAACACCAACCCGCCCTGATCGGTCTGCAGCAACTCGAGTGCGGATTTGAAGGCTTCCGGCTCCTGCTTCCGGTAGGGAATCAGCAGGCCGTCGCGGCAAGCCGTTTCGAGCTGCATCGAGGTGATCCCCGTCCCTGTCGTCGTGCGGGCCATCTGCTGCAGATCGACCTTCGCGACGCGGGCCTGCTCGATGAGCCCGGCCAGGCCCGTTTCCGCCAGCGCAAAGGAATTGTGCCGATCGAGGTGCACTCGTCCCGACAGGGTGCGGGCACCAGCATGTGAGAGGATGCGGCCGTACGAAAAATACGAATGGGGTTTCTTGGCGCCGATGGATCGATGGGGATCGCGATTGAGCGCGAGCGGCAGGCGCAGCCGATCCGCCATGATCATGAGACGCGGCAGAAGATAGGAATCGCCCCAGTCCGTTAAGAGGATATCGGGGTCCTCTCGAACGAGTAGCTGGTTGAGGCGCTGGACCACGTCGGCATCATCGCCTTCCAACACACGCTCCTCTCCATCCATCCGCACCACGAGCGAGCCACCCCCGCCATGATTCGGATTGGGCGACGGACTGTCCGGCGACAGCTCCATGATCGTGAACGGCGGGAGACCATAGTCCGTTTCCCAGGGCGACTCCAGCGCCTGAATCGACTGAATCCGGCCTCCGGCTGTGAGGTCCGCCTCGCAATGGACAAGAGGAAAGAGCTGCCGGTCATAAAAGTAGCGCTGTGGCAGCGACACATCCACGTGAAAGAACTGCGCGTCGGGACAGGCGTGGATCAGTTGTTGCGTGAGGGACGAGAACTGCACGGGAGCATGAACTGAGACTTCCAGCACCGAGATCGGACGAGGCGCACCGAGTTCGCATCGCTCCACCTCTCTGGTGCTGGTACGGCAGGAGGCACGGCGGAGTAACCGGGATGCGTGATGGAGGATGGACGCCGGGGCGGCCAGATAACAGGTCGGCACAAAGGGATCGATGGTCCTGATACGACGACCGTCCTCGCCGAGAAGCCAGACGACCATGCCCTCTTGTGCCGGGTACACATCAAGAAGCCATCCCTTGAGTCGAGTCGTGGAGCATGCGGGTTTCAAGGATCATCACTTTCTGTTGCAACATGACGACGTGTTTCTGTTGTTCGATCAACATGGACAGCAACATCACCTCGAACGGAGTCTCTCGCGCGAGATAGGCGCCGGCGGAGGCATGCCGGCGGGCGGCGGCGAACAACACATCCAGCGCCTGTTGATCCTCACGCCGCAACGCGCGCCGGTAGCGGCTCCACGAGTCGATTTCCTGCTGGACCAATTGCGTGAAGGTGGCAAGCGTGCGCCCCATGCCTACAACCGATTCCAGAGCGAACGAGGAATCATCCAGCGCCTGGGCTCAGGCCCTCCCTCTTCCTGCAGCCACAGCCCGTCCTCAGCCTCGCGCAGGTCGATCGCCCGACGCGCCTGAGCACGAAGTGCCGCCAGAAATCGGCTGCGCCCGCCTGATTCAGGCGGCGCGAGCGGACTCACGCATAATATCTGTATGGCCTGGTCAACCATGTGCTGCAAGGCCTCCGTCATGGCACGAAAGAGGCGCATCGCTTCAGGCTCCGGCACTGATTGATCGTACAAGGTGTCGAGGGGACCGGCGAGAATGACGAACCGCGCATCATAGGTGCGCAAGGCCGACGGGAGACAATCCGTGACCAGTCGGACCATCTGATGACAGGTGAAGGCCCGTGAAACGTGAATCTGTTGCAGCACATGAGCCGGCGCCACCCGACTGGCCCGAGCCAGTCGCCCCACCAAGAACGGGTCGAAGACATTGGCGCCGGCCAGATACAACACCGGTTCGCCGGCCAATGCGCGATCGACCGCGGCACAGAGGCCCAGTCGATAGACCGCCGACGGGCCGGACAACAGCACCAACCCCTTTGGCTGATCGGTCGACACCGCATTCCGCCGTAATTCTGCCAACAGATGGCGAGGCGCATCGATGACCGCGCCGCCATCCTCTGTGCGAAACGGAAGCTCCATCGCCTGTTGCTGCACCTGAGCCATAACACACCTCACGATTCGTTGAAGTGGCGGATCACGCCCGCGACAATGCCCTGAATACAAAACTCATCTTCTGACGACACGACGATCGGCTTCATCGCGGCATTTGCCGGATGTAGTTCGATCCGACCGTCCTTGCGATAGTACTTCTTGATCGTCGCTTCGTTGTTGACTAAGGCCACCACCGTCTGCCCGTTCCGCGCGGTACCCTGCTTCCGCACCACCACCAGATCGCCGGGGAGAATGCCGTCGTCCTTCATCGACTCGCCCTTTACTCGTAGCGCGAAGGTCTCGCCCCCACGCAACAACGGCGGCAGCACCGCCACCAATTCAGCTTGCGAGATCGGCTCGATCGGCGCCCCAGCCGCCACCATCCCCAACATAGGGATTTGCGCCGACCCTAACTGGTCCAACGCCATCTCGACCGACAAGGGCACCTCCCATGTGCCGGCCTCATAGCGGCTGATCGTCATGCGACTCAGTTGCAGCACCTCCGCCAACTTCGCCTGCGTGTACCCCAACCGAACCCGCGCCTGCCTGAACTGCTTAGCCATCATGTCACAAAATGTTACATACCGTAGCAAGGACTGTCAAGAGGGGCGATTAAGAAAAGAATCTATGAAGAGGAAATAGGACGATTACGGAGAGGGGGAATAACCGAAATTGCGAGGATGGCCCACACAGAAAGAGAGGCATCAGATTGGCTATCGTTTGCCCCATGGCTTTGGTTTCACCTGGGCAAGATTTCTTGCGCCATGCACCACTGCAAGGATCTGCACCGCTCCCTTCCTCAGCCGATAGATAATTCGGTAACACTCGACAAGAAGTTCCTGTATCTTTGGGTCCGCTGATTCAGGCACACGTCGGCCACTTTCTGGAAATGACTCAAGCTGACCGACAGAAAGAATCAACCGCTCGATAACAGCATCGGCATACTCGGCGGAGTCTCTCGCGATATAGTCTTGGATATTTTCGAGATCGGCAACGGCGGGTTCGGTCCACTCAAGGCGAGTCATTTCTTGATAAAGCGCTTCTTGACGTCTTCGTGCGGAACAACTCTCCCTTCATCGGCAGCGTTGATGCCGGTCTCGATTTTCTTACGGACGTAGATTTCATACATGATGTCGTCCCACGTCGCCTTCTCCGGCAACTTCTTCACCATCTCCAACGCCTGTTTCTTCGCAGTCGGCATTTGTGTCCCTCTCAAAGCTTGGACCAAAGTTTAGGCCCCACTTGGCAGAGAGTCAAGAATTGTGAACGGCCACGCTGCCTGCTAGCGCCTGAAACGATGTTACTTAATAGACTCAAGCTCTGGAAGACTTGCTTCTTTCTTGAGAAACGTTACCGAACACCGGTTCTCGGTATCAAAATCCTTTTCTAAAACTTTCCAGAAGCACGGTCGATTTACGAATTGACTCCTTAATGCTAAGGCCTATCCCTTCTCCGCAACGACTTTCTTTAAGGAATTAACTTACGATTGCCGATAGAACCATCACGGCGCGAGACTGACGAACAATACCCCAGTTGCGACTCCGAAGGCTGCGGCTGCACCCGCCAGCCTGTCATGGAATGCGACGCTTCTCGATTCATCCATAAACGCCTTTGAAAAACTGGAGGGAAAACGAGAGGAGAAGCAAGAAACCACCACACGCGAAGTCGGCCTCTTTAGGCTCCTTAGGGAGCAGCAGGGAGTGAAAAGCCGACAGGGATAAGCCATCAGAGAGAAATGCGAGCGTACACAAAGTACTTCGTGAGGCCTCTATACCCTTCGCGATCCGCCCCTACCGTCGATCCCCTTTGTGTTGTCTCGTGACCTACCACGCAGGTCAATTGCTCGCTCAGGCCATACTGCCCAGTGCTTGTCCTGGGCAGTGAGCAGGATGTTCTCACCTTCTTGGAGCAGCCTTTCAGCTCATTTCTCTCTCACTTTTACCGACATTTCCATTTGACCGCTGCGGTCCAGTGCTCATTGTCAAATTGATCGACGAAGCAGCTCCTTCCCGTGAGTGTTTGACCTTCGCTCCTAATAGGAGGTTGAACCCACCAGTCAGCATGGCCCTCGCAGGTGAACCCCGGAGGGATCTTGTATCTACCTGGTGCTCCTCCAGCCACGACATGATTCTTCACGAAAGCATTCCCCTCGACAGGCAGACTGGACGGAAACCACCCTTTGCCATGGTAGGGAACGAAGGAAGTCTTTAATACGAACACGTCCTCGTGCGTGATATTGGTCAGATAAAAATCGGCGATGATCTGCATGGCAGGCTTTTCATTTATTTTTCCCATGCGCCATCGGTATGACCGTTCGTGCTGAAAGAGAACAATCAGAGATTTCTTCGGACCCTGCCACAGTGATCGTGCGAATCGCCCTATCTTATTAGGCCAACTCAAACATTCTTTTTCCGGTAATCGGCAAAAGCCGTGTCGGTAGAGGTTGTACTCGTCGTTCATCGCTATAGCACGGTGCATCCCTGCCTCATGGTCACGTCCCATCCACGGACTGTGATTACACTCGGCCAACTCATTGTTCCGTTGCAGGTCAAGGGAGCCACAATGAGGACAACGCGGAACCGTTTGTTTCAGATCTTCGGCCTCCCTCATCCAGATTGGTTCTGTGCCTGGGAACCTGATCATGATCTAACTCCTGGTAAGACGTATGTGAAGATCGACGCCGTCCTCCTCGCTTCCTGAGCGAAAAGAGGCCGCAAAGACGGCGTGCTATTCAGGGGAATTTAGAAGAACACAGAGGGGGGATCAGTCTGCGATGGACTTGCCATGTAACGCTGATGCTTATAGTCAGACATTACAACCTCAATCTGAATTCAGATGTGGATCTAATACCAAATTATCGGAGACCGAGCAACTAGTGAAATTGCTATGGGAAATACGCTTCCAGGAATAGAGAATTAGAGAGGCTGGAGAAGGCAGTACCAGAGCCGAAGAAAGGCTTGTGGTCGATCCGCAACCCGTGCCGCCGGGGAGTGGCAGAGGCGAAACGGGACGCAAGAGTGCACCCGAGGGATATGCCGGACACTCTCCTTACGGGCAGGAAATTACGGATTGGATTTGTCGGATGACCCACCCATGAAGAGGAGGGACTTTTCCCCGGTAAGATTCTGCGGCAGCACGATGTAATCACCGGTCATAGAAGGAATCCAGACAGCTTTTGCAACCGCCGTGTTTCCTCCCGTTACCATCCAGGCGAGGCCGCCCACGATGCCCCCGCCGAGAGCATATGCCACCTTCACGGCACCATACGGAATGGTCGCTACCCAGCTGGCTGCTTGGAGCGCCGCCCCTTCCGGGCTGGTTTCCGATGTTTCCGCTGCGATCGCCGGGTTTCCTGTCAATGCGATCAGTAGTCCGAGGGCTGCTCCGATAACGAGGTTCCGCTTGCTTCGCATCAATCCATAGAGCCTCATGGTCATGTTACCCTCTCCACACTCGTGTTCACCACGACAGGTCTACGAGCATCATACTTGGAATCTGTCATGAGTGCAGCTACTCATTTATTTTTTAGCATGGGATGCTCCAATTCACCACCGATGCCGCCATGGGAGTGGCGACGGCGCAGAGATTAAGATCATCAATGGATTCATAGGCACGGGCGATGCTCGACAGGCCAGGAATGGAAGTATGATGTTTGTGTCGCGTAATGCCCCTCGCTGGGTTTGCAGCCTGTCGCGTATCACCCCCATTCTCAGTAGTTCGTCCCCCTCCCTATCATCTTAGTTGGACCCCAAAGTCACGCCAAAACAACTGATTCAGATTGGGGGCGGATAGCATCTCCCTCAGGTACACATCTTGCGCTAAAAAGATTCCATAAAACTCATGTTTCTAGGGTGTAGGGTGATGGAGGGACAGATTAGCTACTCGGAGGGGGGGGCAATGCGACATTCACTGTGGGTAATCGCAACTGTTGTTATCCTTTTGGCTGGATGCAGTTCATCCGGAACACTCGGTCTTGTGACAAAAAGCAGTGCTGACCCCGCTTCTTTGCTAAGACAGGGTCGGGGCTTCACAGAGCTTGGGCCGGTAGAAGCTCAAGCTTGCCGACACTTTGTTTTAGCGATCATTCCTTGGGGAAAATCTGACTTTGGTACTGCAGTAGATAAGGCCTTGGTAGAAAGAGGTGGGGATGCTCTCCTGAATGTGACTGTAGAGACCAGCCTTTACGGCTTTATTCCCATTTACAATGTCTACTCGTTCACCTGTACCACAGTCCAAGGGATCGCGATCAAGTTTGAGTGATCCCAAAAGACTCGCCCCTGGCTTGATCCTTGCCCTTCTATACTGGCGTCCCTGCGAGGCCCTATGCCCTTCGCGATTCGTCCCGGCTGGCGCTGTCCTATGCAATGCGCCGACACGTACAACGCGGGGCCATTCCTCAAGCTGCCACTGGCCTTCTTTTTGGGTTTCGGGTCCGTCGCAGTCCCACCTTCACCGTAACCCCCGCGCCACGCTCGCAGCAGACCCGCTGATATTCTTCGCAAGCGCCGTAGCGACTAGCCAAGACCCCCACAAGGTGCCGCGACGACTATCCAGGTATCATTTGACCGCCACCACAAACGGGAGGACACTCAAGATGTCCCGATGATGATCTCTCAGGAGACATTCTCGAATGACACGACTGATTCTGATTATGCTCTTGGTATTGAGTTGTGGACCTGCGTACGCGGAGTGGGTCGAGGTGAGTGCTAACAAAAAGGCAGGAGTGATTGCCTACGCTGATCCAGACACCATTCGTCGCCAAGGCGGTCTGGTGAAGATGTGGTCATTATTCGACTTGAAGACGACACAAACCGTAGGGGGCACCTCGTACTTATCTATCAAGGCGCAGCAAACATATGACTGCGCAGAAGTTCGGAGTCGAGCGCTTGCGTATACGAAGTTCTCTGGCAATATGGGACACGGTGCGGAGGTTTATAGCGGTTCAGTGGAACAAAAGTGGAATCCAGTTGCACCTATGAGTGTTGGTCAAGAACTATGGAAAGTGGCTTGCGGCAAGAAGTGATCGCGCAATTCCCCTCTACGTCGTGACGTTCCGCTACTCCAGATTCCCGCAACCCTGATACCCGCTACTAGGAGCCTGTCCGACATTGCCTTCGTGACGAGGCGAATGAGGCGTGGCCAGATGCGAGGCCACAGGCCTGGAAAAACCGGAAGCGTATTCGCTGAAATACGTTGAGGATTTTTTCTGGCCGAGAACGACGTAGATGGCCGCGGATCGTTCGCCGCAGTAGAACGGTCAATGTCGGACAGGCTCCTAGCCTTCTGCCGCGCCACACTCGCAGCAGACACGCCAACACTTCTAGCAATCAGCCCATGCTCCCCCACAAGGTGTCAGTGGCGCTCTCATGGCTCCGCGCCCATACTGCGCCACCATGCGCGCCCTATTCGTCACAATTCTCCTTGTTGCACTCGTTCTTCCCATTGGGCATGCACCAGCCTCCCCACCGAGCGACATTTCAGCAGCAGACCGGCAAACGCTGCGTAATCTGGCAGCGCAGGGCAATTCGACGGCGCAGTACAACCTTCGGGGTGCTGTATGACTTTAGAAAAGGTGTCCCGCAGGATTTTGCCATGGCGCGGGAGTGGTACCAGAAGGCCGCCGCGAAGGGGCACGCGGGTGCGCAGAACAACCTCGGAGGGTTGTATGAATTCGGACGCGGCGTGACGAGGAATGATGTACCGGCCTACATGTGGTATAGCCTTGCAGCAGCCCACTCGGCCGATGACGAGTGGCGGGACCTCGCAGCAGAGAATCGAGATGAGATCGCGGGCCACATGACTTCCGCACAGATTGCCGACGCGAAAAAGCGGGCGCGGGAGTGGAAGCCGATACAGAAATGAGTGACCATGACTGACCGAGGGAGTCGCATGACACGACTGCTCCTGATTGCACTCCTGGTATTGAGTAGTGGACCAGTGTATGCGGAGTGGGTAACGGTTATCTCCTCCGAAAGTTCTGGTGGTTATACGGTCTACGTAGATCCAGACACCATTCGCCACGAAGAGGATGGCGTGGAGATGTGGGAATTATACGACCACAAGACAAGAGGAACCAAGGATGGCTACTCGTTTTTCTCTTTCAAGAAGCGAAACGTGTACCCGTCATCTGCCAGGTTAAGACTGGACCCCCTTGTAGGGTACCTTGAAAATGCTTCCAACAAAAATGCGTATTGCCCATGTGATTAGTCTGCTACAGAAGGTATCGACAAAAGGCGTATCTATTTTCTTGCGGGTGGCGTCAACCTGGGTGCCCGACCGCTTCATATTTCATCTGCTCTCAAAGGTCGGCCCGCTTGGTCTCCGACTGCGGGCGTCGAACGACCACTTTCTGAAGTGGGGGTTCCGGGAGCAAAGGAATCCCTCGCCGACCCGCACTTCTTTACTTCTTAAAGATCAACCTCGGCTCCGTCATATTCCCCATCGAGACCGTCACCAGTTCCCATCCGTTCGCTCCGAACTCGTTCAGCATAGTTTGCATATTCTGGGTATCAGGAAGCACCTCGACGATTTTGTACTGGAACCGTTTCGGCTCCTGCGCCTTCGCTGCAAACGGCTGCCCCAATACCACCAGGAACCCCAACGCACCAAGGCAAATTCCCGCTATCACCCACGCAACTGAGAGACGTACGTTCTGCATATCTCACCTCATGTTGTTAGCTCTTACGGATTCGCCACACGCCAGTTCGTGCCAACGCCAAGAGCCCGATGTACTGCTACCCCTACCGTTTCACTTGGAGTAGCTTGGATGATCCCTCCAAGCTCGCTTGTTATCTCTCAGGGATGGGGGCTGTTGATCTTCCACTGCGCGCGGCTTTCTCACCCGCCACCCACTGGCAGACATTTTTCACCCGCCCTACCCTCCGATTGCTTCGCAATCGATTTCCCGAGACGTGCCATGAGCCCGGGCGAGGGCCCTCCAGTTCGTCACACCTCACTTCAAGGGAGTGGCCAAGACTGCCCTTTACTGCGCGCATCGAACGAGCACATTCTGATCGTGCGCGTTCTGCGAGCAAGAAGGGCACCTGGCCACTCCCTCCTATCCTACTCAGGGCGCGCGTTGCGCGAGCACAGAAGATCATCAGCCCTCATCCCCTCCGCTGCTACGGATGCGCCACGCGCCAGTTGTGGCCTGTCCCTAGATCGACTTTTAAGGGCACCGACAGTCCCAGCTTCTTTCCCGTCGCCTCCATCTCCGTCTTCACCAGATGCTTCGCCTCTTCTAATTCCTTCTCCGGCACTTCGAAGATCAACTCGTCGTGAACTTGCAAGATCATTTTCGTATGCGGCATCTCGTGATGCAGCAGGTTGTTCACGTTGATCATCGCCACTTTGATCAAATCCGCGGCTGAGCCCTGGATCGGACTGTTTACGGCCATGCGTTCGCCGAAGCCACGCTGCACCGGATCGCCGCTCTGCAATTCTGGAATCGGACGCCGCCTGCCGAGGATCGTTGTTGTGTAGCCTTTTGTTTTCCCTTCTTCGATATTCCGATCCATCAAGGCGCGCACGGCTGAAAATTTCTCAAAGAACGTCTCGATGTATTTCTTCGCGTCCGCTTGCGACACGCCGATGTTCTGTGAGAGGCCAAACGGGCTGATCCCATACACAATGCCGAAGACCACCGTCTTGGCCACGCGCCGCATGTCTCGCGTAATCTGGCTGGAGGACAGACCGAAAATCTCCATGGCCGTCGCCATGTGGATGTCCTCCCCCTTGGCAAACACGGAGAGCAAGCGCGGATCTTGCGACAGGTGTGCGAGGATGCGTGGCTCGATCTGGCTGTAGTCGGCGCAGAGCAGGGTGTGGCCTGCCGGCGCAATAAAGGCTTCTCTGATCCGTAATCCGTACTCGCCCTTCACCGGAATATTCTGCAAGTTCGGCTCGGTAGAGGAGAGCCGCCCGGTCGCCGCGACAGTCTGATTCAGCGATGTATGAAGCCGCTTGGTCTCCGGATTCACCAACTCCGGAAGTGCATCCACATAGGTCGACTTGAGTTTACTGAGGCTTCGATAGTTCACAATCTGCGCGGGCAATTCATGCTGCGTAGCCAGCTGCGTCAGCGTATCTTCATCGGTCGAGTAGCCGGTCTTGGTTTTCCTGATCGGCTTGAGTCCCAATTTTTCGAACAGCACCGTAGCGAGCTGCTTCGGCGAATTGATGTTGAACTCGCCGCCGGCCGCCACTGCAATGGTCTCCATGATCTTGTCGAGATCCCGCTCTAACTCTTTGCTGAGTACGTGCAGGCCCTCGACATCCAATAAGAACCCGTTCCGCTCGATCTCGGCCAACACCGGCACCAGCGGCATTTCCACGTCGGTGAAGAGCGTGATGCTTCCCTGCTCCGACAATCGTTCCGTCATGGGCTGGGCGAGCTTGGCCAACACCGATGCCGCCTCCGCTGCCTCCTCTCGTGATCCTGTATCCTCGTCGAAAAGGGATTGCGGTGCGGCGTTGTTCTTTTGCCCGGTCCCAAGCCGATGGTCCAGCACTTCCAGCGCGATGGTCTCAAGCTGGTGATCGCGGCGGTTGGGATTGAGCAGATAGTCCGCCACCATGGTATCCAGATAGGGGCCCGCGAGGGTCAGTCCAATACGGTGAAACACCAGCAAGGTCGCCTTCAAGTCATGGACAACCTTGGTTCTCGTGGAGATCATGCAGTAACGCAATGATGGGTCGCATATAGGCGTGGACATCGAGTGGAATGAAGGCGGTCTTGTCCCCCGTAGACAGCGCTATCCCTTGCACATCCGCCTGCGCACCAGGCCCAGGGGAGAGCAGACACTGCAGGCCGAGGACTACCGCCCTTCGGCAATCCCTCGACAAATCGCTGTGCGGAGGGTTCATCCTGAACGAGTTCCGTCTTCACCTCATTCGTCTCGGCTGGTGTGGCCGCCGGCTGAAACGATTTGAGAAGTGTGGTGAACCCCAGTTCGCGTAACAAATCGATGAGCTGGTCCTGATGCGGCGGCTTCACGTGATAGGTCGCGGGATCGAATGTCACAGGGCTATCCAGTTGGATGGTCGCCAGCCGCCGGCTGAGGCGGGCGTTCTCAGCCTGGTCGATCAGCAGGGCTTTGATCCGAGGCGGCGTGACCTCCTCGACACGGCGCAAGAGTTCTTCTATCGTGCCGAACTGGGCAATCAGCTTCATCGCCGTCTTCTCGCCGATGCCCTTCACGCCGGGAATATTGTCCGCCGCGTCGCCCATGAGCCCCATGATCTCCACGACGCGCGCCGGCTCTACGCCGAAACGTTCGCGGCATTCCGCTTCGCCGAGCCACTTGTCTTTCACCGGATCGTAGATGCGCACATGAGGCGTCAGGAGCTGGAACATGTCCTTGTCGCCGGTGACGATGACGACGTCGAACCCGGCCTGTTCGGCCTGGTGCGCCAGCGTGCCGATCAAATCGTCCGCCTCATATCCGGCTTGCCGGACGGCAGGAATGTTGAGGGCATCCACCACGCGATGGATGTAGGGAATCTGGGCGCTCATGCCTTCCGGCATCGGCGGCCGCTGCGCTTTGTAGGCCTTGAACTCCGCGTGGCGCAACGTCGGACCCTTTTCGTCGAACGCCACGACGAGGCCGTCCGGCTTCTGTCTCACGAATAATCTTCAGCAACGTCGTCGTGAAGCCGAGGATGGCGTTGGTCTGGAGGCCTTTGGAATTATTCAGGGCCGGCAGGGCAAAGAACGCACGATAGATATAGGCGCTCCCATCGATCAGGTAGAGCGTCTTGCGGCTGGACTCGGTGCTCGGCATGGTGTTGATTAGCGTTAGGGACCGGGAGCCAGTGTCAGGGGTGGTTTATCAAACTTACGGCGCATGGCATTAATGACACCCAGCAGGGTCGGCTGGCCGACCATTTTCGCCTCGAGCTCACGCTTTCTTGGGAAATCCATGAGCGAGACCCCGATCAGCATCGTCAGCAGGCCCTGTCCCGGCAAAAACAGCATGGCAAAGCCGGCCAAGAGGAACACGACGCCGACGACGTTCTTGACGACCAACCCCAACATGCGCAGCACGGGATGATGGTCTTTCATCCAATGGCGGGGAGTACGCGTGTCAAAATAGTCGGCCGGCAAACGGACCAGAATCAGCGGGATGGCAATCAGAGAACCGACAAAACCGACGGCCGAGGCCACGGTGAGACCGATGAGTACATCGACGGGAATCCATTGCTGGACTGTTGCGAGTAAGTCATCCATGCGCGCGCGTATCCTAGCATGCGACCTGGGGGCACTCAAGCCAACGGACGCGCAGCAGCGAATGTTTACGGCGCGTTTCCCGACGGGCTATAATCTCTGTATTATGCCGCGTCGTTCGTCCTTCACACCTCGGATCAGCACCTTGCTGGGGATCGCAGTCCTTGGCGTGGGACTCCTTACGATTTCCTCCTCCGTCTGCGCATCGGATGATCTTCATATCGAGATTACGAAGAAAGGCCTGGGCAAGGAAGTCGTTATCACGCAGGGGGCACGCGAGTGGTTCATGCTGATCGAGGTGACGTCGGAGAGTTCCGTGGTCCTGCGGCAGGAAAAAAAGCACGGCACCTATCTCGTGGACGAAAGTGAAACGCATGACCGCCCCATGACCACAGGCGAAGTCGATGCGGCCATTACCGATTATGTGAACAGCGTTAAGACGCGCGCCAAGAAGGAGTAGCTACCTACCATGCCGGCTCAACCCAAATTCGTCATCTTTGCCCATCACGCCACCTACGATACGTTGCATCAGGTTGCAACCCTTGGCCTCACCGCCGCAGCGATGGGGAAGGACGTGATCGTGATCCTCTTGTTCTGGACGATCAAGAAGCTAGCCGAGGGAAAGATCGACCAGATAGACTTTCCCCCTGAGTATGCCGCCTCAGCCGATGAAGTGACGCGGCTCTTGAAAGAAAAGAAAGTACCGAAGATTTCGGAAATGTTTCAGGACGCCAAGCACGTCGGGAAATTTCGTCTGATTGCCTGCAGCGCCGGCCTGGAATACATGGGTGTCGACAGTGCCGCCGTCGAGAGAAACGTCGATGAAGTCATGGGACTCCCTGCCATTATTGCGCTGATCTCCGACGCAGAAACGAAACTCTTCATCTGGCGGATGTGAGAGCGTGAGCTCGTGCAGAAATGCGGGTAACGTACAGAGTAATGCCTCCGATACTGCATCGTCTCGCTTTATGCACCGATCCTGCGCTCCACGTCCCTCACGCTCTAACGCGAGCGCGTCACGCCGACTCGATCGCAATACTCGGTGAGTTTGCACTTGCTGCAAAATGGCGAGACCGGTTGGCAGAGGTGCTGCCCGTAGGGGACAAGCAAATCGTTGAAAGTAATCCAATGTTGTGCCGGCAATTTCCGGCGTAGCGCCTGCTCAGTGTCCTCCGGTGTCTTTGTCCTCACGTAGCCCCAGCGATTGCTGATTCGATGCACATGAATATCCACGCAGATGCCGGGCTTGCCATAGGCGACCGTCACCACCAAGTTTGCTGTTTTCCTGCCGACTCCAGACAGAGTGACTAGTTCATCGATGGATTCGGGGACTGTGCCTCCATAAACCTCCAGCAGGCGACGGCAAATGGCATGAATGGATTTGGCTTTCGTCCGGTAGAATCCGACCGGATAGATCGCGCGTTCGATTTTCCGGAGCGGCAGTACCAACATCGTGGCAGGTTGATGTGCCAGGGCAAATAGCCTGACACTGGCTTCATTGGTCGTCTTGTCTTTGGTTCGGAGGCTGAGGAGACACGATATGAGGATGCGGAAGGGATCTCGGTTTGACTCGCGCGCCACCACGCCGAGAACCGGCTCCTCCCACTGCAGAATCTCACGCTTCACGATGCGAAGCGCGGCAGTGATCTGGTCCTGGCGCATGGACAAGGAAGAATTATGAAGGTCGTGGGAGGAATGCGATCGATCAAACGGGCAAACCCGTGGAAAGACGCTTACTCTGGCTTACGCTTCGACAACCACTTTTGTCGACGCCGCTGCGCCTCGCGCTGCTTGGCTTTTTTTCTGACGCTCGGCTTTTCGTAAAACCGCCGACGCTTCAGTTCTCGGAAGAGTCCTTCCCCCGCAAGTTTCTTTTTGGCAACTTTGAGGGCTTTTTCGACGTTATTATTGAAGACTTTGATTTCCATTCTGCTCGTCTGCGTACTTTCCCAGGCAATGCCTGTACAGGTTTTTTTCTCGTGGCAACCGGCTCCCGACTAAGGGGCGTAATGTAACATAGCCCCCTGAGTTCCTCAAGACGGATTGTCATTTGCTCAATCCGATCGAGGAGAGACGACTTAAGTGTTTGATTATGCTGAATTTTTATATTCTCTTCGGCCGTATGGCGCCCCGCATCGGCTGCGGCGATCGCCAGCACCAGTCCAACTGTGAGATCGGATCGAACCCGTGGTTTCACCCCTGCCGAGCAAGCATGAAGCAGGGCTCCGGCCTCCGTCGCCTGTTCGGCGATTTCAAGGGGAGTCTCTGTCGCCAGATGGAGTGCGGACGACAAGACGGCGGAACGAGTCCGGTCTGTCTTCGCCAGCTTCGTCGCCTGGATAAATCGCTGATAGGCATCGCCATCTATTTGCATCAGCTCGCGAAGCCGTCGGCCAATCTCACTCAACCGATGCTCCACTCCTCGTTGCCGGCTAAGGCGCGCAGCCATAATCCCCAGCGAGGCCGCGAGGGCGCCCACCAAGGCCGCGACCGTACCGCCGGCTGGAATCGGAGTCGCCGCTGCCACCGAGGTCAAAAAGCCTGAGAGCGATTGTACCTGCGAATCAACTGACGCCTGTTCGCGAGACGAAACATGCCGCGCCGACTCACCGAACAGCCGAGTCTCCAATCTCGTCTCCAATACCTGCGTTGCATTGAACTGTTCGAGCGCCAGGCTATGAGTAGCGGTCTGAACCAGCGCCGCTTGAGGCACAAGCCCGATCACTTCGCTCCCCGCTACCGCGACGCCTCGCTCAGCTGCGCGTGCTTGGACTGCTTCAAATGCGACATGGATCGGTGTGATGATGTAATCGGTCAGATTCATAGCGACCTGAACCAGCTTTCGACTGGCCAACTCCACGCCGATCGCTTTGAGATGGGGCAGCCCTCCGTTCGATTGGCGAATATCTTTCGCAATGGATCGGGCCAATGCCAGATCCGTCGAGCGGAGATTCACATTAAATGCAATCAAGGGAGGTCGCGCGCCGATCACTATGGCGCCGGCAGTCTTATGGAGATTGGAGGGACCAAAATCCGGCGTCCAGTCCGGATCGGAGGCCATGCGGAAGGCAAGGCCCCGCAGTCCTCCTCGACGAACCGATTCGAGCAGGGCATGATCGCGATGCAGAGCCGCCTGTTCGTAGAGGAATACCGGAATCTCCAGCTCTGTCGCTACCCGTTGCCCCAACCGCTTCGCCAAATGAATACAGTCCTGCATCGTCGCGCCGCGCACCGGCACGAAAGGCACGACATCCGTGGCCCCCACCCGCGGATGGACGCCCTTGTGCTTCCGAAGATCGATAAGGTCAGTCGCCACGCGAATGGCACGAAAGGCCGCTTCAGCGACGGCATCCGGTTCACCTGCAAAGCTCAAGACGGCGCGGTGGTGATCCCGATCCATCGTGTGGTCCAACAGCCAGACCCCCGGCACGGACTCCACGGCTTGCACTAGCGCGCGCACCGTCGTTTGGCTTCGTCCCTCACTGAAATTCGGCACACACTCGACGATTCGATCCACGTGCTGCCCCATTGAGAATTAAAACAGAGAAGCCGGAGGTCTGATCGTCATCCCTCCGGCTTCTCTCGCTCTCTGTCTGTGCGGTTACTTTGTCTTTCTCACAAACGCTTTATAGATCGTTCCCGATTTCGTCTGTTCTTCCTCGAGACCGACCATCTGATGGCCGGTCGTGTCGCACCAGGCCGGCATGTCCTTTTTGATGCCTTCGTCGTCCGAGACAACTTCAAGAATCTGGCCCAACGTCAGTTCCTTGACCTTCTTCATGGTCATAATAATCGGCATCGGACAAAAGTACCCGAGCGTATCGAGCTTCACATCGGCATGTGGCATAGCGTCTCGTTTCTCTGGTTTGTTTGGTTCATCTGGTCTCTCTGGTTTTTCGGTTAGTCTGGTTAGTCTGGTTCAACCAAATAAACAAGACAAACCAAACAAACCAGATGAACTAAATAAACAAGTTGACGCTGCCTTGCTTGGCTTCTGCGAGATAGGTTGTCACCCCCGCAAACTGATCGATACCCTCGATCAGCGTATCCTTCGTAATCCCCATCAGCCCCATGGTGGTCGTGCAGGCAATAAAGTGCACCCCGAGATCCAGCGCTGTTTCCATGAGTTCCGGCACGCCCGGCATCCTGTTCTGCTTCATGACCTTTTGCATCATCTTCGTGCCCAGGCCCCAGAAATGGAACCGCGAGAGGGGAAGGCTGTCTGCGCCCCCTTTATTCAGCAGGCCGAACATTTGACGAAGCCAGTCCTTGGCAGAACTGGCCGCGCCTTTCTTGCGTATAGCATTGAGGCCCCAGAAGGTGAAAAAGACGGTGACCTGCATCCCCATAGCCGCGGCCCCGGTGGCAATGATGAACGCGGCCATCGCGCGATCCATGTCGCCGCTCAGTAGCACAATCGTCACCTTATCAGCCTTAGCGGTCTGTAGGTTAGCCAGCGTCACTGCTGGGTCCATCTGCGCGATTGTCATGACACCCTCTTTCCTGTCAGGCCCACATGAATTTGGCGATTTCAATGGGAATTTGACTATAGTCTCCGCTTCTTTTTCTTGTCAAGGAAAGGGGGGAGCTCAGGGAGCCGCCAGACCATCCTTCTTGCTCGCAGAGCCCCCACGATAAAACGGTGGTCGCTCGATGCGCGCAGTGAAGGACCGTCTGGCAACTCCCTGAGCAAATGTGATGTAAGGGGGAGGCCCTCGTTGAATGCGCGCAGGGAACCGACAGGTGCCTCTATGGCTGATGGAATGATGAATGATCAAGGGCAGCCTTGGCCACTCCTTTTAAAGGGGTATAGGGAATTCTGAGGCCTCGCTCGCCGATCCCAGTTGATGGCAATTGGTGTCGGCTGGCTTGACGTTCCATGACCCGCTCGTTATATTCACAACAAGCTGCCTCGAAGCCCAGGCTAGTCCTCTCACGTACTTTCTTCCTCTTCAGATGAACAGCGACTTCATTACCGAAATTAAACCCTCCAAGAGTGGGCCGCTCTTCGGCTTTTGGTATCCCGCATGTCTGAGCAGTGAATGCTCCTGCGGCCTGAAAGGGACGGTCCTGTTGGGCCTCCCGATCCTCGTCTGTAAAACATCACAGGGTGCGGTCGCGGCCATGCGCGATATTTGTCCTCATCGCGGGATGCCGCTGTCCTTCGGCAGAATGGAAGGCGACTGTGTTCGAGTGTGCCTACCATGGTTGGCAGTTCGATCAAGCAGGCCGTTGCCGGGGAATCCCTGCTCTGGTCGAAAATTCCCCGCTTCACGTCGACAAAATCGGCATCACCACCTACGCCTGCCGCGAACGGGACGGCTACGTGTGGGTGTTCATTCCAGACCCTCAACAACCGAATCAAATCATCCCGGACATGCCGCCGCTACCGCTCCCTTCGTCTCCCTATCGGATGATCCACATTTCGACGCTGTTGGATTGCACCATTGACGACGGCATCGTCGGCTTGATGGACCCGGCTCATGGCCCCTTTGTGCATCAAAGCTCCTGGTGGCGCACGAAGGCAAGCATCCACGAAAAGGCCAAGACTTTTGAACCGATTTCCAACGGCTTCCGCATGGTGCCACACGCCCCCTCAACGAACAGCGGGCCGTACAGACTCCTGAACCTGTTTTACGGCGGGCCGCTGACGACGACCATCGACTTTGTGCTGCCCAACCAGCGGTTCGAGTTCGTCCAGTGCGGATCGCTCTTCGTATCGAGCCGCGCCACGGTTACGCCGATCCGCGACCAGCAATGCCGCATCAACTTTACCGCAGCGTGGAACTGCCTCAGCTGGGTTCCTTTTCCAAGACCATCTTTCGCTACTTCGCCAACATTTTCATGACGCAGGATCGAGAAGCGATGGAACGCCAAGCGGTGGGATTACGCTACAAACCGTCCTTGATGCTCATCGACGATGCCGATACGCCGGCCAAGTGGTACTACAAGTTGAAAGCCGCGCACCTCGCATCGGCGCAAACCGGACAGCCCCTCGACCATCCGCTCAAAGAACGAGTCACGCTTCGCTGGAAGAGTTGACCTCACTGCGCCCGTTAATGATCCTTTTATGTACTGCGGTGAGGACGTGGCATATGGCACGACCGGCCTGATGAGTCTTTCATGCGGCGATCATGCAGGCGGCGCAGGCGAAGACGATCAGCGAGTTGCGTATCGCAAGCCTTGTTGCTGCCCTTGAAGTTTGGTCTCGTCGCCGACACCCGTGCCGTTGGCGTTCCAAGTGCCGGACGCTCGGTGGAGCGCTTGCCGCATGGAAAGCCGGCAGGACGCCCACGACCAATCGGGCTACGGAACCGGCACGTATGACCCTGGACGAGGAGGCGGCCATATTGGCCCCATTTCTTGAGATTCAAAGAGGGGGGCGTGTTTGGTGCCGCCCCTGAGAGCGGAGCTGGAACAAGGCGTCGGGCGCCCCCTGGCCGTCTCGACGGTGTACGCCATGTTGCATCGAGACGGCTGGCGCAATGGGCTGATCAGCACCCGATCAGACCACCGCTCAGACCTGGACAATAAATTGACCGAAGGAATCACCGCCAGCGAGGCCTTCGAGCGGCCCGCATCGCTGAGGCTCATGTTCCAGGACGAGGCGCGATTGGCCGCATCTCGCACACACGATACTGTTGGTGTCCGAAGCCGTTTCGCCCACTCACGCACGCCATGGTGACCCAGGAGTATACCTATGCGTATGCAGCGGTCTCACCAGGAGACGGCGTCCTTGATACGTTGATCTTGCCCAGTGTGAATGGGGATTGCATGCAGATTTTTGTGGATGAAATTGGGGCCCGCCACGGCGAGGAAAATGTCCTATGCTGGTCGACGAGCCGGCTGGCATCGCAATCAGGAGCTCCGGCTCCCCCGCAATCTGAGCTCCTCTTTCTGCCGCCGGATGCGCCAGAGCTCAATCCTGTGGAACACCTGTGGGACGACGCGTGAAAAGTCCTTCCACAGTGTCTTTGACAACATCGAGTCCCTGGACGCACATCTCGAACAGGCGCTCGCCGACTTCGAGAAGTCCCCCACTCGTACACGAGGAATTACGGGGTGGCCCTGGATCATTAACGCACTATCTAATTAGAAATAGAATTAGGCGTTAACGGCTCATTTTTCACCCATCTGCACTAATAGACCCATCGCCTCCCTGATCTGGACGCGCGAACCGATTAATACCACTATATCGCCCACTATCAACCGGTGTTCTCCGACGGATTTGCTTGCGTTACCCCAGCACGTGTCCAGGCAATCACCGAAGCTCCAGTGCGCGAACCGAGAGCAATCTCAGCCAACGTCTTCCCCTGCGCAGGCGAATCGTCGTCGATGCGGCAGGTTTCGACTCCGCATCGGTCAACGTCCCGCCACGGAGATGATGTGCCAGTTCCGGCAATTCGCTGCGGCGGAGCAAGGCGTACCCTTCACGGCGAACCTGTCAGCCTTTTGCGTCACAAATTCCTGCGGCAGTTTGTAGGTGCGGAGCACCAAAGCAAAAATTTCGATGGAGGTTTCGAATTCCTCCGGCACCACATCATCCGCACCGAGTTGGTGCAGCTCCTCCAATTCCCGCAAATAGCGAGTCCGGACGACGACATGGAGTTTGGGTTGAGTCCCTTGGCGACCTGCACTGCCCGCCTGGTGATAAACGGATCCGAAATGGCGACCACCAACACCTTCGCATCCTCGATCCTCATGTGCCGCAGCACATTCGGATTCGTGCCATCGCCATAATAGATAGGCACCCCGTGTTTCGCTTCGCGGCTGACCGTATCGCCGTCGAGATCCAAGGCGAGATACGGGATCTCCGTCTCGCTGAGGACGCGGGCGAGATTCCTTCCGTTCAACCCATACCCCACAATAATGACGTGATCCTTCATCCGAATCTGCTTCCCTTCGGTTTGCAGGACGTGGGCGGTGGTGCGACTAGGCAGCCAATGACGAAGCCGTTGCCACGCTTCCACGCGGCGGGCCAGGTGCGGCGACCACTGCATGAGAAAGGGCGTCACGATCATGGAAAGCACCGAGACCGCGAGAAAGAACTGATACGGATCCCCCCGCAAGAAACCGCTCTCCTGCCCTTGCTGCGCCAACAAGAAACTGAACTCTCCGACCTGGGCCAGTGCGATGCCCACCATAATCGCCGAACGTAGAGGGACCTCCGCCAACAGGACCGCTCCGGCGCCGGCAACAAACTTCACCAACAGGACCGCCACCAGCAGTCCGGCCACCGGCAACGGATGCGCGAATAACACCCGCCAGTCCATAAGGATGCCGATCGACACGAAGAAGAGACTGTTGAAACTGTCGCGGAACGGCAGCACTTCGGCCATGGCTTGATGGCTGTATTCCGATTCGAAATGACCAACCCGGCGATGAACGCGCCCAACGCCAACGAGAGACCGCCGAGCGAGGTGAGCCACGCGATGCCGAGACAGAAGACGATGATCGTCAGCAAGAACAGCTCGCGGCTGCGGCTGCGGACGATATGACCGAACACCTCGGGACCAGATACCAGGGGCTGCAATGACGAGCGCGACGACAAGAACCGACTTCCCCAATGTGAGCAGAATCGCCAGCCCCCTCCATCCGATTGGCCGCAAGAATGGGCGTCAACAACATCATGGGAACGACGGCCAAATCCTGAAAGACGAAAATCCCGATCGTGGCTCGGCCATGGATCGAGTCGCTTTCCCCCGTTCGGCCAAGGTCTTTAACACGATCGCCGTGCTGCTCAAGGAGAAGAGAAACCCCCAGAACACCCCTGCTGCCAGACAGTCCGGCCAGCATCGCCCCGAGCCACGCGATCAACAGTATGCCGCCGACCTGGATCGGCGCCGCCAATAACATGAGGCGGCGCATGGAAGCCAAATGCACCAACGAGAATTCGATGCCGATGGTGAAGAGAAGCAGGACGATGCCGATCTCCGCCAATGCTTGGACCGTGCCGATATCCGAGATGAGGTTCAACCCATAGGGTCCGATGAGCGCGCCGGCGACCAAGAATCCCGCAATCGAGGGAAGCCGAAACTGATGGAATACAAAGACAACGGCGATCGACGCCGTAAAGATCACGAGCAGATTTGCAAGCACGCCGTAGTCAGTCATGACGGAAATTAGTCAGACGTGAGGAGTGAGGGGGGGCCAAGGGAGGAAGATTCCTCGAACTTTCCGCCTCCGTTTCACGGGTTCAAGGCGGAGAATACCCCAGCAACGAGGAGGGAACAAGGCAAAGCTGCTTGTTCAACGGAAAGTTTCGTTTAGCGATGGCTTCTCAGACGAACGAGCGCCAGACCATGATCTGCGCCATGATTTTATTTTCGCTTCTATAATAAGTCGCCTTTTATTATTTGCCGTACACTTCCAGAGACTTCCACGGTGTCACCGCCGTCTCCAAGAGCAGGCGTGACGCCGATCTCGTCCTGTCATTTGGAACACCGATCTCGTCTTGCCGAATTTAGAAGGCGTCATCCTTCCATTGATCCATCCGACTATCTCGGCTAATCGGCTATCTGAGCCATCTGTCGCCACCCTCGTCGGTAGCAAGACCCCCCTCGAAAGATGAATAGACAGCTTTGGCTCTGGCAGAATAGCTTGTCAACACAATCGGTGAGTACAATCAAAAAGGCTGAACGATGATGCAAGCCCTGTCTGTTCCACCGTCTCAAGGGAGGTGTGCGATGCAGCCCACCCATGTGTTCATGATTGCCGCAGCGATCTTCACCCTGTCCTCAACGTCGGCATTCTCCGATACGACGATCGCCTTCGATCCGTTCCTGATGCGGGAATGCCCCCAAGCCGATGGGAGCGCCCTCTACACCAACAAGGATTTGCCTGGCTGCAAGCTGATGACGCTGAAAGAGTTGTCGGTCGTGCCCTCGCTGGACAATATGCCGACCTATCGCCCCACCGTGGCCGCGGCTCCTCACTACGATATTCCTCCATCCCCGACCGCCATCAGACCGGTATGACCGGCGGGGGACAAACCCTCCCAGATTGGGCCAAAGATTGGCATGCCAGCGTTGCCTCATCTGGTCCGTTCAAGCTGAAGTCTGCTCCCTGTATGGAGAATGGCTCCACCTCGTTCAGAATCGTAGCGGGTTCTTTTACGGAACAGACCCTTCGTATGGCGGAGACCTTTCGGGAAGAAATCAGCGGGGTCGACTATTCGTTCTACGATAACGCGCGATATATCACACTGTCCAAGCATTTTGGGCCGGGATTCGTGCCGATCGGCTGTCAGTAACCAATCAATTAAGAGGGGGTGCCAGGCTATCGAAGGCTTGGCCCCCTTATTTTTTGTAGAACTCCCGATTCCACTGCACGAAACGCGCGATACCCTCTTCGATCGGCGTCGCCGGGGAAAATCCGACGTCCCGCGTGAGGTCCTCGACGTCCGCATAGGTCGCCGGCACGTCGCCAGGCTGAATCGGCAGCAGCTTCTTCACCGCTTTCTTTCCTAACGCGGTCTCCAACACCTCGATAAAGCGCAGCAGTTCCACCGGCTGATGGTTACCGATATTATAGATCCGGCCGGTGCTGAACTGGTTCCGGGATCGGGCTTGTCACCAGACCAGGCGGTTTGGTGTGGCCGGATGATCGAGTGTTCGGATCACTCCTTCGACGATGTCATCGACATAGGTAAAGTCCCGGCGCATCTTTCCCTGGTTGTAGACCTCGATCGGTTTTCCCTTAAAAATCGCCTTCGTGAAGATGAAGAGGGCCATGTCGGGCCTTCCCCAGGGCCCATAGACCGTAAAAAACCGCAGACCTGTGCAGGGAATCCGATAAAGATGGGCATAGCAATGGGCCATGCGTTCATTGGCTTTCTTCTGGCCGCATAGAGCGAGACCGGATGATCGACGTTGTCATGAATCGAAAACGGCATCTGGGTATTACCGCCATAGACAGAACTCGATGAGGCATAGACGAGATGCTCGACCTTCGCATGCCGGCAGCCTTCCAATATGTTCAGAAACCCTTCAATGTTGCTGTCCGTATAGGCATGCGGATTCACGAGCGAATAGCGCACGCCGGCTTGCGCTGCCAGATGAACTACGCGCCGGATCGGTTGCTTCGCGAACAGCTTCTTCATCCCAGCCCGATTGGCCAGATCGAGCTTCGTGAACGAAAATGACTTGAACGGCTTGAGCTTTGCCAGCCTCGCCTTCTTCAGTCGCACATCATAGTAGTCGTTGACGTTATCGAGTCCGATCACCCGCTCGCCTCGCTCCAGCAACCTGGTCGCAGTATGAAAGCCGATAATCCGGCGACACCGGTGACGAGGATCGGGGGCTTGCTGAGTTTTTCGCTTGGTCATAGTCGTCCTTTCGATTTATCGAGAGGTAGCAGTGCGGCTCCGGCTTTCATAAACGGAGGATCCCCGTGGTCAAGCCGGTAGAGCGACAGAGGCGTCAGGGCCTCTCCAGTCTTCATCGACTCCACCTGCCCGTCGGCCGTGCGACGAAACAGATCCAACGCATGCCCGTAATGATACCCGCATCCGTGCTTGGCGAGAAGTTCTTTGAGAGTTTCAGGCCATTCCCAGTGGGCCGTCAGCAACGCTGTGCGGGCAGGATCCGTCGGCTGAACATGAACGAGAGATGGTCCGGAAACCATTCTGCACCGCCGGTAGCGTACGACACGAACAGTTTGGCCTGCGCCGCCGCGCAGACATCGGCAAGATACGCATTCGTGAGATAGCCGTTTTCTTCCACGTCGAGCCATTTCCCGGGGTAGACAAGGGCCATCGGCTCATGGCCACGAACTTCGAGCAGTTGTTGTTGCGAAGCAAATACCAGCGGGATCGGCCCATGTCTTGGACGAGTGCCTGAATCACTCTGTCCTTGAGGGCAGACTTGCCGCTATTCGTCGGCCCGCTGTCCGCATGCACGAGCACGTTATAGCCGCGATCGGCGATGAGGTAGCAGTTGCGCGGCATCTCCAGTCACAGGGGTCTTCGCCATAGAACGGCACGGAATACACGGCCCCTCCTTCGAACGCCCAGCTCTCTCCATGAGCCAATTCGATGACGCGACCGAATCCCAGTTCTCGCAGGAGCGATAGATAATCGTAGGAGAGCATCGCCGATTCCTTCGGCTCGGCACGATGATCGGCGTGTCTTTGGGCAGGTGCAAGAGCGTACGAGGATCCACATGATCGTCGTGGTCATGGGTCAAGAAGACGGCAGCCGGTTTGGGCAACAGCGATCCCCAGAGTGACGGGACGGAGGATTCCGCAAACCAGGGGAGCAGCCAGGGATCGAACAACAGCACCTGGTCTCGTTGCCGATACAGCAACGCGGCATGACCGAGATGGACCATGTCCAGATCGTGCATGTCTCGAACCAGCGGGATCTGACGGAGAGGTGCCCGAGCTGCCCAAACACTATGCTGGTGAAGGGACTCGATCAATCGCGTGAGCACGCTTTCTCCATCCCGCCCCGAGGTCGCCAACACCGTTTTGATTTCGTCGGTCTGATGCGTGCCGTCCAAGAACCCCAGGCCCTTTCCTACCGCCGGCCCTAACTGTCGCCGGCCGAACCCGATAGGAATCGCCTGCCGCTTCACAGAATGGAAGATCCTTAGCCCGCTGTTGATGACGATGGCAGATTTTGTAGGATCGGTTGGAAACTCCCATTGAAACGTGCCGTCCGGCTTCCGCCCACAATGAATATGCTGCTGTAGATAGGGGCGGGCGTTGATCACCTCCGCATAGGCATCTTCCAATCGCCGCTGACGATCGGGATCATCGAGCGGAGCCCGCCTGGAAAAAACATCGCTAATGGCCGTATCGATCGCGCTGGAGAGGAGGCCATGGGCTTCATGGAGACTGGCGACGACTTCAGGCGCCACCCCTGCAACAAAGGGGAAGGGCCCGGGAGGGTCCGCACTCTCCAATTGAACCCAGGCCCAGGGCGCCAGGCTGAGATACTGTTTTTTCGGCAGACTGTCCCAGATCTTTCATGTTCGAGTGCTGAGTGCTGAGTGCTAAGGCGTGGGGCTGAGCGACCATGTATTCTCGTTCTGCACGACGTCGTTGGACGGCTGATCTCTGAGACCACCGAGGACAGGTGAGACCTCCTGTGCAAGACTCATCAGATCGTTGAACACGATGGCATCAACGTACTTGGCGTCATGCGCAACATCCAAGTGAGAGCGAAGCTCCGCGCAGGAGGACTTGGCAATGCTCAAGAACTGGTGAAACTCTGCTTGCCTGGCTTGCTCAAACCCCTCGGCAATATTAGCCATGATTGAGACCGACGAACGTCTGACCTGATCTCGTAACCCGAAGTCTCTCGCAAAGTGCCCATTCCCTGTTACCTCATACACTTTCTTGGTCAACTCCCGTGCCTTTTGCCATGCAATAAGATCCTCGAACCGCCTTGCTGCGCTTCGATCAGCCATCATCGCATTCCATATCTAGCCTCACCCCTCATGTCTTACCACTGAACCTCAGCTTGCTGATCGAAGGTTCGTACAGTGCTTGAATGGCATTGCCATCGGGATCGGAAAATAAAAAGAATAGCTGCCGTCGCGATGCTGCTTCGGCAATGTTACACCCGCCCGCCCAGCTGCGACAGACGCGGTTCGACCTCCTGATACATCCGGTCGACTGCCTCAGGACTCTCAAGGATCACGCCGATGTGATCCAACACTTGCCCCGTTAAGGGCTGATAAGATGCGATATCGGACGCCGGAATCTGATGCAAGGCGAAATTATCCGGACCGGAGCTGAAATACACGTTATCGGGATCCGGCTCCCACACTACCTTCATCCCAACAACTGTTCATAGAATGCGCGAGAGCGCGCGAGATTCGTGACCCGCAGCGCTACATGGCGTAATCCTCGATGGAGCGGAGCACTCATAGCCATCCTCAATCGAGTTCGTATAGTAGCAGGCTGTTGACAAAGTCCGCCAGCAGGGGAAGGGAGCAGCCAGGTGCCCTTCTTGCTCGCAGAACGCGCACGATGAAACGGTGCTCGTTCGATGCGCGCAGTAAAGGGCAGCCTTGGCCACTCCCTTTAAGTGAGGTATAAGAGGTCGGAGGGGCCTCATTGCCGCGCGCACTGGCCAATTATGGTACGATACCTACGCTTCCGATCTTGAAGAAAAAGTCCACTTTGGCGGTTTATTTTTCCTTGGAAGACCTCGTGGCTACTGTTGGCTTTCATGGTCTCACCGTCGCCGCCTTCGAGAGCCGTATGGCGCTGGAGATCGCCCGGCTTATCGAGCGTCATGGGGAAAGCCACTTGTCACTCCTGCCCTCCGTGAAATTCCATTGGATGATAATTCCTCGGCGCTGAAGTTTGGCGTTCAACTTACAACTGAGCGGGTTGACCTTCTCATCCTCTTAACCGGAGTCGGCACAACCGCGCTGTTTGACCTCCTCAAAACGCGCTATCCCTGGCCTTCGCTTATGGCAGCACTCAAACAGACGGCCCTCGTGGCCCGAGGGCCCAAACCGGTTGCAGCCCTCAAGGCCTTCGGTCTCCAAACCTACGCTGACGGTGCCCGAACCGAACACCTGGGTCGATCTGATCTCTACGCTGGATGAGTACAGGCCAGTGAAGGGATTGCGCATCGCAGTACAGGAGTATGGGGCGTCAAATCCTGATTTGCTGAAAGCTTTGAGCCAGCGTGGGGCCGAGGTCTTTCAAGTTCCCATCTATCGCTGGGCGCGTCCCGGAAAATCAAGGGCCGCTACGGCTAGCACTCAACGAAATTATTGCTGGCAAGGTGTCTGTACTTCTTATCACCAATGCGGCCCAAGTGGATCATGTCATGCAGGTGCTGGAGAAAGACGGAAAGGTAGAGCCCTTTCGGGCGGCCCTCAAGAAGATGGCCGTCGCCTCCATCGGCCCTACCGCCAGCGAGCGACTGCGGCAACACGACTGGCCGATCGATCTTGAACCGTCACATCCGAAGATGGGAGTGCTTGTCAAAGAGACTAGCGAGCAGGTCCACTCACTTCTTTTCAATCAAAACTTAGCTAGCGCGTTTACGCTCAGCCGATTACAATCGGTCTTCATATGGGAAATAAAGACGCACGTCGATATCCGGTCATATCACTGGGAGCAGAACACCTGGTGATAGGACACCTCTTACGGCGAAACATTCTCACGTATAAGGCTCCTCCAAATAATGAAGGCTATGACCTGATCTGTATTCATCCCAATCCACGAAAAAGCAGTGCGCAGATTCGTGTTCAAGTTAAGAGCCGCTACCAGACGGATTCTGATAGAGCCTTTCCCTTGAAAGACAAATCCTTCGGCGCTTTCGAATATCTAATTGTCGTCTTTTTGAACAATGGCTACTACTACAAGAACCGCCCTATTCGCGATGGATTTGGCGATCCCGAGTTCTACACTCTTTCCATCGAATTCCTTAAGAAGCACCATCAAAAAGCCAAATCTGGATGGGAAAGGGTGCTTACAAAGGGTGTAGATATGGATCAGTATAAAAACGAACGAGGGTTTGAGATCATTGCCAATGACTTAAGTATTCCCTATCCCGGGATGGAAAGCAGTTAGCTTTGTACTACATCTTCGCCAAATCGGCGGAGTCTCCGTTCACAAAGAACTGCCGGATACCTCTCTCAGAAGGGCGTGATCATTTACTTCCCTCTAGTTGGCTGCGGAAGAACTCAGTTTATGCACAATACACCTTTGGAATCTTACATAATGGTGCCGATGCCAAATAGCCGCAGGATGCTCAAAAAGGCCGCGGTTCTCACCCGCCCAGCCCCGGCGCGCCGAGACGCGCCGTTCCGCAGGCAAGGCCGCAGCGAGCGACCAACGATGATCCCTCCAAGCGTGCTCATGTACGTGTCTCCAGAATGGTTCGAATGAGCCCTCCCACTGCGCGTGTTGAGTGGCGGCCTTTCCAATTCGCTCTACTTCGCTTTAGGGAGTGGCCAAGGTTGCCCTTTACTGCGCGCATCGAACGAGCACATTCTTATCGTGCGCGTTCTGCGAGCAAGAAGGGCACCTGGCCGCTCCCTCCATCCTTCTCAGGCCGCGCATTGCGCGAGCACAGAAGATCATCAGGCTCCATCCCTCCCTCTGCTGGCGGCTTTTCAGCATCCTGCTAGATCGGTTACGAGAGGACGAGCACGCCGGCTCCTGAATAGCGCCCGGCTTTCAACTCTTGCAGAGCACGATTGGCATCGGCGAGAGGAAACGACAGGGTGTGGGGTTTGATGGGAATCGCAGCCGCCTCGCGCAGGAGATCGAGCCCGTCCTGCCTCGTGTTGGCAGTCACGCTCCGAATGACCCTCTCTCCAAAGACTTCGCGATCGTAATCGAGAGAGGGAATCGGGGTCATGTGAATGCCGGCGAGGGCGAGCGTGCCGCCTCGTTCCAATGCGCGCAGGCCGGCGGAACCAATTCCCCGGCCGGCGCAAAGATGATCGAGCTGTGGAGCTTATCCGGCGGCCTGTCGGTCGCCCCGCCCACCCATGCAGCGCCCAAGTCATGTGCGAGACGTTGATGTTCCGGTTTCAACGAGCTGACATAGACCTGACAACCCCAGTGACGGGCAATCTGGATGGCAATGTGAGCGGACGCTCCAAACCCATAGAGACCGAGCCGTTGACCCGGTTGGACTCCACTCAGGCGCAACGCGCGATAGCCGATGATCCCGGCACAGAGGAGAGGGGCCGCTTCTTCATCACTGAAGACCGGTGGAATCGGATAGGCAAATGATGCCGGGACGAGCGCATACTCTGCATATCCGCCATCGACCTGATAGCCGGTAAACCTGGCGCTCTCGCACAGGTTCTCACGCCTGCTCGTACAAAATTCACAGCGACCGCACGTATGCTGCAGCCAGGCGATGCCGACTCGTTCGCCGACCGTCCGCTCACTCACGCCGGCGCCGACCTGACTCACGACCCCGACGGCTTGGTGACCGGGAATGAGCGGAAGAGTCGGGTTCGGCCAACTCACCTTCAATGACGTGAAGATCCGTCCGGCAAATCCCACAAACAGTGAGGCGAACCAAAACCTCCCCAGGTCCGGCTTTGGAATTGGAAGCTCACGAAGCTGCAGCGGCGCGGTTCCCACATCCGCTGTGCGCGCCAAAACCATCGCCTTCATGATTGATTGCTCTCAGAAGAATGAGCCGATGACCTCTCGCAGAACAGTTTTAATTTTCGTGACGCTCAGTCTGCAGGCCAGGCGAAAAAGAATTTCTCTGTAGAGCACGTCAGGCTGCTCAAAAAGGCCGTCCAACAAGGCCGCAGCCGAGCGAAAAGGGGAGGCGTACCCTCTGGGCTACGTTGAGCACCTGACGAGGCGAGAACGCTGTGGCGGCTTTTTCAGCATCCTGCTAGGGTTTCGCCTTGATACATTCAATCTCGAGCCGTATCTGAACCTCGTCGCCGACGACGAGCCCGCCGCTATCCAACGTCTTGTTCCAGACCATCCCGAAATCTTTGCGGTTGAGTTTCCCCTCCGCGCTGAAGCCGGCCCTGGTATTGCCCCAGGGGTCTTTCGTCGCCCCGTTATAATGGCCCGTCAAGACGACTTCTTTGGCCACCCCGTGCAGGGTGAGGTCTCCCACCGCTGTAAAGCCTTCTGCGGCTTTCTTGTAGCTCTTCATCTTGAAGGTCATCGTCGGGTAATGTTCCACATCGAGAAAGTCGGCATTCCGTAAGTGGGCATCCCGTTTTTCGTGATTCGTATTCACCGACCCGGCCTTGATCGTCACCTCAATGGCCTTCACCGTACCGGCTTCGGCATCCATGTCGACAAACCCGGCATAGTCCGTGAACCGGCCTGTGGTCTTGGACACGACCATGTGCGTCACGCGAAACTCGACCGTCGAATGTTCAAGGTCCAGGTTCCAACGAGCTGGTTCTGCGTGAACCACCAGCGGAAACCATGCCATCGCTCCGAACAACACAAACACACGCCAACTCCGCCTTTCCTCTTCAGCATGAATTACTCCTCCTGGTGAATCGTATCGCACTTAGTCCTGAATAGGTTGCACGCCTACTTCTTCGAAGGCTGGCCCGATGCATCAGATTTGCCGTTGATCGACTCCCGACCGACTGCACTTCGAGAGACCGTCCCCGACTACCGGTTCGCATCCGGACATGCACGTCCACCGCGTCCTCCCCCAACTCGCTGGGGAACGGCAGGAACGGTTGGGCATTGACCACCGCATAAATTCCGGCTTCGTCGATTTCGCGCGCGCCGGAGCCTTTCTCAATCTCAATCAGCTGGGCGCGGCCGTTGGGAAACATCTTGAAACGGACCTTCACCGTTTCGCTGCTTGGCGCATGCCGGATTCCGCGGACCTGGCGAGCCCAACTCCGGCTGATGAGGTGACTCACATGCTGCCAGTACGCCTTCCCCTCCCCTGGGGAGGCAAACGGGACCAGATCTTCCTCGGCTAAGGCGCCGGTCGAGACCGGCTCCACGGCCGGTTTCACTTCATCCAAGATGACATCTTCGCTCTGCGATTCCTCGGGGCGAACGGGCGGCAATTCACTATTCTCATTGGCCGGCTCCGAACGATCCATGGTCACATACACGACCCGCCGCATGAACCGTTCGAGTTTGTCCTGGCGGGATCGAGCAAATGTCACTTGGACTCGCGCCGCCCTGGGTGGCACGGAAGTCCGACTCATCAGAATCGGTTCGAGCGTCACCGTCCCCTTCAACACCATCGACTCTGCATCTGGCTCAAGCGTGACCGTTTGGGCTTGAAACACAATCGATTCACAGGTCGCCACCACCGGAGTCATATCCGCTGTCACGCCTCCAAGAAAAATCGTCAGCGTGACGGGCTTGCCGGTTTGCGGATCCCCCGTCGACTCCGCTTGGCTCAACTCGAACTGCGCCCACCGCTTCGTGGGGCCGGACGAGGAAGCCGTCTGTGGCGATGATGAGGCGAGCACGGTGCGATGAGGCCGGGACAGAAGAGTGCCACACAGCACATTCCTGCTAACAGCATAAGCCCTTGATGGTACAGAGCCTTCATAGATCGCATCCTACCGATCTCGCGAACCCCGGCGCAACCTACGGTTTTTTGGTTTGTTTGGTTTGTCTTGTTTATTTGGTTGAATGAATCTAGCCAGATAAACCAAACAAACCAAATCAACCAGATAGGCCGGGCTCGGAGCCCGTGGTATACAATGAACTCATGCGTGCGCTCGTCAAGACATCGGCACAACCAGGATTGACCGCCACCGACAGGCCGGATCCGAAACCGGGCCTCTACCGATGCAATCATCCGCGTCACAGCCACCTCTCTCTGCGGGACGGATGCCCATATTTACAATTGGGATCCCTGGGCGCACAGCCGCATCCACCCGCCGCGCATCATTGGCCATGAAATGTGCGGCGAGGTCGTGGAGGTCGGGCTCGGATGTCACGCTCGTCAAGGTGGGCGATTATGTCGCCGCCGAGTCGCACCTCACATGTGGCCAATGTTTCCAATGCCGCACCGGACAGGCGCATGTGTGCAAGAATTATCGCATCCTCGGCGTCGATCGTGACGGGTCGTTCGCGGAATACGTCGTCTTGCCTGAAACTGTGCTCTGGAAGACCTCGCCCACCATTCCACCGGAACTCGCCTGCCTCCAAGAACCGCTCGGCAACGCCGTCGACGCCGCCTTAGTCGAAGACCTCACCGGACAGACGGTCTTGATCACCGGCTGTGGCCCAACCGGACTGTTCGCAGCCGCCGTCGCACGAACGGCCGGCGCCGCCATGATCATCGCGATCGGATGTCAGTGCGTACCGCCTGGACCTTGCCAAACAAGTCGGCGCCGATCACCTGCTCGACGCCAAGACCGAGACAGCGGACCGGATCGCCGCCGCCATTCGCGAGATCACCGCCGGCGAAGGCGTCGACGCCTCGCTCGAAATGTCGGGGAACCCTGACGGCATTGCATCAAGCCTTCAGTGCCGTGAAGAACGGCGGACGCGTGACACTCTTCGGCATTCCAACCGGCCCGATCAATTGCGATCTCGCCAATGAAATTATTTTTAAGGGGATTCGCGTCTACGGCATTACAGGCCGCCGACTCTTCAAAACCTGGTATCGCTTGACCGGCCTCTTCCAGGCCGGACTCAATATCAAGCCGGTGATCACCCATACATTTCCCATGAAAGACTTCGCGCGGGGATTCGAGTTGATCAATTCCGGCCAATGCGGAAAAGTGGTCTTGATTCCGTAGAACGCTTTCAGCGGTCAGCCGTCAGCTATCAGCCAGAGTTCATGCGAAACGTTCTCCTTCTGCGTCCATCCGAAGCTGACAGCTGATCGCTGACGGCTGTATGCTCAGTGAAAAAGATGGCCTACCACTCACTCAAAAAAACTGTTTCAGAGCGGCTCGCTGAAATCCGCGCGGCAGGCCTCTACAAATCTGAGCGGCAGATCCTCGGCCCTCAGGGGGCCGAGATTCGCGTGGCCCAAGGTGAGGTCCTCAATCTCTGCGCCAACAACTATCTGGGGCTCGCCAACCACCCTGACATCAGACAAGCCGCCGCCGCCGGGCTGCAAGAACATGGCTATGGCATGGCCTCCGTCCGGTTCATCTGCGGCACGCAGGATCTCCATACACAACTCGAACAGGCGATCAGCACCTTCCTGGGCACCGAGGACACGATCCTCTATAGTTCCTGCTTCGACGCCAACGGCGGACTCTTTGAGGTGCTCCTCGGCGAGCAAGACGCCGTCATCAGCGACGCCTTGAACCACGCCAGCCTGATTGACGGCATCCGGCTCTGCAAGGCCGCCAGGCTCCGCTATGCGCACTCCGATATGGCAGACCTGGAAACCAAGCTGCGCGACGCGGCAACCTATCGCCTTCGCCTGATCGCGACGGATGGGGTCTTCTCCATGGATGGCGATCTTGCAAAACTCGATCGGATCGTCGAGCTGGCGGATCGATACGATGCAGCGGTGATCGTAGACGACAGTCACGCGACCGGTGTGCTCGGGCGTAACGGGCGCGGCACGCCGGACCATTTCGGCGTCGCCGACCGAATCGAGATCGTCACCAGCACGCTGGGCAAGACCTTGGGCGGCGCAACGGGCGGGTTTACGTCCGGACGAAAAGAAATCGTCGAGCTGTTGCGGCAGCGGTCGCGACCCTACTTGTTTTCGAATTCACTCCCCCCGGTCATCGCCGCGGCGGCTCGACGGGCCGTGATCCTCGTGGCCCAAGGCGACCAGTTACGGGCCAGGCTGCGCGAGAACGCGGCCTTCTTCCGCGCGCAACTCACCGCCCTCGGATTCCGACTCATTCCCGGCGAGCATCCCATTATCCCGATCATGCTGGGCGACGCCTCACTCGCCACCAGGATGGCAGAGCGGCTGTTAGAGGAAGGGATCTATGTCGTGGGGTTCAGTTACCCGGTTGTGCCGGAAGGTCAGGCACGGATTCGTGTGCAGATGTCGGCAGCCCATACGCACGAACAGCTTGTGCGAGCCAGCGCCGCCTTCGCAACAGTCGGTCGGGAACTGGGCGTGATCCAGTAGAAAGCTGTCTTGATCTTTGGTCTATCGTTGGTTCGATCTGGTTTCGTCTCGTTCACAAACCAGACAAACCAGATGACCAATAGATCAACTAAACAAACCGAGCTTCGTCCTATTCCCGAATCGCCTTTGCACGCTTCTGCAGATAGGCATTGCGGACGGCGGTATAGAGATCCAACGTCGCTTCCTCGACTCCCTGGAACTTTTCGAGATTCCGCGACCGTTCATTGACGACCTCTCCCACGCGGGACCCAGTCTGGATGAAGGTCGCCGTCATACGTCATCGTGGTCGATCACGGAGGGTACGCCGTCGACTTCAATGATCGGTAAGACCAACCAGTTGATCGGATTGAGAAACACGTCGCCGATATATCCAACAAAATCCCGAACGGTGAAAGGCGGGAGCAGCGGCAACACGAGATAGGGGCCTGGTTTAACGCCATAGAATCCAAGCGTCTGTCCCATGTCTTCTTCCGGTGTAACAAGGTCGATATGTTTCGCGGGATCGAAGAACCCGGCCAATCCTACCGTGCTATTGATCAGGAACCGCCCCATTTCAATGCCGGCACCTTTGAGCTTGCCCTGAAACACATTGTTCAAAAAGCGGGGAGCGAACCGGAGATTGGTAAAGATGTTGCTGATGCCGACTTGGACCAGGTCGGGCATGACGAAATTATAGCCCTTCGCCACAGGCTTGAGCACAAATCGATCGACCTGGCGGTTGAACTCGAAGATGTTGGTGTTCACCGGTTCCCAGGGATCATACTCCTCACCGGCGCCCTCCTCGGCCCTGGCAAAGGGATCAAGCGGTTCGTCCGATTGAGTCTCTGGCGGCGACGAGGGAGCCGGTGCCGGAGTCTGGTCCTCGACTGGTCTCGCATCGTTCAACCCCTGCGGCTGCGCTGTGCCGGTTTTCCCTGCACAGCCAGTGGCAAGCATCGTCGCGACACCCAGCAGACAGAACGCCAGCAGACGAAAGGGAATCATCACCCCGGCCTCCTCAACCTCATATTGTCCATGAAAACGTCTACTCCGACCGCCATCAAGCCACTCCTCTGAGCAGGCTTTCGGCGTCAACCGACGCGCACTGTACCAAATGCCGAGGAGATCTCCAATCAATTTTTTTACTTTGGGCAGTCGATGATCTATGAGGGATTCTTGAGGGTGTTCGAGCCGCCCTCCTCAAAGGCACGATCCTGTCACCGGGCCACCAGAACGCGTTCCTCGCGTCCGCGGGCGGAATAGGCAGAGGCCTGCACGTCGCGGGTGAGGCACTCGCGGCCAAATGTAATCAGGTGGTGCCCGACCATTGCGATCTGGAACACCGACTCGACGTTACCCTGGCGCAGTTCCCGCCAGGTCATCTTCCAGAATTCTCTCCGGTAATCGCTACAGATCCCGACCCGCCAGGCGGTGCGCGAGAAGACCTCGACTGCGCGCCGGACGTTGGCCCAGGTGAGCTGGTCCAGCGGGCGCACCGGCCGCTTGCGGTGCAGGTACGTCTTCTTCGCCTGCGTGGCGTAGCGCGCGTAGATCTTTCGCGGCTCGTACGTCTCGCGGATCACCCGCTTCCAGTTCGCCACCACGGTCTCGTAGGGCTGTAGGTACTCGATGTTCGAGTCGCGCCCCTCGCCCGAGTTCAAACGGGTCGCTTTCCGGAGCCGCTCGTAGAGCGGTGTGTGCGGCAGGGCGACGAGCAGGTTCGGCGTCACGATCGGGATCTGGGCAGCCTCAATGAATTCCAGGATCGCGTCCGTCGTCTCCGGGGTGTCGGTGTCCAGCCCGAGGATGATCCCGGCGGCGACCTCGATCCCGTAACTGTTGATCGTGTCCACGGATTGGAGGATCGGTGTGCGGAGGTTCTGCCTCTTGCTCATGGCTCGCAGGGCGTCCGGATCCACCGTCTCGATGCCGCAGAAGACATTGGTCATGAACGCCTCGCGCATGAGCTTCAGGATCTCCGGGTACTCGGCGACGTTCAGCGTGAGCTCGCAGGAGAGGCGAACCGTATAGTCGCGGCGCCGCTGCCACTCGACGAGGTGCGGCAGGAGGTCCAGCGCGGCTCGGGGATTCCCGATGAAGTTGTCGTCCACGAAGTAGATCGACGGCGTCCCGCCGTCGGCGAGCTCATCGAGCTCGACCAGAATCTGCTGCGGGCTCTTGAGCCTTGGGTTTCTCCCGTAGAGCGCGGGGATGTCGCAGAACTCGCAGGTGAAGGGGCAGCCGCTGGAATACTGGACGCACCCGAGCAGGTACTGGCGGACGTCGATCAGGCGATAGGCGGGCGTCGGGAACTGGGTCATCGGAAGGCGGTCGACTGTGCGGTACACGATCTGCCGCTCGGGGCGCGCCACAGTCTCGTCGAGCCGGCGGAACAGATCGAGCGTCCCATCGCCCACCTCGCCGCAGTGGAGGAGGTCAATCTCCGGATAGTCCTCGGGCGCCGCGGAGACCGAGGGCCCGCCGAGAGCGATCACCTTGCCTGCGCGGTACGCGCGGCGCGCGAGGTCGAGAATCTGCCTGCGCTGGATGTGCATGCCCGACACGAGGACGGCGTCGGCCCAGGCGAACTCGCTCTCCTCCACGGGGCGAATGTTCTCGTCGACGAACCGGACCTGCCATTCCCGGGGCACGAGCGCCGCGATGAGGAGGATCCCCTGGGGCGGCATGAAGGCCTTGACGGGCCCCATCAGGGGAAAGGCATGATCGAAGGTGCCGAAGGCCTCCGTGTAGGCGGGAAAGACGCAAAGGATACGCCGGACATTCGCCGGGCGGAATGTCCGTACGGTGACCGTCGGAACGAGGAGCATCGAAGGTACCGACATACACGCCTCTCTTTCATCATACGCCCGATCCGGACGATCTCCGGACATCTCGCCCTGACACCGTCACCGACCGTAGTCAATTACAGCGGTGGACCTCGATGCCCTGCTCTAGGGCATCATCAGCGGGCTCCTGATGACCGTATCACCTATCATCTTTTTACTCAGTTCTTTATTGCTTAATTCCTTAAAGATGTTGCTAGGGGGTTGCCATGCTGATGTGAGTGACTCAGAAGCTCCTGGCCGGTTTACCCAGCGGGATCTATGGGCGTGGCTCCATCAGCCGTTCCAGACCCACCGACGGAGGCGCCCTGCCCCAGCAGACGGGCTTAGGCTGGTAAGTTGGACAGCAGAACAGGGGGTCTGATTTCAGCAGAGCGTTGAACCGGTCCTCATCCCGAAGAAACATGAGGCATCTTTGGCCGGACTCCGGCTAAATTTGGACAGCAGTGACTCTGAAACGCCAATAATTTGGTGGCCCGCACGTCTGAGATAAGCCCTGGCTGTCTGGTCCATCTGGTTCCTTTTGTTTATCTGGTTCATCTTGTCCCTTTGGTTAGTTTCGTGCAACCAAAAACAAGAAAAACCAGACAACGGTTTTCTTATGATGACGGACTTTTTCAGCATCCTGCTAGGATCGGATGGCGGTCTGAACAAACTCGGCCCATCGTCGGAAATAGGCAGCGCCCCCGACCTGATAGGTGTTGTTATGGTCGGCGCCTTCAATGACATAGAAGGACTTGGGTGGCTTGGCCGCCTCGAAGACCTGTCGGCCCAACTCGAGGGGGATAATGTCGTCTTTGTCCCCGTGAATAATCAGCTTCGGAAGCAAGAGCTGTGGAAGGCGATCGATCAATGTGAAGTCTGCCCCGATCAGCCAATGGACCGGCAACCCGCCGTAATGGAACTTAGCCACCGCTTCGATCGACGGAAACGATGATTCGAGGATCAGCCCCGCGGCAGACTTCTGCGCGGCAAGTTCTCCTGCGACAGCCGCGCCGAGCGAGCGCCCGAACAGGATGATCCGCTCAGGGCGAATCATCCTGGTCCGCGTGAGATAATCGTATGCCCCGAACGCATCCTGATAGAGCCCCTCCTCAGAAGGAGACCCTTGGCTGCGCCCATACCCACGATAGTCGAAAATGAAGACAGACAATCCGATCCGGTAGAGTTCGCGCAAATTTTCCAGCCGGTTGATGATGTTTCCCGCGTTGCCATGACACCAGAGTATGATCGGACGATCTGCCTGCGCCTCCACATACCAGCCGAACAGCTTCGTCCCGTCCCCCGACTGAAACCAGACCTCTTCCAGAGGCAAGCCGCTGCGGGCCTTCCAATCCTGATCCTTCCAGGGATCTGGGTGATAGACGAAGAATTGATCGAGGATGCCCATCGTGTCTTACTTCGGAGAACGACGACTTAGAAACGCAGCCCGATGCCAAACAAGGCGTACTGGGAGCGAAAATCCAGCGCGAGCTCCTTCCAGTGATAGTCGGCCGAGAGGTACTTGTACTCGCTGAACAGAAACACCTTTTCGGTCAGATTGCCTTGCAACCCGCCAAAGAATTGATAGCTCAACGTCCATGAACCTTCAAAATCACGGTCCGAACGACCCGGAATGTTGGCATGGGTGAGCACTCCGCTCGAATAACCACCCCCGGCACCGATGTAAGGGACAAACGCCTTCCCAGGGTAGCGAAGAGTCAGATTCACCGTCGAATTGAAGACCCAGAGGTTTGTACTAGCCGTAGACCCTGCGCGCGCCGACGAAAATGTGATCTCACTCCCGTGACCGAAAGACTCCAATCCGACCCCGACGATGTTTCCCAAAGAGTGCGGGAACACCGCGGCCTTGAAGCCGGCTCCAACCCCATTGGTAATCCTGGTGTCCGAGGGGTTGCCCCCCTGGGCAAAGAGGCCTTGATCTGATGGAAATGCACCCAGTACGTATAGGCCAACATCTACGTCGGCGGTCTCAGCGGCTGCAACCCAGCCAGGTTGCAGCAATACAATCATGAGGGCAAGCGACAATGGGAAGAAAACCGGGAGCGCCAATGGGAATGGCCACATCTCGAGTCTACCCTACACCGCATTGGTCCAGCAGCGCCGCCCAAAATAAAAGGGCCTCTGGGGCTTCTACCCCAAAGGCCCCTTCGATTGCGGACGTTCGATAATCAGCTGCCCTTGACGATCGTGCACCATTCGCCGTAGATCCCCAAGATACTCTTGGCGTAATGGTCCACTGACGAGACTTTCGTGATTCCACCATTGGCTTTGGCAGCAACGATACTCGCATCACCCTGGGCAATCCACCCTAAAATCGACGTACCGCAGGCTTTCCCCTCTTTGGTCGCAACGCTTTCATCCGTCGCGATGTTACCGTACTTCGTCTCGTTGAACGTTGTGCCAGCCATCGGTGAGGCGACGATTTGGCAGGCCGCCAAGCTAAACGCTGCCGCTGAGATTCCTGCAAGTGTCAAAGCACATTTCAGCTGCTTCATGATTCCTCCTTGTGATGGTTATAGTGCGGAGCTTGCTAGAGAGAATCTGAGTATCCATCCCAGCAAGTAGTAGTAATATGGGTGGAAGTATATAGAGTATTGAAAAGTTGTCAACGATAAAATCACGACTTCTGAGACGACTCCGTCGAGACGCTCAGAAGAAGGCCTGCATACTGAAGACTACATCGTTATCGTGATCGCGATGGTTATACTCCAGCCTAAGCGCCCAATTCTGACTCAACGTATAGCGTTGGCCCACGAACCATCGAAAGTCGTCTGATTTATCCCCCAAGGCATAGCGCAGGTATGTTCCAGACGCCATCAGTTTCCATCGGTCAGTGAGGTCGGCCAGTAGACCGGCTGTCCCGCCGCCGCCGACCCGATAATTCTCTTCATAGGCATGACTATAGTCAGCCTCCGTTTCTGCGAAGGCGAACAGCACTTCCCGTTTCAGCCAGTGAGATTCCACTGCCGCCCCGATGCCGCCGTTCAATACCCCATTACTGCAGAGTTGACAGTCGCCGAAGCGAATCGTGTTCATGCCCATATTGATCTTCCATGATGGTGAGTGAAAGACCGAGTCAATCGGTGAGAGGGACAAGACATTGGCAAGAGTCGCCCGTTCGATGCGTGTCTGATCGGCCCGATTGTAATGTCTGGCGGTGAGGGACGCGATTTCAATCTGGGCATCCGGGGTATATCCGACCTCCGGATCGAGCAGATCGTGATAGCCGGCCCGCACCGAGACTTCCTCAAAGGAATCGTCATTCCGCCAACCGGCACCCACACGCGGCGCGGGAAGTCTTGTGCCCCAATTCTGGTTGTTTGGCAAAGGGCACCACCTTGAATTCTTCAGATGGAATCCTGAGTTGGCTGCGGGCTGTCAAAACTGCCCGGTTACGCTCTTTCAACTCAGGCGGCGGGGAATCGGTCGTCTCGATCCGATACCGGAGATAGTCCGAGGCAAGATCGAGCAGAAACGCCTGCTTCGTCAGACCCAATTGGACAAAAGCCGGTGAGGCGAGTTCGCCGAGATCTTGTGTGATTCGAAGCGCCAATTCTCGTTCACTTGCCGGCAACGATTCCCGTTTCCGCCGGATCACGTTGCTGCGGGAGGGCCGATAGGCGATGTCGGAAACCAGCCCCGGTTTCGATGCAATCAGCCGGACTGTGTCGGCAGGAACGGTCCACAAAAGAAACTCGTCGGTGAGATGCAGAGTGGGATCGGCATAATCGAGAAGCGCCAGGAGATGATAGGAGCAGTTCTCTTTGAAGAAGAAATAGTCAAAGGAGGCATTCCCAAATTCCCACGAGTGCATCAGCAACCGCCTGACCTGGTACTCCGAGAAATTGAGGCGATATTCCCAGATATCCCGATTTTCGATATCCCGATACTCCTGTACCTTCAAGTAGTAGGGATACGTCGAGAAGTATCCGCTGTACCCTCCGAAAATGCCAAGGATCGGATAGGCTATTCCGGCGTCAGGAGGTACGTACGCCGCATAGTTGATTGTATACGCCAGAATTCTGGTCTGTTCGGTCTGGCCTTTCTGATCAATCCGAAGAAAAGTATGACCGAACATGGATGCGGGATTGTTCAAGAAGGCAGAGGGGAAAATGAGCGTGATCGATTGGGCCTCAAAGTCATTGAACCAGCGGTCAAACCGTTCGCATGCCATCTTCGGCAAACGGGAATCGTCGAATTGCAACCGTTCACGCAACCAGTGGTACCGGGCGATAAAGGCGCATTGAGCCGGCTGCTTCGAACGCCCAACGAGTTCCTCGGAGAAGAATTGCTTCAGTGTCGCGTCGAGTTCTGCCTGTGGCTCGGTTTTCCCATCGGGCGACATGAAAAATCCCGGGTCGTCCTGCTCACTGGTATGGCCTCCGAAAAGATTTTCTCTATAGTGAAGCAGAAGGTGCCATTCTCGGTCGTCCGCCGAGCTTGGCTTGATGGGCGAGGTTAACGAGCTCTTCAAGATAGGGGTTGGAGGAGGCGTTTGCCATCGCAGGTGCGATGCTCGTTGCCAGACTCAATAAGACCGCAGCAAGAATTCGCAAGGGTGGAATGCGAAAAGACCCGGGGTTCCACGTATAAAAGCTGGAAGCCCCGGATTATTAAATCAGCGGGTAAAAGAAACTTTGGCCAAAACTGGATGGCCTACAATCCCGTCATTCAGTGCTTTGACCATCGTGATCGGTGAGTTCTCGCCCGCCTCGACTAGAGCGGCGTATTGCTTCTGTGTCATCGCAAAAAACTCACTTTCATGGTTGGCAGGCACACCCATGAGAGTTGCCAATGAAGACAGGTGTTCGCCGCGCCCCTGCGCCATTTCCTGAGATAGGTTGTCGAAATTGACCGCAACGAAAACGTACTTTGTGCTCAGCCATCACTTCCCATCGTTTGTGCAACCTGATGTCCCGGAACTGATGGCAAATGTATTCATGCCAGTCCCATTGGTCGTGGCCATCATCACTTGCGGTGCGATGTTCTTCTGGTTCGTATAATCGCCCAGGCGATTTGCCAAGCCCGCAACCCGGCCCGGTGTCGGGATTGACCGCCATAGCCAGACCTGCCTGCATGCCAAACAGCACCGCAACCAATATCATGATCACTTTTTTCGACATAAGTCCCCCTCCTTATGTGAGTGGATAATTCCCCGTTGCTCGTAAGATGTAATGGGCGCATTATAGCCGAAAAAGAACGTTCTGGTGAGAAAAAATACTCATCGCTCGCTTCTCTACGCTTCTACTAATGGGTTGCCACGCAATGTATTTCTTCACCTCAAAATTTCAAGGGATCAAGTCCGGCCAGTTTCACCAGAACCGTGACACATGAAAACGATCGAGAACCTTATCCGAAAAATCTAACGGGTCCGCTGAATCCGCTATAAGCTCCTGTAACTGACGTATCGCATTGCCTTGCTCAGATTCTGGCACCCTCAAAGTTACCAATAGACTCGCGAGATATTCTCCTTGCCCAACGGCCAAATTTTGCTGAACCTCTGAATAGCCTATCAGCGTGAGATTCCTCGCTGTCTTAATTCGTGCAACCTGCTCTCTTTGTTCACGGGAAGCCTTCCTCGGATTCAGCACGACGTGATAGTGATGTCTCAGGAGGAGATTTTGGTCTTCATATCCCTCCTTCTTTAGAGTCAGGAAAGTGTTCATGTGTTCGTTCAATTGTTACATCCAGAAGTGGGGTCTCGCCGAGAGGTATGGAGCCCATGAGGAAAACCTGTGCACCGGGAGGATCTGAAGTAATCCTCATTTTCTGGTCCAGCCCCCCTTTGTTAGCCATGGAGACTGCGCTCGTGCAACCCGTAAAGACTATTCCCATTACAGTCAGGCACAATACGCCTCTCATTCTTCTCATCATTTTTCTCCTTCCTTCTGAAGGAACTTCAAAAATCGTGCCTGTATGCGGTTAACAACTGCTGGGAATTACCAGGCAAGAGGCGCCAGCTTGCAGTTTGGGGACCCTTGCCGGGGTAATTGGGGCAAGACCTGTATCAAAATCAGGAGTCTCTGCCAGATGGAAACAACGGAACCTTACGTGAAAACCGGACCTATCGTATCACCATCTTGCTAGTACCAGTGGCCTGCAATATTATGTATAGGTTCTCGAGTTGTCAACGCCCTCCCATCAAATGTGAGCCTCGCTGAATCCTGTTCTTCATGCTCCCCGGTCTTCCATGAATATCAGCGTCAAGGATATAATCTTGAATATCATCACTCCCCTTCGGATACCACCATTTCCCCTCTTGGTCCTTGCACTTTTGAGTGACGCATTCCTACAATACGCCTCCCTGCGAGGCTCCTATGCCCTTCTCGGTTCGTCCCTACCCCGCTTCCCTGTGCAATCGATGCATCTTTGACCCCATCGTGGAGAACATACCTGAGAACATGATGGAGCACTGTCACTGCAAGTATGTCGTGAGGCTCATGGCCGGTCTTGTGCTGGCAAGTACTCTAAGCGGATGTTCGATCGGCATGGCGCTCAGTGGGCATAAGGATCCTAATATGCAGAGCCTGCAAGTTGGCTCGACCAAGGGAGAAGTGGAACGCGAATTGGGTCAGCCTAAAGAGTCACACCCGACCAGCTATGGAGCAAGGACTGACGTTTACGAGTTCGAAGTCAATAATGAACGCAGTTGGGCTCGGGCTGGTCTGTATCTAATGTATGACGTGCTTTCGATTGGAATCGCTGAGATCATCCTCACTCCGGCAGAACTGATGATTGGTGAGAAGAAACGTCTCCCTATCTACTATGGAGTAGACGGACTTGTGGCAGGAATCAATGAGACTGCTCCAGAGATGCCGGTGACGCCTTCTGAGCCAAGGCCTCAGGTAATTAATCTCGGACCTATTCAGGCACAGTTCAAAGACCTGGCAGACCAGCTTTCAATTGGCATGAAGAGGCATCATATTTCTCGGCTTGCCATCTTGCCTCTGGCTGACGCTGCTCAGAATGCGAACACACCCCTTGGTAACTATCTGACAGACAAGCTTACAAACCAAGTCTACATGACCTCCTCAGCAAAGGTCATTGAACGCCCACAGTTGCAAAGGGTCATGGATGAACAACATTTATCTTTGAGGGCCATGTTCGATGATGCATCGGTAAAGAGAATTGGAGGTCTTCTCGGTGTTGATGCGGTCATTATGGGCACGTATGCGGAGATGGGTCTGGATTCTATAGAAGTGAACGTCAGAAGCGTGGCGGTAGAGACGGCAGAAGTTGTTGGGGTAGGAACAATGCTAATTCCCAGAGCCTCAGTTGAGAAGTTAATACGTTGAACAGGAGCCTACATGACAAACGGTTTCGCCGCAAGAATTTCCGTGCCAGCATTCCTGAAACCGCCTTCCCTGAACCGGATGTCCTCACCGAGACCGAGAACACGATCATTGACGGCATCCTGGAACCGCTCAATACGCACGGGCTAACCTCGCATCAGGCAATGAACCTCCCCCCACTTTCACAAACACTCCCATAAGGGTAATCCTGAAGCAAAGACCGGAGGCGTTCGTTTCCGATCCTCAAGTGATCTATCCTCCTGGAGGGATCGACCAAGACCACGGGCTGCCCGACTGCCGACGCATTGCCATATTATTTTGCTGATCAAGTTGTCCCCTCGATCACGGATTAGTCTGCTTCCATCTAGGTTCCTCTCAGTAGTTGGTCTCTCCCGCCAGTGCCAACAGTTGATCGGAGGTCCATTGTCTGACCACTTGGCAGTCGCGATCGAGGAGCGTGACGCTTCCATCCTGCCCCTTTTCCGCCTCTGCGAGCAGGGCTCCGGTCTCATCGATCAAACGATAGCCCGTCGCATTCGTTTCCATAGTGGCGCGCCGTTCGACGATTCCGTTCCGCTCATAGGTCACCGTCGTGCCTCGATCACTCTCGACCATCGTCACGGTGACCCCGCCCAGCTGGACGACGCGGGTCGCTCCGTCGCCTCCCGCATCGGTGGCCTTGACGGGATTGCTCCCGCTCCAGAACTGAATGGAGTTGAAGATAAAGGCGTCGAGCAGCGCTGAGAACATGTACACCGGAATAATGACCATGCCGAAAAAGACGAACTCCTTCATCCACTTCTCGTTCACTTCGCTGCTGCCTTTGATGTTGCTGTTCCAGTGATAGACATTTCTGGTCAGATTGAACGGTCCATAACAGGCCGTCGTGACCGTCAGGAAGCTTCCCACCACCATTGCCGCGACGATCCTCTTTCTCAGCGTCTTTCCCGTCATGTCGTTTCTCCTTTTTTCTTGGGCAACTTTACACCCGTAGATCTATTTCGGCGATTCACATTATCGCTCAAGCGAATCAGCTCGGGTAGGACTTTTTTCTTCAGAATGGTCAGAAGCCCGATCCCGCGTGGGAGTGAGAATCGCTTAGGACCGGCGGACCCAGGATTGAAGAGCAGCGTCTTGCTGAACCATTCGGTTTTCGGTTGATGCGAATGACCAAAGATGCAGAGGTCCGGCTGGGTTTCTTGGAGAAACGCTCGTCCGTCCTTCGTGAGCTTCCCGCCTTCATACAGAATATGACGGATGGCAATACGGCGACCTGCCAGTTCGATCACGGCCTCGGGCGGAAATACGCTCTGTTCATCATCGTCGACGTTACCGGAGACGGCGGTGACCGGAGCGATCTTCTCCAACTGTTCGATCACGGACCGATCGCCAATGTCCCCGGCGTGGAGAATGTGATCGACGCCTCGGAAGTGTCGCCGGATGGCCGGATCGAACAGGCCGTGGGTATCGGCAATGACGCCGATCAGAATGGCGCTCCGCTGGTTCATGGGGCGGCGACCGGCTAGGAGTCTGTCCGAGTAATCCTTCATTGCGAGGCTCAACGAGCTGCTGGCAGATGCAAGGCCGCAGGTTCCAAGAAACCGGAGGCGTATTCTCTGCAATACGTCGAGGATTTCTTGGGACCGAGAACGACACAGATGCCGGCAGATCGTTTGCCGCAGTAGAACGGCATTACTCGGACAGACTCCTAGGATCCGAGTGAAGCCTGTACCTGTTTCCAGTCGAACGTGAACGGTTCCGGCAATTTCTTGGGCAAAGCGGCGAGCTCTGATTTCAATCGGTCGGCCCGGGCGGTACTCATTGGATGCGTCGAGAGCCATTCCACCCGGCCTTGGTCTTTCTCCGAGAGCCGCTCAAAAAACCTGATCATGCCGGATGGATCGATCTTCGCCCGCTGAAGCAACTGCAATCCCGTTAGATCGGCCTCAGTCTCCTGCTCCCGGCTGAACTTGAGGGTAAGCAGTTCGACCCCGAGTTGTTTCATCATCCCGACGAGACCCTGTTGATTGCCGAACACAATGGCCGCCACCGTCAACAGCCCAAGACTTTTCACGATCCGTTCAAGCCCATGCCGCTGCAGCACGTGGTTCAGTTCATGGCTCAGCACGCCCGCTACTTCTTCGCCGCTTTCTGCTTTTTTCATAAGCCCGGTGAACACCACCACATACCCCCCAGGTAGCGCGAAAGCATTGACGACGTCGCTCTTTACCACGGTCACGTCGAACTTGTAGGGATTATCTGGAATCTGGTCGGTCAGACGTTTCGTCATCTCTCCCAGCGCTGTGACTGCGAGACCCTCTTTCATCGTTTCCTGATGGCTGAGAAAGTCTCGATAGGCCGATTCCCCCAGCTTTTGCTCCCACTCCACCGGAATCCGGCTCACTGCAAGTTCGACGAGCAGATCGGATCCGAACCAGAGTCCCAGCACGGTGGCCAGGATCGCCCCACCGATCAAGCTCCAGACAAGCCGGCGCCGATGGCGCACCTGTCGCACCTGCTCCGCAGCCTGTGCAATTGGAAGGCTGAGATGGTCGGGGACCGTTTCTCGAAAAGCCCGAATCACGTCAGGGCTCTTCAGATACAACGTCCGTTGCCCTTGCTGGCTAGCCCATTTCACCACGAGATGGTCATGGTCGAGCCCGCCTGCGGAGACGGTGAGCGCAGAGAACGGCACGGCCTCTCGTACGCCGTCACCCCCCTCAGATTCGAAGGTGATCGTCAGCCCATCCCCAGAGACCTGCACGAAACACGGCGCGCCAGCAGCGGTAAATTCGTCACCGAAACAGAGGGCGTTGGGGGAGAATTGAGTCATGGTGTGATTGGTGATTGATTCATTGAAGGCGGAATGTCCTCGTGCGGATGCTCACAATGGCGGCCACCAAGGCCGCAGGTGAGAAAGAACCGCGGGCGTGATAGTTTCCACCCTCCCTCCCCGAGCTGCCAAGACAGCTCCTTCCTCGTATGGGGTACGTTGAGGATTTCCTGCGAGTCGAGAACGAAGCTTGGGAACTGGCGCGTCTTGGCGCGACTGGGTTGGGCGGGTGACAACGTAGGTATTTTGAGCATCCGCTACTCGGAGACTGGGATGAACTGCCGTATCCACGCTCCAAAACTGCCTGGGTTTCGGCTTTGAATATAGACGAGTCCGGGCCCTCGGAACCGGCAAACAAACCCTTCGCCTGAGGTAAAGCTGGCAACCCAACCGGATGTGGCTTTTTCGATGTTGTACGAGGTCGTGGAGGACCAGGCCACCAGGTGGCTATTGTCCACGATGAATTCCTGGTCGGGCTTCAACTCGATCTTGTGAATGGCCCCAAAGCTGTTCAGCACGAGCGTCCCCTTCCCGCTGATTTTCAGAATGAAGAAACCCTCTCCGCCCAGCAGTCCACGGCTCAGGCCCTGCATTTTGCTTTCGATGACGATCGCGTCGGCGCCCGCGAGGAAGCCGTCTTTCTGCACCATGTACTCGTTCACACCATCGAGCTCCAAGATGACGATTTCGCCGGGCACCGTCGGAGCCAGCAATGCTTCGCCTGGGCCGCGGGTAGCGCGCAGCGTCTGGAAGAAGAACTTCTCCCCCGTCAGAAACTTCCGCGACAAGGCACCGAGAAAGCCGCCTTCCATCTTGCTTTCAATGTCGATGGTCGGTGAGCAGGCCACCATCGCGCCCGACTCGGCTTTGATGTTCTCACCAGCCGCCAATTCCACCCGCACCATGGGAAACGCACCTGGATATAAGATCTCGCTTTTCATGTCGTCACGTCCTCCATCTATTCACGCCGGCTCTCACACCACCCATCCGTAAGCTCTGCGGCTCGGCTCCGGTCCTTCCTCCAGATAACTCATTCTGAGTTGCCCCAGAACGTCTTGCGGCAACTCATTCCGCTTTGCCTTGGCATCGACGCCAAACACCAGCGCCGCGTTCAGTCCGAAGATCCGTTCCTTCACCTGGCGTGTGAGCGGCTGGTACCGATGCTGTTCAATCAGCTGATCCGGAATCTGGAATCGCCGAAAGGCTTCGATCTGCCATTGCGGCGAACCATACCAAATCGAGTCCGTCCCCCAGAGCACATGATCGACGCCGAACGCGTCGATGATCTGTCCAAGCACATGCGCACAGACCGCCGGGTGAGTCGTGACAAGCTGCGCAAAGGTCGAGCCGAGCTCCATGTAGATATTCTTGATTCCAGGCTGCGCCTGCTTCATACGGCAGAATTCGGTGGTCCAGGGAATTTCACCTGTCTTCGCAAACACCTTATCCACCCTCGAGGTACTCTTGAGCCCTGAGTGATAGACCAGGAAATCGATGTCGGGAAAATCTTTTGCGGCCTTGATCAAATCCTTGGGGTGGTTGTAGTCCGGCACTGGCCCAAGAGGAAGTCCTTTGTGCACGCAGACTCGCTTAATGTTGAGCTTCCGGGCTTGCTCCAGCATCGGATAGGCGACCCTTTCATCGTCCATCCACCAGCCACGATCGAATCCCTTCGGACAAGAGCCGGTGTAACACTTCCACGCATCGACCTTGAGCATCTCCGCCTGCATCGCCATGAAGTCCAGATCGACTGCCCCCAGTTGGGGTGTGGCTAATCCATGCGCGAGCATTCGTTGGGACTGCGCAAGACGATTGATTTCGTCGCGGATGTGCGCCATCTCATTCGGCGGCACGACCGCTTCTTGCGGATAGGGTCCAGGCGGCGAACTGATGAGCCCGATGGTCGTTTCGCTGTCGAGAAACACTTCTTTCACAAAATTCTTCCACGAAAGATCGTCGATGGTGCCTCGATCGCCCGCAAGCTTCGGGTTGAGTCCTGATTCCCGTATCCATCGTCTGAGCGAGAGGAGCGCCTGCTTCGAGACGGCACCCTTTCGATTGTCTTCGGCATCGGTCGGATCGAAATGCGAGCCGACGTAGTGCGTCTGCACATCGAAAATGAAATAGGGCGCGCCCTGCTGTTCGGCAAAGGCTGCCGTTTCAAACAGTTCGATCTCTCCAATGTCGAAGAACTTCCCAAAGATCGAGTTCATAGCCAGCAACGCGGCTGCCATCCCGCCGGTTGTTCTGAGAAAGTTTCGACGCGTGAGGCCTCGTCGAGCGACGGTCCGCTCCACAAGCGTGATAGCACACACTTCGACGCGGGCCTGATCTGCCGTCTGGCTGAAGGGAGTAAATTCTTCGTTCGATACGATCTGCGTCGGAATGGCGGATTGAAATGTGGTCCCTTTCCTAGCCGAGGGAAGGTATGGAAATGGTGATGGTGAAGACGCCATGGTGCCTCTTCTTGTGAACGGTGTACGGTGATTCTGTGGAATACGTCCGGCGGTGTCAAGCAACTGCAACCAGAGCGGGGGAAGGAGTCAGAAATCTTTGACTGCGGAAAGGGAGGGGACCGATCGACTACTTGGACCGAGGCGGAGGCACAGAGCGGCTACTCTCGATCACGGCCGATTGAGTCTTGGGAATTGTTGCGACGACATCGTGCTGGGGATCACCTTCTTGATCTTTGCCGTCTTGCCCGACACTATACATCACCCCTCTCGGCTGATTGAGCAGCATAGGAAGACCGGTAAAGGGATCATAGTGGGCCTGTCCTGCCTTTGCGAGACGCGTCACCACATTTCCTTCTTGCGCCCCTTGTCTGATCCAGACTTGGAGGCTCGCCAGTCGAAGCCGCGCATCGGTCTCCACCATTCGCCCAACATAGGGATCCCATGAGGGGAGCGGCTCGATCCCGATAATATGCTCGATGGGATTTGCCACGTAGTCCATCGCGCTGACGGCGGGAGTCCGAATAAAACTGGACGGTTTCGGCAAGTTGGTGTAGCGCCCTTCCGCCACCGCTTTGCTCGCCGCCTCGTAATAGTCGGCATAGGCATTGGATCGCCGCTGCACGGGAAGGGGCATCGCAGCCGCCAGGGCCACGTAAAGAGGGCGCTCGTCGGTCTCGTCGTTCTTCAGGCTCTTCGTCACGGCCTTTGTCGCCCACACAAGATGGCTCTGCATCGGCCATCGGAGCGACAACTCAACTTGATCCAGAGGACGAACGATCTTGCCGAGTCGGCCGATCGCTGTCTCATCGAGACCCTGGCGGGTCAAAAGTCCGGATGCGATAGCGGTATCGTCTAGGACTGCCGTCACTGCCAACATCTTCACCATCAAAGTCTTCGACTGTCCCAGCACAGTACGCCAGGATCCCATATCGTTCTCAAGCCTCCCGAGACCGGTGTTGAGATCCTGCGTAAACCCTTCTGCCAAATACAACCGATGAGCCAGGAGAATATGCGCACAGTTAGGGCTCAGGATTTGCCCGTAGCCTGCGTCTTCAAACGGCATCGACAGCCACTGTTGGTAGCGCTTGAGGGCGAGTGATTCTTGAGCCGCCCATGATCGTACTGATGCAGCCTGCGGCTTCAGCTGCGCTACCGGGTCGGGATTGGTAAACCATCCACGGACCACGTTGGCGGAGCCCCCTGTCGTCGTCCCATCTCCCCCATCACCGAGCATGCAGGAGAGCGCAGCCTGAAGATCGTTCCCTTCCGCATTGCGCTCGTAATCAGCTCGGAGTGGATCCTGTTCCCCAGAAACGTCGAAGCCGAGCAACAAGAAATATCCGTTTTTTGTTGAATCAGTGAGCACCCGTGGAGGACTCGCTGTCAGGCTCTGATAGGTTGGTGATGGAGGTGCTTCCATCACCAACCAGGCTAATCCAACCGCCCCAATGCCGACCGCCACTAGTACAACGCAGGAGAGCGCCAACCCCACACACAACAAAACAATCGATCGCGTCGTCGAAAAACAAGACCCGATAAACGACGAGATGCCAATGCGGGCCCTCGCCACTCTCGAGGCAATCCGAGGCCGCGGCCTTGGCGGCGCCACACAATCCCGCGTATGAACTTGGCTTTTCTCTCCCGTTGCGTCAAAAAGAGCATCAACAGCCGACGCAGCAACCGAAACGGCAGATTCTAGCTTCGAGTGAGTGGCTTCGACGCCGGAATCCTCCCACGTCTCGGAAGACGGTGGAGGAGTATTCACAAACGTGATCGATTCACTCTCCCGAACCCACTCTGGTCTCGTATCTTCCTGAGGAACAACTCTTTCCAAGATGGGAGCGACCGATTCAACAACAGGAGCCGCTTCAGAAGGAACCGCTTCCCATCCACCGCTGCGCGACAACTCGACGACTATTTTAGGACGCTCCTCAATCAGCGGTAACGGAGCCAGCGGATCGACCGGAGCGTCCCCTTTTTCCTTGTCCCAATTTCGTTTCTTTTCAGACGGACGATGTGGCTGAGCCTCGACTTCGCCAGTGCTCCAACTTAATACGGTATCCATCGAAGCGAGAGATGCCGATGGCGTATCGCTTGGCGCTGCGCTGAGCGGAGGAGCTGCGGCAGCCTGGGACGGGGTGATGGGTTTTTCATGGTGCTCTGTGGAAACCGGTTCAGGCGCGGGTGGGACTTCCGTAATCACCGCTGGAGGTGACGGCTCAGGAACGGAGGCTTCCGGAACTAGCGCCACGGGCTGCGGCATCATAAAAGGCGGGGGCGAAACCGGTTCAGACTCAGGAGCGGATTCGACCAGCTCTGACAGAGGCGGGGCCGAAAGGTCTACCATACAGGAGTTGGGGGCATCACTCGAAAAAGTCGATGGCTCCCCTGGCTGCAAAGATTCTTCAGAAAGAAGAGCCGCAGTTGGCTGTGGAAGATCGGACTCTCTGATCGCATCTGTTTCTTCAATCGTTCTACTCTCTTCACTCAAGATCGAAGGATGAGCCGATGGCAACGGCTCGGAATCGCTGAATGAAACGGGCGGTTCTGGAATCGATGTAATGGATGGGGAAGAAATCTCTGGTTCTGGTGCGGATTCAGGCTGAACTGATTCTAATTCCCTCGCATCTTGCAAACTCGTACCCGACTTGGAAAATGCGGCGGGCGAACTCAACGACAACGTTCCTGTGGCAAACTTCAATACGCCGTCGAAGACGGTGTTCCATGAAAATGGGACCGTGGGCGAGGAATCAGTGGCGGATGGGATCGGGGCTTCGGGCTCTGGAAGTACCGCGGGAACTATTGATGGCTCCGCTGCAAAGATCGACTCACTAGGTTCCGTCAGATCTGGTACAGGAGCCGGTCTCAACAATTGATCTGATGCAAGTTCAGGCTGAGTGGTAGCGGACGGGGCAAGAGCGGATTCACCGTCCAATAGGGGTGCACCCTCCGATTGAGCTAACGGAGCCGTCGACGGGGCCGCTTCCTCAATCCTGATTGTGACGTTCTCTATCTGCTCCCAGGGCATGGGAGAAGATAAACCTTGAGATTCAACCGAAGAAGCGATGACTTCCTCAACCTCCCCTGGGCGCTCCTCTGAGAAGCTAGTGGTAACTCCCTCCTCCACAAAAAAGGGCGAACGTTCGACAATCGGATCTCCCATCTCATCATCACGATGCTCATTCGGTGAAAACAAAGGCACAGCCAATATTGATGGCGCCATTCCCTGATCGAGTCGATTGGTCTCTTGAATTGGCTCAGTAGATTCGGACAGCGGAACCTCCAGTTCCTTTGGAGCCAAACCGACCGGCGCCGGGTCTATCAAAACGTCTGGAACATCGAGCGATTCGATGATGGGGTTCGACGAAGTGGGTGGCGGAGCCTCTTGATTCTGAGGAACCCCATCGAACTGTTCCCACGGCATCACGTCAGAAGAAGCCCTAGATTCTTCAGTGGAGAGGAAGGTTTCGCCCTGGGGGTGCGAGGAGGCATCGACTTCCAATGTCGTCACTTCGGCAGGAGCCGGAGGATGAGGCACAAGAAGCTCGCCTGTTTGTATGTCGAAGAGAGAGGCAAACTGAAGCGCCACAGGGCTTGCCGGCGCAAGCTCTCTTACCTTGGCATAGAGATGAGAAGGCTTCTTGGGATTTTCAGAGTCTGGAGCCTCAATAAGAATGTCGATGGCCTTCCCCAATTCGGCCACCGCAGCCATGGCATCCCCCTTTTCATCGTATACATAGGCCAAGAGTTCGAGGAATGGGACGCAACGGGGTCCGGCAGCCAAGTATTCTCGCAACAAGGATTCGGCCAGCCATAAGTCTTGTCGCTCGATCGCTTCATTGGCGAGGGACTCAAATGCTTGCCGCGCCGTGACAAGGCTGCCTAGTCGTAGATGCAGCGTGGCGAAGAGTCGTCGGGCTTCCGTGTTGTGAGGATCAAGTGAGAGTAGCTCTTTCAACACAGCGGACGACCGGCCATACTTGCCGGCGTTCATGTGGGTGATGGCTTCCTCGAGAAGCACGCTTTTCTTGCTGTAGCCGACGACACCCCGGTTGTGCACTCGGGAGGGAGCCTTTTTGTCAGATTTTTGAGAGGATTTCTTGTCGGTCCGCACGCTATAACCTTAGCAGATCATTGAAAGATACGAAGTGGCTCCCCTGGCCAATTTGCACCAGGTTTCGTTTCCACTCGATTTCTTATGATCTTGAGGGGGAGGCAAACTGGACTGGAGAATGCAATCCTAGTGCCATTATGATCTTTGCGGCAGATTTGGACATCGTTTATTATTCAAAGTGTTAGGCGCAACTTTCTCTTCTTTTTCCTTGATCCTTTTCAAAAATGAACAAGCCTGTCAAGAATCGCCGCGAGATAACCTGTTCGCGGAGCGACTACGAGAGAGCTCCATGCAAATGGGCCGGTCCTTTCTCTGGAAGTCCAAAGAGCACGAGCCAGCGTTAAGTAGGAAAGAGGCATCCCTAAATATAGGATGCGGGAAAACTGTTTCGGCACAGCAGAGCTTCGATGGCCTGCGCGTCTGGGATAAGGAGAGAGTACCCCCGCAGGATGTCGAGCAACCAAGCAGCAAGTCCAACCGTCTGATCGCGGGAATCTGTTGCTGATCGGCAGTTGCTTCAGCAACTCTCATGCAACAAACACACTAGTTGGTTGTGTCGATGATGAGCCTTATGGTACCGTCCTCCATTCCCACTTTCATGCTCAACCTGTTCCTGGAGATGATGGGTCCCCCCACGTGCATTGTTTGGGAGTCATGGATTTTTTCTCTTTCGGACAATCGAGATGGATCAGGCATGTCTCTCTCATCTGTCTGCTGGCAGCGCTGAGTGGATTGCTGCTTCCTCTCACCCTGCGGGCTGAATCTGGAGGAAATGTCTCCGGACGCGTCTCCCTCGACTTCAATGATGTCGAACTCTCTGTCTTTGTTCGCTTCATCAGTGAGTTGACCGGTAAGAACTTCGTCTTGGACGAAGTGGTCAAAAAGGCCGGGGGGAAAATCAGCGTGTATTCTCCTACCAAGGTTACGCACGATCAAGCATACAGCATGTTTGTGGCGGCGCTCGAAGTCAGTCGTCTGGCCGTCATCACGAAAGGGAATGTCCATCAAATCGTGGCAATGGGGGAACTTCCTCCAGAACGAGGGGCGTTCGTTTACAAACTCAAAAACGCCAATGCGACCGACCTTGCCGCAGTCCTGACCAATCTCGTCGCCCGATCTCAGACCGTGGTACAGACGACACAGGGCACACGGCCACTATTTAGGCCCTTGAGCGAATTCGAAGCCCCCGTCCAGGTCTTTGCGGACAAGGCCACCAACTCGATCATCATCAGTTCGACAAAAACCGCCTATACCCAATTGAAGTCCGTCATTCGAGACTTGGATACGCGCCGGAATCAGGTCTTTGTCGAAGCCGTCATCTTGGAGGTGGGGGTCGATCGGCTCAAACAGATCGGGACCGATCCTGTTCAGGTATTGGCTGCGGGCGCGAGCGGTGATGTGCGAGGCATCTTCGGGCTGAACCGCCAGCCAGAAGATATTTCATCCATCGCGCAAATCATCACGGGGGCCGCTGTGGGCGCTGCTACTGGAGGAGTATCGATCCTCAATACGGTCAACGTGCGTGCGTTCTTGCAGCTGTTGATGAGCCTGACGGACACGAATGTCCTGTCGACCCCCCAAGTGCTCGCCGCGGATAACCAAAAGGCCAAAATCGTCGTGGGTGAAAATCGTCCCTTCCCAACCGGCCAGGCCCAAGGGATCACGGGCGGGACTCTCGTCACGATCGAGCGAAAGGATGTCGGCGTCACACTGGAAATCACCCCGCAGGTCTTGGAGAACGATCTGATACGATTAGAAATCAAGCAGGAGATCACCGCGATTGCGGAGAATGTCGCACAAACGATCGGGTCAGGAGCCTCCATCGGTCCCCGTAGGCCCCACCACGACCAAACGGTCGATGGAGACGACCACCATCGCGAAAGATCAACAGACGATCGTCATCGGCGGGCTCGTACGGGATGACCTCGTCTTAAACGAACGGAAAGTCCCTTTCCTCGGGGATATTCCGCTCATAGGTTGGCTCTTCAAATCCCAGAACCGAGCGTCAGTGAAGCTTAACCTGCTCGTATTCCTGACCCCAACCTTAGTCAGGGATGAGGCAGATATGGTGGAGTTGAATGCCCGCAAATCAGCGGAATTGGGGACACTGCAGCGCGAAAGTCGGATTGAGGAACCCACGAAGCTCAAGCAAGATGTCTTAGAAAAACTCGAACACCAGAATGGAACGCCTCGCCCCCTTCCGAATACCGTAGATCCATCCGCTCCGCTCCAGCCACCCGTGCGACCTGAGTAATCTCTGGTCAATCTGTTACAGTCAAGTTCTTGCAGGTGTGTGGCGAAGGCCATCGTGACGCGCGAATTTCGACGGCATAGAAGGAGGAGGGGGCGGGCGCAGACCACCCATGTGCGCAGCCTTAGCTGGAGGGGTTCGTCGTTGACGATTCCGGCGCACGACGCAGACGCCGTTCAATCTGGTGTTGGAAGGCAGACCGTGAGACGCAAACGAATACCGCGGCAGGTTTCGCCCCGGGGCCGAGCGCGGCTTGCGCTTTGGCGCGCCGCCGGGCATAGTGCGGGGTAGGATCACACTTTCCGGGGAGGCGACATGGCGAATCGATTGGTGGCCGAAGCGCTCGGCACGTTCTGGTTGGTGTTCGCCGGCTGCGGGAGCGCGCTCCTGAGCGCCTCTATTCCGCAACTCGGCATTGGGGTCTTCGGGATCGCGTTCGCCTTCGGGCTGGCCGTGGTCACGGTGGTCTACGCCTTGGCCATATCTCAGGCTGCCATATCAACCCCGCCGTCACCGTAGGCCTCATGCTCAGCAAGCGGTTCCCCGCGCACGAGGTTCCCGGCTACATTGCCGCCCAAGTGATCGGCGGGATCCTCGGCGCCGGGGTGCTCTATCTCATCGCCACCGGGCGGGCCGGCTTCGTCCCCGGCGGCTTCGCCTCCAACGGCTATGGCGACCATTCCCCGGGCGGCTATTCCCTGCTGGCCGGCTTCTGCGCCGAAACGGTCTTCGCCTTTTTTTTCCTCCTGATCATTCTGGGCTCGACGGACAGCCGGGCGCCGCAGGGCTTCGCGCCTCTGGCCATCGGCTTGGCCGTGGCCCTGATCAATTGGGCCGGGATCCCGGTCACCAATCTCTCCCTCAACCCGGCGCGCAGCACCGCCACTGCCGTTTTTGCCGACGGCTGGGCCCTGCAACAACTCTGGCTCTTCTGGGTCGCGCCGATCCTGGGCGGCGCCATCGCTGGCGTGGTCTATCCCTTCATCGCCGGGCATCCGGCCAGTAGCTCGACGAAACGCGAGGCCAAGTCGTCACGCTAGGCCTCTTGGCCTAGCAGTCTGTCGGTCTTCTCATCAATTTTGCCTGCAACCCAGCATTGCTGAGCAAATTTGATCGTGTTTTCATAAACCGGATTTTCGGGGTTCCCTCTCGGCAGCCCCTACTTCTGTTACTGCACCATAAGTTCTCGCGATCGCATCAGTAGATTGCCTGGCCCTCGGGAGGTCTTTTCTCCTGAGGGCCATTCTACGTTGAGATCTTCTCAGATCGAGACCGGGCGTGGAAGAAACTCTTCGACGCTCGATTCACCATGATGACGTCACGGCTGATCAGTCACGCCGAAGCCTGAAACACTTCCCCTGCCGACCGCGTCATTGACGGTATCACCTGTCTTGTTCCCCCATGGGCCTTTTGTTAGGATGCGGAGGGGTAGAGTGTCTGCAAGCCTCCCATGAAAATCGCCACCTTCAACGTCAATTCTCTCCGCAAACGTTTGCCGATTGTGCTCGACTGGCTTGCTCAGCAGAAGCCGGATTTACTCTGCCTTCAAGAAACCAAAGTCCAGGACAGCGAGTTTCCGCTGCTGGCATTGGCGGGATCCGGGTACGAAATTACTTACCGGGGAATGAAGTCGTACAACGGTGTTGCGATATTGAGCCGAGAGAAACCGGAGGCGGTGGCATATGGGTTCGACGATGGAGGCGAAGCAGAGGACGCACGGCTTTTGCGCGTGGTGATCAAGGGTATTCCCATCATCAATACCTATGTGCCGCAGGGCTTCGAGATCGATTCACCCAAATATCAATACAAGCTTGGCTGGTATGGTCGGCTCCGCAAATACTTTGAGAAGCATCTGTCGCCGAACAAACCGGCCATCTGGTGCGGCGACATGAACGTCGCGCCGAGACCAATGGACGTGCATAGCCCGGACAAACATCTCAAGCATGTCTGCTATCACGAGGATGCGCGGCGGGCCTATGAGAAGACGTTGGGGTGGGGATTTCAGGACGTGTTCGTAAAACTCTATCCGGACCGACAGCAGTATACGTTTTGGGATTACCGGGCGCCTGGCTCGCTGGAGGCGAATAAAGGCTGGCGCATCGACCATATTCTGGCGACAGCCTCATTGGCAGAGCGCTGTGTCAGGGTAGAGGTGGACATCGAGCCGCGGCGAGCGAAAGACCCCTCAGATCATACATTCTTATGGGCGGAGTTTTCGGTCTAACCACGAGCGCAACGTCCACAACTGCCTACGCTGTCGGTTCAGTCAGTCGTCTGCATCGCCGAACTAGTTTGGGACTTGAGCGAACCATCAAGCCGCATTCAGGACCCGTTGCTTCGCATGCAACGGGATCACGCGATTCTGCGCAATCAACGGATCGAGGACCAGACCGCAATTGATACAGCGGAGCACTGCGGCTTCCTGAGAAAGCTCCGGTCTCCACTCTTTCACCATCAATCCTTTGCATTTTTGACAAGTCATTGTGCACACCTCCTGCTCTCATGTGTTCCAGCGCCGACAAGCCGGCCTTCATGAGGCGGAACTCTAACATTGCAAGATTAATAGCGTGTTAACTGACAGTTAAATCTCTCTAATGTCTACACATGACGACATGCATCATGTTGCGGTGGTCGGTGCAGGCGCCGCCGGGTTGGCAGCCTCGATTTTCGCGGCAGAGACGTCCAAGAAGGGCGATCGTCCGCAGAGAATCGTGCTGCTCGATGGGGTAGAAACGATCGGCGCCAAGATCCTCGTGTCGGGAGGAGGACGCTGTAACGTCACGCACGATGTCGTCACCCCCATCGACTTCTTTGGCAACCGCCGGATCATCAAAAACGTGCTGGCGGCATTCTCCGTTAAGCAGACCGTAGCCTGGTTTGCCTCGTTAGGGGTCGCGCTCAAGCGCGAAGAGACCGGAAAGCTCTTTCCCGTCACTGATAAGGCCCGAACGATTCTTAACGCTCTCATCGATCGCTGTCACGAACTGGGTGTCAGCATTCGACCTGATCATCGCGTGGTAGACATCGAGGGGTCTGCTGAAGATGGATTTGTTCTGCAGCACAGCCAGGGGACTCTGCACGCGAAGAAGGTCATTCTGGCGACCGGAGGCAGATCGATTCCCAAGTCGGGGAGTGACGGGTTTGGATACGACCTTGCCTGTCGACTTGGTCATCACGTGACGGCCACCGTCCCCGCACTTGTGCCACTGGTGCTCGACGACCGGATGTTTCACAAGGCCATCTCAGGCCTCTCGCATCACGTCGAGTTGACCACCGTGGTGAAGGGTCGCAAGGTCGACCGCCGGACTGGGAGCTTGCTCTGGACCCACTTCGGCATCAGCGGGCCAGTGGTCATGGACATGAGCCGCTTCTGGACACTCGGTCATGAGCAGGGAGAAACCGTTGAGGTCTATGGAAACTTCCTGCCCGGTCAGACCCAAGAACAAGCGAAATCGTGGCTGATGGAACAAGTGACGAACAATCCTCGGCGATCATTGCTGAAGACATGGGCGCAACAGATACCGGAGCGGTTGACCGAGGCGCTCTGTTCCCACGTGGAATGTGATCCCAAGACGGCGGTCGCACAACTGTCCCGAACCGGCCGAGGCCGGCTGCTCGTTGCGTTGACCAAGTTCAAATTCCCAGTCACACACGATCGAGGCTGGAACTATGCCGAAGTCACCGCTGGTGGAGTGCCGCTCGAAGAGATCAATTTCCGGACGATGGAATCTAGGCTGGTACCGGGCCTCTATCTGATCGGAGAGATCCTCGACTGCGACGGCCGGATCGGTGGGTTCAATTTTCAATGGGCCTGGGCGACAAGCTTGCTGGCTGGGCGGGCGGCTATTGCAACGCCTTGATCAACCCCCAACGCTACACCCTTGCCTGATTATACCGGGAAATTCTCACTCAACCAGTAGCCGTTAGGCGTCGCGTGAAAATCACTTGACCAATTATTCTGGCTGAGGTCTCACACAGGTATGCATGTCGCCTCCGCAATTCGCCAAATCACATCACGATACCGTTCGCTTGCCCCGTTGATGGATGAACGGATGCGCCGGCACTGGGCCGCGACGGAAGCCCAGACCTCTCGCTGGAGCGGCCTGAGTGCCGTGAGCGAGGTGACCGGCATGTCACGCAACACGATCCGCAGGGGCGTGGCCGAGGTGGAAGGGCGCAAGAAGAACCCTCAGGCGGTCGTGGGGGCTCGCCTGCGCAGGACAGGAGGCGGACGCACGTGTCTGCCCCGGCAAGAGCACCGCCCGCTTGGCGGAGGAATTGACGCGGCAGGCACACCCCATCGGCGCGTGGACAGTGGGCGCGTTGCTGAGGGTTGCTGGCGATAGCGTGCAGCGCAACCGCACGACCAAAGAAGGGGCCACGCATCCGGATCGCAATGCGCAGTTCGAGCACATCAACATGATGGTCACGCGGCTTCAGCAACGCGGTCAGCGGGGATCGCGGTGGACACGAAGAAGAAGGAACTGGTAGGCCCGTTCAAGAACGGTGGGCGCGAGTGGCAGCCCAAGGGCGAGCCCGAGGAGGTGGACAGGCACGACTTCCCGGACCTGCAACTGGGCAAAGTCATTTCCTCCGGGGTGGTCGATCTGAGCCAGAACGAGGGTTGGGTGAGCGTGGGCATCGATCACGAGACGGCGCAGTTCGCGGGGCAAGCCATCGGCCGGTGGTGGAAGAAGATGGGTGCCAAGCGATACCCCGATGCCCAGGAACGATTGATCACGGCCGACGGGGGTGGCAGCACCGGCTGCCGGTGCCGCTTGTGGGAGGTGGCACTGCAAGAGGTGGCTGTGCGCCTGGGGATGCCCATCCACGTGTTCCACTTCGCACCGGGGACCAACAAAGGGAACAAGATCGAGCAGCGCAGGTTCTCCCACATCACCCAGAATTGGCGGAGGCGACCGTTGGTGAGTCACGACGTTATCATCAATGTGATCGCGAACACCGACGCCGAACTGACCGGACTCAATCTCAAGTTGGCCGATGTTCATGGCGACTGGAACGACACACTCCTGCCGCGACGAAAGACAACTTGATCAACTTATTTTCACGTGACGCCTAAGATCTATCAGGCAATGCGTACCCATTTTTGCAGAACTACAAATCCACTCGGCTGACGGTAGTGGGTCAGTGTGATTCGTGCGTCGGATGGTCACCAGGTGGTCGGTAGTCACAACGACGTTGTTCAGGATCGGCGTTGACGACATCGGCGTCAGCGACTGACCAAGGTCGTATCTCTATGGGGAACACGAAGCGCGCACGATGATGAGAATCGGACGGACCGCTTATCAAGCAGGCTGGAGTCTGCGTCATGGCCGCGGCTAGTTTAATCAGCGGTTTCGTTGCGCTCCAGCCCTTGTCTCGGTATGGTCCGTGCGTTTGGTAGCGATCAGCGGCGAATACCGTGAGCGGAGGCATCAAATCGGTCATGCTAATCTTGGCGTGGAACTGATGTGCTCGCTCGGATGCATGACGAGTTACAGAACTGCTTCTGAGTCAATTTCCCGCTCAGTGGCATAGGAGTATCTGCTGAAAAATTTAATGTCGATAAGCCACTCAAAAGCCCAACATCAATCGCCTCTCTAGCAGGTTGCGGAGAAAACCCGCTCGTTCATCGGGCGAAACATATAGAAATCGAGGGAGTAAGGGTAATGAGCTGTTCGCCAGTCTTAAGCGAAGCTCATGCAGCATTCGGGAGAGTTTGAGGTCACCCCGGATACCGGAAGTGGCGCTACGGAAGAGAGGATCAAAAGCGGTTTTCCGCAGCCTGCTAGGAGATGGCAGTGGTCTTGGCAAGCGATTTCAATACGGTCGAGACTTCCCTAAAAGATTGAGCGAGCGTGTCGAGTTGTGATCCCTTTGACATCACCTCACCTGCGATAGATTTGAGTTGGCTATCATAGCTCCCAATTTCTGAGGCAACCTCGGAAACCTTCGCGAGCATCTCTTTACACGCAGTCAGTTCCAGCTGTAGTTTCTGAGAACTGGCTTGGGTGACCTTGATCTCCTCCATCGACGCTTGCACCTGTTGCGTCAATCGGCCGACATAGGCTTCCCGGTCCCGCATGTCGGATTCCAGGTTAATCCGTACTTCTTCACTTTCGCGGCGGCGCTCCTCCAGATTACGAATGATCTGAATCCAGAAAGCGACGTCCCCAACGAGCTTTGGCGAGTCAGGCAACGTCTGCCCACACTCCAATGCCCTTAACGCAGGGTTCAGCCATTCGATGAATGCCATCACCTCGCCCAGCTTTAGATCAGTCGTCGAAGCAGGACTTGGCACAGGTGCGCCGTCACGATTCGAAGAGGCCTGTGCCGGCTGTGAGACTGCTAACGGTTTCACTCTCCTCTGCTGACCATTCCTCGGCTGTGCCCAGCGATGATATTCCAACAAGACCGCAATACAATGACGACACATCGGCTCTTCCGGCAACGCGCAGCTGCACTTTGAGATGAGATGCCCCTCCTTGAGACGGATCGTCTGTTCGTAGAGGCCGGAATTCCCGATGACGGCGGACGAAATCTGGGCGTCATCGGCCTCGACGATCCGAACGCGATTTTCAGAGAGGTACTGGTTGCCAATGTGAAAGGCATTGCGATCAGCCACCGCCTTGATCATCGGAGGATCCAGGAGGCTTAACCGCTCAGCTGAACAGGGGATCTTGTTTCGCATGCGCTGCGTTCCCAATCGCTAACAACCCCAACGTCTATTGTGCTGGAGTCTGAAACAGGCCCAGGAAACTGTCAAGAATTCATCGGTTTTCAACGGGCGGTTGCATCACCGCGAGCCTCTTTCATCGACGCTAAGCAGTGCATATCCTTGATTGCATGGCGCCAGTTTGGGTGGGGAGTGGAAACACACCCCGCGAGCCATAGAATCGCTCGCACTCACTGTGCGAATTCGCTGCTAGCACCACATGATTGGCAGTGGGATAAAAAAGTCCGACGGCGCCATAGACCGTGGCGCGTGAGCCGCAAAACATGCCAGAAAAGGCGCGGCGTGGACAAATTAGATTTCCACCTCGTCTCGCCCGGATACCCTGCGCACGGCTCTCCTGTTGTCCTAGACATGTGGACCGTTTAGAGCGTCCAGCGTGCTTTAATAGTTTTTCCGCAGCTTGTTAGATCCGCCGGTGAAACTAATCCCATAAGGGCAGCTTTTTCGTCTGCGTACAGCTACAAAACCCTATGCGTTTCTTCTCTTCAAAGTGAATCTCCATCGGCTAGCACTTCACCCCCTATATGGAATTCATCGCAAAACAGCCGCGTTTTCGATCGCCCGTATTGACACTACTAGACCACATTATTCATGCGAGCTAGACAGTGCCTGGACCTATTTCGACAATGCACAGTGTTCGGTGCACAATCACCAGCTTATCTGACACCAACTCATCCATTTTGCGTTCGTTAGACACAAAAGGTTGGGCAGCAAGCGAACACCAAGGAAGCGTTCTCTGCACCTCACGGCTTTCTCAACATCGGCGAGGCGGCCCCTTCGCGCTGACCGGTGTCAGCCACAAATAGTCCGCAACCTTCTCGCGGATCATGCCTTGCAATTCCTCGCTGCGCCCCACTTCGAACGACGTCATATAGATGCTGATCTGGTTGACCTGATCGGTCAGGCGGCGGGCCACTCGCTTCGGAACCGGAAGGTTATACTGAATGTGTCCTGCCCCTGTATAGCTCACCAGGGGCCCAGCCATCGTATCGTTCACCGAACGAATCTGGTTGAGGCGATGGACTAATGTCTTGGCCATCCCTTCGTCGCGAAACATGGAGGCATCGAGCATCGTCCGATAGAGGCTGTCGTCTCCCTTGCCATGACAGGCCTGGAGTTGCTGAAGAATACGGGCTCGATAGATCGGATCATCGACAATGGCCTCATCCTTCATACCCCATTGCGCCATCATGGGATTCTGCTCCGCTTGAGCCAAACCGTTCTTGGCAACGATCCTCACCAACGGCTTTGGAGGATTCATGGCATCCACAGTCCAATGATGTTCTCTTGCCAGCAGCACCAGCGGTTCATAGTCCTCGTAAGGACCACCCCAGTTCTGTTGCCACCGAACAGCCTCGAGCAGTTCCTGGCGGTTCATGTCTAACCCGGAAAGATACCGATCCAGGGCCGCTTGGCCGTCCCAACCGAACATCTCCATGGCCAAGGCCGGCGTACGCCCCTCCGCCTTCAGCCTCCGCAGCACCGTCAGCGCTGCGTCGATATGAAACCGATTGTGATGTTCCTCTCCTAGATAAATGATGTCCTGCTGGAGCAACAACGCCGCCCACTGGTCAAGAGAAACTGGTTGACCCGTCTCTGTATCAATGATCTGCCATTCCTTGAACAGTGAATGATCCCCTTCATGTGAAGAGGCGGAAGATCTGGCCTCTCCTCCACTCGTGCAGGCGGCAGTGAAGCACAACGTGCCGACGATCAACAGCGCCTTGAATATGGCGAAGAATGCTCGTGTATCGAACCTCACCGGTGTATTGCCCATAATCTCTACCTAACACAGGTCTCTCGGGGTGGCAAGGTGGCAACCTTGACGCTGGTGGACCAGGTCGTTATGCTGCCACATATTAACCAACTGACATCGACGGATCTGCTTTCACGCTTTCACACCAAGCGACTCATGAATTCTCCCTCACAGGTTCTTGCAGACTTTCGGTCACAGGTCACCCAACTTTTGCAGGAACGTGAGAAGGAGTGGGAGGCCTCACGCAAACTTGTTGAGGCAAAGCAGCTCACTTCGACGTTGAAACGGTTGATCGAAGAAGCCCACCGAGTCGAGCTTCCCGTCATCATCCGTGATGCGATCACCTTGGCGTTGGGAGATTCAGTAGCCACCAGCATTCAAAATCTACCCGGACCCCGACTCAAAGAACTCACAGGGCTGCCTCCGACCAAAGCCATACGGGCTCTCTGTGTATGGTTCGGCGTCATTGAGGGTCCGGCGTCGCAGTGGCCAGTGACTTCCCTCCGGAGCGAAGAGATTGAGGCGTTCGCCCAGTCCCACTCCAATCCCTTTGACCTGTTGCTTGAAGCAGATGTAGCTTCCCTGCTCGATCTGGGAGCCGGAGACCTCTCATTTGCCACGGAGTTGGTCGAGCGATACGTAGCCCCTCTTCAACAGCGGCAGCGCGAGTTGATTCTTCACGCGCTTGATCGGCTTCAGCCAGGCTCAAAACTGGGTGGCCCGCTCCATCCCGAACGGGAAAGACTCAACGGCCTGCGATCTCGGACAGGGCTCTCGTTTCAATTCTATGGGAACCAAGACATGTTCGACCTGGGCAATCTCGACCAGGCTGGGAAGCTCGCACCTCGCTATACGATCGCGACTTGCTGGGCTCCTGCAACGCCCACCTTTGCCTACGAACCGACCCGATTGTCCGATCAGATCATCACTCAAGAGCTCCATCGAACGAAAGGCACGTTCCGGCAAACCCATTTTTCAGGGGAACCGGCCTTGGAGGTCCAACATGGGGGCCGCGCACTCCTCTTTCCGCCATGGAAGTTCGAAATTCGAGGCCCTCTCGCCCTACTCGACCTGCTGGCGCACCGAGGCCTCCTCTGCATCCTCGGAGCCGTCGATACCCAGGTCTTCTGGGAAATCCTGGCCCAACTTCTCGACGATGTCCGCTATCGACCGGATAATCAGCCATTTACACAAGAGAATCTTCCAACGGTCTTCGGCGAGATCTTCGAACGGCTCTCGCGCCTTGCGATCGGCGAGACCCTCAATTTGTCGGACTGCGGCCCATTACGCAGAGAGATTCCACGTGTCCTTCCCCTTCTCCCGACACAGGACCCTATCTATCGTTTCCGCTCCATTCAGATTCGCCGTGGAGCCGTCTTCTCGGATACTCCCGCCAGTAGTACTGCACGACGATTTTCTGACATGGCCGAGGAAAGCCCTCCCTGGATGCTTATTCTCGTGCCCGAATAGCAGAAGGCTGAACAAGTCGCCTTTCTCACCCGCCCACCCGGCGAGCCAAGACGCGCCTTTTCCCATGCATCGTTCTCGCGTCGTTCAGACCCTTAACGTACCCCTTCAGGGAAAAAGAGCTGTTCTGACAGTTCGGGGTTGGGCGGGTGGGAATGTTACGCCTCAGCCCTTCACTCGCTGCGGCCTTGCTGGACGAAGATTTTGAGCCTCTGCGGGACGGTTTTGCTGATGTGTCACGCGAGCGGATCATCCTAGTTCTCGTGTGTAGAAATAGTCTTTCCGCAGCCTGATAAAGCTGAAGGCGAGCAGCCCCGCCGGCACAAAACCATACAAGTCACCCTCTCCAGACTGGTCGATGCAAGAACTCATGTGAAAATTGACCATCCACAGGCCCTTTGTTAGACTTCGATCGTGTCAGATCATTCTGCATTCCTGAACTACCAGGACCACTAACCCCAACATGAATTCCTCTCACACCATCCGGTCGATCCAGGACAATATTGCGCTGGTCATCAAGGGGAAGTCTCATGTGATCGAAATGGCGGTCGTCTGCCTTCTGGCCCGTGGCCATCTTCTGCTCGAAGATGTTCCTGGTGTCGGCAAAACCACGCTGGCACACAGTTTGGCTCGATCGTTGGGCTGTTCGTTCAAGCGCATTCAATTCACCAGCGATCTCTTGCCTTCCGACATCGTCGGTGTCTCTATGTTTAATCGGCAAAAACAAGGATTTGAGTTTATCCCGGGTCCGATTTTCGCCAATGTCGTGCTGGCCGATGAGATCAATCGCACCACGCCGAAGACCCAGAGTAGTCTCCTGGAAGCGATGGGTGAAGCGCAAATTTCAGTCGATAATCAGACGCATCCGCTTGAGCAACCTTTTATGGTCATCGCCACGCAGAACCCTGCTGAATATCATGGGACGTTCCCCCTTCCGGAATCCCAACTCGACCGGTTTCTGATGCGCCTCTGTATTGGATATCCCACGCTCAAGGAAGAGAGAAAGGTGCTCGACCGTCCGTATTCGTTGCATCCCGCTGAAACACTGGAAGCGGTGCTGTCGGCCCAGGAAGTATTGGCCTTGCAGGCCCGTGTGGATCAGGTCCACATGGAAGAGAGTCTGACGGACTATCTGCTCGCGATCGTACAAGCCACCCGTCAGAGCGAGCTCTTATCCTTGGGAGTCAGCACGCGTGGAGCGCTGGGTTTGAGCAAAGCGGCCAAGGCCTTGGCCGTCGTCCGCGGACGCGACTATTGCCTCCCCGACGACATCAAAGAACTGGCGCCGATTGTGCTGTCTCACCGCGTCATGCTGAACCGAACCCATGGCATGCGGACACAGAGCTTCGAACAGGCGGAGCGTATGGTGCTCGACATTGTCGAGACCGTTCCCGTTCCTGTCTAGCCAGGCACAGATGGATGTCCCAGCCAACTGGATACACTAGGCGCGTGAAGCACCTACTCCTCAACCTCCGTACCTCCCCTGCCTTCTCTTTCGTCCGAGGCATATCCCAGAGGCGGTCGATTCGTCTCACATCTGAAGGGACGAAGTTTCTTCTCTTCACATTCGGGATCGGTCTCGCCGCCATCAATACCGGTAACAATCTGTTTTACTTGCTCTTCGCGATGATGCTCAGTCTTATCGTGATCTCCGGATTGCTCTCGGAGCACTGTCTTCGGCGACTGGAATTTCGACGCCATGTCCCCGATCTCATCATCGCCAACGAGCCGACCACCCTCACACTCTCGGTCACCAATCGCAACCGGCATCTGCCGAGCTTTTCTCTACGTTTCTTCGATGTCGTCGAAGGTCAAGATGTCGATCGAGGTCTCGCGATCCATCTCCTGCCTGCACAGAGTTCTGTACTCTTATCCCATCCACTACTTGCCACAAAACGGGGTCGGATCCGGCTTGAAGCCACCCGGGCTCAAACGCTGTTCCCCTTCGGCCTGTTTCTCAAGAAAGGGCGCTACCCTCACGGAAACGCAGCTGCTCGTCAGCCCCCCCATCAAGCCGCTCACCTTGCGATTCGTAGATGAATTGGTCAGCGAAGGACAAGGAGAATCCGTCCCACGACGAGGAGATGGGACCCAACTATACAACCTCCGCCTGTATCAACCAGGCGATGACTCCAGAGCCATTCATTGGATGACCACTGCCCGCACGTCTCAGCTGATCGTTCGGGAAACCGAAGCGGAGGATCAACGACGCATCACCGTCGTCCTCTCACTCGTGGCACCTGAAGAATACGAATCTCTCTTTGAACGAAGCGTGACGTTCGTGGCATCACTTCTTTCGCAACTGATAGAGCGAGCCTACCCTGTGCGACTTATCGCAGGGACAGAAGACTCAGGACTCGGGTCGGGATCCGGTCATCTCATAGCGATGCTGCGCCTGCTGGCGTTGTGCGAACGGCAGCCACCTGGAGCTGATGATGCCCATCACGGCGAGCGCCTCCCGCTCATTCACGATAACGAGCGGGGCTACACGGTGGCGGTTGTGCCTTGGTCGGATCAGGCGGCATCTGCAAGCACGGTGCAAGCCGATCGGGTGCTCCATGCCACACAGCTCGAAGAATTGACACATGCCTTTTGATCAGGCCTTTGCCCTCAGCTCAGTTCTCCTCGCCACCACGGCATTCAGCGGGCTCGTACTCGCGCAGAGTGTCCCGCTCTGGCTCGCTCTCCCCACAGCGATCATACTCATCATCTCGCTGCTTCGCGCAGGAGGAGGCTTTTTCATTCGTCGGGCGATGGCCAAGGTCACCGTCTCGCCAACCCTGTGGAATGTGCTATTGATCGGCGCCTTTCTCATATTGCTGATCGATCTCACAGTAGTATCACGAGACCTCCTCCCGGCTGGTATCCACTTTCTGGTCGTGTTGCTGGACATCAAGTTACTCACCCTTCAACAACGGCATGATTATCGGCATCTCTACGCGATTAGTCTCATGGCAATCCTGGCTTCCGCGGCGCTTACGGCCGATGCGTGGTATATCCTGATTTTTCTGCTGTATCTGCTCGCGGCTGTCTGGACACTCTTGCTGTATCACTTGACCCAAGAAACCGGCGATACCTCTGCCGTCGTCACATCCTCAGGCACGGCCGCCTTGTCACACGAAATTCCCAAGCCGCATCACTCACCGCTTCTTTTGGTTGACCAACGGAACTGCCGTCATGACGATCGCTCTGACGCTCACTATTTTCTTTCTCATCCCTCGCATCGGCGCAGGCATGCTTCAGAAGACAAGCGGAGAGACACTGCGGACGACCGGGTTTTCCGATCGGGTCGATCTGGGGACGATCGGGTCAGTCAAACAAGATCCTCAGATCGTTATGCGGGTTGAATTGCCAGACCAACCCACTGTTGAAAAAGATCGACTCTACTTGAGAGGACTCGCGTACGATCAGTACAATGGACGATCATGGAACCACAGCGAAACCCGTCGGCGCTCGTTGAGTTTCGTGGCTGAAGGAAAAATATTCCTCGCTCGCCCAACCGGCAGCCGTCTTCGAGACAGCCTATCTGTACCGATTCGTCAAGATATCCTGCTAGAAACACTCGATACCGCAGTCCTGTTTGCCGCACCATTCGCTGAACTTGTGAGCGGCGAGTTTCTCACCGTACAGGCCGATGCCATGGGCGGGCTTTACTTGCCATCTCCTCCTTCTTCCCGCATCCGATACTCCGTCACCTCTCAAGTTCCACAACTCTCCCAGGACGAAAGAACCGCATCGACCCTGATCTACCCCGACTCAATCCGTTCCCACTATCTTCAGGTTCCCATGGGATCACAGCAGGTGGCGGACTTAGCCCATCGCGTCACCCAACAGGCCGCGACTCCATTCGGGCGAACGCTGGCAATCCAGCAACATCTCTTGGAGAATTACCGCTATAGCCTTGAAGGCGACACGGCCACGCTCAGTCATCCGCTCGAGGAATTTCTTTTCACGCGAAAAACCGGATATTGTGAACATTACGCAACCGCTATGGTCGTGATGCTACGAACCGTAGGCATTCCCGCTCGACTGGTGACAGGGTTTTTGGCCACGGAATGGAACGAATACGGAGGCTATTTCACTGTACGCCAGCGAGATGCCCATGCCTGGGTTGAGGTCTACTTTCCTTACTCAGGCTGGATCATCATGGATCCCACCCCACCCATCAACACAATAATAGCCACCAATCGCTGGGAATCCGTTCGCCGACTCGGAGAATCGGTTCGATTACAGTGGGATCGCCTGTTCGTACGTTATAGCGCGAAGGATCAACTGGCAGTCGTTCATGGAGTACGAGAAGGCGGTGATGCGTTGCGTGAACGGGTGAGTCGCTGGGGTTCGTTGATCAGCGCCCCGATAGACCAGGCCTTCAGCCGCCTGACGCATATGGCCCGAACGTTTCAGCCCGGCATGCTGGAACTCGCGACAGGAGTGATGGTGGTCGGCTTGGCCCTGCTCCTCCTCATGCTTCGGGATAGAATAGGACTCTGGGCGGCTACCCATCTTCCGACATCGCACCCGCAGCTAGCGATCGTCCAGCTTTATACTCGCATGGTGCGCACGGTGGAAAGACACGGCGTGAGCAAACCTCCATCTGCAACAGCCAGTGAATTTGCCAGACTGGTTGAATGGAAATGGAAAGCGGCCGGTCCTATGGTGGCTGATGTGACAGCCCTCTACCATCAGGGACGATATAGTCGAACCCCGCTTACTGCGGGCGAGCTCTCTCGTGCAGCTGAACAGGTGGGGCGGCTGCAATCCCTTACACATGTGGCCCGTTAACCACCCAATCGCTGCATCGCCTCGGCCCGTCCAGATGGCCAGGCCGTAACCATTCCATTTCGCCTTTAGTAAACACCACGCTGACCTACTTGCCGACGAGTTGAGGTCTTGCCTGCGCAGTGGGACCACGCTACGTGCGAAGGAGAATCGGACGGCTCAGATCACCAAGACTCACTCAAAGGCCTCCCTCAAGCCATGTTCTGATTGGGGATGGGAACGAAACGGTTCTTCTTAACGGCATCCATCGAACAAAGTTGGCCCTGCCTGGTCGAGGCCCCTCTGCCGAAAGACAGAGACTAGAAGGCACGCCTCAGCCGCTGACTGGCCCTAGAGCCCTGCAAGAAAAATCTACGCGCCTGATAGTGCATCAAGCTGAAAACTAGTCGGCACCGGAATGAAGTACGCCATGCTTTGGAGGATACGAACGGACGTATCAACGGATACAAAGGTTACTCCAGTTACTTCAACCATGTCTGTGATTTGCATAACCTGTGGGGAAAAGCACTCCGACCGGGAACCCGAGTAGAGGCACCCATCATGATGCAAGGGAAAAGAAAGATATATATTGAGAAGAAGACTGAATGTTGGAGCGGGAAACGGGATTTGAACCCGCGACCCTCGCCTTGGCAAGGCGATGCTCTACCACTGAGCTATTCCCGCTCAATCGCAGTCGTTCAGAGGGGTGGGATTCTACTGATGCAGTAATGAAGCTGTCAAGCGATCTGGTGGTCGACCAGACTCATCCTTGTCATCGCTGCTTGTTATGAGAACCCGCATCTTTGAATGCCCCGCCCTGCCGGGTGGTGTATCCAAAGGCGATTTTTCGTGATCAACGTGATCAAGAAGTTCATTCGGATTCATGAGGTGAGCACGCGAGGAGCTGAACAATTAGACCTCTTCTAGAAAAGCCAACCCAGAAAGACTGAATTCTTTATTACCGTTACAAATCGCTAAAAGGCGCTACGAAAAGGTAACAAGCGAATATTGATATCAAATTATTGAATTATTGAGTACTTATTTATTAAAATCACGTGAGACATCACTCAGTGATACGCTAGGTACCCATCAACACATATCTTGTCGTGACCAACAATTTATCGTATTAGGCATTTTACATATTATTATTCAATCACTTACTACGCTTAGCCTGAGCACAGTAGATCTGTCGAGTTTGGTGTGCATATTGCGTGTAGACGACGCCCATGATGGCAGAAACACAATCACAAACGGCAAGTTCGACTCTTCTTATTTTAGGACAGCTCTTTGAAAAAATGATGGACTAGATTTTTGATCTGCATGAGTGGAGTCTCGTGGGCTTGTATGAAGCCCTCAACTGGAGGAGGTGTGACCCATGTTTTTGTCACGGAGACAGTTCTTAAAAGTCACGGCGGGGACCGTTGCCGCCGTGGCCGTAGCGGACAATGTCTTGGCGTTGACGGCGCTCCAGCCGGTCATCGAAGTCGGCAACCCGTTAGGGGACTATCCGGATCGGTCCTGGGAGCGGGTCTACCACGACCAGTATCGCTACGATTCGTCCTTTACCTGGGTCTGTTCCCCGAATGACACGCACGCCTGCCGGGTCCGGGCCTTCGTCCGCAACGGCGTCGTCATGCGGGTGGAGCAGAACTACGACCACCAGACGTATGAAGATCTCTATGGCAACCGCGGGACCTTTGCCCACAACCCACGCATGTGCTTGAAGGGATTTACCTTCCACCGCCGTGTCTATGGCCCCTATCGGTTGAAGGGCCCCTTGATGCGGAAAGGCTGGAAGGAATGGATGGATGCCGGCTCCCCGGAGCTGACATCGGAGACGAAGCGTAAATATAAGTTCGATAGCCGGTTCTTCGACGACATGCTCCGGGTGTCCTGGGACACCGCGTTCACCTACGCCGCGAAGGCCATGATCATCATTGCGACACGGTACAGCGGCGAGGCCGGCGCCCGTCGGCTCCGGGAGCAGGGCTATGCGCCGGAAATGATCGAGATGATGAAGGGGGCGGGCACCCGCACGTTTCAAACATCGCGCCGGCATGCCGGTCCTGGGCATCATCGGCAAGATGGGCAACACCCGGATGAACGGGGGGATCAATGCGCTGCTGGACACCTGGATCCGAAAGGTGAGCCCGGACCAGGCCCAGGGCGGTCGCTATTGGTCGAACTATACCTGGCACGGCGACCAGAACCCAGCCCATCCCTGGTGGTGTGGGGCGCAGGGGTCCGATATCGACCTCTCCGACATGCGCTTCTCCAAATTGAACACCAGTTGGGGGAAGAACTTCGTCGAGAACAAGATGCCGGAGGCCCACTGGAAGCTCGAGTGTATCGAACGGGGCGCCCGGGTCGTGGTCATCACGCCGGAGTATAACCCCACCGCCTATCGGGCCGACTACTGGATGCCGCTCCGGCCGGCATCGGACGGCGCGATCTTCCTGGGGGCCATGAAGATCATTGTCGATGAGAACATGCACGATACGGATTTCTTGAAGGGCTATACCGATTCCCCCATCCTCGTCCGCACCGATACCCTCCAATTCCTGGATCCGCGCGATGTGGTCGCCGACTACAAGTTCCCGGACTTCTCCAAGAGCTACTCGGGCCGGGTGCAGTCCCTGAAGCCCGAGCAGGTGCAGCGGCTCGGCGGGATGATGGTCTGGGACCTGAACAAGAAGCAGGCAGTGCCGCTGCATCGGGAACAGGTGGGCTGGCATTATCAGACCAGCGGCATTGACGCCGCCCTCACCGGGACCTATCGCGTGAAGCTGCTCAATGGCCGCGAAGTCGACGCGATGCCGGTCTGGCAGCTGTACTTGGTGCACTTCCAGGATTATGATCTGGACACCTGTCATCAGATCTGCCGGACGCCCAAGGATCTCTTGGTGCGGTGGGCGCGGGATTCCGGCTCGATCAAGCCCGCCGCGATCCATAACGGCGAAGGGACCTGTCACTACTTCCATCAAACGATTAACTCTCGCGGTGCCGCCATGGTGCTCATCGTCACGGGGAACGTCGGCAAGTTCGGGACCGGACAGCACACCTGGGCCGGTAACTACAAAGCGGGAGCGTGGACAGCGACACCCTGGTCGGGCGCGGGGCTGGCGGTGCACACGGGGGAGGATCCCTTCAACATCACGCTGGATCCCAACGCGCACGGCAAGGAAATCAAGACCAATTCGTATTACTACGGCGAAGAGGTCGGCTACTGGAACCATGGCGACACCGCCTTGATCGTGAGCACGCCGAAGTATGGGCGCAAGGTGTTCACGGGCAAGACGCACATGCCGACGCCGAGCAAGTTCCGGTGGGTCGTCAACGTGAACGTGCTCAACAACGCCAAGCACCACTATGACATGGTGCGGAACGTCGATCCGAACATCGAGACCCTGATCTGTCAGGATATCGAGATGACCTCGGACGTGAACCATAACGACATCGCCTTCGCCGCGAACTCCTGGATGGAGTTCACCTATCCGGAAATGACAATCACGGTGTCCAATCCCTGGGTGCAGATCTGGAAGGGCGGGATCCGGCCCCTGTACGACACGCGCAATGACCTCGACACCTTTGCCGGGGTCGCCGCCAAGTTGTCGGACATGACCGGGGATAAGCGGATGCGCGACTACTTCAAGTTCGTCTACGAGAACCGCGTCGACGTCTATGCCCAGCGGATGCTCGATGCCTCGAGCACCTTCTACGGCTACAGCGCGGATGTCATGCTGAAGTCGGAAAAGGGCTGGATGGTCATGGTGCGGACCTATCCACGGACGCCCTTCTGGGAAGAGACCAACGAGTCGAAGCCGATGTGGACCAGGACCGGCCGGTACGAGAATTACCGCACCGAGCCCGAGGCCATCGAATATGGCGAAAACTTCATCTCGCATCGCGAAGGGACGGAAGCGACGCCCTATCTACCGAACGCGATCATGACCACCAATCCGTATGTCCGGCCGGACGACTATGGGATTCCGATCACGGCGCAGCACCATGACGACAAAACCGTGCGGAACATCAAGCTGCCGTGGCAGGAAATCAAGCGGCATGCAAACCCCTTGTGGGAGAAGGGGTACCAGTTCTACTGTGTCACGCCCAAGACCCGCCATCGGGTGCACAGTCAATGGTCGGTCAACGACTGGGTGCAGATTTACGAATCGAACTTCGGCGACCCCTACCGGATGGACAAACGGACGCCGGGGGTGGGCGAGCACCAGTTGCACATCAATCCGCAGGCCGCGAAAGACCGCGGCATCAACGACGGCGACTACGTGTATGTGGACGGCAACCCGGTGGACCGGCCCTATCGGGGTTGGAAGCCGTCGGATCCGTACTATAAAGTGGCGCGCCTCATGATCCGGGCCAAGTACAACCCGGCCTATCCCTACCACGTCACGATGGCGAAACACGCCCCCTATGTGGCGACGCCGAAGTCGGTGAAAGGCCATGAGACCCGGCCGGACGGACGCGCCATCGCGGTGGATACGGGCTATCAGTCCAACTTCCGGTACGGGGCGCAACAGTCCTTTACCCGGAGCTGGTTGATGCCGATGCACCAGACGGACTCCCTCCCAGGCAAGCATGCCATCGCCTGGAAGTTCAAGTGGGGGTATCAGGTCGATCACCATGCGATCAACACGGTGCCGAAGGAGTGTTTGATCCGCATCACCAAAGCCGAAGACGGCGGGATTGGCGCCCGCGGGCCCTGGGAACCGGTGCGGACCGGCTTCACGCCGGGCCAAGAGAATGAGTTCATGATCAAGTGGCTCAAAGGCGAACACATCAAGATCAAAGTCTGAGGACGGGAATCGAATGCGCTGCGTGCCGAGTAACGACTACCGAGGAACGAGGAGGACTCACCATGCCTGAAGTGTATAACTGGCAGCTGGGACGGAAGATGTTGTATCCCTACGAGGAGCGGCATCCGAAGTGGCAGTTTGCCTTTGTCTTCAACATCAACCGGTGTTTGGCCTGTCAAACCTGTTCAATGGCGGACAAGTCCACCTGGCTCTTCTCCAAGGGGCAAGAGTACATGTGGTGGAACAACGTGGAGACCAAGCCCTATGGCGGGTATCCCCAGTTCTACGACGTGAAGATCACCCAGCTCATCGAGCAGGTCAATCCGGGGGGCCAGGTGTGGAACGTCCGGGTGGGACGGAAGCACCATGCCCCCTACGGGGTGTTCGAAGGGATGACCATTTTCGACGCCGGGGCCAAGGTCGGCCAGGCGGCGATCGGCTACATCCCGACGGACCAAGAGTGGCGGTTTGTGAACATCTATGAGGATACGGCCACCTCGATGCGCGCCCTCGTGGAAGGCATCGACAAGACCGGCTTCTCGCGGGACGAACCGTGGAAGATGACGGGCAGCAGTCTCCCGGAGCACGAGACCTTCTTCTTCTATCTCCAACGCATCTGCAACCACTGCACCTATCCCGGCTGCTTGGCCGCCTGCCCACGGAAGGCGATCTACAAGCGACCGGAAGATGGGATTGTGTTGATCGACCAGAACCGGTGCCGCGGCTACAAGAAGTGCGTGGAGCAGTGTCCCTACAAAAAGCCGATGTATCGAGGCACCACCCGCGTGTCGGAGAAGTGCATTGCGTGCTATCCGCGTATTGAGGGGAAGGACCCGCTGACCGGCGGCGAGCCGATGGAAACGCGCTGCATGGCCGCCTGCGTCGGGAAGATCCGGATGCAGAGCCTGGTCCGTATCGGCGAAGACGGCCTCTGGGCGGAAGATCGATGGCACCCGCTGTACTACGCGATTCGCGTCGAACAGGTGGCGCTGCCGCTGTACCCGCAATGGGGCACCGAGCCCAATGGCTTCTATATCCCCCCCCGGCATAGCCCGCGCGGCTATGCGCGCCAGATGTTCGGCCCGGGTGTCGATAATGCCATTGAGAAGTATCTCGTCCCCAGCCGAGAACTGTTGGCGGTCCTGCAGCTCTGGCGCGCCAGCCAGCAGATCATCTTCCGGTATGATGTCATTCCGGGCCCCAAAGTGTTCGAGACCCAGATCCACGGGAAACGGTTCGAGATGTACAACGATACCGTGCTGGGCTTCAACAAGTCGGGGAAGGAAGTGGCGCGGGTGCAGGTCGAAGAACCGATCTACATTCGGCCGGCTGAGCGCGTCACCTGGCTCTAAGTGTCAGCGAGGCCAGCGCTTCACGGGGGGCGGAGTTCTTTTAGGGACTCCGCCCCCTTCTATTTGACCCAGCGTATTTCTTTTTCACCAGCCTTTCGGCTCAGACACTGCCTGCTTCTTCTGTACACTTGACGCACTCCAGAAGGTTCAGTAGAGTTATTGCTTCATACGGACATTCTTCCATCACAAGCTGAGGTATAATCGGCGTGACCTCTAGTCAGCAACCATCGATCCCATTTGCTGCGCAAGCCATACCTTTCGACGAATTTCTTGCTTCCGGAAAACTTCCAGATGGCTATCTTGCCAGCGAGTATCTGGCTCAGCAATTCGTCGAACGCCTCGTGCACTATGTCCTCAGTGTCCCAACCGGCAGCTACACCATGGCTCAATTGGGCCAACTCCTTGAACAGATCAACCCTCGCGTACAAATCCTCTTTTTCAAACGCCTCAAAGAAACTAGCCCCGAGAGCCTCAAAGATTTCGCCCCGCTCTATTACGGCTTCATGAACGAGTTTCATTCTCTCCTATTTACCTAGCCCAACAATTTTTTCCTTGTTGCCTTGGCATTCTCGTGTATAATTGACATGTTAATAATTTTTGCGAAGGAGTGACATGAATCCAACCTTACAGCGAGCAGTGACCAGCTTCTATAATCTCATCTACGAGGCCCAAACGTTTGCCACCACGATGTCACGGATTGACACCGCGGAGCAGGAACATTACGCCGGACGGATCGAAGGGTTGAATTGGGTGCTTGATCGCTGTCAAGAACTTGAAGATATGGATGCGAACTTAACTCCTTCGTCCCTCCAGCGAGTTCTGACGGAGGTCAAATCCGATCTCGATCACGAATTATCGGTCCAGCGTCGAGAAAAAGGACGTCGTGCGGACGGACGAGAAGAGGCTCTCAATTTTGTCGCTGATTATTTATCTAGCCTGATCACAGCAACAGACATTGAGTCAGCCAAGACGCCGGCGGTTTAACATTCCCGTCTTCAATCGAGCCTCTCGTACTAACTTCACCAGCCGCCGCCTCTGACGTATGGTCGACCGTTACGGTAATGCGAGAATAGATCCTTTTTGCGCTGTGCATAGGTATTGGCGGCCACGTCGGCTTCGTCGCCATGCATGCCCCTGGTCTTTGGCCATGGAGTACAACAGGATTCAATGGCTTGTTGATTTGACTCGCGATCTACTGGTTGGTGCAAGGAGGGGGAGGAGTTTGGAAACTGTTCGGGCACGCTCCAAATTTCCCGTCGAACCGTGGACTCAGCGCTTTATGGGAAACAAGCAAGCATACGGACTCTCGGCATTGACCACTGGCGTCTCATCTTCATAGAATTATTTTATGTCAGGCCTTTCACGAAAACCGACAAACCCAACTCGGATGCCCAGTCTATTCCCCAGGACAACTCGACCGCCAAGACCGGATGCCTCTAAACAGCCTGACCAGTTCAGATCGTTAAACGCCTCGCTGCTCTATTGTCCTTCCTGCCGAGTGGCTACCCCTACACGAGAGCGGCTTCTGCTCGTGCTCCCGACCGGAAATCTGTACGAATATCTCTGTCAGCACTGTGGAACATCGACTGGGTCCAAGACCGACAACGAATAGCCGACTGCATCGGCTGTTGCGCCTCTCCTCACGCATGAGACAAAACGTTCAGATGAGCTTGCCGACTAGGAATTTGCCGAAGAAACCGGCTGTCAACCAGGCTTGCTAGATCATCCCTTCTAGGGGAAGGCCTTCTTCAATGAGCATGACAGGAATGTCTTCTCGTATAGGATACAGCATCTTTCGGTCGGCTCTGATCAACCCTCCGTCGAGGGGTTCCGTGATCGGCTTATTCGCTCTATTTTTCAATTGCCCACGGCTCACGGCCTCGTTTAGCTTGGCGATGAGCGCCTCGTCGGCCAAACTCACGCCCTGTTTCGTATCGGGGCAACAGAGAATGTCGAGAAGATCCTTGTCAATATTGACCGGACGCCTAGCTTGAGTACGTTCTGCCATAACACCCCTCCGTGTGGACCTGATCGATATGACACGGGTAGAATAGATTACCGAGATCTATGAGATCAAGCCCTGGGTGCAGACTCTATTTCAGCTAGCGATTTCTGCTACATTACAAGCCTCGCTTGACCGTATTGAAGGAAACAAGCGGCGATGTCAAACACCTTGTGGAAATACTCCTTGGCCGGATTGTTGGCCATAGTTCCGGCCTGGGCCACCTTCTTAATCATTTCCGCACTATTTCAGGCACTCAACGAATTAATTCACGACCTCCCGTGGAATATCGGAGATCGACAGTGGCCAGGACTCAGCCTCGTGTTGTTTCTGTTCCTAGTTGTGATCGTCGGCGCCATCGCTACCCATGTAGTCGGACAGCGCATCATCACTCAGGCAGAACGATGGATCGAGCACGTTCCGTTAGTCCGCAGTCTCTACATCACCCTCAAAGGGATGGCCGATCTTCTTAATTTCCGTTCTCGCTTCGGGCGCAGCACTGTGGTGGCCTTTCCGTTTCCTCGAGACGGTCTCTGGGCGATCGGTTTTGTCATGGGAACCGCACCGCCTGCGCTGCAAGTCGCACCACCAACACGTTTGCTCATGGTCTTTGTGCCCACGGCCATCCATCCGTTCACCGGCTTCCTCGCGTTTGTTCCCCAGCCAGAGCTACGGACGATCAATCTGCCACCGGAAGAGGCTATCAAGATGGAGTGTACCGCTGGTTTGTACAAGCCGGAAACCGGATGGCTACAAGCCCCGAAGACAACAGATTGAGCCCCATGTCAATCCTCGACCATTTGAACGTCCGACTCGCCAAGCCAGAAGATGCGGGGATGATCGTGTCGTTCAGTGCGGCCATGGCTCTTGAAACGGAAAATCGCCGTCTTGATCTCGACCGTCTGTATGAGGGAACGATCGCCCTTCTTGAATTTCCTGATCGGGGCTTCTTCATGGTCGCCGAACTCGAGCATACCAACAAATGCCAGCTGCTGGGGCAGCTGATGATCACCTATGAATGGAGTGATTGGCGCAACGGCGCTTTTTGGTGGATTCAAAGTGTCTATGTGGATCCGGCCTGGAGACGGAAAGGAGTCTATCGACGGTTGCATGATACCATCGTTGCGATCGGAAAAGTCGATACAAAGATGTGCGGCATCAGACTGTACGTGGCACGAGACAATCGAGCGGCTCAAACGGTGTACCGCCGAGTCGGTCTGGCACCATCAATGTATGAGGTCTACGAAGACGATTTCGTTCTGAGGCGTCATGGTCAGTAGTAGGATGGCCCCGGAGGAAAGGAGGCTCAATGCTCTTGATTCGATCGCTGTTGCTCGTTGCGGCTGCCGCCACCCTTATACAGGGATGCGCGTTTCTCCGTGCCAACTATGATGACGATTTTAAACAGGAGGATGTGGAGTCGATTAAGATTGGGGCTTCTACCAGACAGGACGTAGCGGAAATACTAGGCGCACCAGAACGTGTAATTCAAGTTCATGATCAGCAGGTATTCCATTACTACACTTACACCGTGAAATCCGGAACCGTCCTCTTCTTCTCTCGAACCAATGTCGTCGGAAACGACTTGTACGTTTTTTTCTCCCCCGACGGCATTGTCCAACAGGTCGTGTTGGGACACCAGAAGCCGCCTCCCAAACTACAGTTCTGGCCATTTGGGGACTAATCGACGATGCCGGCTCGACGAAGGGGGTTGTTGATTCTTTTGTGCCTGCTCACCGTCCTTTTAGAAGGATGCCCTTTGGTCTGGCGTCGCATCACAGTCAATGAGGTTATTCATCAAGCTGATGTTTCCTTTATTGTGCCTGGGACCACTACACTGGCTGATATCGTTAAGAACCTGGGAGCCCCGACGAGAATCCAGCCGTTGGACGGCGGCACAGTGGTGCGATATCAGTTTCTTGATATTAAATACTTTAAGGTGAACTTCACGCGCCCGTTTGCTTACATTTTTCCAGTGTTGCATTTGGTGCCCAGCGACCTCTATGAACTCACGTATAGCGGTGGAGGATTAGGCACAGAGGAGCTGCAGGTGGAATTCGATAAGAACTGGGTCGTGGTGTATTACGCCTTTGCCCATCATCAGCAGGCGAGCCACTACGGGCCGTAAACTCAACCGACATCCCATTTTTTCTTCGAGTATCTGCTTGCATCTGCAGATGTCCCGGAAGTGTTTCGTATGTCGTTTTCCTGAACCGCAGACACCGCTGCCGCGTTACTCTGACGTTGACGGAATTATATCAGGCCGCCTGCTATTTTCCCCCGGGAATGTCCTGCGATTGCCGCAGTGGATGCAGGGCGCTATAATCACGGCCTATGGACCCGTCTCCACGGAACCCCTCTTCCTACATTCCTGCCGATCGCGACACAGAGTTTCTCCAGCGGGACGAACTCCGCCCCCTTCGTATCGGGATCGAGCTGTTGAAGCCCGAGTTAATCCAGCGTGAACAGGGGATCCAATCGACCATCGTCGTCTTCGGGAGTGCGCGGCTACAAGAACCAGCCGCTGCCAAACGTTCGCTTTATCTTGCGGACGAGGAAGCGGCTCGGTCTCCCAACGATCCAACACATCAGCACAAGGCGGCGGTCGCGCGACGACAACTTGCCCTCTCAAAATATTATGACGTGGCGCGTGAATTCAGCCGGCTGGTGTCATCGACCTGCCAGATCGACGGTCGTTGCGATTACGTGATTGTCACCGGCGGAGGGCCCGGTATCATGGAGGCCGCGAACCGCGGAGCCGCAGACGTTGGAGCGAAATCAATCGGTCTGAATATCACCTTACCGCACGAACAACACCCCAACCCCTACATTACACCGGAGCTGAGTTTTCAGTTTCGCTATTTCGCCATCAGGAAAATGCACTTCTTAATCCGTGCCAAGGCGCTCGTCGCCTTTCCCGGAGGATTCGGCACTCTCGATGAGCTGTTCGAAACGCTGACGCTTCTCCAAACAGGCAAGACCGAAAATGTGATGGTCGTGCTGGTCGGACGGGACTTTTGGGAACGCCTGATCAACTGGCAATGGCTCGTCGAGAACGGGCTTATCGCCCAGCGGGACCTTCAACTGTTTCACTATGCCGAGACGGCCCAGGAAGCCTGGGACCTGATCGGACGCCACAATGGAGTGCCCTCATCATGAGACTCTCGTTCCATGGGGCCGCGCGCTCAGTAACGGGGAGCCGCCATATGCTTGAGGTGCCGGGCTTCAAACTCTTGCTGGATTGCGGGCTCTTTCAGGGACGCCGAGACGAAGCCCATCGGCAGAACCGAGATCTGGGCTTCGACCCAAAATCGCTCAGCGCAGTCTTGCTCTCCCATGCCCATATCGACCATTCCGGCGCTTTACCGGTGCTTCCAAAGCATGGATTCTCAGGAAAGGTCTACCTCACCAGAGCCACCGCCGATTTGACAGAACTCATGCTCGAAGATTCGGCTCGTGTCCAGGTCAGTGATTGCAGCTACGTCAACAAGAAGGAACAGCGTAGGGGAAAAACCTGTGTCCGACCTTTATACAATACCGATGACGTCCGTAAGCTTGTCCGCCGATTCGAGGGGGCACGATACGGAGATATGCTCAAGATCGCCCCACGCGTGACAGCGTCCTTTCACGACGCCGGCCATATCTTGGGATCGGCGGCAATTCGGGTAAAATACACGGCCCGTGGCAATACCATCACCGTGCTCTTTAGCGGTGATCTGGGCCGTTCCAACATGCCGATTCTTCGCGATCCTGAACCGCCGCCGCCATGCGACGTGTTGATTCTTGAGTCGACCTACGGCGATCGCCTGCACGAAGCCGACCGAGAGATCATGAAACAGCAAGCACTGGACCTTCTCACCCATGCTAAAACCCGCAAGAGCAAGATTATCGTCCCTGCATTTGCGGTTGGACGGACTCAGGACTTGGTCATGCGGATCAAAGAACTCGTCGGCGAGGGCCGCCTTGATCCCATCCCGATCTATATCGATTCCCCGCTGGCCTCACGGGCCACAGAAGTCTTTCGCCGCCACCCGGAATGCTATGATGAAGAAACCACTAAAACCTTCACATCCTCTCGCGACCTCTTCGCCTCTCGTTATATCCATTTTGTCTCGTCGCCGGAAGACAGCAAGCGTCTGAACAGCATGAAGGGTCCCTGTGTCATCATTTCCGCCTCCGGCATGTGCGAAGGCGGCCGCGTCGTGCATCATCTCAAACACGCGATTCAAGACGAAGCGAACGTGATCGTCTTCGTGGGCTTTCAAGCCGAGCATACCCTCGGACGCAAACTGGTCGAAGGGTGGGATGTCGTGCCGATTTTCGGCGTACCCACTCCGCGCCGGGCGCAGATCGTCAAGTTCAACGGGCTCTCGGCCCATGCGGATCGCCATGATCTCTTGGCCTATGTGCGCGCAATTAGCCCAAGCCCGAGTAAGATTGTTCTCGTCCATGGTGAAGAAAAGCAGGCTCTTTCGCTGGCCGCTGCCATTCAGACGGAATATCCCAAGATCGAGGTCACCGTTCCCCATGTTGGTTCGACACTTGAGATCTAACGGCACTGCCCGTTTGGCCACTCCGTTGCTGATCCTCGCCATCGTGGCCAGCGCAGCCCCACTCTGGTCTGCCCAAGCCAGCGAACCGGGAGAGTCCCGATTGCGATCTCGCGCTCTTGGCATCGTCGTCGGCTCCTATGCTCCGGGACCACTTAACGCGATTACCGACGTGGCCGGCGTCACTGTGGGTCAGACCACCCTCATATCTGGAGACGGGCCGCTCAAACCCGGGCTCGGCCCGGTACGAACCGGAGTGACGGTCGTCATCCCTCGTGACGATGTGTGGCACAGGAAAGTGCCGGCCGGGTCGTTCGTCCTCAATGGGACCGGTGAAATGACAGGCCTCGCCTGGGTTACCGAATCTGGATTTCTGGAGTATCCGATTGCCCTCACAAATACGTTGAACGTGCCCCGAGTGGCCAACGGGGTCATGAACTGGATGATCGCCCGCTATCCGGAGATCGGCATTACGGACGATACCCTGACGCCGGTGGTCGCCGAATGCGACGATGGACGGCTCAATGACATTCAAGGGCGGCATGTTTCGGAAGCGGATGTGGTAAAGGCGCTCGACAGCGCCTCATCCGGGGCTGTGCAGGAAGGGACTGTCGGTGCCGGAACAGGAATGGTGTCCTACGGCTTCAAGGGCGGTATCGGAACTTCTTCACGGCGGTTACTGGAGACTGAGGGTGGTTATACGATCGGCGTGCTCGTCAATGCGAACCATGGGCGACGGCCCGAGCTCGCCGTGGGTGGAGTGCCGGTTGGTCGGCTCTACGAGACTGTCCCTCCGGTGGCGCAGACCCTTTCACCAGGACAAAGCGAAGGCTCGATTATCATCATCATCGCCACTGATGCTCCGCTCGACAGTCGGCAGCTCACGCGGTTAGCGAAACGTGGCGCGCTTGGACTGGCGCGAACGGGCTCCACTGCGCGCCATGGAAGTGGAGATTTCATGCTGGCTTTCTCCACCGCGAACATCATCCCGCATTACCCGAAAGAGCCGACATTTCAGCAGACGCACCTTGCCGACACGCATCTGAACCCGTTGATTACGGCGACGGTCGAAGCCACGGAAGAAGCCATTCTCAACGCGCTGACTATGGCGACGACAGTGGTGGGGCGCGACGGCCATCGCGTCGAGGCCATTTCCCTCACCAGACTCCGTGCCATCCTCGATCACCAGGCTAAGTAACTGTGGATAATTGGCACTCTGCAGACCAGAGGATTTCCTCACTTGCATTTCCCTCTCATGCCTCGCTATCCTTTCGCGTCTCTCTTGCCTCTGGAGGATGAGTATGAACGAGTACCAACTCGGCGGTAGCTTGAGTCTCATAACCGCCCTGGGGAAAACCAACGCGTTCGCCGAGTTTTTACAAACTCGCATGGTTCGCGCGGTGGAGACAGAAGATCCCGCAGAACTGCACTATCTCCTGGCCCAACTCGACGACTACCATTCCTACTTGTGGCGCTACTATAAGAAGCTGGCGAAGGACCGGCCGGAACGAATGGACCCAGGGGTCTAGCAGGATGCTGAAGAAGTTCGCCAGCTCGAAGAAGGTTGAAATCCAGGCTATGGTAGAGAAGAAGAGAGTCTGATCTTCTCTAAACTTTGACCTCGACCTCAGCTTATCTCAGAAGCTGCGGCCTTGCTTGGGACAAGGCGCGTCTCGGCGCGCGGGGGTTTGGCGGGTGAGAAGTCAGGCCTTTTTGAGCATCCTGCTAAGTCATCGGAAATCGCGGGAAGTAACAATCGTACCATGATGAATCTTTCCACAGGCGCGACCACTCCGGCCACATTGCAATTCGCGACTGCACTCTCGCGCAAGACCGATACGGAAGCTGCCACCCGCGATCTCGCGGATGCCATTCAAATGCAAATCGGCGCGGCCCCTATCGATCTGGCCTTCGTCTTCTTTTCCGCCCACCATGCGGCCAATGCCTCCATGATCTCAGCCATGCTCCAGGAAGAGCTTCGCGCGAAGGTCTGTCTGGGCTGTTCTGGAGAAGGTGTCATCGCCGGCTCCGAAGAGATTGAAACCGCTGCTGCCTTGACCGTCTGGGTTGCATGCCTTCCTGATGTCAGATTGATTCCGCTGCAGCTCTCCGTGTCTCAGCTGCAGGACCAAATCCGCATGCCCGGGTGGCCGGAGCCGGGACTCGAGGATTCGACCTTTCTTCTCCTCGCCGACCCATTTTCGACCCCGATGCAGGAAGTCCTGTCCCTCATGAACGACCGGTACCCTCATGGAAAAGTTGGCGGGGGCCTTGCCGGCGGAGGACAGGATGCGGGAGAGAATCGACTGATCCTCAATGATCAGGTCTTTGACGGGGGCGTAGTGGGAGTACAACTCACTGGAGAGATTGCCGTGCGAACCGTAACCTCGCAAGGCTGCAGTCCGATCGGCGAGCGGTTTGTCGTGACGAGAGCGGAGCAAAATTTAATCTATGAATTGGCAGGTGCCTCGGCCCTCAAACGGCTCCAAGACGTCTTCGAATCCATGGGGGGAGCCCAACGACGCGATGCCCACCGTGCGTTGCATCTGGGCATCGTGATCGATGAGCACAGGAGCCATTTCGAGCGAGGCGACTTCCTCGTTCGAAACCTTATTGGAGCGGATCAACAGGCCGGTGCCGTCGCGATCGGAGACGTCGTTCAAGAAGGCCAGACCGTGCAGTTCCACCTTCGTGATGCAAAGTCTGCAAGCGACGACTTGCATCTTTGCCTGACTGCGGATCGAGCGAAGCACAATAACCCTCCTCTCGGAGCTCTCATGTTCAGCTGTTGCGGGCGTGGAGAGGGACTCTTCGGCCACCCTCATCACGATAGCGGGGCCGTGCAAGAGCGGCTTGGCCCCATCCCGACGGCGGGATTTTTTGCGCAAGGCGAGATCGGTCCGGTCGGAGGGCGCAACTTCCTACACGGCTATACGGCGAGTGTGGTCATTTTCTCCAAGCCCGACTCCCGCAAGGAACATCCGTGAGCGCCGTTCGTAGAGCCCTCGAAGGAGATCTCCGGGTCAGATGTTGGCAGGACTGTCTGTGCGCAATAATTATGCGACGCTGTTGTCGTCGGTCGTCGCGGTTACGTGATTGACGTTTAGCAGGCTGCGGAAAAACTATTGGGGCACAGTAAAAATTCCATAATCCGCGTGTCTAGGACAACAAAATAACATCGCGCAGGATGCTCAAAAAGGCCGTCCAGCAAGGCCGCAGCGAGCGAAGAGGCGAGGCGTACGCTTCGGTACGTTGAGCCTCTGAGCGAAGCGAGAACGCCGCTGGCGGACTTTTTCAGCATCCTGTTAGGAAAGGATGCCGTCATGCCGTTTCAGGAAGCAGGTGCCCAAGGGAATGAAGTCACGATGTCATCGGGATTGCAATATATCGAACTTACGATCGGAACTGGAGCGACGGCAGCGGCGGGACAGACCGTCACCGTGCATTACACAGGCTGGCTGGAAAATGGGAAGAAATTCGATAGTTCTGTGGACCGAGGCCAGCCGTTCTCTTTTCCCCTTGGCGCTGGGCGAGTCATCAAGGGATGGGACGAGGGCGTCAAGGGCATGAAAGTCGGTGGGAAGCGAAAGCTGACCATTCCTTCCAAGCTCGGCTATGGCGCACAGGGGGCAGGCGGCGTGATTCCAGCGAACGCCACCTTGATCTTCGATGTTGAGTTGCTCGGTGTCCGGTAATTGAGCCGACACGCTCAACACGACCATGATGCAACAGACTCCCCTCATCCAGCAACATCGTGCAAGCGGCGCCAAACTCGTCGATTTCGCCGGATGGGAGATGCCCATCCAATACAGCGGTGTCGTGGACGAGTACCATACCGTCCGTTCCCATATCGGGCTCTTCGATGTGAGCCATATGGGGAGGATGCGAATCGCCGGAACTGGTGCTGTCTCTTTCCTCCAGCGAGTCACCACCAATGACGTCGGCAAACTCGCCGTGTCTCAAGCCCAGTATTCTATGGTCTGCAACGAGAACGGCGGCATCAAAGACGACATCTTCGTCTATCGGCTTGGCCCGGATGAGTTCCTCTTGTGTGTGAATGCCTCGAACCGCGAGAAGATCCTGTCGTGGTTACAATCCCAACTTGCCCAGGACAAGGCGGTTCAGCTCGAAGACCGGTCAGTCGAATTGTCCCAGGTGGCTGTTCAGGGTCCCAAGTCTCGCGAGTTGCTCATGAGTCTTGGCGGGACGGCGATTGAAGGACTCAAGCTCCATCACACCTGTGATGCCACGATCGGCGGCCTGTCCTGCTTGCTGGCCCGGACCGGCTACACCGGTGAACTGGGCTATGAAATTTACATAGACGCAGACAAGGTCGGACGCCTCTGGGATCTGCTCATCGACAAGGGACAGGCCTGGGGGCTCAAGCCGGCGGGGCTCGGCGCGAGGGACTTGCTCCGGTTGGAGATGGGCTATCTGCTCTATGGCAACGACATGGGTGAAGACACGACGCCGCTCGAAGCCAGTGCGGACTGGACCGTCAGCTTCCAGAAAGGTGAATTCATAGGCAGCCAGAGGCTTTTGGCACAAAAACAGGCCGGAGTCGCTCGCCGATTCGTTGCCTTCGAACTCGTCGAGAAAGCCGTGCCTCGCCATGGATTCAGAATCCTCGACCCCACGGCCTCCCAACCCATCGGCGATGTCACGAGCGGCAACCTCTCGCCGCTCCTACAGAAGGGCATCGGGTTGGGCTACGTGCCTTCGTCCCATTCCAATCCGGGAACGCCTCTCGCCATAGAAATTCGCGGGAAGACTGTTCCAGCCATCATTGTGAAACCGCCGTTCTACAAGAGGCCCAAGGCCTAGCCTTGCGTTGGCACGAGACTAGAGGAACCGAGGTGATAGCAATTTCTGACCTACGTTCAGCTCCTCACCCCTTGCCCCTCGCTTCAGGCATCTAGCCCATGCACAGCAAACATATCTATACAGGCATCGTCGTGAACTTGAACGTCGATACCGTTACGCTGCCCAATGGCCTCACGGTCGACTTGGAGGTTGTGCGCCATCCTGGGGCAGCCGCGGTGGTGCCGCTGAAAGACGATGGCACGGTCATCTTGATCAGGCAGTTCCGGCATGCGGCGGGAGGGTTCATCTACGAAATCCCTGCGGGGAAACTCCATCCTGGTGAGGACCCCATGGTCTGTGCGGCGCGAGAACTTGAAGAAGAAGTCGGATACAGAGCCGGCAGGCTTGATCTTCTCTCCAGCATCTTCACCGCGCCGGGTTTCACCGACGAAGTCATCCACATCTACAAGGCGACGAGATTGACGACGGGTCGGCAACAGCTCGACCGTGATGAGGTCCTCGAGGTGATCGAGATGCCTCTACTGGAAGCAATCAGGATGATCGAGACTGGGGCGATCAGGGATGCAAAGTCGATCGTGGGACTACAAGCGGTCTATCTACGGAGCAGCACCGGGTAGGAAGAATGCACAAGGGGTCCCCCGCTCTAGGCGGGAGACCCCTCAAGCTAACTAGCCTCGCCAAAGAAAGGCGATTACTTGCCGCCCTTCTCGTCTTTCTTCTTCTCTTCGCCGATACGTATCGGTGAACTTGCCGTCCTTTTTCTTCTCGTCCTTCTTCTCTTCGCCGTACACAACGACGTGGCCGCCCTTCTTCTCTTCCTTCTTCTTCTCTTCTGCGAAAGAAGGAGCGCTGAACGTCACTGCCACTGCCACTGCCATAATTGCCATCATAATGCTCTTCATAATAAGTCACCCTCCGTTAATGTTTGAAGACCGTGCCATTCATCGGCACCTGCTGAGAGTAATCAGCAAGCTTGATGCCGCATCACTGATGTCAATGCTCTATGAGATTTATCAATATGTTATGCATGTTTTCCGAACTATACCGCAGCGGCTGGACCTTTGTTTTCTGTGGCAGAATTGCTGGAGGTCGGCTAAACCGCCTCATAGTTGGAATGGCGCACCTCTGTCGAGACCGAGGCAACCCACCTCAAGCGACTCCTTCCCCTGTGAGGGGTGGCCATGAGTCAATGAGGAATCAGCGACCCACATGGCAAAATCTATGAGAAAAACCGTTGTACGACCATCACAGGGGGCTCTGTCTCGCAAACGGCTCACTGATCACATCAGGCCAGGAGTCCGCATCCTCTTCGTCGGCATCAATCCAGGCTTTCGTTCAGCTGCCACCGGGCATCATTTCGCCGGGTACTCGAACCGTTTCTGGAAACTCTTGTTCGAGTCGAAGCTCGTATCCGAGCCACTCACTCACCAAGACGATTGGCGTCTTCCAGATTGGGGGTTAGGCCTGACAAACATCGTCCAGCGCCCCAGCGCAGGGATCGATGTGCTCAAGCCGCGAGAGTATACAGCCGGGAAGAAGAGGCTCGTGGCCGCAGTGAAGCGCTATCGCCCTCACGCTGTTGCCCTCCTGGGCGTCACGATCTATCGCACGTTATTCCCCGAATACCGGACCGGACGAGTCAGCCTCGGGCTGCAAGCCAAGACCTTGGCCGACTGCCCTGTTTTTGTCCTGCCTAACCCCAGCGGTCGGAATGCCCATTATTCATACCGAACGATGCTGACAGCGTTTCGGACGCTCAAAGGCCTTGGCTAGATTAATCCGCAAAACACCACACGGTCAATTCACAGACACGCCTCAATCATGCTATCTTCTAGCCCCTTGAGCCGCTAGGAACATTATTAGGGAGATCGAAACGATGAGCCTACTGACGGGCAAGACAGGACTGATCATCGGGGTCGCCAACAAGCACAGCATCGCCTGGGCCATCGCCCAATCGGCGGCAGGTCAAGGCGCCCAGCTGCTGTTCAATTATCAGAACGAGCGGCTACGGGAGAACGTCGAAGAACTGGTCGCTACCATACCCGGCGCGAAAGCCTTTCCTTGTGATGTGGGAGACGATGTGCAAATCGCAGCATTGATGCAGAGTGTGGGGAAAGAAACGGCGAAGCTCGACTTCCTCGTCCACTCAGTCGCCTTTGCCCCGCGCGAAGAACTCACGGGGCAGTTCGTGAATACTACGCGGCAAGGGTTTGCAACGGCGCTTGACGTGAGCGCTTATTCCCTTGTGGCTGTGACGAGAGCAGCTGTGCCGTTGATGACCGATGGCGGATCCGTCGTTACCCTCACCTACCTCGGAGCGGAGCGGGTAGTGCCGCACTACAACGTTATGGGGGTTGCCAAGGCAGCGCTGGAAGCAACCGTCCGTTATCTCGCGCACGACCTCGGCCCCAAGAACATCCGGGTGAATGCCATATCCGCAGGCCCGATTAAGACGCTCGCGGCACGCGGCGTCTCCGGCATCAGCAAGATGGTGGATCACCACAGGGAGTTCGCACCGCTCCGGCGCGCAACGGAACAAGGCGAAGTCGGCGACACGGCGTTATTCTTAGTGAGCCCGCTGGGGAGGGGCATTACCGGCGAGGTGATCTATGTGGATGGCGGGTATCACATCCTGGGATCGCTGGCATCCGTGGAATAACGCGAAACGCAGACTTTGCTCGGCAAGAGACGAGATATGAACGACGCTTCACGCGCGATAGTTATTCCAGCGTTCGCCTGAGGGTTTTTAACTTCCCCCGCTTCGTCTTACTCTCCAACCGGCGTTGCTTCGAACCCTTCGTCGGCTTCGTGGCCCTGCGTTTCTTGCGCGGGATGGCCACGCTCTGAATGAGCTCACTCAGTCGGGTGAGAGCATCTTCTCGATTCTGCTCCTGGCTTCGATATTGCTGGGCTTTGATGGTGATCACACCCTCTTGTGAGATGCGGTGATCTTTCAATTTCAGAAGCTCTTCTTTGTAAAACGGCGGCAACGACGAGGCAGCAATATCAAACTGCAAATGAATCGCGGACGAGACTTTGTTCACATTCTGCCCGCCGGCACCCTGCGACCGCATCGCATGGATGTCGATCTCGGAATCAGGGATGGTGACATGTGAGGAGATGTGCAGCATAGAGATTACGGATGTTGAAAAAGCCCGTCAGCTTCGTTCTCGCATCGTTCAGACCCTCAACGTACCCCAGAGGGTACGCCTCGGCCCTTCACTCGCTGCGGCCTTGCTGAACGGCCTTTTTGAACATCCTGAAGCCTCAAGCGGTATCCCAAGAATCGGCCACTGTTCTACTTGCGTACCGTCCTGCTTTAGCCGCAGCGGCTCATGATTGCACCAGCCGCCGTCGGCTGCAAGCCGAGCCTAGTTAGCCATGAAGCCGACTGCTGAGATCTCATGCCCCCACAAGCGACTGATTCGCCCAATACCTCGACGGAACAACCGTGAATGTTTCGGCTGGCTCGCGAGGAGGAACAAAACACGGGGAGTACGAATGGCCTCGACGACGGCACCGGTTCTTTTTTGCAGTTCGCCGACCATCCTTGGAACGAACGTTTCTCGCTTCTCGCGATGGAAGTGCTGGTAGATCAGTACCGAAGCTCCACCCTCCCAGATGGCAACAACCTCTGGCCAATACACGTATTTCGATGACCCTTTCCTGCCCAAGGGACGCGACGGAACTTCGAGACCATTGTCGGGGTCGAGGAACACAAACTCCGATTCCGATGCCGATGCCGCCTTCAAGAGCCGTCTAGCCCAAGCCTCACGAGGTGCAGCCGCGTCCGGTACGATCTCCGAGAAAATAGTCCGCAGTTCCGAGTAATGACGATTCTTCTATCAGGCCAACCCGTGGTGTCACTCCTATATCCAACAGGTCCGTGAGACCTCGGTACAGTTCCGGGTCGAACCGTAGCCATTCATCTGGTTCGCGGAGATACGACCTCAATTCGCCGTCCCGACGTTGATCGTTCAGGGTGAGCATCCAAGCAACCAAGACCTTCAGTTGTGCCTCCACTTGGAGCGCGCGGATGAGCCCATACTTCCGGTAGTCGTTGATATCGCCGAAGTACTGGTTCTTCAAGGCTACTAGTCTCGTCTGCCTAAATAGTCAGTCTGCTGCGGCCCACCTTCGCAGCATAGCAAGGCAAGCTCAGCAATTCGTCGAGGGCCAACCTACAGAAAAGTTAGACACTTGTCCACCGAGATGGCCAGTTCGAGTTTTCTAGAAGGACCAATGAAGGAGACGATTATCTCAGTAGCAGGCTACTGCAGTTCCGGCAGGCGATCGATAATTCGCAACCGCACTTCTTCTCCCACCTGCATCTGCACCATCTTGGTGGTCAGGCTCTCTCGGACACGGTGGGCATCTTCCAGCTTGAATTGAATCTGCCCGCCAGATTGTTCAACGAAGTGAAAGAGCAGCAAGCTCGTGAGGTGCTGTAGTTCCTCATCAGTCGTGTGCGCGCTCAGGTTCAAAATCTTGGACATCGGGGAGGTTCCAGCTCGATCATTGGGCCAGCCCCATTTATCGCCGAATCCTCTATTGTTCCACAATGCCCCAAAGGAAGGGGAAAACCTGGCTCTACAGAGAGGCTACTCCCTCGCCTGGCATATCGGCTCACGCTTGATTGCACTGGCAATACAATAGCTTACAGATGACAGGCTGGTCGACCGGCAATGGACTTCAGCAGAGCTTTGAGGTGGGAAGTTTAAGAAGTCAGGACTTGGAGTCCTGATATTCTTCATGCCAGGCCATCTGGATCGCTTCGAGGATTTTTTCGTTCGATTTCTTGGGATCGTCCTTAAAGTCTGGGAGCGCCGTGATCCAGGTATGCATGTCGGTGAATCGAACCGTGAGGGGGTCCGTTTCCGGATGTTCTTCCACTAAACGGATTGCAATATCCTCAGTATCCTGCCACTTCAGATCCATGCGCAGCCTCCAGAGCTGATAGCAAATGGCGTATGGCGGGATGCAGCGAGATGGATCTTGATTCTGCTATTGGCCATAAGCTCTCTACTTCCCCGATGTCAACTCGGAGAGCTTTTTGTTCTCCAGCGCTTCTTTCAACGATGTGTCCATCAAGACTTCGGCGAGATGATGGGTAGCCTTTTCGAGATCGGCCATCTCGGCTCTAATGGCCTTATGATCTGATCCAGACTTGGCTGCCTCGACTGCGGCTATCGCGGCCCTGATCGAGGATCGTTCTTCCTCTCCAACCAGGTGGGAACCTTGCTTGAGGGCCTTCTCCGTGGCCATGAGGATGGCCTCAGCCTCGGTCCTGGCTTCAATGAGCTGGCGCGCTTTCAAGTCGTCGGAGGCAAACTTGTACGACTCACCGATCATCCTTTCGACCTCGTCGTCGCTCAAGCCATACGACGGCTTTACGGCGAGCGATTGGGTGTCGCCGCTGCGAACATCCCGCGCCGAGACATTCAAGATTCCGTTCGCATCGATTAAGAAGGTGACTTCGATGCGCGGGACACCGGCCGGAAGAGGGGGAACCTTCAGCCTGAAGCGGGCGAGACTGCGGTTGTCCTTCACCAGTTCGCGTTCGCCTTGGAGGATATGGATATCCACGCCTGTTTGGCCGTCGACATAGGTCGTGAACATTTCCTTGGCACTGGCCGGGATAGTCGTATTGCGCCGTATCAAGCTGCTCATCACTCCGCCCATGGTTTCAATGCCAAGGGAGAGGGGCGTTACATCGAGCAGTAATAGATCGGTCGTTCCACCACTGAGAATGTCGGCCTGGACGGCCGCGCCGAGTGCCACGACTTCGTCAGGGTTCAGCTCGCAATGGGGTTGTTTCCCGAAGAGGGCCTGGACCTGTCGGCGGACCAACGGCATGCGAGTCGAGCCTCCGACGAGGACCACCTCATCAATGTCGTTCGGGGTGAGGCCGGCGTCTTTCAGGGCAAGGCGGCAGGGCCCGAGCGTACGCTCCACCAATTCCATAGTGAGGGATTCGAGCTGATCGCGGGTGAAATCTTTCGAGTACCGGCCTTTGTCCTCCGGCAGGTCGAGGATGGCCGTGATCTTCAGCTCATCGGAGAGTCTGATTTTTGTTCGCTCGGCTTCCAGTCGGACCGCCTGCATGTGGTCGGGATAGGTGTTCAAATCGAGACCATGTTGCTCGCGGATTTCCTTGACGAACAGATCTGCAAGCTGGCGGTCGAAGTCATCGCCTCCGAGATGGGTGTCGCCGTTGGTCGCCAGGACTTCAAAGATACCGTTCTTGAGTTTCAGGATGGAAATATCGAAGGTTCCTCCGCCAAGGTCATAGACAGCAATCGTGCCCTGAGTCTTCTGCTGGAGCCCATAGGCCAGCGAGGCAGCGGTCGGTTCATTGATAATTCGTAACACCTCGAGCCCTGCAATCATGCCGGCATCTTTCGTCGCTTGCCGCTGGCTATCGTTAAAATAGGCGGGGACTGTGAGGACGGCCTTGGTAATGCTCTCGCCGAGATGCGCCTCGGCCCGTTGCTTCAGTTCCTTCAGGATCATGGCCGAGATCTGCGGCGGTGAATAGGTTTTCTCGCCTAGCTTGATCCGGATCACCCCGCCCTGTTCCGTCAAGTGGTAGGGGAAGTAGGCCAGCTCGCCCTGTACGTCCTCAAGATTCTTTCCCATAAATCGCTTTACGGAATAGACGGTTCGTTCCGGGTTTCGCGTTAAGTGCTCTTTCGCCGGATCGCCGACGATCAGCCCGTTGTCGGTCATCGCCACGACAGAGGGAACCATCGTCCGTTCGTGCCGACCTGGTATGACACAGGGACGTCCATCCGCCATGTAGGCCACGAGCGAGTTCGTTGTGCCGAGATCGATGCCGACGATACGTGCCATGGCGGTAATTATCCGATGGTTGAGACGAGATCGCTCACGATGTTCTTGACATAGGTGCGGTTGGACAGATTTTCTCGCATCTCTTTCAGTATCCGGTTGCGCTCGGCCCTCGCCTGTCCGGTGGCCTCTCCGCGATCCTGGAGTGCGTCCCACTGAACAAAAAGCTGCTGCAGGGCGGATTCCATGTCCTGTTGCCGCTGTTCGAGCGTACTCCGTTCCGATTGGAGCTTCGCACGGAGAGTCGACTCGTTGTCTGATGTCCGTCCGGCAGCTCGGTACTCATTCAATGTGTCTTGCAGTTCAAGAATTTCTTCAAAGAGTTCGGCGGGAGGAGAATTCCGAATCTGCTTCACCGATCCTGCTTCCAGATCGAGGAGATACTCAGCCCGTTCGATCGGGTCACGGAGCGTCCGGTACGCGGTATTCAATAGGGCGGAATTACCGAGGCTGATGGTCTGTTCGTCTGCGCTCTTGTTCTGATAGAAATCAGGATGGAACGCGCGGCTCAGTTCGTAGAATTTGCCTTCCAGCTCGCGCTGATCGATCGTGAGGCGGCGGGGGAAGCCCAGGCAGGTGAAGTAATCGAGTTCTTTCGAAACCGGCTGGACCTTAACGCATCGCTCACAGAAGTATTCACCGGACACTTCAGACTGGCAGTGCCAGCACATGCTGCGAGCCATCTGCAGCTCACGAGGGCTTGAGCTGTGGGTGTGGTGATGATCCATCCTACTACCTCTTCTGACAAGACGGGCATGGCAGCTTGCCATGCCCGTGGACGGTTGCGATGCCCTGATGACAATCGTTATGCCGAGAAGGACTCTCCGCAGCCACAGGTCTTGTCGGCATTCGGGTTGACGAATTTGAAGTTTCCGCCCATCAGGTCTTTCTGGAAATCCAACTGCGTGCCTTGAAGATAAATCGCGCTTTTGGCGTCGACAATGACTTTCACACCGTCAAAGTCATGGACTTGGTCGTGCTGGCCGATCTTTTCGTCGAAGTTGATCGTGTAGCTAAGGCCCGAGCAGCCGCCGCCCTTCACGCCGAGGCGGAGCCCCCCCTCAGTGAGGCCCTGCACATTGATGAGACGTTTCACTTCCTTCAACGCCGCCTCGCTGAGCGTAATCACTGGAGCTTGAATTTCTGCGTTCGTCGTGTCCATGGCGCACTCCCTTTGTTCACGTTACTTCGCGTCGATCAGCACTCCATCGGCTTTCTTCTGGTAATCCGCGAGGGCGGCCTTGATCGCATCCTCGGCGAGCACGGAACAATGGATCTTCACGGGCGGCAGGTTCAGCTCCTGCACGATGTCGGTGTTCTTAATCTTCTGGGCTTCTTCGATCGTCTTGCCCTTCAACCATTCGGTGGCGAGGCTCGAGCTGGCGATTGCGGACCCGCAGCCGAAGGTTTTGAACTTCGCGTCCACGATCGTATCGTTCTGCACCTTGATCTGGAGCTTCATGACGTCGCCGCACTCCGGGGCCCCGACCATACCAGTGCCGACCCCTTCCTCGCCCTTCTTGAAGCTCCCCATGTTACGGGGGTTATTGAAATGATCGACGACTTTATCACTGTAGGCCATGGTTCATCCTCCTCTTGACTATCCGGGTCAGTGGGCAGCCCATTGGACTGATTTCAAATCAACGCCTTCTTTTGCCATTTCGTACAGCGGGGACATTTCTCGCAACTTGGTGACAACCTCGATCACCTTCTTGATCGTATAGTCGATCTCATCGTCCGTGTTGAAACGGCCCAGACCGAAACGGATCGAAGAGTGTGCCAACTCCGTCCCGACCCCCAATGCGCGGAGCACATACGAGGGTTCCAATGTGGCCGAGGTGCAAGCCGAACCGGACGAGAGGGCGATATCCTTCATGCCCATCAGCAACGACTCGCCTTCCACATAGGCAAAGGAGATATTGAGGTTGCCGGGGAGACGATTGGTCGGATGGCCGTTCAGATAACTTTCTTCCAGGGCCTTCATGATACTGGCCTCCAGCCGATCGCGCATCGCAATCAACCGTGCTGTGTCCTTGGCCATCTCCTGCTCGCATAGCTCGCAGGCCTTGCCGAACCCCACGATTAAGGGCACTGGGAGCGTTCCAGAGCGCATACCGCGTTCATGCCCACCGCCGTCCATTTGCGCGACGAGGCGAACCCGAGGATTCTTCTTTCTCACGTACAGCGCCCCGACCCCCTTGGGTCCGTACATCTTGTGGCTCGTGAAGGACATGAGATCGATGCCCATATCCTGCACATCGACCGGGATCTTGCCGACGCCTTGCGTGGCATCGCAGTGGAAGAGGATGCCCTTTTCCTTGGCGATTTTGCCGATCTCTTTGACGGGGTTGATCGTGCCGATTTCATTGTTCGCCAACATAACGGAAATGAGGATCGTCTTTTCCGTGATCGCACTCCGTACATCCTCGGGGCTCACCACCCCGAATTTATCGACTGGGAGATAGGTGGCGGTCGCTTTGCCCTTACCCTCCAACACCTTAACGGTGTCGAGCACGGCGCGGTGTTCGGTGGAGGAGGTGATAATATGGTTGCCCTTCTCCCCGTACATCTCCAGCACACCCTTGATCGCAAGGTTGTCCGATTCGGTGGCGCCGCTCGTGAAGACGATCTCTTTCGGATCAGCCTTGATCAGTTTCGCGATCTGCTTTCGGGCGTTCTCGACGGCTTCTTCCGCGGCCCACCCGAAGGCGTGGTTGCGGCTGGCCGCATTCCCGAATTTCTCGACGAAATAGGGAAGCATGGTATCCAATACGCGTGGATCCATCGGTGTCGTGGAATGGTTGTCCAAGAAAATCGGCAGTTTCATCGTTCAACTCCTTGTGCCGCGGGGGACTGAATGGTAATGAGGGGTGTGCCGCCCATCATGTCTTGCAGAGTCATGTTATTGAGCAATTGGGAGATGCTGTCCTGGACTTTCAGGAGCGGTGTGCGGATATGGCAATTGTCCCGCTGCATACAGAACTCTCCATCCTTTTCGTGCGAGCAATCGGTGATACCCAAGGGGCCCTCGATGCTTTCGAGAATTTGCGCGATCGTAATTTGGTGCGCACGTCGGGCCAGCACGTACCCACCCTTCGGTCCATTGTGACTCTCGATCAATGCGCTCTTGGCGAGGGTCTGAAGTACTTTGGCCAGTAGCTCGAGGGGAATGTTATATTCCTCCGCGATCTCCTTCGTATTCACCACACGTCCAGGCGTCACGTCGCCGAATTGGACAGCAGCGATGTGCTGAAGGGCCATGAGGGCATAATCCGCTCTTTTTGAAATCTTCAACATTGCTATTGCCGATCTCCACGGTCGGAGACTATAATGATCTCCGATCAATAGGGTCGGATTAAGAGTAGCACGTAGGTTTCTAAACTGTCAACACCGTGAAATAAGATTGAGTTCGGTGAGAAAAGGAATGGACGTCATATGGGTGGGACCAATCCCTATATTGAAAAATCTGACTATGTGCTTCCTCAGCTAGCCTATACCGTCACCTTTATTGCCCCTGATGGCCTGGTGACGAAGGTTGAGGTCGATCCATCCAAGATTCCCTATGGTCCGACGGGGCTTCCAGGGAGTCTTTTGGATGTGGCGATGGGGAATGGGGTTGCGCTGGAGCATGTATGCGGGGGGGTCTGTGCCTGCTCAACCTGTCACGTCATTGTAAAACAGGGGCTTGAGAGCTGTAATGAGGGCACAGACGATGAATTCGATCAGCTCGAAGAAGCACCGATAACTACCTTGCAGTCACGGCTTGGTTGCCAATGTGTGCCGAACGGGACGAAAGATATCGTTGTCGAGATTCCGGCGGTCAACAAGAATCTCGTTAAGGAGGGCCACTAATCATAGGTCTCTGTTCTCACTTCCTTTCGGTCATATCCCGCCTCCACAAGATAGGTTCGCAGCGGTCGCACAAAGCCTTTCATGCCGCACAACATCGGAATCACTTTCGGCGTCCCCTCAATCAACGGCCTGAGCATGGAGCGCGCGAGGTCGACACCCTGCTGCTCCCCGCCGGCCGCCAACAACGGAAGATAGCGAAACCTGGGATGGGTCACAGCCAACGTCAACAGTTCCTGATGAAAGAGGAATTCATCCTCCGCAGGGGCGACTGCGATCAATATGGTGGTATCGGTCTGCCGCTGTGCGTACAGCTGTTTCAGCATGCAACGGATTGGGACAAGGCCTGTGTATCGGGCGACGAGCAAGAGGTCGCGGTCAAGTTGCTGCGGGAGCGTGAAGTTTCCGTAGGGGCCTGAAAGCTGTATGGCATCGCCGGGTTTGAGTGTGTAGAGATAGTTGGACCCCACGCCGCCCGGTACGCGATCGAAGATTAAGGTCAATTCGCCTGACGGCGTACCGGGCGCTGCCATCGAATACGCTCGATTGAGCGGCGGTTTGGCGCCGACCGGCAGTTTGAGCGAAACCCATTGGCCGGGCTGGAACATAATGTTCTGAACGGTAGGAAGAAGCACGAGCTGGCGACTGTGGGGGGTGAGATCATTCACCGAGAGCACTGTCGCTGCTTGCGTGAATTCGGCCATAACGATCTCCTTCTTCCTCATAGCAGAAGCGACGACGAGATGGAAGCTCCGCGCTTCCTGTACAAGGCTTTTCCCTGCATGTTATAGATACCGACCTTTTCGTATCACATCAGTGAGTATGCGATGACTCAGGTACGAGTGCGATTCGCGCCCAGTCCGACCGGCTTTCTCCATATCGGGGGGGTCCGCACGGCGCTATTCAATTGGCTCTTTGCCCGCCAGCAGAAGGGCGTCTTCATTCTCCGCATTGAGGATACGGATCAGAGTCGGTCGACGGACGAATCGATCCAGGCCATCATCGAAGGCATGAGATGGGTGGGACTCGATTGGGACGAAGGGCCGTTTCGTCAGACCGAACGGATGGATTTCTATCGCGGTCATGCGATGCAACTTCTTGAAAAGGGCTATGCCTATTGGTGTGTCTGCAAAGCGAAAGAACTCGACGCACGGCGTAAGGAGGCCGAGGCCAAGGGACTGTCGCAGAAATACGACGGCCGTTGCCGTGATCGTGGCCTCACAAATCCGGCTGGCGATGCGGCCCTGCGCTTCAAGGCTCCGCAAGACGGAGAGACCGTGGTCGACGACCTCATCAAGGGCAAGATTGTCTTCGATAACGCTGTGCAGGACGATCTGATCATTCTCCGCTCGAACGGCTATCCGACGTACAACTTTTCAGTGGTGGTTGATGATGCGCTGATGCACATTACCCACGTGGTGACGGGGAGATGATCACCTCACTAACACACCACGGCAGGTCCCGATCTTCCAAGCGCTTGGGTTTCCAGTCCCTCAGTTCGGGCATCTGCCGATGATTCTGGGCTCGGACAAAGCCCGTCTTTCGAAGCGGCATGGGGCCACATCGATCATGGCCTATAAAGAGATGGGTTATCTTCCAGATGCCATGGTGAACTATCTTGCTAGGCTCGGGTGGTCACACGGAGACCAAGAACTCTTCACCCGCCAGGAGCTGATCGAGAAGTTTTCCTGGAAGAACGTCCAAACATCCGCAGCCGTGTTCAATCCCGAAAAACTGCTCTGGGTGAACGCGGAATTTATCAAGATCAGCCCGCCGACCCAGGTCGCTCAGGCGCTTGTGTCCCTGTTGGAAGCGGCAGGATTGAAAGGCGAGGTCCAGGCTGTCTCGGCTGGCTGGCTTGCGCAACTCGTCGTCCTCGTGAAGGAGCGGGCGAAGACGCTCGTGGAGATGGTCGATTGGGTCAAGCCGTATTTTGGGCAGGCCGTGATATGTGACGAAGAGGCGGCGAAGAAGTTTTTGACGCCGGCCATTGCGCCGATCCTCGGCAAATTGGTCACTCGCTTCGAGGCCTTGCCTGCCTTCTCAAAACAGCAATGGGAAGAAACCTTCAAGCAGCTGGTTGAAGAAGAGGGAGTGAAGATGGGCCAGCTCGCCCAGCCGGTTCGTGTGGCCCTCACCGGTCGTACGGCCAGCCCTGGCCTCTTCGACGTGATGGAGATATTAGGGCGAGACCGGACATTGTTTCGGCTCCGCCAGGGAATCGAACGGGCCTCCCGCGTATGAGGCAGTTTCTTTTCTAAACCAGCAGGCTGTTCAAATAGCCCCTGTCACACCCGCCCACCCCGCGTGCGCCAAGACGCATGCCTTTCCCGTACCAAGGCCGAGCGAATCTTCCATCCGTTCCCTTCGTATTCAATACTTCACGCCTCACAGGTTTTAAGAGCGAAGCGAGGACGCCGCCTGGGGAAAGGCGCGTCTCGGCGCGCAGGGGTCGGAGGGGTGAGATGACCGACTGTTTCAACAACCTGCCAGAACCGATCTTGACGAAACCGCAACCCGTATATTACTGTGAACGTCGGTTGGGGGATCGTCTAGCGGTAGGACGTCAGTCTCTGGATCTGACTACCTAGGTTCGATTCCTAGTCCCCCAGCCAATTTCTTTATTCAATCCATCAATCACTTGCGAGCCTACTCCTTCGGGAGTGGGCTCGTGGTGTTTAGGGCTGGTGACGGTTCCAATCAGGCTTCCTCGGTTAATCGCGTCTTGCAGATGCCCCGGTGACAAGTGCGAGTATCGCAAGGTGGTGACAATGTCCCGATGCCCCAGGATCTCCTTGACCGCCACGAGATCAACCCCAGCCATGATCCGGCGACTGGCGGCGGTATGCCTGAGCGTATGCCAACAAGCTCCTTGGATTCCGGCCTGCAGCTTGTAGAAGAACTCCGTAGAAGAAGAGAAGTGAGTCATCTATCATGATGAGGCCAGGGCTGGCCTATGCGGGCCAATGCGCTCGGCAGGACTTTCCACCGCCGATGGTGGACCCACCTCGATAAGATTGGGAAAGGGTTCCTCGTAGGAGTTCAGGTAGGCATGATGATCGTGCGTGATCGCCCCGTCAGGAAGCATGTCCCATAACGGACCCAGCTTCCCACGAATTTTCCTTGCATAACACGTTGGCAGCACCGACGTGTCGCCTTCCATAAACTGTCGGACCGACAGATCCGTATCCAGAAATCTTCGGATTTTCGTGTGGTGATTTATCTGGCCGAACCCACTCGACACCGACCGAATGAAATTCAACCATCTCGGAGTCCAGCCCCGATTCACCATCGCACGCTTCGCAATCATCGGCCAGGAAAACGCGTGCTGCGACAGATCCACGACATAATCATAAAATTTCGGCCAGGCATAATGCTTGGGACGCACATTCATCGAGTGAAGGTTATCGAGAAAATGAAAGGGAAATGGCAGCACCCGCCCTTCCCGTTGCAATTCCCGGTTAAAGGGGGCCGATTGACCAAATGCTGTAATCAGGTTAAACGCCGGAAAAGCCCCTGGGGCGAGATCCAAAAATTGCTTGGTGAGTTCAAAGGGCTCAGATCCCTCATCTGAATCCATTCCCAACACAAAATTGACCTGGACATAGGGGATATAGCGAAGGATCAAATTGATATGATCCGCCACCTGCTTCACTTTTTCCTGTCCGGTATGGCGGCCCGTCCTGGATTTATCTCCCATGTCATACCACGACTCAATGCCCGGCAAAATCGCCTTGAATCCATTTGCGCGTAATCGCTTGAGATGGGGCTCGGACAGAAGCGACAGCGTACTTTCTGCAACAAAGTCAATACTATTGGGGGGAATCGCCGTTTCGATTGCCCTCATATACTCCTCAAACCGGACCCCGAAATTCGGGTCGTGCCAGCCCACCATCGGTCGTTTCATCTTTGTTCGCAGAAATTTCAAATCTTCACTGATCTGGTCAAATGACAAGGGCTGATAATCAACATTGGCGTCCACACAAAACCCGCAGGTATAGGGACACCCCATGCTGCCGATCATGGGCACCATTTTAAAGGATGTGGGAGCTTTGGCGATGGTCGGCTCGATGAATTTCCACCGTTCCTTTACTCCCGGCAATTCGGTCGGCTGTCGAGCCGCGGCGAGCTGGACCCCAAGCGGACGGTGCGGTGAACAATCGGCGAGAATATCGTGAATCAGATTCTTGTCGGTAAACCCCACCACATAGTCGAAATACTTGGCGGCATCCTGCGGATAGCTGCGCGCATGTGGCCCGCCTATCACCGTCACGGCTCCGCGAGAGCGAAACATATTACTAATGGCATAGGCGGTCAGCGCCGATCGGGTAAAGGCCCCGATAAACACAATATCCGTCTCGTTCAGCAATTCCTGGTGGAGATCTTCTCGGCCGGTGTAGCACACAAAGCGCACCTGATGGCCCAATTCCTCACACCACACCCCGACGACCTGCGGCATAATGCTCGCCAGATTTGGATTCATCACGCGGGTATAGAGGGATTTCGTGGGACCCTTGGTGACAAGATCCAGAATAGTCACTCGAAGTGAGCGCATAGACAATCTCCTCAATAAATAGAGGCCCTGTCGGTTGATGGGAGTGCTCGCGATTCGGATGCGTTACTTCAGAGAGCGTTTCAAATTCTGAGCTAGCGCTGAATTTGGATTCAGCTGAAGCTTCATTAAGCACTTGTGCGGCTATGGTTGCAATGAAAATCTTTCTTCACCCACAGCATCCACTCCCCGCGCTCCACCTGCGCCTTGGCTAAGGCTTCCACATCGACGCGGTTGACAGACTCAATGACAGGTTGGTGCCAGGCTGGACTTGATGAGCGGTTCGCGCGTGCAGCTTCGGAGAGCGTTTTGAAAAGAAGACCAGGGCCTAAACTCCTGTATTCATACGGATAGCGTCGCTGTCTCTCGCTCCTGCTCATTCTCAGTCTCAGCAGTACTGGGTAGGCCTTCGGATCTCAGGGTTCTCAAAGGGTACAGATCGGGGATCCAACTTTACCTCTGGGCGAACTAACCGCCCCCATAATTGCCAAATTTTCTGACCTCTCAGGATTACTTTGTTGACACGAACACGCGCCAGATCCTAAGCCTAATTCATAGGGCATTTTCCGAAAGACCGAAACAGTTTAATATTTGAACTGTTGGACACCCTTCGTTCCCTGAGACTCATTGTGATTGACGCAAGAGGAATTGTAGTCTTCTCAGGGGAAGAACGTCTGAGGAACGAAAGAAAAATGGGATATTATGAAAAACAAGAAAGTGTGGTTCATTACTGGCGCTGGCCGTGGGATGGGCGTCGATTTCGCTAAGGCTGCTCTGGCCGCTGGCCACGCGGTGGTTGCCACGGGCCGGGATACGAACGCCGTGGAAAAGGCGGTCGGCAAGTCGGACAACCTGCTGGTCGTTATGTTGGACACGAACGGTCTAAGCGCGAATAAGTGAGAGAGAGATGACCTTTAATTCTTCTACATACGTTAATTTTGTCTCCGAGGAGACGGCAGCTCGGGAACGTCTTTTCCTACAGTACATGGGATGGCGCGACGATTTCGACGCCGTCATCGTCGGTTCAGGGATCGGCGGCGGCGTCCTGGCGGATGATCTTGCCGAACGTTTCGGCTCGCAGAAGCGAATCCTCGTACTCGAAGCCGGATCGTTCATCTACCCCACGCACGTCTACAACATTTGTCGATTCCCTAACAGTAGCCTCGCAAAACACTTCGGATGCGACACGTTCTTGCAGACCGGGAATAGTTCAACGCAGAACTACATCGGCGAGAAGCCACAGCTGAACTTTGGCGGCCGGTCGATCTTCTGGTCCGGTCTTATCCCGACCGTACAAGGGTGGGAGCTCGATTATTTCCCGCCACGCGTCCGGCAAGACCTCGCGGGAGGCCTGCTGAACCGGGCCGGGGAGACGATGAACGAGTCGCGGTCTATGGGGGCGACCGCCCAGGCGGTCGTCGCCCGGTTGCGGCAGTCGCCGCTCGCCGCAGACTTTTCTATCCAGGAGACGCCCCGTGCCCTGCACCAGCCCTACCTAGAAGCCGACGGCACGCCCAAAGACCAGTTCTTCTCGGAGCCGACAGGCGTGTTCAACACCGCTGAGCTGCTCGTGAACCAACTTGGCCTAACGCCGGGCGTAAGCCATGGTGACGGACCGGGCCTACACTTGCTGGTGAACCATTTCGTCGAGGATGTGCAGAACCACGGCGGCCACATCGAGGTCGTCGCCCGCAACACCAGGACAGGGCAGGCCAGGATATTTAAGGCGGGAACGGTCGTCCTCGCTGGCGGCTCAATAGAAAGCCCGAAGCTGCTTCGGCGTTCTAGCATGTACCCGTGGCTGCCGCAGTCGGTGAAGGACCTGGTAGGCCGTGGGCTGACGGACCATCCCACGTCGAACGAGATCACCACGTTCGTTACGAGCATCGGCAACGTCGCGCTGGGAAAGGATGATCACGCCAAGATTGTCTTCTACTCGCGCGGACGGCGGGATGCGAACCAGATCCTTTACCCGTTTAACGTTGAGATGAACCTCAACCACGAGTATTGGCACTTGCGGGAGAACGACCAAGGGGCTGCCGCTCCCCCCCAGCCCGACGGGGCGGCCCGGATCGACATCAAGTTCAGCTTCGGAAATTGCCTCGACGAGAACAACGAAGTGAAGGCCGCGCCGCCCTACGGGTACGTGCCGGAGATCGCATTCCGGAACCAAAGCTGGGCAGATTACCTAGCCGATTCGCGGTTCCCTGCCCTGGCCGGATGGCACAAGAACACCGGAGAAATTTGGGCCGTGCTCAATCACGTGACACACCAGATTTTCTCGCAGTTTCAGATCAACGGTCAGTCCGCACGGCCGGCAGACGAGGTATGGTATGGGCAAGGTGGCAAAGGATTTGGCTGGGGCACGGTGCATCACGCGGTTGGTAGCTTGAGGATGCCGTACCGGCCGCAGCTCGACGCCCCATTCGCGGTCCACTCAGTGGTGGACGAGGACCTCCGCGTGGTCGGCACGCAACGGCTCTACGTCTGCGACATGTCCGTGGTCCCGTTGAGCTCCGCGGCCAATCCGGTCCGCACACTGGTCGCTCTTGCCCTGCGACTCTCGCAGCACCTCAGCTGATTGGTCTGGCATCACTGTCAGGACGTGGAGTCACAAAGGCGACTGAACCAGGCGTATCACCGAGCGGACCGGGCTGGATGGTTCTGTTCCAAGGCTACAGTTCCCGAAGCATCATTTTATGCTCAAGCCCGTCTTGTCTTTCCTACTTCACCCTATTCCCAAAAGTAGTCATTCTTGAAAGCTTGGTGTTGTGGGCTTGCCTAAGTATGAGTAGGCCTCAAGAGGAACACCAAGGCGCTTCCCTAAAAAACGGGCCGGACGACCCTTGAGAGATCAAACTGTAGAGTTCGCATTGCGTACAGTTCGGGGAGCCATTTTGCACTACGAACTTCTTGTTAGTGCCCCACCCCAGCGTATAGGCGGACGCATTTTGGGTGGTAGGGGGTGTCGAAAGACCCCGCGTTCGAGACTCTCAGACGAGTTGAAGGAGACTGACTCATGGCGGCCAGTAGCTATCCCGCGGTTGTGGAGAAAGAAGGCGACTGGTATCTCGCGCTCTGCCCGGAATTGGACGTGGCCAGCCAGGGAGCCACAGTAGAAGGAGCGATGGCTAATCTGAAAGAAGCTGTCGAATTATTCCTGGAATGCGCGGACCCCGAAGAAGTGCAGCGACGGCTGCATACCGAAGTCTTTGTGACGCGCTTCGAAGCAACGCATGGCTAAACTTCGGGTCCTCTCAGGACGCGAGGACTGCCAGATTTTAGCGCAGCATGGGTTTGCAGAAGTACGGCGCCGCGGCAGTCATATCGTCATGCAGCGCCAGACTGCTATCGGAACCGTGACCGTCCCTGTCCCTGTATCACTATGAAATTCGACTGGGTACCCTCCAATCCATCATCTGTCACATGGTATTGCACGGAGCGAATTTGAATCGCAGGGCTGATATTCCAAACGGAGAGGCGTGAGGCATCTTCCCGTTCTATGACGCTTGCCTCATGACGTTTTTGGCTCATTCCCTTTCTGCGTTAATCTCACTCCATACCACCTAAAGTGCCAAAACCGCTTGAAATCACAGCGGCTTTGTCGTACTCTTTGCCTGAATATCGCAACTGATCGTAACATGGCTTGGAGGGCTCTGGATCTGACTACCTAGGTTCGATTCCTAGTCCCCCAGCCAATTACTTTTCCACGCCGTCATCTTTCAGATCTCCGTCTCGGTTTGGTACCGCGCTGGGGGATCGTCTAGCGGTAGGACGCCGGCCTTTGGAGCCGGCTACCTAGGTTCGATTCCTAGTCCCCCAGCCAATTTCTCTGACCATCCGATCGCTACTTCAATGAAGCCAGATCGATGACAAACCGAAACCGCACATCGCCCTTGAGAACTCGCTCGTAGGCTGCGTTCACTTGTTGGATCGGGATCAATTCAATATCGGACTCGATGCTGTGCGTGGCGCAGAAGTCGAGCATCTCTTGGGTTTCTCGGATGCCGCCGATGACGGAGCCTGCGATGCGGCGACGATGCAGAATCAGTGGAAAGGGCTCCAGCAGCGTCGGCTTATCCGGAGCCCCGACGAGAATCATGGTCCCGTCGGTTTTGAGCAAGTTCACATAGGCGTTGTAGTTGTGCGGTGCGGATACGGTATCAAGGATAAAATCGAAGCGCCGCTGTAGTCTGGTGAATGTTTCGGGTTGTGAGGTGAGGGCGAAGTCGAAGGCGCCCAACCGTTCCGCATCTTTTCGTTTCCGTTCAGAGGTGCTCAAGACGGTCACTTCGGTTCCGAGGGCCTTGCCGATCTTCACAGCCATATGTCCTAGTCCACCCAATCCCACCACCGCGAGTTTGTGATATTTGCCGACGCCCCAGTGACGAAGCGGGGAGTATGTGGTAATTCCCGCGCACAAGAGTGGGGCCGCTCCGGCAGGCGACAGGGCTGAGGGAATCCGCAGCACGTAATGCTCATCTACGACGATCTGTGTGGAATAACCACCTTGCGTAGGTTGGCCATCTTTGTCGCGGCCGCTGTAGGTGAGGAGCATGCCGGCTTCGCAGTACTGCTCTAATCCCTCTCGACAGGCAGCACAGGTCCGGCAGGAATCGACGAAGCAGCCGACACCGACGCGGTCGCTTGTCTTGAATTTTGTCACCGCAGACCCAATTTGCGCCACGGTGCCGATGATTTCATGGCCCGGCACCATGGGGAAAATCGATCCCCCCCATTCGTCGCGCGCTTGATGAATATCCGAATGGCAGATGCCGCAGTGGGTGATGGTAATGAGCACGTCATGAGGGCCGACCTCACGCCGCTCGAACGAGAAGGGATGCAGGGCGGTCTTAGCAGTCATCGCGGCATAGCCTTTGGTCGACAGCATGGCTTCTGCTCCTTGTGAGAGGACCTGATTCGACCGTGACCATATCAAGATACTCTGGGCTTGCCAACCCTGAAACGTGCGAGTGAGGCTGGAATCGAATAGCGTCTCGTGCAGTCGTTCTATCGTGACACACGTGGAGTTATTGGGTAGGGATTACCGGTTGGACCTTGTGGGAAAGTGAACGATCTGCTCCCGAACTATCGGTCTTCGGAGTCTTACTGTGCCTCTGCATCATCGTCTTCCTCCGGTGAACCAGGGAGCAAAGTATCCATCGTAAGGGTGGGGCCCGGTATACGATACCGTTCCGTTGCCCAGGCACCGAGATCGGTCACTTGGCATCGTTCTGAGCAGAAGGGGCGCCAGGGGTTGCATTCCCAGGTGCTGGGTTGGCGACAGAGGGGGCAAGTCATGCCGGTATTATACTACGCTGAAAATGAAAATCGATCAGGGGATCAATGAGGGCCTAATGCCTGACGGTGGCTTCCAGCAATCGCTGCAGGCGCCGCTGATCGATTTCCGAGAGGCCGAGGAATTCGACGCCGAACTCCCCGCTTTGACTCCAACGGACCGCGGCAGACTCGATTGTAATAGGTGAACCCAGATCCGTCGCCCTGATGAGGATTCTCACCGATGAACCTGGCTGAACCGACGACATGCTGGTGACGGCGCACCCTCTGGCAGACAGATCGAACATGGTGCCTTCGCAAATCTCTGTCTTGTTGGTGCTGGAGAAGAAGACCTGCATATCAACAGGGATTCGTGGATAGTCTCGACACTCAATCATGCGGTCCTCCGTCCGATTCGAGGTTCCTCGTCATGCCGAAACCTCATGCTCCTGCTAGTCTAGCAACCCCAGAGTCACGGTAAAGTAAAATATGGAAACTGTACGACGGATGGATAGAGCGAGTGTTACGGGCCGGAGATTTTTCGATGACCTTTACGGCGATCGCTTTCTGTTTCATCTTTTTGACCAGCCTGGCATACGGGCGGGGAGAGATTGTCAGTTTACTACTGGGGGGGCTGAGCTTTTTCGATCTTCGCCCAGGCGTCTTTGAGTGACACCGTGCGGTTGAATATCAGTGTGCCGGAGGCCGAATTAGGGTCGGCACAGAAGTATCCCAGGCGCTCGAATTGGTACCGAGTGCCGGGCTCTGTCTGCTGCAAACTCGGCTCAACCAGACAGCCTGTGATTCGCTCCAATGAGTTGGGATTGAGATAGGTTGTCCAATCGTAGTCTGGCGGCACCTTTGCCAGATCCGTCACCAGGAGGGGGTTGTAGAGTCGGACTTCGGCTTTCACAGCATGGGCCGCCGAGACCCAATGGATGGTAGCCTTGACCTTGCGCTGTTCCTGGGATGCCCCGCTTTTGGTTGTGGGATCGTAGATGCAATGGAGTTCGGTGATCTCACCGGTCTCCGGATCTTTTGTCACCTGGACACATTTGATGATGTATGCGTACCGAAGGCGCACTTCGCGTCCTGGGGCAAGCCGGAAGAACTGTTTGGGTGGATCTTCACGGAAATCGTCTTGCTCAATATAGAGGATGCGTGAGAAGGGGACCTTCCTCGTCCCTGCAGACGAATCCTCCGGATTGTTGACGGCTTCCAATTCTTCGGATAGGTCCTCGGGATAGTTGTCAAGAATAATTTTGAGCGGCCGCAACACGGCCATGACTCGTGGCGATCGCTTGTTCAGATCTTCGCGAATAAAGTGTTCGAGTAGCTGCATCTCGACAATGGCCTCGCGTTTGGCGACGCCGATATGGTCGCAGAAGGCCCGAATCGCCTCTGGGGTATACCCGCGTCGACGCAGGCCTTTGATCGTCGGCAGTCGTGGGTCATCCCACCCGCTCACCAGTTTCTTTTCGACCAACTCGAGCAGCTTCCGTTTGCTCATGACGGTATAGGTCAGGTTTAACCGAGCAAATTCGATCTGCTGCGGTCGATGCGGCGCTTCAGTCTGCTCGACGACCCAATCGTAGAGAGGCCGGTGATCTTCAAATTCCAAGGTACAGATTGAGTGCGTGACTCCCTCAATCGCATCCGAAAGAGGATGCGCATAGTCGTAGGACGGGTACAGGCACCAGGCACTCCCTGTTCGATAATGCGGCACGTGTCTGATCCGATAGAGGACTGGGTCGCGCAGGTTGATATTGGGTGACGACATGTCGATTTTGGCTCGAAGGACGTGGGTGCCGTCGGGGAATTCCCCGGCGCGCATGCGTCGAAAGAGGTCAAGATTTTCATTGACGGAACGGCCGCGAGAAGGGCTGTTCGTTCCCGGCTGAGTCAGGGTGCCGCGATAGGTACGCATCTCCTCAGCCGTTAAGTCATCGACATAGGCTTTGTCCTTACGAATCAGCCGGACAGCAAAGTCGTACAGCTGCTCGAAATAATCCGAGGCAAAAAACATCTTCTCACGCCAGTCGAACCCCAGCCATCGGACGTCGGCCTGGATCGCACAGACATAATCATGATCTTCGGTGGTCGGATTGGTATCGTCGAATCGCAGGTGGCACAAGCCGCCTGGGCTGTCATTCGCTATGCCGAAGTTCAGGCAGATTGATTTCGCGTGCCCGATGTGGAGATAACCGTTCGGCTCAGGTGGGAAGCGCGTAACCACTCGACCGCCATGTTTGCCGGTTGCATGATCGGCGGCCACGATGTCGCGGATAAAGTTTGAAGCGCCGGTCGGTTCAGACACGATAGAGCAATGACTCCTTTGTGAACGAGACATGTGCGACTCGAGTTGTTGCGGGCTGTTCTATCACAAGAGTGGTAGACGGGAGAAGGGCTTATTCGGAGAAGGAAGGATATCAGACGAACCGAGTACTACGAGGTTTGGTGAGTCGGCATCTGCATCACGCTGAAATCTTTCTGCGCGATGAGATGTCCTTCCATGCGCAGGCGAAACTCATAGCGTCCCGGGGTGGGGAAGACCAGTGAGGGGATATTGATCCCGAAATCGGAAATTTGAAGGCGGTCGATGATGGAAATATTCGGAAGGCTGGCCCGGCAGACAAGCTGTTCGTTGTTGAGGTAGATCAAATCGATGTCGAAGTGATAGGTCCCTTCGGCATCGGTGAGGCAGAAATACAGCCCCATTTGTGAGTGTTGGAAGGGAAAGCTCACGGCCTGCAGGTGGGTGAAGAGACCGATGAGGCTTTTCTTCTTGGTGACGCTGTCCTCGATGACCTGGTCGCAGACCAAGAAGGCTTGCACGCTTGGCTTCACGATGTCCGACATACTGCCATTTTAAGGTAGTCCTGCGCCTTGTCAAAAAGGATGTGCTTTTCAACAAGGAGCCAAGGTGGTCGACGGCTGTCGCTCTCTCGATTGTAGAGAGTGGGCACACCTGACTTGAGGCTGAGGTCGCTTGGGGGAGCCGATCACCCGATGACTGCCGCCCTGCCGCGGCTTTCCGCAACATCGCCAAACATGGTGAGACCGGTCCCAATGCGGCAGTAGTGTGGGCTGACGGTGACTAATTCACCTTTATGGGTACAGAAGTGCCCCGCGGTTATGCGAACTTTTCTTCTCTGCATGAGACAGGCTTCGAAGACCGTATGTCCAGTTGTTCGGTCTGCTACAGTGACTGAAGGAGGGTCGCTCGGGGTTGCCTCGCCGCTGGCCTTTACGTTGATGGTAAAGCGGCCCGCGCTATGCGCCGAGAGCGCATTTCGTCGGATATGGCCGATGCGGGTTCCCTGCTCATCGTACAGGTCCATCGTCAGGAGTAACACCAATGGCTGGGGTTGTGTTTCCAACACCACCTGTTCCTTGCCTTGAAGCTTGACTACTCCGTTCGTGTTTCGAAACACATTTGAGCCGACGTACAGCTCAAGGCCCTGCTCGGGCATCTCGATGTCGATCAGTTCCGGAGAGTCCGTGATGCCGAGAGTTTTGATTTGGAGCGGGTTGTTCATGTTGCACCATGAGTCAGCCGATGGAAAGAGGAGGCCGACGACTGAATAATCCCCTCTCCCAAGAGGCCGCCCGTCTGCTTGCCGCAAGGTAGGCTATACCACTGTCTCTGTCAAGTCGTGGGTGAACCAGTGTCAAGCCCAAATAGAAATGTCCGCTTCCTCCCAAAGTAGAAATGTCCGGTTTTATGTTCCGGCCGCCGCCGCGTGGCTTGTGCGTTCTGGCCGCAGGCGTGTGCGCCACGGATGGTCCGGCCTCGGGGTGACTGGCTGCCGAGCGCGGGGGACCGGTTTCACCGCAGCGGCCTTCACGGGTCGCGCCGTGATCGCATGAAAGTCGAGCGGTCGACCGTGGTGGGTCATCCGCATCGTCCCATCCACCCGTTCCTCCACCTGCACATGGGTCGCCCGGACATTGGTCTGGACCTGATAGAGGTGCCTGTGGTGCGCCACCGTCCAGTCCCGGCGCAGGCCCCGTGTGGTCTTGATGCACAGGCTCCGGTCCAGCTCGCGGCTCGCAGGACGGGGCCGATGCAGATCAGCGGGCTGGGCCGGCTGGACCGAGAAGCGCTGGTTGGAGATCGGCAGATAGTCCTCCAGAAACCGATTCGCCGCCTCCAGGGTGGAGACATCCGCGAGCCGCATCTCCTTGATCACCCGATCTTGAACGGTCTGAAAGCGCCGCTCCACCCGCCCCTTCGCCTGCGGGGAATGGGCCGGAATCAGCTCGACCCCCAGCTCGCGCAGCGCGCGCCCACATTGACTCGTGGGCGTCACCCCGGCCAACTGCTCCTCCACGGTGGGCGGAGCCGGTGATTGATCGGTCGAATGCGTGTCCGCGTAGATGGCCAACGGAATCCCATAGCGCTGCACATACCGCATGAAGCTGTCCATCGCCGGGATCGTCCCTTCGTATTCATAGAACCGGGCATACACCCGACTGGACGCATCATCGAGGTAGGCCATCAGCACACACCGGGGCCCGCGCCCCTCGAACCAGTCATGGTGCGAGCCATCCAGTTGGAGGAGTGCCCCCACATGGGCTTTCCGTTCCCGCCACGACCGATGCGGGCGCTTCCGCCGCTGGAAGTGGGTCACCCCCGTCGCCAGGAGCCACCCCCGCACGGTCTCCGCGCTCACCGTGATCCCGTGGCGCTCGGTCAGCTTCTCCGCCGCCAACGTCGGCCCAAAGTCCCCATACGGCTTCTCGCACCGCTTCAGCGCTTTGGCCTTGACCTTCTCCGGGATCCTTCGGTTCGAGGGCTTGCCCCGTCCCCGATGCGCCAGCCCCTGATCGCCCGCCTGCTTCACCCGCGCAAGGAGGCGCCGGATGTGGCGGGGCGTCAGCCCCAGGAGGGTGCCTGCCGTGACCTGCGTCAGCTGCTTCTCCATCGTCTGTCGAAGCACATGCACCCGCCGCAATTCCTTCACACTCATAATGACCCTGTCCTCTCTGACCATCTGACCCTCCTTGTACGGGCCGATAGTCTCGTACCGAAGAGGACATTTCTACTTGGGCCAAAGCGGACATTATCATTTTGGGATTACAGTCGTGGGTGAACCAGAGGTTCAGAGGCCTGAATACTGCTCGGTATCGTAGGAATTGAAAAATGAAAAGTCCCTGTGCTACTGTGCCCAGTCAATCCCTCATCATCGATGATCTGGTCCCATCGTCTAGCCTGGCCTAGGACGGAGCCCTCTCAAGGCTTAAACACGGGTTCAAATCCCGTTGGGACCACCACATTGTTCATTGGAGGTCCCACTCACAATGGCAAGGACCACTGACGGTTCTGGAGCGAGAACAATCTGGGCAAGGATCAAAACGTGAATCCCGCCGAGGCGCAGGGAGTTTATCGTGACAAGGATTCCCGATGGATCAGCGTGAATCCCGTGGATGGGGCCGTTCCACGGGTCGGTAATCGCGGTGCGGAGCGTTTTAGGGGCATCCTGCGGAGGCCAAAACGCTTGTCAAATCTCTAGCGGGTAATCTTGTGATTCCCTTCAGGATCAAGACTGGAAATCGTGGGGGTCAAAATCAACTGATTTTGAGTTTGCTATGGACCAACTTTCTGTCAAGTGAGATCGCGGATAATTTCAAAGTAGCGATTATCGGACATCTTCACCGCACTGATTTCGACCGAAATAACCGTCCCATCTTTTCGCTGTAACAATCGGGTAAAATGCAAGTGCTTCTCAGAGCGAATTTGTTCGAGGCGTTGCTGAGTGATGGCCTTTTCTAAGGGAACATAGGTGTCCCTCACATGAAGTTGGAGCAATTCCTCTCTCGTGCACCCCACCATGTCACAGGCCTTCGAATTCACCATCCGAAAATATCCGTCTAGATCTGACACGACAATCCCGTCCGACGCCTCCTCCATCAGGAGTCGATATTGACGTTCACTGTCTTGCAGCGCCGCTTCCGCTTGCTTGCGCTCGGTAATATCTTGAGCAAAAACCAGGACCCCGATCACGTTCCCCTGGGGATCACGGTAGGGCACCTTGTCCGTCTGTACCCAGCGTTTCTCACCGGAGGCTATTTGGTACTGTTCCACAATGCCGAGTTTTGGCCTGCCCGAAGCGATGACCGAGAGGTCATCCTGGTAGTATTGCTCCGCTTCCTCCGGGTAGAGGTCAGAGGTGAGCTGGCCTTCCACCTCTGCCACAGTCTTGTTAATGGATTCAGCCGCGTGCCGGTTCGCTCGCACGATGCGATTGTGGGTGTCCTTGTACCAGACCATGGCCGGAATGAGATCCATCAGAACCTGCTGCTCGATCTGCTGCTGCAGTAGCTTCGCTTCAGCCATCTTCCGCTGGGTGATGTCGCGGACAATGCCACAACTAGACATCTGACCGCCGAATCTCCATGTGCCGAGCGAGACCTCAATGGGAAATTCACTCCCGTCTTTTCGTAAGCCATGAAGTTCGATCGTTCTCCCAGGCAAGGGTGATACGCCAGTGACCTGGGCACGCTCAAGCCCGCGCTGATGGTCCTCGCGGTACCGAGTTGGCATGATGGTGGTCAACGGCTGCCCCAGCATCTCTCCCTCTGTATACCCAAAGAGCCGTTCGGCAGCGGTATTCCATGAGACAATCTTGCCATCGTCATCAGCGAGCACAATCCCGTCCGGTGCAGCTTGGCAAACATGTCGAAACTGCTCTTCACGCGCTCCCAGAGCACGCTCGGCACGATGCATCTTGAGCGCCAATCTCCGTGCATCAACGGCTTGACGGAGAATGATTTTGAGCGCCTCCGGGTTATAGGGCTTGGTGATGTAGGCCGCGGCACCCCGGCGGAGCGACTCCACCGTGACGCTGTCTTGTACGGATGCGGTGAGGACAATGACTGGTAGCAGGGGGTCGAGTTCCTCCAACCCCCGAAGGACCGCGAACCCACTCAGATCCGGCAACCCCAGATCTAAGATCACTGCTCCAAACAGGCTCTGTTCGGCTTCGTGCAGTGCCTCCCTTCCCGTCATCACACTGCGCACCGTATACCCTGCATGTCGAAGGAGATCTTGAAGAGCCAGACAGATATCTGGCTCATCGTCCACAATGAGTATGGAAGAAAGATGTGAGTCAAGTGGTTCGGCGTCCATCATCTCACTGAAACAGTGATTAAACCTGGAATCATTTTGATGAGTAGCCCTTTGGAAAGCAATGACTGGCAGCTCTCGTCACATCATTTCTTTTCGACCGCTTCGAGAGGATACGCGGATGGCCGCAGAAAATCGAGATAACGTTTCAGGTTTGCTCTATGGTTTTTGACCCCTCCCTATGCCCGCCTTGTGTCTTCAAGGAAAAAGACGATCGATGGGCCTCGGTATCAGTTTCCAATCGGGTTGGCACCAGCATAGTTGGTAGGGATGCCACAGTCCGTGGTGTCTACCTGTGAGCGTGTCTGGGAGGGTTAGAACAACTCGGTTAGAAACCGGGTTATGACGAGGTTGTCAGGCGAATATCTGGGTTCATGAACCCGCCCTTAAGCCGATTGGATTGACATGATAGATCGCAGTGACACACTCAATCAATTTTGTGTGGTGGCTCAATCACTTCGACCATACTCCATGGCCGCACACGCGCGACAAGCGAGGGGAATACACCCTGTTGCTCTAACACTTTGCGAATCAGCGACCAGCACGCCGCCATTCGCCGGCGAGGATGGCGTAGAGAAACATGTCCTGCCACAGGCCGTGCTTCCACGTGTGCTGGCACAGACGGCCTTCCTGTCGCATGCCGACTTTCTCCAGGCAGCGGATCGAGCTCACATTCTCGGGTGAACAATAGGCAAAGATCCGGTGAAGCTCCAACCCTTCAAATCCCAACGTCAGGAGACTCTCCAGGGTCTCGGTCGCATACCCGTTCCCCCAGAACGGGCGACCCAACCAGTAGCCGAGGTAGCCTTCGTTGCGATGAGGCTGGGTCAGGTGAAGCCCGCAGCCTCCAATGAGGTGGCCGACCTGCTTCAGGACGACCGCCAGATCAAATTGTTTCCGAGGTCGTCTCCGTTGCGCCGCCAACGCCTGCGCAAGGAACACCTTGGTGTCCGCCTCACGGTTTGGCCCCCAGTCCGTGTACCGGGTGACCTCAGGGTCTATGGCGTAGCGATGCACGGAGGCGTGGTCCGCAGCCACAAAGTTTCGCAAGAGGAGACGAGAGGTATGTACAGGCAGACCAGGGTGTCGATAAAAAGGATTCGTCAGAGGCCGGAACAGGTTCCGCCACCGCATGGATGTCCCTGTCGCCTCTGTGAGGCCGTACGCCCAGCTAGGAAGCAATCGATCCATGTGCTGCCCTCCCATGCTTGACCCCTTTCTCAATCCTACTCCAGCCCCGAAACAGATGCAGTTGATTTGCTGATGGTTTGAGAGTATCGATCCGCAGGTCCAAAAACAAATGAAATTGAACCTTCAATCCTTTTCATCCTCTCAATTTAGTGCCTTACAGTTTCCACTGCCCTCAATCTTGAGCCACAGACGGAACCGGACAATTCACTCCAGCGTGTTTCCAGCCTTGTGATAGGCTTGATCTCACATACAACTCATTGATCACTTTCCGGATCTAGATCGTGACGGACCAGAGTGGAGTACCAGCACGCCATGCCAGATCGGTCACAGACAGATGAAGAACTAAAGGACCGTGCCATCGAACAAGCTTTGACGGGTAATATCATTGGGGCGCGACAAACCGTCGGAGGGATAGTCGACAGAGGATACCTGGGAGAGGCTTGGAAGGCGATTCCGTTCAATCAAACGGATCGCGGGGATGTACATGGTGTCAAGTGTATCGGCGCTTCTCGCTTCTGCTCTTCCTTTTCAAGTCGTTCAAAGGCGCGGTCGGTGTTCTTGCGGACAAAATCTCGCACCTGGCTATTCAGCTCTTTCGACTGCGTGAGCATGTCTTTTACATCCTCCAAATCCATTTTGACCACCACATAGTAAATGCCCTTCTTTTCATCCTTATATCGGTCTATAGACCGAACTCCATTCAAGGTGGCAGCAGCAAACGTCTTCGCCGCCTCCTCGATATTTTGCTCCTCGGCCGTCTTTTTAAAATCTCCTGCCGTCGTGGAGGCAGCATAATCTCGCATTAGATAGGCCGTATACGTGGAGAGCGCCTTCACCATCTGCGCACGTGCCCGATTCTCAGCTGCATCCCAAGCAAGTGGTTCGTTCCGGATGCCCATCACTTCCCCCATCCCATAGAAGGCCTTGGAGTCCTGGCCCGTATAGGTACCGGTCTTGACCCACTTAGGAGTACTCTCGCAGGCACTCATCATGAGCGTCGCGAATACGCCTCCCAGCACCATCACTGCGACCTGTGTCCACCGAGTTCTTACTCTCATCATATATGCCCCATCCCCTGACTCTTCCCGTGCCCCTACGAGAACAGTATAACATTGGCTCGGATGATGCGGGCATAGAACAGGTTGGTCGAAAGCCGATACAGTCGATCCCCCTTTAGCCACCTGCTTTCAGACCTTACTCCTCGAAACGCGCGCAGCTAGTGTCTGAACCATCCACTTTGCTTGTGGGGATTGTGGAACCTGGTGCGTCGTACTCCTCTTTTCAGGGCATTGGGGGAGACCAAGAGAGGAAGTCTGGGCGAATCGAGTCAACACCACCGTGTTCTAATACACATGCCTCCCCCTTCTGGTGCATGAGAGAGCAGTTCGGCCTGACCGTCAAGGGATGGTTCCCATCCCACACTCTGCGCCCTGCCCGCCTGGCTTCCTTTTGCGCTCGTTGATACTCCTCGGCATGCGACACATTCGGCGAGACAATATACTGGAGCGACATGCCTTCCCTTACTAATAATTCCACATTGACACACGTTTCTCCGACGAACACATAGGCGAGCAGATGCCCATACTGATCCCGCTCCGTATTATCTATTTCAAGCTGCACGGTCTTGCTTGCCACGAGCCTGGTGAGCGCCTCACGCGCCTGACCTCCCAAGGGGGATTGAACCAATTCAGGGGTATCAATTCCGATAAGCCGCACCTGTACCTTTTGATATTAAATTGAGGCGATCAAAGCATTGCCATTGTATACAGAGACCACCTGACCTACTAAAACCTTGCCAGATAGTAGATCGTCTTTAGCAGGGTCAATGGTCGAATGAGGGCGACGAGTGGGACACGGACACCAAGGCCCCCGACTGCATATCTGCCTTGACGACGACGCCACGGTCCGAGGTTGTCACACCCACTCAATACGAGGGGGAACAAGAGGACAAGAACGAGCAAGACTTGAACAGAGTAGGAGATGGAAGAGTTATTGGTTGCAAAATCTAGTCTTTGGTGTTGTGGTAGGTGATCGATAGATCTCCTTCCGGTTTTCACCAGCGACGCAAATGAAGAGCGTAGAAGGATATGTTGGCATTTGGCGCATAGGGTTACTCTCCCGATCGTCCTTTAACAAAGAAATCATCGGAAGGATTACGGCGTCATTTAACCCTGCCAATTCGCTGGCCGGCCCCTCGTGGTTGTACCACTTTCAATGTTAGTCATGCGCACCCGCACCTTGCATTATTTTGTCCTTCCATTCGTGGCTTCCCCTGCGATCGGCAAGTGCTGGATCATCCAAGATGCCGTTGGACACAAGTGGACTGAAACCTGGGCTGGAGCCTGGGCTGGAGCCTTGCAGGTAGAAGTAGCGAGGGGTATGCTGTTGACCAGCAGGAATATCTAAAGGGGATTCCGGTTTCATCACGCTTCACATCCTTCGCTTCATAATATAGGGATCTGGTTCCCAGTCAGGATGTTGGCAACTGAACCGGACCGTGGCCCGGTGAGAGAGGAAGGCATCATGGAAAGACTCCTGCTGCTCGGAATAGCGACAGTCCTGGGATTGTGGCCGGGAGTCGGCCTGGCGGGAGATCTGACGCCGCGCGAAATCTACGAGCGCAGCTCGCCAGCCGTCGTGATGATCATAGGGTATTCCAACAGCGGCCAACGGGGCAGCGGCGGCACCGGCTCCATCATCCAACAGGACGGGCTCATATTGACGAACGCTCACGTCGTGATCGAGGAGCAAACAGGCAAGCCCTATCCTCGCTTGACAATCTATCTAAAGCCGGACCGTGTGACCGGCGACCGGAAGGTGGATTTGTCGCGGAGCGGCAAGGCTCGTGTGGTTGCCTTTTCACAGCCGTTGGACCTGGCGCTGCTCAAGCTCGATGGGTCGCCCGGACCGTTTCCAGTTCTCGAACTGGACGACTCCGATAGGACCGAGATCGGCGATCGCGTGGTGGCGATCGGGCATCCGGAACAGGGCGGGCTCTGGACCTTGACGACCGGCACCATCAGCGCGGAGTTCGAGAACTTTAATGCCACGAAGGGCAAGTCTGTATTTCAGACGGAAACGGGACTGAACCGCGGCAACTCCGGCGGACCGTTGCTGGATACCTACGGCCGCATGATCGGAGTCAACACGGCAATAGCCCGCGTCGCGCCGGATGGACTGCCGATTACCAGTATCAGCTTCTCTTTGAAGTCCAACGTGGCCAAGCGGTGGTTGCGTGATCAGGGTGTTTCGAACCAGGAGGCGCGGGCTCCATCCGACACGTCGGCGCTAGACAAATCCGCTGGTCGTTCTACCCCCCTGCCTCGCGGGCAAACGACCCAGCCTGGGAATCCGCCGGACGCTCCCACGATCGTCTCTCCATCTCCTTCCCCTGAGCCCACTGCACAGACCGTGACCTCGCCTCGACCATACAATCTGGACCGCCTCATCAGTGAACGGAACCGCGCCGAGGCCGACCTGGAGGATATGATCAAGGAAATGCGGGGCAAACTGGGCGGACGATGAGGACCTCGCCGTTCACTTGTCGACCAGCCATGATCAAGAACTGCTCGTCCGACGTACGAGGGATCCGTCGGGTATCCTCAACCTACTATAGATGGCGGTGACTCGCTCCCAGTTGTAAGGCCCACTGTGCAAGTTGCTATGCCGATAGGGATGAGGGTGCTGACCAGGATGCGCAGGTGGCCTCTTTCTCCAATGTGTTCGGCATGTTGACTCCCTTTAATTCGGGTTCACCGCCTGATAGTCAATGATGAACCGTCCGATGGCATCTGAGATTCTGGTGCGAATGTCGAGAACTCTAGGGGCACTGAGCAAACTAGGAGGTGCAGGGCCTTCCCACGTGGTCGCAAAGAATTCTGTCGTTGGATTCCGTGAGAGTTGAACAAGTTGTTTCAACGTGAGACCGATGGCGTACGCGTTGAGATTCACTGAGGGACCTGTGATCGGGTATACGGCGACATAGAGATATGGGGCTCCGGGTGACTTCGCTATCTCTGAGATTGCCAGGACGCGCAGGCCTGCCTGTTGAAGTCGCACTTCGATGTCGCGTTTGAGATGCTCTCGGCTCAACCCTTCCCGTTCAACATCGTCAGGAAGATACTCAACGAGCACCGAGACCTCTCTAAGTCCTCGCAGCGTGTCACGTTTGTCAGCGGTAAAGGCGAATCCTACAGTTGGCCAACACAGCGTCAGGCCCAACAAAATAAGCACGCTCAGGCGCATCGGCCACCTCCTAGCCCGCATTATTCATGAACACTTCTGCTGCAATCGCTGATCCGCTGCTACGACGAGCCTTCGGCCGGCGGGCTCGTCCCTCGGACCCTCCACGTACTGCACGAGTACGCATCGGGGCCTCAGGGCTCCGCGCGCCGGTCTCGCGACGCGGCTCAGCGATTTCGCGACGAACCGTCATGAATAATGCGGGCTAGTCGGTGGCCCGTACGATAGCCGCCCGCCTTTCCAAAGACAAGAGCAAGGCTGCCACTGGTGACTGAGGTGAGCGCCTACTACCATCGCTCCCTGCCTGACACCTCATATCCGCTAGAACGACCCGTGCTACTGTTCGTCAGTTGGACTGCAAGGCTCTCCCTCGCGGAACAACATACACGGATTCAAGCGTTCACGGCGGTATTCACGGCGCTGCGACTTCTAAAGCACAAGGTCTGAACTTAGGAAACTACCGAACCAGTCAGGAACAGCGCAGCTCGTCTTAGATTTTTCACGGAAGGCGGAAACCGCAAGTGACGTGAGCGGCGTCAGAATATTAGACATTCCAGTAGTTCCATTTTGCTTTGGGCTGCTTGCGCCTACCCCAAATAGTTGGGAAACGAGGGATCGGCCCACACCCCTTCTTTGCCTCTCTGGCTTCCTTTTCCAGCACTTCCAACACCGTATCATTCGGCGCATATTTTCTTCACCACCAGCACCAGTCCTCTTTGACCAACGTTTGGTTGACGTTCGTGCCATCCGACATGAGCATCCTTAACATAGACCAGCTCTGAGGCGGCTCGCTTGCCGTAGGCTTGGCCCTTCTCCGGGAAGTCGATGCCGTTTAAGGCGGATGCGCTCAGGGAGGTTGTTGTGCAGGACTTCGAGGGTGTCCTCGTCGAGGACGGAGACGACGGGGCCAGCCCGCCACGCGCCGCAAAATGATTCCTGTATTTCCCCCGTGGCTCTCATAAGACAGTGTCTGACCCCAAAGCAGGTTGTTTCAGGTTGGCCTGGTCTATGGCTGCGTCGGGCATCGAAGGACAGCAGCTGTCTTTGAGACGGCTCGTGTGAGGGGAGGCCAAGCAAATTTATGGAGTTGGTCCCGGCAACCGCTCCATCGAGCCATGGACCTCTTCCTGGTAGCGGGGCAGTCGAAATGAGAAGCAGGCCCCCTCTCCCAACACGCTTTCACACCAAATCGTGCCCCCCAACCGTTCGATTAACTCCTTTGCCACCACTAAGCCGTACCCCGTCGAAGACTCTCCACCCGTGGGCTTCGGGCTGAGTCGTACCCCAGGCTGGAACAGTTTGGCTTGGTCTTCTTCGCTAAGGCCAGGGCCTTCGTCACGGACACTACAGACCACGCCGTCCCGATCGGCGGATACTTGGACCCGGATACGTGTTCCGGTTGGTGAGTACTTCACCGAGTTCGAGAACAGATTCTCCAACACGGCGGCGGTCGCCACCCGATCCGTCCAAACCGGGGGAACATCGACCGCGGACCCGGGGAGACAACGGATCTGTTTCTGAGCTGCAATGCGGTCATAATAATTGCAAAAGCGCTTCACCATGATCGGGAGATCTACCTTTTCATACCGCAGCTTCGCGTCCCGTTCGGTCGAGGCATTCATCAATCGGCTGACGGTGTGCATCATCAAGTTGGTTCCCTGCTGCAACGCCTCAAGCCAAATGCGCACTTGGGGGTCTGGGTGGTCCGCCAGTGACAACGAGAGCAGTTCGATCGTTCCCCCCGTCACGGTGAGAAAGTTGTTGAGTGCGTGTGCCGCAAAGAAGACGGAACTCTGACTAAACGCCGGCAACTTCTCGAGTTCAAACAGGGCCTCCTCCAGCTCCGCACGAGCTTTGACGATAGCCGACTCAATCTTATCCTTGGATTCCGGCATTGCCCCTCCTCCTCGCGGCGGAACCTATGAAACGCTCAGCGTCGGTCAAGGCCGCACGCTGTATAATCTGGTTCCGTAGAAGATCTCGTCTGGCTTGCGATGGTGATATCCTGCCAGACTCGGCACCTAAGTCCAAGCGGTTTTTTTGCGAGTTTTTCGTCGCACCCTCTTCCCCCAGTGCGCGTTCTCCCGCATAAGTGAACCCAAAGTGGCGAGACCCCCCTGTGGTATCTGGATCCCACATTCTCCGTTGGCATACAGCCTCCTCGGCCAGCGGGCGCCACTCACCCAACGCTGTTGCGTAGTTGCCACGTTGATAGGCATCCATGCCAGTTTCAAAATCGGCCCATTTGGGGAGTGGGTAGACAGACGAACGAGAGTACGAGGACGATTGGGAATCGGAGCGACATAGGCTGTCTCGCAGGGAGGTGTATTGTAGGAAGGATGGGAAAAAGGCGCAAGGGACGATTGGTGGGGAATGGTTGTACTTCAGACGGGCGCTCCGCTGTCCTGTTATCTGACGCTCGAGGACGGGCAAGAAGCCGCCCAGCGACTATCCCGCACAATCGTTAGCGGTGGCCACGACGCACGACTTGCCGACCCTCACAGGGTTTTGGTCCGGGGAGGATCTCCACGTACGGGCGGGATTGGGGACCTTTCCAGATGAGACGACGCGTCGTCAGGCCTGGGAGGAGCGCCAGCGCGAGAAGGCCGGCATCCTCAGGGCGCTTCAGCGAGAACGCCTCCTGCCTCCTGGCGTGACCGAGGACCTGGCCACCGCGCCCGCCATGACGACGGCGCTCTGCCACGCGATTTATCTCTACCTGGCTCGCACGCCGTCCTGTATCGTGTTGGCAAATCTCGAAGACGGCTTGGGCGAACTGTCGCAAACCAATCTTCCCGGGACGATCGACCGTCACCCGAACTGGACCCGGAAGTATGCGGTTCGTCTCGATGAGATGTGGTGTGATGAACGTCTACGCCAGCTGAGGGCCGTCTTGCGGTCGGCCCGTCAGCTAGGGTAAAACCCTCCTGTCAGGCTGCGGAAATCGAGAGTTGGCACCCCAGAAACTCGATGGTCCATAGGTCTTGGACAACAGGAGAACGCTCCCATAGGATAGCCGAGCGAGACGGGCGAGGGTTCGAGGTCCGAATTTCGAGGTTGTCGGAACTTCGAACCCAGAACTTCGGACCGCGCCTGTCTCGCGCTTCATGCGCCACGGTCTGTGGCGCTGGCGGACTGTTTCAGCGCCCTGCTAACGATGCCGGTCTCAAGTGCCGCGATGTCACGGAGGTGGAGTGATCTGCCCCCTAAACGGGTCCAAATCCTATGTGAGGGTCGGTTAAGTTGTCGGTGAAGCTCTGCTACCACTTTTCACACTGCCCGAATTTCCTGGACCACCTCTGTCAAGGGCGCTGCACAGAACTCTGCTGCTATTCTAGGGAGTTCAGAAGCGCCCATGCCTCCTTTTCATGCCGGTTCTGTCCCGACGGAGTAAGGGATGTCTCAAGAATGATGTGCAATTCTCGCCGTGCCGACGCCGCATCTTTTCGCCTCAGGTAGGCTTTCGCGAGATCTAGCCGAGCATGAGTATACGAGGGATTGACCGCGACGGCTCGCTGAAGATAGCCTAGCGCCGCGCGTGAATCTCCTCCCATCACCCAGGGCAGCTCCTCAAGCATCATGCCCATCATGTGGAGTGAAGGCGCGTGGTCTTTCTGGAGTTCTAGCGCGCGCTTGACGTGGTATTTGAGGTCCTGGATCGTCAGGGCTGAGGCCATCAGCCCTTTCAGTTGCCCTGCGCTCCCCAAGTTCGCTGCATACAGGTAATGTGCCTCTGCATTGGCGTCCTGCAATTCGAGAGCTCGTTTCGCGATCCGCGCACCTGCTTCATATGCGGTTCGCCGTTTCTCGACATCGGTGGAGACGTCATCTCCCAGATTCAGGTACAGATTTGCCAGCTTGACGAGGACTGCGGGATCGGAAGATGTGTCGGCATTCGCAGCAGTAAGGTGACGGAGCTCGTCTTCCAGTGATTGAGGCGATGAAACGGCTGGATATGCCAGCGCTAGTATGCACCATGCAAACATGGCCAATGGCAACAGCACTCTCATCAGTGATGGCATGTGCGCCTATCGTAACAGGCCACTCACGAGGTCACCGTCGGGAGGGCTTGCCAAAGCAGAGACGTGTGGGTACTGGATAGAAATATAGACGATGAGGAACTTTCTCTAGCGATTCTCCTGATTTCAATAATTCCCATCTGTTGTGCACCGCACGCAGGCGTACCCCATAGGTCTTGGCCACCGCAGTCTGCCTGAGCCCCGCGCACACGGCTTTGACGGCCAGCCGCCGGAGCCAGTGTCCTGGCGTCGTCGTGTCTGTGCATGGCACATGCATAACATCCTACGCACCATTTAGTGACCTGATCAGTAACGCTCATCGCGCGGCTGTCAATGCTCCACGAATTGGCAACACCGGTTGCAAATCGGAAGCAAGCCATTCTGTTGATCCTGGATCATTTGGCGAAATTTCTCGAACATGGGCCCATGCCAAATCTCTAAAAACGGTTTCTCGTAAATATTGCCCATCGATAAGGATTCATCCGTGAAAAGATTGCACGAATACACGTTGCCGTCCGCGTCGATGGTGGGCTCCACGAACGGAATCGAACAATGGCTTCGTCCCATCGTCCAATCATAATCCAAATAGAGTCGAGGAATGGCATGCATATCGATCCGGGGAAATGTTTCAAGATGAAACGGCAGCTTTCGTTTTTTGAGTTTGATCAACGTCTGGACAATTTTTTCGGTTTCCGGTTCAAAATTCGAATAATCTTCCTGGAAGCCTGTCCACGACGTGATGCCTTCTTTCACTTGAAAGTGTTTTTCGACGATTTGCATATACGATTCGCCGGCCGATTTTGGCACAAAGATAGGGCTGACCTTGACGGAGAGCACATCGGCCAGGGATTCACCCGCAAGGTCGTCGACCAAGCGATTTAAGGAATCCGCTCCATTGTAACGGCTCATGGTATAACTCATGATCACGAAGGGAAGATGTTTGTTTTGGCGTGTTCTTTCCTCTCGAAGCGCTCGAATGCCTTCGATCGCCCGATCATACGACCAGGAAGCGCCTCGAATGAGGTTGTGCGTGTCTCGCTCGCCATCGATGGACACCACGACCACATCGACGCCGAGTGCAACGATATCCGCGGCATACCGAGAGAGCTTCGACCCGTTGGTCACCGGTTTGACAAACAGCCCTCGTTCTTTACATAACGCCAACAGATCCAGGATATTCGGATACAAGAAGGTCTCTCCCCCCTCAATATCCACAAAACGGAGTCCTTTTGACGAAAGTTGCGTGATGATTTCCTTGATCGCGTCAAACTTGAGACTTGTATGTTTCTTCTCCGAACTGTAGTCTTTATAGGTTCCCGTTTCCCCCCATTGGCCGCACATTTTACAGCTCAAGTTGCAGACATAGGTCACCCGCAAATCCAATTTTGAAGGGAAAAATGACCCTTTTTCGGGAATATCGCCTTGTTTGAGCCGGTTCGTGAGGCGTTCGTGATCTTTTCGAAAGATGACGTAATAAAAATAACGCGGATTCGCCACAATACAGGACAGTAACCGTTTATAGAGTCGATAATTCATGATCTCTCCTTTGTATTCCTCATGCGGATTGCTCTCGCGGACATCGACGGGAGCGAGGCGGAAAAGACTCCGAGGCAGGCGCCTCATCTTGGTATCGTTTGCCCAAGCGGATCTTTTTGCCGCCCATCAGGCATGGAGGAGAGCCGGTGAGGGATATCTGCGCTCGAACCGCTCTCAACTGTGTCTTTCGCTTAGTTCCCTTCATAATAATCCAGGCCGGAATGATCTAACACTTCCTCCCCGACCAGGATGCGAAGCGTGTTGGTGAGTTTCAGATGCTGAATAAAGAGATCATGCTCGGGGTTCAAGTCGGGGCGGGCCATCGGGGACTTGAAGTAAAAGGACAACCACTCTTGAATACCGGAAAGCCCCGCGCGTTGTGCCAGGTCCAAGAAGAGAATGAGATCTAGCACGATCGGGGCGGCCAGAATAGAATCGCGGCACAGAAAATTGACCTTGATCTGCATTGGCTGTCCCAGCCACCCGACGATATCGATGTTGTCCCATCCCTCCTTGGCATCCCCCCGCGGAGGATAAAACTCGATCCGCACTTTGTGAAAGAAGTCCCCGTAGAGATCCGGATAGAGGTCCGGCTGCAGAATGCTGTTCAGCACACCGCTCTTACTGACCTCTTTCGCACGGAAGGAGTCAGGATCGTCGAGTACTTCTCCGTCACGGTTGCCCAAGATGTTCGTGGAAAACCATCCCTGGAGTCCTAACATCCTGGCCTTCAGGGCCGGCGCTATCACCGTCTTCATCAAGGTCTGCCCGGTCTTGAAGTCTTTTCCCGCAAGCGGCACCCTTCGTTTTGCGGCCAGCTCGATCAGGGCCGGAATATCCACCGTGAGATTCGGCGCTCCGTTGGCGAAGGGAATACCGAGGGTTAAAGCCGCGTACGCATAGATCATCGACGGGGAAATCTCCAACGCATTCTCCTTAAGGCCTCGCTCAAATGCGTCCAAGGTCTCGTGGACGGAGCCGGCCTGGGAAAAGATTTCGGTCGATCCACACCAGACCATCACCGATCGACGAAGCCCATGCAAAGTGACGAACGTTTCAATATCTCGCATGACGGCTTCTGCCAAATCCATTTTTGTGGCCGCCGTCTTGACATGTGTTCCTCGCAGGTTTCGGACATATCGTTGCTCAAACGCGCCGGGCCAGGGCTTGATCGCTTCGAGGTCAGGCCGCACCGCGTCCAGCAGATCGGATGGCAGCACACCCGCAGTTTTGGCCGTCTGGTAGGCATCGTTCGGAAAGATGTCCCAGCCGCCGAAGACCAAATCGGAAAGCTCGGCCAGCGGTACCACTTCTTTGATCGGGACAAATCGAGGATTGGTGCGTTTGCCGAGTCGAATTTGTTGCAGCTGAGTCAGCGAACCATAGGGTTTTGCCAGGCCCTTATTGATGAGATGGGTGCCGGCGATGAGGGTGGTGGCGACCGCCCCAAGACCTGGCAACAGCACGCCTAGGCGACCCTCTGCCGGAGCGATAGCCCTTGCAAGTTCAGGATAGCGTGAACTCTGATCACTCATAATAGCGTTCTCCTTTCACCTTGTTGAGTGTAAGCAAGCCAAAGCACGATGAGAAAATAGATCGGAGTCCCGATCGCGCCCAGGACCAGAAACCATGAGGCCTTACCGAAAGCCGAGAGCACGACGACGAGATAGATAAAGTCTCGCCGGGCCAGTGCGTCAATCAGATGAGAGGCCCTCGAGTCCGGCGATCGGACGACCGAGGTGAAGAGGGGACCAGTTACATTCGCGTCTTGCATGGTGTGGCGGTAGGCGAACCAGGCCGAGCCGATTGTTCCTGCTACCGGAAGGACACCCACCCAGAGGGGCCACGTCTCGTGCAGACTGAGACTCCATCCGATCCCCATGCAGGCAAACACCGCCACATGCACGACATTGTCTCCCCAGAAATCCAGGATCCCTCCCCAGCGCGACTCTTGAAACCGCAACCGTGCCAACTCTCCGTCGCAACCATCTAAAATCGAGTGAGAGAGAAAGAGGAGGGCTCCCATGAGCTGGAAGACCCACTCTGAAGAGAGGAAAAACAGAGCTCCCAGAAGCCCTATTCCCACACTGACGAAGGTCATGCCATTTGGCGTCACTCGCGTCGAAACCAGGCGCCGCGTGATCGCCAACGAGATCCTCCGCTCGACCTGCCGGGACATAAATCCTTCAGTAGTCTTGATCAGTCCCCGCAGAAGACGGCGTTCGGCTTCCCGGAAATTCTCGACGCTGGTCATGGGGTACAAGCCTTCGATATCTCCATCTTCGGCGGAGGTCGGCCATGCGCGGGCAAGCTCAAGAAAGGAGCCACCACCTTTGAAGACATCCTGCAGAATAGATCGACTTGCTGGCGCCTCCGAGGGTTCGATGAGCGCAGCGACCTGGCCGAAGAGATAGGCACGGTCAAGCTGGATGGGCTTATCCAGCAGCCATTTCAACGATTGTTGGGTCGGGAGTACATGCGACGTTAGCAGCACAAGCTTTCCTGGAGGGATGCGAGCGTTCATATCAGAGGGAGTCACAGCAAGGGCGAGGGTTCCATCGAGGATCGGCGTGATGCCGGAGGGGTCGGAGGTCGATACCAGGATGGTTGAAAATCCCGCCCGCTGGGCCGTCAACACAACTCGCCGCAGAAAGGGAAGGCCCAGCACCATCGTGGTGGGCGAAATGGGAGCCTGGTTCCCCTGATCCGAGGGGAAGACCACAACGAGCGTTGGGCCTGTGCCATAGGCCGACACAGGAAAGTCTTCGACTGGGGCGAGAGTCGAGTGCAGGGTCATCGCGTCGCTCCCATGTCCGTCTTCCCCGCCGTCATCGGGTCCTGGACAGGGAGCCAGGCGCTTGCTTGCTCGCTGGACGATCGAGCCAGAGCCACCACGTCGAGGCAGAGAGCCGCTTCGGCGAGATTGCGGCCTCTCATCGTTTCATCCGTGATCTCTGAGAGGAATCCGGTCGCAACGCCGTCGAACCACTCCGGGTGGTGGGAGCCTTCGGACAGACTCGATCCGAGCGTCCATCGGCGTTCCCCCGTGCGCGATCCGACCGGAGAGAGGATGACGGAATCATTCTCCAGCTGGAGCGTTCCGCGGTCACCGGTGAGCTCGACGGTGTTGCGCCTCTCATCGGCAGCCCAGGTCAGAAACATCTCCGCAGTTGCCCGCGGAAATCGAATATGGACCGTCGCCGTATCCTCGAGAAGCGAGTCGACATGCCGACGGCTCTCAAGCTGGGCACTGACTGCGTTCGGTTTCTGGCCCAGCCAGCTTTGAATGACGTAACAGGCATGCCATCCATGGTCGATGAGCACCCCGCCACCAGCCACGCGTGGATCGAGCCGCCAATTACCTGTCCGGCCGGCGGCGCCAGGCGCCGGCTGCGTCCGGAGAGTGTGCCACACACATCGGGAGATCGATCCGATCTCGTCGTGATGGAGGAGGTCACGGACCAATTCGACGATCGGCGCATGGTGCCAATTATGGACCGTGTACAGGACCTTGCGAACGTCTGCAGCAAGCGCTGAGACTTCCGCAAGGTCCTCAATTTGCAAGACCAACGGTTTCTCGCACAGGACATGCAACCCTCGCTGCAAGGCCGCTCGGACGAGACTCACGTGCGCGGCCGGCGGCGTGCAAATATCCACGAAATCGAGCTGTTCCTCGGCCAGCAACGCCTCGGCTGAGTTGTACCAGTGGGCATGAGGAAGCAGGCGTGCGGCCTCGGGTCGACGCGTCTCGTCACTATCAGAGACCGCCACGAACTCGATATCGGAACGCTTCAGCCACCCCGGCACATGTCCGTGGACCGCCACGTTGCCGAATCCGAGGAATGCTCCACGAAGCATCGTCTGCCTCCTCCTTAGCAGGTATGGAAAAACTCAGTTTATAGACAAAATACCGTTGGAATCTTACTAACGGTATTGATGCCCAAACAGCCTCAGGATGCTCAAAAAGGCCGTTGGCGGACTTTTTGAGCATCCTGTTAGAGATGGTATTCCCGTGTCACCGTGGCCAAAGCGTCATCCAAGATCGCAAGTCCCTCCAAGGCCGTTTCTTCGCTGATGATCAACGGCGGACAGATTCGTACGACGGGCCCATAACACATGGCGATCAATCCTCGGCGCACACATTCTTGGAAGAGGGCCTGCGTCACTTCTTTCGGGAGCCGTTCTTTCGACTTCCGGTCCCGCACCAAATCCAGGCCGAGCAGCAGCCCTCTGCCGCGGACATCGCCGATACAGCGGTAGCGTTCCTGCATGGCGCGAAGCCGCGTCAACATCACTGCGCCGACGCGCCGGGCATTATTGACCAGGTCATCTTTCAGGATGATTTCTAGCGCAGCCAGTCCTGCGGCGGCCGCTAGAGGATTTCCTCCGAAGCTCGACGAACTGCCGCTTGGATTGGCGAAGGGCTTCCGGCTGGTCAGCTCGTCGGTCGAAATAAGAGCGGACATGGGAAAGCCTCCGCCGATGCCCTTCCCGACCGTCATGACGTCAGGCACTACGGCCTCGTGGTCGCATCCCCACATCAATCCCGTCCGCCCGAATCCCGTTTGCATTTCGTCGGCAATCAAGAGGGCGCCGTTCTCCTTGGCGATCTCTTGCACCGCTTGGAGGAACCCAGCAGGAGGCGTCACATTCCCCGCCGTTCCCTGGACCGGCTCCACGATGATCGCGGCAATTTCGCCTTGCGTCTCGTTCCGAATGACCTGCCTCAAGTGTTCGGCACACGCGAGGCCGCAGTCCGGAAACGTCAACTTCCACGGGCAGCGATAACAATCGGCATAGGGCGACGAATAGAGGCCCGGCATGTACGGCCCGAGCTGTTTTTTGAAGTCATCTCCGAGGAGGCCCAAGATTCCGCCGGTCTTCCCATGGAAGCCCCCCCAAAAGCCGATGAACTCGTACCGGCGCGTCGCAGATTTGGCGAGGCGAAAGGCCGCCTCCACGGCTTCCGCACCGCCTGAAAAGAGCTGAATCCGGCTGAGTCCCGGTGGCGTCACCGACGCGAGCAGGTTCAGAAACCGGGCCCGGACTTCGGTGGTAAAGCTGCCGAACGTCAGCTGTTCGATCTGTAGTTTCAGCGACTCCACATAATGAGGATGGCAATGCCCGACGCTGCCTACGCCGATGCCGGCCACGAAATCGATATAGCGATTCCCGTCCTCGTCGATCAGTGTGCAGCCGGTTCCCTGCGCCATCGCCAATCCGGAATACAATGCAATGGACTGAAGGCCCGGGGACATATGTCGCTGTTCCTCTTCGACGATACGTGTGGAGCGCGGACCTGGAATAGGGGGATTCATGACGGGTGTCCTCCCAAGAATCGTTCAGCCAGATAGGAAGCGATGCGCTCGGCAGCCTCTTCCCGGTACAACGCAAAGCTCGGCCATGCATTCAGATCGATTATCGTCATCGCTCCTCCCTCGCTCACAATGGCATCGCCTCCATAAATTTCCAGGCCGAGCGCCGATGCCGCGTGCCGGGCAAGGCCAGCCATCTTATCCGGATCGAACGGGTGTCCTACGACGTGCTGGTCCTTGTGATAGAACCACTGAAACCACGGACCGTCTCTTGGCAACAGTTCGTCCCGCCCGATCCCGTAAAACTTGATCAGATCGCCCGGAATATGATCTTGAACCACAGCAGATCGAACGCCGCGCGCCGCCAGCAGGCGTAAGGCCTGATTCGCTTTAGGGGCACCAGCGGCGAACGTGACGTCGCCGTCTTGCGTGCTATGCACATCCCCACGTTTCACCCACACAGGGCTGTCGCAGGTGAAGCTCGCCGCTTTCGTGGGAACGATCCGGCTCACAGGCACAGCGACGTGCGCCTGATCCAGCAACATGGTCATGCGTTCGCGATATGTATTGAGCACCGCTACGGGGCTGTTGACGATGCGGGCTCCACGCTGTTCCCATTGTCGAAGCAGCTCGAGGATCCCGGTCTGCTCACACATCATGAACACCACCGGAGGAGGTCCGGACACCTGTGTGGGGAGGTCATCGGGCGCCTTGAGACTCACGTGAAATCCCATCGCGTCCAAGTGCTTGCCGGTCAAGCGGAGAATCTCGGCGTCGTCGAATTCTCGCCCCGGCGAATGCGCCCGTTCGCGGAAGATGCCCCAGCATTCTTGGCCGTTCATGTAACCTCCTCAGTGGGTCGATTCGTCGGGTGCCCCGGGAATTCTTTTGCCACAGCTTCGGCGAGCAACACGTCTTCGCCCCGATCCACATCCACCACAGTCTGGATGGGGATTCCGAAGACGGGTTCGCCACTCGCGACCAGCCAGGTCAGGAAGTCTCTCAGTCTGGTCAAGCCCTGTGGAACCGAGAGTCGTCTCACCCGCTCGGGCACGAGGTACATGCCAGCCGTCACCATCGTTCCGGTATCGCCGCCAAGACTCGTCACACGACCCGACTGGTCCAACACGGCCCACAGCGGACGTTCATCGGCCACGAACGGAGTGACGGCCAACACCGTGTCTTCCGGAGGTCGGCGCCTGGCCTCTTCCACAAATACCTTGAAATCATTCGGCGAACACCAGGCATCCACCGTTGAAATGAGAGCAGGCCCCACCTTGATACGCTCGGCAATCGTGAGAAAACTTTCCAGAGATGACGCAGTGGTTTTGAGAACAATGTCGATGTCCAGATCGGCATAGTGTGACCGGACCCAGCGCTCGCACTCTCGTCCCTCTTCATTGAAAATGATCACCAACGATTCGATGCCGGCCGCCAGAAAATTGTCGACTACGCGCCCGATCAGTGGCATGCCTGCCACCGGAACAAGCGGTTTCGGTACGGCATATCCGGCCTGCCGAAGACGGGAGCCTTCGCCGGCGGCAATGATGCCGCCTCGTATGGTTTCGCCTTGCGTCATGCGAACAAGGCCCTCACCTCTTCCATCCCATGAACCACCGGATCGTTCGGACAGCAGGCCCTGCTTTCTGGAACCAGTTTCGGTGTGAGCCACACATGGGCCATTCCTATAGCCCGAGCGCCCGCCATATCCCGCTGAAGGGAGTCTCCCACGAACACGGCCTGTGCCGGTTCGATCTGGAGCACCCGCAAGGCCGCGTGAAAGATTTCCGGATTCGGCTTGCACACCCCCACCACTGTCGAATCGATAACTGTCGCGAGGAACGGGCTCAGCCCGACTTCGCGACAGATCGCAGAAAGATTCCCGTAAAAATTCGAAACGATCCCCAGGCGATATCGCCGACTGAGGTCGCGCATCACCAGCACATTCCCCCGAAGGCGCTCCAAGGACTCTTCCACAAAGCGCTTGGCGATCCTTCCCCCAACCACGTCGTCGAAACGCCCCATCTCAAGGGACACACCGCGTGCGATTTTTTCCACGGTGTCGTAAAACGAGGTCGTCGCAGGAATGGTCCCGACCAGTGCATCGTCTACCGGGTAAAACACGGGATCGAATTGGGCGGAGGCGATCTCGCCGACTTCTTCGCACCACAGACGGCGAAACCGATCCTTCCAGGCCACGCCATCGGCATCCAGCGTGCCGCCGAAATCAAACAATATTGCGGCGGGCTTGTGAGTAGTGTTCATGCTAGCCAAGCCTTGTGAGTCCCGGCTCTCGTTGCGTGAACCATCCGAGGTGTCGTTTCCACAAGACGACAAGGCCCGGAAGAAGCCAGGCCAATTCTCGGGCCCGACGGATAACCCCGTATGCCACTCCTTCTGCCGCCGGGAGACCAACCAAAAGGAATACCCCAGCCCGCACCCCTTCGGCGCTGCCCAGCCGTGCCGGAACAAACACGAAGAGCATGTTAAAAGCCATGACCATGGTCTCGATCGCCACAGCCGTCTTCCACCCCTCCGCTGGGGAGAGAATCCGGAGGACCAGGTACGTCTCTAGAAGTCCGCCGCACCACCCGATGAGACACCAGCCTGTCGCAACGAGGAACCATCGCCATTGGTCTTTGTAGAACGCCCGGATTCTGGTTGCCAGCGCGTCCGCAGCGGGCTGACGGGTTTGCAGAAAAGAAGCCAGCGGTCTCCAATCAGCTAACCGACGCAACATCGGCGAGATCGTGCCCGACTTCAGGACCCAGGTCATCAACAGGAGGCTCCCTCCGAGTCCACCGACGATCACGGTGTTCGCAACGATCACGAAGCTCGGCAGTTCGAAGTACGTCAAGCAGATGGCCAAGCCTCCGACCAGTAGTATCCATTGGGCAACCAACTCCGCGTGCTTGTGAATCACAATCGAAGTGAGCGCCCGACCAAAGCCTAGCTCCTCCTGCATGAGATAGGCCTTCACGGCTTCCCCCCCTAGGTTCCCCGAAGGGACGACATAGTTGATGGTATCGCCCGCGAGATAGATGCCAAAGAGCTTCAGGAAGCCACAGGCCCGTACCTCGGAGTCCATCAGCACCCACCACGCGACCATAAATGCGAGTTGAGCGAACAGGAACAGTGCGATGAAGACAAGCACCCATGGTCCAATTATCGAAAGGTTTGACGCAAGCGTTGCTAAGCCCACCGTCCACAGGATCCATCCGGTCACGGCGACACCGGCCAACAGCAGCCCAATCTGATAGTGCCGCTTCATTGTTTGTTACGACCCCGTTCTTCCTGATGGGTGTTCACTATTTGAACTGCTGTCCAAGATAGCCGAGAGTTGTCCTGCGGATTGGGCGGTGTGGCGAAGGGTTTGTCGAGCCAAGCCATCAAATCGCGATGGGTAAACAGATTCATGCGTAGCAGCGCCACCAGATTGGAGAAACTCCGGCCGAAACGGGAGGACTGTTGCAGATCGCGCAGCAACAGCATAGAGATATCGCCCTTTAAGTGTCAGCTTCAGCGCCCCCTCTCGACTCAACCGATCAATAGTCAAGAAGACCTGGCTCCAGGTGAGATCCGGAAATTCAGAAACGATGTCATCGAGTGAGCTACCTGGCGTTCGAACGATGATTTCCATCAGGCGATGATCAATGTCGTATGGGATTGCCATAAATCTCCCCTACTGGTGAGATGCGAGCGCGGTCGTGTGCGGGAGCAACTTGAGTGCCAAGCAATGATTTGACAGACTGCTTAGGATGAAAACACCAAATCAACAGTGGGGTTAGCCATTTTGAAAAGCCCATAATGTCCAAGAGACAAATTAAGAGACGGGGCGTTACAGGGCAGTAACTTACAATAGATCTGTCCCTCATTTCCACAGTCAACCTCAGCGAAGGCAGGGATACCGTTTCTCACGAGACAAGCCTGAGTGTAGCAACACTGATGGGAGGAGAGACTAGGTTGCCTTGGCTTCCCGCTGGAGGTGCGGATCGGGAACGATGTCCCCACACTCAACACACCGCACCTTGCCCGCCTGGTGTTCCTCCTCCGAGACGCAGTCAGAGATCAGGCGACTATGTGTGCAGGCACAGGGCGGACTCATTGGGAACGACTGTGGGGCACCTCCTGACATTTCGAGGTTCACGATGCACCTCCGGAACGACAAGTAGGTATTGCTAGAAGCCAGAGACGTGAAGGTACTATGTAAGTTGGAAGAGGAAAATTGGCGATAAAAGCAGATGGTGGCGGAGTAAGTACTGGACATCCAAGTTCTGAAGGCAATCCCCGCACACTGCCTCAGGTACTTGTATGCGTTGCTCATTCGGCAGGGTGACAGTGAGCGAAAGAGTTTCCCCTGGTCTCATCGGCAAATCACTGGAAAGTCTCCAGCCCGTACACGAGAGATTCCAGACCGTGTCTTGGCATTGGAATAGCCCCGAGTTGTACGTGACAACGCATTGCACGGGCAAACGCCGGAAGGGACAAATCGTGAAGGGCATGGGGGCCTTGCAGGGAGGCCTATTCTCGGAGGGATGCTAATACGGCGCAAGGGCCGGTTTAGGCAATGATGGCATTTCAGTGGTTGGTTTGCCACGTCACGATCTGCTCCTTGATCTTGTCAGAGATCGTCTGGGTGATGATTCGTCGGCCTTGCTCCTCACTGGCGTATCCACCATGATGCGGCATGTCAGCATTCCGTGTGCTCTTTTGTTCGAGGATCTCCTGCTCCGCCTGAAGCCCGTCATCAAGAGAACCTGGACGAATGCGTCGCTCGTAGATCTCAAGGGCGCGTGTGGCAATCCGTTCGTGGAGATTTGCCGACACGGAAGGTGTGTGAGAACTTAGTTTCGTTCGGCGGGCGGGGCTCTGACGCATCGTCTTCGATGTGGTCGGTTGCTTCGATTCCATGGGTTCCCTTCCATGTGATCCGTCACGAATCAGATCGGTGAAGGAACGGCTAGGTTGTCCGTGGGGGTGGTGTCAAGGTTTATGGGAGCGTCGGAGATGCCGAGGGGCACCAGTCCCATTTTTACCGCTTCAATCTCTATTATCGGCTTGGGACGTTCCGAGAGACTACGGCGTATATCGGACAGGAGCAAGCCTCCTCACTGTGTTTCTCAAGCCTTCGTGTTTTAGTCGCACCCCTTTCCAACTTGAAGTACCCGCTCGAATCCTCTTAAGAGTAAGGGCGAAGTCGAGATCGCGTTAAAACACGGGTTCAAATCCCGTTGGGACCACCACCCCGATCTTCCTTGGCGGGAGCCGCTCAACGCGGCGATCCGCGAGATCTCGGACTCCCTCCTTCTTTGCCTTGCATGTGCCGCGCGCGCCTCGTCTATTGATTGCGTGTGGATCAAACCGTTCAAGAGGAGCTCTCTCATAATCCGTTTGCGCAGCCCAGAGATATTGAATTGAGCACGGCACAAGGGTAACCACTCTTGGTATATCTGCATACGTTCACCTCTAGCGAGGAGGGCCGACTTCTGAGCGCGCACATTATGGAGGTCGTTGAGTCCACGTCTCGCCAATTGAGGTAGTTCGATGAACAGATCAAGCGGTCCCATGAATCAGTAGGGGTGAGGGATTTCTCGCAGTGCAACTTCGTTGACGCCTCTATCGTTGGTTGTGTATAAAGAATGCGCCGTTCCTCCAATCACTTTTTATAATAGGCAGACTTTCCATGGGTGCACGCGAATTCCACGACGGGGCGAAAGATGGACTCGAAGCGCTCGAGCCTCTCGACCCGGAACAGATCGAGTCCTTCGACGGCCTGTTGACCGCGATGCGAAAGACAGCCTTTGGGGGCCGCAACTTGGGCGAAGCCTACGAAGTGCTTTGGACGATGATCGAAGACCCAGACTGCTTCGTCGTGTTGACGCTGTCAGGGGCGATGACCATTGCCAAAATGGGCAAGATCATCAGCTCGATGATCGATCATGGGATGGTGCAATGCGTCGTCTCGACCGGTGCATTGATTGCCCATGGGCTGAGTGAGTCAGTTGGTAAAACACACTATCGGCACCATCCGTCGATGTCCGACGAAGAGTTGTTCAAAAAGGGCTACAATCGTGTCTACGACACGCTGGAGATGGAGTCAAACCTTAACTACGTTGAACATGTGGTTTCCCTGACGATGAAGCGGATGGATCAGGACCAGATGCTTTCTTCCGAGATCCTCACTCGTGAATTGGGGAAGACGCTTGCGGAGGAATATGACGGAACGGGTATTCTCAAAAGCGCCTATCTGAAAAAAGTCCCGGTCTTCATCCCTGCCTTTACCGATTCCGAGATGGGGCTGGATCTCGGAACCTGGGCTATGAGTCGAGAAATCGATCACGCTCGTGCGCAGGCAAACGGAAGCAGTGACCTTGAAGTGCTGCGCGCGATTCATCGTTCCTATCCTTCGTTCAATCCTTACCTCGATCTCAACAGTTATGCGAGCCATGTCATCTCTGCCAAGCGGCGTGGGATCTTTACGATTGGCGGGGGAGTGCCGCGCAATTGGGCGCAACAGGTCGGCCCCTACATTGAGATCTGCAATACGCGGCTTGGCCTCGATGTACAGCCCCCCCGATTCCAGTACGGTGTGCGCATCTGTCCGGAGCCGGATCATTGGGGCGGGTTGAGCGGCTGTACCTATCAAGAAGGCCTTTCCTGGGGAAAGTTTGTCCCGCCGGAAGAAGGTGGGCAGTTTGCCGAAGTGTTGAGCGATGCCACGGTTGTCTGGCCTCTCCTCATGGTCGGGTTGTTGGAGCGCGTAAAAGCAAAGGGTGCTCACCGCACATGATGGGCGCGCACCTCTTTCGCACAGTTGCTGGGGCGGTACTGTTGTTGCTCGTGCAGTTGACTCAGGCTGGCGCTGGGTCGGTTACGGACGACGGACGAGTCAGAGGGAGCGCGGACGCACCGATCACCTTGATCGAGTACTCTGATTTTACGTGTGGGTACTGTGCGAAGTTCTTTCAGGAGACTTGGCCTCGCTTGCAGGCCAAATATGTCGATACGGGCAAAGTGCGGTTTGTCTATCGCGACTATCCTCGTGCCGACCAGGGAGTCGGCGTTGAGGCTGCGGTGGCGGCTCGCTGTGCCGGAGCCCAGGGTCGATATTGGCCGATGCACGATCGGCTCTTCAGCGAACGAGGCCGGTTAGACTCGGGATCCTTCAAAGGTTACGCGAAGGTGATCGGCTTGGACCAGACGGCGTTTGCCAAGTGTTTCGACGAGCGGCAATATCTCGAATCCATTTTCCAGGATCGCCAAGAGGCGAACCGTTGGGGGTTTCGCGGCACCCCCGGTTTTATTCTGATGCGAACGGCTGATGGGCCTACTAAGAAAGAGCCGGCGATCGCGATTCCCGGCGCAGTCCCGTTCAACGAGTTTGCCGAGGAGATTGATCGCATGTTGGCCGTTGCCCCACGCTCCCAGGGAGAACCCACCGATCCTCGCGGGTCGACGTCGGTGGCACAGAACAGTCCATTCATCAATCACTAAGGATTACCTATGTCTGCAACACAATCGTTTTGGTCTGTTCCGCAACGCGAAGGGGAGCCACCCTATTGGATGTGTATGTCGTGCCTGTCAGAAGTCTTCTATCGCAAGGTACCGATGCCCGACTGCCCGACGTGCCATGGCGTCTCAACTTATGAGGCCTTCACGATTGAGGCGATTCGTGATTGGGGCACAGAGGCTTTGGTCGCCAAGGCCGATATCGCCCAACAGGCTGCCAATCTTGAGCCGGCTCCTGCGGCATCGGTTCATTCCGCCGACTGAGTCTTTTCCACCCGCGGGGCGTCTCTCGTGCAGGAACCACGTCCATTCTTGATTGGAGGTCTGTGGCGGCACGGGGAGACCGTTGTCCCTGTGAACAATCCGTTTACAGGGAAGCTACTCGCCGAGGTATCGAACGCGAGTTCCACGGACGCAGAGGCAGCGATTCAATCGACGGTCGATGCCGCTGTCACGATGGGGGCTTTGCCGTCCCACGCCCGCTATCATGCGTTACAAAAGATTGCCGGTGGGCTCTATGACCGGCGTGAGGAGTTTGCCCGCCTGATGACGGCTGAATCCGGCAAGCCGATCACCGACGCGAAGCGGGAAGTCAATCGGGCCGTACAAACATTTACCATTGCGGCTGAAGAGGCGAAGCGCATTCCTGGCGAAGTGATCCCTCTCGACTGGACGCCGGGGACCGATTCCCATCTCGGCATTCTCCGTCGGGTTCCGATCGGTCCGGTGCTCGGAATCACTCCCTTCAATTTTCCCCTGAATCTTGTGGCCCACAAGGTCGCGCCGGCCCTGGCCGCCGGCAACTCCATTCTTATCAAGCCGGCGCCACAGACACCCTTGACTGCGTTACTCTTAGGCGAAGTGGTTCTGGGGACTGGACTTCCTCCCGGCGCACTCAACATTCTGCCCTGCGACAATACGGTGGCAGAACAGCTTGTCGCGGATCCTCGCTTTAAACTCCTGAGTTTTACCGGTAGCGCCGCCGTAGGATGGATGCTGAAGGCCAAGTGCGGGAAGAAGAAGGTGGTGCTGGAACTCGGCGGGAACGCAGGCGTCATCGTGGAGCCCGATGCCGATCTGGATTTTGCCGCACAGCGCTGTGCGGTCGGCGGGTTCGGGTATGCCGGTCAGACCTGTATCTCGGTTCAGCGAATCTTTGTTCATCATTCCATCACGGACCTCTTCACCACGAAGCTCCTGTTACAAGTCGCGCGTCTGAAGGCCGGCGACCCGAGCGACGACTCCACGGTCGTCGGACCGTTGATCGATCAGGCCGCAGTCCATCGTGTGGAGGCGTGGGTTGGGGAAGCGGTGTCGCAAGGGGCGCGTGTGCTCCTAGGAGGCAAACGCATGGGCTCAGTGGTGGAGGCGACCGTGCTCTCACACGTCACGCCAACGATGAAAGTCTCTTGTCAGGAGGTGTTTGGACCGGTGGTGACCGTGACCCCGTACCGACACTTCGGTGAAGCGATCATGGCGCTCAACCAGTCCGACTATGGGCTCCAAGCGGGAGTGTTTACCCTGGATGTGAATAAAATTTTTTATGCCTTTCGGCACCTTGAAGTTGGAGCCGTGCTAGCAAACGAGATTCCGACATTTCGCGCCGACCACATGCCGTATGGCGGTGTGAAGGACTCCGGGGTCGGGCGTGAAGGAGTTCAGGCCGCGATCGAGGATATGACCGAGCCTCGCATGCTGGTGTTGAACCTCAAACCGCCTGCCGGGACCTAGCCGGAGCTGAACGTGTCGCTCCCAGGAGCCGTGAAGGGCGAGACGTAGGATTGACGAGTGCTCTTCCTCAGAAACCTTTCACGTTTGACGATTCACGTCTCATAGATCGCAGGAGGTCTATGGGGACATCCTGTGCGATGTATTCACGTCGTCCTAGATGTACGGACCATTGGATGCCTGCCACGTGGCATCGTTTTCTCCATCCTGCTAAAGAAAAAATGCCGTAGCATATTGCGAAGCTTCGCCAATCTTGGTACAACAGCGACCCTATGCTTCAATGAGGTTTATCGTGGGCGCGCCTTTCAGCTAACAACGCGCCCGTCACCCGATTGGTCGGACGAACTAAGGAGAAGAAACGATGGTACCTACGCAGATGTTTCTGACGCGAGGCGTCGGAGTCCACAAAGAAAAGCTGGCCTCCTTCGAGCAAGCCTTGCGTAGCGCCGGTGTCGCCTATTGCAACCTCGTCACGGTGTCGTCGATTCTTCCGCCGAATTGCAAAATTATTCCGCGGGCACGCGGTGAGAAGTTATTGAATCCCGGTGAAATTACATTCTGTGTGATGGCGCGGTCGGAAACGAATGAACGGAATCGCCTAGCCTCCGCGTCGATTGGGTTAGCGGTCCCGACCGATCGCCGAACCTACGGGTATCTGTCAGAACACCATGCGCATGGCGAAACCGATGAAGAGACTGGTGAGTATACGGAAGATTTGGCGGCGCAGATGTTGGCCACGACGCTCGGTGTCGAATTCGATCCAGACATCGCATGGAAAGAGCGGGAACAAGTCTTCAAAATGGCTGGTAAGATCGTTCGGACCCAAAACATCACCCAGTCCGCTATTGGAAAACCCAATCGCTGGACGACGGTGATCGCATTGGCCGTGTTCATTCCAGAGGAAAACCTGCCGAAGCGGCGCAGATAGCCCTGCTGCGTGAGTATACGCCCATGACACTTCCTGCCGGTTGGGAGGGCATCGACCAGAACTTCCTCGGTCTCGATGAGCCCTGGTGCCATCCCGATCAGGCGGGCGTCTACGTCCTGCCTGCGCCTTACGAATATACTTCCAGCTATGTGGTGGGCTCCGATCGAGGCCCGTCAGCCATCATCGAAGCGTCTCAACAAGTCGAGTTATACGACGAAACGCTCCAGTGTGAACCCTATCGAAAATGGGGTGGGGTTGCCACCATTCGCGCCCTCGATCTTGACGGCAAAGTCGATCAGCATGCAGTAGATACGATCGACGCGTTTGTCACTCCCCACGTCGGCACCGGGCGGTTCATTGTCACCTTGACTGGGGAACATACCGGAGCACTTGGTGCCATCCGAGCCCATGCCCGTCGCTATCCTGATCTGTGCGTGGTGCAAATCGACGCCCATGGCGACTTGCGGAAGGCCTATCAAGGGAACCCCTATAGTCACGCCAGTGTCATGGCCCGAGTGGTCGACGATGGGTTGCCGTTAGTCCAAGTCGGTATTCGTTCCATTTCTTCTGAGGAGATCGATCGCATCAGGAACACCGATCGGATCGCCACGTTCTTTGCCGCCGAGATTCTTGACCCGTCAGGCCCCTACGAAGGCAAGGCCTCCCGCTGGGTTCCCGACGTCGTGAAGGCCTGTCGCGGGCCGGTCTATCTGACCTTCGATTGCGACGGACTCGATGCCTCGCTGGTCCCCGCGCTCGGCACTCCCGAGCCAGGCGGGTTGGGATGGTATGATACGTTAAATCTCATCACAGCCCTGGCCGATGGACCTGGTATCCTCGGAATGGATATCAGCGAGATCGCCCCGATCGAAGGGTTTGTCGCTCCCCAGTTTTGCATCGCCCGATTGATCTACCGTATGTTGGGGCGGATCAAAGCGGGCCGACGCGTCCACTAAAACGGCATGCCCACCCTGTGACCTACCAGCTTCGTATCAATAAGTTTTTCACACATCACGGCATCTGTTCTCGACGGGAGGCCGATCGGCTAATCGAATCCGGTCGCGTGACCATCAACCAGCGGGTGGCCTGCCTGGGAGATCAGGTTGGTCCTGACGACGTCATCGCGAGAGATGGACAGGTGATTCCCTGGGGGGCAGCCCCACTCTATATCAAGTATTACAAGCCGGTGGGTGTGACGACGACCAGTGAGTCGCATGTGCCTCGTAATATCATTGCGGAAATCGGCCATCCGGAGCGGATCTTTCCGGTCGGCCGACTCGACAAGGACTCGTCCGGCCTCATCCTTCTCACAAACGACGGGGACATCGTGAACGAGATTCTACGAACTGAGCACGGGCATGAACGGGAATACGAGGTGTCAGTCGATCATCCGTTCGATCAGACGTTCATCGACCGCATGGCACAAGGGGTTGTCATTCTGGACCGCCCGACTAAACCTTGCCGAGTTGAACGACTCGGTCCAGCCCGGTTCCGCATTATTCTCACCGAAGGACGCAATCGACAGATCAGGCGTATGTGCCAAGCCTTGGGATATCGAGTGCTTACGCTGCATCGTGTCAGGATCATGCGTGTGACGCTAGACGGATTAGTACCCGGAGCATGGAAACCGCTCACCGGAGAGGAGCGTGCGCAGCTCTTTCAAGCGGTCGGGCGAGACAGCAGACAAAATGATCACCAGGCAGGGTGACCCGGGAGCGAACAACTCAGGACGCGGCGTCGGGCGCGGGGTGTCACCGGACAATGAGGCAAGATGGGGTTATGGCAGGGATCAATCTTGGACTCCGCCGCATCGTCAGTTTGATGGGAAATCTCTCCGTGGTGCATTGAGTGCTGTTGTTGTATTCGCGTATTCTCAGCTGCGATGAGCTTTTGGCGGGCAGGCTAGCGACGGATACTTCCATTGACAAACACACCCTTGGAACTCACACTAGCCCGTCCATTGTCCACGAAGAGCAACGCCCAGTATGGTCACCACGTGGTGGAGCCCCCAACTTAATGCCCTGCTTGGCAGCCTCGTCGTGGCAACAGGAGCTTGGCTGGCGTGGGACTCGCTCCCGGCCTGGGGAGTCTTTTTCGTTGCAGGAGCCGTCGCAGGATTTCTGATTTGGCAGGGGCGTACGATTGGACTGGTCTGGGCCTGGGCCACCCTGTTGCTCGGTCTGGAGAGTCTTGCCTGGCCCATCGTCACGATGATTCAGGTCCGTTCGACCACGACAGAGCCGACCGACGAACAATTGGGGACGATGCTCTCAGCCCTTCTGACGGGGCTCGTCTCGGCGGTCTTTTGGATCACGTTTTCCTATGGGTTCTTCAAGCGAGCCGGCCAGCCCATCGTCGCTTCATCAACAGATACAACCGAGAGCCATCCTTCTGCGTCACGATCAGAACGTCCTCATAAGAAGAAGTAACACTTACCACATCTCGATCGGATCAACGTCGACATCGAACTTAATGGCCCGGCGCTGGTACGCCCGTTCCATTTCCTTGACCGTAGTACGTACCACCGCGATGCCTAGTTCCCGTTCAGACGATTTCACCAGAATTTGCCACCGATACCGCCTACGGAGTCTCGGCACCGGAGAGGGGACTGGCCCCAGAACAGTGAGACGGTTGAGCCGATCAATCGATTGAACTATCAAAGAGGTCTTTGCCGCAGCCGTCTGCCCAGCCACGGCTGGTGAAGAGCAGGCAGTGAGCCGAGCCACCCAGGCCGTGGCAGCGTCGTGAACCATTTTTTCGTTGGTCCCGGATACAAGGAGGGCAATCAGATACACCATGGGCGGATAGCCCAATGCAGTCCGATGGGACAGCTCCTCCGATAAGAAGACGGATTCGTCGTTCTGAGCCACAGCCTGAATCGCATGATGCGAGGACAGATAGGTCTGCACGATAACCAGGCCCCCTGCCCCTGCCGGATCGGCGAGGCTGACTGCATCGAGAAGCGTATGATAGGTGCGTTCGGCGGATCGGAAATTCGGCACGCTAAGTCCTGCGTCCGCCTGTACAATCCCAACGAGGCCCATCGTCGGGAGAGACCCTCGGCGTAGCAGCAGCTGTGTCCCGACAATGATATCCCATTCCCCTTGCTCGACTCGCCGCCAGAGGGCCTCGGCCTGCGCCGGTTGCCGCATGGTATCTCCATCAAGCCGAATCACCGCAGCGTGAGGAAATAATCGCTTCGCATCCTCTTCTACCCGCTCTGTACCTTCCCCGATCAACTGCATGCGAGGGCCTGAACAGGAGACGCAGGTCTCGGGGAGGAGTGTAACGTCCCCGCAGTAGGAACAGAGCAGCCGGCCGGCCTGCCGAGAGTACATCAGCGCTACACGACAGACAGAACAGCGGGGAACCTGGCCGCAGTCACGACAAACAAGGGCGCCGGCATATCCCTTCCGATTGAGAAACAACAGGACGCCGGCCCGGCGACCGATCGCTTGCTCGATGGCCCGAACAAGTGGCTGGCTCAGCACCGTTCCGCGACCATGATCGCGTAATTCAACGACCTGCACATTCGGTCGCGCCTCAGGCAGCATGAGCTTATGGATCACGATCCCTCGTTGTTCCACTGCCATTCTGCTCTCAAGGGAGGGGTGGGCAGAACTCAGGACCAGCACCGCCTGTTCATTCTGCGCCCTCAACCAAGCCACGTCCCGCGCATGGTAGCGTGGTTCTTGTGGTTCTTTGAGCGCTGCATCGTCTTCTCCCTCGACCCAAATCGCCCCTATCGCAGTCAATGGGAGAAAGATGGCCGACCGGGTCCCCACAACCGCGCGAACGACCTTTCGATGAATCTGGTCCCACACCTCGGTTTTTAGCTGGTCTGAAAGACCGCCATGGAAACAGATTGGGGAAATGCCTGCCTCGTCATCACGGATCAAGCCGGCAACCCATTGGGCTCGTTCTACTTCGCCAACGATGATGAGGACCGTCTGTCCTCGTTCGAGCACGAGGCGTATGGCCTGTTGCAACAGTCTCAGGCGATCAGCCCAGGAAGCCTGTACCAGAACCCTGGTGGGTCCTTGGCCTCTCATCGCCTTGAACAGTGGCTCTGCCCAAGACATTGCGGGGGCAGGAATGAGCGGTGCGGTGACGCCAAAGTTGCCCTGGTTCACCTGTCTAGTTGGTCGAGGAAGAGGCCCTACCGATGTAGGCGGTAGGGCCTGGACCTCCGCAACCCATCCACGAGCTTTGAGTTCGTGCAACAAGTCGGCATGACCAGGACTGTGAGATGACTGACGGAGTTCAGACGGTTTTTTCCCAAAACGTGTGAGCAGTGCCCGCGCCTTCGCCGAACAAGGTGCGCGAGCCGTAAGTGCGGCCAGCCCTTGCTCCGTCAGTTCGTAGTGGATAGTCTGTGTTCGTGGTTTGGGTGCTGGAGGCAGCACCAACCTGAGACATTGTCCCCATGGCGCGACATACTCTTCGGCCACCTGCTTTGAGAGCTGGAATAGGGTCGAGGACACGTCTGTTGTAGCTCCCCCAGAGAGCAACGAGCGAATCTCCTTGAGGCGTGCTCGGTCAAGACCTTGAGGAAGAACATGGGAGAGGGCGATCACTGCTCCTTGGAGGATCGACCGTCCGAAGGGCACGAGCACTCGATGCCCAATACGTAGCGTGGGTCGGAGCGACGAAGGCACGGTGTAGGTGAACGGGCCTGCGAGATGCCGTGGGACAATGACATCTGCGAAGAGGGTCTCTGGCTCCGTGCATGGAGGGGCTGCCTGCGTCGAAATCATGCGGCATTGTAGCAGCACAGGAAAAGAGGGAACAACGAGTGAGAATCAACGGAAAGGTTCTGAAGAAGAGCCAGGGAGGGTTGACGATACAACGTCAACCCTCTGCACGATACTCGATGAATTTACTGTGGAGGGGCAACAGGAGCAGCCGGGACCTGACCTGAGTTGCCTTGGCCAACTGATGCCGGAGTCGTCACCGAAGCAGGATCCGCGGGGACAGAGGCGGGCTCCACCTTAGACGAACCAGTTGGAGCCGCGGGAACCGTCTGGTCTACCGCGGAGGTCGGAGCTCCGCTTTCCACTGAACTGAGACGGGACAAGGTGTATTCGCTGGCGTTAGCCTCAGTTGGCTTCGCCGCCTGCTCGGACTGTTCTTCGGCTGACTCGGGCGCATAGAGCACGATTTCTACACGACGGTTCTTCTGTCGACCCACTTCGGTCGAATTGCCTGCTATCGGCTTCGTATCGCCATAGCCAACCGACGAAAGCTTCGCCGAATCGATTCCGCCTTTCTCAATCAAATAACGGAGGACCCCACCAGCTCGAGCTTTCGACAAGTCCCAGTTCGTTTGGTAGATCGATTTAAGCGAAGGACCTATTTCCATGTTATCCGCATGGCCCTCGACTCGAACCAACCGATCGCCGGCAGCGGTCCTGAGATGCGCAATCAATTCATCGAGCACGTGATAGCCCTCGGACGTGATCGTGGCTTCGCCCGATTCAAACCGAAGCTGTTTCATCAAATCACTGAGGCTGATACGCGTTTCGGCGACATTCTTGACCTGGAACTTGCTTGGAGAAGGCACCTCAGCAGAGGAGACATTCTGAGCGGAGGAGGCGCCCAGTGACTGCAGGGGGGTTTGAGAAATCGTCATGTCCTCAGGAGCATGAACCTTCACCATTACGCGATCGCCCTTGAGAATGCGGGAAATAGATTTTGTGATCAGTGCCGTGGCAGTTCGGTCTTCCAGGGACAGGACTTTCAATTTACCCACAATCCGTTGAGGAAGGTTTCCTCCGGACTCGAACCACCTCCATTCGATCCCCAGACCTGATCCCGTCTTCCCGTCCCCGGTCCAGATAGACGATATTCCTTTGCGCCACCATGGTCATGCTGCCCATGTTGGACTGGAATTCCACAACCCGTCCCTCCACATCGACGGAGGAAGGTCGGTCAACCGTTGCTCCCTCGTCAGTCGGAGGCACGAACTTCATTACCGGATCACCAGGCGATACAGGTGCGTAGGCTCGCATGATCTGAACAGTGGTCAGGTCCTTGTCGATTTGGCTCACCTGAACTACAGCGAGTCGATTGACCAGGTAACCCAAGTATTGACCAGTGATGGGGTGGAATACTTTGTGTACTCGTCTGTAGATCGTGAAAAAATCTCCTGGCGCGACATCGCCAGGGTTCTTCAGTCGGAGGTACAGGACATCCCGACTTCCTAATATCATATGATCTCCGGTGGTCTGATTGTCACCGGTAATCACATTCACGAACCCATCTTGTGGAGTCGATCGCTGGATGGAGCCGGACGAATAGGCCAGAGCCTGTTCTCCAAATCGGATCGAATTGACGTCGTCGGTTGCCCAGGCTAGAGGAAGGAGCGGTGTAGCCAAGCTCCAGACCATGAGAGAGACGACCGATTTCATTGAATAGTTAGCCATGATAGTTGTCCTTCATGTAAGGCATGTCTTTCTTTTATCAACCATAGCAAATAGCCCTGTATTGTCAAGATTATTGAGGCCTTGTCATCATTGACCCACCAACTCACCCGATGCTATGGTGACATGAAGAATAATTTCTCACGGAGGAGGAACATCATGGCTTCTGATCAGCCTCCGTCCCACGGCGCTCGACGCCAAGATCCTCACCGCATCGAGACTCAGATTCACAGACGCAAGAAAGCCAAGGCCTTCTCGGCCCTTGAGCCTGAATGGGATCAAGTTGACCAAGTGTCACCCTCCCACTTGCGCATGCCATCAGGCCGCATGTTACCCACCCCACCAAACAGAGTGAAGAACATTTCATAAATGCGCCGGTCCAGCAGGATAATAGAAGTCTATGAGTGGAACAGGTCCTTTTATCCGGTCGATACCTCTTTGCACACCGAGCGAGTGATTCGGGTGCTGGAGCATGTGACGGCCTTGCACGGCGAGCCGCCAGGCCATGCGGCTCGCATCATAACCTAGAATCCCTCGCCGATCGTGTTGCGACCTATTGTGCGATTCGTGGGAGCGCGCTCCGGCCTATTCAGATAGACAAGCTCAATAAGAATGCCTTCATTGAACGTTTCCATTGGACGGTGGGACATGAAGTGTGCGAGGCGTAGGTCATAGAATCGCTTGATCAGACGCGAGCAATCAGGGTGCAGTAGGTACAGAGTACCATGAGAAGCGCCCCCGTGACACCTTGGGACGGGGACCACCGTCTCTGCTCAGCGCCCGACAAACCGCCAGAATTGCTCCTTAACGCCTTTACCAGACACTCGCAGGAACGTGACCGTACCAGTCGCCCTGCTTCACAGATATGAAGCCACACTTTCCTTTCCTGTGCACATCGAGGCGAGCACATTTCGATCTTGCACGCGACAGATTCCACTCCACCACTCTTGCGGCGAGGCGGCCCTGGATTATCTTGTGCTCCCGGAGCGCGCACCCTCGGAAGGGCCTCGCTCCACGGGCGCAATTGGGCAATCCAGGGCCGCCTCGCTGCTCACTTTCTTTCTTTCATCGCCCGGTCCACTTCACGGCTGGCTTCGCGGGTCTTGATGGATTCCCGGCGGTCATGCTGCTTCTTGCCTTTGGCCAACCCGAGTTCGACTTTGGCAAGGCCCCGCTTGGAGAAATAGATGCGGAGCGGGATGAGCGTGAGCCCTTGCCGTTGTGTCTTGCCGAGGAGCTTGTTGATCTCCTTGCGGTGAAGGAGCAGTTTCCGAGTACGGAGAGGCTCGTGATTCATGATGTTGCCGTGGCTGTAGGGACTGATGTGGCAGTGGTGGAGGAAGACCTCGCCACCCTTCACGCTGGCGTAACTATCTTGTAGATTCACCCTCCCTTCTCGCAGGGACTTGACCTCCGTACCCTGGAGCATGATGCCCGCCTCGAACGTCTCTTCAATGAAATAGTCGTGGTAGGCCTTGCGATTCGTGGCCACCGCTTTTTCGAAACGGTCCTTCTCGTTCCCCATCAGGCGTCACGCTTTCACTTCCCGAGGTAGATCGTCCTTTTCAACAGCCACCTGAGGCTCCCATGACAGCCTCTTCGCGCATAGACACACCTTGCCCCGAGCAAGGCCACAGATTCTGAGATTGGCTGAGGTCGCGGTTAAGCGAAAACCTAACATTCTTCGTCTGAGCCTCAACCGTAGCCCGAGCCTTCCAATAATGCTGGCGGGCTTTCAGTTCTTACTAGGGAGAGACCCTCCGAACGTGATCGAGAGCCAGCTGCTGATTGCCACAGCAGTTTTTGCTATGATGCCGCCATGCGCGGAATCAGCTCCATCGATTCTCTCTCCAGTATCCTCGACGGGTTGGCTCGTCGTCTGGGTCTCGAATCCCATTTACTCGAAAGCCGCTTGCGTCGGGACTGGGTCTCCATCGTCGGAGAGCCGATAGCATCGAATACCTGGCCCGACCAGATTCGCTACAAGAAACTCTATCTCCTGGTCCACAACAGTGTTTGGCTGCACCAACTCACATTCCTCAAGCCGACACTGATTCAGAAACTCAACGGAGCAGCAGGCGGGGAGCTCATTACCGAGATTGTGTTGCGTGTAGGCGAGATCCCCTTACGGACAGCTGCTTCTCCGACGACGCCTCCCCTCGACGGCGACGTCATTGTCTCCGAGGTCGCACTAGCTGAGGTATCGTCCCATGTCTCAGCGATACAAGATCCCGATCTCCGTCTGCTGTTTACATCGGTGATATCGAGAAATCTTCGGACTCCAACTCCGCCGGGACAGGGTCCGTGACAAGTCCCTTGAAGAGAATTCGTGTGGCATCGGAGACCTCACCACCGGCCTTGGGGATCGGGCCGAGACCTCCTTCCTCTTCCTGGTCCTGCAGCCGATAGTAACCCCGCATCTCCTTCTCATAGTTTTTGACCGCCGACGCGTCTCCGGCCAAGTATTTATTGAGCATCTCGGGCTCAGCCCACCCGTCGTCAGCAAACACATACACCACTATTTTCCTGTACCAACCGCTCGGATCGCCCGGCGTCGTGGGTTGAATCTTCATCTTGGCAAAATGGTGGGTCTGGCGACCGACCTTGCGAAATCGCTTCACCAAGGTTTCGACCCCTTGATCGGTCGTGTCGTGGGGCACGTGCGTCGCGACGATGTGGCCGACTTGAGAACCGACACTATAAGGAGGGATGGTTCGGTCGGGACGGCTGAGATACATCCCGCCCCAGATCATCGTAAAGGACATGACAAGCACACCGAGAGCCAATTTGACGACCGTATCTAGGCGCTTCTTAGGCTTGGATTTGGGAAGGGACGTTGGAGAAGGATCCTGCTCTTGCATGGAAGGCCTAGCCCACATGATTCACGTGATCCATGACGGTTCGCTGAAAAATTGCTGAGCTGCCTTGCGAGGCCGGCGCACGAAGCCTTGAGGACCCGCTACGTGCTCGTGTAGCGCAATGAGGGTTCGAGGGGCGAGCTGGACGAAGGCCCGTCGCATCGGCGACTACAGCAGATGCGCTCATGAATCATGCGGGCTAGGATCAACGAACAAGGCGCAGATATCGCGCGTATCCGTTACTCGCTGCCTTCCTCGGGGAGCACCTCAGCGCTTTCCGCCAATCGCGCGACGGCCACGACTCGATCACCTGCTCCCTCGAGATCGAGGATCCGAACCCCCTGGGTGTTCCGGCCGATCTCACGGAACTCATCCACCTTGCACCGAAGCACCTTGCCTTGAGCGGCCATCAACATGATCTCATCGCCGTCTCGGACTTGAAGAAACCCGACGGCGAGCCCGTTCCGCTCATTCGTCTTCACACTGATGATGCCCTTCCCACCGCGTCCCTGGACGCGATACTCGTTCACCGGCGTGCGCTTCCCGTAGCCGCCCTCCGTGACCGTGAGTATTTGGGTGGTGGAGTCGGGGGTGATGGTTTCCATGCCGATGACTTCGTTGCCTTCCTCCAGTGTAATGCCGCGCACCCCATGCGCCGTGCGGCCCATCGGGCGGACGCCGTCCTCCTTGAAAAGAATCGTGATCCCCTTCTTCGTGCCCAATAAAATCTCCCGCTGGCCGTCGGTGAGCTGCACGCCGATGAGGCGATCCCCTTTATCCAATGACAGCGCGATGATGCCGCCCTGGCGGGGATTGCCGTAGGCCGAGAGCTCGGTCTTCTTGATGATGCCCTGCGCGGTCGCCATCACGACGAACCGGTCTTCGCGGAACTCTTTGACCGGCACAGTCGCAGTGACTTTCTCCTCGCCGGACAACGCCAGCAGATTCACGAGCGCTTTGCCCTTGGCAGCCCGCCCTGCGTCCGGAATCTCATGAACTTTCAGCCAATAGACCTTCCCGGCGTCCGTGAAGAACAGCAGTGACTCGTGCGTGGACGCGGTGAACAGGGTTACGACAAAATCCTCTTCCTTGACCCCCATCCCGATCTTGCCCTTGCCGCCTCGCCGCTGCGCCCGGTACAGGGTGACCGGATTGCGCTTGATGTAGCCGGCGTGCGAGATCGTGACGACCACTTCTTCGTTCGCGATCATGTCTTCCAGGGTAATCTCCGCTTCTTCTTTCACGATCTGGGTGCGGCGGTCATCCTTGTAGGCCTCGCGCATCTCGATCAGCTCGTCCTTGACGATCGCACGAACCAGCGCTTCGCTGCCCAGGATCGACTTGAGACGCTCGATCTGCTTCAAGACCTCTGTATATTCCTCGATGAGTTTGTTGCGCTCCAATTGCGTGAGCCGCTGGAGCCGCATCTCCAAAATCGCATTCGCCTGGATTTCGCTCAACGCAAATTCTCGCATCAGGCCGACACGGGCTTCATCGGGAGATTGCGCCCGCCGGATTAAGGTAATCACCGCATCCAGGTGATCGAGCGCGATCTTGAGGCCCTCGAGGATATGGGCCCGCTCTTCCGCCTTGCGCAGCTCGAAGGCGGTTCGACGGACGATGACCTCACGCCGGTGCTCGACGAAATGGCGCAGGATCTGTTTGAGACTCAACACTTCCGGACGGTTGTTCACCAGCGCGAGCATGATGACCCCGAAGGTCGTCTGGAGTTGCGTGAGCTTGTACAGATTGTTCAGGGTGATGAGGGGAATTTCGCCCCGCTTGAGCTCGATGACGACGCGAATGCCCTCCCGGTCAGACTCGTCACGCAGATCGGAAATCCCTTTGATCCGTTCGTCCCGGATCAACTCGGCGATCTTTTCGATCAGCTTGGACTTATTGACCTGATAGGGCAGCTCCGTGACAATCAACCGCTCGCGATCCGTGCGTTCATCGGACTCGACCTTCACTTTCGCGCGCAAGGTGAGGAGGCCCCGCCCGCTCTCGTAGGCGTCCTTGATGCCGACTGTTCCATAGATGAATCCGGCCGTCGGGAAGTCTGGGCCTGGAATCTTTTTCATCAATTGAGTGATCGTGATGTCCGGATTCTCCAAGAATAGGAGGAGCCCTTCGATCACTTCCCCGAGATTGTGGGTCGGAATGTTGGTGGCATAACCCACGGCAATGCCGCCTGCGCCATTGACGAGGAGATTCGGGATTTTCGAGGGGAGCACCAGCGGTTCGACCAGCGACTCGTCGTAGTTCGGCCCGAAATCGACCGTCTCCTTGTCGATATCGGCGAGCATGTCCTCGGCGACCTTGGTCAGACGGGCTTCAGTATAGCGCATAGCCGCCGGCGGATCGCCGTCGACCGATCCATAATTGCCCTGACCGTCCACGAGCATATACCGCATATTGAAGGGTTGTGCCATCCGAACGAGCGTGTCGTAGATCGCACTGTCCCCGTGGGGATGGTAGTTTCCCATGATCTCGCCGACAATTTTGGCGGACTTACGGTAGGCCCGGTTCGATGCCAAGCCCATTTCGTTCATGCCGTGGAGAATACGGCGATGGACGGGCTTGAGGCCGTCACGCACGTCGGGGAGCGCCCGGCCCACGATGACGCTCATCGCGTAACTCAGGTACGACGAGCGCATCTCGTCTTCGATGGCGATTTGTCCTAATCTTTCATCAGGTGGCATTAAGTTCTCCACGGATGCTGAAAATGATTCCCAGCTTCGCTCTCGGCTCGTGAAAACCTTCAACGTACTCCAAGAGGGTACGCCTCAGATTTTCGCTCGCCTGTGGCCTTGCTGGATGACCATTTTGAGCATCCTACAAGCCTATTTCCGTTCCATTTTTCTAGCTGATAGCTGACAGCTTCTCCGCTACACGTCTAGATTTCTGACCTCGAGCGCGTGGGCTTGAATGAAGTTTCGTCGGGGCTCGACCTCGTCGCCCATCAGAATCGTGAAGATCTCATCGACGCCTGGCACGTCTTCCAGTTTGACTTTCAACAGCGTCCGGACCTCCGGATTCATCGTCGTTTCCCAGAGCTGATTCGGGTTCATTTCGCCAAGACCTTTGTAGCGTTGGATGCTGAGCCCGTGCTTACCCTTTTCGAGGATCGCCTTGACCAACTCCGACGTCGCGGGCTGGAGCTGTTCCTGACCGTCGGTTTTGATCTTGTACGGCGCCCGGCCCAAGCCGATCGCCGACGGTGAGAGCTTCTGCAGCTCGCGGAACTCGGCAGAGCCGACCAGCTCGTGCGTCACGTCAAAGCTATAGGTGACCCCGTTGGCATGCAGACGGCATGTGACTTTATTCGACCGATGCTCTTCGTCTTCTACGATATCCAAGGTCGGTATGAGCTTCGGATAGACCACTGCAAGAGTTTTCTTCACGTTGGCCACAACCTTCGTGATGGTCTCACGATCCTTTAGCAGATCCCGATCGAGACCCGGCTCATCCACAAACGCCCGCACCATACTGGCCTCGTGGGATTTCTTGTTGAGCCGACCGAGCAGCGTCTCGAAGGCGATCAGCTTCTTGAGGATTGGCAGGAGTCGCCGTCCCGTGACATATCCCTGAACCCCTTCCACGTACACTTCGACTTCCTCGACGGCGATATCGGCCAGGTACTCGTTCAATGCCATTTCATCTTTGAGATACCGTTCTGTCTTTCCCTTCTTCACTTTGAAGAGTGGCGGCTGCGCAATATAGATATACCCCCGCTCGAGCAGTTCCGGCATCTGCCTGAAGAAGAAGGTAAGGAGGAGGGTCCTGATGTGGCTGCCGTCCACATCGGCGTCCGTCATGAGGATGATCTTGTGGTACCGGGCTTTGCTGATGTCGAACGAGTCTTTGTCGGCCTTTTCGCTTTCTTCGCGCTTGCGCCCGATGCCGGTGCCGAGCGCCATAATTAACGTCCGGATCTCGTCGCTAGAGAGCATTTTGTCGAAACGGGCTTTTTCAACATTGAGAATCTTGCCCTTGAGCGGCAAGATTGCCTGAAACTTGCGGTCGCGTCCCTGCTTGGCGGAACCGCCGGCCGAATCACCCTCGACGATGTACAGCTCGCTCAAGGCCGGGTCTTTCTCCGCACAGTCGGCCAACTTGCCAGGAAGTGAGCCCCCATCAAGCGCACTCTTGCGCCGGATGAGCTCTTTCGCTTTTCGCGCCGCTTCACGGGCACGAGCCGCGTCAATTGCTTTCCCGATGACCTTTCGGGCCACCGGCGGGTTCTCTTCGAAATAGGTTCCAAGCGCCTCGTTCACCGCGGCCTCGACGATGCCCTTCACCTCGCTATTACCAAGCTTGGCCTTCGTCTGTCCTTCGAACTGAGGGTTCCGGACCTTGACGCTGACAACCGCGGTAAGCCCTTCACGGACATCGTCACCGGTGAGCGACTCGGTGTCTTTCTTGAGTAGGTCGTTGGCGTTCGCGTAGGTGTTAATCGTGCGTGTCAGCGCGGCCTTGAAGCCCACCAAGTGCGTGCCGCCTTCCTTCGTATTGATGTTGTTCGCAAAGGAAAACAGGTTTTCGGCGTAGCCGTCGTTGTATTGAAGCGCGACCTCCAGCAGCATCTCCGGTTTCTCAACCTGCACATAAATGGGCTTGTGCAGGGGCATCTTGGCTTCGTTCAGATGCTCGACAAACGAGACGATTCCGCCCTTGTACTTGAATACTTGTTCTTTGACCGGTTCTTTCCGCTCGTCCTTGAGGGTGATCTCGAGGCCCCTGTTCAAAAAGGCGAGCTCGCGAAGCCGTTGCGCCAGCACGTCGAAGCTGAAGTCGAGTGTCTCGAAGATCTGCCCATCTGACTTGAACGTGACCGTCGTGCCACGGCGCTTGGTTTTACCCGTCATCTTGAGCGGGGCGGTTGCCTTACCGCGCTCGTAGCGCTGTTCGAACACCTGGCCGTCCTGCCAAATCTCCAGCTCGAGCCATTCAGAGAGGGCATTGACCACCGAGATCCCGACGCCGTGGAGCCCGCCGGACACCGTATAGGCACCCTGCTCGAATTTACCGCCCGCGTGCAAGACCGTCAGCGCCACCTCGGCAGCAGACTTTTTTTGGGTGGAATGCATCCCGGTAGGAATACCACGGCCGTTATCCACGACCGTAACGCTGTTGTCGATGTGGATCGTCACCTCGATCGTCTCGCCGAATCCTGCCATATGTTCATCGACACTGTTGTCGACGACTTCATAGACAAGGTGATGGAGGCCGTCTACACCGGTGCTGCCGATATACATCGCCGGACGCTTCCGCACGGCGTCCAGGCCTTCCAATACTTTGATTTGATCCGCACCGTAACTCTCGGATTTGGATGTGGTCTCGGTGTCGTTACTGGCCATCAGTCTCCTAATTTTTCTGCAGGCAAGAGGTTGGGAAACGGTTTCTCCTTTAGCCTCGTGCCCCTCGCCCCGTGTCTCAAACTTTAATCGGCATGACCACGCACTTGAACCCGGGGCTGTCCGGCTCTTGGATCAAACATGGGCTCAGCGGATTTTCCATTTGCAGAGAGATCGTTTCTCCGTCCATCACCCCGAGGACATCCAACAGATAGCGGGCGTTGAACCCCGTGTTCAATGCCTCTCCTTCGTACCCTGCCGCAAGCTCTTCGGTCGCCTCTCCAAAATCAGGATTGCTGGAGAACAGCGTCATCTGTCCGGAGACAAACGACACCTTCACCGCACTCGCCTTATCACGGGACAGCACGGAGACTCGCCGAAGCGCGCTCTCAAGGTCGGCGCGATTGACCCCGATTTTTCTGCCGCCCTCTTTCGGAATCACTTGCTGATAATTCGGGTAGTTCCCTTCCATGAGCCGCGAGGTCAGCAGCAGCCCGCTCTTCCGGAAAATCATGAGATTTTTGGTGAACCCTATCAAGGGTTCTCCCTCGCCGCCTTCTTCCAGAAGACGCTGCATCTCATGTGCCGCTTTTTTCGGAATGATGGCTTTGATCTCTTGCGGAGTGCCTTTGACGCCGGCATGTCCGACCTCCTGCTCGGCAACCGCCAACCGATGTCCATCGGTACCGACTAGACGCAAAATCGTTTTCTTCTCCGACGTGATGAGAGTCACCAGCAAACCGTTGAGGATATAGCGCGCGTCATTGTCTCCGGCAGCGAAGAGGGTCTTCCGAATCAGCTCCAGGAAGCCGGCTCCGGCGAGAGGAATGAGCCCTTCCCGTTCGATCGTAGGCAGCGCGGGATAGTCGGTGCTGGGGAGACCGACGATCTTAAATTGGCTCTTGCCGGCATGAATCGTCGTCCAATTGTTGTCGCCCGAGGTGATTTCGATCTCACCGACTGCCAGTTCCTTGATGATCTCGTACAGCTTCCGGGCCGAGACCGTGATCCCTCCGGGTTTATCCACGCTCGCCTTGTAGAGTCCACGCATGCCGATTTCGAGGTCGGTGGCGACGATTTCCACCCCCTCCTGCTTCGCCTCTATCAAGATATTCGAGAGGATCGGCATCGTGTTGCGCTTCTCGACGACACCTTGGACCCGCTGAAGACCCGTCAAGAGCTCCACTCGTCCCATACGGAATTTCATGATCTCTTCCCCTTGGCGCAGCCCTCACGCTCGCAGGATCTGCTCCTTCAAGCTGTCCAATGTGGCACTCAACACACTGTCGTTGTCTTTCGCTTTGATGATCTGTTTACAGGCGTGGATAATCGTCGTGTGGTCTTTGCCTCCGAACTGCCGTCCGATCTCGGGGTAGGAGGAGTCTGTGAGCTCCCGACAGAGATACATGGCGATTTGCCGCGGGTGTACCAACATCTTGCTCCGGCGACGGGATTTAAGGTCGGCGATCTTCACATGGAAACGCGCACCCACCGTTTCCTGAATATCATCCATCGACACAATTTTTTTCTTGGTGCCGATCAGATCCCGAAGCACACTCTTCGCCATTTCTAGTGTGATCGTTTGGCCGGTGAGCGAGGCATAGGCGCCGAGACGCACCAACGATCCCTCGAGTTCACGGATATTGCTCTTCATCGTTGTGGCAAGAAACTGGATGACATCTTCCGGCAATATGACACCCTCGTCCTCGGACTTTTTCCGCAAGATGGCAATCCGTGTTTCAACATCCGGTGGTTGGAGATCCGCGATCAGTCCCCATTCAAACCGTGATCTCAATCGTTCCTCGATATCGGGCATATCTTTCGGAAAGCGATCGCTCGAGAGAACGAGCTGCTTATGGGCTTCGTAGAGGGCATTGAATGTATGGAAGAATTCCTCCTGCGTGCGTTCCTTACCCGCCAAAAACTGAATGTCGTCGATCATCAACATGTCGATATGACGATACCGCTTTCTCAGATCCATCATTTTATCGTATCGAATGGAGTTGATGACCTCGTTCGTAAACTGCTCGGTCGTCAAATAGGCAATCCGGAGATCGGTCCGTTCCGCCACATAATTTCCAATCGCATTCAAGAGGTGTGTCTTCCCCAGTCCAGTATCCCCATAGATAAAAAGTGGGTTATAGGCTTTTGCCGGCTGTTCGGCGACCGCCATACAGGCGGCGTGGGCAAATTGGTTTCCTGCGCCCACGACAAAACTCTTGAATGTATACTTTGGGTTGAGCTGGATTCCCCGTTTCGACCGTGGCCCGGTGTTCTGGCGGCTGGTTACGGAGGCGCTCCCACCACTCTCGGGCTGTCTTGTCGACTGTTTATGAAAGATGACAAATGTAATCGTAGTCTCTATACCACCCCGGGCAGCAGAGACAGCTTCAGCCAAGAGGGGTCCGTAATGTTGGCTTAACCAATCACCGAAGAACTTATTTGGGACACCCAGCTGAGCTGTGGAGTCTTCAATCCGTTCGAAGTGAATCGGTGTAAACCATGTGTCATACACCTGTTTCGGCACTTTTCCTTGGATATACTCCAAGGCATCCTGCCATTCGTTTTCAATAGTCATAATCCCTGTATTATTCTGCATACACAGACTTATTCACATCTGTTGATAACCTGGTTCTTCAGCGCAGCCTTATCTTTATCATTCTCGATCATTATCAGACCCTAAAAAGATCAGAGCATTAGCCTTTACACTAAATAACCACATATTATTGACTTTGCATGCAGAGGTTACTCAGAGTCAATACCCAATTCACTCCACAAACATCTGCTTCATATCCTTCATACATTCATTGTCTTATCTTTCTTTCCACACTATCCACTACTCCTACTCCTACTCCTACTCCTACGACTATCTTCTTCTCATACACACTATCTTCGGAGAAGAGCCACTAATACATCTAAAGAACGATAACGTGCTCCGATGAAAAGATTTTTTCCACAAGGTCACCATATGTCAAAGCCTGATAGGAACTACTGGCTGCTATTCCTTCACTGATAACCACAGTTCCCTCTACAAAAGAAGGAGCTATCGATGCTGCATGCTCAAGAAGGATGACATCGATATCTGTATCACTCGTTCAGAAAGAGTGCTGGAGATATATGATCAGGCTGTTGTCGAAGAATGTAGAGGGTTGTACTCATAAGCCAATGAAATATCGCTCAAAAAATAAGACTTCTGTCAGCTGATTGAATAAACTGTCTAATTTCATCTACAGTTCGAGTTGTCACGGAAAAATTATCAGACAATATGCCCACTGTTGTCCCTACTTCGACAATAAAGGGAACTGCTAAGTGTGCAAAGGAAGGAAGATATTTTTCAAGAACATCGACATCTATAATCTCTTCTGAGTCTTCGATTAAGAGAGTGGAAGCGCGCCCTAGGAGCACGATGGTCGTCTCATGGTCTCCGGCACAAAGCCCCAACGCAATACGAAGTGCTTCAACCGGGCGGGCTGTCATACGAGGATCTTCTGAAATCACCACCGCGATGCGTTTCGACATAGACAGCCAACCGCAGTGACAACAGCTTTTTATGTAAAAGCTAGAAAGCGATCGCAGCCATCAATAATTCCCGACAGTACCACCAGACCGGACAATGAAACCCTCGAATCGATAGTGACCGTTGAAACACCATGTTGTTGACAGCCATAAGCACAGACAGACATCTTTACCCCAGCATCGATTAAACCAAGATAGCGTTGGTCCACAGCTGTTTTTACCCCTTCATCGATGAGGTAGAGATAAACATCGACTCCTCTATGTAAAGCAGCCTGAGCCAGTTGGATAACAGTTTCAACACTGGGGTGAGAAGGAGGTGTGGATAACAAGAGGCCCAACTTGCGAGACGCCATAAAAATAAACAAAAGTTATCAATACAATCAATCTCTTATGAAAATATACTATGCGCGAGACTACGAGGTTTTCAACACAAAGTCAACATGAAAATTGAATGAAAATTGAATTTCTTATAAGGAGAATGTACGGGCTTTAAGGAGAGGGGAGAGACCAGCCAGAGGGAGTTCCTCTTGAGCCTTCGACTCGAGGTTGCGGAGAATAACGGAACCACGAGCTGCCTCATCATCACCTAAGAGAATGGCAAAACGACACTTTGATCGATCGGCCTGGCGAAGGTGAGCTTTGAGTGTGCCGGCGCGATAATCGCATTGGGCTGAAAGTCCAACTTTACGGAGTTCGTCGAGCAGCATGAGCCCAAGCGCAGCTCCTTTCTCTCCAAAGGCTGCGACATAATACAGGCATTCATTGAACAGAGATGACGATGCCTCAGGAAGCATTAATGACACACGCTCAAGCCCGAGCGCGAATCCTACGGCCGGAACAGAGGGACCGCCGAGCGTTTCCACTAAACCGTCGTAACGTCCACCGGCACCTACTGCATTCTGAGCTCCCAAATGGGTTGAGGTAATTTCAAAACTCGTCAAACAATAGTAGTCGAGCCCCCGTACTAAACGAGGGTTGAGCCTATAGGGAATTTCGATGGCCACGAGACCTGCAAGCACCTGATCAAAATGTGTATGAGCTTCAGGAGAGAGGTGGTCGGTCAGCCTTGGCGCCGATTCGGTTACAGCCCGACAGTCCGGCACCTTGCAATCCAGCGCCCTCAAGGGATTTGTGTCCATCCGGCGTCGACAGTTTGCGCAGAGTTGGGATTCCTGCTGCTTGAGGAATGCCAGGAGTATAGGCTTATAAGCAGCGCGGTCGTCGGAACTTCCCAGGCTATTGATCTCCAACGTCAGGTCCGGCAGGGCCAGGTCCGACAGCAGGCGCCACAGCAGCGCCATAACCTCGACATCGGCACGAGGGTCCGATGTACCAAAGGATTCGACACCGAATTGATGAAACTGCCGGAGCCGCCCCGCCTGCGGCCGCTCGTGGCGGAACATCGGACCGATGTAAAAATACTTCTGCGGGAGCGGATCGGCCGCCCGATTGTGCTCAATAAAGGCGCGAACCGTGCCCGCTGTGCCTTCCGGGCGCAAGGTGAGCGAGGTTCCGTCCCGGTCGGGAAAAGTGTACATCTCCTTCTCGACGATATCTGTCGCCGAGCCGATACTCCTGGCAAAAAGCGCGGTGAGTTCGAAGATAGGGATACGGATCTCCTGATACCCGTAACAGAGCGCCCAGCGCCTCGCCGCATCCTCAATGAAACGCCACCGAGGGGTCTCCTCAGGAAGAATATCTTTGACGCCTTTGACGCCCTTGATTGTGTCCATATTCAGCGATCGTCTAGCAGGAGGCTGAAACAGTCCGCTAGCATAGTTCTAGAATCGCTCAGAGGCGCAACGTACCGAAGCGTACGCTTCGCCTCTTCCCTCGCTGCGGCCTTACTGGACGGCCTTTTTGAGCACCCTGCGTAACATTTTCTTATTGTCATTAGAAATGGGGTCAATTGAATTTTCATCATGCCACAACAGTTTCTCCGCGGACTTCTAGAAAGATTCGGGACTATAGCGACAGGGTACAGCCAAGTCAACGCAGGTTGAAAGCAGTTGTACGTCAACCGTTAGGAGTCGTTTGCGAGCCCGCAAGGTCAAGGTTCTTTCGCGTCACGAACGACGCGCGACGAGAAACCCTGTTGCCTTCTTGCGCCAGCCGGCGGGCGGGCGTATAGTTCGCGGCCTAGCTGCTATTTGGGGATGTCTAATGAGCACAGATCAACCGACTCGCCGTGTCATCGCGCTTGCACCGATGCCGCCTGAGAAATCAGCCTACGCCCTGGCCCGCTACAGCCGCTCGCCCGACTCGATCGAGGATAGCCTCCGCTGGGTGCATGGACATTCTTCTGAAAAGTTCTGGGATCAGTTCTACTTCGACTACGGTCATGCGTCGATCGCCGATCTTGGCCATGTCATCATCTGCTTCGAGGACATCTCCGAACTCGCGGCACTTCGACTCGAAGACGAGCCTCTATGGGATGGCCAGGCAAAATCGAGCCGGTATCAGAACTTTGCCTCCGGTGGGTGGTTTGTGCCGGATTCTATTCGAGGGACTGAAACGGAAGGTACCTACCATGGCATTCTCCGCAGCCTCGCCGAGATCTATCGGCTTTTACACCAACCGTTGACCCAATTTATTTCTGAACGTGAGCCGCGCCCCGAGTCGATGAAACCGGCCGATTACCAACGAACGATAGCCGCTCGCGCATTCGATGTCACGCGATATCTCCTGCCTCTCGCGGCCAGAACGAACGTCGGGCAAGTTGTCAGCATCAGGACGTTGGAGAAGCAAATCACCAGACTGTTGTCGTCGCAACTCCCGGAATTACGATCGATCGGGGACGAACTCAAGGATGCCTGCCAACGGTCACCCGTGAATCTCTGGGGCGAATTATGCGGCCGGCCAGGCGCACACGAACCCCTTGCGCCGACCCTCGCACGCCATGCCAAGTCGAACGACTATCAAGCCTTGGTCTACCAGGACCTCGCCAGATATGCGAAGGACGCGCTCCGGGGAACCGGCTTGGATCAACCGGCGTCTTGGGGTGAGCCAGAGCCGGTGGACCTCATCGAGCCCCACGATCCGTTAGACGAAATCGTGGCCACATTGCTGTACCGTGTCTCCCATGCGCCTTATCGGAGCCTCCTCGCGGTCGTCCGCACCTGGAAGGAGAAACAGAAACAGGAGGCGATCGATGTAGCGATGAGCGCACGAGGGCCGTACGACGAATTGATCAAAGAATTCCGCAGCGGCTACGCCTTCACGTTCGACGTGTTGATGGACATCGGAGGCTGGCGCGACATGCATCGGCATCGGCGCTGTCAGCAGATTCAGCAAAACTTTACAACGGTGCACGGGTACGAGGTCCCGCCGCCGCTCGTGCAAGCGGGATTGGACCAGGAGTACCGGCAGGCAATGGACGCGGTCCGGCTGGACATCGAGCAGCTGAAGAAAGCAAGCGCGGAGGGATCGCTCTACGCCACGCCGTTCGGATTCAAGGTGCGCTGCCTCTTTAAGATGGATTATGCCGAGGCCGAATATATCGCCAGGCTTCGCTCTGGCGTGAAAGGCCATTGGTCGTACAGGACCATTGCTTGGTTGATGAAACAAAAACTTGCAGCGCGCTACCCTTCACTCGGAGACCGTATTCAAGCCACCTCGCCGGACATCGAAGACACCCTCACCAGATAGTCAGACAAACCTCGATGACCGACTACCAAGCCCATTGTGAAGCGAGGCTGTTAGAGGGCCAATGGAATCAGGCCCAGCAGGCGGCACTGGCCTGGGCCCACCATCCGGTCACCGGCACAGATCGGGACCCTCGACCCCATTTTGCTCTGAACGTCATCCACCTGCTCCGCGGGGAGTTTGCCGAAGCCTGGAATACTCACGCGAAGTGCCTCGAAGAATCCGGAGATATTGCCCAGGTCAAAGAATGGATCGAAGGATTCGTCGCAAGACAGCCGGAGCAGGCCAACGCCCATCTCATCAGGGGATTGTTCCTGGCCCAATCAGGCCAATCCGAACAGTCGATCCTAGCCTACAAAGAGTCGATCAGACTCGCGCCACAGTCTGCCTACCCTCATTATTTTCTCGCACAGATTCATGAGCGGACCAACCACCTCGAAATGGCCATCAAGGAATATCGCGAAGCAGTGCGACTGGATCCCTCATATGCACTGGCGCGCACCAACCTGGGGGTGGCATATCAAGAGCAGGGCAGGCTGGAGATGGCGATCCCTCAATATCGCGAAGTGATCAAGTTGCACCCCAACGACTCGGTGTCTCACGCCAACCTCGCTTGCGCGCTTGCTGAGCAGGGCAAGTTCGAGCCGGCCTTGCAATCCTACAAGGAGGCGTTGCGCCTAAATCCCAAGGACGCAGCCGTGCATTTCGCGCTGGGAGATTTCTATGAAACCAGGGGACGTCTGGACCTGGCGCAAAAAGAGTATGATGCGGCCTTGGTGGCCGATCCGAACTTTGGTCCAGCGCATTCGGCACTCGGCTGGTTGGCGCTGGGTAGGCAGCACATGCAGGCTGCTTATGAAGCCTTCAATCGAGCCCTCAAGTCCAACGATCAAGACCCTCGGGCCTACCACGGCATCGCCGAATATTATTCACAAAAAGGAAAGCGCGAGAGCGCGCTTGGACAATTTTGCCAAGGCGCTCAAGTACTACAAAGATCCAGAAAAGAGAAACATGATATTGAATCAGCTGTTCCAAGAAGGCCAAATGGCGGATTGAGGGTCCTGAGGTTCCTTCTTCCTTGCTCGCAGAGGCCCCCACGATGAAACGGTGGTCCCTCGATGCGCGCAGTAGAAGAAGGAAGCCTCAGGCCCTCTGTTTAGGAGTGGGGGAAAAACTCGCGGACCGCACGCCCTCAGAAGAGCCTCGGTCAACACGCGAGGATATCTTGCATGAGGGGGCCGTTGACAAGTCTTCGACTCATCGGGAGAATCGCGCCAGCTCTGCTCGATTTGTTAAGGCGATTCGAAAACTGGAGAGAATGGTGAACCGGCTATTGCGTTGGCCGCTCTATTCCGTACTGCTAGTTTTGCTTATTGGATGCGGCCAGAAATGGTCGCAAAGTGAGAAGGAAAATGCTGAACATTTTATTCAGTCTGTTCGGCTTGTGGTCCAAGCCCATGGGATTTCAAACAAGCGAGGGGCCGTAACCATGTCGAGAACAGACTTTGACGAAATGCTCTCTTTGTATAAGAACGCACTCAGTGAGGCAGCCAGAGTAACGGACGAAGTTTTGGCGAAAGCGCACCCAGAGTTGCCGAAGAACTATCGTCTTTATTTCCAAAAGGGAATGGAGCTTCGCATTAGCTCCTGGGAAAACAGCAGACCTTACGAGGAGATTCAAGGCTCTGCGCTTATGGATTCTTGGGGAGACTGGTTTGAACAGAACCGACGAAACATCAAGATTCCGCGCGGAGAATTGCCTAACTATTCATTGCAGTCGACCGCCTTCTGCGGAGGTTGAATTCATCCGTTAGATATAATCAACAAACCCGAGATGGAACAATACCTTCTTAGCCTAACGTCAGCTTTTGTCGGAGCAATCATAGGTGCCTCCGTTGCAATTTGGATCAACAGAGCTAATCGCAGGATTGCCGCAACTGAAAAAATGTTAGCTCTGGTGTATCCGATTGGGTTCAAAAGCTGGTGGACGCCTGAGGAAGGGAAACCAGCCTTAATATTTCACGAAAACTATTCCGAGCTTTGGGGCGCGTATGCTGCACTCCGTGCCGCGTTGCCATGGTGGAAAAGAAAAAAGCTTGATAAGGCTTGGCAAAGGTACATGGTGATTGACTACTATGACCAAATTCCAGAGGACGAATATTCAAAGGTTTTCCAAAAAGGAACTCACAAGTCAAGAGAAGAAGCGGTTGAGAGAAGTGGCGAGTTCGTCCGTTACCTTATTGGATTACGCTAACACGTGTATCCAGCCGACGCGTTCGTCACGGCCACTCCTTACGTTCGACTGACGCGAGCAGTTAGCAGTGCGCAGTGCGGACAACATGAATATGTGGCTGCTCAAAATTTCCGCCAGCAAGGCCGCAGGGAGTTCGGACACCGAGGTGGACGCGTATCAGTCTGCATGATAGGATTCAGGCCGCAAGAGGTGTGACTATGGCGACAGCGGCGAAACGACAACTGGCCCTTCCTGCGGCGCTCTCGAAAGAACTGGATCAGCTCGCTCGGCGTGAGGGGAAGAGTACAGTCGCGGTCTTGCAGGATCTTGTCTTAGGGAACAAACACAATCGGCTCGGACAGGAATACAGAGCCATCCAAGGCTATTGGAGTAAGAAAGCGAAAGCCAAAGGAATTCTCACGGCCCGAGATCTCCAGCGGTACCTCGCAAAGTCGTGAGAGTCGTCTTTGATACAAGTATTTATATCTCGGCGTTCGTTCTACCTGGTTCTTCTGCCGATCGAGCGAAGCAGCGCATCTTTGACGGCTACGATACGTGACTGATCTCTAAACCCATCCTCGACGAACTACTCACCACCCTGGTCCGCACGTCCAACCGCGATACTGATGCCTGAGGTGAAAGATGCGAAGCGCTCTGAAAGACTTTAAATCTCGGGCGCTTGTTCGCCCTGACGTGCGTCTCGAGTACGAAGGACTTGAAGAGGAGTTCGAGGTTCTAGACGAGAGACTCCAGGCGCGGGCCAAGCGGGACTCACTCAGGCTTGACCGTTAAGGGTTGTCCGGTTAGTATCCACAGTGGTAGCGTTATGGATACCATCTAACGGGAGATTCCTATGGCAACCCTGACGATCAAAAATATTCCGGAGCCCCTGGTTAAACGGTTGAAGCAGCAAGCCGCCGCGCATCGTAGGAGTCTGAACTTCGAAGTCATCTCCTATCTTGAGCAGATGACGCACAGTGTCCCCGTTGAGGCTGACGCTCTGCTCGCGAGGGCGCGGGCTATCCGCGGAACCCCCAAAGGTGTTCGACTGACTGATCGCCTGCTTCATGAACTCAAAGTGGCAGGGCGACCGTGATTGTGGCTGATACGAACCTCTTGATCTATCTCTATGTCCAAGGCCAACGGACACAAGAGAGTGAGGCCGTGCTGCAACGGGATGCGCTGTGGGCCGCCCCGCTACTGTGGCGGTCAGAGTTTCGTAATGCTCTGATCGGACTTGTCCGTACAGATGCGCTTCAACTTGAAAAGGCGCTCACGATTGTTGATGAAGCTGAACGGTCGCTGATCGGACATGAGTATAGCGTGGTCTCGTGGCAGGTGTTGGAGCTTGCCAGCCGGTCCGGTTGTTCGACCTACGATTGCGAATTCGTGGCCCTCGCCCAGGATCTGGAGGTGCCGTTGGTGACGAATGATCGCCAGATTCTCAAGGCGTTCCCAACCATCGCCATCTCTCCATCGGCCTTTACGGCCTGATCTATTTTAGAGACTCCATCGGCTCTTCAAAATTTCCGCCAGCAAGGTCGCAGCGACTGGGTGCTGAGACGCACTTTTATTGGTCGCTGTGTTGGGTGCGCATGGACCTGCATGGTAGGAATGAGCGAGGTCACACGAGGGCGCCTGCAGAGGGCTTTGGTTACGCGTCCTTCACCCACGCTTCTCGGAGTTCAGGCTTCCTGGGCCAGTTGACAGGACCAGCTATTCCCACACACATTTCGACGAGCTCATCTGTCCGTGGTCTTGGCGCCGGCTTGGTCTCGGCGTGGGCTGACGCCGATCACGGCTGGGAGTCCGATGTGAGTGGTGAGGCTGCCTTCTAGCAGAGGTATCCAGCTGTGGACACCGGCCATCTTAGACGTGGCTTCTCGGAGTAAGGAACTGACGGCGACGTCGGAAGAGGATCCTCCATCCATGGCCATGACTTGGCGTAGGGAGGGAAAGGCATCACGCAGACATTCCCCAAGGGCATAGAGCGACACCGCCTCCGTGGTCTTGAGGACGAGGAGATGCCCATCGCCTTGTTCTGCAACGAGAGTCTGATGCGCGCGCTTCCCGGTTTGTCGCACACGGATTTTTCCCGTTCGGTCGAGGAGCATGAGCGATTGCGCGACTTCTCGATAGGGAACGTGCTGCTCGTCAAAGGTGTCAAAGGTCAAGTCCAAAACCCTCGCGCGGCGTGATGTACGATCCGCCACTGGTTCTGCCGCAAACAGCCCCAACCAGGTCGTGTGCCGCTTGCTTCCTAACGAGCGGCCGTTTCCATAGAGCAGCCCGAGATAGGCATAATTCTCACGGAAGAGCCCGGCATTGAAGACCAGATCGTGGCCGGTTCGTTCTTGCCATTGGCGAATATCGGGCGGTTCCGAGAGACCGTCTTGCTGGTAGTAATGCACGGTAAAGCGATAGCGATCGGGATCGATCTCGGCGGCGACCAACGGCGCGACGTCGGGGCACTGTGTGTGAGGATCCCAGACTGAAATGGATAAACCATCCCCGAGTCGTTCTCCTGTAAAAGTTTGGCCCGTCGTCGTCGGGGGGCTGCTGAGCATGACGAAGATGATACCCAGGAGAAGCAGGGCGACAGAGGCAAAAGAGAGAGACCGGTAGAAGCTGTTGTCTCGTACCATAGTGTCTCAGGATCGAGTATAAAGGGAGCCTATTTGTAGCGTCAAATCAGTCGAGAAGGAAAGGCATCGGCTGCGAAGGAGTCTTGCATAATTAGTGCGGGGTTTTCATGGATACCGATAGGGCAGCGTCGGTCTTATCCAGTGATGTACGATATCGAGAAGATTGCGGACTCAGGTAGATGAACCGTGGCAGGCGGCCCCGGGTTCCCCGCCTGTAGCTTACACCCACCCAAGACGTCACCCTTCGCTCGTCAACAGGGCTTTCGCGTCACACTCGCAGGAACACGACCGTATCGGTCAGAGCCCTCGGGTGGCGGTTCGTTGATCACGCCCCAAAACACACCAAGCTCTTTTACGGCCGTGATGAACTGGTGAAACTCAACCGGCTTCACCACATAGGCGTTGGCGCCCAACGCGTAGCTTTGGGCCAAATCGCACTCCTCACGCGAGGACGTGAGCATGACGACAGGAATCGGTTTCAGATTCACGTCGTTCTTAATGGTTTTCAAGACCTCGAGCCCGTCAACTTTGGGCATTTTGAGATCCAGGAATACGACCACGGGATTGCCCTGCTGCCTGGAGGCAAAGACTCCGCGGCAATAGAGGTAGTCGAGAACTTCAGCTCCGTCGTGGCAGACGACCACTTTGTCGGCGATGCGATGTTCTTCCATGGCGGCCAGTGCCAGCTCAGCGTCACGCGGGTTATCTTCAGCAAGCAGGATGGGCTTGACAGTCGTCATCTGAGAGACCTCGCCAGCGGGAGCGAAAAGTAGAAGCTGGCTCCTTGGTCCAAGGCGCCTTCGGCCCAGGTCCGTCCACCATGCCGATGAATGATTCGGCGCACATTGGCAAGGCCAATGCCGGTGCCTTCAAACTCGTCGTTCCGATGGAGGCGTTGGAACACGCCGAATAATTTGTCCACATACTGCATGTCGAACCCCACCCCATTATCACGCACGAAGATCTCAACTTCACTGGGGCTTTGTTTGGCAACACCGATTTCGATCTTGGCTTCCGGCCTGGTTGCTGTGAACTTGAGCGCATTGGAGACCAGATTGATGAAAACTTGGCGCAACATAGCCGGATCTCCCGAAACGTTGGGTAGTGGGTGCATTGTCCAGGAGATCGTCCGTTCTTGCAAGTCAAGACGTAAATCGTGAAGGACGGTCTTGATGAGTTGGTCTAAGTTGACCGTCGTGTGGAGCATGTCCTGGCGGCCCATACGGGAAAAGACGAGCAGATCGTCGATCAGTTGTCCCATCTGCTTCGCGGAGCCTGAAATCGTCTGGAGGTAGCGGCGCGCTTTGTCATTGAGCGTTTCACCGGCCGCCTTGGACAGAAGGGCCGCGTATCCGTCGATATGCCGGAGCGGCGCTCGCAGGTCATGTGACACGGAATAGCTGAACGCTTCCAATTCCTTATTGGCGGCCTGGAGCAGCTCGCCCCGGCTCTGCAACTCCGTAGCCACGCGGCGTCGCTCGGTGACATCGTGATGGATCAGAAAATAGACAGAGGCCAAGAGGATCAACTGTAAGAAAGCGCCGAGTCCGAGCAAGGCGATCGTATTTTTTGTGCTTGCAGCAGATTGTGCCACGCGAGCCTGAAGGGCTCGTTGCTCGACCGTGTCAAGTTCCGTCATCAGGCGATGGATTCCATCGATCTCGTTTTTTGCCGCTCCGGAGAGCGCAAGGTGGCGGACGCCTTCATAGCCATGCTTCTTCCGTTGGGTGATGGCTCCCGCCTCCGCTTCCAATTGCCTGGCGATGAGCTGTTCGAGTGTCGCCACGCGGTCTTGTTGTTGGCCTCCCTCGTTCGTCAGGCTTCTGAGATATCGAAGGTATTCGGGCATTCGTTCGACAACGGCTTGGTAGGATGTGAGGTACGACTCGTCGCCGGTGACGAGATAGCGCCGATGGCCGCTTTCAGCGGAGCCGAGAGCATCTTCGACTGAGCCGAGTAGCTGTACTAATTCGTAGCTCTTGGTATCGAGCCGGCTGTTCTCGATCAAAACGGTGGTGTTGCGATAGGAGATGGTGCTGATGACCACAATGCCGGCAAAGACGAGCCCAAACCCCGCAAGGACCCGCCGTTCGATCGACCAGTGAGAGAACCACTCTATGAACCAGCCGGTCTTGAGAGTCGAAGCCGGACTGTTGCTGGGAACCGGGTCCGATCGAACGGGTGCGGGCGTAACCGGACGTTCCTGCGTGATTGATTCCATGGTTCGAACATGTGCGGGCGCGTGGATGAAGACAACGTCGTGGAAACTGTATCCCCCTCCGGAAGACCCTGCAAGAAATATTGCTCATTGCTCATTGGACGCTGAGGAACCATCCCCGGTGGAGGACTTCACCCGCGTGAGTCTTGAAGCGTTTTCTGTAGGTGTGGGTATGGGGCGATGACGGGCAGTACCGCCGTTCGCTTCTCCGACGTCCTGTACGAGGATGCCTCAGGGTTTCACGTTTCCGAAGGCGCATCCTCGTTTCGCGTCGGTACGTTTTCCGACATACCTTCATGAACCCGATGGGTGTTAGCCCCCGAAAGGAATGACGGTAGGGGGAACGGGAAGGGATGCGGTTGGATCAGCCACATTTGAAAATATCAAGATGGCCGAGACAACCCAGTCGGTGACGGGTTGCGGATAGATGCCGATCGCGAGGGTGCCGGCGAGACAGACGTAGACCACCACTTTGATCGGGCCCGATACTTTAAGCGGTGACCGGTCATGGGGTTCGCTGACGTACATCTTCTTCACGACGATGAGGTAGTAGTACATGGAAATGACGATGTTGATGAGCCCGACAGTGATGAGCACGTAGAGCCCTTCCTTGATGGCCGCGACAAAGATGTACAATTTGCCGATGAAGCCGGCCAGCGGGGGTACCCCGGCTAGAGACAAGAGGAAAATCAGCATCGAAAAGGCGAGAAAAGGCGACCGGCGTCCCAGGCCGCTGTAGTCGTCGATTTCCTCGCTGCCGATGGCCTCGCTGACGGCAATGACAATGGCAAAGGCGCCGAGATTGGCGAACAGATAAGCCACGAGGTAGAACAGCATCGCATCGCTGCCCATCTTCGTACCGGTCGCGAGACCGATCAGTACATTGCCGATCTGGGCAATACCGGAATAGGCTAAGAGCCGTTTCATATTCTTTTGGGCGATGGCCACGATGTTGCCATAGGTCATGGACAAGATCGATGCCGCGACGAGCAACAGGGTCCAGATCGGCTTAAAGGTCGCCAAGGCGACAAGGAACATTCTCAGGAGGATGGCAAAGGCCGCTCCCTTTGGCGCGATCGAGAGGAATGCCGTCACCGGTGTCGGCGAGCCATGATAGGTGTCAGGAATCCACGAGTGAAAGGGCACGGCGCCGATTTTGAATCCCAATGCGGCGAAAATCAGCAGGAAGCCGATGGCCAATCCCGGTGTGGCCTGTACCGTCTTCATATCGGAAAATACCAGTTTGCCTGTTTCTCCGTAGACCAAGCTGATGCCATAGGCGAGAAGTGCGGCGGCAAAGATGCCTAGAATGAAAAACTTGATACCCGCTTCGTTCGAGGCCATGTCCTCGCGGAGATAGGCCACGAGAACATAGAAACCGATTGTGGAAAATTCCAGAGCGACGAAGACCGACAGCAGATCGTTCGCGGAAGCCATAAACATCATTCCGAGGGCCGACATCACGACCAGGAAATAATATTCCCCGCGGAAGAACTTGAACCGATGGATGTAATCGATGGATGCCAGAATGACGAGGATCGTCGATCCGACGATGAACATTTTGAAGAATAGGGCCATCCGGTCGAGAGCGAACATGTTCGCGAAGAGAGTCCCGGTGATACCGGCGATATCGAACCAGGCCAGGCAGCCGAGGGTGGCGACGAGCCCTGCGATGCTAAAATAGGCCAACTGTTCGTTGGGCAGCCGAGGGAAGGAGAAATCAACGATCAGGATAAGACAGAGCCAGGACGTGAGCAGGATCTCCGGTAACAGCAACAGGAGATCGGAGGGAGATATCGTGAGTGCGAAGGTCATTGATCACTCCGTGAAACGTACGGCGCGAGGGGTGAAACGTCACCAGGGAGCGCTGCCAAGCTCTGCGGGGATGAATCGGTCCTCGTTTCACGTTTCACGCCTAACGTTTCACGTTCTTGCAAGGCTACCGGCACGACGCGGGTAATCTTCGCGATCAAGGGATCGACGCCCGACCGCACCACATTGTAGAGGTGCATGGGGAAGAAAAAGAACCCCACACTGACGGCGATCATGATCAGGAGCGGAAGACGATCAGCCACGGCGACCGCATCATGCGCGTGACTGTACTTCTGGTCCATGGGTCCGTAGAAGAGCCCGCGCATCATCTTGAACAAGTAGGCCAGGGTCAAGACGATGCCGACCACGGCCACGATGACTTGGAACGGATACTTGTTCCAACTGCCGACGATGATCATCACTTCGGCGATGAAATTCACGGTGCCGGGCACGCCGATTGAGGCCATGCACGCCACCACGAAACAGCCGGCGATGAAGGGCATGCGATTCGAGAGCCCGCCGAGCGAAGGTATGTCACGGGAATGCGTCTGATCGTAGACCCACCCGGCCATGGCGAAGAGCATACCCGTGGCCATGGCATGGGCGAACATATACATCACTGCGCCGGTCAAACTGATGTAGTCCAGAGCGGCCATACCCAAGAAGACATACCCCATGTGACTGGAACTGGAATACCCGATGACGTACTTGGTGTCTTTAGCGTAGTACGCCACGAACCCGCCATACACGATGCTGAACATACAGAGCACGGCCGCGATGGGCATGAGTTCTCTGGTCGTCTCAGGCAGAATCTCAAAGGCCACCCGGATGATGGAAAAATGGCCGAGCTTCATCAGCACGCCCGCGTGCAGCATGCTCGTGGCGGCCGGCGCGGCTGCGTGGCCCACGGGAGACCAGGAGTGCAGCGGCCACAACGGCGCAATCGAGGCAAAGCCGAAGAAGATCAGCAGCCAAATGATCTTGTCGAGCGTTGTGCCCAAGACCGGGATGTTCATCAGCTTGGCCTGTTCGCGCAGAACCAGAATGTCGAAGGTATTGAGCCCCGAGTACTTGTAGATCAGCAAGATACCCATCAACGCCGCGACGGCAAAGGCCGAGAGAAAAAGCACCAGCTTCATCGCGGCGTATTCTTTACTGTTGGACCCGAAGTTGAAGATGAATCCGACCGAATCCCTCAGTTTGAGGCCTTCCGGATCCGTCATCTCGTTGTACGTTTTCGTGTGGCTTCCCCACATGCCCAGCAAGAGATACATGGGGATCACGGACATTTCATAGAAGAAGAAGAGAAAGAACAGGTCCAAGGACATGAAAACGCCGATTGTGGCGGCGGCCAGGATGAGTAGCCAGATATAGAATTCTTTCGTCCGGTCTTTGATGTGCCAGGACACGAAAATTCCTGCGAACAACAAGATGCTCGATGCCAGAACCAGCGGTGTGCCGATCCCATCCACTCCAAGATGGAGCGAGATGCCCAGCTGGCGAGACCACTGGAATTGCTGGACAAATTGGAAGCCTCCCTTCACGTGATCGTAGGCGTAAAACAGGTACAGTGAGGCGAGTAAGGAGACAAAAGCCGATCCTGCCGCAATCCCTCGCACGAGCATCGTTTGCCGGTTAGAGACGAAAATCAGCGCAATAGCCCCCACGAAGGGGGCAAAAAGAATATAGAGCAGTGTGAGGTCATCCATACGAATTAATCCACGCGTATCGGCTGTTTGGAGTCAGTCAACGCCACGGTTCCTCCTTCCAGTCGATCGACCAATGCTTGCACCGACCCGTTCATCATTCTCAAGAAGGGAGCAGGATAAAGGCCAATCCAGAGGATCATCACCGACAAGGCCGTCGCGATGAGTATTTCGCGGGGATGCAGATCGCTGATGGAGTCCTTGACGGCCTTGCCGAGCGGTCCCAGCATCGACCGCTCGTAGTACCAGAGAAAATAGGCCGCGCTGAAGATGACACCGGTGACCGCGATCCCACCATACAGCCAATTGGCCTTGAAGGTGCCCAGGAGGATGAGGAATTCACCGACGAAGCCGTTGGTGCCCGGCAACCCGATCGACGCGAGCCCGATGAACAAGAAAAAGCTTGCAAGCAAGGGAGTCTGTTTGGCCATGCCGCCGAATGAGCCTAGTTGGGTGCTCTGCTGCCTTGAGTAGAGAAAGCCCGCGATAAAGAACAATCCGGCCGTACTGAATCCCAAATTGATCATGGTGAGCAGGCTGCCTTGAAGGCCCTGATAGTTGAGGGCGAACAGGCCGATCACCACGAACCCGAGGTGGCTGATGCTGCTGAACGCGAGGAGCCGGCGAAAATCTTGCTGGACCAGCGCCATGATGGCTCCATAGAGAATCGCAGCCAATCCCAGCGCCATGATGATCGAGACGACGGTCTGGCTTTTCGATGCGTCCGGGAGCAACGGAATGCTAAACCGGATGAAGCCGAATGTCCCAAGTTTCAGCCCGGCCAGCACCACCGCCATGCCGATCGGGCCTTCGAGAAGAGCGTCCGGAAGCCAGGTGTGAAAGGGAAACACCGGGGCCTTGAACGCGAAACCAAGGAACAGTAGCCAGAAAATGAGGACTTGTTGGCTGAACGGGATCGGAACAGAGAGCAGTTCCAATAAATCAAACGAGTAGGTCGGCTCCATATGGCGCAGCATCGCCCACTGGTGATAATTGATGTCCAGGAGGGCGATGCCCACTAACATGAAGACGCTGCCAAGCAAGGTGTAGAGAACGAATTTCAGCGCGGCGTAATGCCGCTCTGCTCCTCCACCCCAGAGCTTGATCAAAAAATAACTGGGGATCAGCATCAGTTCCCAGAACACGAAAAAGAGGATCAAGTCGAGGGAGAGAAAGACCCCCATCGTGGTCGTCTCAAGGGCAAGGAGCGCCATCATGTAGAGCTTCACTTGATGGCGGACGGTGTCCCAGGAATAGATGATGACCAGGACCGCAAGGAATGCTGTGAGTCCAACGAAGAGGACACTGATCCCATCCACCGCGAGGTGGTAGCTGATCCCCAGGGCGGGAATCCACGGCACGTGTTCGGAAAACTGCATGGCGGCCGATTCGGGAATGAATCGTATGAGCACGAATACGGAGAGGGCCAACTCCATGAGCGCAACCGTCAAGGCGGAAGTCCTCACCATGTCCTCATCATCGAACAGCCACAGAACGACGGCCCCGATGACGGGGAGAAACAGAATACAGGTGAGAATCGGAAACGTTGACACCAGTTCTTCTAACATCTCAGCGCTTTACAGTTGCATGATGAGCTGAATAATGACTGCCAGCAGGAAAATCCCTGCCACAATGACGGCGGCATAATGATGGACCATCCCGCTTTGCAGTTGCCGCCACTGGCGGGCGGCGAGATGGTTGCCGTATCCGATTACATTGAGACCCCCGTAAATCACATACTTTTCCGCCCATGTCGAACCGGCCGCGACCAACTCGGCCAGCTGCGCAACGGCATACACGAGGCCATCGATCACGGTACGGTCGAACCAATCGAGCAAACGTCCCAACTTCTTGGTCGGCTCTACCCATAAAAGATCATAGAGCTCATCGACATAGTACTTGTTGAGCAAGATCCTGTAGCCCGCCTGAAACTGTGCGGCCAGGCGATCCGGCGCCGAGAGATTGACGCTATAAAAATAGTGCGCAAGGCCCCACCCCAGCAACGCAATGCCTGTGGCAATCATCATGAGCATCAGCACGAGTCCGGTACTCACGTCATGCTCCCCTGCCGGGCCTGCGACCGGTGCAAGGAATTTATGGAGCCAGCCATGTTCAGGGGGAAACCCCAGGAACCCACCGAGGATGGACAACACCCCTAACGCCATGAGCGGACCGACCATCACCATCGGGGACTCATGGACATGTTCTTCCGTATGATGGTCCATGCGGGACGCGCCATAAAAGGTCAGATAGATCAGGCGGAACATGTAGAATGAGGTCAAGAGAGCGCCGATGGCAGCCATGCCATATAGCAGGTAGTGGTGATGCGTGAAGGCATGGGCGAGGATTTCATCTTTGCTCCAGAAGCCTGCCAGCGGAGGAATACCTGCAATGGCGATGGTGCCGATCAGAAACAGCCGATAGGTCCACGGGATTTTCGAACTGAGGCCGCCCATCTTTCGAATGTCTTGCTCACCCGAGAGCGCATGGATCACCGATCCGGCGGTGAGGAACAAGAGAGCCTTGAAGAAGGCATGGGTCATTAGGTGGAAGATGGCGGCCGTATAAGCCCCGATCCCGCACCCGAGAAACATGTATCCGAGCTGGCTCACCGTCGAATAGGCCAAGACGCGCTTGATGTCTGTTTGCACGAGGCCGATAGTGGCGGCAAACAACGCTGTGAGTCCACCGATGACGCCGACGATCGTCATGGCCGTCGGTGACAAATCGAAAATGGCATGGTTCCGCACGATCATGTAGACCCCGGCCGTCACCATCGTTGCCGCATGGATGAGCGCGCTGACGGGTGTCGGACCTTCCATCGCATCCGGGAGCCAGGTGTAGAGGGGGAGTTGGGCTGATTTGCCGACTGCTCCGACGAGGAGGCAGAGCGCGATCGCAGTGGCCATCTCCGGCGAGAGCTGGCCGATCTGGGCAAAGACTTTCGTATAGTCGAGCGTCTTGAAATTGACAAAGATGAGGAAGATGGCCAGAAGGAAACCGGCGTCACCGATTCGGTTGACCACAAAGGCCTTCGAAGCGGCCTTGGCGGCGGAAACCTTGTCGTAGTAGTAGCCGATCAACAGATAGGAACAGAGCCCCACCCCTTCCCAACCGATAAAGAGCACCACATAGTTGTTCCCCATGACGAGGAGCAACATGGAGACCATGAAGAGGTTCATGTAGGTGAAGAATCGCGTGAATCCGCTTTCCCCGTGCATGTAACCGACGGAGTAGACGTGGATCAGGAGCCCGACTCCCGTGACGACGAGCAGCATGATGCACGTGAGAGGATCGACCAGATAGGCGAGATTGACGGTGAGGTCGCCGCCGAAAATCCATTGATAGGCGATGACTTCATGGGACGTGCCGGTCCGTAGGATGTCGGCAAACACGCCAACCGTGCAGAGAAACGACAATCCCACCGATCCCCAAGCAAGCCGGTGCGCGGTATCGTGGGAATACCGCTTGCCGACGAGCCCATTCAGGATCACGGCCAGTAAGGGAAACAGTGGAATGAGCTTGATGAGTAGATCGGTCACGTTACCACTTTAAGACGTTCATCTCATCCACATTCGTGGAGATCTTTCCACGGAACACGACGATGATGATGGCCAGCCCGATCGCCGCTTCCCCGGCGGCAATGGCGATGATAAAGAGGGCCACCAGTTGACCCGCCATAGATTCCAGGTAATGGGAAAAGGCTATAAGGTTAATGTTCGCCGCGTTCAACATGATCTCAACGGACATCAGCACGATGATGAAGTTCCGTCTGATCAATACGCCGAGCAGGCCAGTGATAAAGAGCACGGCGCTGACGGCTACATATGCGCTGAGAGGAATCATAGTGACCCGTGAGGCGGGCGAACCTTTCTCTTTTCCGCTGTCACTCGTCCCGTCACGCCTGACCCCTTACGCCTTACGTTCTGGGTTGGCCGATTTCGGCGTTTTTGCCAGTACGATCGCTCCGATGACGGCGCCCAGCAGGAACACCCCGACGATTTCGAACTGCAACAGATACTCGCTGAACATCTTGATCCCAACCGCGTGGGTATCGCCGTCCTTTAGTATTGCCTCAGTCGTCGCATCGCCCTTTGCGCCTCCGAAGGGTGAACGGACCAGGAGGGCCAACACGTACAATGATCCGATGACTGCCGGAACCAGAAAGTACAGGTATGAGGAGTGGAGATACCGGTCGTCGGTCTTCAAGTTCATGAGCATCAGTACGAAGAGGTACAAGACGAGGATGGCGCCGGCGTAGACGATGATCTGCACGGCCCAGAGAAACTCAGCGTTGAGGAGAATGAAGAGTCCAGAGACATGGACCAAGAGGGCCAGGAGCGCCAGACCGCAATGCACCGGGTGCTTGAGCGAGACGGTTAAGACGCCCGCAGCAATACTGGCCAATGCGAAATAGGCAAAAAAGACAACAACCATCGATTGCTTAGCTCAGATGCTTGGGTGGTGGTTGGGTCGACTTGAGTACCGATTGCGGGAAGTAATACCGATATTCCCGACTTTCTTCAACGTTTTTTTCCTGATTGTGCGCGTACAGGTATTTTTTCGCATCGTCGAGATGGCGCTCGCCGATTTCGTACAGCCGCTTCTTGTCGAACAGTAGGGTGCGTTTGTCATGGGTCGAGAACTCGTACATCTTTGTCATCGCCAATGCATTGACGGGACAGGCCTCGACACAGTAGCCGCAAAAGACGCATTTTGTAATGTCGATGTAAAACTCGCTGGCATATCGCTGCAGCGGACGCTCCGGATCTTCCAAGCTGATGACCTTGATACAGCGTGATGGGCAGGCGGCTTCGCAAAGATCACAGCCGACACAACGTTCCTGGTGATCGTCGTAGCGTAAGAGCGCGAGTGCCCCCCGGTGGGTGTCGGGAAGGGTTCGCTGTTCCCGTGGATACTGGAACGTAATGGGTTTGTGGAACATGTGCTTGAACGTCACCTTCATGGCATCCCAAATCTCATAGAACAATGCGGCCTGGAGGATTTGCTTTGTCAGTGCGACAACACCCATGTGCGTTTCCTGCTCCCTCTTATGCCTTTTCGATCGTCACGCGGGTCTGTTTGAACGTGGGAACTCCGGTCGTCGCATCGACCTGGACCGACATCAAGTCCTTCACCGGCGGCTCATTGAAATGCTCCGGGAAGAAGCATGTCTGCGAGGCAATGGATTGATCGGGCTGCACCGCCAATTGCATCGAGCCGCGATCCGACGTGACGCGCACCGTCGTCCCCTCACCCACTGCGAGCCGTTCCATATCTTGGGGATTCATCCGGAGCCGCCCGGTATTGGGGGCGATCGTGATGAGCCCGGTGGCTTCGGTGGACAGCTTACCGGAATGATACAGGACCTGCCCCATCAGCAACGCGAAGGGTCGCCGGTCCTTGGAGTCAGACGGAGCGGAAGCGCGATAGCGCACCGCCACATCGGTGGCGTAACCGTTGGAGAGATAGCGGTCCACCGTCGGGACAACCTTGCGCGGCTGGCCGAGGTTGTAGTATCCGGGCAGTAACTTCATGATCTCGGCTTGAATATCGTTCGAGGATTCGTATTCCCATTGACAGCCCAGTGCGTTGGCCAGTGCCGTCATAATGTGCCAGTCCGGCAAACTTTCCCCGATTGGATCGATGGCCTCGCGGACGCGCAGGACTCGGCCTTCCAGGTTGGTAAAGGTGCCGTCTTTTTCCGCATAGGTACAAGCCGGCAGCACCGCATGCGCCATGCGCGCCGTGTCGGTCAGGAAGGGGTCCTGGACGACGAGTAATTCGAGTCGATCCAAGGCGGCGCGGACCTCCATCGACGCTGGTAACGTGGCGAGCGGATTTTCTCCGATCACATAGAGGGCGCGGATCTGGCCGCTCCTGCAGCGCTTGAGAATCTCGACGAGATTCGCGCCGGAGCCGGCCGCTGGAAGCGTGACGTCCCAAGCCTTGGCAAAGCGATCACGCGCCGCCTGATCGTTGAATGAGGCTTGACCAGGGAGGAATTCCGGCGCAACGCCCATGTCCACGGCGCCCTGCTCGTTCACCTCTTCTGTCACCGTATTCACGCCGCAGCCTGGCTGGCCCACCTTGCCGGTGATCCAGGCGAGATCGATCAGTTTCAAGACGTTCTGATACCCATCGGGCCGGCGGACAATCCCTTCGGCGCAGAGGATGATGGATCGAGTCGCTTCGGCAAAAATCGTCGCAGTATCTTTCAACGATTCGACCGACATGCCAGTCTGGGCAGCCACCTGTCCCAACGAGACGTGGGCTACGGCGGCCTTCAGGGCTTCGAAGGCTTGTGGATGTTTCTTGATGCTGTCTTCGTCGATCAAATCCAGCTCCAGGGTGGCCTTCACGAGTCCGTCGATCACGAGTCCTTCCGTTCCTGGTGCGATCAGGACTGGATGGGATGCGAGCTTGGCCATGTTCGTGACGGCGGAATCGATGACCACCACTTGTGCTTTATAGACGCGAATTGCTTCTTTGATGCGCACAGCCGTGAGCGGATTTGTCTCCGTGATGTTGGAGCCGATGAGTATCACGGCATTGGCTTTCGTCAGATCTTCCCAGTCGTTTGGGCTCCGCCCAATCCCCAAGGCGTGTCGGGAGGCATGGATGAAATTGAGATGGCCGTAGCGCGCGCTGCTGTCGAGATGGTTGGTCTGGAACCCTGCGCGCATGAGTTTCTGGAAAAGGTACAGCTCTTCGTTGGTGCAGCGGGCGGTGATCAGGCCGGCAATCGCGTCGGGTCCGTGCTTGCGTCGGATTTCGGAAAACCGATCCACCACCTGGTGCATGGTTTCGAGCCAGGGGGTTTCGACGAGTTGATTGCCTTTGCGAAGGAGCGGTTGCTTGAGACGTGCGGCGCTATCGATGTACTCGAACCCGAAACGCCCTCGCACACAGAGCCCGCCATGCCCTTTAGCCGTCTCGGCCCGGTCACCCCATTTGTTTTTCCAGGACAGTGGCGAGGTCACGCGGACGACTTCGGCATCCTTGGTCTCAAGATACATCTGGCAGCCGTCTCCACAGTAGTTGCACGTTGTCGTGGTTTTCTTCATCTGCCACGGCTTATATAAGTATTTAGAGAACTTGTTCGTGATGGCCCCGACCGGGCAGACCGCGAGGCAGTCTCCGCAGAACTCGCAGGATAGTGCAAGGTCTCCCTTCGGCACCACTTGATTGAATCCGCCCTTCTTCATGAACTGGAGGGCGTCGATCATCAACACGTCCTTACAGACGTTGATGCATTCCGCGCAGGCGATGCAGCGGTTCATATTGAAGTCGAGCACCGGGCTGCGCGTATCTTCAGGAATAAATTTCTGTTTCGCGTTGGCCAGGTTTGTGACCCCGTGCCGGAAAGCCATGTCTTGCAGTTCGCAATGGCCGTCGGCGTCGCAAACCGGGCAGTCGAGCGGATGGACCGAGAGGTGCTTTTCCACTGCTTTTTTCCGGGCTTGGAAGAGTTCGTCTCCCTCGGTTTTGATGACCATGCCGGCTGCCGCTTTGGCGGTGCAGGAACGGACGGGCGCTTTCTTGCCCTCCTGCATGACCAAACACATGCCGCAGGAACCGAAGGGGTCGAAGGTATAGTGGTAGCACATGGCCGGGATGATCTTGCCCGTGCTCGAGATCACGTCGTAGAGCGACACCCCACCCTTCGCCGTCACGGACTTCCCGTCGATCGACAGTTCGATCGTGACTGCTTCCACGTCAGGATTGGTTGCTGGTTTCAAACCCATTATTTTTCCTCAGTGCTGAGTTCTCGGGGGACGTGCTCCATTTACATGCTTAGCGCTTCTCATCGATCGCACTCCCCCATCACAATGTCATAGGTCCCGAAAATCGTGACCGCATCGGAAATCATGTAGCCTCTGGACATATGGTCGAATGCGCCCATGTGAATAAACGAGGGGGCGCGAATTTTCAAGCGGTAGGGTTTCCCGCCGCCTGTGCTGACGATGTAGAATCCCAGCTCTCCCTTGTGCGCTTCGGTCCCGCAATAGATCTCTCCCGGAGGGGCGTCGAAGCCCTGCGAGAAGAGCTTGAATTGTTGGATCATGGATTCCAGATTCGTAAAGACCCGTTGTTTCGGCGGCAACGTGACGCTGGGCACATCGGCCATAATGGGGCCATCCTGCATCTGCTCCAGGCATTGCCGGATGATTTTCACGCTCTCGTAGAGTTCCTGGACGCGGATCCAATACCGATCGTAGGTGTCGCCGTTCTTGCCGAGCGGCACACTGAATTCACATTTCGGGTAGGCCGAATAGGGCTGGTCTTTACGGAGGTCGTAGTCGACACCGGAGCCGCGGAGCGTCGGCCCACTCAGGCCGAAACTCACGGCGTCTTCCGCCGAAATGATGGCCACTCCCTTGGTCCGCCCGACCCAAATCCGGTTCGTCTCCAGGAAGACCTTGTATTCGTCGATTTTTGGCGGAAAGTAGTCCAGGAATTGTTTCAGCTTCTCGAGCAGCGAGGATGTGAAGTCCCGCTCGACGCCGCCGATGCGATACCAACTGGTGGTGAGGCGCGCGCCGCAGAGTTCGTCGAACCAATCCATCAGAATTTCCCGATCACGGAAACAGTAGAAAAAGACGGTCATGGCTCCGATGTCGAGCGCCTGGGTGCCGAGCCAAAACTGATGACCGATGATCCGTTGGACCTCCGCCACGATCGTGCGCAGGTATTCTGCTCGGTCCGGCACGGTAATATTCATGAGTTTTTCGACCGCGCGGCAGTACGCAAAATTGTTGTACATCGCGCAGACGTAGTCGAGCCGGTCGGTATGGGGAATAAATTGGTGATAGGTGCCGTCTTCCGCAAGCTTCTCCACACCACGGTGCAGATATCCCAACACGGGGGTAGATTTGACGAGGCGTTCTCCTTCCAATTCGAGGATCACTTTGAGCACTCCATGGGTGGCAGGATGCTGGGGGCCCATATTGAGCAGAAGTTCCTCCGTGCGCAGGGTCGGAAGGGTCTCGCTTTCCGGATGGGCCGGATCGATCTTATAGATGGTTGTTCGTTGATCTTCAAAGGCCATCGTCCGCCCTACCGAGCCGTTTCGTCCAGGAACTCGAATGTGTCGCGCCAGCCCTTGCCACGGAGCGGAAAATCTTTTCGCAAGGGATAGCCTTCGGTATAATCGTCCGGCAGGAGGATGCGGCGGAGATCCGGATGGTGTCGGAAGCGGATTCCCATCATGTCGTAGACTTCGCGCTCCATGAAGTCCGCGCCTCTCCAGACATCCGTCAGAGAATCCACGATGCAGTCCGACTCCGGCACCCTGGTCTTGAGCCTGATACGATGGCGTTTCCTGATCGAGTAGAATTCGTAGACAACTTCAAATCGTTCTTCGTCGTCGGGCCAGTCGACCGAACTCACATGCACGATGTAGTCGAAGTCCATGGCCGGGTCGTTGTGAAGGAATTGTGCAACCTCATGGAGTTGGTCCCGCGTCACTGTCACAGCAAGATCGCCACGCCATTCGACAGCTTTGACGAAGCCAGTGGAAAAGTTTTCTTGGAGTCGGCTGGCCAGTTCCTGCAATACCATCGATTGTGACCTATATTTTAAGGCTGAACTTGACCTGATCCGGCTGTTTCTGAAACACGGGTTTCAGCATGATTCGTTCTTGTAACTTGAGGATGCCGTCAAAGAGTGCCTCCGGTGTTGGAGGGCAACCCGGTACATAGATATCGACCGGCACGAAGCGATCGACACCTTGGACGACGCTATAACTGTCGTAGATATTTCCTGACGTTGCGCACGATCCCATGGCAATGACATATTTCGGCTCGGGCATCTGATCGTATAATTTTCGGATGACGGGGGCCATCCGTCGGCAGACGGTCCCGGCCACAATCATCAGATCGGACTGGCGTGGTGAGGCCCGGAAAACGCCGGCACCATAACGGTCCATATCGTACCGTGATGAGACGGCGGCGATCATTTCGATCGCGCAGCAAGCCAGCCCAAACGTCATGGGCCACAGTGACCCCTTGCGAGCCCAGTTGACGGCCTTTTCCACGGTCGTAGTGACAACATCAGACGTGCCGTCCTTGTCATGACGACCAAGTTGAATTAATCCCATTCCAGGGCCCCCTTCCGCCACGCATAGACATAGGCCACTAAAAACAATCCGATGAAGACCAGCATTTCAATCAACCCGATCAACTCGATCTTGGAGAAGACCACTGCCCAGGGATAGAGAAAGATGACCTCGATATCGAAGATCACGAACAGCATCGCAAAAATGTAATACCGAACCGGGAAAGGCATCCGAGCGTCAGAAAACGGTTCCGATCCACACTCATAGGTCGTGAGCTTCTCCGATTCCGGATATTTCGGGTGGACCAGATAACTGATAATCAACGACCACAGGCCGAACGTCAGCGCGATGATGACAAAAAACAGAATCGGAAAGTATCTGGTCTGATACTCGAGAAGTAACTCGGAACCACTCATGGGACTAACCTTTCAACACCTTGATATGTAAGGAAGGCTGGATTTTAGACTCTGGATTACAGGGATAGCAAGCGTCCAAAAGACCTGTGAGGTCGACCCGAAAGTCCTAGGGCCTGTCGGACATTGCCTTCCCGACGAGGCGAAGGAGGTGCGACCAGATTCGAGGCTCCAGGCCAGGAAAAACCCGAGGCGTCTTCGCTGGGATACATCGAGGATTTTTCGAGTGGCGGTTTCAAGCTCCACGCGCTAGGGTGAATGCTGGCGCCGGAGTGCCTAGAATTCTAGTGGCGTGGCAAAGTTGTGCCAGGTTCTGGGCCTCGGGGCCATGCGCTTGTGCGTGGCCATCGCGTTGCCCGATCGTAGGGCAGGATTTCTCGTAGCGGGGCGGGTAGGTGCCGGAGTTTCTTCGAAAATCCCGCTCGGGTACTTCACACGGCCGCCCTTTCGATCGTGGCACAAGGATATCCACCGAGTCGTCGGCTCCAACAGGGTGCCGACGGCGAGCCATTGCGGGCTCCCTTAATGAGGTTGTCCTCCCAATTGCCGGGCAACCGCGCAGGTGACCACGTCGGCAGGGCGCTCGGCAACCGGCTTCCAGTGTCTGTGTAGAAAGAGGACTTGACCTATCTGGAATCAGTCTGCGACAAGGGAGAATGTTTGATCGAGGAGTGATAAGACGATGGAACGACACCTGAACCAACGGATGGCCGCATTGGCCCATTCTGAGATTCGAGCGATGACTCACGCCTGTATCCAGGCGAAGGGCCTCAACATGGCACAAGGGGTTTGCGACACGCCGGTTCCACCGGTGGTGCTTCGAGCCGCGACACAGGCGATGGAGCGTGGAAAGAATGTCTATTCGCGATTCGATGGATTGCCCGAACTGCGGCAGGCGATCGCCAAGAAGCTCGCGCAGTACAACGGCATCGTGGCTGATCCGGAAACGGATGTGACGGTCAGTGCGGGGGCCACCGGGGCGTTTCATTGTGCTTGCCTGGCGCTGCTCAACCCCGGCGATGAGGTCGTACTCTTTGAGCCCTACTATCAGTATCACATCAGCGCGCTGCTGGCGGTTGAGGCGGTTCCGGTTATGGTGAAGATGCAGGCTCCCGACTGGACTTTTTCCGCGGCCGAGGTCGAGCGGGCGATCACGCCTCAAACCAAGGCGATTATTGTGAATTCGCCCGGCAATCCATCCGGGAAAGTGTTCAGCCGGCAAGAACTGGAGAGTATTGCCGCGATTGCACAACAATACGATGTGCTCGTGTTCACCGACGAAATCTATGAGTATTTTTTGTATGACGGTCGTACCCATGTGAGTCTTGCAACCTTGCCAGGCATGGCCAACCGTACGATTACCCTCGGCGGTTACTCCAAAACCTTTAGCATCACCGGCTGGCGTATCGGCTACAGTGTCGCAGCAGCGCAGTGGGCACAGGCGATCGGCGCCATGAACGACCTGCTCTATGTCTGTGCCCCGACGCCGTTGCAGGCGGGAGTGGCGGCGGGCATTCACGAACTTCCAGACTCGTTCTATCGCGACCTGGCGTGCGACTATCAACGGAAACGCGATAAGTTCTGTCATGCCCTGGCGGAGGCCGGTCTGCCGCCGTCGATTCCACAGGGTGCGTACTATGTGCTGGCCGACGCGTCACGTCTGCCTGGCGTAACGGGAAAAGAGCGGGCGATGTTTATCCTCGAGACGATCGGCTTGGCCGGCGTACCGGGGGAAGCCTTCTTTTCGGAGGCTGACGGGAGGCAGTTCATTCGGTTCAGCTATGCGAAAATCGATTCCGATATCGACGACGCTTGCCGGCGGCTTGCGCGGCTTGGGTAGGAACTGGCCCTCGAGCCTTCTGCAACACGTCCAATTTGCTCGACTGCTTGTGTGCCCGTTCAGCAAATGGTAAGTAAGGGAAAGCGAGACGAGTTGATCTGCAGGGAGCCTCATGGAAGGACGTAAGCATACCCGTTTTGCGGTGCAACTTCCTGTCTCGTTCAGTGGAGACCATTTTTCCGAGAAGGGCACGATCTTAAATGTGTCTGCGGAGGGTTGCGCCATCACGTCGGACACCGTCGCCGGCGCTGGAGTCTATCTGCAATTGACGATGCAGCTCCGGGAGCGAGAGGAGCCGGTCCAGGTCGATCTGGCCGCCGTCCGATGGGTTGCCGCGACGAGGTTCGGTGTTGAGTTTATTAAAATTCGCCCTGAAGAGGGGGAGCGGCTGAAGAAGTTCGTCAAGGCACTGGAATCGACGACCTGAGCGCAGGCGACCGCGTCGAAATTCGAGCGGCTATTTCATGGCGACACTCCGGACTTGTTCATAGGTGGTCAAGCCTCCGAGTATTTTCAGAATTCCATCCTGCACGAGCGTCACTATCCCTTCCTTCGCGGCCAGGCACTGCATCTCCGTGGTTTTGGCGCGGTTCTGGATCAGGCTTCGCAGTTCATCCGATGCCGTTTAGGAGTTCGTGCAAGGCAACCCGACCTTTGAGGCCTGTCTGGCTGCAGGCTTCACATCCACGCCCTCGATAGAGCTGAAAGTCCTCGCGATAGCCCACTCCGAGCGTCTCCCACGCCTGTTTACCATATCCACGCACAAGTCTATCGTACTCTTCCACCTTTGGATGGTACGATTCTTTACAGTTGACGCAGATTCGCTTGCAGAGGCGTTTGCGCGAGCACCCCTTGCATGGCATCGGCGAAGTTGAAGGAATCGCATCCCAGGTCGAGGAGGCGGACCACGGTTTCGACTGCACCATTCGTGTGCAATGTGCTCAAGACCAGGTGCCCGGTCAGCGAAGCCTCGATAGCCACATCGGCAGTGTCCTTGTCCCGCATCTCACCGATCATGATGACATCAGGGTCGGCTCGTAAGAACGATCGCATGGCGGCAGCAAAGGTAAATCCGATTTTCGGATGGACCTGCACCTGCCTGAGGCCTTCCTGGGTGATCTCAATAGGGTCTTCCGCCGTCCAGATTTTTCGTTCATCTGTGTTGAGGTGGCGGAGCAGTGCGTGCAGAGTCGTTGTCTTTCCGGATCCGGTGGGGCCCACACACAAGATGATGCCGTGCGGTTTCTCCACGATTTCCAGCAGCATCTTGAGCGTGGCTGGGGCAAACTCCATGGCATCGAGAGGGAGGGGTTCCTTCGCTGTGAGCAATCGCATGACGACGTCTTCATTGTTGCCGGCGGTCGGCAGCGTCGCCACGCGCAGTTCGATTTCTCTATCCTGGTTCAGCTTGAAGCGGATCTTCCCATCCTGAGGTTTCCGGCGTTCGGAAATATCCAAATTTGACATGATCTTGATACGGGACACCAAGGCTCGGCGATAGATCGCGGGAATCCGCATATAGGTGCAACATGTACCATCCACGCGAAAACGAATGGCGGTTTCCTTGCGATCCGAATATGGTTCGATATGGATGTCGGATGCCTCGTGCCGGTACGCCTCGACAATGATTTGGCTCGCGAGCCGCACAATCGCGGAATCGTTCTCGTCAATGCCGTTAGGGTCGATGTCGCAAAACTGCTCCTGGTGCGCGTCGTTGACCAGCTCGCCCAGCGTGTCCGCGATGGACCCGCTGTCGGTGTCTCCGATCGTGGCGTTGAGGAACCGCTCGATGTCTCGCCGCAGGCCCAAGGCATACCGAATTGTCAGGCCGGGGAATGCGCGCTGGATGTCATGACCTCTATCGAGATCATGAGGGTTGTCGATGAGGACATCCAGGATGTCGCCCTGCTGCTTCAGGGGGAGCCAGTGATGTTTGCGAAGGTAATCGTGACTGAGATTATTGAGGAGTTGGGGATCAGCCAGGGTCCGTTCGTCGTACGGAATATAGGAGCAATTGAAAAACGTGCTCAGTGTCTTGCCGAGCACTGATTTCGGGACTCGGTACTTTTCGATCAGCAAACCTTCCAAGTCGGTCAATCCTCCCTGAGACTCCTGAACCGCTTTCACAAGATCTGCCTGGCGGAGGAAGCCCTCGTGGATCAAGGGGTCGTAGGCGCGTGGTTCGATGGTTCTATGGGCCAGCTTCTGCATGGTTCCTATTACGTGGGCCCTGGAAGGAGATGATGTCTGTATAAGCCCCCGCCGGTTGTTACCACTGTCAGTATAGAAGCATTTTCGTCGTTCTCAACGAATATCAAAAAAGAGGCGCGATCCTTTGCCAGTCACTCGGACGTGGGAGCCGTCAAAGCGTTTGCAGGGAAATGATGCGGCTAAGGGGTTGGGTTGACGACTTCGAAGATGGCCGACTGACTGGAGTCATTCAGCGATGGCTCGACCCAACAGGCCGGTTCCCAACAGGGCGATGGTCATGGAGCGACTCGCTTCCGTTCCGATTTCGATCTGGCACCTTCGGCGTGAGCCTGGAGGTTGGCGCGCAGGTTCTTATCGGCTGTGGCGGCCACTGCGATGACACCATGAAACTTCGGTATCGGTTGATTGAAGGCGAAGGATTTCCCGGCCGCGTCGCTGATGACGCCGCCACTTTCTTCGATGAGCAGGACACCGGCCGCGAGATCCCATTCGTTTTCCGGTTCGATGGTCAAGGCGGCCTGGACGCGGCCGGCAGCAACCAGGGCCAGTGCGTTGGCGATGGAATACATGGGGCGGCACCGAGCGGTCTCGGCAAGCGTTGACCATCGGTTGCTCCGGAATTCCCGCGCGCTGACCATGATGACGGGATTGAAGTCATGAGCGGAGGAGGGGGTGACGCGGGTGCCGTTCAAGAACAGTCCGCCGCCGCGCACCGCAGTGAAGAGTTCGTCGGTCGAGGGATTGAGGATCGCGGCGACGACCGGTAGCGCCTCGTTCGATCAATGCGGCAGAAATGCAGAACTCCGGCATCCGATTCACCAAGGCCTTTGTGCCGTCGATGGGGTCCACAATCCAGACGCGCCGGTTGGTGAGTCGAGCTGGATCGTCGGGAGATTCTTCCGAGAGCCATGCATCCTGTGGAAACTCCAGGCGCTGCATCTCATGCAGGATGCGGTTGACCTCGTGGTCCACGGTAGTGACCGGCGAACGGTCCTGCTTCGTCTGCACTTCGAATCCAACCTTGACCAGTTCACGAACCTTTGTGCCGGCGCTCCGGATCGCTTCGACCAACGTCGCCAATTCTCGTTCCATGTTGCATACCTCGCAGAGTGGAACAGGAAGAGTAGCAGGTCTCGCTGGATCGGCAAAGGAGAAAGACGGCATCCGGCGACCAACGCCGCCGACCCTCTTGACCATCGCAGAGAACCTGCGTACAAGCAGGGGATCTTGCGAGGTTTATACCGATGAAGCTGGTCCAGAAACGATCCAGAAAGACGGGGCTCCCCCCTGGCACGCTTGTCCATATCGGCGAAAAAAAACCGGACAAGGTAACGATCACATCCTTCAATTACGCAGGCGCTCGTTGCGACGAACACCAAGACCCGCCGCTCGACGGCCTTGCGCCACCGACAGATGAGTCCGTCACCTGGGTGGACATCGGGGGCGTCCACAAGATGGAGATTCTGGAATCATTCGGGAAGCAGTTCCAGCTCCACCCCCTTCTTCTCGAAGACATTGCGAACACCGATCAGCGGCCGAAACTCGACGACTATGAGACCTGCTTGTTCCTCGTGATGAAGATGCTCTCGGTCACCGACCGACAGGAGATCATCGTTGAGCAAGTGAGCCTAGTCCTCGGACCGAACTTCGTACTGTCCTTTCAGGAAAACGGGGCGGATGTCTTCACATCGGTGCGGGATCGTCTTCGTGGGGGTAAGGGACGCTTGCGGCAGTCCGGGGCCGACTACCTACTCCATGCGCTGGTCGACGCAATTGTCGATCAATACTTCGAAGTGTTGGAGGTGTTAGGCGAGAAGATCGAAGCGCTACAAGATCTGGTGGTCAGCGATCCGAAGCCGGAGACGCTGCACCGGATTCATGCCCTCAAACGGCAGTTGATGTTTCTGCGGCGAGCGGTGTGGCCACTCCGTGAAGCGGCGAACAATCTCTCCCGATCGGAATGCCCGTTCTTGCAGGAATCGACGAAGGTATTCTTCCGCGATGTGTACGATCATGTGGTTCAGATCGTGGATACCATCGAGACGCTTCGCGAAATGGTCTCAGCCGGTCTCGATATCTATCTGTCGAGTATCAGCTATCGGTCGAACGCGGTGATGAAGGTGCTGACGATCATTACGACGATTTTCATGCCCCTGACCTTCATCGTCGGTATCTACGGGATGAATTTCGAGCACATGCCGGAGCTGAAGTGGGAATGGGGCTATCCGCTGGTACTCGGGTGATGGTGGCGATCGCGATCGCCATGCTGGGATTTTTCAAACGGAAGAAGTGGATTTAGGAGCCTATCCGACATTGACCGTTCTACTACGGCGAACGATCCGCGACCATCTGCGTCGTGCTCGGCCCGAAAAAATCCTCAACGTATTCCAGCGAATACGCCTCCGGTTTTTCCGGGCCTGCGGCCTCGCATCTGGCCGCACCTCCTTCGCCTCGTGACGAAGGCAATGTCGGACAGGCTCCTGGCCCGCATGATTCATGAACAGGTCTGCTGCAAGCGCCGATGCCCGACGGGCGAGAAAAGCGCAACGGACAGGGACAGGGCTCACACATCATGCGAGTCTCGGTCCTTGCGCGCACTTTGCCACTTCGCGTCGAACCGTCTTGAATTATGTGGGTAAAGAGATGGAGCGATGAAGAGACGGCGGATTTTTTCTGTCACGATGGGCTGGTGGGTGCTGGGTGCGCTGCTCCTGGCGATCTGTGATGGTGCAGAGGCGCAAACGAGCGCGCAAGGAATACCGACCGATCTGCCGATCGTGATTCAGAACCGGGACAACGCTCTGCCGGCGACGCAGCGGTTCGTCGTTCTGCCGACCTTCACCAACGATGCGGTGTTAGATAAAGAAACCGGCCTGGTCTGGGAAAAATCCCCGCAGACGACGAGCGCCAGATGGACTGTGGCTCGCCGCATCTGCAGCGAGAAAAATGTCGGAGGCCAGAAAGGGTGGCGGTTGCCGTCACTCGAAGAGCTGGCCAGCTTGGTGGATCCCTCTGTAGCCCCTCCGGGCCTGGCTCTTCCGTCGGGCCATCCGTTTCTGGCTGTCCAGTCGGCCGTCTATTGGTCATCGACGAGGGTTGGCGAGGATCCCAGGGGCTCGTGGGCCGTGCATCTTGGTTTGGGTGGAGGCGCGACCTTCATCAATTGGGCCCACAGCGTCCTAGTCTGGTGTGTCCATGATGGCATGAAAGCGGATCGACATTGAGGCGTTGGTGGCCTGCCCGCATGATTCATGAACGGTTCTGCGGCAGTCGCGAATGTTTAGGCGAGAGGCAGCCCGAAAACGGGAGTTTAATGAAGCTCCCCGCAGCAAGCTACGGGGAATGTTCAAGTTCAGCGACCTCGATGCGATCGACGAAATAGGCGGTCTCTCCGAAGCAAGTTGTCGGGAGGTAGCGATACTCTTTGTAATGCAGGACCAATCGTTTTCCCATGGTCTGCGAGAGCTGTGACGCCAGCTTCTCATCCCAGACTGAAAAGTTCCACAATATCGGGGCCACGCCCGGCACCGTGGTCATCGCCAGTTCCCCTTCGTGTGTCTTGCAGATCCAGCCCTTGTTGGAAAATTTCTGAATATAGCCGGCTCGGCTTCCGTCGGAATAGCTGTAGTTGAAGGCGACGAGCAGATAGGCCGCGCCGATGAAGAACAGGAACAGCACAAACAGTTTCATCATCAACCTTTCCCTAGGCTCTGGCGAAGATCCGTGAATAACCAGGGGGCCTCGGTCTTTCGTCGAGCCTCGTAGGAGGTAATGGTCGTCTCGTGTTGCAAGGTCAAGCCGATGGCGTCGAGACCTCGATACAGGCAGTCTTTTCTGAAGGGGTTGATCTCAAAGTGATAGCGGGTGCTGTCTGGGGTAGTCACTGTCTGGTTTCCGAGGTCCACCGTCAGTTGGTATCCGGGCGTTTCCAGGACATCTTTCATTATGGCCAGAACCTCGTCGGCTTTCAACGCCACGGGGAGCATGCCGTTTTGGAAACAGTTGTTGTAGAAGATGTCGGCAAAACTCGAGGCGATGATGCAACGGAAGCCTTGGTCCAGGAGCGCCCAGGGGGCATGTTCTCGCGACGATCCGCATCCGAAGTTATCGCGCGTCAGGAGAATTGTCGCGCCTTGGAAGCGCGGTTGATTCAAAAAAAACGACGGGTCTTGTGACCCATCCTTCTGTTTGCGCCAATCGTAAAACAAGCCTTCGCGGAGCCCGGTTCGCTTGATCGTCTTCAGAAATTGTTTCGGGATGATTTGATCGGTGTCGACATTGACGCGGTCCAACGGTGCGACCAGACCGGTCATGGTGGTAAAGGGTTGCATAGGTCCTCTATCTCCAGGTTCGTATATCGACGAAGTGTCCCTCGACGGCGGCCGCGACGGCCATGGCCGGAGAAACGAGATGGGTCCGGCCGCCGGCCCCCTGGCGCCCTTCGAAGTTGCGATTGCTGGTCGAAGCACAGCGCTCTCCGGGTTGAAGCACATCGGCATTCATGGCCAGGCACATACTGCAGCCTGCTTCCCGCCACTCGAATCCCGCCTCTTTGAACAGGCGGTCGAGCCCTTCCTGTTCGGCCTGCTGTTTTACGAGACCGGAACCGGGCACAACCATCGCATGAACGGTCTTGGCGACATGCTTGCCCTTCGCCAAGCTTGCGGCCAGGCGAAGATCCTCGATGCGTGAATTGGTGCAGGATCCGATGAAGACCTTGTCGATGGCGATATCGGTCATGGGCATATTCGGGATGAGGCCCATATATTCCAATGCCCTGGCTGCAGCCTGGCGCTGATTCTCGTCGGTGATCGTACGCGGGTCCGGCACTCGTTGATCGACGCCGGTCACCATTCCGGGGCTCGTGCCCCAGCTGACTTGCGGCGCGATATCTTCGGCCCGCATCGTGACGGTCATATCGTATGTCGCGTCCGCATCGGTCTTGAGCTGATGCCATGCTTGTACGGCCTGTTCGAACAGTGTTCCCTTCGGGGCCAGCGGACGTCCTTTGATATAGGCAATGGTGTGTTCGTCCGGCGCGACCATCCCGGCACGTGCGCCACCCTCGATCGACATGTTGCAGAGCGTCATGCGCCCTTCCATACTGAGGGCTCGGATCGCCGAGCCTGTGTACTCGATGACATAGCCGGTCCCGCCTGCTGTGCCGATCTTTCCGATGATCGCCAGAATGACGTCCTTTGCCGAACAGAGAGTCGGCAACACTCCGTCGACGCGAACTTCCATAGTCTTGGGTCGTTTCTGCACCAAGCACTGGGTGGCCAGCACATGCTCCACTTCGCTGGTACCGATGCCGAAGGCCAACGCGCCGAACGCTCCATGTGTCGACGTGTGCGAATCGCCGCACACGATGGTCGTCCCCGGCAGGGTAAAGCCCTGCTCTGGTCCAATCACGTGCACCACGCCTTGGCGGATGTCGCTCATGCCGAAGAGGGTGATGCCGAAGTCACGGCAATTCTCCTCCAGCGTCCGGATCTGTATCGCACTGAGGGGATCGGAGATGCCCAAGGTCCGGTCGGTGGTCGGGACGTTGTGATCCGGCACCGCCAATGTGGCGCCAGGACGTCGAGGCCGGCGGCCCGAGAGCTTGAGTCCTTCAAACGCCTGCGGCGATGTCACTTCGTGGACCAGCTGACGATCGATATAGAGCAAGGTGGTCCCGTCCGGCTCTGCGCGGACGACGTGGGACTCCCAGATTTTGTCGAAGAGGGTCTGAGCGGCCATGGTGACTCCTCAATGATCGGTGTCTCCCGGAGGGTACATCCGAGAGGAGGCACATTATACAGAGTCCTCCTATGGTCTGTACAAGAGTCCTTATCATATTCTTGTGTTGACCGAACGGACGTGGTACATCGCCTGGTCGGTGAGTTCGAGGCTTTTCCCCTGCGATTGCGCCGGAGGATTGTACCGTGACTTCTCAGGTATGGACGAATCCTGCCATCGTCGAATGGTCGCAACTGCTCCTCAACAGTTTTCGTCACTGGACTACGCGTGAACTGCTCGAGCGAGTGGGAGATCCAGACTGTCAGGCCCACACACTCTTCCGGTCTCCCTTTGTCGTCGTATCTCACGGGATGGAAGAAGATCCTCTCCTCAATTACGGGAATCAAGTCGCATTGGAGCTATGGGTGCTGACCTGGGAACAACTTGTGAAGACACCTTCTCGGCTGACGGCGGAGCTCACAAATCGCGCCGAACGCGAGTGGATGTTGGAACAAGCCAGAACACGCGGCTATCTCGATACCTATCGCGGGGTGCGCATTTCTTCAACTGGACGACGCTTTCTCGTGGAGAACGCCCTTATCTGGAATGTCGTGGATGCAAAGGGACAGAGAGTCGGGCAAGCTGCCACCTTCTCGCAATGGACCTGGTTGAGCTAAGACGGCTAGAACGGGAAATAGATCTCAAATCCTCCTTAGGCGCCGCTGTGAAAGGTCGTGTTGTGTTGGTATTCACCTCTGGCGAGTACAAAACTACGACCTGAACTTCGCCGACGGGCCCTGTCATGACCTCTCGGAAATCGGCACTACCCATTTCAGTCACGTTCCACCCGGCATACGTTGCGCAACGGCTTTGCTCGGGTTTATAGGCCAGAACTTTTCCGCGCAGCCGGCTCCAGAAAAAATTATCGTGGCCGGCGTACGACCCTATGGTGAGGAGGCTCCATTTCTCTTGCCAGTAGAATGCTTCAAGTTAGCCATACAAGCCGGCCTGACAGGTAATCGTGTTACTTGCATTGAGCCGCTGTTCCTCGATTCGTCGCATCTGGGGATCGGCGATAGCGGAGAGCGCCCAGCCACCGAGCGTTTTGGTGATGCCGAGCGAAGGGACAATAGACTGGACGTTGGCATCCAAGAGTTGCCCGTTGGTCTTAAAGCTGTATCCGAGCCCCGCAGTCATAGCCTGAACAAACAAGTTGGTTCCTCCTCAAGTCCGCACGATCGGGGTCCTCACGCCTAGCAGGGTGTTGAAAAAGTCCGCCAGCAGCGTTCTCGCATCGCTCAGAGGCTCAACGTACGGCAAAAAGTACGATTCGCCTCTTCGCTCCCTGCGGCCTTGCTGGACGGCCTTTTTGACCACCCTGCTGGCTCTTCTGATGGCATCTGCTATCCCTTGCAGGGCTGCATTCCTAGGGTGTCGAAATTGTTTTTCAACAGCCTGCTAGGTAGATAAAGTACTGGCTCTTGTTGTCGATCTGAAATCCCGTGAAGACATCTCCTGCTTCGCTCTCAAGAGGCAGGCGGGTTAGGATACATGTCGCCAGCAAGAGCCGTGTCAGTCTCGCCATCGTTCTCTTCTCTCCTCAAAAGCATCCACACGAAACCGAACTGACGCAGCCGGTTCTTGATGGGCTATGCCGATGGGTCTTACTTTAGTTCGACGAATTTCACTCGCAGGATCGTACCCCTGAGCTGATCAGGGAAGAAGTTGGGAAACAGCACCGCCGGTTTCTAATTAGGATAGATCCTTGGTCAAGCCGTTGAGTGTCCTTTTCGGTCGGGAGAATAGTATCGGAGCGCCGGAAGACAATCAGAATGTTGAGGCGTTGGTTATGTTCGGAGATCGAGAGGGCTTCGGTGGACGATGGCACGGAGAATATCGCTGGTTGTCAGAATGCCGATCGGGTGACGGGAGCTGTCGAGGATCGGAATCGCATTGACCTGTTCATCGAGCATGGCGTGGGCAATCTCGCGAATCTCCGTCATCGGAGTGGCAGACAAGACCCGGCTGTTCATGACACCGGCGAGCTTGTACTCGGCGAATGGTCCCGGCGAATTGACGGATTCCAACTCATGCGCATAGGGCAGCAGGTCGTGGTTCGAGATCATTCCGACCAACGTGCCATGGACCGACGTGACAGGGAGATGGTGAATCCCCTTGCGTTTCATCACAGTCCATGCTTCCAGCAGCGTACTGTCGGACGGCAACCATGTGACGGGCGAGGTCATTATATCCTGTGCGAGGAGAGCCGGCTTCGGTGCAGGATCCTGGTGTACCTGTTGCTGGTAGGCCTGTTGAGCAAGGCGTGTTGCATGGTCAGCAGTCTGGCGCTCCTGACCCTTGGAGCGATCCTCTCGATCAGCCGCAATAACCTGAGCGGCAGGTGGACGTGGAGACACCGGTAGGGCAGGATGCATTTCGACGATGCCATTGACCGCACGTATAATCGGCATGACGGACCTCGTAATGTCTGTATCGGAGGCTAACGGTAAGTACTTAAGCTTGGAAGGCTTTGCCTGAATAACCGGTGGGGATAGGTGGGGGAACAGGATTGTGAACAGGGTACAAGGGCCTGGGTGGGAGCTAAGGGACAGCAAGGAACTGAAACCGAGGACAAGAATGACCATCAACGATCACGGTTTCCAGAAACATCGCCGTTGGTCTGATCCATAGCCCGCGAGCGCCATAGAGCGCGCGATAAACCACATATTCCTCTTCCGTTTCTGAGTGCCGAGCGACTCCCAGCACCTCATATTCCTGGCCTTTATAGTGCCGATAGCGACCAGGTTGCACCATCGTGTATCCTTCCCCTCCTGACTTCATACTATAAAGGGAACGAACGATGAAATCACAGAGTCTGGCTTCAATGGGCAAGACACATGACGTCATCGTCATCGGCGGCGGGTCGGCGGGCTATGCCGCGGCACGGACCGCGCGCGATGCCGGCGCCGACGTGGCGATTGTGGATCAGGGCCCGCTCGGGGGGCTCTGTATCCTGCGTGGCTGCATGCCGACAAAGGCCATCCTGCGTTCTGCCGAAGTCGCGGCCCTTCTCAGGAGGGCGAAGGAGTTTGGGCTCTCCCCGGTCTCGGCCCATGCCGATCTGTCGGCAATCGTGGATCGAAAGGATCGGCTGGTCCGCGAGTTTGCGGATTATCGCATTCAGCAGCTTCGTGACCCGAGACTCACGCTCTATCAATCGCGAGCAGTTTTCCGGTCGCCCCACGAGATCTCCGTCGGAGACACCGTTCTGTCGGCCGGCTCATTCATTGTTGCCACTGGGTCGAGGCCCAGTGAGGTTCCGATTCCTGGTTTGGACCCAAGCCGGATATTTCACGAGCGACACGATCCTGGATCTCCGCACTCAACCGGGCTCGTTGATCGTTCTGGGCGGTGGGGCTGTTGCCCTCGAACTCGGCCAATTCTTTGCTCGACTGGGGACGAAGGTCACGATCCTTCAACGGGGACGCACGCTCCTTTCTGAGATGGACGAGGATGTCGGACGCGCGCTTGAAGCTGCATTGATCGACGAGGGCATCGAAGTCGTAACGGGCGCGCAGTTGCTGCGTGCCACTCGCGACACAGCAGGGAAGGCGGTATGGGCGATGAAAGACGGACGTGAGCGATCCTATGTCGGCGAGGAGATTCTCCAGGCCTTAGGTCGACGGCCCAACATCGAAGGGCTTCGTCTCGATCTGGCAGAAGTGACAGTCGACGGCGGGCGGATTGTGGTCGATGGCGCCATGCGCACGTCGCAAGCACATATTTATGCCGTGGGTGATGTGAACGATGTCACGCCCATTGTGCATCTCGCCATCCAGCAGGGAGAGATTGCGGCGTACAACGCGACGCATGCAGATCGACCGGCAAAGACGATCGATCATCGCCTAGATACGGAAGTCGTCTTTACCGATCCCCAGGTCGCGGTACTGGGGCTGAATGAAGTGCGCGCAAAGGCCGACAAGATTCCCTATCTCACGGCCTCCTATCCTTTCGCCGACCATGGAAAGGCGCTTTGTCTTGGCGCGACGCAGGGGTTTGTGAAGTTGCTCGCGGCGCCTCAGACCGGTGAGATTCTTGGCGCGCAGATCGTCGGTCCGGAGGCGGGTGAATTGATCCATGAACTGATCGCGGTGATGTATTACCATGGGACTGCGGTTGATCTCCTGCACATGCCCCATTACCACCCCACGTTGGCGGAAATCGTGACCTATCCGGCGGAATCCATTGTCGAACGGTTGGGCACATGATGAAGAGACTCTGCGTGATCGCATTCGACTATCTCCCTTCGTGCTTCGAGGTTAACCGTCGTTTTAGAGGACGACCGGCTGAACCTTCCCATTGATCTGTTGAACCAGTCTCGCCATCCAGTGTAGCGTACCCCTACTATGACGATGCACAACGAATCGGCTCCCATCAACTTGCGCACGAAAGGGATGATCGCGCGATTTGTGGGGATCGTGGCGATCGCGCTCGGGTTCGTCATTGGGATCTATGGACTGGAAGACTCGGGAGCACAGTGGATGAAGACGTCGCTGGGCTTGCTGGTCACCGGCATGTTGGCCCAAGGGTATGCGCTCTACTGTTCCGTGAAGCGCAAGCATGAGTCCAAGGACCAGCCCAAGTCATGAGACGAATGCGTGAATATACGCTTACAGTCGGGATGCTCCTCCTCGCAGGAGCGATGTTCGCCTGCGGGGGTCCGTGGCGCGACGGCTATTTAAAAAAGGGCGTGGATCGGCTCACGCAAGATGAGGTGGCGGAGAAGTTTGGGCCGCCCCATACGGCCAAGACACCGGCTCTCGGGGGGGATTCGGTTTGGAACTATCGCGTTCCGATCAGTGACAGGGAATTGGCCTCGGTGAGCTTTTCCGGCCTGGGCGACACGGTGAAAGAAGCGTCCGCATTAATGGGAAAGGCAAGCGAACAAGGTCCCAAGGCCATGTTGTATTGCTACCTCTATACCCTGGTCTTCAACGAACAGAAGATCCTGAAACAGTGGAAACGTGAAGAATGTGTGCCGGGAACCCATGATACGCTCAACGCAAATTAACTGTCTGATGCGGTAATCCATGCTGCTTGGTTGCCGCACATCGATAGTTCAGCTGTGCTCGACGGGCTCTCCTCGCTGCTGCTGCTGCTCTTACTCCTCATCGTGCGGATGTTGATCGTCCGAGCGATCTCGAAGAATCCGACCCTTTCGATGGAAGCGAAACGTCGATGGGTCGTCTCTGTCCGCAATACCATAGTGTTCGTGCTGCTGATCGGGTTGCTCGTCATCTGGGCGCATGAACTTCAAGCCTTTGCCGTGTCCCTCGTGGCGGTCGCGGCGGCACTCGTGTTGGCGACGAAAGAGCTCATTCTCTGTTGGAGTGGAGCGGCGCTACGGGTCGGGGGAAAGGTCTACTCGGTGGGTGATCGCATTCAGATCGCCGGTCATCGTGGCGTCGTCTTGGACCATGACATCTTTGCGACCAAGCTCCTTGAGATCGGACCGGGGCAAGCCTCGCATCTCTATACCGGCCGCGTGACAGTGTTTCCGAACAGCTTGCTGTTTACAAATCCATTGGTCAAAGAAAATCCAGAGCAGGAGTATGGGCTCTATATTCTTGCGATTCCCCTCAAGGACAATGATGACTGGCGGGATGCCGAACGACATTTGATCAATGCAGCGAAGGCAGAATGTTCCTCATTTATGGAAGAAGCCAGTCGACAGATGAAGTTGTTGGAACAAACCAATCTACTCGAAGCCCCATCGCCGGAGCCGCGCATTACCATCCAAGTAGTCGAAACAGGTCGTATCCAGTTAGTGCTGCGATTCCCGGCTCCGGATCGCGGGCGTTCACGAATCGAACAGGCCATTCTACGCCGATATCTCATCGCGGCTGGGTCAGCGACCAACAAACGGGATACTTGAATAGGGTCGCCAGCGGCGTTCTCGCCTCAAAAGCATCCTCAACGTATCAAAAAGGCTATCCTCCAGTGCTCCATCGGCTGGCGCTGTGCCGAACGGCCCTTTTGAGCATCCTGCTGGGGGTATTCTCTTCTTGTCCAATATAGGCAGGCCGTCTAGGTTCTGCTGTGCCGAATGGATTTTCCGCTCCTGCTAGGCTTTCCCTGCGGTGGGAAGGAATACACAAAGACAACCGACGGGAAGGATGAAAGAAGAATGGAGCGATCGCACGCCGCCAACGACCGTATGTCCGGATTAGGGTATCCTGAACGCTATTGCGTCTGGTCAAGCAACTTCAGTATGATGCGGCCCTTGTTTTATCCATTTCATCAGAGGAAGGGAGGATTCAGTCATGAAAAGGATTTGGACAGGGATAGTCACGGTGGCAAGTACGGTCCTGTTGGCTAGTGTGTCTTATGTGCTAGCGAATGAGCCGAAAGAGGGTCCCCCTGACTATAGTGGGATCTCCAGCATCTATTACACATTGATCGGGCTGATTCTGGCTTACGGCGTCTACGATTCTTTCTTCAAAAAGCTATAGGGCCTGTTAACAATTACGCCAACCAGATGTAGGCGCACACAAGGGTGAGCAGGGACATTCAGTTGCGCGCGAGTTTGTCATACTATTATGTGGCAACACGGCGAAACTATTTGAGCCGATTCAAGATGCGCTACACCAGATTGCGGTCTTGGTGTACATGGCAATGATAGTCTCGCAGGTCGGCGCGGTGGTTGCGGGGCAGGATCAGACCGCCTCAGCGCCCATGGGCTGGATGTACCCGACCAGCGCATCTGCATTGTGGCCGTTCTCGCAAGGACTACCTCGGTGCTCAGTCCCTCGATCAGGGCCTGGGCCTGCATGATATCGGCTACCTCCCCTCCCGTCAGACCCAGCGCTGCGGATTGTCCAACCCATCCACCGTGGTATGAATCTTGGTACGCAACCCGCCGCGCGAGCACCCGAGCGGTCGCGTGTTGGTGGGCCCGCACCACCGCGCTATCGATGGCGCTTCCCTCGTTCACGATGGTGGGGCGCGGCGCAGACCTGCCAGTCATCTCCCCAGAAACGGTCACAGATTACATCCATGCCGTCATTGAAGCCGACCGCACCTTCTACACCATTCATGTCGTCGAGCGAACGCAAAAGCAGGGAGGATCTCCGGCAGCGGAGAATTGGCGCGTGGAGAAAAAGACCTCGCCGTTGCCAGTTCAGTTCCTCGCGGAAGCGAGCGACCTGGCATCGAAGACTGGAACGAAGGTCCGCTACCAGTTGATCAGTCTGTGGCCGATCAATCCGCACAATGTCCCGGACGGGGAGCCTGAAAAAAAGCGCTAGAAGCTGTGCAAGAGCATTCAGAACGGTCTGCCACCAGTACGGTCAAGATCGGCGATCAGATCTATTTCAAGGCCATCTATGCGGACCGCGCCGTCAGCCAATCCTGCGTTGGCTGTCACAATGCGCACCCAAGAAGTCCAAAGAAAGATTTCAAAATAAACGACGCGATGGACGGGCTGGTCATCAAGATTCCGTTGGGGCGATAGTGTGGAAATTATCCTCGAGGGGTGCGATACAGCCTTCTTGTGCTCGGGAAGATGTTTTGCTAGGGTGACCGCCCCAGTCACGAGGGCCCTACCATGAAATTCTCACAGTACGATCCTGGAGAGTTCTACGACGAGCTGTATGAGGGGACCGGCCAGCCACGACCCGGTAGCGCCCTCTTGCTGAGAAAGTTTGCCTCACTGCCGGAAGGGGAGCTCAAGAAGCGCCAGCAAGCGGCAGAGCGTGTCATCCTCAACATGGGGATGACGTTCGGCGTCTATGGCGGAGACGACGGGCATGAGCAGATCTTTCCCTTCGACATCGTACCTCGGATTGTCGAACCAGCGGATTGGGAGCACATCGAATCGGGACTTCGCCAGCGCCTCCGCGCGTTGAATCTCTTTATCGACGATGTCTACCATGAGCAAAAGATCCTCAAGAACGGCGTGGTACCCAGCGAACTCATCTATTCCAGCAAAGGGTTTCTCAAGGCCTGCTGGGGCCTCAAACCCCCGCGAGGTATCTGGTGCCACATTGCCGGGATCGATCTGGTCCGCATCGGCGATGGCCAGTATTATGTCCTTGAAGACAACATGCGGTGCCCGTCCGGCGTCGCCTATGTACTAGAGGCCCGGCAGGTCATGAAGCGCACCTTTCCGGAGCTGTTTGAAGCCTATCGCGTGCGGCCGGTCGATGGATATCCGAGTCAGCTATTGGAAACACTCCGATACCTCTCGGATCTTCCCAATCCGACCGTCGTGATTCTCACACCGGGCATCTTCAATTCTGCCTATTACGAACACTCCCTGCTCGCGCAAAAGATGGGAGTGGAACTGGTCGAAGCCAATGATCTCGTGGTGGTGGATGGTTACGTCCACATGCGCACCACAAAGGGATCTCAGCGCGTGGACGTCATCTACCGGCGGATCAACGACGATTACTTAGATCCACTGGCGTTTCGTCGCGATTCCGTGCTTGGAGTTCCCGGTCTCATGGAATCCTATAAAAAAGGCAGGGTGGCCCTGGCCAACGCCCCCGGCACCGGCGTGTCGGACGATAAAGCTATCTATGCCTACGTCCCCAAGATCATCAAGTATTACTTGGCCGAGGAACCCATCCTACAAAACGTGCCTACCTATGTCTGTTCTGAAGAACGAGACCGGACTTACGTGCTGGAACACTTGGACCAACTGGTCGTGAAAGCCACCAATGAAGCCGGTGGGTGCGGGATGATGATCGGCCCTCACGCCTCGAAGCAAGAGCACGAAGACTGTGCCCGTCGCATCGTGGCCGACCCTCGCAACTACATCGCCCAACCCACGCTCGCACTCTCGCGAGTGCCCACTCTCGTGGAGGATCATTTGGAAGGGCGTCACGTCGACCTGCGTCCGTACGTGTTGTATGGCCAGGATGTCTATGTGCTGCCGGGAGGCATGACACGCGTTGCGCTGAGGAAAGGGTCTCTCGTGGTGAATTCGTCTCAAGGCGGAGGGAACAAAGATACGTGGGTCTTATCGTGACCCCCTCATTCGCCACCGAGTCACATGCCGGCAAGAGACGAGCGCGCGACGAGCGCGCGGGGTGCGGTCAACAATGCTGAGTCGAGTCGCTAGTTCCATCTATTGGTTGAACCGTTACATTGAACGGGCGGAGAACTATGCCCGATTCATCGAGGTCAACCTGAATCTCACCCTCGATCTCCCCAGAGGAACCGTTGAGCAATGGGAACCGTTGGTCGCCACAACGGGCGATCATGAAGCCTTTTCGAACCGATACGGAAGAGCCACGAAGAAGGCCGTGATCCAATTTCTTTCGGCCGATGCCGCAAACCCCAATTCGATCTTGTCCTGCCTCGTGGCCGCTCGTGAGAATGCTCGGTCAGTCCGGGAAATCATTTCCACCGACATGTGGGAGCAGGTCAATCGTTTCCATTTGGTGGTCAGAGAGGGAGTGTCACGCGGTCTGACCAGCCAAAATCTCCATGCGTTTCTGGCAGACGTCAAAGCGAACAGCCATCTCTTCCTGGGAATTACTGATGCCACTATGTCGCATGGAGAAGGCTGGCATTTCGCCAGACTCGGCCGTCTCCTGGAACGAGCGGACAAGACGTCCCGCATCCTCGACGTGAAATATTTCATGCTGCTTCCGACCGTGGCCGAAGTCGGCACCCCGTTCGATATCATCCAGTGGTCCGCGCTGTTGAAGTCCGCCAGCGCCCTCGAGATGTATTGCAAACAGCATGGCCGCATCTCGCCCAACACTGTGGCCGAATTTCTGATTCTCAATCCGAACTTTCCTCGAGCCATCCGCTATTGCCTCATCAAGGCTGAGGACTCGCTCCATGCGATTGCCGGATCGGAAAGCGACCGGCATAACAATCTCGCGGGAAAGCGGTTGGGACGGTTACGGTCGGAAATGGACTACATCGATATGGTGGAGATCCTATCGGGCGGGTTGCATGAGTTTTTCGATGGCTTTCAACTCAAGCTCAATCGGATCGACGACGCCATCTACGAAACGTTCTTTGCGCTGCGCCTAGTCGAAGGGGTGATGACGGAGGAGAAAACTCAGTGAGCCGTGGGCTTTGTCAGACAGCTTATCTGGATTCGGGCAAGCGGCGCAAATCGAGGGTAAAGGGAAAGTCCCGATTCCGCTCTTCAGGTCGGACCGTCATGGGTCCCGGCGTATGACCGTGATCCCAGAAACGCGCCATGCGACGAGCTTCGGCTGCGTTCGCGTTGACCGGAAACGAGGGAGAGCTGCGTCCTCCCGGATGCACCACGTGGTACGTGCACCCGCCAATTGCGCGGCCGGTCCAGGTATCGACGAGATCAAACACCAGCGGGGACTGCACCGGGATGGTGGGATGCAACCCCGAAGGCGGTTGCCAGGCTCGGTAGCGGACTCCCGCCACGAACTCGCCGCGCGTTCCGGTCGGATGGAGCGGGACCGGACGACCATTGCATGTCACGACGTGGCGTGTATCGGTCATGCCGTTGACTTTGACCTGCACCCGTTCCACCGAAGAGTCCACATAGCGTGCGGTGGCGCCCGCGACCGCTTCTTCCCCCAACACGTGCCACGGTTCAATGGCCTGACGCAGCTCGAGCTCAATGCCCTCGAAGACCACGCTCCCGTACCGGGGAAAGCGGAACTCAAGAAATGGCCCAAACCATTCATCACGAAACGGATATCCACCGGTCTGTAAGTCCCACATCACGTCCTTCATATCTTGCGCGACGAAATGGGGCAGCATAAACCGGTCATGCAATTCGGATCCCCAGCGCACCACCTGAGCTTGATAGGGCTGGTTCCAGAACTTCGCGACGAGGGCTCGCAGCAACAACATCTGTGTCAGACTCATCTGGGGATGAGGCGGCATTTCAAAGGCCCTGAATTCCACCAAACCCAAGCGTCCCATAGCAGAATCCGGCGAATAGAGCTTGTCGATGGAGAATTCCGAGCGGTGCGTATTGCCGGTCAGATCCACGAGCAAATGCCGCAACAAGCGGTCCACCAGCCACGGCGTCGGCGTTTCTTGCCCGGCGACCTGCTTGGCCGCCATGTGTTGAAACGCAATCTCGAGTTCATACAGGTAATCATGGCGCGCCTCATCCACCCTGGGCGCCTGGCTGGTCGGCCCCACAAACATACCGGAGAACAGGTAGGACAACCCAGGGTGATTCAGCCAATAGGTGATGAGGCTCCTGAGCAGATCCGGACGGCGCAACATCGGACTGTCTGCCGGCGTGAGGCCGCCTAAGGTGACGTGGTTCCCGCCGCCCGTGCCGGTATGACGCCCATCGAGCATGAACTTTTCCGTGCCCAGCCGCGCCTGGCGCGCTTCTTCATAAAGAATGTGTGTGTTGCCGACTAGTTCGTCCCAGGTCTTGGCCGGGTGAATGTTGACCTCAATGACACCTGGATCGGGAGTGACTTTGAACGACTGCAATCGGGGATCATAGGCAGGCGGATAGCCTTCCACCCACAGAGGACTGTGCAGTTCAGTGGCAGTCTCCTCAATCGCTCTGACCAGATCGAGGTAGTCTTCCAGATAGGACTGAGGCGGCATGAAGACGTGTAACCGTCCCTGTCTGACTTCCACGCACAGGGCCGTCCGAAGCACATCCTGAGCCGATTCGCCGACCGCCCAAGATGATGTTGTGATGGAAAGTTGCCGTTGATGTGGTGCGCCTGGCTCGCGCGTTCTAAACCTGGCCGACCCTAAAGGCTCGCCCGCCTCCAGAGGGTCTCGTTCTAGTTCGCTTTCGACATCTTCCGGAGCTGCCCAGGGGAGCGAGGTCAAAGGAAGCCGATAGCCCATCGGCGAATCTCCTGGTAATAGATACAGTCGCCCTCGCTTCAGCGGCCAGGGGCCGGAAATCCATTGGGCTTTGCGCGGACCCAGGTGGCGGAGCGCCGGCGGCGCCACTGCTCTCAGAGGCAACACATAGCCGGCCACTTCCCCCAGCCCACGATCCAGCAATCGAGCCAAGGTATGACGCTGCTCCGGATCCTTGAGGTCCTTTTGGAGCGGGTCCACATTGACCGGCAGCTTCTGCTCCTCCATCAAGTAATGCCAGATATCTTCGTAGGCAGGGATGGCAAAGGCTGGATTCAGATTCAGTCGTTCGGCCAACCTGGTTACAAACTTCTGCGCGTGATCGGTCGAATAGCCATAGGAGACTGATTCATCGGCAACCAATGACGGATCATGCCAAACCGGTTCACGATCCAGCCGCCAATAGCACCCCAGCGCCCAACGGGGTAAGGGTTCTCCTGGATACCATTTGCCCTGGCCATAGTGCAGCAGGCCGCCTGGGGCAAAGCGATCCTTAAGGCGCTTGAGGACATCACCGGCGAGCTTGCGCTTGGTGGGACCGAGCGCATCGGTATTCCACTCGGCACCCTCCATATTGTCGATCGAGACAAATGTCGGTTCTCCTCCCATCGTGAGGCGCACATCGCCGGCTTGCAAATCGGCATCGACCTGCCGGCCCAGCGTCTCGATAGCCCGCCATTGTTCGTCGGTATAGGGCTTTGTGACACGTGGATCTTCGTGAATCCGCGTGACCGACATGCTGAAGTCCAGCTCGGATTCGCACACATCGGTGCAGCCGATCACCGGCGCGGCACTGGAGGGGGAGGCCGTACAGGCCAAGGGGATGTGTCCTTCTCCTGCGAGTAAGCCTGACGTCGGGTCGAGCCCGATCCACCCGGCGCCCGGAATATAGACTTCCGCCCAGGCGTGGAGGTCTGTGAAATCCTGTTTTGGACCGGCGGGTCCCTCGAGCGGTGTCACATCCGCGACCAGTTGGATCAAATACCCCGATACAAAGCGCGCGGCGAGGCCAAAGTGCCGGAGGATTTGCACCAACAGCCAGCCACTATCACGACACGAGCCCCGCCGCAATTGCAGCGTCTGCTCACAGGTTTGAACACCCGGTTCTAGCCGGACAATATAGTCGATATCCTTTTGAAGCCGTTGATTGAGGCGAACTAGAAAGTCGTTAATGAAGTTCGACTCTCCGCGGTCGGCTTTCTTAAACCGTTCCAGCCAGGCTCTAAGCAACGGCCCGCAGGGTTCGACTTCGAGGAATGGCACCAACTCCTTCGTCAACTGTGGGGCGTAGGTAAACGGAAATCGCTCGGCGGACGGCTCGACGAAGAAATCGAACGGGTTGATCACCGTCATATCGGCCACCACATCCACCACCACCTCGAGTTCAGTGGCCGGCTCCGGAAAGACGAGGCGTGCCACGTAATTGCCGTAGGGGTCCTGCTGCCAGTTGATGAAATGATTGGTTGGACGAATACTCAGCGAATAGCTCTGAATGTGCGTCCGGCAATGAGGGGCTGGGCGCAGCCGGACTTCATGGGGGGAGAGGCTCACCCGCCGATCGAAACGATAATGGGTCTTGTGGCTCAGTGCGACCCGAATGCTCATACGTCAATTCTCCCAATGTGGGTCAGGCAGGTCGGCAAACAGCTGCTTCAACCCCGCCCCCCACCGCTCACGCACATCGACAAAATAGGAGTCTTGTTCTCCCAGGCGCCGTTGGAGTCCCACTTTCAGGCTGTCTCGCTCGTAACACAACAAGTCAATCGGAGGACCGACGGAAATATTGCTGCGCATGGTCGAGTCGAAAGAGATCAGGACGCATTTTGCCGCCTCCATCAGACTGGTGGAGTAGGTGATCACTCGGTCGATGATGGGCTTCCCGTACTTGATTTCTCCGTTCTGGCAATAGGGCGTGTCCGGCGTCGCTTCAATGAAATTGCCTTCCGTGTAAATATTGAAGAGCCGGTGCCGTTCACCATGGATCTGTCCACCCACGATGAAAGATGCGGTGGCGTCGATATTGTGTTGCACGAGATAGTGCCCGTCTCGTTTCTGCACTTCGCGCAACGTCTCTCCAGTAAGGCAGGCGATATCATACATGGAGGCGCTGTTCCAGATGTTCTGCTGATGCATCTGCGCGCGCTGTTCCAGCAGGGCCACCACGCCCTGGGTTACGGCGAGGTTGCCGGAACTGAGCATCACGATCACGCGATCACCGGGACGCTCAAACACCGTCATTTTGCGAAAGTTGCCGACCTGATCCATACCCGCATTGGTTCGTGAATCCGACGCGAGGACCAAGCCGGAATCCATAATTACGCCGATACAATAGGTCATGAATCTCCCCCACGAAGTTAGGCTGTGGCCTGAGCTGTGCTCGGTCGTCTCCCGCAAGCTCAGGAAGAACCGGCGCTCAAGGAATCAGCGTAGAGTACGCCCCTGCAGGGCGTCAAGACAACTCGGCATTACAGGGTGGCGTATGGAGCCTAGGCGGATCGCGCCGTCACCCAATCCTACGTTGGCGGCCACAATACCCATCCGCACAGCCCTAAGAAAGACTTTAAGCTGGATGAATGTTATGGGCGGTCTGGTCATCGAAATTCCACTGGGGAAATAGGCGGGACACTTCATTGGGCTGTGAGCGTTCACAGAGTCTCTACAGCTCTGACAGGATGCTGAAAGGGTCGCTCTCATCACCCGCCCAACCTCGGCCTGTCGAAACACGATTTTTCCCATGCGGGTAGTTATGACCTGTGTTCTCGTGCGGGACTCGTGCTGGAATCGGCGTTTTGCTTGCACGTTCGCATCAAAAATTATACTGATTATCATCAAGCTGGACACTTCACATTCGTGCCCTTCCAACGAGCAACAAGATAGCGGGGTCATAGAGGGGCAACATGTTGAGCGATCGCGCTGAGGACGACACCATGAAACGAGGCAAAAAGATTCACACCGCAGCAATCGGGATGTTGTGTCTCACCACCCTCACTACCGGCGCCTGTGTCACGCGGAGTACCTACGATATAGCCGCTGCCGATCTTGGAGCGGCGAAAGCCGAACTCCGCAGCACCAGAACCGAAACGCAGGGGCTCACCCAACAAGTCAGCGACCTCCGGGAACGCCAGATCGACCTTGCAAGACAAATGGAGGTCGCCTCGTCGGCACTCCAACAAGCCACGAAGGAGATGAAGGCCGAACGTGCCGCATCGCAAAAACGGGTGAGCACACTCAATCGCTCGATCCAACAACTGACCGCCCAGCAGAAGAGCCTGCGATATGTAGTCAAACGTGCAACCAAAGAACAGGCCAGTCTGCAATCAGCCGTTGAAAGCCATGCGTCCAAACTGGGCGAGGCAGACGGACTCAACGCATCGCCAGTCCCTACACCAGCCGAACCTACCAACGAACCAGCGAAGACAGCCCTTGTTCCTCCAGCACAAACTCCGGTTCCGAACGAACCTGATCCGAAGCCGACTGTGATGGCAACGGCAGCACCCGTCAATCAGCCCGTGGCTACCCCGAATCCTCCGCCGGCCCGCATTCAGCCCCCCGAACCAGTCGAAGACGACTGGTTGTCCTTCCTCAAGAATTGGATTGCGTCACTCTGGCAATCGGTCTTCTTCTAACTAGGAGTCTAGCTCGTCTATCTGCTTCATCTGGCTTCTCTGGTCTGTCTGGTCTCTTTGGTTCCTCTGATTGGTTTGCTGGTCCGGACAACAAGACAGACCGAATAGACCAGATAGATCAACCAGCCCGGAGTCGCGCGTTTCCCGCCAGTCGGCTCTTCTCGCCCTCTTCGTCCCTTGATTCACCGCCGAACTCTTGAGAACATAACCGGAAGAGTCATGACTCACCCCGCGACAGAGAAGACGAGGAGGGTCGGGCGACATCGCCTGTGGACGTGGTGTGCCGCCGGTCTGCTGGTCCTCCTCGCCGGCTGCTCGCTCACTCTCACCTATCGCTACGCCGACTGGATCATCCTCTGGCAGGTCGATCACTACTTCGATCTCACCGCAGACCAACGCCACGACTTGACCGTGCGGCTCACGCCGCTGCTGGCACGGCACCGGCACGAAGCCATTCCTCAGTACGAAGCCTTCCTCGTTCAGATCCGGCAACGATTCGTACGAGGGCTGACCAGCCAGGATATCGACTGGGCCTATACCACCTATGATCGCCTGCGCGCCGACCTCTTCGACCGGCTCGTCCCCGACGGCGCCGTCTTGCTCGCCTCCGTCGATCCACGCCAGGTGCGCACCTTCGAAGAAGCCTTGCAGAAAGACCACGACAAAGCCGCGCGCCTCGTGCAAGCTCCCGCGCCGGAGCGGCTCAAGAAGCGGGCCCAGGCCACCATCGACTGGCTGGAAGACTGGCTGGGGCCCCTGTCTAAAGACCAAGAGGCACACATCCGAGAATGGAGCCTCGCGCTCCCCGATACCCAACAGGTCTGGCTCGCCTACCGACAACAGCTCCAGCAGGAACTGCTCGCCCTCCTCCATCAGCCTCGCACACCCGAGCGCGTCGCCGGGGAATTGCGCGCCAAGCTCGTCTCTCTGGACCAGCACGCCCCGCAGGACTATCAAGACGCCGCCCGCCAGATGCGCGCCGCAGTCAAGACCATGGCCCTCGCCATCGACCAGCGACTCACCCCCGACCAACGCCGCCACACCGTGACCAAGCTCCAGCGGCTCATCGATCAGCTCCACGACCTGCAAGCCGAGTAGCCTCCCGCGTCGAGCCAGTCCTACGCGTCGCTCGGGTGTCTATCTGGTTTGTCTTGTCTGTTTTGTCTCTCTTGTTCATTGCACAAGAGAGACCAGCCCCGCGTCTCGCCAGTCGCGCTCTTCTCGCCTTCTACCCCACAGACCAGAAAGACCCACTCAGCCCGTTTCCTACATCTCATATTGGGCCAGAAAACGCAGAACCCAGAACTCATCACTCAAAACTTCCTCAAACGGGCGGGGTGATTTCTCTAAGGGAAAGGGGTAGAAGTGGGATGCCTTCAGGCTTCGCTCACGGACCTCCCGGAGCAGGGGGCAGGTGACCGAGTGCGCCTCGCTCCGTCGCCTCTCGTGGCACCCCTTCCACGGCGGTCCGAGCGGAAGCCTTCTGGAATTCCTTCAGTCACGGTTGTGCCAACCGTGATTCTTCAGTCAGTTCCAGCGTTCCTTCCCAGGACGCCGGGTGGGGACCCCGCCACTACGGCGAATCTCGCGGAGCGTACTCGCTCACCTGAAAGGAGAAAAGGAGTTCAGCCTCGGCGGATACCTCGCTCCTCCGGTCAGGTTCGCGAAGCCTGAAGGCATCCCTGTGGAGGAGCGTGATTTCTCGCTAGCAAAGAGGTATTCTGCGAGGAAATTCTGGGCTTGCCATCTGCGTGATGCATGATCAACGAAGCCGATACCTGCCGGAAATATGTCCTCCCGAAGCTTATAGCGGCAGGCTGGGACAACGACCCACGCTCCTTCACCGAGCAGAAGACCTTCACAGATGGCCGGATCGTCGTTAATCGGCGAGAAAGTCCGGCGCCGACCCCAGAAACGAGCTGACTATCTCCTGCGCTACACCCGCGACTTCATGATCGCCGTCGTCGAGGCCAAAGCCGCATACAAACACCGAGCGACGGGTTGCAGCAGGCCAAGGACTATGCCGAAATCCTCGGACTGAAATTCGCCTATGCGACCAACGGGCATGGCATCGTCGAGTTCGACTTTCTCACCGGCAAGGAACGGGAGCTTGATAGCTTCCCGACTCCGGACGAACTCTGGCAGCGACTCCGCACAGGCGAGAAGCTCAAAGACGATACGGCAGCCGAACGGCTGCTCACACCCTATAACCATCTCTCAGGAAAGAGCCCGCGCTACTACCAGGACATCGCCATCAACCGCACGGTGCAGGCGATCCTGCAAGGCAAGCGGCGCATTCTCCTGACCATGGCCACAGGCACCGGCAAGACGGTGGTCGCCTTTCAGATCTGCTGGAAGCTCTGGAAGGCGCGCTGGAACCGCACCGGCGAATACCGTCGCCCCAAGATCCTCTATCTGGCAGACCGCAACATCCTGGTCGACGACCCGAAGGATAAAATCTTCACCGCCGTTCGGCGATGCGCGCTGGAAAATCGAAAACGGCGAGGTCAACAAAGGCCGCGAGATGTACTTCGCCATCTACCAGGCGATCGCCAAGGACGAACGCCGCCCCGGCCTGTACCAGGAATATGCGCGCGACTTCTTCGATCTGATCATCGTGGACGAGTGCCACCGGGGCAGCGCCCGCGATGAGAGCAACTGGCGGGAGATCCTGGACTACTTCGAGCCCGCCTATCAGCTCGGCATGACCGCCACCCCGTTGCGAGAGGACAACCGCGACACCTATGCCTACTTCGGCAATCCGATCTACACCTACAGTCTGCGGCAGGGCATCGAGGACGGGTTCTTCGCGCCCTATCGGGTGCATCGGGTCGTCACCGCATGGGACGCAGCCGGGTGGCGCCCAAGCCAGGGCGATCTGGATCGTTATGGCCGCGCAATTCCTGACGAGGAATACCAGACCAAGGACTTCGAGCGTGTCGTCGCACTGCGCGCGCGGACGGAGGCGATTGCCCGCCACCTGACCGATTTCATGAAGAAGACCGACCGCTTCGCCAAGACCATCGTGTTCTGCGTGGACCAGGAGCATGCCGACGAGATGCGACAAGCGCTGAACAATCTCAACGCGGATCTGGCCCAGCAACATCCCGACTATGTCTGCCGGGTGACCTCGGACGAAGGAGATGTCGGGCGCGGGCATCTGGGCCGATTTCAGGAATTGGAAACCACCACGCCGGTAATCCTCACCACCTCGCAACTGCTCACCACCGGCGTCGATGCGCCGACCTGCAAGAACATCGTGCTGGCACGGGTAGTCAACTCGATGACCGAGTTCAAGCAGATCATCGGACGCGGCACGCGGGTGCGGGACGACTACGGCAAACTGTACTTCAACATCTTGGATTACACCGGCTCCGCCACACGCCTGTTCGCTGATCCGGACTTCGACGGCGATCCGGTGCTGATTACCGAGGAGCAAGTTGATGAGGCTGGCGTAACGGTACCAAAGACCTATGAGATCGTCGAAGAACAGCCGGTCATGGCGGAGGAGCAGGGCACATTTCAAATCTCAGATGACAGGGAAGGGGAGCGCCGCAAGTTCTATTTTGATGGCGGGCAAGTTGAGATCATCGCCCACATCGTCCATGAACTCGATCCGGACGGCAAGCAGTTGCGCGTGGTCAAGTTTACAGAGTACACGGCAGAAAAGGTGCGCACTCTCTATCCTTCCGCGCCGGAACTGCGCGAGCAGTGGGCCAACCCGGAGAAGCGGTCGGAGATTATTCAGCGCCTAGAGGAGCGCGGAATTGATTTCGACAGCTTGGCTACGGCGGCTAATCAACCGGATGCCGACCCCTTTGACCTCCTATGTCATCTGGCGTTCAATGCCCCACTGCGAACCCGACGGGAGCGAGCAGACCGGCTGAAGAAGGAAAAGAAAGACTTCTTCGACCAATACGGCCCAGAAGCCAAGGCGATTCTCAACGACTTGCTGGAAAAGTATGCCGAGCACGGAACGGCGCAATTTGTCTTGCCGGATGTGCTGCATGTGCCGCCGATCTCCGAACGGGGGAATGTCATGGAGATCGCCGGCCTGTTCGGCGGACCAGATCAGTTGCGCCAGGCCGTTACGCAGTTGCAGACCTTACTTTATGCTGCATAAAGCATCTCAAATTTCAGATCGCACATCTCAGATGCGCCATTCGCAATCTGATATCTGAAATTTGAGCTTTGAGATCTGAGCTTCACCCAGAGGTATACATGAAATATAAACGTTTCGAAGATCTTCCCGTTTGGCAAGCGGCCATTGAACTAGCAAGGAGAACCTACGCTTTCACCAGTCACGACGCTTTTCGCCGCCACGCGGGCTTGCGCGATCAATTGGAACGCGCAACGCTCTCCGTCTCGAATAATATCGCCGAAGGGTTCGAGCGCGGTAGCACGAACGAACTCCTGGCGTTTCTGTACATAGCTCGTGGCTCCGCTGGTGAAGTCCGATCCATGCATTGCCTCCTCGAACGTGTTTCCGAATTCTCCCTTCTGAAATCTGATATTCGCGATCTGAGATCCGCCGCCGAGAGCATTTCACGGCAGCTCTACGGCTGGATCGAGCAACTCAAGAACGGCGACATCACCGGCCAGCGGCACCTGAACGACAACGCCCGCGTCCGGACGGCAGCAAAGAAGGACCAAGCCGCGTTTCTCCAAGAATTAGACCGTATCCGCCACTCTGGCAAAGAAGCATCCGAAATCTGAAATTTGGGATCGTATATTTGTAACCTGAAATCTGAGATTGAACTCCATGGCTAAAACAAAACAATCAGCAGCATCACTCACGACCGCCCAGCAACTCAGTGGCTGGATTTGTCTGCCATCTGCAATCTGTAATCTGAAATCTGTGATCTGAGATTAAGGAACATGGCCAAGAACACACACTCAACCGTACCGCTGACGACCGCCCAGCAACTCGGCAGCCTCATCAAGTCCGCGCGCGACATCATGCGCAAGGACAAGGGGCTCAACGGCGACCTCGACCGCCTGCCGATGCTCACCTGGATCATGTTCCTGAAATTCCTCGACGATCTGGAACTACAGCGCGAAACCGAGGCCAAGCTCGCCGGCAAGAAGCTTCCGCCCGCCATCGAACCGCCCTATCGCTGGCGCGACTGGGCCGCGCAAATCCGACGGCATCACCGGCGACGAACTGATCGCCTTCATCAACAACGAGGAAGCACGCGGCCCGACGGCAAGAAGGGCCCCGGCCTGTTCGCCTACCTGCGCAGCCTGCACCAGCGCCAACGGCGACGATCGGCGCGACGTCATCGCCACCGTGTTCAAAGGCACAGTCAACCGCATGGTCAGCGGCTACCTGCTGCGCGACGTGATCAACAAGCTCAACGGCATCCACTTCACCTCCAGCGACGAAATGCACACCCTCGGCGCACTCTACGAATCCATGCTCCGCGAAATGCGCGATGCCGCGGGCGATTCCGGCGAGTTCTACACCCCGCGCGCCGTCGTGCGCTTCATGGTCGCCGTCACCGATCCGCGCCTAGGCGAGACCGTCCTCGACCCCGCCTGCGGCACCGGCGGCTTCCTGGTCGAAGCCTTCAAGCATCTGCAAAGCAGTGCAAGACCGTCGAGCACACGCAACGTCCTGCAGGAGAAAGCCTCTTCGGCTGCGAGCCAAAGCCGCTGCCGTATCTGCTCGGCCAGATGAACCTGCTGCTGCACGGACTCGAATCGCCCGCAGATCGATCCCGGCAACTCGCCTGCGCTTCAAGCTCACCGAAATCGGCGAGCAGAGATCGCGTGGACATCATCCTCACCAATCCGCCCTTCGGCGGCGAGGAAGAGAACGGCATCCTGGGCAACTTCCCCGAAGACAAGCAGACCGCCGAAACCGCGCTGCTCTTCCTCCAACTCATCATGCGCAAGCTCGCGTCCGGCCGCATCTGAGCGCGACCAAGCCAGGGCCGCGCGGCGGCCGTGGTCGTGCCCGAACGGCACCCTGTTCGGCGATGGCGTCTGCGCCCGCATCAAGGAAGAACTGCTCAAAGAATTCAACCTGCACACCATCGTCCGGCTGCCCAACGGCGTGTTCGCGCCCTACACCAGCATCCCGACGAATCTCCTGTTCTTCGACCGCTCCGGGCCGACGAAAGAAGTCTGGTACTACGAGCAACCGCTGCCCGAAGGCCGGAAGAACTACACCAAGACCCCGCCCATCCAGTTCGAGGAATTCGCCGACTGCATCGCCTGGTGGAACAAGCGCAAGGAAACGATCGCGCCTGGAAAGTCCCGGCCACCGACATTCTAGAAAATGGCTGCCAACCTCGACAGCAAGAATCCACGCGGCAAAGTGGACTTCAAGCACCTGCCGCCGGAGCAACTCGCCGACGACATCCTGAAGAAAGAGCAGCGCATCGCCGAGATCATGGGCGAGATCAAAGCCGTCCTAGGACAGAAAGTATGAACGCATCATGGCCAAATGTTAGTTTGGGTGAGCTGCTCCGAATGGAGCGTCGCCCGGTGGAGGTCATAGCAGAACAGCAATATCAAGAGATCGGGATTTATTGCTTCGGCCGCGGAATTTTCCACAAGATGCCGCGTAGCGGTCTTGAAGTAGGGGATAAGAATCTATATGAGCTTCGTGCCGGGGATCTGATTCTCCAAGTTACGTTTGCTTGGGAGGGCGCAATAGCGCTCTGTTCAATCAAAGAGGATGCCTATATGGTTCAACTCGGTACCCGACTTTTCGTGTAACTGAAGAGCGTTGCTTCCCACCCTTTTTGCTTCGATATCTCTGCACGCGTGATGGTTTAGAGCAAGTCAACAAGATCTGCCCTGGTTCAGCAGGTCGAAATCGAGTCTTAAATATTAAGCGTATTCCGGAAGTGACCGTTCCTTTACCGCCGTTAGAGGAGCAGCGGAGGATCGTGGCACGGATCGAATCCCTGGCCGCCAAGATCGAAGAAGCACGTGGCCTTCGGCAGCAAACCTGTGTAGAAGTTGCCGCGCTGGTAACAAGTATTCACGCCAAGCTTTCCGGCAAGCGAACTAAGAAACTTGGTGAGATTCTGAAACTCGATGAAGACCAAGTTTCAGTGTCAGCCATCGAACAATATCTGCAGGTGGGGATAAAAAGCTTTGGCGGAGGACTGTTTGCAAAATCTGCAGTCGCTGGAGCGCAAACAACTTACAAATCGTTTAACCGGCTCTACGAAGGGGCGCTGATTCTAAGTCAGGTAAAAGCTTGGGAAGGCGCGGTTGCTGTATGCGAGAGAAGATTGGCTGGATGGTTTGTGTCACCGGAATATCGAACGTTTCGCTGCATTTCAGGAGAAGCTCTTCCTGGCTATTTATCCACGTTGGTTCGTACGGAATGGTTTTGGAGCAAGCTGTCCCACGCAACAAGGGGCGTCGGCGCAAGACGTGAGCGTACACGTCCTGAGCAATTTCTTACGATTGAACTTCCAATGCCAACCGTCGCGCAACAAGAAGAAGGAGAAGTGCTCTTTGCGGAACTAGCCGCGCTAAAGCCATTGCAGTCCGAGCCCGCAGCCGAACTCGCCGCGCTTCTGCCCTCCATTCTCGACAAGGCTTTCAAAGGGGAGCTTTAGCTCATATGCCCAGAGATTCTTTAGGACATCAAGACCGCACAGTCCTTACTTATCAAGAAGTGCGCCAACGAATTGGTAATGGACGCTCATATCTCCTCCTTGGAAATGGATTCAGTATCGCCTGCGACCCTATTTTTCGGTACGGTAGCTTATTCGAAGCTGCGGTTCTGGCTGGTTTGAGCGATCGTGCGCAGCAGCTATTTGAAAGAATGGGGACGAACAACTTTGAAGGGGTCATGAAGTTGCTCGAAGACGCTCATTGGATAGCTCGAACATATGGACTTGTCCCCGGGGACTCCTCTGATATGATGGTTGATCTAGAAGTGATTAAACGAACCCTTGTCGAAGCGATCGCTAGTTCACACTTGGGTAGCCCTGGTGATATAGACGAGGTTAGAAAATCTTCAGCCGCCAGATTTCTTCTGCCGTACCACATCGTTTTCAGCACCAACTACGATTTACTACTCTATTGGGTAGCCATGCAGGCGGGAGATCCCCCGCCCTTTGAAGACTGCTTTCGTGCTGATCAAGACGACCCAGACGCACCATACTTGGTATTTTCTCAGCGCCTCGGAGACCATCGAGGGCTTCTTTATCTCCACGGTGCTCTCCACCTCTACCTAAGTGATGGTGAGTTACGTAAGCATAGCTGGACACGAACTGGGCAACGTCTAACGGAGCTAATTCAAGGTGGATTAAGGGAAGGGCAGTATCCATTGTTTGTTGCCGAAGGCACGCCAGAAAAAAAGCTCCAGCAGATTCAGGGTAGCGGATACTTGTGGTACTGCTTGGACAAGCTACGCAATATTCAAAGTCCATTAGTTATCTTTGGTCATAGCCTGGGTGCATCAGACGGCCATATCCTTGATGCGATTGCGGCTAGTCGAAAGCTCCCGGCTATTTATGTTGGATTACACGGAGACCCTGAATCTCCTTCGAATCTTGCCATAAATGCTTCGGCCCAACGAATCGCTGATCGTCGGACTCATCTGCATGGACGCACAACACCGCTTCAAGTTTACTTTTATGATAGTGATTCAATAAGAATTTGGGATGAAGAGTCCTGAGCGTGATGGATGTTCAGGAGAAGCAAAGGTATCCAACAGCTGTTCCCGATTTGATATCGCCCACGGCGTCGAAGCCGCGCTCGAACAATTCCGACTGATTGCCAATGACCTTGGTAGTGACACTTCAGAGAAAGTGATCTGATGCATGCTTCCTTCCCCCTGGCTGCATTGCGGGTCTACTTCGGGGCTCGATTCCATCCACATCGGAGAACGGGATGATTATCAAAGATACCGAGTCAGTTGATATCCACACTTCAACTGGGCCCATGCGCACGTATCTCTTTCGGCCGGTGGCTGAGGGGCGGTATCCAAGCTTGCTGCTGTTTTCGGAGATCTTCCAGGTGACGGGGCCTATCCGGCGCGCTGCGGCGATGTTGGCGAGCCATGGATTTGTGGTGGCGGTCCCGGAGATTTACCACGAGCTGGAGCCCGCCGGCACCGTGCTGGCCTATGACGAGGCCGGCGCCGAGCGCGGCAACCGACACAAGATCACCAAGACCCTGTCGAGTTATGACGCCGATGCGCGCGCGGCGCTGGACTTTCTCAGGTCCTCACTGCATTGCACGGGCAAGCTGGGGGCGATGGGGATTTGTCTTGGTGGACATTTGGCGTTTCGTGCGGCGATGCAGCCGGACGTGCTGGCCGCCACCTGTTGCTACGCGACCGACATCCACAAGCGCAGTCTGGGGGAGGGGGTGCACGACAATAGCCTGGACCGGATCGGCGAGATCACGGGCGAGCTGTTGATGATCTGGGGCAGGCAGGACCCGCACATTCCTCGCGAAGGACGGGCGCTGATCTACAACGCGCTGAGCGATGCCGGAACATATTTCCAGTGGCATGAGTTCAACGCCGCCCACGCCTTTCTTCGCGACGAAGGTCCCCGCTACGATCCGACTGCGGCCAGGATCTGTTACGGCATGGTGATGGAGCTGTTCACACGCACATTGAATACAGCATAAGGGCCCGTTCTTCCGGCTCTATTTGTGATGCGACAGGGATTTGCGGTAGCGTACCTGTCGTGGAACACTCCTTCACCTGTCCCTTTTGCGGCGAAGAGATCTCGATGGTCCTGGACCTCTCGGTTCACCGTCACAGCTACGTCGAAGACTGTGAGGTCTGCTGCAACCCCCTCGAGATCAGCTACACCGTCGAAGACGATGCCCTGGCTCAGTTCGAGGCCAAGTGTCTCGAGTAGCTGATTGGATCAAGGAGGTCCCATGTCCACTGTGACGGCGGTAGTCCTCTCCACGCTCTTGTTCGCCGTGACCGGCTGCGCAACCTCCAGTCCTCCTCCCGCTGCGAAGCAGGAGACGAGCAAGAAAGAATCCACCAAGAAAGTCATCAAACACGATCAGGAGAGGTCGATGAATGAGGAAATCCTGGAGGCCGTTCGCTAGGCCATGAACCCCTGCGTTTCGGAGACAAGAGGCCTACTCGACGATCAATGTGCCGGTCATGTTTGCGTGACCTTTGCGTCGGCAGATATAGAGATAGGTTCCCGCTGGAGGAGCCATGACGACTCGCAGGGACTCCCCCGGTCGAAGCAGAATGCCGGGAGAACCGGCTGATTCAGGAGTCTCCTTCGGCAGCGAGGTTTTGGTGGCGTACATGAGGATGGGGCTGTCGAACTCGTGCACTTCCCGGCCGGCGTTGTACACGGAGAGCGTGAGCGGAGCCGAGGCTCGCACCCGCACAAGGTCCGGCGTAAATCGGAAGTCTTCTGCGGTGAGGGACACGGTTTGCATCGACCCATCACACGCGAGGAGAGCGGCGAACACCAACCCCACGATACCGTTCACCGGACGGACCGAGCGGAATTGACTCGCACTTACACAGCAGCATCGATTCAAGAATCGCCACGTCCCTTCAAATGATTGTCGCAGTCTTCCAACGACCGCCAACAAGGGGTCGGGAGCCCTTGTTGCTAAAGTATATACCGCTTTCCGATCAGCTTTCTCACGGCTGGCCGGCTAGTTGGTCTATCTGGTTGCTCTGGTTTGTCTGGTTCAATCAATTAAACGAGATAGACCAAACAACGGGCTGCGACGCTTCTGTTAGGAGAGTAGCCGAGGCTGGCCTTGACTGCGGGCGTCGAATGAGCACGATTACACACGGTTCCCCCAAGCTCGCTCGTATCTCTCTTCATAGGGCGGCCTGGTTGATCCTCGATTGCGCGCGTCGAACGAGGCCCTTCTGAGGGCGCGCGTTCCGCGAGCAGGAGGACGACCAGGTTGCCCGTCACATCCTTCGGAGGCCGCGCGTTGCGCGAGCACAGAAGATCGTCAGGCTCCATCCCGTCTCTGATCAGGAGCAAGGACTCAGCAGAGACGTCGTTCGACATGCCGGTCTGGTGTGGATGATGTGAGAATTAGAATGGATAATCGGGGACATTCTACTTTTCCGGCAGCGCGTGACTATTGCTGCGCTGTTTTCCGACGAGGGGTAGGCAGGGAGGAAAGAGCAGTAGCCGCTTCCCAAAATGCCGTTGCCGATGTATCCTGCTGCCAGCTGTGTAAATTTATATGAGCTGTGGGGGCCTTGTTGTTCAGTGGCGACCTATCCAAACAGCGTTCATATTCCTACATGCCGGATTTTCGAGCCTTGTCATGAACTTTTGAACATGTGTCAATGAGGCCTCTCAGCATTAGACCGTCGGTCTGGCAGGCTAGCAGCCTTTCACTTTTCACGTCTTACCTTTCACGGTTCATGAGAGCCTAGCTGTCGGGCTGCGGGAAACTATGTGGGCTTGCTAGAACGTCGATGGTCCGCACACGTGATACAAGAGAAGAATATGCTAGTCGTCGTCTGAATTGTCCCTGATCCGAAGCCTGAGCTCTTTTGTGTTTGTCTGATTAGCTGAATCTCGAACTGTAAAATCATGCCTAATATTACTCGTCGTCGTTGGCGTTCCACTAAGCTCCCCCGTCGTGGGAGCCAACGTGAGCCCGGTTGGTAACGGAGGGGTCACTGACCAGGTATAGGGGGGGACGCCTCCCGAGGCCTCGAGCGTGTCGGCATAGGGCTGGTTCCTTCTACCATCAGGGAGCGATCTCGTCGTGATCGTCAATGGCGACGACTCGGCGCTAATCGTGATCGATAATGACTTGGTGGCAGATTGTTGATTGGGAATAGTCGAATCTTGCACCTTGAAGGTCGTGGAGGTTGTGCCCGCAGTTGTCGGTGTGCCAGTAATCGCTCCGCTTGCGCTAAGCCTCAGACCTTGTGGCAGAGGCGAGCCATTATTACGGCTCCAATTATAAGGTGAGGTGCCTCCTGAGGCTGTCAGCTCTGGCGCGGTATAGGATTGGCCGACGGTGCCATTTGGGAGCGAGGTAGTCGTGATCGTCACAGGCGTGACATTCGCAATAATTGTGAGTGAAAGTGTTTTCCTGCCTTGCTGATTGATCGGCATGGTTGAATCAGTAACGGTGAACTCATGCAAGGAATTGCCGTTACTTCCACTTAAAGGTGTTCCGCTGATGACACCTGACGATGGATTGAGAGTAAGACCGTTCGGCAAAGCAGGATTCACTGACCAGGAATAAGGTTGTGTACCGCCAGTGGCTGCTAATTGTGTGTTGGGATATGGCTGATTCACGGTTCCTGCCTGTAGTGAACTCGGGCTGGTTATAGATGGCGGAGTCGAAGCGTTGATGGCGATCGTATAGTTCTGCTGATCGGATTGCGGAATCTGATCGGTGACTCGCAGTGCAAAACTGAACGAGCCGGTGCTGGTCGGTTGTCCGGAAATATTGCCGTTCGAGGCATTGAGGTCGAGCCCGGGTGGTAACGACCCGCTGGTGATACCCCAGACAAGAGACCCGACGCCTCCCGTGACCGATACGGTCTGATTGTAAGCCACGTTGAATGATCCTGCGGGGAGCGATGTCGTCGTAATAGTTGGCGCCGCTGGTAAGTTAATCGTGATCGATAGCGGTTTTGTCGCGGTGTCTTGTGGATTTCCGGAGTCCCGTACCCGGAAGGTCGGCGAAGATGTGCCAGTGGTTGTTGGTGTCCCACTGATTACGCCAGATGAACTGAGATTGAGGCCTGCCGGCAATGAACCGCTGCTAATATCCCAGGTTTGTATCCCGGTGCCTCCTGAAGAGGTCAACGCCGCGCTATAGGGCTGAGTCATCGTGCCAGCCGGTAGGGGGGAGTTGGTTGTAATGATCAGGTTAGGCGGTGCGCCTCCGATAATCAATGGCAATGTCTTGGTCGCTGATTGCGGTGTGGGCGGGGTTTGATCCGTGACGGTGAAGGTAAGGGTACGACTGCTCGTGCTGGTCGGGACGCCGCTGATCTCTCCTGTTGATGGATTCAGCGTCAATCCAGTTGGCAGAGCTGGCGATCCGCCTGCGAGTCCCCATGTATAGGCACCTGTGCCGCCTGTCGCTGTCAACGTTGCGCTATAGCTTTGGTTCGCTGTCCCTTGCGGGAGCGAGGTGTTCGTGATCGACAGAGGGATTGCCCTGATGGATAACTGCAGAGCTTTTTCGACCGTCAGCGATGTCGCATCTGACAGCGTAAACGTATGAGTGGCATTACTGGTCACAGTCGGCTCCCCGCTGATGATTCCGTTAGAAGTTAGCGTGAGGCCGCTTGGCAGGGGCGACGACCCGGCCTTGAGGCCCCACGTGTAGGGCGTGATGCCACCACTCGGGCTTAAAGCAACAGCATAGGGTTGGTTGATCGAGCCATTTGGGAGTGAGTTTGTCAGAATGGTCAACGGGGTCGGCGCAATATTGACCGTCATCGAAAGGACTTTTTGGACCGACTGTCCCTTCGAATCCTGCAACTTGAACTCGGTGGGTGTCGTCCCAGTGGTGGTTGGTGTTCCTGAAATGTTCCCAGTCGACGGAGTCAACTCGAGCCCGTCAGGCAATGTTGGCGACCCAGGGGCCAAGCTCCAGGTATAGGGTGGTGTTCCTCCACTAGGTGCGAGCGTGATGTCATAGAGCACTCCGGTTGTTCCAGCGGGAAGCGGGGAGGATGTGAGAATTGTCAATGGTCCTGGTTGTGCTGGCCCAGGAGGCGGAGACACATTGTTGGTGTCGCCGCAGGCGTTCAGCGCGAGGGCCGCGAGTAGCGATAAGAGAATTGTGAGCGTAATGTTTCGCTGGGAAGGATAATGGCGCATCAGACGACCTGAAGCAAGGATTCAAAAAGCCTTTGTTATGAGACGCGCAAGGATTGAACATATCACTAGAGAGGCAAGTCTCACAATTAACCTCCTTGGGGCCCTGGGTCATGATATTCTTTAATACTGTCTCAATCGAGATGTGCGGTCTGATCAATATTGCTCACTAATCCACAGTATTTAATGACAAGCGCTGCATTAAAAATTCCACCGCACTGAAGCCGCCGTCTCATGGCGGTCTTTTCCTGCTTGGGAATGGTCGTGGCCCGGAGGAGCCTCTCTTGATTCACGGTGAGCGCATCGCGCTCATGACAACTCATGAATAATGTGGGCTGCCAGCCTCTTGAGCCATCGCAGACGGATAGTCCATACTGCCCACCTATGGCCACGCATCCCGCATCTCCCTGTGAAACTCTTGCGGAGCGGTATCAAGCTCTGCTGGAAGTTGCCGAGGCGATCTCCTCACATCGCAACCTCGACGAACTCTTTCGAGATCTTGCCCAGCGCCTTCCCCGCGTGGTGCACGTGAATTTCGTGGCTCTGTCGTTGCACGACCCTTCGCATAACACCATGCGGTTGCACAGCATTCAGGCGAATGTGCCTGCCGACCTCGTAGGAGGTCATGAGGGGCCAGTTGAAAAAAGCCCAGCCGGATGGGCTTGGAACACGCAGCAGCCCATCCTCGTACCGGATCTTGCCGAAGAACGTCGCTGGCCCAAAGTCACCGGGCTTATGCAGGAGGACGGCGTGAATTCATTTTGCTTCGTTCCCCTGACTACGGCGGTGCGACGGTTGGGCGCCATGGGGTTTTTGAGTGTGAAGAAAGAGGCCTATGGTGAAACGGACCTGGAATTTCTCCAACAAGTAGGCAAACAGGTCGCGGTTGCGGTGGATAATGTCCTCCATCATCAAGACCTGACTCACGATCGCGATCGGCTACGGCTTCTCCTCGAAGTTTCCGAAGCCATCGTGTCGCACCGCGACCTGTCCTCGCTCTTTCGGGATCTCGCACAACGCCTCCCAACAGTCGCTCCGTTCGACTTCATCGGCTTGATCCTCCACGATCCCTCAAAGAATCTGATGAAGGTCCACGTATTGGAAACCGCAGCCGCTCATCGCCTCACCACGAGACTGGATGGGCTGGAGCTGCCGATCGAGGAGTCCTCCAGCGGCTGGGTATGGACCCACCAGCAACCCTTGATCATTCCGTCTCTCGCCGAGGAACCTCGATTCACGAAGGGGATGGCGGCACTCAAGGATATCGGCGTCCAATCCGTCTGTCTGTTTCCCTTGACGACTGCCATGCGACGTCTCGGCGCGATCGGATTCGGGAGTCTCGAACCGCACGCATTTGGAGACCAGAACCTGGGATTGCTCGGTCAGGTGGCCAAACAAGTTGCCGTGGCCGTGGACAACGTGCTCAACTTCTCCAGTACGGAAGCCGCGCAGCAGTCTCTGGCTCGCGAGCGAGATCGGCTTAGCTTGGTGCTGGAGATCAACAACGCCGTCGTGTCCCACCTTGAATTGAGAGAACTCTTGAAAGCGATCTCTGTCTGCCTCGGTCGTGTGATCCTGCACGATTTCGCCTGGTTTTGTCTCTACGATCCCGCGACGCACCAGTTGCGGGCTCATGCATTGGATTTCCCCAGCAATCAAGACTTTGTTGGAGCGGGGGATCCCATTCCATTGGAAGGTACCCCGGAAGGGCTGGCCTTCTCCTCTCAGAAGACGGTTCATGTCAGAAGTCTTAACCTCACAGAGTTTCCTGCGGAGATCATGAAACGGGCAGAGGCCGAAGGCCTGAAATCTGGATGTGCCGTTCCACTTATCTTGCACGGGCGAGCGCTAGGCACATTGAGCGTCGTCAGTATGCAGGAGGGCGCATTCACCGACGACGATGCCACATTGCTCAGCCGGATCGGCGCCCAGATCGCGCTCGCCGCTGCGAATTCGATGGCCTATCGAGAAATTTCATCGTTGAAGGACAAGCTGGCAAAGGAAAAGCTGTATCTGGAGGAGGAAATCCAGACAGCATACAACTTCGAGGAAATCGTCGGGGACAGCCGGGCGCTTAAACTGGTTCTCAAAGAAGTCCAGACCGTGGCTGCGACCGATTCGACAGTCCTGATCTTGGGCGAAACGGGGAGCGGGAAGGAACTGGTGGCGCGGGCGCTTCACAATCTCAGCAATAGGCGAGAGCGAACATTCGTGAAGATCAATTGCGCCGCGATTCCAACCGGCCTGCTCGAGAGCGAACTCTTCGGACATGAAAAAGGTGCGTTTACCGGTGCGATCGCCACCAAGATTGGCCGGTTTGAATTAGCTGACCGCGGAACCTTGTTCCTCGACGAGGTGGGAGAAATCCCGTTAGAGCTGCAAGTGAAGCTCCTGCGCGTACTTCAAGAGCAAGAATTTGAACGACTGGGAAGCACCAGGACGATACGCGTCAATGTTCGTATACTTGCTGCAACCAATCGCGATCTTGGCCACATGGTAGAGGAGCAGAAGTTTCGCAGCGATCTCTACTACAGGCTGAAGGTGTTTCCGGTGACCGTCCCTCCCCTGCGCGACCGCCCGGAAGATATTCCCTTGCTGGTCCGACACTTTGCCCAGAAATTCGCCCAACGGATGAAGAAACGCATCGAGACCATCCCGTCGGAGGCCATGAAAGCGCTCCAAGCCTATCATTGGCCCGGTAACGTGCGGGAGCTGGAGAATTTCATCGAACGCGCGGTGATTCTTACCCAAGGACAGGATCTATTTGTGTCGCTCGAAGAATTAAAGCGGACGCCGGGTCACGCCGTGAACTCCGGGACTACGACGCTTGAACAAGCGGAACGCGAACACATTCTCAAGGCCCTTCGTGAGTCGGACTGGACCATTGGCGGTCCGGCGGGCGCCGCTGCCAAGCTTGGGATGAAGCGAACGACCCTGCAATCCAAGATGCAGAAGCTCAGCATTTTTCGACCTCGGTAACCCCGCCGATCATTCGGCATCTGCCGGGATATCGGCAGATCGTTCTCGGCACTTCTTTTTCTAGCGATAGACATTCCCGGACAGGACTGCTCAATCCCCTCTAATGTCAATGATATCGATGATCCATGTCGGGTGGGAGTCTGCTGGAACGCGAGTTGCTGTTAGACCTCGTTAGAAATGGCGTGAGGTAAACCTTTAGATCGCTGAGGGAGGCATCGATGGGTACGGCGCTGGCGGTGACACAACAGCAATCGAGTGAGGCTACGACTCGGACCCGGGAAAGAACCCATGGCACGGATCGTTGTCCGCGCTGCAGCGGACTCATGGTCGCCGAGTGGTGCGAGGATCTATCGGACTACACCGCTCAACGCTGTGTTCAATGTGGCGAGATTGTCGATCCGGTCATTCTGCGCAACCGAGGGGCCCTGCAAGGACCGATGACAACTCATTTTGCAGGGAAGATGTTGCCAAACAATTGTGTGACGAAGGGTCAACAGAAGTGTGTTTAACCAACCAGGGTCGTCCGGTGTTTACAACCCATGGAGAATTCACATCGCGCCACAGACCCATGGGACCGGCTTTCGCTGTGCACGGGATCTCGAGGGCCAGACCCAGCAGAAGTAGGCGGTCGACGTGGTGATGTGATGAGACCAGATGATCATGGCAGAGATATGAAGACCGGTTTCTTATCCCTGTCGAGGTGGACGCCGCAAATTCTCGCAGCGTCTCCCGCTGAGGTAGATAGGCCCCTCTCGACACCCCGGAAGGGCCTGTCTGCTCGGTGAGCCATAGAGAAGGGTGACAAGAATAGATTGGATTGTCAGCGGTGATGAGGAGGGCAACATGGATCAGATGATCGTGGCGGTACTCGCAATCGGGGCGTTCTACTGGGGCCTCCGTGTCGTGCCATGGAAATCGGTGAAGGCGCGCGTGCGTGTCGCTCAAGGCTTCTCGCTGCGTCGCTTGCGGACACGGCTCTGACTGGGTCGCCGAACGGAGCAGGCCTATGAGGGCGAAGGCGGCGACCCCGGACGGGTGATTTGCCAGAGACTACGTACGGGGATCGATGAGCCGCATGGCGCCCCGTCCCCGTGGGCGGCGTGAGCATCGGCTCATCGTACAGTCTCAAACAGGAGAGGAGGGTTTGGCCATGATGACACACGTGAGAGCGATAGGCGCGACGGGGCTCCTTCTTGTTGCCGCACTGCATCACCCTGGCGTGGTCGCGGCACATGGAACCGTAAGCGGGGAAGACGACCCGTGCCTGCGCCAGGTGGGGGAGAAGGTGGTGCATTTCAACGCCTATCAGCCGCAATACCAGTTGAAGGGTCAATACTGCACGGACATTCCCCAGGAAGGTAACACCTTCCTAGTCGTCGACCTCGTGGACCCGGCACTGCGCAACGAGCCGGTCGGGATGCGGGTCGTGAAGGGGAACGGGAGCACTGAGGCAGAAGGTGAGATTGTGGCAGATATTCGTCCAACCACCCACCCGGACGGAGTGCTCCGGGGCGAGGCCCGGCTGGACGAGGGCCTCTATACCGTCACTATTGCATCGGAGAAGCAGAATCTGATGCGGCGCCCGCAGTATCTCTTGCGGGTCCACATGACCGATTATCAGAAGCTGGTACGCACCGTGGCCGTCCCGCTGCTGGGCGTGCTGCTCGCGGCCTGGCTCGGGTACAAGCTTCTACGATCGAAATGGCTGCGGAATTGGTGGGCCGTCCTCCGTTCGTAGGAGACCGAGCGTTCCGGCCTCCGCGATCAGATGGTGTACAAATGAAAGATGGCTCAGGTGTGTCATTCTGATATGGCTAGAACTAGCAAAGGACAAAACCATGCTATCACCGAATCGATATTTGACATCCTGGGAAAGTTTTTGGAGCACTTCGACCGGAGCGGCCGGCGAAATCTTTTGGGATGCCGATCCCGCTCATGCGGCCCAACAAGATGTGGCGCTGTTCCAAGGCTCTGTCGACTCACAGCTTCCGTTAATTGATCTGGGGTGTGGCAACGGAACCCAAACACGCTTTCTTGCGAATCATTTCGCCAGGGTGATAGGCACTGAAATTTCGCCGGCCGCAGTTGAGATTGCCCGAACGAAGAATGTTGCCCCCAACATCACGTACCGTGTTCTTGATGTGCTTTGTCCTGATGACGCTCAAGCTCTCCACGAGGAGATTGGCGACGCCAATCTCTACATGCGGGCGGTGTTGCATCAACTGTCGCCCGCAGATCACGTGGCGGCGATACAGAGTATCGAGCTGCTGCTCGGGAGAAAGGGAGTATTGTATCTCGTCGAACTGTCGTCAGCGGCTGAACCCTACTTTGCCCAACTCATTACACGGTATGGACCGCCCCCTGGCCTTGCGCGGGTATTCCAGCATCACATTACGCCAGGCATGGTGAATGAAAACGATTTAGAAGTGCTGTTTCCACCAGATCGTTTTACGCTCCTTCGTACCGGCCCGAGTCATATTCACACCGTCCATACCCTCCCGACGGGTGAAGTGGTGAAGGTGCCGGCATTCTACGCCATTCTTCGGCGACTGCAACGCTGAGCTTAGTCACGGCTTAGTGAGAACCGATGTGAATTCCGGCCAGGTAAGGGGGTGTTGGTCGTTCCGGCTAGGGTGAGTAAACGCGGAGCTGTAGGGTCTAAGAGCCGGTGGATTCCGACACTCGCAAAGCTCGCGCCGCTCACCCGCGGCAATCTGCCGTCGTGACCTGTCCCCCCTTCAACTGCTCAAGAGGGTAACAGATTCTTGCCAGCTTGATGAGCCAGCTCGGCGATCTAGACGCCGTCGGGGCTTCGGTCGAGCTCGTTCGTATTCCGTCGCTCGCAAAACCTCGGCGAGAGAGGCGAGTTGGGTGCGACGCCTATTAGGGGATGCGTTCGGCCAGTCTCATTTTTCCCGCAAGTCCCGCTCGGGTGGCCAGATGTGTGTCACACGAGTTACGCCCAATAGTCCCGGCCAACGCCGATCTATCGTCATCTGCCGAGATGTCGGCAGCGGTGATGTCGTCACGGCTCTATTTCGATCCTCTTGAAACCCCACTCTTCGTTCATCGATCCCTTGCTTATCAATCACTTACGTCGGCTGCGGCAAATCATCATCTGTTGGGAACAGTCTATGCCATATACCGGGTGGGTAGGCGATGTGAACAGGAACTCATAGCCACGTCGAGAATGTCATAAGGAGGGAGACATGAGATCGGAGACGAAGGAAATCAACTCAGTCGCACTCAACTTTTTGCAACGGAAGAATCAGATCACGTGCCGACACTGTTATGACACTGTCATGGGAGGAAGGGGTCGGACCGTGCTGGACGACAGCGGAACTCTAGCGATCACGGCATGGACCTGCGCAAGGTGCGGCGGAGTCATCGAAGAGATTCGCATCATGGGGCAAGACGGAAAGGCGCAGCCACGTTCGATTCGGTACGCCGTGGCGCCACCGTACTCGACCGGACGACCAGCGCCGGTTGCGCACCGCGCGCTCAGGAACTGAAGCGGAAGGGTGGCGTTGGTCAGCCGGGGGGGTATGAAAATGGCTCTCAGCCTCTTGGGTGAATCGACTGCATATGCGGGAGGAGATGAACAAACCGACCGGACGGTTGACACCAGACCGACCGGTCGGTATTCTTCGCTCATGAAACGGACAACCCTGAAGCTACAAGACAGGCTCCTCGATGCCACCGAAGCCGTGGTCGCCCGCCAGGGCATCGCGAATTTGACGCTCGACGCCGTCGCCGCCGAGGCGCGCATGAGCAAAGGCGGTCTGCTGCATCACTTTCCGTCGAAAGACCGGCTCGTCGAAGCGCTGGTCATCCGCACAGCCGAAGGCTGGCGATCTTGCTACACCGAAGCGTACGAGCGCACACCGGAAGGGCCCGGGCGCATGGCGCGCGCGCTCTTGGACCATTGCCTTTCGGACGCCAAGTGCTGGACGGAGGAGCTGCGCCGCAGTTCCTCCGCGGTATTTGCGGCGCTCGCCCAGAACCCCGCGCTGATCCAGCCCATGCGCGCGGTCTACGCCGACCTCCACCGGCGCATCGCGCAGGATGGCCTGCCGTCGGGCGTTGGTGAAGCGGTTGCCGCCGCGATCGATGGACTCTGGCTCGACTGGGTGCTGGGAATCGTTCCACTCGAACAAGTCCGCGTCGTTCGGGTGCGCCGGGCACTCGAGGATATGCTCGCCCGCGCGGCCCCGGCTCGCCGCTCACCCAAGGTCAAGCGTTCCTCAGGGAAGCGTTCTGGAGGGCGTCGCGTATGAATCGTCGGAGTTGGATCGGATCTTTTCTATTGCTCGTCATGGTTGTCTCGGTGGGCGTTGGCCTGGCAGCGTGGAAGTATACGTCCATACAGGAAACCGTGGCGGCTTCCGCGAACCAGCCGGAGCCGATGGAGTCGGTGACGGTCGCCTTCGCGAAGGAAATTGAGCACCGCCACACTGCTACATCCATCGGGACGGTTCTTGCGCTGCGCTCGATCACGTTGCGCAACGAACTCCCAGGCACTGTCCGTTATGTCAATCTCACGCCCGGGCAAGTCGTCGACACGGGCATGGTGCTCGTCGCACTCGATGTATCCGTCGAGGAAGCTGAGCTGAAAGCGCAGGAAGCGCAGTCTGCCCTCGCGCGCGCGGTGCTCAACCGCCGGAAGAACTTGAGTCATGACCGTGCCACGACCCAGGAGGAAGTGGATCGCGCGCGCGCAGACCTCGATGTCGCACTGGCTCAGATCGCGCGGACCAAGGCGATCATCGCCCGCAAGACCATTCGGGCGCCATTTCGCGCGCGCGTAGGCATGGCGGACTTGCATCCCGGCCAGTATCTGAACGAGGGCACTGAACTCACGACACTGCAGGGTATTGACGACGCAGCGCATGTGGACTTCACGGTCGCGCAGCAGGTTGCCGCCGGCTTGCGGGAAGGCGACAGCGTCGAGGTATCCGCCGCCGGCCAGCCGTCCCCGATCACGGCCAAAATCGTCGCGGTGGACGCGCGTATCGACCCCACGACTCGCAACGCCACGGTGCGCGCGAGAATTGAAGGCGCGGCCAACGCGCCGTCGCCCGGCTCTTCGGTGCGCGTCCGGGTTCCGGTCGGCCTGCTACGCAAAGCCGTCGCTGTCCCCGCGAGCGCCATGCGCAAGGGTCCGGGCGGCGATCAGGTGTTCGTGATCGAGCCGGATAAGAACGGGAAGACCCGCGCACACGTGCGGCAGGTCGAGAGCGGCGCGATGCTCGGCGACGAGGTCGTGATTCACGCAGGGCTGTCCGCCGGCGAACGAGTGGCTGTCTCGGGGTCGTTCAAACTGCGAGAAGCCGCGCTCGTCGCGATCGCCGGCGCCCCCGAGGATGGAAGCGAATCGGGTCAGGTGATTGGCGGAGAACGCTGAGGGAGCCGGAACGACAGGAGAAGGATATCCGCATGCGCTCGTTCACCGACATCTTCATCAAGCACCCGGTACTGGCGGTGGTCGTCAACCTCGTGATCGTGCTCGCGGGGTGGCGGGCGCTGACGACTCTGCCGTTGCAGCAATATCCAAAGATCGAGAGTTCATCCGTGGTCATTACGACGGTCTACTACGGCGCCAGCGCCGAAACCGTCCGCGGCTTTCTCAGTACGCCGATTGAGCGGGTCGTCTCCGCGATCGGCGGTGTCGACTATGTGGAGTCGACCAGCCGCGCCGGTGTCAGCACCGTCACGGTGCATTTGAAGCTGAACCACAGCAGCACGGCGGCGCTGGCCGAGGTCACAGCGCGGCTCCAACAGGTACGATCCGAGCTGCCGGCTGAAGCCGAGCCGCCTGCGATCGAAGTGCAACGCGCCGATCGCCCCTACGCGTCATTCTATCTCAGCTTCACCTCCACGGAGCGCAGTGTGCCGGCCGTTACGGATTGGCTGTTGCGCACGCTGCAGCCCCAACTCTCGACGTTGCCCGGTGTCCAGCGGGTTACCTTCGAGGGTGGCCGCCAGGTCGCCATGCGAATCTGGATTGACCCCGATCGCCTCGCCGCGCTCAATCTCTCGCCCGGAGACGTGCAGGCCGCCCTCAAGCGCAACAACTTCCTGGCGGCCGTCGGTCGAACCAAGGGCAACCTGGTGCAGATCAACCTGCTCGCGAATACCGACCTGCGCTCTGCCGGGGAGTTCGAAAACCTGATCGTCGCCGACCGGGGAGGCGCGATCGTGCGGCTGAGAGACGTGGCCCAGGTCGAGCATGGGGCCGAAGAGGCCGACATGGTCGCGAAGTACAACGGGAAAGAGGGTGTCTACCTTGGGATCTGGGCGCTGATCGGTTCGAACGAGATCGATGTCGCGCATCGGCTGCGTGATGAGATGGAGCGTATCAGGCCGACGCTGCCGAAGGACATCGATATGCAGCTCGTCTGGGACGGCACGATGTTCATGCGGAATGCGCTGACAGAGATCAGCAAGACGTTATCGGAGACAATCCTGATCGTGGCGTTGGTCGTGTTTCTCTTCATGGGTTCGGTGCGCACCGCGCTCGTGCCGCTCGTCGCGATGCCGGTGTCGCTGGTCGGAGCGGCGACGTTCATGTTTGCGTTCGGCTTCAGCCTCAATCTCTTGACGCTGCTCGCGATCGTGTTGTCGGTTGGGCTGGTCGTGGACGATGCGATCGTCGTCGTGGAGAACGTCGAGCGGCATGTGCGCCTGGGCAAGTCTCGGATCGAGGCGGCGCTGGCCGGTGCGCGCGAGTTGATCGGTCCGATCATCGCCATGACGATCACGCTGGCCGCGGTCTACACGCCGATCGGCTTTCAGGGCGGATTGACCGGCTCGCTGTTCCTGGAGTTCGCGATGACGCTTGCCGTGGCGGTGGTCTTATCGGGGATCGTGGCGGTGACGCTGTCGCCGGTCATGAGTTCGCGATTCGTGCACCCGCAGGGCAAAGAAGGCCGGATGACCGCCTTCGTCAACCGAAGGTTCGAAGAAGTGCGCCGTATTTACGCCTGGCTGCTCGACAGTGCGCTGGAGATGCGCTGGGCGATCGTGGTGGCGTCACTGCTCATCATGATCGCGATATGGCCGTTGTACATGTTTTCGCGGCAAGAACTCGCTCCCGTTGAGGATCAAAGCCACATCAGCTTGTTTTTCGAAGCGTCGCCGGACTCCACAGTGGCCGCCACCAACCGCGAGCATTTGCAGATTGTCAAAACCATCACGTCCTTTCCCGAGACGGAATTCACGTGGTCGCTGACGGCGGCATGGGGCGGATTTGGAGGCTTGGTCGCGAAGGACTGGCACGGACGGGCACGCTCGACCGAGGAGATGTACGGTGAGGTGTTCGGCGCGGTGTCGCAGGTGCCGGGCCTGCGCGTGTTCCCGCGCTTGGACCCGCCGCTGCCCACCCCCGGCCAGTACGACGTCGAACTCGTGCTGCAGAACGACGTACCGCCCGAGCAGATGCTCGAAACGGTCGGCGCCGTGCTCGGCGCCGGTTGGCAAAGCGGCAAGTTCTTGTATGTGGACACCGATCTCAAGATTGACCTCCCTGAGGCGCGTGTTGTGCTGGATCGTGAGCGTCTCGCCGACTTAGGGCTCGACCTGGCAGGGGTCGGCCGTGAGCTCGGCACACTCCTCGGCGGCGCGTATGTGAACCGGTTCAACTATTTCGACCGCAGCTACAAGGTCATCCCGCAGATCGGCGACAAAGACCGCGCGACGGTCGATCCGCTCCTCGATCTCAAGATCAAGACCCCGGGCGGCCAGCTTGTGCCGGTCTCGACGTTCACGCACATTGAAACAAGCACGGCACCGCGCACCTTGAACCGCTTCCAGCAGCGCAACGCGGTACGAATCTTCGGCGGCGTCAAGCCGGGCGTCACCAAGGAAGAAGGGCTGCGCGTCCTCGAAGCCGCAGCCGCTGCAGCGAGCGGACCCGGCGTCGCCCTCGACTACGCGGGCGAGTCACGACAGATTCGTCACGAGGGATCTGCGCTCATCGTCACGCTCGGGTTTGCGGTCGTGCTCATCTATCTGGTGCTCGCGGCGCAGTTCCAGAGCTTTCGCGATCCGCTGATCGTCCTGGTCGGCTCGGTCCCGCTCGCGATTTCCGGCGCGCTGATCTTTACCTTCCTGGACCTGACCACGATCAACATCTATTCCCAGGTCGGGCTGATTACGCTGGTCGGACTGATCGCGAAGAACGGCATCCTCATCGTGGAATTCGCCAACACGCTGCAGGCCCGCGGTCTCTCGAAAGCTGCCGCGTTGCGCGAGGCGTCGTTGACGCGGCTGCGACCGGTGCTGATGACCTCGGCGGCCACCGTCTTCGGACACCTCCCCCTGGTGCTGGCTTCGGGACCGGGAGCGGCGGCCCGCAACAGCATCGGCATGGTGCTGGTCACCGGCATGACCGTTGGCACGGTATTCACTCTCTTCGTCGTGCCGGTCTTCTACTCGCTGATCGCGGCGCGACACCAACCGAGCCCGTCGCATGAGGTAACTGAGCGCAACGAGCTGCTGACGGAAGGGAACGGGCGGTCGCTTGAGCAGACAGCATCCGTTGGTTGAATGGCTGCCGGTGAACGTCTTCGCGCATGCCATCGCGCGATGACACTTCATGCCAATCAGCTGGATAGCTCTCCGGGCATTCACGAACGCTGGCTTGTGTGTAGTAAGCAAGTCCTGGCAGCCCACTCGGTGGTCCGTTCTTTCATCACCTGCCGATGGCTCGGCGAGTGCCGGGATGTCGGCAGAACACCATCGTCAGTTAAAGATATTCTACGCTGCGGGCATCGAAATATTTCGCTCAACTAACAATGTGTTACGAATATGAACTCGCTCATGACTACTGGAATGCTCCTTGCCATTTCATACGGGCGAGGTAGAGAATCCATGCTGAAAATTACGACACTCACTGAATCCAGAATCGACCACCTTCAGGCTTGAGGGACGTTTGGCGGGACCTTGGGTGCAGGAGCTGGAACGGTGTTGGGACTCTATCGTCGGCACGACGACGAACCACCCTCTGTCTGTAGACCTATCAGCCGTGACCTATGTTAATTCAGATGGGAAGGATCTGCTGAAGAAGATCCACAAGCAGGGGGCCAAGCTCGTCGCCTCCGGCTGTCTGACAAGCTGTATCGTGAATGAGATTGTGCACGTTGCTCGAAGGGGTGAACGAGCGAAGTGAACGGATGATTCCTGAAGAACGATTGAGGGAAAACATGACGACACAGAATCGAGTACACAGACTCATGTACAGTATGCTCGGTTTTCTGCTGGTTCTCGGACTTACTCGGACTACCTGGCTGCAAGCAAGAGGCGGCCTCCACGCCGGCTCGTCCCATCCCGGAGGTGCCGGTGGTCACGGTGTCGTCTGTCACGATGCCGGACGAACCGGAGTTCATCGGTCAGACCGAAGCGTCGCGACCGGTCGAAATCCGCTCCCAGGTGACGGGTATCCTCAAAGAGCGGTTTTTTGCTGAGGGGCGCGACGTGAAGCGAGGCGACCGGCTCTATCAAATCGATCCGATTCCGTTCAAAGCGGCCATGAGCAGCGCCAATGCCAGGGTGGCGCAGGCAGAGGCAAGGCTGGTGCAAGCCAAGCAAAATTCTGCTCGCGTGAAACCGCTGCTGGCGGAACAGGCCGTCAGCCAAAAAGATGTGGACGATGCGGTAGCGGAGGAAATGGCCGCCAAGGCGGCGCTGGAGGGAGCCAAGGGCGATCAGATGAAGGCCAAGTTCGATCTCGACAACTCGCTCATCATTGCGCCTATCAGCGGTCGGATCGAGCGGAGTCGGCTCTACGAAGGACGCCTCATCTCCGCGCAGACCGATCTGCTGACGACGATTCACCAGTTAGACCCCATGTATGTGAACGCGAGCGCTCCGGAAACGTTTGTCCTCAAACGCTTCCGGGACCGCGCGACTCATCGGATCCAAGGCGCGACACTCTATGAACTGCGGGGTGTCATTACCTTTACGGACGGCAGCACCTATGCTCATGAAGGCAAGTTTGATTTGCTCGAAGTCGGCGTCCGCTCGGCCACCGGCACCAGGGACTTTCGCGTGATCTTTCCTAATCCGGACAACGTGCTGTTCCCGGGGCAATTCGTGAAAGTCCGCATTTTAGGCGCCGTGAGAACCGGCGTCATCCTGGTCCCCCAGAGCGCCGTCCAGCAGGGACCCAAGGGACCCATCGTCTTTGTCGTCGGGCCAGACAATAAGGTGGAGATCCGCCCTGTTCGGGCCACATCCTGGCGCGGCAATCAGTGGTCCATCGAAGATGGGTTACTCGAGGGAGAGCGGGTGATCATCGCGGGATTCCACATGATCGCGCCGGGCGCGCCGGTGAAAACCGTTCCGTATAATCAATCCACCCCAGTCGCTTCCGGCCAGCCGGCAGATGCGAAGCCGGAGCAAGCAAAATGATCCCGCATTTTTTTATCGATCGGCCGATCTTCGCTTCGGTCCTGTCCGTCGTGATTGTCGTCCTGGGATTGGTCTCCTTACAAGACTTGCCGATCGCCCAGTTTCCGGAAATCACGCCGCCCGTCATCCAGATCGACGCGGACTATCCGGGCGCGAGCGCGGAAGTGATCGCAGATTCAGTCGCGCGCCCGATCGAAGTGCAGCTTCCCGGCATCGACAACCTTCTCTACTACGATTCCACCAGCACCAATGACGGGCACATGACCATCAAGCTCACGTTCGAGATTGGGACGAACGTGGACATCGCGCAGGTACAGACCCAGAACCGCCAGAAACTGGCGGAGCCCCAGCTGCCGCCCGAAGTTGTCCGTCAAGGCATTTCCGTCAAGAAAGTGTCGCCGGACCTGCTGGCGGTCGTCGCGCTCAGTTCCAGCGATCCCACGAAAGATACGGTCTTCGTCTCCAACTATGCGCTCCTCAACGTCATCGATAATCTCAAACGAATACGTGGCGTCGGAGACGCAGTGGTCTTCGGCGGGCAGAATTACTCAATGCGCCTGATCCTGAACCCGACCAGGATGGCGCAACTCAGCCTCACGCCGACCGACATTGCCAGTGTCGTCCGCGAACAAAATCGGGACTTTCCTGCCGGGACAATCGGGCGGGAACCGGCGCCGAAAGGTACCGAACTGACGATCCCGGTGATCACACAAGGCCGTCTCACGGACGTGAAGGATTTCGAGGAGATGATCGTGAGGGCGCTCCCCGACGGGTCGATGATCCGCTTAAAAGATGTCGCGAAGATCGAGCTGGGCGCTCAATCCTATAGTCTCGAGGGTCGGTGGAACGGCAAACCCAATGTGTTTCTCTTGACCTTCCTGTCGCCAGGCGCCAATGCCCTCGACACGGTGAAGCGAGTTCGGAAGGAAATGGACGCGGTATCGAAGAGCTTTCCCCACGGGATCTCTTACGATATTCCGTACGATACGACCAAATTTATCGAAGTGTCCATCAAAGAAGTGGTCAAAACTCTGGCGCAAGCAATGGTGCTGGTCATCCTCGTCGTATATCTGTTCCTCCAAAGTTGGCGCGCGACGCTGATCCCAGGCGTAGCCGTGCCGGTTTCCCTCATCGGTACCTTTGCCGGCATGCAGGCACTCGGCTTTTCGATCAACACCCTCACCCTCTTTGGGATGGTCCTTGCCATCGGGATGGTGGTCGACGACGCCATCGTGGTGGTGGAGAACGTCGAGCGCCACATCAGAGAGGGACTCTCGCCGAAGGATGCCGCCAAGAAGGCGATGGATGAGGTCAGTGGACCGGTGATTGCGATCGTACTTGTTCTCTGCGCCGTATTCGTGCCGGTGGGTTTCTTGGGTGGCATCACGGGCGAGCTATACAAGCAATTTGCCATCACCATCGCCATCTCCGTCATCATCTCCGGGATCACTGCCCTTACGCTCAGCCCAGCCCTCTGTTCTCTGGTGCTGAAGCCTGGCCACAGCCAGCGTAGAGGTTTTTTCGGTGTCTTCAATCGATTCTTCGGTTGGACGCAGGCTCGCTATACAGCCGTCGTGGGGACGCTTCTCAACCGCTCGGTCTTATCCTTGGTGCTCTTTGGCATCATCGGCCTCTCCGCCGCCGGGCTGTTTAAGACAATTCCCTTCAGCTTCTTACCGGAAGAAGATCAGGGCTACTTCATCACGATCGTCCAGCTACCGGACGGTGCGTCGAAGCAACGGACCGATGCGGTGCTGAGTAAAATTGAAAACTATTTTCTCTCAGTTCCCGCGATCCATTCGACCGATGCGTTGTCTGGCCAGAACTTCGTCTTCGGCACTAGAGGGCCGAATGCGGCGACGATGTTTCTGCCCTTGCATCACTGGGACGAGCGGCAGGGGCCGCAGAACCACGTGAAGGCCCTGATTGGCGCCGCGTATGGAGAGTTCGCGAAAATTCCGGAGGCGCTGATTTTGGCTTTTAACGCCCCGTCTATCCGAGGACTCGGCGCCACGGGCGGATTTTCCCTCCAGCTTCAAGATCCCAGCAGCGGGGACTTCAACAAGTTTGCCGGCGTGACCCAAGAGTTTCTCGTCAAGGCCAGACAGCACCCGGCGATCGGAGCGGTCGGCTCCAGTTTTCGCGTGAGCGCCCCACGAATCTTTGCCCATGTGGACCGAGAACGAGCCAAATCGTTGGGCGTGCCGATCTCCGAAGTGTTCGACACGCTGCAGGCCTATTTCGGCAATCTCTACATCAATGATTTCCTCAAATTCGGCCGTGTCTATCGGGTGCAGACGGAAGCCGAGGCACAATTTCGATCCTCGCCTGAGGACGTTGCCAAGATCTACGTGCGCGCCGTGACGGGACAGAGATCCACTATGATTCCGCTCGATACAGTGGTGACGACGGAATTCACGAGTGGACCGGATCCGGTCACCCACTTCAACGGCTATAACACGGCCCTGGTTTTGGGAGCAGCGGCTCCTGGGTACAGTTCAGGCCAGGTACTCGATGCTCTGGATCAGGTGGCCAAGGAGGTGTTGGTTCCCCAAGGATACGGAATCGATTGGAGTGGGATCTCCTACCAGGAACGCATGGTCGGGCGGCAATCGCTTTTTGCCTTTGCCTTTGGCTTGCTGATGGTGTTTCTTGTGCTGGCCGCGCAGTATGAGAGTTGGGCCGTGCCTTTTGCCGTGCTCCTCGCCGTGCCCTTTGGTATTTTCGGAGCCTTGTCTGCAGTGTGGGTGATGGGGATGAGCAACGACATCTACTTTCAAATCGGATTGATAACGCTGATCGGACTCTCCGCCAAAAACGCCATTCTGATCGTCGAGTTCGCGAACAAACGCTATGAAGCCGGATACTCCCTGGTCGATGCCGCGATGGAAGCCGCCAAGATTCGGTACCGGCCGATCGTGATGACCTCGATGGCCTTTATTCTGGGCGTCGTGCCATTAGTGCTCGCCACCGGCGCGGGCGCAGCCAGCCGTAATTCCATTGGCACCGGCGTGTTCGGTGGCATGTTGGCTGCCACGTTCCTTGCCATAAACTTCGTGCCGTTCTTTTTTGTGCTGGTGCGGAAACTCAGTCGGCGTGGTGCCGGTCAAGCGGGTCCTCGTCCCGGGACAAGCTCAATTCCGTTAGGGATAAAAGGAGGAGAGTGATATGCGCAGCCTCGTCCTCGCAGTCTTTTCGATGCTTCTGCTCGCGTGCGCGATGGGGCCCAACTATTCACGTCCCGACATTCCCAGCTCCGATTCCTTTCGCATGGCTGAAGAGCCGAAGGATCTGCCCTCGCTGGCGAATATGCCGTGGTGGGAACTCTACCAGGACGAAGAACTCCAGCGGCTGATCCGTATCGCACTCGAAGAGAACAAAGATCTTAAACGAGCGGTCGCCAGTATCGACGAATTCCAGGCCCGCCTGTACACGGCTCGAATGGACTTTGCCCCTCAACTTAGCGCGACAGGCAATCTTCCCATTGCTCGCATTGGTGGCGTGACGTTCCCCGGTTTTCCCAGTCCCTTCGCCAATTATGTGCAAGGATCTCTCTCCTGGGAGATGGATATCTGGGGGCGCATCCGCCGGGCGAATGAGGCGAGCTTGGCGGAGCTCTTGGCCCGGGAGGAGACTCGGCGAGCCGTCACTCTGCAAATCGTGGGTGGAGTGGCGCAGTCGTATTTCGATCTTCGGCAATTCGACATGCAGTTGGAGATCGCCAAGCGCACCTTGCTGGCATGGGAGGAGTCGGTGAGAATCGGTCAAGCACGGCTTCGGCAAGGACTGATCAACAAACTGGATGTTGACCAATTTGAGGCGGAGCGGGAGAATGCCGCCGCTCGTATTGCGGAGCTGAAGCGTCATATGATTCAGAAAGAAAATGAGCTCAGCGTGCTGCTGGGGAGGAATCCCAGTCAAATCGCCAGGGGACGATCACTGACCGAACAAATCATGCCGCCTGTCGTGCCCGCCGGTCTTCCCTCGGAACTGCTCCAACGCCGTCCAGACGTCGTGGCGGCGGAGCAACAATTGTTGCAGCTACCGCCAGGATCGGGGTGGCGAAAGCCGAACGATTTCCCAAACTGTCCCTCACGGGACTTCTCGGTGTGGCGAGTCCGCACCTGACGGATTTTGTGTCGCCGGAAACCAGTTTTGGACTCCTCGCCCCGGTACTGACCGGCCCCTTGTTGAATGCCCAAACGTTAGGCTTTCAACAGAAGGCCGTAGAAGCCCAAGCCAGACAAGCTGTAGCCCAGTACGAACAAACGGTTCTCGTCGCGTTCAGGGAGGTTGAAGACGCGTTGGTGGGGGTCAGCACGGCCCGTGAGCAGGCGGCCGCCCAGGAAAGGCAGGTCAATTCCCTGCGGTCGGCCTTGCATCTTGCCAATCTGAGGTACAAGGGCGGCTTGGCAAACTATTTGGATGTCCTCATTGCGCAGCGGAGCCTTTTTGTGACGGAATTGGCACTGGCCGACACCCATCGGCTCCATCTGGTGTCGGTCGTGCAACTCTACAAGGCGCTGGGTGGCGGGTGGTCGCCGGATGAAGCGGGTCGCGAGCGCCCAGGTTCGTCTGTGCCACCGGGAGGCCGGGGATGAGGTGATGCACAGGGCAGGGAGTTCCCACCAATGGTCGATTCACGACCCTCACGAAGGAGGTAACCATGCCGAAACGCACGACACAAAAAGAGGACACACCGAAAATGAGGCGCATCATCTTCGGAAAAAGAGCGTCTGCTTCTCGCGGGCCATCGCAAGATGAGATCGAGCGGCGCGCCTACCAGATTTTCCTCGAACGCGGCGGTATCGACGGCCATGCCGAAGAGGATTGGCTGCAGGCAGAATATGAGCTTCGCCGAGAGAAAGGACAGGCATGAGGGACGATGATGGAAAAACCAGCTGACGCGCAGCATCCCATTCATGACCTGCTCAAGCGGCGATGGAGCCCCCGCGCCTTTTCCGACCAACCGATCGAAGCGGAGAAACTCCACATGCTCTTCGAGGCCGCCAGGTGGGCGCCATCCTCCAACAACGAGCAACCCTGGCGATTCATCGTCGCAAATAAGGACCATGAGACGGAGTGGAACCGGCTCCTGGCTTGTCTGATGGAAGGCAATCGCAAATGGGCCTACCGCGCGCCGGCCCTAATCCTGTCCGTGGCGAGCCTGAACTTTCAGGATGATTCCACACCGAATCGGCATGCCTTTCACGACACCGGTATGGCGGTCGAGAATCTCGTGCTCCAAGCCACCGCGCTCGGACTTTCTGCGCATCAGATGGCGGGCTTTGACGTGGAGAAAGCGCGCGCCGACCTCAAGATTCCGTCGGGCTACGAGCCGGTTGCCATGATCGCGGTGGGCTATCCGGGCGACCTCGCTTCCCTTCCCGACCGGCTGCGCGAACGAGAACTGCAACCACGAAGCCGGCGGTCCATTTCAGAGTGGACGTTTTCCGGGCAGTGGGGAGACCCACTGCGGTAGCAGTGGGATGAAGGAGGCAAGCAGATGGGATCCTTGATCGGGAAAGTGACGATTGTGACCGGGGCTTCCAATGGAATCGGCCGAGCGATCGCGGAGCGATTGGCCGAAGATGGCGCCATTGTCGTGGTGAACTACAATCAAAGCGATGAGAAGGCCAAGCAGGTCATCACGGGTATTCAAGCCAAAGGTGGCAAAGCAGTTGCCGTCCAGGCCGACATGAGTCAGGTCGCGGAAGTACGCCGCCTTGTGATCGAGACGGTAAAGCAATTTGGCCGGCTCGACATTCTCGTCAACAATGCCGGTCGATTTATGCCCAAGGCGCTTCTCGACACGACCGAGGCTGACTTCGATCAGATCATCGCCTTAAACGCGAAGGGTCCCTACTTCGCGATGCAAGAAGCGGCCAACATGCTCAAGGAGGGTGGCCGCATCGTGAACATTTCGACCGATGGAACCCATTTGAGTTTTCCCGGTGCGACGGCGTATCTTGGCAGCAAAGGCGCACTGGAACAGTACACGAAAGGATTGGCGCAGGAACTCGCTCCACGAGGCATTACCGTCAATACGGTCTCGCCAGGTTTTACCGAGACAGGCATGATGACCGATCAGTTCCGCCAGATCGGCATCCAAATGTCGCCGTTGAAGCGGCTTGGTCTCCCCAAGGACATTGCCGACGTGGTGGCGTTCGTCGTCAGTGAAGAGGCGCGGTGGTTGACAGGGCAGAATATTCATGCCGGCGGCGGCATTTTCATGTAGGAGGAGACGGATGGGGCGGCAGAATATTTCCACAGGTGGTCCTTGGGAGGGCAAGCTTGGGTACTCGCGAGCGGTACGAGTCGGCGCCTCGATCTCCGTATCCGGCTCGACGGCCATGACCCAATCTGGTCTGGTCGGCAAGGGAGATCCCTATGCCCAGACGATTCAGACGTTGAAGACGATTGAAGCGGCGCTCCAGCAGGCCGGCGCATCACTCGCCGATGTGGTCCGAACGCGTATGTACTTGGCGAACATCGATCAATGGCAGGATGTCGGTCGGGCCCATGGCGAAGTGTTCGGGACTATCAGGCCTGCGACGACGATGGTGGAAGTGAAACGATTGATCGATCCGGAGATGTTGGTCGAAATCGAAGCCGATGCCATTCTGACTCAAGAAAAATCTTAAGTGCAGGTGTGTGATTTCTCAGATGAATCGACAGGCGACAAGAAATCAGGCATCTGTCCAAGACGGATCCGGTCATGCGACGGTTGATCCATGAAGTGGGTCCCTTCACCTTATCTCCGCAAGCGAAGCGGTCGCCGTTTGAATCGTTGGCACGGGCGATTGCCTATCAACAACTGCACGAGAAAGCGGCTGAGAGTATTTTGCGCCGGTTCGTTGCCTTGTTTCCGACAGGGCGGTTCCCTCGACCAGCCGATCTGCTGGCGATGAACGAGCAGGCGATTCGTGGCGCCGGCTTTTCGCAAGCCAAGGTTGCGGCGCTTCGCGATCTGGCTGCCAGGACGCTTGATGGTACCGTGCCGACAGGCGCCGTCGTTCGGAAGCTCGACGATGAGGCGATCATCGAACGGCTCATTGCGGTCCGTGGGATTGGCCGTTGGACGGTCGAAATGCTGTTGATCTTCCAACTGGGACGACCGGACGTCCTGCCGGTCGACGACTTCGGTGTGCGCAACGGGTTTCGCATCGCCTATGGGCAGCGTTCGATGCCGATGCCAAAAGAGGTGCTACGATACGGGGAACGCTGGAAGCCCTACCGCACTGCTGCAGCCTGGTACCTCTGGCGGGCGGCCGATCAAGCGAAGGAAGCCAAGAAGGTTTAACAGGCTGAGGTCGAGGTCAAGGTTGAGCGAAGACGAGACTCTCTTTATCTCAGGCTTAGCCTGAGCCTCAACCTTCTTGTGCTGGTGGACGTTTTCAGCATCCTGTTGGGCATAGACGCATAAAGGTTTCACAATGGCCGATGAGAAAAAACGACTCGACTCCAATGTTGCAGGAAACTTTTTTGTCGATGCCACCTGCATCAACTGCGATACCTGCCGGCAGTTGGCGCCGGCGAGTTTCGAAGAAGTCGGCACGTTTTCCGCGGTCACCAAACAACCGACCGATGATGGGCATATTCAGCAGGCCTATCAAGCGCTCCTCGCCTGCCCGGTCGGATCAATCGGCACCGAACACAGCGACAAGTTGCGGATGAGAGAAGCCATGGCGAGCTTTCCGCTCCAAATTGAAGACGAGGTGTTTTACTGCGGCTTCAATTCAGAAAAGTCGTTCGGTGCGAATAGCTTTTTCATCGAACATCCGGACGGCAACTGGCTCGTCGATTCACCGCGATATCTCACACATCTCGTCGAGGCTTTCGAACAGAGGGGCGGCATCGCCTATATCTTTCTCACGCATAAAGACGATGTGGCCGATGCTGAGAAATATGCGGCACGCTTCGGCGCGAAACGGATGATTCATCGGGCGGACGTCGAAGTGGCTCCGGATGCGGAATGGATCATTGAGGGCGCTGACAGTATACAAGGTCATGCCGCAGTTTCAGATCATTCCTGTGCCGGGCCATACGGCTGGCAGCATGGCTCTACTGTATAAGAACAGGTTTCTCTTCACGGGGGACCATCTCTGGTGGGACTCCGTGCAGAAGAGGCTTGGCGCTCCGAGCCGGCTGGTTTGGAGAAAGCATGTACTGGCGGACTCGATCCGGAAACTCCTCGACTACCCCTTTGAATGGATACTGGCCGGGCACGGGGATCGGATGCGCTTGCCGGCTCACGAGATGCGCGCACAGCTGCAGGCGCTGGTGGATCGTCGCATGCCCGCCAGAGTCTTACCATAGTGATATTCACACGTTTCGCCCGGTGGATCGACCGCAACATTCTTTCCCTCGGCCGTGAGATGCGGCTCTCCTATCTGCCGCCGCTCATGGTCTACATGGCCTACGGCATCTCCGCCCTCACCGGCATCGTCGGTACCTTCTTTGTCAAAGACTACCTCGGCCTCTCTGCCTCCTTCCTCGCTGCTCTGGGATTTTGGGCCGGTATTCCCTGGGCACTCAAGATGCCGATCGGACATCTTGTCGACCTCTTGTGGCGGTGGAAAGGCTGGCTCGTTGTCTTCGGAGCCGGGCTGCTGGCTGCCAGTCTTGGGATCATGGCGGCATTGATCGGGAGCCGGGAAGTGATGACCTCCATCTTGCCGGCGGAAGTCTGGTATGTGGTCAGCACATTGCTGGGTCCGATCGGCTACGTGGTGCAAGACGCAGTCGCGGATGCGATGACGGTCGAAGCTGTGCCGCGTGTGGATGATCGTGGTCAGCCATTCGACGAACCCACGCGGAAGCTGATGCATACCACGATGCAAACGCTCGGCCGCGTGGCCATCGTCGGTGGCGGGATTCTGGTGGCGATGGTCAATGTGTATGTCTTCGCGGGAGTCGAGGGACTTCCACAGCCAGAAATCGTTCGTCTCTACAAGCAGGTCTATTTGATGGCACTCGCCATCCCAGTTCATCTCAGTCCTCGGGCTGGTCATGGCGTGGTGGCTGCAGCGACAGCATAGGCAACAGCTCATACAACAGGGCTTCTCGCGGGAACAGGCCACAAATATGATGGATGCACGGGAATCGTTGGGTGAACCGACGAGGCCGAATTGGTGGATTCTTGGCGGGAGTCTCGCCTTCGTGCTGTTTACGGTTACAGTCGGATTTGGCGGTTTTGCTTATAGCGAAGAGATTGTCTTTGCCGGCTCGATGACAATTGTCTTGTTCTTGATGGCCCGGCTGATGCGAGAGCTGGAGCCTGACAAGCGTTTCACCCTGGTTGGGACAGCGGTCGTGGTCTTCATCTTCCGCGCAATTCCTGGGACCGGCCCAGGGACGACGTGGTGGATGATCGACCAGCTGAAGTTCGATCAGCAGTTTCTCTCCATCCTCTCGCTGATAGGCAGCACGTTAACCTTAGCGGGCATGTTCGTCTTTCGCCGCTTCATGGCCGAGCGGTCGATTGCCTATGTCGTGGGGTTTCTGACGCTGATCGGAACTATTTTGACCCTCCCGATCGTGAGCATGTTCTATGGCCTGCACGAATGGACAGCAAGGCTGACCGGTGGGATCGTCGATGCACGATTCATTGCGCTGATCGATACGGCGTTAGAATCGCCGCTTGGCCAGATCTCCATGATTCCGATGCTGGCCTGGATTGCGAATTCTGCGCCCGCGAACTTGAAAGCTACCTTCTTTGCCGTGATGGCATCGTTTACGAATCTGGCCCTGTCGTTGAGCCAGCTCGGAACCAAATACATGAATGAAATCTATGTGGTCAGCCGGGAAGTCCGTGATCAAGCCTCGGGCGTTATCCAAACCCCTGCCGACTACAACCAGCTCGGCTCACTCCTCATCGTGCAATTGGTTCTTGGCCTGGCCCTCCCCTTCGCCGCGATTGTGTTTGCCAAGGTCACCCGCTTCAAAAGCGCGTGACGGTTCTGCTGTAATCGCAGATCCGCTGTTGGACAAGCCTGGCAACTACCGAATGTGGCCAGGCCGACGGGCTCGTCGCTTAGTTCCTCAACGTACTTGTCCAGTACGCCTCGGTCCTGCGCGCCTCCGCGTGTCGGTCTCGCGACGCGGCTTTGCGATTTCGCCACGAACCGTCGTGGGGAAAGAGGTCGCACCCGTCAAGCTATGAAGCCGTTGACATGCTGCGGGCTTCTCGCTAGGGTCCCGCTCGCACTACCCAGGAGACTCCGCGACCTTCCTTTAGTTACTCGAAGAGGCAGCTGTCATGAAACGGACGATTAGGCCGGACGATATGCTTGGTGCCACAGAACCGTTCGCAACTGTTCATGATGTGTCGCTTTTGATCTTGAACATTAATTACGAGGGCAGAGATCTGATTGCCGAGTTTGATATTTGCGTAGGCGACCCCAATGACTCTGACCACATTGCTCGAGAACGCCGCCGCGGACGACTATGCCTAGCCGGCCTCATTCTTTGGGCTTGTGAACCGCCAAGAGATACAGAAAGGTGTGAAGGGACACCATGGCTCACGTCAGACGGCATGCTTGAAGAGGCACCAACAGAAGAGGGAAAGCGGTTGGCAATTACTGTTGGTGATGATGAAATCGCATGGTATCTGTATTTCAACGACCTCAACGCATTTGCTTACAGCGTCGCGCAGGACGCCCGGTTTGAATGGCTCTAATTCTGCCGGTATGAAGAAGCCTCGTGCCTGGCATCCCATTGACTTGTGCGGTATCATGAGCATCTGCATAGAAGCGAATGGCTGATGGCGTATAGCCGATGGCTGAGCCAGAGATCTTGAGGATGTTCAAAAAGGTCTTCTGGCAGGGCCGCAGCGAGCGAAGGGGCGAGGCGTACTGTTTCTGTACGTCGAACCTCGGAACGAAGTGAGAACGCAGCCAGAAGCCTTTTTCAACATCCGAACGAAGGGGGGCGACCGGTTTCGACGGGGATACTAAGGTCAGCGGTGCATGTCGAGCTCTCGGGGTCTCGTAAATCCTCCGGGAAAATGTAACTGCCAATCAAGAACTGGCACTCGCAGCTTAATACCCTGCGACGTTCCTCCACCTGAGGCCCGCGGGGGTGGTCGGAGCGCGATACAGCGGGCTGGTCCGAAGCTGGTGCTCAGCGGCTGAGGACGAGACAATACTGGGCTAGCGGCCAGTCTAAGCTAGCCGGTGGGCGTGGGTGGCTGCGAAATAAAAACGATCGGCTACACATGTAGATCCGTTGTGCTGAAGGTCTTCGGACCCGGGTTCAACTCCCGGCGCCTCCACCATACCGCGCTTGCGCGACCCTGCCCTTAATTGTGCGCGGGGATCATTCACGATCTTCGCTTCCGCTCGGTCCGGGCTGGCTGCCAGCGTCCGCCCCCCACAAGCTTCTCTTTCGCACCGCCTGTGCTTTTTTCAGGGAGCGGCCCCGTGTCCCGGAAGGCACGCGCCGACGCATCGGGGATGCTCTCAATAAAGAAAGAGGCGGCACCTCGGGTCTTCCCCCTGGATTTCTCCTTGCCCGTTTCGGTACCCTGCTCAAAGGCAGGGAGCTGGTGGCACTCGCTCACAGGAAGAAACGGAGATCGTCGATGAGACCGGCACGAATTAGCGCTTACGCGATGCTGTGCAGCCTGGTGTCTCGTGGTCTGGTTCACCAGCGGGCTCGCATGGGCCAATGAGGCACCCTCGGTTAAGCCGGAGCCGGAGTCGGTGCCGGCACCCCCCAAACCACACGGGGCCGCGAGTGATACGAAACCTCCGGGGAAGGGCGCTCCACCTACCAGACGGGGTCCGCGTCCCGAAGCCCATCGGCGTCCCGCACCTCCCGCCCACGATGGTCGGGAAGGATGGGGCGCCGATGGTGCTGGTGCCCGCCGGGGAGTTCATCATGGGCAGCGAGCAAGGCGATGACGATGAGCAGCCGGTCCATCGCGTCTTCCTCGACAGTTTTTATCTGGATACGTTCGAAGTGACGAACGGGCGGTTTGCGAAGTTTGTCGCGGCGATTCAGAGCGAACCCCCATGGGGCTTCGCCGACCACGACACCCCGGTGCTCCACGCGGACCGGCCGGTGCGCTGGGTGACCTGGCTGGAGGCGACCGGCTATTGTCTCTGGGCGGGGAAGCGCTTACCGACCGAAGCGGAGTGGGAGAAAGCGGCGCGCGGCACCGATGGCCGCACGTACCCCTGGGGCCAGGAGCCGCCGACGCCGGTGCACGCGGTCTTTGGGTTGAAGGAAGGGGCCGAGACGGTCGCCCCCATTGGCGATCGCGAGAAGGGGACCAGCCCCTATGGCGTCCACGATCTGGCCGGCAATCTCTATGAATGGGTGAGCGGACTGGTACGACGACGCGTTCTATACGACGAGCCGACGATCAATCCGCGCGGCCCAGCGGAGGGTCACCGCGAAGGGGCAACGGGGCGGGTCGTATATCAATAGTCCCTATCGGCTGCGGGCCTCGTTTCGCACCAAGGGCGATCCGACCGAGCATGATCCCCACGTTGGCTTTCGCTGCGCCCAAGACGCCCCGGCCCCCTAGCGCTTCGGGCTGCTGGGGGGCTGGCCGGCCATGAGGGGATAGACCACCCCGGCGATCGCGGCACCCAGGATCGGGGCGACCCAAAAGAGCCAGAGTTGTTGCAGCGCCCACCCGTCTGCGAAGACCGCGGTGCCAGCGCTGCGCGCGGGATTGATGGAGAGATTGGTGACCGGGATGCCGGCCCAGTTGATCAACGCCACGGCCAGGCCGATCGTGAGCGGCGCGAAGCCCTGCGGGGCGCGGCTATCCGTGACCCCCAGAATGATGAACATGAACATGCCGGTGAACACCACTTCGGCGCAGAAGCCCGCCAGCAGGGAATAGCCGCCGGGGGAATGCTCGCCGTACCCATTGGAGGCGAAGCCGCCGGGGACGAAGCCGGCCCGCCCGCTGGCAATCAGATAGAGCACCCCGGCCCCCAGGATCGCGCCCACCACTTGGGCGGCAATGTAGCCGGGGACCTCGTGCGCCGGGAACCGTTTGCTCAGCATGAGGCCCACGGAGACGGCGGGGTTGAGATGGCCGCCCGAAATATGGCCGACGGCATAGACCATCGTCACGACGCTCAGCCCGAAGGCGAACGCGATCCCGAAGACCCCAATGCCGAGCTGCGGCACGCCGCCCGCCAACAGCGCACTCCCGCAGCCGGCGAACACAATCCAGAATGTGCCGATGGCTTCGGCCGCGAGTCGATTTCCCATAACGCCTCCTCGGAACGTGTACTGCTGGGCCGCACTATGCCCGGAGGATCGAAAAAGCGCAAGCCGTGAGACAGACCGATTATTTTTTCCAGTTCACGGTCTGGCTTCCAACACCAGATTGAACGGCGTCTGCGTCGCTCGGCGGAATCGTGTGAGCCCGCCTTTCATGACCACATCTCGTAGCCGTGCCTCACCTGCTTGGGCGCCGAGGGCCGGGCCATTGTACGCCAGGGAAGCGGGTACGCAGATCATCGTCGACGCGGCGTAGAAGACTCTGCCTACCGGATTCAGATTATCTTCCACACGGTCATTTGCGAACGGCTCCACGATCATCCAAGTACCATTCTTTGCGAGCGTTTTCTTCACGTGCTTCGCAGCGCCGACAGGATCGCCCATGTCATGCAGACAATCGAAGTGGGCGACGAAGTCGTATTCCTTTCCGGGATAGTTTGTGGACTTCGCCGCTGCGAAGGTCACGTTCTTCAGACCTGCCTCCTTGGCCCGTTTGCGTGCCGTCAGGATCGAGGGCTTATGGTAATCGAAGCCGATGAAGGTGGATGTGGGATAGGCCTTCGCCATGATGATGGTGGACGCCCCGAACCCGCAGCCGACATCCGCGACTTTGGCACCCCTCTTGAGCTTTGCCTCCACGCCGTCGAGGGACGGAATCCAATTCGCCACGAGGTTGCCCAGGTAGTTCGGACGGAAGAATCTCTCCGTGCCTTCAAACAATCGGTGATCGTGCTGATCCCACCCGAGGCCTTTGCCGGTCTTGAACCGTTGCTCGATCTTGGAGTTGGCTGAAAATGTGGCCGCGATGACCTGAAACGCACCGGGGAGAAAACAAGGGCTGCTTTCATCGGCGAGTGCCATCGCCTGTTCTTCAGGGAGATGGTATCGACCGGTTCCGGCATCATAGGTCACGTATCCACCTGCTGCCTGATTGCCCAACCACTCACGGACATACCGTTCGGTCGTTTTTGTTGCCTTGGCGAGTTCAGCCGGTGTGACGGGGCCCGACTTCACCATGGCTTTGTAGAGACCGAGCTTGTCGCCAAGGAGCACCATGTTTGCGCTCAGCGCGGCCCCAATGTCGCCGACTGCCTTGCCCATGAATGCGTTCAGCTTGTCAGGATTGACCGCCATGATGCACCCTCCCTAGGAGTCTGTCCGACATTGACTGTTCTACTGCGCCAAACGATCCGCGACCATCTGCGTCGTGCTCGGCCCGAAAATATCCTCGATGTATTCCAGCGATTACACCTCCGGTTTTTCCAGGTCTGCGGCCTCGCATTCGGCCGCATCTCCTTCGCCTCGTCACGAAAGCAATGTCGGACAGGCTCCTGGAGTAATTCGGCGCATTCTTTGCCAGTTATTCGCGGCTGTCAAGCCGAAATGAATGGAGTAGAATACGGTCTCGAACAGGAACCCGAGGGGGCGAAGGAGGTGCCAAGCATGAATGAGTATCGCGTCAAGCCGGACTCACAACTCAACTTGGATAACCGAAGCCCAGACGATACCGGTGAGTATAAGAATACGGATCAAGGCAAAGAGAAGGCGAAGGCCGTCACGGTTCAGTTGATTGACAGACTTGGAGAGCTGCAGCAACGCCTCTATGCCAACGGCAACCGCGCGGTGCTCATCGTGCTGCAGGGGATGGATACTAGCGGCAAGGACGGGACGATCAAGCACGTCATGTCTGGGGTGAATCCGCAGGGCTGCAGGGTGGCGACCTTCAAGGCCCCCTCCAATAGCGAACTCGCCCATGACTTTCTCTGGCGCGTTCATCACGAGGTGCCAGCCAAGGGCCAGATCGGGATCTTCAACCGATCGCACTACGAAGACGTGCTTATCACGCGGGTCCACAAGATGATCTCAGCCAAAGTGGAGGCCCAACGATTAAACCAGATCAACGAGTTTGAAGAACTACTGACTGAAAACGGGACCACCATCCTGAAGTTCTTTCTGCACATCTCCAAAAACGAGCAGAAAGCGCGGTTGGAAGCGCGCATCCGCGATCAGGAAAAGCGTTGGAAGTTCAGCGAAGGGGATTTGGAAGAACGGAAGCTCTGGGCCGACTATATGAAGGTGTTTGAAGAGGTACTCTCAGCCACCAGCACGAAGCATGCCCCCTGGTATATCGTACCGGCCAATCGGAAATGGTATCGAAATCTCGTAGTCGCCGATCGTGTTGTCAGTGCCTTGGAAGATATGAAACTGAAGACACCGCCTGCTCCCGCAGGGATCAACTTTGATACGCTGAAGATTGTATGAACGAGTCAGTTGCCCGCATGAGTTGAGGACATGAAGCGAGGCACATTCGGCCGGCACGGCCACATCCATGGTGGTAAAACAGCGGGTGAAGCCGTGCTCGGGTCTGCGGTGCCGGGTCACCAGTTGGCATGACGGCCTACTTATACGCTTGATCACGCGCAGCACCATACCTTTCCCTGCCCATCCGTAGCGAACAGCGTCATGCCGCTTGGGCACAGACTCGATAAACCGATGCCGGTCTGCCTTGGATACCCGGAAAGGCGCCCAGGCTTCCCCGTTCAAAGATGCCTTAACCTCGCCAAGGTGTGCAGTCGTGCCTCCTCCTCGTCGATTACCTTGCTTTGCATCATGATCGAATCAGAACTCCGCTTCTCAGACTCATTCTTAGCTGGAGATACGATCCGCGTTAGGACTCAATTCACATTGGGAGAGGCTGTTTCTTGACACCTTGGGCAGGGCTATATTAGCATGCGCATCCAGATCGATAGGCGCGTAGCTCAGGGGGAGAGCGCTACCTTGACACGGTAGAGGTCGACGGTTCAAGACCGTCCGCGCCTACCACCTAGCTGAGGGTATCCGTTTGCTTCTCGCAGGCGGGGTGCCCTTGTTGTTTCTAGTGCTTGATCGATTGAGTGCATGTCATGAAAGTTACGCTCAAAAATGGCAGTAGTCGGGATGTTCCAGCCGGCCAGACCGTTGGGTCCGTTCTGTCGACTCTTGGCCTGACGCTTGGACGGGATATTCTTGCGGCGAAGGTGCATGGCCAGACCGTAGATCTTTCGAGCACCCTGACGGAAGATGCTGAAGTGGATCCACTGCAATTCGACAGTGCCGAAGGCCGTGAGGTCTACCGCCATAGTAGTACCCACATTATGGCCCAGGCCGTCAAAGAGGTCTTTCCTACGGCACAGCTGACGATCGGCCCGGCCCTCGAGGATGGATTCTTCTATGACTTTGCCTTTGAGCGCCCATTTACCCCGGAAGATCTCGATAAAATCGAAGCGCGAGCGAAAGACATCATCAAACGAGCCCTTCCTGTGAAACGGGCAGAGCTGTCAAAGCAAGACGCGGTGAAGTTTTTCCAAGAACACGGGGAAACGTATAAGGTTGAGTTGATTCAAGGATTGCCGGATGGACAGACCATTTCAGTGTACAGTCAGGGTGAGTTCACCGATCTCTGCCGCGGCCCGCATCTTCCGACGACAGGTCATGTCGGGGCATTCAAGCTCCTGAGTACGGCCGGAGCGTACTGGCGTGGCGACGAACGCAATCCCATGCTACAGCGGATCTATGGAACCTCCTTTCCGACCCAGACGGAACTTGACGCGCATCTCGCGAAGTTGGAAGAGATCAAACGACGTGACCACAGAAAGGTCGGGAAAGAACTCGACTTGATCTCGATCCAGGATGAGATCGGCCCAGGCCTGGTGCTCTGGCATCCGAAGGGTGCGACGATCCGGCTGTTGATTGAGAATTTTTGGCGCGACCAGCATATTCAAAACGGGTATGAACTGGTGTACTCCCCCCACGTTGCCCGGTTAGACCTTTGGAAAACCAGCGGCCACGTCGATTATTACCGCGACAACATGTTCGCTCCTATGAAGGTTGAAAACAGCGAGTACCAGCTCAAGCCGATGAATTGTCCGTTCCACATCATGATCTACAAGTCGCATCTACGCAGTTATCGCGACCTCCCCATCCGCTATGGCGAATTGGGAACGGTCTACCGGTACGAACGGACAGGCGTCCTCCATGGTCTGCTGCGAGTTCGCGGCTTTACACAAGACGACGCGCACCTGTTTTGCCGGCCAGATCAGATTGAAAGCGAAGTCAGCCAGGTCCTAGACTTCACGTTCTTTATTCTCGGTACATTCGGGTTCACCGAATTTGAAGTGTACCTCTCGACCAAGCCGGAAAAGTCCGTCGGCTCAGAAGAACGGTGGGCCCAAGCCACGAGCGCGCTCGAAGCTGCATTGAAGGGACGAGGCGTCGCCTACCAGATCGATCCGGGAGAAGGGGTCTTCTACGGACCAAAGATCGACATCAAAATAAAAGATGCGCTGGGGCGCTCCTGGCAATGCTCAACCATTCAAGTCGATTTCAATAATCCCGAGCGGTTCGAATTAGGCTACATTGGGGAAGACGGCAAAGCTCACCAACCGATCATGATCCATCGGGCTCTGATGGGATCGATCGAACGGTTCTTCGGCATTCTGATTGAACACTTCGGCGGTGCGTTCCCGACCTGGCTTGCCCCGGTTCAGGCAACGGTCATGTCTATCACGGACAACCAGCGGCCCTACGTCGCCGAGGTCGTGACCCAGCTAAAGGCTGCGGGGTTCCGCGCTGAGGCAGACCTTCGGAATGAAAAAATTGGCCTCAAAATTCGAGAAGCAGAGAAGGCGAAGATTCCATTCATGTTCGTGGTTGGCGACCGAGAAGTGCAAAGTGGGACGTTGGCTATACGGGGCCGGAGTGGAGCCAACCTCGGCAGCATGACCGTCGCGGGAGCGCTCGACCTGCTCCGTGCGGACATGAAGCCGGCAGGACAGCAACATTTACTCACACAATAGAAGAGGTGTCTTATCGTCCCCAAACTACGAGTTAACCGGGAAATCAGGGTGCGCGAAGTCCGGGTGATCGGTCCGGAGAGCGAACAACTCGGCATTCTCCTTACGGCGGATGCGTTCAAACAGGCACAAGAAAATGGCTACGACCTTGTCGAGGTCGCGCCCACGTCAGTGCCTCCCGTGTGCCGAATTATGGACTACGGGAAATACAAGTTCGAGCTCAGCAAAAAGGACCACCAAAACCGGCGCCATCAAAAGTCGACGCAGGTGAAGGAAATTAAGTTGCGCCCTCGGACAGATAAGCATGACTTGGAGATCAAAATTCGACAGATTAAGGGCTTTCTGGCAGATGGTAACAAGACCAAAGTCCTCTTGACGTACCGCGGTCGCGAGATGGCGAATCAGGAGATGGGCCGAACGCTCATGAATACGGTTATCGCAGAGTTGGGAGAGACAGGCACGATCGAATACGCCCCCCGCATGGAAGGGCGGAGCTTGATCATGATCGTGGCGCCGAAGTAAGACGGCGGCCTGAATACTATTAACTAACCGAAGGAATCACCGAATCATGAAAAAAAGGAAAATGAAAACTCATAGCGGAGCCAAAAAGCGGTTTTCCCGCACCGGCTCTGGAAAATTGGTCAGGCGAAAGGCGGGAAGACGCCATATCCTCACCAGCAAGACACAGGATCGGAAGCGCCGATTAAGCGGCACTGTTCTCGTGGATAAGACTAAGATTCAGGCACTGGATCGCTTATTGCCCTACAGCTAAATTTGAATGTACGAATCGCGTTAACCAAAAGGAGTACTGTCTCATGCCTCGCGCAAAAGGTGGCCCCAAAACACGACATCGGCGGAAGAAGCGGCTGAAATTAGCCAAAGGACAGTATGGAGGGAAGAGCCGGCTGTTCCGCACCGCAACAGAATCAGTCGATAAGGGTCAGGCGTACGCCTATACCGGGCGGAAAAATCGGAAACGGGATTTCCGCGTGTTGTGGATTGCGCGCATCAACGCGGCAGTTCGGGCGCATGGACTGACGTATGGCCGGTTTATCAACGCCCTGAAGAAGGCTAATATTCTCTTGGATCGGAAGGTCTTATCCGATATGGCCATCAAGGATGCCACGGGATTTGAGCAGCTGGTCGGTCTTGCCAAACAGCACCTCACCCCTGCAGGGGCGTAAGCGCAGTTGCCAGCCGAGGATTCCCTTCTAAGAATTGGTTGTAACAGGGGGTAAGTCTTGAGGCGTGCGCCGCCGGACGTACGCCTCAAGACCGTTCGGCCAGTTCCGTCAGATCGATTTCGAACGCAACAGCCGGAACACCGATCTGCCAGCGTTCGAGAACTTCGGGGTGTAACTCCCCAATCACACCGACCTGTTTCCCGTCAGACACGATACCCCCCACTCGTCCAGCGAGAAACGAAGGGTGCTGGATCGGTTCCAGGCTGTAGGCTTGGTTCATATAATAAAACAGCGTGTCCAGGCAGGAGTGGGCCTCGGAAAAATGTGCATCGGCATGGGCAATCATCCCGCCGAGCACTGTTACGGTGCGTGACCCTAGGGGCTGCGTAAGATCGTGACGTGCCACTTCACCGGCTTCGAACATCCGATGGGGGTAAAATGCCCGGTTCGATGCCGCTTCCACGCGAAGCAACGACGGAAGCATCCATTGTCGAAGTGCGGAAAAGTTCTGGGACATCACATTGTCCACTTCAACAAGTCGCCCCCACTCGGTTCCTTCTAATCGCATCGCATCGCGCAGGTCCTGGGGAGAACCGAGAATATTGGAAATGATTTCTTGAAAACCCATGCCGACCATGAGGGCTCTCATACGATCGGAAACTTCTTCGATGCGCGACAATCCCCCGACCGTAAATTGCGAGGGCATCACCGGCAAAAAGTCTCCGTACCCACGGCTAATGGCGACATCTTCGACCACGTCCATCGCGTGCATGAGGTCTTGCCGATAGAACGGAAGCGTCACCGTCACATTTTTACCTTTCGTCATCACCTCATAGCCGTAGGCCGTTAGGGCCTTCGCTACTTCGTGGGCGCCGAGCGCCTGCCCAAGGGCCTGCTCGATCGTGCTGACGGGAAGCTTCCGTGACTTCTCAAGATCTTGCGGAGTCATGACCCCCATGCCCAGCGCAGTCCTATAGGGATATCGAACTTCGATCGGCTCTATAACAGCGCCACGATCCGCAAGATTCGCGGCAAAGATGTTGAGGCTCAGGACGACCATCGAGAGGTCAGTGCCGGTCACCTCGACGAAGAGGGCATCGTCTCCCACCCGCACCTCTCCCGCTTCGCGGCTATTGATGATCGGCGGAAAGGAGAGAGCCTGACGCTTCGCATCGCACAAGAAGGGCAGGCGATCATGTCCCGCGAGAATCCCGCCGAACTCCAGACCCTTTGGATGGACGAGCAGCATCTCTCCAAGCGTCATCACCGTATCCATGCCAAGCGGCGTGAATGACGCTTCATCCGGCTTGACCAAATCATAGGTGACAGGAAACTCGATTGCCGCGAGCCGATAGAGTCCGATCGACACAGTCCGGCGTTTACGGCCGAACATCTCGGCGAGTTTCTCTTGCGTCTGGATCAGCTGCGCGAGACCCTCCTCGGTCACAAGGTAGCCGGTCGCGGTGCAGGCTGCCACGTAGGGTCTGACCTTCTCCAAGCCGGGAGCCACGTTCAGTCGCTTCGGCGATTGTGATTTGGTCGTGAGAAAATCGTACTTCCCGAGGGCACCCTGCCGCTTCACCCGAATCTGCCGGGCAATCCCTTCGCAGCACCAGAGATCGGGGCGATTGCTATCTTGCAGCTCAATTCGCAGTTCGCCGGTGTCGGGATTCTGCCCCTTCAACTCACCCTTCACAAGCATCAACGACTCTTCGAGTTGCTCCATGGTGACCGGTTGAGGAGCCTCTCCTGGCCCTGCGAGCAATCCCTCGAGATCCTGTTTAAAAATAGTAATCGTGGGCATGTGAAATCTAGAAGGCTCCTCTAGTGGAGCGAATCAGATCAAGATTATCGGTGAACAACTCACGAATATCGTGAATGCCGAGCGCCACCATCGCCATGCGATCGAGCCCCAATCCCCACGCAATCACCGGAACAGTCACGCCCAGCGGAAGGGTGACTTCCGATCGGAACAACCCGGCTCCGCCAAGTTCCATCCAGCCGAGATTCGGATGGCGCACGTGCAGCTCGACCGATGGTTCGGTGAAAGGAAAGTAGGCTGGGAGAAATTTGACTTCCTTGGCTTGCGCCACTTCACGGGCGAAGAGATTCAGCAGGCCGAGCAACGTGCGAAAGTTGATGTCTTCGCCGAGCACGATGCCTTCCACCTGGAAGAAATCGGTCGCGTGCGTCGCATCCACTTGATCGTAACGGAAACAGCGGGCGATAGAAAAATACTTTCCCGGTATCTCAGGTTGGGCCGCCAAGGTATGGGCCGAGACGGCCGTCCCCTGGCTCCGCAAGACCAGCCGGCGCGCGCGCTCCGCATCGAAGGGATAGTTCCAACCGGTTGAACCGGTTGCACCGCCATTCTGGTGCGCTTGTGTGACCTGGGACAAGAACGGTTCTTCAATTGACGAGGCATGGGTCGGGTCTTTGACGAAGTAGACGTCATGGATGTCACGTGCCGGATGGAATTGCGGCATGAAGAGGGCATCCATGTTCCAGAATTCGGTCTCCACGAGCGAGCCCCGCATTTCCTGGAATCCCATGCTCACGAGTTTTGTCTTCACTGTATCGAGAAACTCGCGATAGGGATGCCGTTTGCCTGGCGCAATCCGAGGTGCGCGAAGACTGATCGTGTACTTACGGAAGCGTCTCGTCCGCCAGCTCCCGTCTTTTAACAGTTCTGGCGTCAGCTGGGAGACCTCTTCCGCGGTTCCTTGCCGAGAGAGTTGCTGAGCGGCCTCGATACCGGATACGGAAAGCTTGAGCACTCTGGTCACCCGATCATCGATGCGGAAAGGTTCCCGTGCATTCCCCCGTTTGACAGCGTGATCTTGAATGACCTGCCGTTGTGGTTCGGAAAACGCCTGCAGCTCACGAGGCGCCCCATGAAGCTGTTGCAGCAATCCCCGCATCGCTTCCGCTGTCTGGCTTGGTCGGCCGGTCGATTCGATACAGCCGCCTTGAATGATGAGGAGCGCGCCCTCTTTCTTGAGCCGTCCAATCGCACCGCTCACTTCCGTCGGTTCGAGTCCCTCCCGGGATTGAATGTCCTGAATGGTCAGGCGCTTGCCGGTTTTGGCTGCATCGCGAGCGGCAGACAGCACCCGTTCGATCGGCGAGTACTTTTCAAAATAGAGTTCGCCGATTTTTGTAAGCGAGACATTGGGCGTCACGGTTTCGGTATCGACGGCGAGCAACGACTTGGCGAGCAACCATTCGACCGCCATACTTAACTGCGAAGGCTCTAATCCGGTGGACTTTGCGAGCTGTTCCGTCTGGAGGATCGCGGGGGGATTTGCCCCAAAGGCCGATAGGACTTTGACCTCGAGAGGATGGAGGCTATCGATGAGGGAAGAAATGTCCACCCGCGAAGCCTATCGGTGAGCGGAGACGCGCGGCCGCGTCGTGGAAGAAGGTTGGCCGGCTGCGCGCATCGCAGCGATCGTCGCGGCATAGTCCCGACTAGAGAAAATGGCCGACCCGGCGACCAATACATCGGCTCCCGCAGACAGCACCTGGGCCGCATTGTCGATCTTGACGCCGCCGTCCACTTCGAGCAACGCGCGACTCCCGGTCCGATCAATCATGGCACGAGCGGAGGCAGTCTTCCGTAGAGCGGAGGTAATAAACTTTTGACCGCCGAAGCCCGGATTGACCGACATGATCAGGACCAAATCGACATCGGGGAGAATTTCCTCAATCGTATTGAGCGAGGTAGCGGGATTCAGGGTCACCCCGGCCTTGACGCCACGCTCCTTAATCGATTGCACCGTGCGATGGAGATGCGGGCAGGCCTCTACGTGAACCGTGAGATAGTCCGCTCCAGCCTCGGCGAACTCGGCGATAAACGCATCGGCGTTTGTGATCATGAGGTGAACGTCGAGCGGCAGCTTGGTGACTTTTCTGAGCGCCGCCACGATCGGCGGACCGATGGTCAAATTGGGGACAAAATGCCCGTCCATGACGTCGATATGGAGGAGGTCTGCTCCAGCTCGTTCCACGGCTGCCACTTCCTCAGCCAGCCTGGCAAAGTCAGCAGCTAAAATCGAGGGCGCAATAAGAACGGGACGTGCCATCACAACACCTTCCTCAGTCGTGCGGCATAAAATCCGTCCATCGAGAACTGGTTGCCCACTGTCGAGAGGGCACCGTGTTCGGTGACAAACCCCTGTGCCGTAGGCGGGAGCCAGGGGACGATGGACTCACGCTTGAATTCCGCATGAGCACGACAGAATCGCTCGATGACCTCTTCGTTTTCTTCCGGTTCTGTGGAGCACGTACTATAGACCAGCACCCCGCCGGGTCGCAAGCGTGGGACAACCGCTTCGAGAATCTGACACTGGAGTGCCTGATGTCGAGGGAGCGCCTGCTCGCCTATCCGCCACTTCGCGTCCGGATGTCGCCGCAACACACCGAGCCCGCTGCAGGGCGCGTCGACCAAAATCCGATCAATAGATGGCTCGCCCGCGCTGGCCTTCTTCACGGAGGGGGGCCTTACTGTCTCGATCATGGGAACCCATTCGAGTGGCTGTCGAATATCGCCGACGATTGGTAGGACAATCTGGACTCCGAGCCGACGACAATTGCTTCGCATCACATCCAAACGGGTCTCTTTGCGATCGACGGCGTAGATGATCCCTTTATTATGCATCAGAGCGGCCAGATGAGTCGATTTTCCTCCCGGCGCTGCACAGGCATCGAGTACGATGTCACCTGGCTGAGGATCCAGCAGGGGGGGAACCAATTGCGCAGCTTCATCTTCCACATAGAAAGCGCCCTCGTTAAACCCGGGGAGCAAGGGTACAGAGCCTCCTTCATCAAGCACAATGCCAAATGGACTCACGCTGGTCGGTTTGGCCAAAATACTCACCTGCGCAAATGTGTCGAGGAGTGCGTCTCTGGTCGTGATCAGCTGGTTCACCCGAAGCGTCAGAGGAGGCGCGACGCTGACTCCCTCGCAGGCCACTTCCGCAGAGGCCACGCCCAGACGATCGATCCATCGACGGCTGAGCCAGCCCGGAACCGAGTACCGCACGGCGAAGGCTTGCGCGGCATCAGGATCCATGCTGGGCCAGGGTTGAGGCGGATGGCGCAAGAGCGCGCGCAACACCGCATTGACGAACCCACTCCAATCTCTGCCTAGTGTGCCAGCAATGGCTCTGGCTAAGTTGACTGATTCGTTGACAGCAGCAGATTGTGGAATACGATTCAGAAACAGGAGTTGGTAGGCACCAAGCCTGAGCACCATCTGTACGGCGACGGGAAGGCGAGGGAGCGGCTTGTCCAAAACCGGTTCAAGCCGCCAATCGATGGTCGCAAGCCGCCGCAAGACGCCATAGGTGAGCTCCACCGTGAGGGCTCGTTCCCTGTTGTCGAACGAACATTGCGCGAGCGCGCGATCTAACAAGACATCGACCCCTTCCTCGCTCTTGACGGACTCCACTAGCAACGAGAGGGCGATCGCACGGGCTGACGGTGCGGTCTGGGCAGTGAAGAAGGATCGAGAGCCAGAAGCCATAGGGTACTCAGAACGGGGGCGCATCGACTGTTTTGATGAAGGGGCGTGACCTAGGAAAGAGCCGGTCCTCCTAACTGCTCTCCAACAGCAACTGGATGGCCTGCCAAGTATTGAGATACTGCCATGCGACGGCTATTAGCCGGCTGCAACTCCGTCACAGCAAGGACTCCCTCCCCGGTCGCAACATGAATTGCCTCGGTGGTGACGGCGACGACTATCCCCGGAGGCTTCGTCAAGGGGCGTGGAAGTGCCAGGGCTCGCCAGATCGTCAAACGGTGGCTTCCGGCCATGGTCGTGTAGGCCCCGGGCCAGGGAGAGAGTCCGCGGACCCGGTTGGCCAGAACGGCGGCTGGCAAGGCCCAATCGATCACACCATCTTCCTTGTTCAGCAGGGGTGCCAAGGTCGCCTGTGAAGCATTTTGCGGCCGCGGCATGAGGGTGCCTGCCTTGAGTCGGGTAATCGTCTCGACCAACAATCTGCCTCCGAGCTCAGCCAAACGTGGAGAGAGGGTCCCAGTGGTATCATCCGGCATAATCGGGATAGCCTCTTGGAGCAACATAGCACCGGTATCCATTCCCTCATCCATCAGCATGGTCGTAACTCCTGTTTCGGTTTCGCCGTTGACGATGGCCCACTGAATCGGACCAGCACCGCGATATTTTGGAAGCAGGGAACCATGCACATTGATACAGCCGAGTGGGGGAAGCGAGAGGATCACCGGAGACAAAATACGCCCGAATGCCGCAACCGCAATTAGCTCAGGCTTCCAACGAGCCAGAGTCTGGAGAAATTCAGGATCCTTCATCTTGAGCGGTTGCAGCAGAGGAATCTGCGCTCGCTGAGCCAGAAGTTTCACCGGTGACGGCCTGAGGATTTGCCCGCGCCCTTTCGGGCGATCCGGTTGAGTGACAACGCCGACAATGGAATCGTCCGACCTCAACAAGGCCTCTAGAGAAGCCACCGCAAAATCGGGCGTGCCCATGAACACGAGACGCATGTAATCGCTTTAGCATTGCAGGTGAGCGAAAGCAACTTGAATGCACAGACGTTGGCTTGACTTGCCGTTTAACGCTTTGTTAGCATCCGCCCGCGGGGTGGAGCAGCCCGGTAGCTCGTTGGGCTCATAACCCAAAGGTCGAAGGTTCAAATCCTTCCCCCGCAACCACGCATCTCTCTTTTCTCTCAACAGCTTAGAGCAGATTCGTTGCCGGCTACGGCCCCAGCGTGATTCACCGATTGTGCTAAAAAATTATTTCAGGATGGGGGCTTGACAATATCTACTTGTATATGCAATATTATGGCATGACGAAAACGGAAACACATAAACGGATGAATCACGGTAACGAGATCATTGATCAGATCGCGCGTGAGTGCCTGCTGATGCGCGTGCGCAAACTTGATCGTGTGCTCACGAGTATCTACGATGCTGAACTCCGGCCATTCGGCCTGAAAGCAAGCCAAACGAATCTTCTGGTTCTTGTAGCAAAGGCTGGCCCCATTCGACGTATCGAGATTGGGAAGCGTCTGCGCCTCGACCCATCCACCCTGACCCGGAATCTGAAGATCATGCTGACCAATGGTTGGATCGAAGAGATTGAGGATGGGGAAGACGGCCGGGGCCTCCCCGTACAGATTACGGTCCAAGGTCGTGACCTGCTGAATCAAATCGGTCCGTTTTGGCGAAAGGCCCAAACTCGCACGGAGAAGTTTCTTGGGGATGATGGCGCGACACTGTTGCGAAAGCTTGCTGCAAGTAGAATCGAACTACCGTCAGGGTAGGGCCCTTTTTTTGACCATATACTTGCATATACAAATACATGAATTCTTCCCTCACCATTCTTACAAGGAGGCACATCATGAACCTCACTCGACTCAGCCGTACCGGTCCCGCCACGTATTTCGTTGGTGTCTTCCTTGTGGCGTTGATGACCACCCTGGGATGCAACACTGACAACATACGTCCTAATGAATGTTCAGAACTGAAAGGTGGTCACCGCGATCTCGCAAAGTGCGAGGAAGACAAAAAGCTGGGAATCGACACCGTCAAGGGTGAAGTGTTGCACATCGAAAAGAATACATATGTGGTTCAGAGATTTTATGGGAAGGAAATGCAGTTGAATACCGACGCAAGCACGCAGGTGACAGGACCCATCGGCCTAGGAGCCAGTATTGAAGCGAAAGTCCTAGAGGAGAACGCTATGAAACACGTGCTGTCTATTCGCTTGATCAAATAGTTGTACATACAAATACAATGAATTCGTCCCTCACCAATTATTACAAGGAGCACATCATGAACCTCACTCGACTCAGCCTTACCTGTCCCGCCACGTATTTCGTTGGCGTCTTCCTTCTGGCATTGATGACCACCCTAGGATGCAACCATCAAGAAGCAATCCCCGCAGATGTCCCGGCCCGTGAAGGTTGCCCGAATCGTGGATCAGACTGACACTGTGATGAGTTTCGCCGGCGACGTGCGAGCGCGCTATGAGACGATGTTGTCCTTCCGCGTGGCTGGCAAGTTGTTGGCACGACACGTTGATGTGGGTGACCGCGTGCGCAAGGGACAGGTATTGGCACGGCTGGATCAGAACGATTACCGTCTCGCCGTGCAAGACCTTCAGGCGCAGCTGGCCTCGGCTGTCGCCGATCGGGACTTCTTACGCGACGATGTGGCGAGATACCGTGAGCTGTTGGCGCAAAAGGTCACCAGCCCACCTGAATTCGACCGCCATCAAACCGCCTACACCACGGCGCGAGAACGGGTGGCGGCGCTCGAAGCCCAACTGGGCCATGCGGTCAATCAGTTGGCGTACACCGAGTTGGCGGCCGACCGGGATGGCGTGGTCACAGCATTGGAAGTCGAAACGGGGCAGGTCGTGAGCGCTAGTCAGGCCATCGTCAAGATTGCTCAACTCGACGAAAAGGACATCCACTTCGATGTCCCCGAGCATCGCCTGCCGGGACTCAAACGTCGGCAGGCCGTGAGCATCACCCTATGGGCCGATCACGAAAAGCGCATGAAGGGCCAAATCCGCGAGATTGCGTCGGCGGCCGACCCGGCCAGCCGCACGTATCGTGTCAAAGCCGCCCTGCTTGAGGGTCAGGAAGCCGCGCAATTGGGCATGACGGCGACGGTCTGGGTTCCTTCGAACACGCCCACTCGAACGACCGTTCCACTCTCGGCCGTGTTTACCCCGCAGAACAAGCCGGGACAACCCCATGTGTGGCTGGTGAATGAGCAGACCGGCACGGTCAGATCCGTGCCGGTTCAGGTCGGTGAAACGCTGGATGGGGAACGCATTGCCGTAACGGGACTCGCGTCTGGACAGTTGCTGGTCAGCGCCGGCGTCCAGCGCCTTGCGGAAGGACAGGCCGTGCGTTTGCCAGACGCGATCGCATTGGCGATGAATGGAGAGAGCGCCGAGAGCAGGAGGGGTCAGCCATGAAAGACTTCAATCTGAGCGAATGGGTACTCACACACCGCGCGTTCACCGGGTTTTTGATGGTGCTGGTGCTGCTGGGAGGAATGTTTGCCACAGTTCGGCTGGGACAGCGAGAAGATCCGGCGTTTACGTTTCGGGTGATGGTTGTCAAAACCCTGTATCCCGGCGCCACCGCGCTGGAAGTGGAACAGCAGGTGACCGACCGGCTGGAAAAGAAAATTCAGGAACTGCCGAACCTGGACTTCTTGCGCAGCTACTCGAAACCCGGCGAATCGGTGATTTTTGTCACGCCTCGCGAAGATACACCGCCCAAAGACATTCCCGAACTCTGGTATCAAGTGCGTAAGAAGGTGGGCGACATCCGCATGGCGCTGCCGCCCGGCATTGTCGGGCCCTTTTTCAATGACGAGTTCGGCGATACCTACAGCCTCCTCTATGCATTTTCTGGCGAAGGCTACAGCTATGCCGAGCTCAAACAGGCGGTCGATTCGACCCGTCAGCAACTCCTGCGCGTCAAGGATGTCGAGAAAGTCGATCTGATTGGCGTTCAGGATGAAAAGATCTATGTCGAGTTTTCCGACAAGAAGCTGGCCGAACTGGGACTGGACGCCTCGGTGGTTGCCGAGGCCTTGCAGGCACAGAACGGCATGACGCCGGCCGGAACGGTGATTTCCGCACAGCGCAATCTACCCCTACGACTCACCGGCTCCTTCGACTCGGTGGAGAGCATGGCGAACCTGGCCGTGCGGGTCGAGGGCCGAACCTTGCGCGTCGGCGATTTTGCCAAGGTCACTCGGGGCTACATTGACCCGTCCGAATTCAAGATGCGCTTCAACGGCAAACAAAGTTATCGGCCTCGGCGTCACGATGAACAAAACCGGCGACGTGCTGGAATTAGGAAAGGCGCTGGAAGTCACCATGACCCGAATCGAGGAGGGACTTCCTGTCGGGATCGAAGTTCAACGGGTCGCTGATCAATCGCGGGTGGTCAAGACCGCCATCGGCGAATTCACGCGCACCTTCTTCGAGGCCTTGGCGGCGGTGCTGCTCGTCAGCTTTCTGAGCCTCGGCTTTCGCACCGGCTCCGTGGTCGCGCTCACGGTGCCCCTGGTTCTGGCCGGCACGCTGTTATGTATGCTGCTGTTTGGGATGGAAATTCATCGTATCTCGCTGGGAGCATTGATCCTTGCCCTTGGCCTCCTGGTAGACGACGCGATGATCGCCATCGAGATGATGGCACGCAAACTCGAAGAAGGCTGGGATCGGATGCGCGCCGCGACCTATGCCTACCGTGCCACGGCGTTTCCGATGCTGACTGGAACCTTAATCACCATTGCGGGCTTTCTGCCGGTCGGTCTCGCGAAGTCCGCAGCCGGTGAATACACGGTGGCGATTTTCCAGGTGGTGGGTATTTCGCTGTTGCTGTCGTGGATCGGCGCGGTGATCTTCACGCCCTACTTGGGCTTTCTGGT
>CAWGDV010000028.1:0-126379 GCA_963821465.1 uncultured Nitrospiraceae bacterium | reverse complement strand
GGTGCCGAAGGCGGGATTTGAACCCGCACACCCTTGCGGGCGCTAGACCCTGAATCTAGTGCGTCTGCCAGTTTCGCCACTTCGGCACATCGAGGTGGAAGCGGATTATCCTGAATTCGTGAGGCCCCCGTCAAGCAAGCGGCTTTGATCACCGAAGCTTCGACTCGCGTGAAGCCCATAGTCCGGCTGATGCAATGTCGCGCCGGTCGCCGCTGATCACGATCCTCTCGTGGACGAGCCCGGCGGCGCCGAGCAACGGGGCCGCCGCAATCCATGGCGCCTCATCGGCGATCAAGACATCGAACCGGACGCGACTGAATAGGGGATCACCCAGCACTCGCGATGCCGTGGTGACCACGAGCCGCCGATTCTGAATGAAGGCCTGGCGGTTCGTGTCCTCTTCGGCTGCAAGCAGCTCCCGGATCTTTTTCGTCCCGCCCAGCCGGACAATCTCTTCTTTGAGCTCGGCAAACTCTGGCCGCATGTCTTTCGGCACAGCGGCCTCCGGCACGAGTGCATCGATGCGTGCTTTGGCGATATCGAGTTCTCCCCTCAGCTCGGCGCACTGACTCTCATACAGCTCGAGATATTGATGCAGCGATTCGACGTTTTTCCCGACGACCTGCAGGCTGAGTCGCTTGAAGAGTGGAAGGTTTTCATATTCGGCCAGCGTGGCATTCACCTCTTTGATCTTGGCCTGTAGGTCGCTGACCTGCGTCAGCAATCGCCATTCCAGTAGACGCACTTCATCGAGATCCTTTTGCTTCTGCCCCTTATACGCCAGTACGGGCGTCAGTTCGCGGAATCGATCGTACTTGCGACGAAGCGCGGCCTTATCCGCGCGAGACTTGGCATAAAACTGGTGCATCTGCGCTTCGAATCCCAGCTCCTGAATCCCGATGCCCTCGACCTGCTGGGCCAATGCCATTTCATAGCGACTCACCCACGTTTTATAGATCAGCCCCACGGCTTTCATGGCTCGCGCGATGGTTCCGACGAGCGCATCCGCCGCCTGGTGATCAGGACAGACCATCAGAATGCGCTTATTCGCGCGAATCAGTTCGATCGCCAGCGCAGCCAATCGCTGTCGTCGCATCGAAAGCTCGTCCGTCCAGACGGTCGTGAGGATCGACGATCCGGTGCCCGACCCAGAAAACTCTCCCGCGCCTGTTGTCACTTCGAGGATGGGGGCCAAGCGATCTGCCGGACCGAGTCGATAGGCATCGGGTTGTGCAAGCATGTCACGCAATCGCTTGGCCGACGTGGCCAGAAGCCCGGCCCGATCGGGAACCACTGTCGCGTCGGCACAGGATTGTCCGATGGCATCGAATGTTTGCACGAGGGCCACGTTGCCTTGCCCTCCAAGCACAATGCCTTCGGTTGGCTCCATGTCGTCTGTGGGGATAATCGAGAGGGGCGTGTCATGCTTGATGGACGAGCCCTGCGGGAGAGTCAGCTCATAGAGATGTAGCGTGCCGATTGTGTGTACAAGTCGGCCAGCCACTTGAGTAATTGGCTGGTCAAGCGCTGTACCGCTCACCCGTGTCTGTTCGGCTTCAAGGCGGAGCGCCCATGCTTCGAGAAGGTCTCGTGCGGTCATAAGATTCTTGGTGATATTGCCCTCGTATAGCGCTCGCCATCATACGGTCGGCTTCTTACACCTGTCCAGCCTGCCAGTAGTGTACCCTCTCCATGACCGATGACTCAGCGAACATCTCTCGCGTAGATTCCGCAGATTGCGAATTGACTTTTTGCCGGCCCCCCAGTATCCTCTTTCCCTTTCCAACAGAAGGAGTTAGGGGCATGAAGGTCATTCTACAAGAAACGATGGATGGGGTCGGACATCTCGGAGATCTACTCGATGTGAAAGCTGGGTATGCACGGAATTTTCTGCTTCCACGCAAAAAAGCGGTGCTGGCCGACAGTCGAAGCATCAAGGAGTTTGAGCATATCAAGCGTGTGGCCGGCGAACGGGCGAAAAAAGAAAAACTGGAAATCGAAACCCATGCCAAGAGCATCTCGGCCGTGTCGCTCACGGTGCAGGCCCAGGTCGGCAAGGACGACAAGATGTTCGGGTCTGTCACGTCCAAGGACATTGCGGAACGATTGGCGGAGCAGGGATTTACGGTGGATCGGCGCAAGATCCAGCTGGACCATCCGATCAAGGAACTCGGCACCTTTACCGTGCCGATCAAGCTTCCACGGGATGTGACGGCAACTGTGGTCATCCACGTCGTGAAGAAACAGGAAGCCGAAACGGCCCCCGCTGAGGCCTAACAAGGGAACGAGCTGTCATGAACGATGCGGTCGGTTCTTTAGACGCACTCAAAGCCACGGACCCGGATGTCTATGCCGCGATCATTGCCGAGGAAGAGCGGCAGCGTGACAGGCTGCTGCTGATCGCCTCGGAGAACTTCGCCAGTCCCGCCGTCCTGGCCGCTCAGGGCTCCATCATGACCAATAAGTATGCCGAAGGGTACCCGGGAAAGAGGTACTACGGTGGCTGTCAGCATGTGGACACCGTGGAGAATCTCGCCATCGAGCGTTGTAAGCAGATTTTCGGCGCGGAGCATGTGAACGTGCAGCCGCACTCAGGATCGCAAGCCAATATGGCGGCCTACCTGTCCGTGCTGAAACCCGGCGACACCATCCTGGGCATGGACCTCGCGCAAGGGGGTCACCTCACCCACGGCAGCAAGGTCAATTTTTCAGGGATCCTGTTCCGTGTGTTCTCCTACGGCGTAGAACGTGAGACCGAAACCATCAACTATGACGCGGTGCAGAAGGTGGCGGAGGAATGCCGGCCACGCCTGCTCGTCGTCGGCGCGAGCGCCTATGCGCGCACCTTCGATTTTCCACGATTCCAACAGATCGCCAAATCGGTCGGCGCCTATCTGCTGGTCGACATCGCCCACATCGCCGGGCTGATCGCCGCAGGGCTCCATCCGAATCCTGTTCCCTATGCCGATTTTGTCACCACGACCACCCACAAAACCCTGCGCGGCCCCCGGGGTGGCGTCGTGATGTGCAAGGCTGAGCATGCCAAAGCGGTCGACAAATTTCTCTTCCCCGGAATACAAGGCGGACCCTTGATGCATGTGATTGCGGCGAAAGCCGTCGCCTTCAAGGAAGCCCTCTCACCGGCTTTTACGCGGTACCAACAGCAGGTCATCGCCAATGCGAAGGTGCTGGCCCAAGGACTTATCGACCGTGGGTACAAGATTGTGTCGGGCGGCACGGATACGCACCTGATGCTGATGAATCTGACCAACAAGGGCATTACAGGCAAAGAAGCGGACGCAGCCTTGGACGCGGCCGGCATTATCGTGAACAAGAATGCCGTGCCCTACGACGAGAAGCCGCCGGCCGTCGCCAGTGGCATTCGACTGGGAACTCCCGTTGTGTCTACCCGTGGGATGCGGGAAGCCGAGATGAAAGAGATTGTGGGCTTGGTCGACCGAGTCCTGCAGCATCGGCAAGACCCTGCGGCGCTCGAGGAAGTCCGCGCTCAGGCCAAAGCGCTCTGCAGCCGTTTCCCGATCTTTCATACCTACTAACCCGCGTCAGACGGGGCAGGATCACCGCCTGTGAAATGTCCGTTCTGCGATGAACTCGAAGACAAAGTCGTCGACTCGCGCATGGCGAAGGAAGGCGAGGTGATTCGCCGCCGCCGCGAATGCCTCGGCTGCAAGCGTCGCTACACCACCTACGAACGTGTCGAAGAAATCCTTCCCATGGTGGTGAAGAAGGACGGACGCCGGGAATCGTTCGACCGTACCAAAATTCTCGCCGGCCTCAAGAAAGCCTGCGAAAAACGGCCGATCAGTACCGCCACCATCGAAGACGTGACGGATCGCATCGAGAAGCGCATTCAGGAAATGGGCGAAACCGAAATCGAAAGCCGGATCGTGGGCGAAGAGTTGATGAAAGAGCTTCATCAACTGGATCAGGTCGCCTATGTTCGCTTTGCCTCTGTCTACCGCGAGTTCAAAGACATCGACCAGTTCATGGACGAGCTGAAAACGTTGGCCCAGCAACGCCGCGATCGGTGAGGGCCGCAGGACCCCTCCTTTCTCCTCATCGTCCTCTCCCTGTCCTTCCGCTGTTCGTGGGTTGTAACATGGTGCAATGTCTCAGCGAGTAGGCGTCATGATGCCGACAATCCAATCCAAGTCTCCTAGAGCAGACCACGCAAGACCGGAGCGCCAAGCGGTACGCATGTGGCGATCATCGGGGCAGGCCGCGGCGGCAAGGCACTGATGGAGATCTTTGCGACAGACCCGCTGGTAAAAATCGTGTGCGTGGCCGAGATCCAGGCAAACGCTCCGGGCATCTTACTGGCGAAACGGCTTGGTATCCCAGTGACCCGCGATTACCGGCGACTCTTGGACCTCGAGCGCGTGGATCTCATTATCGACGTGTCGGGCAACGCGAAGGTCTGGGAGTTGCTCCAAGATTTCCATCGGATGGGCGTGACAATCATCGGCGGGGCCAGCGCCAAATTCATGTGGGAACTCATCGAAGCCCGCATCCGCGCCACGGCAGAGATCGAAAAAACCTTGAATAAATACCAATCGCTCTATCGACTGTATGTCAAGGAGACGGGTGTGGCAGTGACGGAGGAACGGACACGCATTGCCTGCGAGATGCACGACGGCCTCGTGCAGAACTTGGCCGGGGTGAATTTCAAACTGGATCTGAGTCTGCAACTGATTCGAAAAGATCCGAAAGCCAGCCTGGCCACCTTGCGCGAAAGCAAGGCCCAGCTGAAACTGGCCATCCAGGAAGCGCGGCAAGTCATCTTCAATCTCCGCCCCCTCCACTACGACAAGATGGAGCTGTTCCCGGCCCTTACCAACTATCTCACCTCGTATGAGACCCAGTATCATATCAAGACCCAGTTCCGCGTATCCGGCGATGAACAGATTTTATTCCCGCGTACCAAGATCTTCCTGTTTCGCATTGTGCAAGAGGCCCTGAGCAACGTGGAGCGGCACGCGAAAGCGACTCGGGTCACCGTGGGGCTGGACATCGACCCTGAACGCCTCAAGGTCACCATCAGGGACAACGGCGTGGGATTCGACATGGACACCGTGCTGCGCGATCCCAACAAATGGGACCATTTCGGGATTCGAGGAATCCTGGAGCGGGCTCGACTCGTGGGCGGTGAAGGCAAGATCGAGTCTAAGAAAGGGCGTGGCACGACCATCGTCGTCGACATTCCCCTGGTGAAAAAGGAGACGATACCCCATGGAGAAAATTAAGGTGCTCATCGCGGACGATCATCGCGTCGTACGCGAAGGACTGGCCGCAATCCTTAAGACGAAAGACGACATTCATATCGTAGGCGAGGCCCAGGATGGCATGGAAGCGGTCGAGAAGGTGAGGACGTTGGTCCCCGACGTCGTGCTGATGGACGTGAGCATGCCCCGGATGGGCGGAGTCGAAGCGACCAGACAAATCAAGCGTGAGTTTCCTCACATCGGAATCGTGGCGCTGACCATGTATGACGAGCAACAATATATCTTCGATTTGGTGCGCGCCGGCGCCACCGGATATCTCTTGAAAGATTCCGAGTCCTCTCAGATCGTCGCCGCGATTCGTGCGATCTACAAGGGTGAGTCACTGATCCATCCATCCGTCGCGAGTAAGATCTTGGCGGAGTTCTCCTTGATGTCGCAGAAGAAAGGGAAAAAGCCCGGGTGGGTCGAGCACGATCTGACGGAACGAGAGATCACGGTCTTACGCTTGGTCGCAGACGGCAAGACGAACAAGGAAATCGCCAATAACTTGGACCTCAGCGAAAAGACCGTCAAGAATCATGTGCGCAACATTTTCCATAAGCTGCAAGTCTACGACCGCACGCAAGCGGCCATCCTGGCCATTCGGAAAGGACTCATCGAATTGGATCCCCGGCCATAGTTGTTTGTGCCCGCGAAGTGGAAACATTTTGACTCGACGAGTGGTTTGCAGCTCCTCCTAAACCACCGATCACTATAGATTCCCCTTGTCAACCAACAACAGATCGTGAGACATTCCGTCAACTCCTGCTGTCAATCGCGGTGATTGATTCCATGTTTAGTCGTGCTGACTCATCATATTAAGAATATGGAGATTCCGATTCCGTAAACCTTGAAAAGTCACAGGTGTCATGTTTTTACAACATGACTAATTTATCGCTTCATAAACACATTTCATTTACTATCATATATACAAGCATTTATTGTGAGAACGCAGACTGGCACATTATTTGCGTTTGATCCCTGTGGAATAAATTGAGGTGATTGTGTGAGGGCTCAACAAACCTTAGCGAATCCAGTGAGTTGTGCTGGAGTTGGGCTCCACTCTGGACAGCCCGTTACCCTCACGCTCAAGCCTGCTCCAACGAATACAGGTATCGTCTTTGTAAACCGGAACGGCAAAGATGGAGCGTCTCTCGCGGCCTCCATCAAGCATGTGGTGCCTACGGAACTCTGCACCGCAATCGGCGGCAACGGGTTTCAGGTCAAGACAATTGAGCATGTCTTGGCCGCCTTGGCCGGGCTCAACATCAATAACGCATATGTGGAGCTTGATTCCGGTGAGGCGCCTGCCATGGACGGCAGCGCGGCACACTTCGTTCGCTTGATTCGGTCAGCCGGGATTGTTCCCCAGAGCAAGCGGCAACCCTATCTGAAAATCACGCGGCCTCTCGAGGTGATGGATGGAACTCGTCGAATTCGTATCGAACCGTCATCGACCACCAAGATTACCTATTCCATCCACTACAATCACCCGATGATCAAGACTCAGACCTACTTCTACGAACACTCCGCCCATGCATTTGAGCATGAGATCGCGGATGCCAGGACATTCGGATTCTTACAGGAAGTGGAAGCCCTTTGGGCTCGCGGGCTCGGCCAGGGCGGCAACTTAGAAAATACGATTGTTCTCTCTCAAGACGGTATTCTCAATGAGTCAGGTCTTCGCTTTGCCAATGAATTCGTGCGACACAAGATCCTGGACCTGATCGGAGACTTTTCGCTGCTCGGTGTACCTTTTATCGGGCATTTGATCGCCGAGCGCTCAGGGCATGCGATACATACGCGCCTCGTTCGACAGGTTCTTACCCACCCCGATAGCTGGGTGTTACTCAACGCCGACGAAACGATCGCCGCTTCTGAGTCTCATTCTCCCATGGCCGCACCGCGATTCGCATCGCTTGTGGCCCTCCAAGCCTCCTAACGCTCATTTTCTTATATGGAAGCTTACGCGTAATCTTGCCAAGACAAGATAGGCGAGATAATTTGTGACGTGCGGGTAACTGAAATGTGATTTAACGTCGGGAGCAAGTGGCCTCGCTCCCGACGCTAGAATAAAGGCGGGACTACTTCTTCTTCTTCTTTGCTGCTTTCTTCGTCGCCAAGACTCTCACCCCCCTTCGTGTGTTTTGAGGTCTCACTAACTCAGGCACACTACACTGCGTGGATCAGGGACTCTTCCAATGCCTCGAACGTATTCGGGCCCACTTTCTTGAACCGCTTGTCCCGCTTCAAGGACGTGGCTACAGATGTCAGCGGCGTTTTTCCCTTGATCTGGAGCCCTCCCTCAACCAATCGCTGCACAAGCTCTTTTGCGTGCATCGCGCGATTTGCTTCGCGGAGCATTTGGTACGCGGCCTCCGACACGCTTTTCCCGGAATACTTGCTCCGACCCATGAGGATTTCTCTCGACTGGTCGGTGACATCCGTATTCGGTCGCTGACGAGCACCTTTTTCGTCGGAATAGAATTGACTGGAGAGACTGGCGAGCTTGGCCTTGTCGGCTTCAACGCGATAGAGCGTTTCTGCCAGCTCCAAGTATTTTTTAATCGTGGCGATTTCGTCGTCCAAACGGCGACGTTTCTTTTCGAGCTCCTGCAGCCGGTTCTTGTAGGCGATGATTCGCTGTTCAAGGCCAACCAATATGTCGGTAAGTTCTTCCACCAACTTGCCCCAAGGTGAAGCATGCTTGCTTTATAGCATTGCTTGCGCAACAAGTCAACAGATAAAGTTATCATAGCGGCTTGCATAGCATGACAGCTTTAAAACTGGTCCGTGTTTGCTCTCTATGCCATCTGCTCGGTCAGAAAGAGTGTCAAGAAACCGGCAGATCTTGGCCTCGCTGAGCAGGATTGTTTCCCATTCGAGAGACCGCTTCGCTCAACGTTGTAGAAACGCCGCCCCGTGCTATGATGCCGTCTCATGTCCCTACCATATGACCAAGATATTCCCCTCAACGCACTCCTCTCAGTTGCCACTGATGCGGCCCGCAAGGCCGGAGCCATTCTAGTCGAATGCTCGCGCATCGGTTTTCGCATTGAACATAAGCAGATCATCAACCTTGTCACTGACGCCGACCACCGGGCGGAGCAACGGATCATCGACGTGATCCACGACGCATTCCCAACCCATCCTGTTCTTGCCGAGGAACGTGGGCTAACCGTGCAATCTCCATCCCGCTACAAATGGGTGATCGATCCGCTGGATGGCACGACCAACTTCGCTCACGGGTTCCCCGCCTACTGTGTGTCCATCGGAGTGGAATACGATGGACGTGGGATTATTGGGGTGGTCTACGACCCGACTCGCGACGAACTCTTCACCGCACAAATTGGGCACGGAGCTCACCTCAATGGCGTTGCTATTTCCGTGTCCACCACGAACCATCTCGATCGTGCGCTCCTCGTGACGGGATTTGCCTACGACATTCGCGAAACCCCCAACAATAACTTGAATCACTTCGTGCGATTCGCGCTAAAAGTACAAGGATTGCGGCGGACGGGAACGGCCGCGCTGGATCTGTGTTACGTCGCGGCCGGCCGATTCGATGGATTTTGGGAAGTGACACTAAACCCTTGGGACATGGCAGCAGGAGTCGTTATCCTCCGCGAAGCCGGTGGAAAGGTGACGGACTTCAAAGGCGCTTCTCACTCGATTTACGGGCGAGAATTGGTCGCAAGTAACGGGGTTCTTCACCAAGCCATGCTCGACCTGCTCCAAGAAGGCACAAGCTTCTCCTAACCCGCATGACTCATCAGCCCCTGTGAAACGTCATGCGTGAAGCGCAGGACAGAGCTGAGTGTGTCTATCCGTGCACGCGAGATACGCTTCACAAGGCACGTGCTTTCGGGCAATTTCACGGTGAACCGTCGTGTATCAGGCTTCTAACAGGCGGCTGAAAAGCTTGGTTTATACACGAAGCACCGCTGGGGCGTTCATGGGCGATGATGTAGAAGTAGCCGCAGGGTGCTCAAAAAGGCTGTCCAGCAAGGCCGCAGTGAGTGAAGATCGGAGGCGTACCCTTTGGGGTACGTTGAAGATCTGAACGATGCGAGAACGCCGCTGGCAGGCTTTTTCAGCACCCTGCGAGATATACAGACAGAATGACGATGAAGTATGATCTCTTGCTACAAGAGAGAAGGAGATTGACTGTATGGCACGTTCACTGCCTCCATCGGGAGATTCACATGGAAATCCATCTCAATTCGCAGGGGCCGAATCACACACCAAGGATGTGGAACTGCTTCGGGTGCTCGTGAGCCGAAAGGGAACACAAGTCGATGCCCAATGGGCAATTCATCCCCAACTGAAACAGGACCTTCTGCCGCAGGAATGGCAAGAGGTGACCGACCTCATGGCCAAGGTGACCGGCATCGTCGGCACGCGGTTTTCGCAGGTGCTCTCACAAGCCGATCCCGAACCTCCCAGCAACGCATAGCAGACCAAGGTCGAGGTGAAGGTTGAGGCGGTCTCCTCCCTGAAAACTCAGCCTCAGCCTCAACCTTAACCTTTGACTAAGGAGTTGCCAATGGAGACCTATTATCATCCGCACGATCTGGGAAAATTCGCCGAGATGGGCAAGGGCAACAAGGATCTTTGGGAGAAGTTCATGGCCTACTACAGCGCCGTCTTCGCTGAAGGAGCATTGACAGAACGAGAGAAGGCCCTCATCGCCCTCGCCGTCGCCCACGCAGTCCAATGTCCCTACTGCATCGATGCCTACACGCAAGCCTCCCTTGAAAAAGGGTCGAACATCGAAGAAATGACGGAAGCCGTCCACGTTGCCTGCGCCATCAGAGGTGGCTCTTCCCTCGCGCACGGCATCCAGATGCGCAACGTCGCCGACAAACTGTCGATGTAGCGTGCGGAAGCCGTATGCACCAACAGACGCATGACCTGCACATTCCCGTTGGCCTGCTGTAAGTGCGCCTCCTTCTCACGCGCATAGGCAGCCAGCACCAACGACTCCAGCACGGTCAGCATGCGCGACTCGATCCGGTCTACGAGCACAAACCGGTGGGATCGCGGAAATTTTCCCGCGTGGTTGATGAGCCAGAGCAGCAGATCATAGGCCTTCGTGACGGCGGCTGGAAGGGTCGCGGCGCTTTCGTCGGTCATGGTGACCCTCGACTAGTACTCGCGATTTCGAGAACAGAAGAAAAAAATTTCAAGATTCGGAGAAAAGGAAACAGGGTCAAAGCATACAGCTTAGTTCGGACGGTCCTGGGCACAGCGGAACCCGAAAGTGGCGTTCCGGACCGTCGGTGAAGTCCAGTCCCGGTTCGCGGATCGCACATTGTCCGGTCCAATGCCCCAGGACCCACCGCGGAGCACGCGATATTCGCCGCGCGACGGTCCGGTCGGATTCCGCTCCGGCCTCTTGCCGTAATAGTTCCCGTCATACCAATCCGCCACCCACTCCCATACATTACCGGCCATATCATAGGCGCCGTAGGGACTTTTCCCTCCCTCAAACGACCCCACGTCGGTCAGCGACCCATAGTTCTCAAAATCGCAACAGTGGCCGAAATTCGCCAATGTCTCACTGGGTGCAGCATTGCCCCAGGGATACCGACGCTGGTCGGTTCCTCGCGCCGCTTTTTCCCATTCGGCCTCCGTTGGGAGGCGCTTTCCTGCCCAGGCGCAGTAGTCGTCGGCATCGTTCCAGTTCACCCCCACCACCACCGGCTTCCGCCCATGCTCCTTCAGGACCTGTTCGGACCAATTCTCCGGTGGCTGTCGTTTCTTCTCTTGGAAGAACGTGGCGTAACGAGAGGTCGTCACTTCATATTGATCGATATAGAAGTCTTCCTGATACACCAGATGGGCTGGCCTCTCGTCGTTCGAGGCATTCTTGTCATCCTCCCGCGATCCCATCATGAACTCCCCCGCTGGAACTAGCACCATCGGCGCGCCATTCTTGCCAGTATTATTCTTCGCAGAGCCAGCGATCGGTCGCGGTTTGGTTGCCGTAGTCCGAACATCCGTTGGTACTGGCGTCACGGTGGGCGTCTTTTGCGCGGTATTCGGAGGAGGCTTCTCGGAGGGTGCTGGTGCAGGGGGTGGCGTTGTCACTGTGCTCTGCGTGCGCGGTGGTTCCACCGTGGCAGGGGCTGCCGGCCCATCTGACTTCACAATGGACGGGCCTGGGGAAGAGCCTTGTGACCAAATCCAATAGGCCACAAGGGCTCCCATCGCCAGAAGTAGGCCGACCCCGATGAGGATATATCGTTGAGGCTGAGCAGGTGGAGTAACCGGTTCCATTGCAAGTTCCGGGTTCGGCTGAGAAGGTGGTTGCTCCGGGGGTTGCTTCACTGGGGGTTGTTGAACACCAGTGTCTGATGGGAGACCGATTACTTGGGCAATATCTTGCACAAATTGATCGAAGCCGAAATGGGTCACTTCCGGGTGCCAATCCATCAACTGAGCCGCTTGCACATGCTCAAACTCCAGAGGGGGCTCTACCTCTTCAAGAAGCATCACCGGGAACAACACTCTTCGGCGCAACCCTTTCCTCGCTTCATTTCTGACCCATGACGATTTCACCGATGTCTTGGTCCAGACGACAACCACAGTTTTGGATGCATCCAAGGCCTCCTGAATGACCTCGTCAAACGACCGGCCTATTGGAATTCGTCGATCCCACCATACCGACCAACCCTTCCGCTCCAATGCTCGCGCCAGGGACTGTACTCGGTCCCTATCTTCACTGGCGTAACTGATGAAGATGTCACTCATGAGGCTGTTCCGCGGGGTCATCCGCCGCACAGGAAAAAGAAGGTGGCAAGTGTAGCGGGTGTACGTAAGAGAGTCTAGGCAGGAGTTAGCCAGTTGGGAAGGTATATTGTCCCAAGCAGGGCCGCAGCGAGTAACTAAAGATAATCTATCCAAGCTCGCTCGTTGACGTTTCCCCAGGGTGGCCTGGATGAGTCCCCCCACTGCGCGCGTCCAACGAGGGGCTTCAGAGCCCGCGCGTTGCGCGAGCACAGGGGACTCACCAGGCTACCCTTCTCCCTGCTGGCGGTCTTTATCAACAGCCTGTTAGAGATAGGCGTGTTCCGGGATTGCCAGGGTGAAGTATTTGCCGCGCTCTTCGTAGAGAATCCTTGCAGCCGTCAAAACACCGAGCGCCCGATCGATTTCTCCGTCGAGAGTTGCGCCTCTCTCAGGTCGGTTTGCCAGCAACGCGCGGATTTGGTCAACACTCTTGGCCGCTTCATTGCAGACCTCGATGATTCCCGCTGCAGGCCAATCGTAGCGCTGTCGTATCGGTGTCTTTGGGTTCCGACCATCATAGATGGTGACATAGTCCATGGCCTTCGAATAATAGAGAAACGGTCGATCCCTCGAACCGACCAATCGCTGCCACTCCTGTACCAGGCTGACCAATTCTTGGTAGAGGTGCGGGTCTACATTCCAACTGTCCAGCTCATACTCGAAATCGTAGGCGATTTTCCTCAAGTCCACCTGCCGAGCATCGTAGACATACTCATAGGCCGTCCCAGGACCTGTAATGCGGATACCATATTCGTGTGGCCTGGTGTAGTAGGGGCTGAATCGTTGCAGCCAGAACTTCCCAGTCGCTTCCGGTGGGTGCAGATGAAACAACGATGGAATCAAGTCGATCTGCCGGCGGTAGTCCTCATTCGTTTCTCCGGGAAACCCGAGCAAGATATTCCAGGACACCGCGACATGATAATAGGAGCTCCACTTAAGGCAGATAATATTCTGCATCGGCGTCACGCCCTTATCCATCGCCTGAAGTTGATTGAGGCTCAGGCTCTCTAACCCAGGCTGCATGCACTTGACCCCCCCGGCGGCCAATGTTCGAATCTGGCTTTTATGAAGATTGCTCTTGGTTTCGATGAACACGTCGAGGTCGCAGTGGTCTGCCGCAAACCGGCCGAAGAGGTTCTCCACATATTTCAGATCGATGATGTTGTCCACCAAGCGAAATCGCGTCGTATCGTAGCGGCTGGAAAGATAGGCCATCTCCCGGGCCACTTGCTCGGACGATTTGGCCCGAAACTTCATGCTTTGCGCGTTCAATCCGCAAAACGTACAGTGATGTTTTTCCCCCCACCAGCAGCCCCGCGAACCTTCGTAGAGCAGAATCCGATCGAGCCCCTGCGCCGCTTCTCCCAACTCAGCCAGCAGATGATAGTAGTCGTCATAGTCGGGCGGACCGGTCTTCGTGAAATCCGAGAAGAGCGAGTGGTTCGGAGTGAATGAGATTTCCGTTCCCTCTCGATAGACCACGCCGCCGGGAACGGTCCCGACCTTTCCCGCGAGGATGTAGCGAACCAATTCCGGGAACACCTCTTCCCCTTCCCCCACCACCACATGATCGATGAAGGGAAAGGCCCGGAAGTATTCCAGTCCCATCTCGCCGTCGAAGTTCGCTCCGCCGAAGACGATCGCTACGTCGGGATAGAGATCCTTGATGAGTTTCGCTATTGTCAGACTCGCGACGTTCTGATCGAACGTGGAGGTGAAGCCGACAACCTTGTATTGCCCCCAGTCGATAGCGGTCAGAGCCCAGGTCAAGAACTGCGGTGCCGTCCTCACCGCCATGTCTTCGAAGAATGAGGCCGGATGCCCACTCTCCTTGGCGACTTGCTCGAACACCGGCTTAAACAGGCGGGGGTACTCAGCGCGATTCGGATTGTCTCGAAATAAGAGGTGTGAAAAAATCCATTCACCGAACAATGCCCGCTTCTCGCAGATCGTTTCATAGAGAGGCACGCCGATCTTGTGGGCAAAACGGACGTTCAGATGATGGCAGTCGACGGGAATGCCCTTCGACTTGAGCACCGCGGAGAGTGTGCCCAGCTGGATCGAGGGATACTTCGAGAAGCTGAACGGCATATTGACGAGCGCCACCTGGGCCTTGTCGCTCATCTGCTGCCTCGTGGGCTCATGACACAACCATCTGACCGTTGCTAACCGGCAGTCGCACGAAACGGTTCGAATTCACGATCCGCTTTGGCGGCCATGAAAAAATCGCTCTCCGTCAGGCCATTGATTTTGTGCGTCCATATCTCAACCTTGCACTTGCCCCAGGCAAGATAGAGATCGGGATGGTGGCCTTCCGCTTCTGCCACGGCGCCCACCTTGTTCACGTAAGCCAAGGCCTGGGCGAAATCCTTAAACGTGTAGAGACGTTCAAGATGCCCGCTGGTATTCAGCGTCCATCCCCTTCCAAGCTCCTTCAGTAAGGCGTTGCGTTTTTTCCGCCGGCAGTGGCGGGACACCCCCACGGCACGGTACACATTTGTTATCAGCTAAGCTCATTGTGGACCTCCCTTCAAAAGCGGATTCAGATTATGGTGTTACGCGGTCGATGGCGTCCGCGTAGATGATGGGAATTCCTAGAGGATCCTTTTCATCCGCGACCACGACTCCACGGATGCGCAACCGTTCGTCCTGGACAACCGGTTGCATCGCGTTCGGCTTGCAGACCCCGGCCACTCCGATCTGGATGGACCCGGACTGATCCTGCAGCATGAACAGTTGCGCGTCGTAGACAGGTCCCCCGGCGCAGCGATGCGCTCTGAATCGAGGCGGCAGTTCCGTCACATCGCTCGCCCGTCCCTCCACGATTACGACTTTGGCCTGATAGTCCGCAGGACGTTCCATAATCTTGGCGATGCGCAGGATCTCGTCGGCCAGCGCCGACGGGTTTACACTGAGCCCGTACAGTATCAATGACAAGCCAAGAATAACATAGGGCATGTGACCTCCTTTATTCAGCTTCGCCCGGCACGACGCCTGGTTTTACTAGATCTACAAGCGTGATCTTCTCGGGATTGAATTTCTCCGCGGCTGTGGTCGTCCGATCCAGTGCGTCATCGGATGACAGGAGAGGAGCATCCTTTGGCCGGAAGCGGATGGAATGCACACGCGCGACCTCAACGTGCTCCTTTGAGTATGCAGCGGCCTCTCACGGCTCCATGCGTCCGTCTCGTAACGCGTCCCAGCAGTGTCATCACGAACCTCCATGAATGATGCGAGCAAGGTCTAAGCGCCCCAGCCCTAAGACAAACATGTACATTATAGAACCGGGGGCTGGAGCGAAACTAGGGTGGGTAACGGATTCAGAAGATGACAGGAGAGGAGGTGTGCCCAATGCCAAATCAGCGGGAGACCGATACCTGGAGCATTTAAAAGCTACCTGGGTTCATCAGCTGTGTGCAAGTCGCGAAAAAAGAAGGGTGTTTCTAGGGTGATTCGCGCGCATCGATGAACGAGACGTCGGGCGTTGGTCACCAGTTCTGCCCCCTCTCCCGTAAGAATTCCTGTGCAGGAGAGTACCCCTGGCGTGCGGATGCTTGCAGCCACTTGAGGGATTCCTCACCATTCTGCGGCACCCCTTTGCCGGAAAAAAACATCACCCCTAACACAAATTGCCCCGTTTGGTCGCCTTGATCGGCCGCCTCATCTTGGGCAGCTGCTGGCCAGGCTGCCATCCCAACCATCAGTGTCACGGCGAGAACGACATAGCGAAGCATGAAGCATCCCTCTGACTCGTTATTCCTATGGGACAACACGCCGACAAGCAGCCATCACGTGCCGTGACCTTCACCACGCCCCTTTGAAGATCCTCAATTTCATCCGCCCCCCACGCCCAAACTCATCGTCCCTTCGCAACATCTTGCACGCAGCGAAAGCCTCTATCGGACGCTCCTTCGTCTGCCCTTGCGTACATGCGAACCTGATAGTCGACGTCCCCGACGACCTCATGAATGTTGAGCGCGCGAAGACTGCCTCGTACAACCTTGCGCGTCGGGTCCGACGGTTCAGTGGGGCTCGACCTGGATTCCTGATACGTGCTGGCCGTCCATTCGTACACCCGGTCGTTGAGGATCCGGCCGCGCGTGTCATTCGCCGCCTTCTCCCACTCGTCTTCCGTCGGCAGCCGCTTGCGAGCCCATTGGCAGTAGGCCACCGCGTCGTGCCACGAGACGTCCTCCACCGGTTCCTCGGGGTTGAGCGACACCCCCTGTTCCTCCCGCACGGCAGGGGGAATCAGACCCGCGGCCTCAACAAACTGGCGATAGCGCGCGTTGGTGACCAACGTGGCCTCGACATACAGATCGTCCGCAAGATACACGAACCGCGCTGGGCTTCGGATTTCTTCCACCCTCCCGCCTCCATACACCCCCACAACCTTGGTCGGGATGCGTCCAGACCGGATCAGCACCATGGGGACGCCATCGGCTCCGATCATTTCTTGCGGCACCATCGATTCGCTTGGACGGGGCTCGATGCGCCATCCCGTCAGGGCCACGGAGAGGATCGAGGCCGGTACGGCATAGCCCAATCGCTCACGGGCGTCGGTCACGACCCCGACCACCTTGCCGCTGAGCAGGAGCGGACCACCAGAATGGCCCTCTTCAACGAGCGCCTGAAACGCCAGGGTAGGACCTTTTAATCCACTGAGGCTCCCTGTCGAGACTGTCCAAGGAGGAAGCGCACGCGGAAATCCGATAAACGTGGCGGCTTCCCCGCCGGCCACCTTGGTTGTGAGATCCAGCGCCAACGCCACCACACCCTCTGGAATGGGCCCGGCCACGCGCAAGGCCGCGAGCCCATGGTGCTCTCCCCCTTCAATCCCGACAACCTGGGCGGCGAGCGGCTGCTGGGCCAGGGGGAAAAAGGTCACGGTAGGCTTGGGGTCCCCTTCGGTCACATGGGCCGCTGTCACGATGTAGGCAGCGTCCTTTTCCACTCGCACGACAAACCCGGTCCCGACCTTGGGCTGCTGCCCCTCAACGTGAGCGGTGATCTTCACCACACCAGCTTTTTCGACCTGCGCAATATCTTGCCCCCAGAGGAGATGCGGAAGCAGGAAGGTGAACAACATCCAGACCCCCGCCGTGACGAAGGCGGTTCTTTCGATAGTTTTACGATCAAGCCGTGTCGGCATGCGGGAGCCTCTTACTACTACTGCCGCTCCAACGCGAAGGAGCCGGAGTTGCCATTGTTGCAGGTCACGTTGCCCTGAATCGTCTTTCCTCCCCCTCCCACCTCCGAGAAAAAATCGCAGAGCACACCTTGAAAAGCCTGAGAGACGGTGCGCCCTTCGAACATAGTACCTTGCGCACGGCCTTGCACCATGCCGAAATCACCTTGGTTGTTGGCATAGGAGCCGCTGACAGTCTCTCCATGTTGCTGATAGGTCGCTTGCAAGCCGACCATGCCGCCGATGCTGAAGAAGCCGCGGCCCTGGTACGTCCCAGTCACGTTCGGCCTCGGCATCGCTGGTGCTGCGGGAATTGGCTTGGGGGGCTTTTTCACCGCGTCGGGTGGCGGAGTTTTCGCTTCTTCGGAGAGGCGCACCCCCCATCCTTCCAACGCAAATCGCGCCAACATGGCGGGCGCGGCGGAGTTAAACTTCGCGCCCACTTGAGTCACAATGCCCACCACCTTCCCTTGAAAGAGCACTGGCCCTCCTGAGTTGCCCTCGTCAGCCACGCCGGCAAACGAAAGTGCGCTCCCCCGGCGACCCGAAAGGGTTCCCGTCGTCACCGTCCAGAGGGAACCTTCCAGCTGGGGGAAGCCGATCAACGTGATGGCCTCGCCGCCGCTGATGGACGTCGTCTGGTCGAGGTTCAAGGCCTGAAGATCGGGGGGAATCTTCCCTTCAATCAACAGCGCGGCAAGCCCGGCCGGATTCCCTCCTTCCAGCCCCAGCACACGGGCGCGGAAGGGGCGGTGAGGCGCAGAGAAAAACATCACGTTGGGTTGCTGGTCTCCCTCAATGACATGCGAGGCCGTCACAATGTAGGCGTGGTCCTCTTCCAATTTCACGATGATGCCGGAGCCGACTCGATTCTTGCCCTCCACCTGCGCGGTGATTTTTACGACGCCTTTTTTGACCTGGGTGATGTCCTGGGCCCAGAGTGCATGAGGAAATAGTACGGCCGGCAGGAGCAGAATACACAGAGACCGCCCAAGGCATGTGTGAAATGCTTGGGACTCTGACGATGCGCGATTCAGCATGGAGACCTTCAAGGCGCGGACCTCAGAGAAAAGCAAACAGAGTATAAGAGTACAGGTTATTTCGGACGGTCTTGGGCACAGCGGAACCCGAAAGGGCCGAACCGGTACGTTGGTGAATGCCTGATCCGGTTCGCGGATCGCACGTCGTCCGGAGCATTGGTCCAGGACCCACCGCGGAGCACTCTGAAATCTCCGTTCGATTGCCCCATTGGATCCTTTCGCGGACTGTTCCCATAGTACTGTTTATCATACCGATCGGACGTCCACTCCCAGACGTTGCCGGTCATGTCGTACAGGCCGAACGGATTGGCTTCAAACGACCCGACCGGCGCGGTGCGGACAGACCCATCGTCATATCCCGTCATAATGGGCAAGGGCCAGTCCGAGTACTGTCGATTCAATGACTCATCGCCAATGTTGGCTACCCTACGGGAACCGGGGTTGCCATTTCCCCACCAGTACTTCGTCTCTGTGCCCGCGCGCGTGGCGTATTCAAACTCTGCCTCCGTGGGAAGCCGTTTTCCCGCCCAGCGACAATAGGCGTGAGCGTCCTCCCACGAAACGGACACGACCGGGTGTTCCTCTCGATTGGAATCAAACACCGTCTCGCCGCCTTCCGGCTTCCGCCAATGAGCCCCACTGAGCTCCTCCGGTTTACCTTTAGCTGTGAACGCCCAGGCCTTACCCTCCTGCTCCGCCGTGGTCCGGTAGCTGGTTTGCTGAGCGAACTGTTGGAAGAAGCGGTTGGTCACTTCGTACTTGTCCAGATAGAAGGCGCTGAGCGCCACTTTGTGCCGTGGGTGTTCGTCGTTCTCCCCTTCACCATCCGGTGAGCCCATCCAGAATTCACCAGCTGGAATCAGCACCATCGGCGCGCCGTCCTTGCCGGTGATCTCACGGTCCTGAGTCATGGGCCGTGACTCCGGTTTGGCCGTTGCGGCGGGCGGGGGCGAGGATTCGGTCGCCATCGATGCCGCACTCGTCCTCTCTTGGGACATAATCCCAAAGCCCTCAATGTAATCTTGGACGCTTCTGGCCGTCACCCCGCGACCTACCGATTGATCTTCCAGCGCCGACCATGGCGACTACTTTGCCGCTGTGAAAGACCGGTCCGCCAGAATGGCCTGAATCGACGGAGGGAGAAAAGTAAATGTCTCGCCCTTGCCGCGATGAGATATTGCCCTTGATGAGAGCCCAAGGCCCCGCGTTTCGGGGAAATCCAATCACGAGAATGTCTTCTCCCCCCGAAAGACGCGAGGTGCCGGCAAGCGACAGCGCCGTGAGCCCTTTCGGCAGGTTTTCCTGCCCTCTCACCACCACCAGGGCTAAGCCTCTCACCTCGTCGTCACCTTCCAGCCCCAGTACTTCAGCTGTGACAGGCATGTTTCGCTTGGTGAAGAACTCCACTTTTGGCTGTGCGTCTCCGGCGACAACATGGGCCGCTGTGACGATATAGGCCGCATTGGTCTCCAGACGGACAATGAATCCGGTGCCGATGTTGGTGGTTCCTTCTGGTGGTTTGGCGGTGATCTTGACCACGCCGGATTGCAGACGCGCGATGTCCTGGCGCGCCACTCTCTTGGGCGTGGATGAGGCCCACCCCCAACAGCAAAGTGAGACATACGAGAAGCGGGCTCCGCACCATCACCGCTTGAACTCCTTCCAGAGACGATAGGCGCCGAGGCTTGCTGAAAAGACAGCGGTGATAATGGTGAAGACAACAGCCAGCCGCGCATTGTGCCAAAGGGCATCCAACGCGGTCAGGCGGTGTTGAACCGGAATCTGGCCATCCTTTGTTCGGATCTGCTTGGCCATGCCGTCGGCCACGAGATGCATGCCGCTTGCCTTTGCAGTCAGGCTGATCTCTTGAATCGTGAATCGATCGAGGTGCTCCAATCCAATGGCTTCGTTCTTCTTAATCGGGACCGTGCCAAGATGCGGGTAATCTGGAAAGGTCATCGTGCCCTCACCGGTCAGGGCGCTGACTCGCTCCCCGGAGGACTCCTGTCGGGTGAAATCCAGTGTTGTCACAGGAATGCGGCTGAAAATTGGAATTGTCGATTGACCGGAGGCGAAGGTCGGCGACAGGATTGGACCGTCAGACGAGGCCGCGACCTCAATCCAGGAGGCGCGCTCCGGCAGGCGGACCCGATAGGTCAACTCGTCGTATCGCTGAAACGGCATGTCTCCAAGGCCACGCAGCTCACTGTGGTCCGCAACCAACTTCAGCGGCTCGCGAAACGACAGGCTGACACTGTCTTGCCCCGCGACCTTCACCGTGAGCCCTTCGTTGGCCCTCCTTTCCCTCCTCTGGTTTCCAGCGTGACGTGCGCCCCTGGCGCCACTGCCATGGCATCGAGGTGGAAGGTTTTCTGTTCATTCCTGTTGAGTCCCTCCACGGTCACGCGTGGATGGCGCGTCGAGTCTTTGGTGGCCAGCGTGACTTTTTTTAAGCCTGTGACGTTGAGCGGCTTCCAGGCTGTCGGTGGAAAGTCGTCCGTTTCGACCTGATATTGTGACGGGTCGGCCACTTCCAAGGTTTCCGGCTCAAACGTCATGGCAGTGAATTTTTCAATGGCGACTGACCGGACATCGAGTGGACCCAAGACCGGCTTCCCTTGCGATGGAGTCGCCTCCACGACGAACTCGATTCGCTCCGTGGTGATGTCGACTTGGACCCGTGCCGGTATCGACCACAGCATGAGGCCGATCACAACGGCTGCTGCTAGCGCAGTCGGCAGGGTCACGAACCAGAGGGGATGAATTCGTTTCCACCAGGGCTTGAGGCCGATTGCAATTTGTCGCGGCGGGCTCTTCACGAGCCGTTCAATGTCTTTGAGGAGCTGAGAAAATCCTGGATGATTGGCGCCTGGTTCCCAATCCACTAGAGATTGGAACGTCCGTTGAGTGAAGCCCAGCGGGATGTCACTCTCATCGATTCTGATTGGGAGGTACTTCTCTTGCTTCCTGGCTTCATCGGCTTCCGCTTGGACCCACTCGGAATCGACGGATTGTTCTGACCACACGACAATCGCACATGTTGCGGCTCGGAGTTCCTGCCTAATCACCGCGTTAAACGATCCGCCGGTGGGAATTTGCCGATCCCACCAGACCGACCATCCTTGCGATTCTAACACCTTGGCGAACGTGTCGACCCAGGGGCGGTCTTTGCTGGAATAGCTGATGAAGATATCGCTCATAGGCAATGCCCGGTGGGTTTTCGTCCACTACCTGGCCATGGGCTTGTGAAGAAACCGCACGGTCTGGTCCAGGCGATGATTGGTATCGAGGAAATAGCCCGTACAGACCAAGGTATGGTGAGCTTCTTGCGCGCCTCCTGCATCCCATCGCACGGTGAATGGCCGGCCACCCGGTATTCTCCTGAACGATTGGCTCATCAGCGGATCTGCCGTTCCATCTCGAAAAACCTTGCAAGATAGTCGCGCATCGCCATTGGTCTTCATGGTGAACAGATAGCCGCCGATTTTCTCCGGCGGCTTGGTGTGGTAAAGGATGGCCGGTGCGACATCTTCGACCGAGCCAGGCGTCTCTTTTTTCAGGCGAATCAGCGCGCCCAATTCATAGATGTTGAGCCGTTGATCCAATTGACGCAACACCGCGCCTGTCGGCCACGTGAACTCATTGATGGAGTTCGCCTGCCACTGCTTCGTCGGTTTGATCTTGTCGAGCCAATAGAACAGCCGGTAATCCTGTTCCCGGATGGTCAGATGGACAGCGGTCTGGCCTTGTAAATGGAATGCGACCCGAAGCTGGTCTGGGAGTTGGGTGGTAGGCTCTTGATAGTCGACAAGAACGGAAATGAGTTCGATGTCATAGCCGGACACCGGCTTTGGCCTGATGCCTTCAAAGCGATCCCCACGATTTTGGTAATCCAGGTTTGAATCGGCCCAAGTAGACAGGGGCACAATGAGCAACACAAGAAAGAGGAAATGTCGTGTGAGCTTGAGCGCCATGGTGGGATCCAAGGGAATGACAACGAGTCGGTTGAGACGCTCCCCTCTCATTCGGCGGCAGTATAGCTCAGACGCTTAAGTGAATCTAGCGATGGATGGGGACAAAGGAAAAGGCGAGAACATGCAGGTATCATTGGTTAGGATTCTGGTTAGTCAACTTCGTCTAGGACCCCTCCCGACTTTGCCAGATCCTCTCCCTTGATCTTGCTTGCATCGAATTTGGCCGCGGCCTTCATCATCTTGTCGAAGGTCTCCTCGAAATCCGGGGGTGTCGCATCTTTCGGTCGGAATCGGATCGGATTCACTCGAGCGACCACGAAGCTCTTGAGGTAGGGACTTGTGAGGCCTTTCGTCTTCAAGGCCTTGACTTGCTCGATGATCTGATCGTCCAGCGCCAGCACAGTTTTCGCTCGTTCGCGCCGGAGTTCAATCGCCGCGCGCATCGGTTCCTTCAAAAATTCATCCACGCGCTTCAATACAGAATGGTAGGCCCCGCCGCTGAATCTGGGTCGCTCTTCATAGCAGAGGCCCAGCGTAATGAAGGCCGGCTCCTCGAACTCTAACGCATAGATCTCTTCGGTCGCATCGTCGAGCCGCGCCAGTTCCTTGTACATACGGATGACTTCGAGGGATTTCTCCCGCAGATTGTGCGCCTTCTCGGTGTTCATTGCGAGAATCTGATAGGCCGCAGCCGCTTCCGGCACCACAATCGCGACGATGCTCTTCGCCCCTAGCGTCTTCATCGCCGAGAGCCGATGGTTGCCATTGGGAGTCCAGTATTTCGCCACCTGCTCACCCGTTGGCGCACGCACCGCAATGATCGGATCGAGAAACCGCCCGATCTTGCCGATCACGAGTTCTAGTTTTCGAACGTGTGTATCGGACAGGTTGCGTTGAAAAGGGGTCGGCTCAACGAGTTCGATCGGCAAGGCTGCCAGCACCAGCCAGCGCCCACCATAAGGCTCCCGATAGATCGCGAGGACCTTTCCGCCATCACCCTCGATCGCTCGATGCAGCTCGGCGACATCGTTCGGGGGCGCCGCGGCTTGGAGTTCGATCGCGGCCAAACCGGTCGACGCATGAGCAGGTTGGCGCCGACGTCGAACGCTACCGGCGGCACGAGGGACTTTGGGTTGCTTCCCAGGCATCGCTCAGTATGGTAGGGAAGGGCAGGAAGAAAAGAAAGCCCCCGAGCCTGGCAGAAAGCTGAAAAAGTCCGCCAGCAGCGTTCTCACATCGTTCAGACCCTCGATGTACCCCAGAGGGTACACCTCGGCCCTTCACTCGCTGCGGCCTTGCTGGACGGGCTTTTTCAGCTTCCTGCGGGAGCCATCAAAGTTCTAGCGCACCAAGATAGTTATCCGCAACCTGCTAACCTCGGACAGCATGAGCGATTCGTCAATCAGCGAGCCAAGCATGAAATCGACCGCGCAGAAGATCGGCTGGTTTACCGCCTCCTGCGTACTCGTGAGCAACATCATCGGGGGCGGGATCTTTACCACCACGGGATTGATGGCCCGTGACCTCGGCGATCCGATGCTGATCCTTCTATTGTGGTTCGTCGGTGCGCTCTTTGCTCTGGGCGGTGCCATGGTCTATGGAGAACTGGGAGCCGCTCTGCCTCATGCGGGAGGGGATTACGTCTACCTGCGCGAGGCCTACGGTCCGCTGGTTGCCTTCCTCAGCGGATGGACCTCCTTCACGATCGGCTTTGGCGCGGCAGTCGCGGCTTCAGCTATTAGTTTTTCATCCTATGCGCTGCGAGTCATCCCGATCGATGACGAGCGGGGATGGCTGGCGAAGGGTCTCTCGCTCTCTCTGTTGTGGATCGTGACGCTCATGCATTGTCGAGGTGTGGGGGCAGGCGGCCGCATGCAATTGCTGTTGACGACCACAAAAGTTGTCGCCATTGGGGGATTGATCCTCGGCGGGCTCGCAGCGGTGGTTGGCAACGGAGGTACGCTCTTCGCCGGGCCAACTGTACAGCAGCCGACGCTCGGGGCATCCGCCATTGCGCTCGTGATTGTGACCTACTGCTACCTTGGCTGGAACGTCGCGGGCTACATCGCCGGCGACATGGTCGACCCCAGGCGGACTCTGCCGAAGATCATGATCGGGGGCACTGCCTTCGTCGCCGCGATCTATCTTCTGCTGAACGTCGTCTATCTGTCAGCGCTGTCGATCACGGAGCTGGCCGGCGAACCGATTGTACCGGTCGCGGAGAAGGCAGCCGCAGCCTTGTGGGGGCCACAGAGCGGGCGGCTGGTCGCCGCCATTCTCTGTCTCTCCATCGCAGGAGCGGTGAGCGCGATGACCTGGGCAGGGCCCCGCGTCTATTGGGCCATGGCGCGCGACGGTATGATTAGCCCCTGGCTTGCCCAGCTCCATCCACGCACTGCGGTGCCGGTCCGCGCCATCGTCTTCCAAAGCCTCTGGGCGTCGCTGCTTATTTTGAGCGGAACCTTCGAACAGCTCCTCGTCTACAGCGGCCTCGTTCTCTCATTATTTATGGCATTGACCCTCTCCACGATCTTTCGTCTTCGTCGTACGATCGCCGTGGGTTCTCACCAATACCGCGCTCCACTCTATCCCTTCTTACCAGCAGTCCTCGTCATCGGAGCCGTCACATTGGTCGTCTACAGTCTCGTCCAACGACCTGCTGAGTCGTTGTATGGCACTGCGACAGTCCTAAGTGGAATTCCGCTCTATTACTTCTGGCGCAGACGTCACGACCTTCCACCAACACAAGTCCTGACGAGGCAGGGTACCAGTCAAAATATTTTCCAATTAGGCGGCAGTGAGCGACAAACCGAGTTGTACTATTGTTTGTCGTATGCAGGCATTGAGTGACGCGATAGTGATGTTATAGAGTATTTCCACGTGCCGAGCAGGCTGCGGAAAAACTATGTAGGCGCGCTAGAACGTCGATGGTCCGCATGTGTGCACAACAGAAGAACGTTCCCGCAGGAAGCTCAAAAATGCTAGACCTCTCACCCGCCCAACCCTGGCGCGCCGAGACGCGGCCTTGCCCAAGCAAGGCCGCAGCGAGTGAAGGGAACGTTGAGGGTCTGAACGATGCAAGAACTCCGCTGTCGGACTGTTTCAGTATCCTGCTAGACGATGCCGAGATCTTGAGGACTTCTCCGTCGATTCCTCTCACTTCTCTTTACGCGCTCGGCAAGAGAGGCGAAACGGTCGATCATTTTGATTGGGAAATTCGTTGACCTGCTATAGAATTAGCCTCATAGTGCTGGGACATCCGTAAGTTCGTCTACTTCCAAGATTTTTTACGTTCGTCGGACATTTACTCCGCCAAAACACCCAACAAGAGGGACTTCTCTGCTATGTCCAATTCGCAAGTGACGCGCATCATGCATTTGATCTGGCATTTGGTCAAACGCGATTTTCAGCTGCGTTATGCCGGTTCTGTTTTAGGGTTTTTCTGGTCTCTTGTCGTTCCTCTTTCACAGCTTCTGATGCTCGTCTTCGTGTTCAGTAGGGTGATCCCCCTCAACATCGCCAATTTTCCCGTCTTTGTCTTTACCGGCCTTCTTCCGTGGAATTGGTTCAGCAGTTCGCTTCTAGCCTCCGGCGGGACCTTCACCGCAGCGCGAGATTTGCTTTATCACCCGAATGTTCACCCGGCGATCCTCGTTCTGGTCACGGTGCTTGCCCATCTGATGACGCTCCTATTAAGTCTTCCTGTCTTGTTCTGGATGCTATATTGGTACGACCTTGATTTTCCCTGGCTCTTCCTGCCGGCATTTCCGCTGCTGATTCTGGTGCAAGCGCCCTTGACGGCGGGGCTCAGCTTCATAATCGCCACGGCCAACGTATTTTATCGCGATGTCTCACAGCTCATCGGCATTGTGGTCACGCTCCTATTTTTCGTCACCCCGATCTGGTACGCCGTACCGCCAAAGAGCGACTATGCCTATCTCTTTGAGATCAACCCCATGTCGTTGATCGTCCAAAACTATCGTCTCGTCCTACTGGATGGACGGTGGCTCGACTGGCCGAGTCTCATGATGGCGAGTGGGATGAGTGTGGGAATGTTAGCGGTCGGCTATTTTGTCCATCGCCACTTCCAATCGGACGTGATCGATGCGATCTAATGAGCTCTCCAATTCCCTACGCCGCCTGAAGACTATTCGACGGAGTTTGGTCCCGAGTGTCTGTGTGTGTCCTAAGGACTTGATATGCCGCGAGTGCTGACAGTTCTCCAAGTCTCTAAGCGGTTTTTCCTGCATGATCATCATCAACGTACGCTGCGGGGAGTATTGACACGCTTGTTGACCGGCCGCTTTTCCAACTCCACTTCGCTGTGGGCGCTCCGTGATGTGAGTTTCGAGGTGGAGCACGGAAAAACGTTCGGCATCATTGGCCATAACGGGGCAGGCAAGAGCACGCTGCTACGATTGCTGTGTGGACTAAGCCAGCCTACAAACGGTCGCATCGTGGTGGACGGACGAGTCAGCGGGATTCTCGAGCTTGGCGGCGGCTTTAACCCGAATCTGACCGGCCGCCAGAATGTCATGACGGCGGGCATCCTCAATGGTTTAACCCCGTCCGAAGTCAAAGCGCGCGAACAAAAAATTATCAGCTTCGCCGAACTCGAACGGTTCATCGATCTGCCGGCTCGCACCTATTCCACCGGTATGTACTTACGCTTGGCCTTCGCGGCCGCTATGGAGTTCGAGCCGGCCGTCCTTGTCTTGGACGAGGTGCTGGCCGTCGGAGACGAACGCTTTCAAAAGAAGTGCATGGATCGGATCGCGGAGCTGAAGCAGGCGGGAACCACCTTGATTGTGACATCGCATAGCCCCGAACAAATTCTGAGTCTCTGCGATGAGGTGCTAGTCCTCGAGGAAGGACGGGTCGTCATGCAAGGCGACCCTCAAAGCGCCCTTGCGTCCTATCATGACCTGCTCCGACAACGAACCGAAACTCGCGCGGCCAGTCTAGCGGAGAGAACTGACCTCAGCCCCTTGGCGACGAAGAAAGGAATTCGGCAAGGAACTCTTGAAGCCTCGATCACCGCCGTCCATCTTTATGACAGCCAGGACCAGCCCTTGGAAAAGCTTGAGAGCGGGCATGGCCTCCGCATGACATTGACGTACCGGATCGTGCCATCGATCAACGACCTGGCGCTCCTGGTTGGAATCTATAACGAAACGCATGTGAAGTGCTTTGAAGTTTCCATATCCTCAATGGCCTCGACGTTCGGCACGTTATCTCCTGATGGCACAATCACCTGTACGATCAAATCCCTGCCGCTTTTGGCGGGACAGTATTTCATGAATGTCGGGCTCTATCCGACGGATTGGAGCTTCATTTACGACTATCACTGGCAGATGCATCCGTTTCATATTTACAGACCGGAGCGGGAGCGCGTCCAGATATCCGGCGTCGTCGCCATCGAGGCGACATGGTCCTCACTCAAGGGAGACGCGCGCTGATTGAAATATCTGATCAAGTGCCGTGGGTATCCACTGGCTTCATCGGGGGCATTGGCGCCTATGACGACCACGTCTCCCGACTGCTGGCGGAAAACGGAAAAACGGTCTATGTCGTCGGTCAGATAGGGACCCGGAGCCGAGAAAGATCTCAGAGCTTCCTAGTGTGACCATGTCACAAGTGAATAAGACTCATATCGACGAGTATCTCACGGCGCTGGACAGCATACAGGGATGGTTCTACCCAGAGGACGTGAGGCTGTTCCAAGCTCTCAATGTGCTGCAGGGACAGGATGGTGTGTCTGGTGATCTGTTGGAAATAGGTGTCTACCATGGGAAAAGTTCCATTCTTTTGGGCTATTTCCCACGGGAGGACGAACACCTTGTGGTCTGTGACTTGTTTGAACAGTCTGCGAGAACCGTCGCTAACCAAGCCGAGGCTCAATGTTGGTATTCCAGCCTGAGTCGCGAGCTATTCGAGAACAACTATCTCCATTTTCACGACCGCCTGCCTGTGATCGTGAAATGCCCTTCGACCCATCTTATGAAGGTGGGCAAGCTGTCACGCACCTTTCGCTTCATTCACATCGACGGTAGTCACCTGTATGCCATTGTGAAGCGGGATATTCGCACTGCCAAGGCCCTGCTACGAGACAGCGGGATCGTAGCGATTGATGACTACCGTTCCATACACACACCGGGCGTGGCGGCGGCGGCTTGGGAGGAGATTGCCCGTGGGGAGCTCATTCCATTCTGTCTCACTCCTCAAAAGATGTATGCGACGTGGGCCAGAGCCACTCGTCAGCTCATGAGCCGACTCACAACTTGGGCGCATCGCTCGGGAGCGTATGATGTTGCGACCGAAAAGGTCTGCGGCCGGAACCTACTAAGACTTCAACTCAAGACGTCGATCTGATTCTGGACCCTCATCGGATCAGACCCCTGTTGCGCCAGTGCAGGAGCGGCCCCGATTCACTTGTCCGCCGCCGGTTCGACGTGTACCAGGACGACGCCGTTTGGCGGCAACGCCAGGCTCAGGTTCGCCTCACCTCCCTCGACCCTGACCACTCTGGATTCGGCCGTGACCTTCGCCCGCGCCGCAAGTTTGGCAGCTTGGGCCGCTGTCGGTGAGGCAGGGCCGCCCATCGACACCCACGCGCGATAGACATTCGCATGATCACGGTCCACGCGAGACACCGTGAGAGACACGTTCGCTCCAGGGAGACCACGGACGGTGAGATCGACGTCACGGGCTTCACCGACACTGTGTTGGTTGGCCTCATCGAAATAGTACAGCACGACCTGGGCCTGGGCGTGGCCCCGCCGCGTTGCAAAGGCGCGGACCGGGGTTCCCGGCCACATACCGTCCACGGCAATGCGCTCTGGACCCAGTTTGGCCAACAGCGCATAGGCGTGAAAAATCGGCAGGGCCACCAGCTGCGTCCCGAACTGTCGGAACAGTGGACGCCACCCGTTGATGAGATCTCCCCAGCGGGCAAACAGATCGACCCGCGCCGCGGTATGCGTGAACACATTGTCCAGACCCCGGCAGAGAAAAGCCGCATCATATTCGCTGGAGAGGCGCACGTTCGGACGGTCGTCCTCGGGGAGTAACTCCTGCCCCCACTCGGTGTGGTGCAATTCCACCTTCGCCAACTCCGGATAGCTGCGCGCCGTCCCAGCTCGAGCCCAATTCTTGGCGAGCACTTCTGTGCTGCTGCCGTAGGCATGCCAGGAGATGAAGTCCACTCGCGTCCCACGCTTCCCCGTGGCCGCATTTGTCCCGTTTGTGATGTGCTCGAGAAACAATTTGAAGAAGTCCTCGTGGTGCGCCAGCCCCGGTCCTCCAACCTTAATTTCTGGGTCCGCCGCCAGCGCGCCATCCACGAAGTAGTCGTACATTCTCAGGAATCGCGCCGTCCGCTCCCGAGTGAACGGGGTCTGATCAGACACCCCATCGGCGAAAAAGGTCAGCGAGTCGGGCTCGTTCCAGATCTCGAAATACCAGGTACGCACCTCATTCCGGCCATAACGCTGAATCAGGTGCGCGACCGTCTCGTAAATCAAGCCCCGCCACTTGTTCAGGTCGCGCGGCGGGTTAATGGCCCCGCCTCCATAGTTACGGATAATGTCTCCCTCCGCGAGGGCATCCGGCATGAAATCCATTTCCAGAATCGGCTTCAACCCCGCGCCAGTCCAAATTTCAAGCACCTGATCGAGATACTCGAAGTTGAAGTGGGGGCGCCCCGCCCGATCCTCGGTGTACACACGGCAGCCCATCACCTGCTCGGGTGTAGCGCCAGGGGGCGCATCGCTAAAGGTGTTGTGGCACCGCACGTACCGGAAGGCTTTGCTCTCTCGAATCATGTCCCAGGCCGGCCTGGCTTCGGGCGCCACCGTCGCCGCATACATCGGATCGAAGGCAATGTTGCCCCATACGCGAGCATCGCAGGGACCGATCACCTCCCTGACATGCGCTGTGAAATGGGTGGCGCTCAGGGAGCGAGAGAGGGCATCAAAGACGCCGGCCCCGCGACAGCCGTCCAGCACGGAAGCCGCGGCGAAGTATGCTCCGGCGACGCCAACATTCTTTAGTAACTCTCGACGGGAAATCAGCATTCACACCCCTGGACAGCAGCCAGATCCACGCTCTGTGTCTGAGCAGATCGGGTGGCGTTATGGCAAGCAAGGGGGCGACCATAGCATGCCCATTCTCGCCTGTCATCGGTGCCTCAGGGCTCCTGCCACGCAGGATGGGTCATGAGAGGCACGTGCGACTACCACACCACGGCGCAATCTCGCTTGATCATTGTGTAGAGGCCAAAGCGTGTTACACTTTTCCCTTTCATCACGACAACGGGGGTGAGATGAGTCCACTCTTGAGGAAGATGAGGGTGGTGACACTCACGGTCATCGCCTGGCACGTGTTTATCGCCCTCTCGCTTGAGATTTATTCCCGGTTTGCCTTTGAAGGCAACTCGTACGCTGTTCACCAGCTCGGCGAGATCGTGTACGAAAGGTAAGTCGGGTGGATCGGTCGGGCTAACCTCCGTGCCCCTTCTCAACACGGTTCGTATCCCGTTGCGATCCCGGTCTCGATCAATTCAGATGGCTTCCGGGATGAGGACTGGGACGAAAGCTGCAACGCGTGAGCGGATCTCACGGGAAAAAAATCCTCCTGATCGGTGATAGCATGCTGTATGGTTGGGGCTCGGACAGTTCAGAGCGACTCACCGAATCCCTCGCGCACCGTTATCGGCTCGCCAACGTGACTGCCGAGATCTTTAACGCCGGAATTCCCGCATACGGCGCTTCTCAAGAGCGACGGCTGTTGCCTCGATTGCTCGAACGAATCAAACCCGATATCGTGTTGCTCTTATTCTGCTGGATCGACTACGGCGATACCGCGCTCCCATACGACTACCGCTACCCATGACACGCGTTTATAAGCCACTTTATGGCCCATAGGGAGCCCTGGTGATCAATGACATGCTCCCCCAAAGACCGTCCCTCTATGTTCGAGACTCCTTCCTTGGAACGCTTCGCCTCTGCGATGCGCTCGATGTCTTCTACTATGCCTTCCAAGACATCGTCTACAAGAGCCGCGAGGTTCCGGGGGCGAAAGACTTTCCGGTCCCGATCCACCGACTGGATGATCTCGTCTTTCAAGACAACACCCATCCGACCTTCCAGCGAGTTGAACGCACGGTCATGCAGCTCTATCGAGACATCAACGTGATCACCCGGCAGCACGGGGCCGCCTTTTTCATTGTGAATTCCGATCCGTCCACGGAACATATTATTGGACCCAAGATTAAGGACATGGGTATTGACCTCATCTCCTTACCAAAAGAGTATCGCCCGTATCTTCCCTGGACCTACATCTATAACGACGGACATCCCAACTTCCTTTGGGCCTGGATTCTCTCCAGCGCGATCCGCCTAGACTGGTGTATTTGGCGCCTGGATGCCCCGGGCCAGTCCCAGGCAGGAGGCACGGCCTCCGGCACTGGACCGATACCGCACCAGCTTGGTTGAACTCGAAAGAATAGCCCCATGACAGCGAACGCTTACTTTCAACGGATTGTACTCTATTACTGATCAGTTATAGACGAGGGGTGTCCCGTCATCGGGCTCTCTGGACCTCTTTTACCAGAGTGAATGTCGGGCTAGCGGATAAATCAGAGTATCATTTCCCATGCCTTATGGCGTAATCTTGCGAATAATTTATGGCTACTGCTGTCCTCGATCTCGAATTCGAACACCTCCCTCCCGGCATCACAGGGATCGAGCGATACCACCAGGCACTCCTCCTCGTTCGATTCCGTGGCCAGCCGGTGGGCCAAACCATGGTACCGGTGTTCAATGGCTGTATCAGCGCGGTCGAGCTGAGACAGGCCGTGGTTCAAGCCGGTGGCTGGCCACTCTGGGAAGCCTGGCTTTTCGACCGGCTCGAGTGGGACCGCATTCAACTGGCGCACCATCCCCTGCCTTCATCCACTGTGGCGGTCTGCACGCGCGATCGTCCTGATGACGTACGGCGCTGTCTGCATGCCCTGATGCGTCTTCACGACGACGGGCAGGAGTTGCTCGTGATCGACAACTGTCCCTCCACCGATGCCACTCGGCAGATTGTTAGTGAATTTCCCCCTGTGCGTTACGTCCGGGAGCCGGTCCCTGGATTGGATGTGGCTCGCAATCGTGCCCTGACAGAAGCACGGGGCGACATTGTCGCCTTTTCGGACGATGATGCCGCGCCTGATCCAGGGTGGCTGCGTGCCCTCCTGCGGAACTTCGACGATCCGTTGGTGTTCTGTGTGACCGGCCTAACAATGCCGCTCGAGCTGGAAACCGATGCACAGGAATGGCACGAGCGCTACAGCACATTCGGGCGCGGATTCAAGCGACGCGTTTTCGAGCGCACACTCGTCAATCCCATGGCCGCGGGAAAGATCGGTGCCGGGGTCAACATGGCCATCCGCCGAAGTGCTCTCCGGCTGGTCGGCCCTTTCGATGAGGCTCTGGACGCCGGCACGCGAACGCGGTCGGGAGGCGACTCGGAAATGTTTTCCCGGCTGTTGGCCTCGGGCTATCGTATCGTCTATGAACCGCGTGCGCTGACGTGGCATCGCCATCGGCGCACGTGGAGCGAGCTGCGCAAAATGATCTACGGATACGGCGTCGGCGTCTATGCGGCCTGGACCCGGAGCTTCCTGGTCGAACGTGAGTATTCCATGATCCGACCGGCCCTGTCGTGGTTGTTCAGGACCCAACTGCCCAGTTTGTTCCGTTCGGCGTTCAGGCATACGTCGCCGGTCCAGTTTGATTTGGGTCTGGCGGAGCTGCGCGGCTGCCTCACCGGCACTTGGCATTACTTGCGCTCACGCAAACAAGTTCGAAACAGAGCACGCTGATGGCCGACACCCCTTTGCCAACCGTCAGCGTGATTATCCCGACGCACAACCGTTGCGACTCTCTCCGCCGCACGCTCGGTGCGTTGGCGGCCCAGACCTATCCGTCCCGTTTGGTCGACGTCACCGTCGTGATGGATGCCTGCAGCGACGGAACGGAGGGCGTGCTCCGTCACTACGTCGCCCCATTTGCACTCCGGTGTCTTGCGCTCCCATCGCCGAGCAAGGGTCCGGCCTATGCCAGAAATCACGGAGCGGCATCGGCCGCGGGGCAATTCTTCTTGTTCCTCGACGACGATGTCGAGCCAACGCCAACGCTCGTCCAGGCGCATGTCGCCATGCATCAACAGCGCCACGACCATCTGGTCATCGGTCCATACTGGCCGGTCTTGCAGCACGGGGCGGATTGTTTTCGTGTGTTGCAGCAGAGTTGGTGGAACGATAAGTTTGTTGCCATGCAGCGGTACGGCCACCGATTCACCTATACGGATGTGCTCACGGGAAACTTGTCGCTGGAGTCGCGCGTCTTCCGACAGGTAGAAGGGTTCGACCCCGCTTTCCCGTTCGCGCACGAGGATTATGAGTTCGGCGCTCGCCTGATCGCGGCAGGGTATGGGGTGGCCTTCGCACGAGAGGCGACGGCCTCTCATCACGAGCATGAGCATATGACGGTCGCGCGGGCGTGTCAACGCGCTCGTTTGGAGGGGAAGGCCGATGTGCTCATCGGTCGTCGCCATCGGCACCTACTCCGAACTCTTCCCCTTGCAGCCTTTCAGGACGGCCTTAGCATGCGACACCGGGTTGCCCACTGGTTCTCGTTCCGCGCTCCCTCTCTGGGCGACCGACTCGCGATCCAGGCTGGACGGTCCCTCGTCTGGCTAGATCGCGCTCACCTGCCGGAAAACCTGGTTTCGGCTGTTCAAAGCAGTCCGTCACTATTGGTATCTGCGAGGAGTGGCTGAGGAGGCGGGCGATCGGCGTTCAGTATTGAATTTACTCCAAGAAGGTCCGACACGAGAAGATCACACCGGCCCAGAGTTGGAGATCGATCTGCAGAAGGGAGTACCGGCCGCGGAACAGAGGCTTGATGCCGAGCGTCCTCACGCCGTTCGTCTTCGGTATGGACCTCGTGTCCTCGGCAAAATTCCCTCCCGCCCCGGCAGTGAGCGTCTGCGCGGCGAACATCTCCGTGCCTCGCTGGCCGGCACGTTGGCATGGCCGTTCCTGAAAGCGCTCACTGTCCAGCAAGCCACTACTGCTGGAGAATACTCGCGCAGCTCCGTTTCGGCCGCTATGCCATCTCCTGGATCCTCGTATGCCTATAAAAATAACTGATCTAGAACTCTCGCAGGAGATCACCCCACTCGCAGTGGACGGGTACAACGGCGTCTGTGCCCTCGTGCGATACCATGGCCGCCCCATCGGATGGATTAATAGCGACAGTCCACTGTCTTCAGTCCTTTCGATCGAGTCCGTGACGCGCGCCGTCGACGACCAAGTCGGATGGCAGTGTATCCAGGCGGTACTCGGAGCGGTGCCTGGCAATGCTGAACCCCAGTCTAATGGGCTCCCCGCGGTCAGCGTGATTGTGTGCATCGACGATTCCATTTCCAGGATAAGCAAGGTGCTGCACCACTTCCACCATTTGGAGTATCCGGAGTACGAAGTGCTCCTGATCGACTATGGGACGGCCCCGCGGGACCGCTCCGAATGGCAAACATATTCGACCGTGCGATACATCCGTTGCGAGCAAGCGAGCCTCGCCTGTGCGCGCAACCGTGGAATTGTCGAAGGAGGCACGACACAGTTTGGTCGCCTTCATCGCTCCCCATAGCTACCCTGACCGCCAGTGGCTCACTGTCATCGGATCCACCCTGGCTATGCCACACGTCAAGGCCGTTACCGGACTCGTCGCGCCGGCCGAGCTTGAGACGGACGCTCAAATTCAGTTCGAGCATGGCGGGTACGGTTTGGGCCGGGGTCTCGATCGTCGAGTCATTAGACGGCAGCAGTTGGGAGACCGTGATCTCTTGCGGGCAAACGGCTTCGGCAGCGGCGCAAACATGGCCTTTCACCGCGAGACGCTGATCATGATCGGCCAATTCGACCCCCGCTTCACCGTGGATCTCCCCAGTGGTGGAGGCGAGGTCGAGTTGTTGCACCGCCTGGTTGCTCGGGGATACACGCTGGTGTATGAACCGGCGGCTCTCACGTGGTACATGCCAAGACGCGACCTTGAGACGGTTCGCGCCCAGGTCTTCGACCAGGGCCGCGCATTCGGTCTGTACCTCCTCATGTGCTTCCGCAAACGTACGGTCGGTCGTCTCTCGCTGTTGCGCTTTGTCCTGCGGGACTGGGGTTGGAAATGGATCGCCCTACGCCTTCGTCGGCCCGGCAAGGCCACGCGGTTTCTGGTCCTGGCCGAGCTCGCCGGCGCACTCGTCAGCCCCATGACCTTATGGAACGGTCGGAAACGGTTCGGACACCTTGCGCAGCAACATCGCCGGCCAGGCCGCTGCTGAGACCGGTCCGGCTCCTGTACGCCAACTTGCGTCACCTCACGCGGCGCCTCCTCCTCGCCCTCAAACGGACGAGGTCGGCACGCGGGCGACGATCCGCATCGTCCGGACCTGGTACCCACATTGGGGGCAATATTCCGGCATCAATCAGTTTCTGAAATTCGTGGACGCCAGTTGAGATACCGAGTCACGACACAACTGGTCCAGGAGAACGACTCAGAGTTTCCGCTGCAGAGCCGCGTCGTACGAGAGTGGCTTCGCTATTGGGTCCGCAGAAAAGACATGGCGTGGTACAACTTGAGCGACTTGCGCGGAGAACTGACGACGCTGGCCGCATGTTTTTCCCGGCGAGAGTTGGTGGTGCACTATCTCGATGGTGAACATGCCGCCCAGTTCGTTCCACGGCTCTCCTCTCTCCCACGGAGAGTCAGGCCGCATTTGGTGGTGTCCTACCATCAGCCTCCCGAGGTGCTGGATTCCGTCCTTCGCAAAGACGCGGTGGCGCGATTCGATCGCGTCATCGCGGTTGCTCCGGAACAGGTGGATTTCCTCTCATCGCTCACGAGCCCTGAAAAAGTCCGCCTCATCTTGCACGGGATCGATACGGATTTCTTTCAGCCGATGGAGAAACTGCTTCATGACCGACCGATTCGCTGTATCTCGGTGGGGCACAACTATCGAGACTATCAAACGGTCCGCCAAGTGGCCACTCAGCTCAGGGATCACCATCACATCGAGTTCTACGTGGTCTCACCCAGGGCAACAGGGCTTGAAGATCTGTCTAACGTGGTCCTTCATAAGGGGGTCGATGACCTGGGTCTGCTGAAACTGTACCAGGAAGCGGATATTCTGTTTCTGCCTCTCACCAAGGCCACGGCGAACAATGCGCTCCTGGAAGGTATCGCCTGCGGATTGCCCGTTCTCTCAACTCTGTTGCCCGGGGTCAAAGCCTATCTTCCCGGACCGGAAGCCATCTTGATCGAACGGAACGATGCGGATCGCTATACGGATGCGCTGCTGTATCTCGTCCAACACCCGGATGTCCGACGGACCATGGCCGAAGCGGCCCGCACGCGTGCGTTGGAACTCAGTTGGTCGCAGATTGCGCCGCAGTATGAAGTGTTGTACTCGGAGTTGATCGGGCTCTGACCCACGGACGGACCGCATGGATATCGGACCCGCTTCATGGTTGTCTCAACCCGGGAAGCGCATCGAGATGCCCATGAACATTCCAGAACGGTGCCAGACATGGGCGGGCGCTCATTCCCCCTTCGCGCGATGCTTGAAAGAGACGTGAGCATATGACTGCTGGTAAGGATTTCTAGGCACTGTTATCAAAGGTACATTTTGATATGGCGAGCTAGTACGAGGTGGGGGCGACCTTGCTGAAAATTGCCGAACGAAGCGATCGACCGGAAGATGCCATCAGGGCCATGGTCTGCAGATGACTCCTTTCTTGCAGGGGCCCAACCACGCGAAGTACTTTCGTTTACTGGTGTGTTCCGCCTTTCTTCTGATTATAATTCACTATTACCAAGGGGCCCAAGCAGGCCCAGAACCTTTGATCGAACGAGGAAAGAACAGCATATCGCCCCAAGTTGTCACCCAGAGGATTCGATACCATGCTCCTGAGGCCGGCGAAGTGTGGCTCGTCTGGGGGATCAATGGTTGGCAACACGCACCCGAGGCTCTGCGGCCCCCGGGAACTATTGTGCCGGACAAGGCGATGCAGACTCCGCTGGTCCGCAGCGACAACACTTTCACTATTACTATTCACGTGCCCTCAGGGACTGTTATCGACTATGGGTTTCTTATCACCAAGACGGATCGGGGCATTCCTATCAAAATTTGGGAGAGCGGTCAGTCTCTGCCCAGCGCAAAGGTTGATGCCCTCATCGAATTCGAATCCACAACAAGTCAGGTTACGCCAGAACGACGCCATGCTTGGCTCTCGGGCCTGGCGACGGATCTCCCGCTCGTGACGCAGGAAATCCATTATCATCTTGAAGGTGCAGGCGAAGTCTGGCTTGTGTGGGGAGCCAATGGGTGGCACAATGTGCCCGAGGCGTTCTTCCCATCTGGAACAACAGTGAAAGACCAGTTGATGCACACGCTGCTGGTCCGTAAGGGAAACAACTTCGTGACCACGATACGCGTGCCTCCAGGGATGCCGATTGAGTACAAGTTCCTCATCACAAAGATGGAAGGGGGGGCTCCAGTCAACGTCTGGGAGGATGCGGGCGATCGATCCGGTTCACTCGTGACAACTGATGGTCGGATTGATGTCGAATCCAAGGCGACTCCTATGGCGGCAGGGCAACGCAAAGCCTGGCTTGCCGGCCGTGCTGCCGACCTCCCGCTCGTGACGCAGAAGATTCATTACCGCGCTCCGAGAGCAACAGAAGTCTGGCTCGTCTGGGGCCTTGATGGGTGGCAAGCGATTCCTGAGTGCCCGCCCCCCAGGAACGGAGAGGGCAAATGGGATCATGAAGACCTTTATGGCCCACCAAGGGGATATCTTCACCGCTACGGTGCAGGTTCCCCTTGGAGCGGTTATGAACTATAAGTTTTTGATTACTAAACCAATCGGATCCACGATCGGCGGCCAACGTGCTGGAAGCCAGTTAGGGAGTTTTATCGCACAATTTGATGGCCGCGTCGAAGTCGAATCTGCAGTGACGAAGGGCGCCATGGAGAAGCGCAAGGCCTGGCCTTCTGGACGATTAGCCGACCTCTCACTTGTCGCACAGGAGATCCGTTACCGCATCGCGGGCGCCGAGGAGGTCTGGCTCGTGTGGGGCATTAATGGATGGCAAGCGATCCCTGAAGCCGCCCGCCCCGCAGGAACGGTGCTCAAGGACAACAAGCTCATGCACACCCGGATGGTCCAGCAAGGCGATGCCTTCGCCACGACGGTGCGGGTCCCTCCAGGGACGACGCTCGACTATAAGTTCCTCATCACCAAGACAAGTCGTGGTGCGCCCGTCACTATTTGGCAGGACTACAGGGCAGGACTTTTGGAAGTTAGTACGAGTGAGTGGAAGCCTGGAAGAGAAGGCCACGGTGACGGTGGTGACGTTGGACCAGCGTAAGACGTGGCTCGCCGGCCAGGCCGCCGACCTCCCGCTCGTGACGCAGGAGATCCGCTACCGCGCCCCAGGGGCTGCGGAGGTCTGGCTTGTGTGGGGCCTCGATGGGTGGCAAGTGATTCCTGATGCTTCGCGGCCCCCGGATACAGTGCTGAAGGACAACAAGGTCATGCATAGCCGGATGGTCCGGAAGGGCGATACGTTTGCCACGACCATACGGGTCCCGCCAGGGACTGTGCTCGATTTTTCTTTTTTGATTGCCAAGACGGAAGAGGGCACGACCGTCGATATTCGGCAAGAGAAAGAAGCGAGTGGGCGAGCGTTGTCGAGGGTCGTGGCGTTCGACGGTCGAATTGAGGTCCAGTCAAGTGCCTGGCTTGCCAGCCCGACGACCGACCTCTCACTCGTCAAACAGGAGATCCGCTACCGCATTGCGGGAACTGATGAGGTCTGGCTCGTGTGGGGCATTAATGGATGGCAAGCGATCCCTGAAGCCGTCCGCCCCGCAGGAACGGTGCTCAAGGACAACAGGCTCATGCACACCCGGATGGTCCGGCAAGGCGATGCCTTCGCCACGACGGTACGCGTCCCATCGGGGACCGAACTCGACTATAAGTTTCTGATCAGCAAGACGAGCCGCGGTGTGCCCGTTACTATTTGGCAGGACTACAATGGGAAGGATTTTTTGAAGTTAGTGCGAGTGAATGGAAGCCTGGAAGAGAAAGCCACGGTAACCGTGGTGACGCTGGAGCAGCGTAAGACGTGGCTCGCCGGCCAGGCTTCCGATCTCCCGCTCGTGACGCAGGAGATCCGTTACCGCGCCCCAGGGGCTGCGGAGGTCTGGCTTGTGTGGGGCCTCGATGGGTGGCAAGTGATTCCTGACGCTTCGCGGCCCCCGGATACAGTGCTGAAGGACAACAAGGTCATGCATAGCCGGATGGTCCGGATGGGCGATACGTTTGCCACGACCATACGGGTCCCGCCCGGGACTGTGCTCGACTTTTCTTTTCTGATTGCCAAAACGGATGAGGGCGCGACCGTCGGCATTCGGCACGAGAAAGACGAAGATGGTCGAGCGTTATCAAGGGTTGTGGCGTTTGACAGCCGGATGGAGATCCAGTCCCAGTGGAAACGTCGTCCCTGAACGTCGAGTTTTCTCTGGCATCGCTTTTTCTAGATCCTGCGTTGGCTGTCACGTGGATGTAGATGATCGTCCATAGTGGCGTGGGCACCGTTGCTCACGACTTACGGCTAATAACCGATAATGTTACTGCAATGATGACACGCTCTCCCAATCAGCAAGTAGTCTCCGTAATCATCCCTTGCTATAACCATGCTCATTTCTTAGGCGAGGCGATCGAGAGTGTCATCAACCAGACTTACCCGTACGTCGAAATCATCGTCGTCGACGATGGATCGACGGATGATACCGCGCAGATCGCGAAGGCTTATCCGAACATCCACTACGTGCGGCAGAACAATTTTGGCCTTTCTCGAGCAAGAAACGTTGGTCTCTCGTACAGCAAGGGAACCTACATTACATTTCTTGATGCAGATGATTCATTATTCCATGATGCCATCGACATAGGCCTTAGGGCGCTGGCCTCTCGGAACGATTTCGCCTTGGCGTTTGGCCTCTTCGTGACTGTTGGAAGTATCCAGAGTATGCAAAAACTATCGCGCGAAACGAACTACGGCTATAAAGAACTTCTCCAACGCAACGTCATCGGGAACCCCGGGTCGGCCCTCTATTGCCGGTGGGTGTTCACGGAGATTGGGGGGTTCGATGAAGCCAACAGTCCCGCTGCGGACTACGATCTCTATCTCCGCGTGGCTCGTCAGTTTCCGATCATCTGTCACCACCAGCCTGTAGTCAAATACCGAAGGCACGGCGCAAACATGAACAGCAACTCACGACTGATGCTCGCATCGACGGTGACAGCGCTCAAGAAACAGCTGCGGCACGTCGAGGGAAACCAGGAGCTTCTAGCAGCCTACAACAGGGGTCTGCAATTCTGGAGGTGCTTTTACGGCGAACCAATGATTGCGAACACATTTAGGCGATTTCTCAAAGGCCACCCTATTGATGCGGCGTTCGACCTCTATACTCTCGTCAGATTCTATCCGAGCCGTTTCTTCACGTTCGTCAGACGGAAGATCGCTTTCCTCACCTCATCCCTCCCGCAGGAACCTCCTAACTCTTAAAGGGCATCTCGGTGATCTAGGGAGTGAGGCACAGAGGTCCTCCGTCCGAAAAGGCCTGGTTTCCGACTTTCTGGTCCTCTCCTCGTTAACGATCCTGCATCTGTTGCGTTACCCTGGCTAATTCTGTGCGCATGAACCAAGCCAGTGTCAAGAACAGGCTGTCGTCGAGTCGTTTGGCTTCGTATTGGTCGCCTCTGAGCCGACTCTTGTCCCCTGCTAGGTATCGATCGATCTTGCGAAGAGGGGAGCCAGGCTGGATATCCTTTCTGATCAGGAATATTGCCCGCCAAGAATCCGTAATGCAGGGCGTTTCCAATTCCCTTCGCGACACAGATTTCGCCGGGGCTCTTATCGTCCTGGTCCTGCAATAAATATAACTCGCAGGCACGGCCCGCCACCTTGTCGCTCTGCCTAGTCTTGGCCACCATCGTGTCCTCGCCCACGATGATGGTCCGCTCTTTGGAGTTCGCCGTGAATGCTGGCGAAATCCTACACGGTGTAGTTTCCCTGAAGGGGGAGTGAATCGGATTTAGACGTTCGCTCCTACAGACACAGTACGGGCGACCCTGCACTATGGTGGGAGGTCGCCCGTGTGTGGCGCTTAGGACGCCAAGTCAACTATATGTATTGTCTCGGCCCGGCGAAAACTGAGGCCCGCGCGACAGCTAGAGCATTAGGCTGCTGATCGGGGGAGAACGAAATCATCCCAGGCGCTTATGTTCCTCGCGCCAGCGTCGAATTCTCCATGAGGGAACAGGCTAGTACTTGAATAGTTTTTGGTGTCGTTACGACACAGCCAGTGGAGAACCGGCTAGCACGACCGATCAGAAACCCGCCCTCGAGTCGGCGGGCCTGTCTGGCCAGGTGGAGTCAGGTCATCCATCGCTACCCTCCTCTCTTGAGAAAGTTGGCGGGGGAACCCGTTAACAGTTGCGCGGCCTGTCCCGTTCCCCCTCGTCGAGTGAATGAATGGGCCGTAGGCCCCCTCTTACACCCTTTAGAAAATCGTGTCAATGGGGAAAATAATTTCCCAGAAAATGATACAACGAGCATAAAACATACCCACCAACTCGCGGGTTGAAGCGCTGAATACCAGTGAGCGATTGTGGTAGAGATCGAAAGGGTACGGCCAAGTTCCTGGGGGTATTTGCGGTGTTGCCCCGGAATTTTTGCGCGTGGCGGATCATCATAGTCGGATTGCGGGAGCATCTAAGGATCTGTTGGATGTCCCTCGCTGAACCCACGAGAAGTTCAGAATCCTCGGCCAGGAAACAAGACCTACATTTCCTGGTTGACATCAAATTGGCTCTGGGCAATAATCCGCCCCTCTTCACCGTTTTCTCCCTTGGAATCTCCATGTCGATTACGTCATCTGTGTTCAGCATTTTGGTGCTCAGTGGCGACCCGGACATCCAGAGTCAGTTCAAGGACAGGTTCAAAGATGCTTCCGTGACCGTAGCGAAATACGCGGCTACGCTGCCAAAGGATGTGGCGAGTCGTAAGTTTGATGCGGTCATCATCGAATTGAAGTCAGGCTCATCCGCTGGAGCCACCCCAATACCAGCTCACTTCGATCTCACACAGACAGTGGTCATCATCGGCTCTCGGATTGTGCTGAAACGAGCTTCCAAGTTTCTGCAAATGATGGCGCGGCAGAAGGCTGCGGAAGCGAACGGAAACGAAACCCTCTCTCTTGAGGACTATCTCGAATGGAAGATGGGAGAGTTTGTGAAAGGAATGCGAAACGGTTCCGGGCGGAACCTCCATCCCATGTTGATCGGCGCCATTGAACGTCCATTGATCACCAGAGCGCTTCAGGAAACCAACGGCAACCAGATTCAGGCGGCAGAATTACTTGGGTTGAATCGCAATACCCTTAGGAAGAAGATCCATGACTTGCACATTCCCATGAAACGGAATCGGACTGCGAAGACTCGAGAGGCCTGATGCCTCTACATGTGTTTCCGGAAGGCCGAGTTCATGTAGGTGGGATAGCCGCAAACGTCGGTGACAAGAATTCGCGTAGTTCAACCCAACAGAGGAGGAGCACGATGACGAAAGAAGAGCTGATCGCAAAGATGGCATCATCCGCGGGTATCACAAAGGTTGCGGCGGGCACAGCATTACAGGCCTTCACCGGGGCAGTGACCACGTCTCTGAAAAAAGGGCAGCGCGTCTCGTTGGTGAATTTTGGGACCTTTACGGTAGCCAAGCGGAAAGCCCGTCTCGGACGCAACCCCAGAACCGGCGAGGCACTGCGGATTCCGGCTGCTAAAGTCCCGAAGTTTTCGGCAGGGAAAATCTTGAAGTCGGCCGTCAGGTAACGTCGCACGATTGTCAGATCGCACATCTGGTAACCCAGGACAAGAGGACATGCTCCACCGCAGGGGTATGTCCTCTTTGCTTTTGCGTTTCAGTATGACATCTCCTTGACCGTTGCGGTATCATGTCTATCAACAGTAAGAAGGTCGAGGCTAAGGTTCAGACTGAGAGAAATAAGAAGGCCTTCGGTCTTTCCCTCTCAACCTTGACCTAAATCTCAACCTAACTCTAACTTTCGAAGAAAGGGGGGCGACCGGAATCGACGGGGATACTAAAGTCAGCGGTGCATGTCGAGCTCTCGGGGTCTCGTAAATCCTCCGGGAAAATGTAACTGCCAATCACGAACTGGCACTCGCAGCTTAATTAACTGCGACGTTCCTCCACCTGAGGCCCGCGGGGGTGGAAGGAGCGCGATACAGCGGGCTGGTCCAAGGCTGGTGCTCAGCGGCTGAGGACGAGACAATACTGGGCTAGCGGCCAGTCTAAGCTAGCCGATGGGCGTGGGTGGCTGCGAAACTAAAACGATCGGCTACACATGTAGATCCGTTGTGCTGAAGGTCTTCGGACCCGGGTTCAACTCCCGGCGCCTCCACCAGTCGAGTCGCGGGGAACGGGAGGTGGTAACCCGTTCCCCGCCTGCTCTTGCTGGCCAGGTACATCACCTGGCCAAAGTCTCTCGAGTCGAATGAGGCTGCGCCAAGGGCTCAGGGTCAAATCGTCCCACCTCCTCTCTTCCGTGTTATCATGTTTCCACTGCCCTAGATTTGTCGTTCTCTTTTTCGGTACTCTGATAAGTCTGCCATGCGTGGTTGGACATGCCTTCCGCTACGCGTTGAACCTGGAGTAGTTTGCACATGCGGGCTCGATGGATGGTTCCCGTAGTGGTGATCGGTTTGTTGTTGTTGGAGTTTTCCATGGGCCACGGCCAAGCTATAGCCGATGAGCCAATCTCGCCCACAGCAGAGCCAGCCCCCGTCAAGCCTGAATCGGTTCCCGCGAAGCCGGAGCCCGCGCCTGTCAAGCCGCGCTCAGCAGGAAGAGACACAAAGTCGGCGGAGAAGACGCGACCTTCGGCAAACGGGAGCCTGACCTCGAAGACAGCGGCCCTCCTTCATCCTCCGGCCACGCTGATAGGGAAGGACGGGGCGCCAATGGTGCTGGTGCCCGCCGGGGAGTTTCCGATGGGGAGCGAGCAGGGCGATGCCGACGAGCAGCCGGTCCATCGCGTCTTCCTCGACAGTTTTTATCTGGACACGTTCGAAGTGACGAACGGGCGGTTTGCGAAGTTTGTCGCGGCCATTCAGAGTGAACCGCCCTGGGGCTTTGCCGACCAGGAGACGCCGGTGATCCATGCGGAGCAGCCGGTGCGCTGGGTGAACTGGCTGGAGGCGACGGGCTATTGTCTGTGGGCGGGAAAACGCTTACCGACCGAAGCGGAGTGGGAGAAAGCCGCCAGGGGGACGGATGGCCGCGTCTATCCGTGGGGCAACGAGTCGCCGACTCTAGCGCAGGCGGTCTTTGGGTTGAAGGAAGGGGCCGAGACGGTCTCGCCGATCGGCAATCGTGATCTGGGGCGGAGCCCCTATGGGGTCCACGACCTAGCCGGCAATCTCTATGAATGGGTGGTCGACTGGTACGACGAAGCCTCCTACACGCCGCAGCCCACCATCAATCCCCGGGGCCCGGCGGAGGGAACCGCGAAGGTCCAACGGGGTGGGTCCTATCTCAATAGTCCCTACCGGCTCCGGGCCGCCTTTCGGACGAAAGGCGATCCCACCGAGCATGCCCCGAACGTCGGCTTTCGCTGCGCCCAAGATGCGCCGACTCTGCCCTAGGCCAAGAGGCCTAGCGTGACGACTTGGCCTCGCGTTTCGTCGAGCTACTGGCCGGATGCCCGGCGATGAAGGGATAGACCACGCCGGCGATGGCGCCGCCCAGGATCGGCGCGACCCAGAAGAGCCAGAGTTGTTGCAGGGCCCAGCCGTCGGCAAAAACGGCAGTGGCGGTGCTGCGCGCCGGGTTGAGGGAGAGATTGGTGACCGGGATCCCGGCCCAATTGATCAGGGCCACGGCCAAGCCGATGGTCAGAGGCGCGAAGCCCTGCGGCGCCCGGCTGTCCGTAGAGCCCAGAATGATCAGAAGGAAAAAAAAGGCGAAGACCGTTTCGGCGCAGAAGCCGGCCAGCAGGGAATAGCCGCCCGGGGAATGGTCGCCGTAGCCGTTGGAGGCGAAGCCGCCGGGGACGAAGCCGGCCCGCCCGGTGGCGATGAGATAGAGCACCCCGGCGCCGAGGATCCCGCCGATCACTTGGGCGGCAATGTAGCCGGGAACCTCGTGCGCGGGGAACCGCTTGCTGAGCATGAGGCCTACGGTGACGGCGGGGTTGATATGGCCGCCTGAGATATGGCCAATGGCGTAGACCATCGTGACCACGGCCAGCCCGAAGGCGAACGCGATCCCGAAGACCCCAATGCCGAGTTGCGGAATAGAGGCGCTCAGGAGCGCGCTCCCGCAGCCGGCGAACACCAACCAGAACGTGCCGAGCGCTTCGGCCACCAATCGATTCGCCATGTCGCCTCCCCGGAAAGTGTGATCCTACCCCGCACTATGCCCGGCGGCGCGCCAAAGCGCAAGCCGCGCTCGGCCCCGGGGCGAGACCTGCCGCGGTATTCGTTTGCGTCTCACGGTCTGCCTTCCAACACCAGATTGAACGGCGTCTGCGTCGCGCGGCGGAATCGTGTGAACCCGCCTTTCATGACCACATCTCGTAGCCGCGCCTCCCCTGCTTGGGCACCGAGGGCCGGGCCATTGTACGCCAGGGAAGCGGGTACGCAGACCATCGTCGACGCGGCGTAGAAGACTCTGCCCACGGGATTCAGATTATCTTCTACACGGTCATTTGCGAATGGCTCCACGATCATCCAGGTACCATTCTGTGCGAGGGTCTTCTTCACATGCTTCGCAGCGCCGACAGGATCGCCCATGTCATGCAGACAATCGAAGTGGGCGACGAAGTCGTATCCCTTGCCGGGATAGTTTGTGGACTTCGCCGTTGCGAAGGTCACGTTCTTCAGGCCTGCCTCCTTGGCCCGTTTGCGTGCCGTCAGGATCGAGGGTTTATGGTAATCGAAGCCGATGAAGGTGGATGTGGGGTAGGCCTTCGCCATGATGATGGTAGAAGCGCCGAACCCGCAGCCGACATCCGCGACTTTCGCACCCCTTTTGAGCTTATCCTCCACGCCGTCGAGGGACGGAATCCAATTAGCCACGAGGTTGCCCAGGTAATTCGGACGGAAGAATCTCTCCGTGCCTTCAAACAATCGGTGATCGTGCTGGTCCCATCCGAGGCCCTTGCCGGTCTTGAACCGCTGCTCGATTTTGGGGTTGGCTGAAAATGTGGCAGCAATGACCTGAAACGCCCCGGGGAGAAAACACGGACTGCTTTCATCGGCGAGTGCCATTGCCTGTTCTTCAGGGAGCCGGTACCGACCGGTTCCGGCGTCATAGGTCACATATCCACCTGCGGCCTGATTGCCCAGCCATTCACGGACGTACCGTTCGGTCGTGTGTGTTGCTTTTGCGAGTTCAGTCGGCGTGACGGGGCCCGCCCTCACCATGGCTTTGTAGAGACCGAGCTTGTCGCCAAGAAGCACCATGTTGGCGCTCAGCGCGGCGCCAATGTCACCGACTGCCTTGCTCATGAATGCGTCCAGCTTGTCTTGATTGACCGCCATGATGCAACCCCCCTGGAATAATTCGGCGCATTCTTTACCGGTTATTCGTGGCTGTCAAGCTGGAACGAATGGAGTAGAATACCGCCTCGAACAGGAACTCAATGGGGCAAAGGAGGCACCGACATGAAAGAGTATCGCGTCAAGCTGGGCTCACAACTCAACTTGGATAAGTGTGACCCAGACGACACCGGAGACTACAAGAATACGGATCAAGGCAAAGAGCAGGCGAAGGCCGTTACGGGTCAGTTGATCGGCCAGCTTGGGGAGCTGCAGCAACGCCTCTATGCCAACGGCGACCGCGCGATGCTCATCGTGTTGCAGGGTATGGATACCAGCGGCAAAGACGGGACGATCAAGAACGTCATGTCAGGCGTGAATCCGCAGGGCTGCAAGGTGGCGACGTTCAAGGCCCCTTCCAATAGTGAACTTGCCCATGACTTTCTCTGGCGCGTCCATCATGAGGTGCCGGCCAAAGGACAGATCGGGATCTTCAACCGGTCGCACTACGAAGACGTGCTTATCACGCGGGTCCACAAGATAATTTCAGCCAAAGTGGCGGCACAACGATTAAACCAGATCAAGGAGTTTGAAGAATTGCTGGCTGAGAACGGGACCACCATCCTCAAATTCTTTCTGCACATCTCCAAAGACGAGCAGAAAGAGCGGTTGGAAGCGAGGATCCTCGATCCGGAGAAACGTTGGAAGTTCAGCGAAGGAGATCTGGAAGAACGAAAGCTCTGGGCCGACTACATGGCGGCGTTCGAGGACGTGATGGCCGCCACGAGCACCGATCATGCGCCCTGGTACATCGTGCCGGCCAATCGGAAATGGTATAGAAATCTCGTGGTCGCCGATCGTGTCGTCAGCGCCTTGGAGGACATGAAGCTCAAGACGCCGCCTGCTCCCGCAGGGATCAACTTCGATACGTTGAAAATCGTGTAACGTGGTGGGTGAGACACCAACCCGATAGTCTTTTCCAATCCAGAATGAATCTGAACGAAGGTCTGCGAATCTGAGTAACTGAACCCTGTCCTGCCTTGGTCTGGTTGATGCCTGCTCGTTCCGCCTGAGCAACTGGATATCACCTCCGCTGGCCCATCCAAAGATACGTGCCTCTCGCCCCTTGCCTCGCGCCTCGCGCCTTCGCTATACTTCGTACGATGAGTATACGATATCGTGAAGGGAACTGGGAGCCGATGCTGTTGGGGATTGAGCCCCGGCACTGCAAGGTCTGCAAGGAAGAGCTCTACCGCAACAAGACGTTTTTCACCGGTGGGTGGTCCCGTTGCGCCTTGTGCGAGGAGTTCGTTCATTACAGCTGCCTGGCCACCGGCAAAGTATCGTTCTTGAAAGCCCGCCCCCGTGTGTGTAAGACTTGCCGTACCGCCCAAGAAAGCACTCCTTCATCTCCGCCGAAGACAGCGATTCCGGTGGCAGTGGGATCGTGAATCCCCACTCACAATCAAGCCCGGTGGAAGCCCGTCCAGGCTGGTGGCATGACTTTTTTTCCGACTCAGTCCGGTTCGTCCTAGCGCCGGCGATTCTCCTCTTCAGTGGATTTTTCACGGCGAACTTTCTCATCAGCGGTTCCTATACCTGGCCTCGGACAAGTCAGACGTTGGCGCTGATGCTTACCGTATTGATCCTCTCCCGTGAATTCGTCTACAAGGAGCAACTGTCACGCCACGCGACGCCGGGGCGTGCGTGGGCAACGCTGACCTATTCCTGCGTGCTCCCCTATGTGATTGGCGTGTTGGTGATGCTGACTCTTTGGATGCAGTAGCCTGGTTCGTGTCTTTGGCGCGAGGACGGTCGATGGCAGAGATTATCCGCAGCGGAGCCTTTCTCCAACAATGTTGGTCAGTGCATCCGCTCTGTCTGACGGTCAAGCGCATCGAGCCAGAGCGCATTGTGGTGCTGACGTGCAGTTCCTGCCGCATGGTACATCGGGTGACCACCGGCGCGATCACCATACACAAATCGACGGGGGATTCATCCTTGCCTGCACCGGGGATTGCGCAGCTGGATGGAATCGTGGCGCTCCAGAGCTGTTTGGGAACCCATGCTCCCGCCTTGGCGGTTCGGGAGATGGATGTGTTTCAAGATGCGGTGTGGGTCCGCTGTGCGAAGTGCCGGGCGCAGTTTGACCTAACGGTCTCCCAGTTCGAAACGCATCAAAAATAGTCGGCGCTTTTCGAGCCGGTCGTCCAACCGATCGACAACCATGCCATCACAGTTTACAGACGAAGAAGCGGCCTTGATGGCCGATCAGCACTTCTTTCTCACCAAGGCGCAGATCATGGGCAAGGTGCGCGGCTTGCTCGTAGCCACGCACAAGGCCTTGAAAGAGGACGTTGCATCGACTGCTCTCGTGACACCGCCGGACTTCAATCCCGCCAACTGCCACTTTGTGAAAGGAGAGGCTCTTGAATTCTTTCCCTACCAATATCTAGACTTTCCGAAGCACTTCCACGACTCGAACGCCTTTGCCTTTCGGACGCTCTTTTGGTGGGGGCACCACGTCGTGTGCGCCTTGATGTTAGAGGGAGAAGGAATCAAGCAGCACAAGGCACGGATTGTGGACCGGTTTCATCAGCTTGCTGGGCAGGGGCTGGAACTGTCGTTGGCACCGACGTTGTGGGAATGGAAACGCGGCGAGGGATATACGTTGCCGATCACTCACGATCGCAAGGCGCAGATCGCCGCCGTGTTAGCCGAACGGTCTTTTGTGAAGATCGTCCGGTTCCTGCCTTTTACCGACCCCCGGATGCAGTCGGGTCAACTGCCGGAGTTCAGCCGCGAGACCTTTCAGTGTCATCCTCCCGATCATCACCCGCTAGCAGGCTGTGGGAAACTATTGTGGCACAACAGGAGAACGCTCCCGCAAGACGCTCAAAAAGACCAGACTTCTCACCCGCCCAACCCTGGCGCTCCGACACGCGCCTTGTCCCAACCAAGACCGCAGCGGGCGAAGAGGCGAGAGCGAAGCTGACGGACTGTTTCAGCGTTCTCTCCCATCGGTATTTGTCTCTGATCAGTAACTTGGGTAAACTGGGCCAGCTTCAACAGTGCAATGTCCAATTGTAAGGAGGATGAGGTCTTGAAACAGGTAATGGGGCAACTGGGCGTCGGCATCGTGCTCACGGCAAGTCTGCTGATGGGAGCAGGCTGCGGGGGTTCCGGAAAAACATTCAATCTGGATCTTCAGCAGAAGCAACCGGCGGCGCAATTCATGGAGCCGGAACCAGTCAGGATCGTCATTGAATCTTTCGAGGATCGGCGACTGGAGAAGAATCGACTCGGTTTGCGGACCCATTTGTGGGGCGGGGTGACCTACTTCAATGTGGTGGGTGGGCGGCCAGGAGACGTGATTGCCCAAGCTCTTGCAGATCGTCTGAAAACGCGTGGATGGAAGGATCGGGCCTGGACGGTGCGGGTGGCTTCCAGCGGAGCCGTGACGGATTCGAACGATGCGGACATCGTCATCAGCGGTCAATTGCTCGATTTTTCCGCCAATGCCAAGAGCCGGCTCTTTTCGACAGTGGTGACCACGGGCAGTAAACTGGTGGTCGTCGCGCGGAACATCGGGGACCAGAGCTCGACGACCAGAAGTATCGAGGGAGCACAACGTGAAACCCTGTTCTGGTTTAGCGAAGACGATGTACAACAGTTGCTGGCGGCGACTCTGAAGGACGATATCGATCGGTACCTCGCAGAAACGACGATCGAGCATAAGGCGTTGAGACCGACACGTTGATAGGCCGAGGGAAGTGATGACCCACCGTGCGTGAACGTCGTTGGGAAACGACGACCCCGCTGACCTTCGGTCAGGTGCTTGCTGTGGGCGAACGGCTGGCTGCGGTAGGGTTGAAGCCGGCGGTGCCCGCGAAGGACGTTATCTGTTATGTCGAAGAATGGACGGTCGAGTCTCCTGAGGATTTCGACCAGCTGGACGCGTGGTCCACGGAAGATGTGACCCTGATCCACGTCCGAGAGGGCTGGGGGGGCGATTTTTTTCTCCTATCCGGGGCCTACCACACTGTCTACCAGCGCTATCAGGATGTGGGCACCTACTGCTCGATCAGTCATCCCTGGCGCATTCGCGATCCATTACGGTTGCATGATCCTCGCAGCATGCTCTGGCTTGGATTTCGCCACGCCCATTCGTTTATCCGTGTCCGGCTCCAAACAAAAGAGGTGATTACGCCCGGTGAGACGCGGGGCGATGCCGAGCGGGCACAGTGGTTGGAGGAACGGCGCACGGCGTTTCTCGAAGCGATCACGCTATTGGAGCTTCCCATCGAGACATTGGTTGAGAAGCAGCAGCTGATGTTGCGTCCGGTCGATCCCTCCGCGGCCTTTTTCTGCTCCTGGCCCGATGCCTTTGGGCCCTGTCAGTTTGAATACAACACGGCAGATGCCTACGAGTTCCTGGTGCCGGCCAGTAAATTGGCCGCCACTTCTGCACCGGAACTAACCGGCGTCCGGGCGTACCTGACGGGTTTTTCGGAGGCCGCACTCAATGATTTTCAAGCGATTGAACCCATCGCCCGTTCCGTCTATCGCTGTTCAGTGCATTGTCCGCTCGGCGAATTGCCGGAGATTCGATCTGTCATCGAATCCGACGGTCGCCTCTACAGTACCCTCTGTGAGTTTCAAACACAGGAACTGCTTCCCGAATGCGATGACGCCTCGGCGATCATCGGCGTGGTTGGGTCACGCACGGGCTTTGGCATCGAGGCCCGTTTGAACAAGGCGCCGCTGAAAGAAGGGGCAATGGCGGGGTGGTTAGAACGACTTATCGGTCACCCAGTTGTCCATGCGCCCTTGCCCGCGTTTGTGTGATCTCCCCTGAAGCGTGATGCATCCCTCGCGAACAACGAATGAATATGACGGCGCTGTCGAGGGGGCCGTAGAGACCCTGTTCCTGAATCCAACTTTTCATTGAACAAACCACGGAGATTTCGCACAGTGAGGGCATGAGCCCGCTGGCCAAGGTCCAATCCATTCTCGCCAAGCCCTTCATGTCGGGCCAATTCTTTGCCTCAGGCGTCATCTACGACAGCTTGACGCTGACGCGCATCGATCGCCTGCAAGACATTCTGATTCTCCTCCTCTATCTCGTGATGCTCGGGTTTCTCATCGTCCTCACCGGTCGTCTTGGCGTGGCCGCGGTGGAGACATCCGCAATCGAACCTCAAGGCTCGTCGTTCGCCAGATTCCTGATCAACGCCCGGCACTACTACCCGATGGCGATGCAGTTTCTCCTGGGCGGGCTCTTTAGCGCGCACGCCGTTTTTACTCGCGCAGTGCGACGCTCACATGCACGAGGATTTTCCTAGGTGTGCTTGTCCTGTTGCTGATGGCCAACGAATTCTTGCGCGACCGATTCTCGAACCTGCGCCTGCTGGTCGCGCTTTACGCCCTGGCCAGCTTCAGCTTCTTCACGTTTTTCCTCCCTATCATTCATTGTCGGGACCATCGGAACGTGGGTATTCCTGCTCGGAGCCGCGCTAATCGTGGGAGTAACGCTGCGCGTGGTGCGGCTGATCTATCAACGGAAACCGGACCGATCGTAGAAGGAAGCGGTATTGGTCGGAGGACCGGCGATCGCCCTTATTGGCGTCCTGATCGCATTTTATTTTCTGAACAGGATTCCTCCTGTGCCGCTCTCAATGAAATTAGGCGGGATGTATCGGGAAGTGCAGAAGCAAGACGACCGGTTTGCGCTCAGCTTCGACCGAGAATGGTATCAAGTGTGGAAGCGCTCGCAGAATCCGTTTCCAGTCGATGAACCCATTTACTGTTTCACCGCCGTTTTCGCCCCGGTGGCGCTAAGCACGACCGTCTACCACCATTGGTACTTCCGAACGAACAGCGACTAGCCCTTCATCCACGCCGACAAGATTTCGATCAAGATTACCGGCGGTCGGGAAGGCGGCTACCGGGTCTATAGCTTCAAGCAACGACTCGATCCAGGAGATTGGCGTGTGGACGTCGAAACCGAAGATGGCCGAGTCGCCGGACAAGTGTCCGTTGAGGTGGCTGAGCGGGGAGAGACAGGGGGGGGTGCCCAGAACGTTCTTGTACTAATGGCATGAAACGACTTAGTGGGCTCAAGCTGCTTGAGCAACGAGAATGCAAGTGGATGCCTGCGAAGAAAAGCGACCGCGTCGTCTACAACACGAGGGTGTTTCTCAACCAGGGCGAAGAGGTGCCACCTAATACAAATCAGGCAGAGCAACTTCCGAAAGAGATGGTTCGAGTCGAAGGAGGCGCCACGTTTATCGATCACAGCCTAGTCCTTGGACGATGCCAAGCGATCGCTGGCGTCGAGCATGCGTTGATGGGCATGAAGGTCGGCGGCTATCGAGAGGTTCGCGTGAACCCACATTTGGCCTATCGCGACAAAGGCATCCCGGAGCTCATCCCTGCTGATGCGGTGCTGGTGGTGGAATTATGGGTATGAATGATCATTGATTGTCCAACCCTGTACTGAGGAGCATGGGGTAATGAGTGGTCACCGAAGAAATCCACGCTCCATTCGAATTTTGGCAGTTGTTGGATTGATACTTTGCCTTGTCTATGCGGTTGGAACATGGGTATTCATAGAGTTTAATCGAAGTGGGTATCCCCTTCATCCCCGTACAGGCGCTATGCCTGAAATAAGGGAATGGTAGGATGCCGGTCCAACAGCGACAGCCTGTTGGGCAAGGCGGTGAAACAGGAGTCCGCGAGCGTGGGAGCGACGGCGGGTGAAGCGAACTGTGCATTCGTCGAGGTCGTACTCGAGATGTTGATGCTGAATGCCACCTTGGAGCGTACCGAGCAACCACCGCTTAAGCAGTGCGGCGACCGGATGAACGCGTGGCATGCCCTCGTGGGCCAATTCGGGGCCGGCGGTGATCACCGTGATGCGGTGGGAAGAGCCGACGTTCGCAAGTCCGGCATAGCCCATAGCCTTTCCAGCCATCGGTATGAATGGTCGCGCCAGGCTCGATCGTCTCCCGGATGAATTGCCGCAGGCTCTTGGCGGAGACGTCATTGATACGGCGCAGGCGGATACGACCGATGGCGTGACCGCGTTTCTCGGGTGCCAGGACTACGATGGCCTTGCGCTTGGTTTCCCGGTCTCGCTTACCTTCTTCCGGACCACCCCCATCGGTCTCGTCAATCTTGATTTCGCTGGAAAGCCGCTCACGCTCTGGCCGCACCCTGGCCCTACGCCGCTTGTTCCGCCAGGTCCAGGCCGTCTCGGAGCTGCCCAGGCCCAGCACTCGCTGCAAGCTCAAGGCGCTCACTCCGTTCTTCTGGCTGGGGATGAACCACATCGCCAGCACCCACATCCGCACCGGCTTGCGGGTGTCCTGGAACACCGTGCCGGCGGTCAGCGAGGGTTCACCCTCACACGCTCGGCCTCGAAACACACCGCGCGCCATCACCCACGGCTCCCCAACAACTCCGCAATGCCGCCACACGAACCCAGCAGGCCAGCGCAAACGACGGTGTCGCCACGGCAGCCGGCTTCGCTCCGGAATCAGTCGTCCATGTCCTGGAATGTGCGGGGGGACTCAACACCGGGTAGAGGTCGTGCCTTTTCCACGGCGCCACGGTACCAATATTTCTTACGGGGGGCAAAGGGATACCATTTTTTAATCGATTCTACTTTCCTGGCGCGCCCGCGTTGTTGTGGTATTTCGAGCTTGCCCGTTGGTGTGTCCTGTCTGTTTATCTCGGAACAGTTGCATTGAGTGGTAGTGTGGCTTCATGGAAGCCATACTGGTACTCTACGGCTGTCTAGATTAGACGGGTGCTACATTGTGCCGGTTGGCCAAGCAGCCACTTGCTTCTCATAATCGATGAAACAACTACCTCCTTGCCCCTCCAGCCCCAACTGCGTATCAACTCAGGCCCAGGACGAGGGCCATGCGATCTCCCCCATCTCCTATCGCAAATCGAGGGCTGAGGCAAAAGAGGCGTTGAAGGAAGTCATCCGCTCCTTGCCCCGTATGCAGCTTGTCGAGGAAAACGAGACCTATCTCCACTACGAAGCCACCAGCCTGTTGCTTCGCTTCGTAGACGATGTCGAATTTCTGCTCGACGATGACACCAAGACCATCCACTTCCGCTCCGCCTCCCGCACCGGCTACGGCGATCTTGGCGTCAATCGCACGCGCATGGAGCAGGTGCGTGCCCTCGTCGCGAAAAGGCTGTAGCTCCAATTGGCATTTCATTTGAGTTGTGAGGCCTCTTGCGTATGATATTGAAAACAGGAGGCCGGAGACATGGGGTTCAAGCGAAAAGCCTCACGCGTCGAGGTCAGTCGGGGTGGCCGTCTGCAACGGGGGGCTCTCTCCGCGCCGTGCAAGATTCTGGATGTGAGCGAGACAGGTGTCCGGATTGAAAGCCGCTTGTTCGTGAAGAGCGGCGATGCGCTCCAACTCATGATTGAGCTTGAGCAAGGGAGAGTGTTGAGCTGTGGATTACAAGTCGTCCACGTGCGTTCCCCAAAGTTCGGCTCGAAGATCACCTCAATCAGTCCAGAGGACAGGGAACGACTCACCCATATCTTCGACGATCACGTGCAGACCAGTTTTTCACGCAGATAGCCGTTTTCCGCTAGAGCGCACGGGCAGGGTGCGTTCGGTCTCAGATCCCCCTCGGACAAATCGACGTTTGCCAGGTAGGCCCAACCCATGAGATATCCCAGGTGGCCGGTACGCTTCGAATTCTTCCAACTCGTACCACTGAAACACGGTGCTGGTCTGTGGGAATCCCTTCCCATTCGGTGACTCCACAAACCTCTTCACCTTCTTGATGGCCAGCTGCGCGCGTTCGCGGGCCTGGTCGTTCCCTATCATCGACAGGAGCCTGTTTGCATCCAGGTGTGTCGGGTTGGTTGGGGAACTGGCGAGTGTGCTGAGTCCATGGACCGACACATTTCAGGATCGGCGCTGACGAAGATCTTACCCGGTGCAGCCAGCGACGGGTTCCTTTTGAATAGCACCGCATTGTAGGCATAGGGTTTGAGGTAGTGAGTAACCATCGGGGTGCCGTCAGGTCGTTTGACCCAGAAGCGCCGATACCAGACGATCTCGCTCTTCTCCAGAATTTCGCCGCACCATTCGGCGCCTTCAGCGAAATTGCCTTTGATGCTCTCCTGCAGATTTTGCAGGTAGTCGAACTGCCACGTGTTGTCTAGCGTGGCATCGCCGACGATCACGCGGCTCACTTGGCGGCGCAGAAGCGACTGAAGGCCGAGGTTATCGTAGAACGAGCCATCGGTAATTTCGATCCAGCGGCTCTTGGTATCAGGCCAGATGTGCAGGGCGGTGACCATGAGGAAATAGTCCCAGATGGTACTGAGGGTCGTGTTGTTCCGACGGGCGTAGTTCCAGGTCTGATATTCGTTGTTGATGTTGAAGGGAGCGGTGCCGAACCGCATCAGCAGGCGTAGGATGTCGTTGCGGTACCATTCCTCCACTAGGCTGTCGAAGTCCAACCCTACGCCGGATGCGGTCATGGCCTGCGACAGGCGAACGCAGGCCTCGGGTCTGATGCGTTCTGCTCTCGGTTTGTGGCAGGTGCCTTCGGTCAGGTCTTCGACAACCACTTTGCGTGGATTAAACCAGGCGGGCTTGCTGTCCTCAGTTTGGGCTCCGACCACGGGCAACCCAAACCCGGCGCTCTGAATGTAGCCGAGGCTATCCGAGCCGGTGTAGTCGCGGGTAAATTCGAAGTTGTAATTATCGAGGTAGGGGCGGTCCGTTTCGCTTTCAAAGGCGCGAGGTCTTCCCCGGTTCACTAGGTTTCCATTGATGATGAGGTAAGGGGGCATCGGCGTCTTTGCGATTTAATCGGACCAGCGGGGTCTCCTGTTTCCACCGGAGATATGTCAATTGGATGCGATCCTCATAGGGCGTGAACAGATGCAGCTCGTTTCCGATGTCCGGAGGTGTTTTGATGTGGAGCGCTAGATCCCACATGTAGTAGGGCAGAAGTCGCCAGGCATAGCCCCAGATGAGTTTCGAGCCTTCCCAGAATCCACCTTCCTTGATGAACCCAGCATGGTGGCGCAGGTGTGTGACGAAATCGTCGTGCGAGTCGAGGAGCTTGCCCTCATCCATGGTTTGGACCAGGTTGCCGCAGGCATCGTCCTGCTCTTGTCCCAGATGGGCCAGCATCCATCCTGCAGTATAAGACCCTCCAGAGACGGTGCTGAGGTAGTCAATCTTGGGCAGACGCTGCATGTCGTGGAGCGTCTGGAGGATTCCAAGGGGAAATGTGGCTGACCGGAAGCCTCCTCCAGAAATGGGTAGGTCGGTCAGATTGGCCGGAACGGTCGTGGCGGCTGGGGGCCGATCCAATACACCGTTCGCTTGCCCGTTGGCGACGGTTTCCCGCCGCTCCTGGGTATAGGCGTACTCCTCTTGATAGTCGCGGACTAGCGACGAGGGTTGATAGGTAAAGGCTCGTTGACGGACCTCATAGGTCTTCGTGGGGATAGTTTGACAGGCGGTGAGTCCGACAAAGAGGAGAAGACAGAGGTACGATGAGCGGTGGAGTCGGTGAGCATGCGGTGAGCTCATCATGGGCGACACAGTAGCGAATTCCTCTACTTGAATGAAAGAGGTTGATGAGGGATGAGGGGCGGGGTACTTCAGCTTACCGGACAAAAGACCGACAGGGGTTTCTAGCAGGTTGCCGAAAAGTCCCGCCAGCTTTCTGGAAGGTTACGGCTCAGGTCAATGGCTAAGGTCGAAAAAGTCTGATCTTTGCTCAACCTTGACCTCAGCCAGCTAGTGCGCTGAACTGGGTGGTTTGGGGCCAAGCCTGGTTGTGTGCTGGAAAACGCACTTCGGGCAGGTGTAGTGGATAAACCGCTTTCCCCCGACGAGACGCTTCTTCATCGGAAGCTGGCACCAGGTGCAGAGTCGATCGGGGAGGTCGGCTGAGGGCGGAGTCTGGTTCGGATTTGATGGAATGACATGAGCCATGTGTAGCATTCTCTCCGACCGCTGAGAACCTTGTCAATCGATCGAGCGGTCCCTGAAGGCTTCGGTGTGAAAAAAAGTTTCCCCATTCCTCCTGATATGAAAAGTTTCGTGGTATAGTCCGAGTGAACGGTCCATAGCGGGAGTTTTTTCACCCTCTTAACAGAAAGGTGTACAATTTCTATGAGTAGCTTGTCTGACTCTGAGTCCGCGATCTTTCCATCCGAGTCCCCAGTAGCCGCGCCCACTGCCCCCAAGGAAATGGTGGGCGAGGGGAAGGCGTGGGGACTCTGTACTGCCGTCGATCTCCAAGATTGTCATCCCGACCTGATTCGCAATGCCGACCATATCCGCCGCTATGTCGTTGAGCTGTGCGAGCTCATCGACATGAAGCGTTTTGGCGAGTGCCAGGTCGTCGATTTCGGCTCAGGTCGTGTGGCTGGTTATTCCATGGTTCAGCTGATTTCGACCTCGTTGATTAGCGGCCATTTTGCGAACGATACGAACAACGCCTACCTCGATATTTTTAGCTGCAAGGGCTATGACCCTGGCGTCGTCGAGGTGTTCTCCAAAGACTTTTTCCGCGCGCGTCGCAGTACCGCGACGGTCACGCTCCGTTACTAGGAAGGGACCGGGGGCCACGGCACCGCGGCTCCCGGTACCGATCCGAGAGATTCTTTGCCTTCCCACGAGCTATGAACCCCGCCACGATCAAAGAGTTTTTTCAGCTTCTCCCAGATCGGCTCGATTCAGAAGCCGCTGAAGATCTTGATGCGGTCTACCAATTCGATCTGAGCGGCGCACAGGGCGGGCAATACTTTCTCACGATTCGGGAGGGGGCCTGTCAGGTGGCAGAGGGGATGCATGCGGACCCGCACGTCGTACTGTCGATGGCAGGAGAGGATTGCATCAAGATCATGAAGGGCCAGTTAAATGGGCCAGCCGCTGCCATGTCGGGTCGGCTCAAGATCAGCGGGGACATTGGGTTGGCGATGCAACTGAGGGCGCTTTTTCCTACCGTCGGGTAACCAGCCAGTTTCGCTAAGTAGGCCAAGGCTGAGGTCTAGGTCGAGTGAAGATCAGACCATTTTTCTCCCAGCCTGAGCCGCAACCTTCCAGTACTCTCCCATCAACCAGCCGGCTCTGGCGGTATCCAGTCGAGATCCTGTGGCGCCTTGTCTGCATGGCGGGGGAACCGTTCCTCTAACATTACATAGATCGTGGGGACAAGAAAGAGCGTGAGGATCGTCGAAAAACTGAGCCCTCCGACGACCACGCGCGCCAACGGGGCGTTCGTTTCGCCACCGATGCCCCAGCCAATGGCCATGGGGAGTAGCCCAAACACGGTGGCGAGGGAGGTCATCAGAATGGGCCGGAGTCGCGTCCGCGCGGCGGTGACCGCCGCATCGTGCAATTCCCTCCCTCGCCGACGGAGGACGTTTGTATAATCGACCAGTAGGACGCCGTTTGAGACCACGATGCCTAGCATCATGATGATGCCCATCATCGACGTAGTGGAGAGGGTTGTATTGGTCAGGAAAAGAATCAGGATCACGCCGGGGAAGCCCATCGGGACCGAAAACATGATGACAAAGGGATCGATCAGCGATTTGAACTGCGCGGCCATCACCATGTACACGAGGACCAAGGCCAGAACCGTCGCAAATATCAAGCCTTCGAATGTCTCTCGCTGTTGTTGAATCTGGCCGGCCAACCGGATGCTGAAGCCGGTGGGGAGTTGGATCTTGGCTAAGCCTGCCTCCAGGTCGGCGGTGATGGCGCCGAGATCCCGGTCCACAGGGTTGGCGGTTAGATGGACCACCCGCTGAAAGTACTTGCGGTCGATCTTTACCGGGCCAGCATTGAGCTTGAGCGAGGCGACGTTTTTGAGAAGGACTGGCTCTCCTGTTCGTGCGGTCAAAATGATATTTTCGATGTCTGTGAAATCCTTTCGATGTTCTTCCGCGAGCCAGGCGCTGATGTAGTATTCGTTCCCATTTTGGGGGTCGGTGTAGATGATAGGGTCGGTTGGGCCGTTGCCGTTGAGTGAGAAGAGCACGGCGCTGGCGACATCCGTTTCACTGATACCAAGGAGAGCGGCCTTCTCGCGGTCCACCACCACGTTGACCTCGGGATAGTTCTCCTCGCGACTGACCTCGATGTCGGCCAGGCCAGGTATTTGCTGCATCAGGCTTTCGACTTGCCGGATGACATCCCGCGCTTTCTCGAAATCGTAGCCGTAGATTTCCACGTCGACCGACTTCTGCGACCCAAAGCTGGTGATTCGTTTGATGAGCCCGCCCGGATCGAAAAACATTGCGACGCCCGGAAAGAGTTTGAGGACTTTGGGCCTCACGTCGTTCATGATTTGCACTTGGCTTCTTGTCCGTTTGTCCGGCGTGACGAGATGGACGGAGATGCTCGACGTATGGGGGCCGGTATTCGGATTGAACAGGGAGGAACGGCCCTGGGCTAACACGCCGGTACTGGAGACGATGGTTTCCAACTCGTCGGCAGGGATCTGTGCGCGCAGTACCCGTTCGATCTCGGCCACTTGCTGCTCGGTTTTCTCCACTCGCTGACCGACCGGCCCGCGCAGGACAATCCGGAACTGGCTTTCATCCGACACCGGCAAAAACTCCGTACCGATCTTGGGCGCCAACGCGAGTGAAGCGGCAAAGAGGAGCAGAATGCCGGTGATGAAGCGCCAGCGATGGACCAAGACCCAGCGGAGCGATTCTTCGTAGCCTTTGTCCAACGACTCGTACCGCTCACGGCTCCAATTCATCAGGCGCACGAACCATGTCGGCATCGAACGGTGAGATTCCTGTTCCGGCTTGAGGAATTTGTAGCAGAGTGCCGGGGTGACCGTGCGGGAGACGAAGAAGGAGGTGAACAGCGAGATCGCGATCGTGATGGTCAGGGGAATCAGAAGCAAGCGGGCAATCCCGGCGACGAAGAAAATTGGGAGGAAGACGACGACCGTGGTGATCGTCGAGGCGAGAATGGGCATCGCCACCTCGCGGGCCGCTTCCAGGATCGCGTCCCAGCGGCGGGTCGTGGTGTTGAGATGGCGTTGAATGTTCTCGAGTTCCACAATGGAATCGTCGACGAGCCGTCCGATCCCGAGGGCCAGGCCTCCCAGGGTGAATACGTTCAGGGTTTGCCCGGAGAAGTACAGCACGATGAAGGTCACCATGATCGAGAGGGGAATGGCGACCGAAATGATCAGCGTGCTCGTAAAGTTACGGAGAAAAATTAAGATAACCGCTGCGGCCAACAGCGATCCGTGCAGCGCCTGTTCGATGAGGTTGCTGATCGACTGGCGGATATAGACCGATTGGTCGAAGGAAATTCCGACCTTCACGCTGGGTGGAATGCCGACCAGCTTCGGCAAAGTCTTGCGCAGCGCATCCACCACCGCCACGGTGTTGGCGATGGGCTGTTTGTTCACCCGCAGATATACGGCCCTGGTCCCGTCCGTCCTGACGATGTTGGTCTGAATATCCGACGAGTCGGTCACAGTTCCGACATCCCGCACGCGCACGGGGCTGCCCTGAGGGTTGACCTTCACGATCACGTCCTGAATCGGGTCGACCGTGCGGAACTGATTGTTGGTGAAGACGTTATAGTCCAGATTGCCCGCTTTGATGTCGCCCGAGGGGAGGATGAGGTTGGCGGCCTTCACGGATTTAACGACATCGAGGATCGAGAGGCTCCGGGCGTTCAACAACGCCGGATCGAGGTTGATGTTGATCTGGCGGATCTTTCCGCCTTCCACGGTGGCAGCGGCGACGTTGGCGATCTGTTCGATCTGCGGCGCAATCGTATTAGAGGCCAGGTCGTACAGGGCCCGTTCGTCCAGATCGTCGCTGGAGACCGTTACGAGGGAGACAGGGATATTGGAGACGTCGAACTTGACGATGAAGGGTTGCAGGATGCCGGGCGGGAGACTGTTGAGAATTTGGGTGATACGTTGCATCACCTCCATCTGGCCGACGTTAATGTCCGCGCCCCAGTTGAACCAAATCTGCACCGCGCCGATGCCCTGCTTCGCGAACGACTCGACATGCTCGACGTTCGATGCAGAACTGACGGCTTTCTCGATGGGATAGACGACACTTTGTTCGATGTCGAGCGGCGGCGCGCCTTTATAGATGACGCCGACGAAGGCGACGGGCACTTGAATCTGGGGAAAGAGATCGACCGGTAGCCGCTGGAGAGAGGTGGCGCCCAGGATTACCATGGCCAGGGACAGCATCAGGATGCCGATGCCATTGCGAAGTGCGAGGAGGGTTAGCCACATGATGAAGACGTGAGACGTGAAACGTGAGACGTGAAAGGTAAGACGTCAGGGAACGAGTCGGGACTTGGAGGGCGGAAGGATGTCGTAGCGTCACGTTTCATGGTTTACGTCTCACCTTTTACGGAATTTATCTGCTGGGTTTGCACGGGACTGCCGTCATGCACGAGGTCTTTCCCGGAGACGATCACCTGCTCCGACCCGTCCAAGCCCTTGGTGATCTCTACCCGGTTCTCGTCGCGGACTCCGATTTCCACCGGCACCCGCTGGGCTTTTCCTTCGCGTACGATGTAGACATATTGGGAGTCTTCCAATCGACTCACTGCGTCGATGGGGATCTGAATCGCGTTTCGGTGGGTGCCGACCAGGACCTCTACGCGGGCGAACATGCCGCCTTTCAAGACATGATCCTTGTTGGGGAGATCCACCTCGATCGTCATCGTGCGGGTGGCCCGGTTCAGTGCCTGGACGACACGGGTGACCGTACCCTCGAAGACGCGATCGGGATAGGCCTCGGCGCGAACTTCTGCCTTTTGGCCCACCTGGATGAGCGGGACGTCTTTTTCGACGACTTCGATCAGAATGCGGACTGTCTGAATCTCATGGAGGGTGAGAATCCCGCGCGAGATAGTGGAGGTGCCGGCGGTAGTCCCGCTGACATAGGAGCCGAGATCGAGGTTGCGCTCGGCCACATAGCCCGCGAAGGGAGCACGGATGTATGAGTAGGCCAGGTTCGTCTCGGCCTGTGCCAGGGCGACCTCCATTTGCTGGCCCTGTGCGTGGAGCGATTCGAGCGCGGCTGCCGCCGCGTCGTATGCGACCTGGGCGTTATCCAGATCTTGCTGCGAGACGAACTGGTCTTTGATCAGCGCCTGCATCCGATTAAGCGTGAGGGTGGTATTGCGCACGCTGGCGTCCTGCTGCGCGACTCTTGCTCTGGCTGCAGCAAGGTTTGCCTTGGCCTGGTCGACGGCATGCCGATAATCCGAGTGATCGATCTCGATCAAGAGTTGGTTGGCTTTGACTAAGTCACCTTTATCGACGTAGACCTTGGCAATGTAGCCGTCGACCCGTGAGAACAGATTGACCGTTTGGTTGGGGGTAATGTCGGCGGTATAGGTGAGTCGAATATCCAGGTCCTGTTTCAGCGGCGCCACAGTGGCAACGGTGATGACACGGGATTTGTGGGCGTCGGTCTTGGCGCCGCTGCTGAGGCGAAACACGACGAGAGCCGTAACGGCAAAGAAAACAATGACCCCGAGTGTGACAATCGGATGTTGCTTCAGGGGATTCATCGCGAAGGCCTCCTCGGCGGCTTGCGGGCGTCCGGCACCTTGATCAGCCCAGTGAGGAAGAGATCGACGTAGGTCGCCACCGTGTCTTCATGGGATCGGTGCATCGAGACTCCGAAGATCTCATGGAGTAGACGGTGATGGACGACCATGCCGATGAACGCTCGAGCTGCCAGAAGGGAGTCGACCGGGCGAAACGCGCCGTCCGCAATCCTCGTGCGAATGTACGCGGCGAGGTGATCGTAGAACACCTTGTGGTGCTTGCCGAAGAACAGCTCGGAGAGTTCGTGCCCTTCCAGCGCACTGAACAAGAGGAGCCGCAGGAACGTGGAATCGACGCCGGGACGAATGCGATAGCTCGCAATCATCGTAAACACGCGATGGTCGTCGTGTTTTTTGGCCGCCGCCTCCACCGCTTCGAGCAGTTCGTTGACACTCACTTTTTCTTTCAGGATTGCGGCATAGAGCGACCGTTTCGTCGGAAAGTATTTGAAGACCAACGCCTCGCTCACACCCGCCGCTTTGGCAATTTCTTTTGTGGTGGTGCCGTTGAACCCTTTCGCAGCGAAGAGCGAAGCGGCGGCAGCGATAAGGCTGGCCTGACGATCGCGAGCAGAAGTCCGCTGCCCGTTCCCGTTCGTGGTCTGTGAGGTTCGCTTTTTCATGGTAAGTAAGTGCTTACTCACCAAAATCCTAGCATGCTACTCTTCTAGAGGGCAAGCCTTGGATAGGAATTGCACGCGAGTTATTCAGGTAGACTGATGCGATGAGTCGTGAATGCTAGCAGAAATTGGCCTGCTCTTCGAATCATGAACCGTACTCACCGAGTCCGGATTTTACCGTCATTATGATCGGCGAAGAAGAAGGAAGTATTAATGTAACCCTCGTACGTAAGAAGCGCTTGACAGAGAAAAAAGATCAATTGTATACGCCCTACTCCTCGCAAGGTAGTTCTAGCGGAAACCTAAGTCGGATATCACACGTTAGAGGATTGCCCATATGGATCTCTCGGGCGTTCAACGGTTGACGCCTTTCATGCCGCCAGCCTCCCACTTACTCTCAGTCGCTCACAACTCGACACATAACCGTGCAGCCATCGTCTATTCATATGACGGGCCTGCCCGTGCGGGGTTCGTAGATAGGCGGATTCGTCTCGAACCGGCATCACCAGATACAGCGCCTGAGTAATGGCACTTTCACGCAGACTGTTTCCGCTTCACCCTCAACCACGTCACCTGAAAGGGCTTAGGACACGTGTCCATTTCGCTCGTGTGCGGTGACGAGAAGGAATTCGTTTCCCACGGCCCAGACCACTAGAACCTTCAGAATGAGAATTGGATCAGACGTCTCCGGGATTGTCAGGCAGAGATCTCAGAAACCTCCCATGGGCAAGACGAGTGGGGCGCATATTTTTCACCCGCTCTCGGACAGGTCAGGACCGCCCCATCTTCAAGATGCTGGAGGCCATTTCTGGAGGCCATGTATTGTTGAATGCGAACCGTGATCTGAACAGAAGTCCGCTGCGCCATTCTGCTGTCAGTGGCCTGAATTGGGGGCTGGGTCGTCAGTCGTGTGCTTGTCCGTTGTCGTCTAGCCATTGGGGCCCTCCATGCCGCAGGCTGGCATCCTATTCAAAATGCGCGAGATTTGAATGCAAGAAGTAACGGAGCCGGTTGCGCTCACGCAGATTCATCTTGAGAATCTCGACTCCGAACCGACGTCCTGAGGCCCAAGCCACCCTCGCTTCCATCACGAACAGTGGGTCTTGCCCGTCGGGGAGATAGAGAAAAATCGTGAGTTCTTTTCCTGTCGTGACGGAGGCGTTGCCGCGAATGCCCAATCCCGTAGGCGAGAGATCCGTGACCATGCCATCGCCCATGAGAACCTCGCCGGAAGGGTCTTGCGCCGAGTACATTAACCGGAACTCCACCGAGGGCCGTGGTTCTTGTCTCCGATTGACCGCTTCGACCACAGACTGAAGCCCGTTTCCAGATGCGACCGGTGCTCGTTTCATGATATGCCTCCTTGTTCCTGCTGGGCCTCAGGTGCCGCGGCCAAGGTCTGAGGGGGGTCGACACGAGTTCACAAGAAGAATCGCAGGTGATTCTTCTCCTCCAACGTCAGGGTCTTCATCTCCACCCCAAATCGACATCCTTCAACCCAGGAGACTTGGCTCTGGGTAATGCAGAGCGGCTCTTCCATTCCAGGAAGGTCGATGAAGAGGGTTACTTTCATCCCGGGTGTGACCGATTGATTCCCGCGAATGCCGATCCCCCTCGATGAGAGATCGGTGACGGTGCCGTCACCGATCAGCATCTGGCCGGAATCCATGCAGGAATAGAGTAATGAGAAAAGTGTCGGAGTACGGCCGCCATGACGACGCTCGGATTGACCGGAGAATTCAGCTACTGTGGCAACGGGAGTGGCGGTGTCAGGAGGCATGGTCTGGTCTCCTTCGCGATGTTAGGTCGACGCTCAGACGATACGGAATGCCGTTCGTCGATCGTCTAAGGACGACAAACTGATATTTTTCCAGATAACTTCTTGCAGACGCTTCCGTTCCTCTGGTGACAGCTTGGGGAATTTGACGGCAAATGAGTCTTGAGCAATCCAGGAGACGATGACGTCGGTGAGGAGCATGGGAGCTTGCCCATCCTCAAGGTCTAGGAGCAGAGTGAGACGGCTACCTAGCGGGTTCGTGGCCACGCCCAAGACCTTGCAGCCAGTTTTAGAGAGGTCTTTCAAGGCTCCCTCTCCGGCAACGATTCGCGCACCTTCTTCTCCGAAGTAAGTAATTCGGTATCGAATTGAAACCCGTTCAGCATAGCGCCGATCTAAGAGCGAATGAGCTTTCTGGGTGTTGACCTTGAGAATGGGGTGGTTCAGCTTCATCGGTACCTCCACAGTGATTGCGCCGAGGTTCCTCTGTCTCCCGCGACAGTGTGAGAATACCGTATTCAAGAATTTCAACAATTCCTAAAGAGAGGGGATAACGGCCCCATCAGAAGGGGGGGTGGACGTTAGGGGGCCGAATAGGACTGGCTGAGGTCGAGGTTAACAAAACCTGACGTTCTGCATCTCAGCCTTGGCCTGAACCGTAACTTTTCAGAAAGCCGCCTGACTTTTCATCATCCAGTCAATCGTTTCGGGAAGGCCGGGCAAGATCGGGGTGACGACTGTCAAAACACGGTGGCTGAATTGCTGTCGGTCATTTTTCGGCGGAGCTCCTGGCTCTCAAAAAAGATGATGCCGCGATCGGTGCCGGTCTCGTATCGGAGGTTCACATCGGTTTCGAACCCAGTCCAGCTATAGAATTTGACGGGACCGCCGGCGATCTGTCCCGGTGTGTGGTCGAGCGGACCATAGAGGGCTTGGAGATAGGCAAGAATCTGGTCGTGGGTCGCCTTGCTTTGGTAGCGGACAGTGCAACGAGCGAACTTGCCTTCGGAAGTCACGAATCGCATGGAGTCGACCTGCACTGTGCCAAGTGAAGGAGCCCCGGCCTTCAGCTCATAGGTTTGAGAACGGCCGGTGTCCTCGACTTTCACGAAGGTGTCGGTTTCCGAAAATATTGCACCCCAGGGTATACCCTCAAACCCATTTGGATCGTTCTGCATCGGTACGGCTGATGCCAGGGTACCCTGTAGGATAAACGAGAAGAAAAGGCAGATGAAGGAAGTGCGCCAGACCCAAGAGTTTGTGTCGAGACGGGGGAGCATGTTACTCCGCTGAATCGGTGATGTGGTCGTTGAACCGAGGAGCCAGGGTTCGGCTGTCGATAAAAATGAATCCCCGCTCCGTGTTCGCGTGGTAGGTCACGCTGATTTCAGTATCGGTCCCGCGCCACGTATACTGCTGATTGAGGCCCCGCATCATCTGCCCTGGGACTCGCTCAAGGGAACCGAACTGTTGCTCCAGATAGGTAAGGATCTGTTTGTGCCGATCCTCCCCCTGGTAGTGAATGGTCACACGGGCGAATTGCTCGTCGACCGATAAGAAACGGAGGCTCTCGACCGGGACTCCGGCATACAATGGCGGGCCGTTTTTCAATTGGTATTCATTCACATGCGGGCCTGCCCTGGCGATTTCCAAGTCCGGCCTCGTGGTCAGGGCAACACCCCATGCCAGGCTCTGAAAACCGTTCGGATCGTTCAGCATCGGCACCGCATGGGCGAGAACGGGGCGGCTCAGACAGAGCAGGAGCCCCAGCAGGACAAGGTATTGACCCATATGACTTCTCTGCTGTCCGATCATGGCAGAACGCTACCATGACCGATCGTATGGCGCAACTCCCGCAGCTTTGTTGAGAATGTCCAAAAGCATAGCTTATAATGCGCGCGGTTTTTCCATGTACATAGAGCCGAGGAATCGACCAGATGATTGAAAGCGATACGTTCGTCCAAGCGCTCCAAGATATTGGTGTAAATTTCTTTACTGGGGTTCCGGATTCGATTCTGGGCGGCATCATCGCCGAGTTGATGGAGCGGCGTCTCTACACCCCAGCGGTACGCGAAGACGAAGCCGTGGCCATGGCAGCCGGAGCCTATATGGCCGGCAAGATTCCCGCCGTCTTGATGCAAAACTCTGGGCTTGGCACATCGCTGAATACGCTCATCTCCCTCAATTATATTTATCAGCAGCCCTGCATCCTGATCGTGTCCTGGCGTGGTCACGGTGGCAAAGATGCGCCGGAGCATCTGGTGATGGGCGAAGTCATGCCGCAGTTTCTCGATACGATGAAGATCCCTCATCGGACGCTGACGGAAAAGACGGTCATCGACGATCTGAAGTGGGTGGCCGAGACGTTTATGAAGAAACGGATTCCCCTGGCGCTGAATATCACAAAGGGTGTCGTGAAAGGGTTGCATCCATGAGGCCGGAAGAAGGCACGATGCAGAGTCGGGCCATGGCGATGACCGCATTGTTGGAATTGCTCACCGACCAGCCCGTCATCATTTGTAATGGATTTCCGTCCCGAGAGGCGCAGAAGATTGCCGACCGCCCGACCCATTTCTACATGATCGGGTCGATGGGATCGGCAGCGGCGATTGCGTTGGGCGTGGCGTTATCGAAGCCGAATAAACAAGTCATCGTCTTCGACGGCGATGGGAACGTCCTCATGGGCATGGGGACGCTCGCGACAGTGGGGGCGCTGAAGCCGAAGAACTTCATTCATGTGGTGTTCGACAACGAAGTCTATGGTACGACCGGCAATCAGCCGACGATTTCCAATGTGGTCCCGCTTGAGAAGGTCGCGAAGGCGGCTGGGTATGTGAACATCGAACGGGTGCGGGAACGCGAAGACCTCGTCTACGAGTTCAAAGATATGCTGAAGAAAGATGGGCCGAGTATGTTGCTGGTGAAAGTCAACGAGATGGTGGAAGATGTGGGGCGCGTGATGCTCGATCCGCCGGACATTACGAAGCGGTTCATGAAAGCGATAGCATGACAGGGAAGGTGAGAGGCACGAGGCTAGAGGCGAACGGTTCAGGGAATTTCCTCTAGCCGTTAGCCCTTTGGCCCCAGCCATTGGTAAATATGATTTTACTGAATCCAGGGCCGGTGAATGTGTCGGAGCGGGTGCGGCAGGCGCTGTTGCGTCCGGATGTCTGCCATCGGGAGTCGGAATTTACCGAGCTCCTGCATGGGATTCAGGCGAAGCTGCTGAAGCTCTTTGTGCCGGGGACGGAAGCGGAGTATGCCGCGGTGGTGTTGACCGGATCGGGCACTGCGGCGGTAGAGTCCGCTGTCATGTCGTCGCTGCCACACGGCAAGCGGATGTTGGTGCTCAACAACGGCGTGTACGGCGAACGTATTTCCCAGATGGTCGGCCTCTATCGCCTGGGCGTGTCCGAACTCAAATACGATTGGACGACAAGGCCGGACCCTGAACGGTTGCGGCTCGCGCTACGACAACATCCGGAGGCGCATGCAGTCGCCATGGTCCACCATGAGACAACCACCGGGCTCATCAATCCGGTCAAGGAGATCGCTGATGTTGTGGACAGCCAGAACCGTGTGTTCATTCTCGACGCGGTCAGCGCCTTGGCAGGCGAGCTACTGGACATTGCGGGATCACACATTTATATGGTGGCGGGTACATCCGGAAAATGCATTCAAGGTTTCCCAGGCCTGTCCTTTGTACTCGTCCGCAAGGGATTTCTGGAGCGGATGCGTGGCTACCCCCGACGGTCGATCTATCTTCATATCACGCAATATGTGGACGATCAGGGCCGCGGAACGATTCCGTTCACGCCGGCGGTGCAGGTCTATTATGCATTCGACGAAGCATTGAACGAACTCATGGAGGAAGGGGTCGCCAAGCGGATTCAACGGTATAAGAAATGTGCGACCTTAATCCGAGATCGCATGGCGAAACTCGGCGTGAAGCCGCTCCTGACTCCCGACAAACTATCCAACACGATCACCGCCTATCTTCTTCCTGAGGGTGTGACCTATCAGTCGTTGCATGATCAACTAAAGAAAGAGGGCTATGTGATCTATGCGGGCCAAGGCCAACTCCAGAGCCAGATTTTCCGCGTGGCGAACATGGGAGCTCTCACGGAGGGGCAGTTAGTGGGATTTCTCGACGTGTTCGAACGGATCTGCGGTACAGCATGAAAGCCATCATCCTCGCAGCCGGAGTCGGGAAACGCCTGTGGCAAGTCACGCAACATCGCCCGAAGTGCCTCATCGAGATCGGCGGACAGACCCTATTGCACCGCTACCTCACGTCGCTCCGGAGCGTCGGCATTCACTGCGCCGACATGGTTGTGGGCTACAAGCAGGAGATGATTCGCGCGGCTGTGACAGCGAACGATTGTGGCCTGCGCGTAAATTTCCTTGTGAATGAGCAGTTCCATCGCGGCAGCATTTCCTCACTCTGGATCGCGCGCACGTCATTGGATGACGACGCGATCGTCATGGATGCAGACGTGCTTTTTCATCAAGAGATCTTGCGCCGTTTGGTACAATCTCCCTATGAAAATGCGCTGCTCATGGACGACACGGTCAAGCAGACTGGGGAAGAGTGCATGGTCGTGGTTGAAGGCGGGCGCGTGATTGCGCTGACGAAGACGATGCCGTTGCACTACGATTATGCCGGAGAAGGCGTGGGGTTCCTCAAGGTCCGGCATGCCGATACGCCGCATGTGGTGGCGTCGCTTAAGACCCATGTGGATCGCGAGGCCTGGCAAATGGAATACGAGGATGCGCTTGCGGGCTTTTTTCGCGACGTCAAAGTCGGGCATGAGAAGATCGGTGGACTCCCCTGGATAGAAATCGATTTTGTTGAAGATGTGACGAAAGCAGAACGGGATGTATTACCGAAACTGTAGCGGTGTTGCTCGCAGTGCGCTGACCGGTTTTGCGAGAGACGAGAGACAAAATAGATCATGAGCGAGAGCATCGTTCAGAAACAGACAGGCCTTCAGGGATTGAGCACGGCGATTCTCTTGCCGTCTGTGAGTCTGTTCGGCAAGCCGGTCGGATTGCATGCCGATGAGGTGGGTCCGCTCACCAGCGTGGTGGGCATTGGGCTGTTTCAGCGGACAGTGTTGACGCTGCAGCGAGCCGGCATTCGACAGCTCATGGTGTTGGTCGGGCCGGAGGAAGATCGGCTCAAACAGGCGTTGGGCAAAGGATCACGTGTGACGATCCCCGTGCGCTGGTTGCCGATTCGTGAGTTTCCACTGGATGATCCGCGCACATGGGACACGCTTGCTGCTGAAGTTCGTGGGTTCTGTCTCCTGTCCGGCGTGCAAGGGGTGTTTGCGAGCCCCTTGATCGAGAGCCTGCGCCATGAGGTACAGGATGGCCAGGCGATCGTCGTGGCACGAGCCGATAGCGGGCGAAATCGACAACCACGCCGGTCGAGTGTGCGCATGAAGGTGCAGGCGGGACGACTCCTCTCGATCACCTCGAATCCGGACGATGCGGCGTTGGTGGCGACAGACCTGGTGGTACTGCCTGCCAGTTTTATGAGCGCTGCCGGTCACGTCGAAGTAGAAACCGGTACGGTGCCGATTCGTCGATGGCTCGAACGGGCCGCAGTGGATGGGCATGTGCGGGTGCTGTCTACGGAGACGAATCGGTCCCACTGGTATCAGGACGTGCACGATGCCGCCGATGTCAAAGCCGCTGAGAGAAAACTCTTCAATTCCCTCAAGGGCGAGTTCGAAGGCTTCGTCGACCGGTTTTTTAATCGGAAGGTCTCCCGCTGGTTCACGCGGTTCTTTCTCGCCGCAGGCCTCTCGCCGAATGTCATTACGATTCTGGCGACCCTGGTAGGGCTGGTCGCAGCCGCCGGTTTTAGCGTTGGGACCTACAGTACCGGTATCCTGGCTGCGCTGTTGTTCCAACTGGCGGCGATCATCGATTGTTGCGATGGTGAAGTGGCTAGGCTGACATTCACCGAATCGCCGTTAGGGGCCTGGCTCGATATCACAATGGACAACGTGGTGCACATGGCGATCTTTGCCGGCATTGCCGCAGGCTCCTACTTGCGCATGGCCGGGAGCGACGGTGCCTGGGTGCCTCTTGCCCTGGGTTCGGCAGCGGTCCTTGGAAATGGGTTCTCATTTTGGGTCGTCACCCGCGCGCAAAAGATCAAATCATTGAGTGGATGGAAGCCACCGGTGCAGGCTGCTTGGTTGAACTTCATGCTCAAGAACGTCGCGAGTCGTGATTTTTCCGTCATCGTGCTGATTTTTGCCGTCCTCGGCAAGCTTGAGTGGTTTCTTGGTCTAGCCGCGATCGGATCCGTGGTGTTCTCGTTCCTGATGCTTTGGGTCATCAGGCCTTCCCCCGCCACGACCCGTGCTTAAAAGGTGGGCAGGGAGCGGCCAGGTGCCCTTCTTGCTCGCAGAACGCGCACGATGAAAAGGGTGGAAAGGGCATCCACGTTGGTCCTGTGCTCCCGGAACGCGCACCTCGAGAAGGGCCTCGTTCGACGGCCACACTTAGACCAACATGTGTGCCCTTCCCAGAGAGAAAAAGCTAGCGAGCTTGGAGGGATCAATTTAGTAGATCGACGGTGCTCGTTCGATGTGAGTAGTAAAGGGCAACCTTGGCCACTCCCTTGCTGAAGGAATGGAGATAAACATAGCGACATATATATTGCCGCATGATTGAGTTATCTTGATGACCGATTCCCAATGTGGAGGGACGGTCATGAGAAAATTGGTCATTGCTGATGCCGACGTCATGCGACTGGCCATCCAACAGGAACTCGCTCGGTCCGATGAGTCACGGTACAACCATCGGCTGCACGGGTTGCTGCTGGTCACCGGCGGCCACAGCTGCCAGCAGGTCGCCGACGTGTTTGGGGAAGATCGACGAACGGTGCAGCGCTGGGTGACGCGCTTTGAAACCCAGGGACTGACCGGCCTGCGTGACGGGGCGCGTTCGGGTCGGCCAGCCACGCTGAGCACCAAGCAATGGGCGGCGCTGGGGCGCGACTTGCGACGCGACCCGCAGAAGCTTGGGCATGCCGGTCATCTGTGGGACGGCAAGCTGCTCGCGGCGCATCTGCGCCTGCACTACAAGGTGAGGCTGGGTGTGCGCCAGTGCCAACGCATCTTCGGCCACATGGGGTTCCGGCTGCGCAAGCCCAGCCCCCAAGTCGTCCCGTTCGATCCGGTCAAGGTCGCGGCGTTTAAAAAAACTGCACCGCCTGGCCCGGCGCTGAGGCGTTGAACTCTGGAGCGTGGACGAATGCCATCTCCAACAACATGGCACCCGGTGCCGCATGTGGGTGCCGCCCGAGATCAAGGATCCGGTCCTGCTCCCTGCGCCCACCCGCAAGTCGGTCGCGTGCTTCGGGGCTGTCAGTTTGCGGACCGGCACATTCATCCGCTCCCTGTGCGCCACGTTCAACGCGGTCACGTTCGAGACCGTTCTGAAGAGGCTGCTGCGGCATCGCGCCCACGGCACGCGCATGGTGCTGGCGCTGGACAATGCCCGATACCACCACGCGGTCCTGCTCAAGCCCGTACTTCGAACATATCGCGCCGTGCTCACCTTGCTGTTTCTGCCGCCGTACAGTCCGCAACTGGCCCCCCATCGAGCGCGTCTGGAAGCTGGCCCGCCGCCTGGCGACGCACAACCGCTTCTTCGCCACCCTGAACGACGTGCTGACCGCCGTCTCCACATGCTTCGACCGCTGGAGAATGCCCAATTCGGTGCTACGGAGATTATGCGGCATAATTTAAGACGCTCTGTTTAAAGATACGCTTCCCTAGGACCTGTCTGTTTTTCTCACCGTGGATTCTTAGCGTAGAGTGCTCAGACTTTTCTTACTGATCGTCGGCCTCCTCACCCTCGTGCTCATCGTCTGGCATATCGGCCCTGGGCAGATCTACGATGCGGCGGCGAAACTCGGGCCGGTCGCGCTCCTCGTTCTGCTGATTCCCTCCACCATCATGTATGTCGTCGAAGCGTACGGATGGAAAGTCACGTTGGGGCCGTCGGCAAAGGATATTCCGTTCTGGCGTGTGCTCGCGATTCGGACAGCCGGTGAAGTGGTGAACATGACCACGCCGTCCGGCTACGTTGGCGGCGAGCCGCTGAAGGCCTCTCTGCTCCGGAAGCATCATGTGCCGATGGAGGAAGCGTACACCTCAGTCATCATCGCGAAGACCACGATGACGATTGCCGAAGTATTATTCATTCTACTCGGCATCGCACCGGGTGTGTGGCTGTTGGGCGGGAACGATTCATCCGGCCACACCGTGGTTGCCGCGCTCGTGAGCGTGGGCCTGCTGGCTTTGGGGGCCGCTGCGTTTGTATTCGTGCAGCGGCAAGGACTTTGTACCTGGCTTTTGGAGTTGTTGCGAAAGGTCGGGGTGAAGATTGCCTATCTCGAAGCGCGCGAGGAACAATTACGCTCGCTGGATCGAGCGATCTTGGAATTCTACCGCCACAAACGTCAGGCCTTTTATGCCTCCACTGGGCTGTTCTTACTTGGTTGGATGGCGGAAGCGTTGGAAGTCTATGTTATCCTCTATTATCTCGGTGGTCCTGCCATGGCGCTTTCCGCCATCTCCATCGGCGCCCTCTCCGTCTTCATCAAAGGGGGTACCTTCTTCATCCCCGGCGGCCTCGGTACCCAAGACGGTGGAAATTTGCTCCTCCTCGAGGCCTTCGGCTATTCCGGCATCACCTTCGCGTTGCTTCGGCGGTTCCGAGAGTTGGTATGGATTGGGGTCGGGCTGCTGTGCCTAGCGATGCAGGGCAGACGGGTTGTGCCTGCGGAAAATCTCGTGCAAGAATCAGGAATCGTTCCTGACCCCTTTCTTCTTCCGCGAGTTGCTCCAGCCGTTCCGGGAGCCGGTCTGGATCGGAATGGGATTGCTCTGCTTGTGATGGCTGGGAAGAGCGGGATTGAGCAGGAGTAGGTCTAAGACGTTGCACGTTTCTGCTGAATCGAGTGGAAGCGCTGGACCATCCCATCCCATACAAAACCGTGCAGCCGGAGATTCGCGGTACGTTCTACTTCGACAAATTCAATCCCAGCCAGATTACCATGCACCCACCGCACGTGAGCATCATCGATCGGCAGTGATTCGTGTTGATCGGGGAGCATCAGGCGCAAGGCGACGTTCTGGCCTGCCAACAAGGGTTGATTGGTTTCGATCGAGCATCCCACTGCCGAAAGATTCGTGATTGTTCCTTCGCCGACGGCCGACGTCGCACAGTACATCGCCGGGCAGATGACTGATAGGCGGTAGAGGCTGCGTTGGTAGGGTCTGGTCTGTTCCATCATGGAGCTGAGTCTAACGGAGTCGGGGGGGGCGAAGTATTCCCCATAAGAGGGATGGGTAGGAGTGGCCAGGTGCCCTTCTTGCTCGCAGAACGCGCACGATGAAACTGTGCTCGTCCGATGCGCGCAGTAAAGGGCAGCCTCGGCCACTCCCCTTAAGGAGATTTAACAAATCAGCAGAGCCACGCTCCGGGGGTTCCGTGACTTGTCTGGATTGGACTAGGCCTGCTCTGTCTGACGTTCTTCGACGGGTGTTCGGTGGCAATTCAGGATAGCCGTAGGTGCGAATCAGGAAATGGTTCCTGCACATTGTCCTTCTCGTCCTAAGGCATTTCAACGATCTTGCAGATCAGTTGATCTCCGAATTTCTTTTTTAGACGAGAGATGATCGTTGGCTCAATAGCAGATGCATATGACAGAAGGCCCTGTAAGGACTTTGCGCGATCTCTGTCTAGCTCATGTTTGCCAAAAAGGTATACGAGGGTTCTTATTTGTCGCTTCTTCTCGCGGCCAAGTGAGAGTTTTCTATTAGGGGTGACAACAATTCCGGTTATGACCCGTTTTCGTTTTCTCGACATGAATATTGTTTTTGAGTTGTTTAGCGTGAGTAGGGGTGAGCTGCGCGTCTTAAGATCTTCCTTTAGCCCTGATAGGAGTTTTGAAAGGATGCTCGGGCGGTTGGTTGAGAAGTAGATATCATCAGCATAGCGAGAGTAGACGATGCCAGCTCTTTTGGATCTTTGATTCCAGTGCTTGTCGAACTCATACATGATGGCATTGGATATAGCTGGTGAACTTGGAGCTCCGATGGTGAGCTTGTCGTTCTTACAACATAGACAAGAGATAGTGAGGATATCTCGATCAGTTAGCTGGATGGGAAGTCTGTCCCTGTTCTTGCCAAGCAATTTCCTCACATCAATAGATTTGATAGAAGGGAAGAAATCGCGGAAGTCGATGCGCAAAGTGTACTTGCTGTTTATATGAAGGCGTGCATGCTCCCGGACACTAATCCCCTCTTTATATGAATAAACCGAAGGATGAACCGGAATATTCGAAAAGAAATTTCGGACAAGCCACCTTTGAAGAAACTTAAGGTGTTTTGAAGGGTGGTCGATTGTCCTAAATCCTCCTTTCCTTTTTGGGATTTGGTAAGTCCTATACCGGTGGCTTGCAGTCCTTGCAAGTTTGGCGATGTGGGCCTCAGAGAGTCCTGTGATTTTTGCAAGTCGTTTCAGGAACACGATTTAGCTTTCCAGAAGATTGAATCTGCCTGGGTCAGTACTTTGATAGAAATCTATGATTTCTATTTTGGCGTCATTAATCTCGGATCCTTCGTACTCAAAAAATGAGTGAGGTTGATCAGTTGAGGTGAAGTACTCTTCATCCGCACCTTTTCTTGTCACGTAACCTGCAGCCACTAGAATCGACAGGAGATATCGCACCTCCTTGCTAGATGGCTTGGAAAACATTGCAGTGAGAAGTTCTGTAATCTCAGGGAAGGCAAGAGCCCGAAAAACATTCACGATCTCTAAGGTTACAAACAGCTTCTCGCTTTTCGACATCTTTGCTAGAGTTTCGTGCTTGAATGCGGACCGGTTACGGAACTTGCCAAGTAGAGCAAGTTTTTCCTTTATGTGGAAAAAGTTCGGCGTCTTATTCTTGAGGTCAAGGACCACACGGGGTCCAAATGGCGACTCTTTATCGATTGTGGCCAATGGCCCGCGATTAATAAAAGAATCTTTGCTTTGATACTTCTCTTCAATGACAACCAGGAGCTTTTTTCTAGCGTCCTTCGATCCAGAGAAGAGTCCTAGTTCCGCAATTGCGCCAGCTGTTTCTGGGAATAAGATTATGCAGTCGGCTATTGCCGCTACTAGCTCTTCGAAGTCAGTGAGATTGAGAAAAGTAGGATTGCTGTGAGAAAGACAATCCTTTTCGGCGGCCTCAGCAAGAAAGAACGTCACATTGGGAAGCTCTGTTTTGGCGTATCTTAGGAAACGCATTCGAGCATGACGGCTAGAAGTTCCGCCGCAAACGAATACAATGTGTCGCTTGCGACTTAGGAATATGCTCTTGTTCGTTGTTCCTTTAGGAAGGGCACCCATTGTCGGTCCGACTGCGGCCGTCGAGCAAAATATGATGGTCCTTCCGAGCTCGCTCGTTATCTCTCCTTTAGCGGGCGGCCTGGTTGATCTCTCACTGCGCGCGTCCAACGAAATATATATGTTCCTTCCAAGCTTGCTTGTTGTCCCATTAGGAAAGGCACCCCTTGTCGGTCCGACTGCGGCCGTCGAGCGAGCACATTCTGATCGTGCGCGCTCCGGGAGCAACGGACCGACAGGGGTGTCCTTCCGTCCGTTTCTGCTAGGATGCCGCGCATGTCTGTGTTATAGCCGATGCTTTGGGGATCCCTCGCCGTTCTTGGCGAGGTTGCGCTCGCCTTTGTTGTCGGTTTCGTCAATCCCCAGGAAAAAGTGAATGGTCTTTGGCTGGTCATGGCGGCGGCCTAGCCCGCATTCCTCAATGCGCCGTGAATAGGCGCGGTGTGTCTCACAGGTGCAAGTCCTGTCTGGGGAGTTGTCGGGACACCCCAGTCGCGACCGAGGCAGTCGCAAGGGTAACCGACCGACTGAAACCCTCGGGACAGAGGCCCACCGTGGGTGGGGCAGCAAGCCGATGGGCCGCAATAGGTGTGACGCTTGCGCAGGTTTCGAACGTGCCGTCGCGAGGGCCGATCGGCCTTCATAACCGGGAAGGCCGCTGGAGTCCATGTGAGCAACCGACCGATGACCATAGACTCGCTCGTCGGGGTAAGGGGCGTGGCACGTCCACACCGCACACAGGGCAACACGGGAGAGCCAGTCTGGTGAGAGGTCGCGCCTCTCGATCCGCCTTCAGGGGGGAGCCGGGCAGGAAGTCGGAGGGGCTCATCGTCCCGATGGCATTCGGCGGACAACACAACCGCCGAGGAGGGAAGGCGCCCTGTTTCGAGGCGTGCCTCACCGAGAGAAGGATTAGGAGGGTGGCGTGAGTTTGACAACGCCGGACATGATCCAGCGACTTCAAGAGGCACGGGGCACCACCGCCAAGCGGGGCGCACGTGACGCGCATAGCGCGCGTGGCTGGTCTATTTCCAACGATTCCATACGGCGAGGTAGACCAGGACTCGTGGGCGGTGTTCAGCCGACGGCCCTCACGCGCTGGTTTCGCCAACGATTCTCGCGAGGGCAAAGCCACCCTGGGAGGTAGGCTGAGACAAGTTGCTTGAGCGCACTGGCAACAGTAGGGTACGCTCTCGCACCGTAGACCGAGGAAGGGGTGAAGGATGTCAGCTAACTCCATGACGCCGAAGCAAGCAGCGGCCGCCCTAGTCGCAGCGATGCCGATCGGCCTGTCTGTTCAGCAGCTGGAGGAATATGGGATCGAGGCAACGGTCGAGCAGGCTCAGGCGATCACGCAAGAAGTGCTCTCGCTGAACCTGTTTTGGATCTTTGCAGCTGTCGAGGCACACATCCCTCAGAAATATCAGCTCGCCCTGTCGGAACTCATCGTGGATACGATGGAAGCAGGATGGGGAACGGCTATTCCCGTTGGTTCGGCTTCCTGGAGCACCTACCTCGACGAATGGCAGGAACGTCGTCGCTGGTATAGTCGTTTAGTTGAAGAAGGGGCGAGTCCGCTTGCAGTGAGTGCGGAGGCTGCTGGGCTGATGGAGGAGAAACGATTGGTCAAAGAAGTAGAGCGGCGCAATCTATTAACCCTGCTGATCGATTTCGTGCCAGTCGATACCTACGGGCAGTTACTGGAAGATGTCGGATAATCTCTTGACCGGTCTCGATCTGTCAGAGGTAGCGATGATCGACGACCTTCCCCGTTTTGTCCAACTCATAGAGCAGGGGCGCACCAGTTGGGATATTCAGCTCCAGCACCTGTTCTCGGGAGAGTTGCTCCAACTCCATGATCAGGGCTCGTAAACTGTTTCCGTGCGCTGCGACGAGGATCGTATCCCCTTTCAAGAGATAGGGCTTGATAGTCCGTTCATAGTAGGGCAAGACACGCTCCGCGGTGTCTTTCAGGCTTTCCCCTCCCGGCGGACGCACGTCGTAACTTCGCCGCCAGATTTTAACTTGTTGCTCGCCGTACTTCTTGGCCGTTTCCTCCTTGTTCAACCCTTGCAGTTCGCCGTACATCCGTTCATTGAGGGCCTTGTCCTTCTCGATCGGGATACCAGTCTGGCCGATGATTTCGAGCACGAGCCGCAACGTCTCATTCGCGCGGGCCAACACGGAGGTAAAAGCGCGGTCAAACTTGAAGCTGTGCAGTTTCTCGCCCGCATGCTGTGCCTCCTGAATGCCGCGTGGAGACAGGGGCACATCCACCCAGCCCGTAAAACGGTTTTCCAAGTTCCACTGCGATTCGCCATGACGAAGCAGGACTAAGCGAGCCATTGTGCTACCTCTCGAGCTTGAAAGGTTATGTTCACAGGCCTGAGCATACTGGAACAGGCGCCTAAGTCAAGCGGTTGCATTCGACGGACCACGGCAGTACTGCGCCTCCCAATTCTCTTCACGCAAGATACGCTGTCGATATGACCACCGCAATACGATTGCAGCTCGGCCTTGGCAAAGATCGCTATGGACCTCTCATTGCACCGGTCTAGGCAGCGGCAAGGATTTTCCAGCGGAATGGCCTGGCCTATATGTCGAACGAGAACTCAAATCCTGGTGGTGAAAATCTATATACGTATCTCGCCCACCGGATCAGAAGTAAGAAGTGTCCGATCCGGTCGGCGCGGCCCATGAACAGGATTTCGGATAGTTTGAGTCGTGAATCAACTGGCAGCGAGCGAAACGTTTTCGAGTTATGCATTGCTCACCGCCGTTGGTTTCGCCGGTTTCTCGGGTGACCGTTCACCGTCCGGTAGCCCGTCCTGAAGCATTTTGAACATGGTGATCGCGAACAACAGGTACAAGGCGACTCCGATCCAGATCACGTAAGATTGGACGCCTCCACTTTCTTTCAGTACTTCGTCCCGCTTCGCCGGATCGATCCCTGCGCTCTTCTTGAGAGCGCCGATCTGCTCGCGGCAGTGCCAGTAATACACATAATTCGCTGTGGCTCCGGCCATGATACTCCAGACGAGACCTACGGTAACGTCGCCGGTCAAGTAGGTTGAAATCATCGGACCGAGAGCGTAGACCAACGCGTATACATACATTTTTCGGTAGAGAAACCAGAGGAAGGAAATATACAGAAAGGCCGGCCAATTCCACGTCAGGGCGAACTTCGGCTTTTCTCCCAATCCAAACTTTTTAAAATGTTTCAGATAGCGATCGGCGTGGGGACCGATGAATTGGCGCCAGAGATGTTCATCAGGGTGGATCACGGGAGGGGCGACCGGTGTTTCCGGTTCTACGGCAAGCGTGTTTCCGCACTGATAGCAAAACTTCGCGTCTTCCTGGTTCTGCTGCTGGCACTGTGCGCAGGGTTTCATCTGTTCGAGAGTATCACAATGGAGACGCCCCCTGGGTAAAGAAGCGACCCGGTTCTTTCATCCATCTCCTGCCGCTCCTTTCAAGTTGCTTCCATCGGCGGGCCTATGCTACCTTCCCTTACTTTACAAAGGGATACGTCTGTCATGCTGACAGAAGAACTGAAGCAGGACGCTGCACACTATTTGATGCAGACCTATACGCGTCAACCGCTTTCGATTGTGCGAGGGCGTGGGACGAAGGTGTACGACCTTGAGGGGCGAGAGTACCTCGATTTCGTCGGCGGGATTGCGGTGAACGTCCTCGGGCATGGCCACCCGGATCTGGTTCAGGCGATCCAGCGCCAAGCTGCGCAGCTGATCCATACCTCGAACCTCTATTACACCGAGCCACAAGTGAAGCTGGCACAAATGCTGGTCGATCACTCGTTCGCCGACAAGGTGTTCTTTTGCAACAGCGGAGCAGAAGCGAATGAAGCTGCGATCAAGTTGGCCCGCCGTTATTCCCATGACAAGTATGGGGCCGGGCGGTTCGAGATCGTCACGATGAAGAATTCGTTCCATGGCCGGACGTTCGCGACATTGACGGCCACGGGCCAGGAAAAAGTGCAGAAAGACTACGAGCCGTTGCTCCCGGGTTTCAGCTACGTCGCCTTCAATAATCTGGGAGAACTGGAACGGGCCGTGACCGACAGGACCGCGGCGATTTTGCTCGAACCGATTCAGGGCGAAGGGGGTGTCTACGCCGCGGATCGTGAGTATCTGAGGCAGGTAAGAGATCTGTGTTCCCAAAAAGACGTGTTGTTGATGTTCGACGAAATACAGACTGGGATGGGACGGACCGGGACGCTGTTCGCCTACGAGCAGTTAGGGGTGCAGCCGGACATCATGACCTTGGCGAAAGGGTTGGGGGGCGGCGTGCCTATTGGAGCTTGCCTTGCGATGGACTCTGTTGCGAAAGCCTTTTCGCCCGGTAGTCATGCCTCGACGTTCGGCGGCAATCCGCTTGCCTGTGCGGCTGGCTTGGCCGTCTGTCGTGCCCTGCTGGAAGGCCACGTGCTCGATCATGCGCGACAGATGGGAGAGTATTTTGCGAAGGGATTATCCGACTGTAAAGCGCGGCACCGGGTGGTGCGAGAAGTGCGTGGACTTGGGCTTTTGCAAGGAATGGAACTCGACATGGATGGGAAAGCCGTTGTGAGCGAGTGTTTGGCCAGAGGCATTCTGATCAATGGGACTGGCGAGCATGTGCTGCGGTTCGTACCGCCCCTCATCATCACTCAACTGGAAATTGATCGATTACTCGATACGCTTGCTCAAATTTTCAGCGAACAGGCGGCGTAGGGTATACTCACAACGATTGGACAGAGCAAGGATGACCACACGAGCGACAGGAATGCGGACCGGCAAAAAAGACTTTCTAGATGTTGCGGCCATCAACAAGATGGAGGTGGAGAGTTTGCTGGCGTCGGCAGCCCTATTGAAAGACAAGCAACGGCGCGGGGTTCCTCATCCGTTGCTTCCCGGGAAGACGTTGGGACTCCTGTTCCAGAAACCGTCGACGAGGACGCGGGTGTCGTTCGAGGCAGGTATGAACCAGTTGGGTGGCCATGCTCTAGTCCTGCCCATGGCCGATATCCAGCTCTCACGCGGAGAAAGTGTCGCCGATACGGCACGCGTGTTGTCACGGTATCTCGACGCGATCGTTATTCGCACCTATGACCATTCGATCGTGGAGGAATGGGCGAGGGAAGCAACGATGCCGGTGATCAATGGGCTGACCGACCTGAGCCATCCTTGTCAGGCCCTCTCAGACCTCCTGACCATTCGCGAGAAGAAGGGCCGGTTGAAGGGGATCAAGATTGCCTATATCGGCGACGGCAACAATGTGGCGAATTCACTCATTGAGGCAGCGGCAATAATGGGGATGACCATCACTCTCGGGTGTCCGGTGGGGTATCAGCCGGAGCAACATGTTGTGGACAGGGCAAGGGGCGAGGCCGTAAAAACCGGTGCGATGATCGAGATCGGACACGATCCCCATGTTGCGGCGAAGGAAGCGGACGTCATTTACACCGATGTCTGGATCAGTATGGGACGCGAGCGGGAGCATGCGCGACGGTTAAAAGTCTTGGCTCCGTATCAAGTGAACAGCCGCCTATTGCATCGCGCGAAGCCCGATGCAATCGTTATGCATTGTTTGCCCGCACACCGGGGTGAAGAAATCAGCGCTGAGGTGCTGGATGGTCCCCAGTCGGTCATCATCGACCAGGCGGAAAATCGGTTGCATATGCAGAAGGCCATCTTAACGAACCTATTGGGCAAGAGGAGTCGAACGAGACGATGAGTCGTGTCATGAAGAAAGTGGTGCTGGCCTATTCAGGCGGACTCGATACCTCCGTGATTTTGAAGTGGCTGCAAGAAACCTACGGCTGCGAGGTCATCGCATTCTGCGCCGATCTTGGACAGGGTGAAGATCTGCAAGCGATCAAGGTTAAGGCGCAACAGCTCGGCGTAAAAAAGGTCTACGTCGAGGATCTGCGCGAGACCTTCGTGAAGGACTATGTTTTTCCGATGTTACGCGGCAACGCTATATATGAGGGCTGTTATCTGCTCGGGACCTCGATCGCGCGGCCCCTCATTGCACGACGTCAGGCTGAAATCGCGCTCAAAGAAGGCGCCGAGGCCGTGTCGCATGGCGCCACTGGAAAGGGAAACGACCAAGTACGGTTCGAGCTGACCTACACGGCGCTGGCGCCAAATCTCAAGATCATCGCACCGTGGCGTGAATGGACGATGAAGTCGCGGCGTGAATTGATCGAGTATGCCGATCGGCACGGCATTCCTATCACGGCGACGAAAGCCAAGCCCTATAGCATGGATCTGAATTTATTTCATGTGAGTTACGAAGGCGGCATCTTGGAAGATCCTTGGGAATCGCCGCCGGATGAAATCTTCCAAATGACGGTGTCGCCGGAGCAGGCGCCGAACAAGCCGCTCGAAGTGGAGATCGGCTATGAGGCCGGTAATCCGGTCGCCGTCGACGGCAAAAAGATGAGCCCGGCGACGTTGTTGGGGCACCTCAACAAGTTGGGCGGAGCACACGGCATCGGGCGTGTCGATCTGGTGGAGAATCGCTACGTCGGAATGAAATCTCGCGGGGTCTATGAAACTCCTGGTGGGACGATCCTCCACGTGGCGCATCGCGGACTCGAGTCGTTGACGATGGATCGTGAGGTGCTGCACTTCAGAGACAGTTTGATTCCACGCTTCGCCGATCTGATATACAACGGCTATTGGTTCAGCCCGGAACGAGAGATGATCCAGGCCTCGATCGATGCGGCGCAGAAGGACGTAACCGGCACGGCGCGGGTGAAGCTCTATAAGGGGAGTTGCACGTTAGCCGGGCGCAAGTCGAAGCAGTCGCTCTATCGTCTCGACATCGCCACGTTTGAAGAGGACGAAGTCTATAACCAGAAAGATGCCGAAGGTTTTATCCGGTTGAACGCGTTGCGGCTGAAAATCAGAGCCCAGAGAAAGAAGGCCTCTTCCTGATGACACGAGCAACTGGCCGCAGCTCTGCCACATCGAAAGACGGAAAGGCCTGGGACGGGCGGTTCAAACAAAAGACAAACCGGTTGGTGGAATCTTTCACCGTTTCGGTGGCGGTCGATCGCCGGCTTTATGCCTATGACATTCAGGGCAGCATCGCCCATTGCAAGACGTTGGGGCGGGCGCGCGTCCTGACCGCCGCTGAAACCAAGACGATCGTGCGGGGTTTGGAATCGGTGAAGAAGGAGTTGGATCGGGGACGCTTCCGTTTCACCAATCAGGATGAAGATATTCACATGGCGGTTGAGCGCCGGCTGACAGAATTGATCGGCCCTCTCGGCGGCAAGTTGCACACGGGGCGGAGCCGGAACGATCAGGTTGCGCTGGATGTTCGGCTCTACGTGCGAGATGAACTCAGCCGGATTGTGGCGTGTTTGGAGGATTTCCAGCGGGTCTTGGTGGCGAAGGGAAAGACGAATCGAACGGTCGCCATGCCGGGCTATACGCATCTACAGCGTGCCCAGCCGGTGCTGTTCGCTCATCATCTCTTGGCTTACGTGGAAATGATCGAGCGTGATAAGGGGCGATTTCGCGATGCATCGGTGCGCTTGAATGTCATGCCGTTGGGATCTGGTGCGCTCGCGGGGACCAACTATCCAGTCGATCGCCGGTTCACCGCCGGGCTGTTGGGCTTCCCTTCCGTGACGCAAAACAGTCTTGATGCCGTGTCCGATCGGGATTTCATGATTGAGGTGGCTTCGGCGCTGTCGATCACGATGATGCACCTGTCCCGGCTCAGTGAAGAATTGATTCTCTGGTCGTCCCAGGAGTTCCAATTCGTTGAGCTTCCCGATGCCTTCTGTACCGGGAGCAGTATGATGCCGCAGAAGAAGAATCCCGATGTGCCGGAATTGGTGCGGGGCAAGACGGGACGGGTCTACGGCCATTTGGTCAATCTATTGACGACGCTCAAGGCTCTCCCCTTGAGTTATAATCGAGATCTTCAGGAAGATAAGCCGGCGCTGTTTGATGCCCTCGATACCGTCACTGCCTCGGTGAAAGTTTTGACGGAATTGATGCGCCGACTTACCGTGAACCGGGACGTTCTCAAGCAGGCCGTTCAGGGTGGTGAGATGCTGGCCACGGAGGTGGCGGACTATCTTGTGACCAGAGGCGTCCCGTTTCGCGAAGCGCATGCGATCACGGGCCGGCTGGTGCGGGCCGCATTGGATCAAGGCCGTGAACTTACGGGCTTCTCGCTCGAAGAGCTGCGGACATTTTCCGAGCGAATTGAAAATGGCCTGTTCGCTCGCTTGACGATCACTGCGGCCATAGATCGGAAGTCTCAGATAGGCGGAACTGCCCGAACGCGAGTGGAGCGGCGCATTGAAGAACTCGAGCGGATGCTTTCATGAAGGTCATGAAGGTGTGGATGCCGAATCCGACGTCCATTGTAGCGGGTGTGATGATGGGAACGTTGGTGGCCTGCGGGAATGCGGGGGCGCCGATTCCTCCTGAAAGTGTCGGTGTGAATCTGACTATTGAGCGGCAAAATAAGTTAGAGGCGCTCGAGGAGAAACAGCGTGAGGCTGCTGCGACAGCCGAATCTACCGAGCCACAGCCAGACCCAATGTTGCAGGGACAGGATGTCGATCTTCCCCCTTTACAACCGGTGGGAACCCAGTAATATTGAGGCCATCGTCTGCTGGACGTCTGTAGCCTGATAACGTTATACTGGACACTGTTCACTATTGCAGCGTGCCTCCCTCCAGAGCATACGCCACGCTAGCGATAACGAAAGACGTCACCAATTGAGAGCAGACAATAATTTATGGAAGTGGGGCTACGTCCGTGGCGGGGGGGCGTTCCAAGGGCATTCCTTGGCGAGTGAACACGGTTCCGAACTCGATCCCTCGATCCATTGAGGCCGGGCGGTGTTCGGCTGTGCAGGAATAGTGTAAGCCTTTGCGGCCGTCGAGCCGAGTATGCGGAGCCGACGCTCCGACGAAGAAGTCGGCCTGAGACCATCATCAGATCTGCCCTGATATTTCAACGAACCTATTGAACGCCTCGGCTGGGTAGCTGGTATAGAGGTGAGGAGGATCAATTCATGGAGCTTATTCAACCCGTGCGACAGAGTCAGCTCATTGGGCAAACGGCAATGGTCAAGCACGCATCAGGCAAGCGGCTGTTGCTGGTCGATCCCTATCCTCGGAATAACCCCTATCGGTTGACTGCTTCGGAGCGTCGCGCGGTATGGTTTCCCAAACTGAGCCTGCCAACGATCGCAGCCTACACGCCGGAGAATTGGGAAGTCAGTCTGGTCGATGAAGCGGTTCAAGACATCGATTTCGACTTTCCTTGCGACATGGTCGGCCTTTCCATGATGACTTGCTATGCTCCTCGCGCCTACGAGATCGCAACGGAATTTCGCAAGCGAGGCAAGACAATCGTCATGGGCGGTGTCCATCCCACCTACTGTCCCGACGAAGCCCTTCGGTATGCTGACGCGATCGTCTGTGGAGAAGCCGAAGATCTCTGGCCGCAGTTGGTCGCGGACTATGAGGCAGGGAAGATGCAGCGCATGTATAAGATGACATCGTTCCCCTCTCTGGAGAACTACAAAAGTCCCCGCGTCGAATTGCTGAGCCCCGACTCGTACATGACGAGGCAGTGTAGTTTCACGACCCGTGGGTGCCATTTTGATTGCGAGTTTTGTAGCGTGTCCCCGTTTAACGGAAAAACCACGCGGCGGCGGCCGGTGAAGGAAGTGGTCACGGAACTTCGAAATGTTCAGCGATGGATTCGTAGCGAGTTGGTCGAGCGGTTGGGTGACGAGCCGATGTGGAGCGCCCTCCTCACTGCGCTTCGGATTCGAGTCGGCATCGAAGACGGCAGCATTGTCGCGTTTGTCGATGACTTGCACAACAGTAATCGTGCCTATTGCCGTGAGCTCTGGGCCGCGCTGAAGCCGCTCAAGATCAAATGGGGCTGCCAGTCCACGATGTTTCTCGCAGATGACGAGGAGATGGTCAAGCTTGCGGCCGAGAGCGGCTGTGTGTCGGTCTTCGTCGGGATGGAATCGCTCGATGAAGACGCGCTGGACGAAACGAACAAGCCGTTTAACCGAGTCGCGAAGTTTGCTCGGGAGATCAAGATGTTCCACGATTACGGGATTATGGTGAATCCCGGGATCGTGTTCGGATTCGACAGCGACGATGTGACCGTGTTCGAACGGGCCGTCGATTTCTTGACAAAAAACCAGGTGGAATTGGCGTACTTCAACGTGTTGACACCTCTTCCTGGAACACAGTTGTTCGACCGCTTCGACAAGGCCGGTCGTATCTTCGATAAGGACTGGGCGAAGTACGACGGCAAGCATGTGGTGTTCCAGCCGAGTCGGATGACGACCCAGCAACTACAAGACGGATTTCACTGGGCCAATCATGAATTTTATTCGATCCCTTCAATCTGGAAACGGCTGTCGGGTACGAGTCAACGGCTCATTCCGCGATTTGAGATGAATCGGGAGTTCCGGAAGTTGGTCAAGCGAACCTGCCCTAAGGCCTCCCTGTCTCCGCTCGCAGGGGTGTTGAAGAATCTCCAAGCGAAGCTACCGGTGTTGGACAAGGAGCAATTGATTCCTAGCGCGCTGCATGCACTGAAACTGGCTTTAGATCCGAACGCGCTCTCGGCGCAACAGTTGATATTCCACATCAAGGCCAAGCGGCATGACAAGTTCGCGGCTCTGTTCGTGGATCTTGACGGTACTCTCGATCGCCTGAATGCCTTGGAATTGATTAAGCGGATCAAGGAAGCGGCCAATCAGGCGCGCATGGACATCATCGTCAACTTTGAGCACCTCAAGCTGGCGACGCCAGACGCCCTGAAAGCGTTGGTGGATTCAGACGCGATGAAGGTCGCGATTCCACATGTGAAGGTCCGCTTTCGAAAGTTTAAGGATGCGTTCGAGGCCTCCTTGCAGGGCTTCTCGCTTGTGGGCCTTGAGCACCTGAATGAAGATTTGCAGGATGCATAATTTCGAGTATCGACATGGCGAACTCTATTGCGAACAGGTGCCGGTCAGCCAGATTGCGAAAGGGGTCGGCACACCTTGCTACATCTATAGTTACGCGACCCTCGTTCGCCATTTTCGGGCATATGATGGGGCCTTCAAGAGTGTGCCCCATGTGATTGCGTTTGCCATGAAGGCCAACTCCAATATCGCGATCCTCCGTCTCATGGCAAAGGAGGGGAGCGGGGTAGATATTGTGTCCGGCGGGGAACTCTTTCGGGCACTCAAGGCGGGTGTTCCTTCCTCAAAGATCGTCTTCGCAGGAGTCGGCAAGAACGCGGAAGAGATTCGCGAAGCCTTGAAGGCCGACATCCTCATGTTCAACGTCGAATCCTCGGCCGAGTTGCAAGCGCTCAATGAGGTGGCGGCTTCCGTAGGAACCAAGGCGAGAGTCGCCCTCCGCATCAATCCTGACATCGATCCAAAAACGCATCCCTACATTTCGACCGGTCTCAAGAAGAGCAAGTTCGGGATTGCCGCCGAACGGGCGCTCGAAGAGTTCACGCTGGCTTCCTCGCTCGCTAACATCGATGTCGTCGGGGTCCATAAGCATATCGGGTCACAGTTGACAGAAGTCACCCCATTCGTGGAGGCCGTGAAGAAGGTGGTGAAGCTGGTCGAGGCCTTGAAGGCTCAGGGGATCAACATCCAGTACGTGAATATAGGCGGCGGGCTCGGCATCACCTACTCGGATGAAACGCCGCCGCTGCCACAAGATTTGGCTGATGCCGTATCGCCGCTGCTGAAGGATTTGAATATCACCCTCATCATGGAACCGGGTCGCGTCATCGTCGGCAACGCCGGCATACTCGTGACAAAGGTGTTGTATCGAAAAGACGGCGAAGCGAAGCGGTTTATTATCGTCGATGCGGCAATGAACGACCTGATCAGACCGAGTCTCTACGGGGCGTATCACGAGATTCGTCCATTATCAGAGGCGGTGTTGCAGCGGCCCAAGCATCAGGTGGATGTTGTGGGCCCGGTCTGTGAGTCAGGCGATTTTCTAGCGAAGGACCGGTCACTCCCAGAGGTCAATCCTGGTGACATGCTGGCGGTGATGAGTGCGGGCGCCTATGGATTTGTGATGGCCTCGAATTACAATTCAAGACCACGGGTACCGGAAGTCCTGATCAAAGACGGGGAGATCCATGTCATCAAGACTAGAGAGACGTACGACGATTTAGTGAAGGGCGAAACGATTCCAGCATTCCTCAATTGAGGAGTGGGCTTGGCGGCAAAGGAGTGAACATGTTTACGGGTGCATTGATTGCCATTGTGACCCCGTTCCGGAATGGCAAGGTCGACGAGCGGGCCTTCGGCGACCTCATAGAATGGCAAATTGCCAACGGGACGAGCGGGATTGTGCCATGCGGTACGACTGGCGAATCCGCCACTCTCTCACACCAAGAGCACCACCGTGTGATCGAATTGACCGTCGAGGTGGTCAATCGGCGCGTCCCTGTGATTGCCGGGGCTGGCTCCAACAGCACGGCAGAAGCGGTGTCGCTCACAAAACACGCTAAGCAGGCAGGGGCCGATGGGGCGCTTCTCATCACACCCTATTACAATAAACCGACGCAAGAGGGATTGTACCGGCATTACAAAGTGATCGCGGAGTCTGTGGACCTTCCGCAGATCCTCTATAACATTCCCGGGCGGACTGGCGTGAACATGTTGCCATCCACCGTCAAAAGGCTTTGTGCGCTACAGAACATTGTTGGAATCAAAGAAGGCAGTGGGTCAGTCCAACAGGCTTCTGAGATTGCTAGTACTTGCGGCGACCGGATGACGGTCCTCGCTGGCGATGATGCCCTGACATTGCCCATAATGGCAGTCGGAGGAAAAGGTGTTATTAGCGTCACGTCGAACGTCGTCCCATCCGAGATGGCTCAATTGGTCAAGGCCTTTCTGAGCGGACGTATCGAAGAGGCGCGCCGGCTTCATTTCGCATTGTCGCCGCTCTTCACCGCGCTCTTTTACGAGACTAATCCGATTCCGGTAAAAACCGCGTTAGGCATGATGGGAAAAATCGATCCGGAATTGCGGCTGCCGCTCTGTGCCATGGCGACGGAGGCAAAGGGCCAACTTACGCAGGTCTTAAAGGACGCAGGACTCTTATAAAGGCTGGAAGGCCGCAGCTCTGGTACTCATTCTATGATCAACGTCATTGTCGCAGGGGCAGCCGGTCGCATGGGCTGTCGGCTGGTTACCCTTATCAAAGATTCGACCACCCTGACGCTTGCCGGTGCCATCGAAGGGAAGGGCCATCACGCTGTGGGTGACGATGCCGGGGAGACAGCGGGCTGTGGCCGTGCAGGTATTCCGATTACTGACGATTTCGCGGCGCTCCTCGACAGAGGCGAAGTGGTCGTCGATTTCTCCGCCCCTGAAGCGACTCTGCATCATTTACAGACGGCGGCGCAATATCGACGAGCCATGGTGATCGGCACGACGGGATTTTCCGTTTCCCAGCTCGAAGAGGTGAAATTGCTGGCGTGCCAAATTCCATGTGTGCTGTCCCCCAACATGAGCGTGGGTATCAATCTGATCTACAAGATCATCAGCGAGATGGCGAAAACCCTGGGGGACGACTACGACATTGAAGTGATTGAAGCTCATCATCGTCTAAAAAAAGATGCGCCGAGCGGGACCGCTCTCAAGATTGCGGAAGTCTTGGCAAAGGCTGTCAACCGCGATTTGGATCAGGTTGGTGTCTATGCCAGAAAAGGTCTTATCGGGGAACGAAAAAAGGATGAGATTGGAATTCAAACCATCCGTGCCGGCGACATCGTCGGCGATCACACGATTCTCTTTGGTGGGATGGGTGAACGTATCGAAGTGACGCATCGAGCGAGTAGTAGAGATACCTTCGCGGGAGGCGCCCTGCGTGCCGCTCGATGGGTGGTTCGGCAGCCACCAGGCCTGTATGACATGATGGATGTGCTGAGTCTCCGATAGGTCCTTATTCTCTTGCTCCATTTTCCACATCAGTGCGCTTGATCAGCAAGAGTCTGCTGCCGCGCTGGAGCCTCTACCGAAGCACTGCAGGCTCACTTCAACCAAGCGGTGTGAGAGATACGGGCTCGAGATGAAGGTCAGAGCAGTATGAGCTCTAAGGCTCGTACAGGCTGAGGGGCAGAAAATTACACCACGAGTTACCGACCGACTCCCTCAAGGTTCCGCTTGTTTGTGAGGCTGAGAGCAGAGGCTCTCCGTTTGGCGATCACCGCAGATAGACGAACATAATCTTCCTGAGCGGAATCTGTCCCATCAGCATCGGGCTGATTTCCACGAAGCCGCTTCGGCTGTCCTCCGCTTGTCCTACGTGACCGGCTTCAGTTCCGTCATCGCGTGGGTTAATGTCTTGCAGTAATGGGCCGAGGTTCTTGGTCCGCTGATTTCCGACGACCACAGTTCAAACACGCAAATACTGTGATCGCAAGCCCTGCGTTCAGATCCACTGCCCGTTCCGGTAACATCGCCCCGCGGCATTTATCACAAGTTGTCATACTTTAAGTTTACCATGATGGGAGATGGAAGCATATCCATCTGAAGTACTGGGTTTTCCGTGGAAATGGTCCTTCCGCTCATTTGCAGATAGGCCATTTGAGTCAAAGATACGGATGAGAATCCAGTAGCACATCAGCTAGAACAGAGTATCGAGTCCTTGACAGAGGTGATCCTGTCCCATAGGATTGTGGCAGGAGGAAGAGTGCTCCACTATGTATAGAGTTATCCTCATTCTTGGACTACTTGTCGTGCTGTACTTAATCCTTCGGCGAGCCCTTCGGGGGTTCAAAGGCGAGGGGCAAGCAGAGCGTCTTGCCCCCGGCAAGGATCAGATGGTTCAAGATCCTGTCTGTCTTGTGTTTGTTCCAAGGGGAATAGCGGTGACAGAAGATATTGGGGGACAGACCTATTACTTCTGTAGCCAATCTTGTGCTCACAAGTTTCAGGAAAAACTTGCTGGCTAACAACCCGAGTAACTAGAGTCGGAGAGCTTTTCATCTTTATCGAATTTAAGCGTGATCTGGCACTCATTGGGGGAGAAGTTAAAGAAGGGTGGGCCTGATTTGCCGCCGGCAATGCGATAGTAGGTCCAGGTTTCGCCGCCAAAAAACCTCGTGGCCTTGCCGCTCGGCGCTCCCCAGTTCTTCTCAAACCAGGCCTTGTCCTTGCCTTGAAGCTCAGCCGGTTTGAGTGATTGTTCAAGGTAGGGATTACTACCGCCGCAGCCGGTCAGGGCTAGACTGAACAGGAACATCCAAGCCGATCGTTGCATCGTGCACTCTCCCTCGGTCGTATAGATAAACGCGGAGACGAGCCTATGGAAAACAATGAAATTCTACCCGGCAGTCTGGGGCCTGTCAAACCGGCGTATGCCGGCAGAAGATTGCAGCCAGGTTGAGTCCTTCATAGAATAAGTGACAATGGACCGTTCAGAATGAGTTCTTCTCACGACATGAAAGGACAAGCCCATGAAATTCTTTCTTGATACCGCTAACGTCAAGGAAATTCAGGAGGCGGCCAGCCTCGGACTTCTTGACGGAGTAACCACGAATCCGTCGCTCGTCGCCAAGGAAGGGCGCAGCTTTAAGGAAATGCTCGTCGAAATTTGCAACATCGTGGATGGGCCTATCAGCGCAGAAGTCGTCAGCCTCGAAGCCGATGCCATGGTGAAGGAAGGGAAGGGGCTTGCCAAGATTCATAAGAATATTGTGGTGAAGGTGCCATTGATTGCGGAGGGGTTGAAGGCCACCAAGAGATTGGCCGCAGAGGGTATCAAGGTCAATGTCACGTTGTGCTTTTCTCCAACCCAGGCGCTTCTCGCAGCAAAAGCGGGTGCGTGGTGCGTCTCCCCCTTCATCGGCCGGCTTGACGACATCAGTTCAAACGGGATGGAGCTGATCCGCCAGATCCTGACCATCTACCGAAATTATGACTTCAAGACCCAGGTGCTGGTGGCCAGTGTGCGCCATCCTCAGCACGTCGTCGAGGCTGCGCTCGCTGGCGGGCATATCTGTACGATGCCTTTTTCGATTTTTCAGCAGATGGTGAAACATCCGCTGACGGATAGCGGACTCAAGAAGTTCCTGGCGGATTGGGAAGCACAAGCCAAGAAATAAAAATTATCAGGGTGCTGAAAAAGTCTGCCAGCGTTATTGGAAGGGTTAAGGTTCAGGCTGAGGCTGAGCGGGGAAAAATCAGATATTCGCTCAACCTTGACCCCGGACTACTTTACTCGTTACGGCGCTCCGGCTCGGCCAATCGCTGTTGAGCTGTTGCAAAGATATGGTGAAACATCGGCTTGGTTAATAGTCCGGTGAAGGTATTTTGCTGACTTGGGTGGTATGAGCCGATCAGTGTAATGCCCCAGGGAAGGGCGTGGACGATTCCATGGGAAAACTTCGGTATCGGTGAGGAAAGTTGCAGCCCCTCATCACGGCAGGCTTTCAAGTAGTGATCGAACGCAATCTTGCCCAGCGCCACAACCACTCGAATTTTCCGTAACGACCGGATTTCTTCCCGCAAATAAGGGCGGCAAGCCTTGAATTCTTCAGGGGCCGGTTTATTGTCGGGCGGTGCGCAACGGACCGTGGCACCAATGTAACAGTCCGATAGTTTCAGTCCATCATCCCGGTGACGAGAGTGGGATTGGTTGGCGAAGCCAAATCGATGTAAGGCGTCATACAGCCAGTCTCCGCTACGATCGCCAGTGAATACTCGTCCGGTTCGGTTGCCGCCATGGGCGGCCGGTGCCAGCCCGAGTACGTAGAGGCGGGCATGGGAGTCTCCGAATCCTGGGACCGGACGTCCCCAATAGGTCCAGTCCTCAAACTGTTTTCGTTTTTCTATGGCGATCGTCTCTCGATAGGTGACGAGCCGTGAACAGGCGGTGCAGTGAACGATGTGATCATTGAGGAGGGTCAGCGCACACATAGTGACGCAGTCTAGCATGAATCTAAAAGTCAATCATGCTTGCCGGTCCTTCGTCAGGCTGTTAGCATACGTACTCGACTTTGGATTGCTCACTGTATGTAGGAGGCAGGATTGGTATGACGACATGGGTTCGACGAGCACTGCTGCTCAGTGGGTTATGGATGGTGGTCGTGCTTCCGATTGCGACAGGAGCACAGCCGCAACCCGAACATTCCGAGGCGAAGGAGAGCACGCCTCGATCTGGAACCAATGGAGAACCAGAGCGAGAGGTAATCTCACTCGATCCCCTTGAGGACCCCAACGAGCCAGAAGATCGCCTTGTCATTCTTCCGGAAATCAAGCGAGAAGGCGAGCGATATTTTCTTAGTTCGTTCAAGTTGCCTGACAAACTGACTTTTGCCGGCCAACCAGTCCCGCTCGATAACTGGCAGGTACGTGAGCGCGTCGAGTATGAGTTCTATCAATTTTTAGAAGACCAGGGCGAAAGTATCATTCTCGCCAAACGAACTGGACGCTGTTTCCCTCCCGCCGAAAAGCAGCTGGCTGATGCCGGTTTGCCGGACGACCTCAAGTATATGCTGCTGGTGGAGAGCAAGTGCGTGGCCGCTGCCTATTCAAAGGCGAAAGCGTCGGGACCGTGGCAGTTTATCCCTTCCACCGGGCGACGCTATCGTCTCAAGAGCGACGCGGTCCGCGACGATCGCCGCAATTTAGAAATGTCGACGGAAGCGGCGGTCAAGTATTTGCGCTATCTGAAAGATTTTAAGCAGAACGATTGGTTTATGGCCATGGCTTCATACAATGCCGGTGAAGAACGAGTTCGCCGGTTATTGAAGGATCAGAATATTACCGACTATTGGAAGATGCACGGGCCACGGGAAACGATGCGCTATGTGCCGAGAATCATCGCCGCCAAGGAAATCTACTCGCAGCCGGAGAAGTATTTGGGGCTGAGCAAGAAAGACCTGTATGTGCCGATGGAAACTGAAACAGTTACCGTCAACGTGAAAGATTCCCAGCGAGCCCTCACCTCGATTGCCGAAGAATTTGGGACCTACTTCTTGGAACTCAAGATGCTGAATCCTGAATTTAAGAAGGATGCGCTCCCACGTGGGATCTACCAGATGAAGGTCCCACGACAGACTTGTCCGAGCCGTTGTTTCAAGCAGGACAAGACTCCTTAGAAGGCTGTTGAAAAAGCCCGCCAGCGGCGTTCTCGCTTTGCTCAGAGGCTCAACGTACCGAAGGGTACGCCTCGCCCCTTCGCTCGCCGCGGCCTTGCTGGACGGCCTTTTTCAACAGCCTTCTGGCTCTGCTGGATCGGTCCGTGATTTGCTCTAGGCCTGCATTCCCCAGGGCTTACAATAGTTTCTCAATGCCCTGCTCGTATAGTATATGCGTGATGCAGATTCCTTCCTCTCCTATCCGGCCACTTCTGAGGAAACTCATCGTTCGAGGACTGGATGCGGTCGATGCTCGGAAGGCAATCGGTCGCGCCATCTCAAGGAACGGCGAGAAGTTGGTCATCGGCAGGCGTGGGTATGACCTGCGCCGCTATGAACGTGTGGTCGTGCTCGGGGCTGGGAAGGCCACGGCTTCGATGGCCCAGGCAGTAGAGCAGCGGTTGGGACCTCGGCTGCAGGGCGGATTCGTCGTGGTCAAGCACGGCCATATTGTGCCGACGAGACGGATCGTTGTGGCGGAAGCCGGTCACCCCGTCCCCGATCGGTCCGGTCTGCGGGCGGCGGCCAGGCTCTGTGCCATGGTAGAAGAACTCGGTCGGCGCGATCTCTTGATCGTGCTCCTGTCTGGCGGTGCGTCCAGTTTGCTGCCTGCTCCTGTCCCAGGGATTACCCTAGCCGACAAACAGCGGACCACACAGGAACTTTTACGATGCGGGGCGAGTATCCGAGAAATCAATACCGTTCGGAAACATCTCTCGCGCATCAAAGGCGGGCGTCTCGCCGAGTTGACCAAGGCCACCATTGTGACGCTGATTCTGTCCGATGTGTTGGGTGACGACCTCAGCGCCATCGCCTCAGGGCCGACAGTCCCAGACCCTACGACCTATCAAGAGGCTGTCGCGATTCTGAAACGCTATCGCATCTGGCGGGCGGTTCCTCAGCGAGTACGACGGCATCTTGATCGTGGATGCCAGCGACTCGTGAGTGAGACCCCCAAGCCCGCTTCTTCTCTGTTTCGTCGAGTCCATCATCATATCGTCGGGAACAACGCAGCGGCCGTCATGGCTGTGGCTCGTGCGGCCAGCGAAGCAGGCCTGCGAACCCTCGTGCATCGACCGACCTTAACTGGAGAGGCGCGAGACGAGGGGCACCGGTTCGGCGTCCTGGCCAAGAATATTGTACGAGCGAGCAAACCGCTGCAAAGGCCCTGTTGTGTGGTGGCCGGCGGGGAAACCACCGTGACCGTCACTGGAAAAGGCGCAGGCGGGAGGGCGCAAGAATTCGCTGCAGCCGCCGCTCTGGAAGTTGCCGGTCTGGCCAAGGTGTGGGTGGTGGCGATCGGCACCGATGGCACCGATGGCCCGACTGATGCGGCTGGGGCTGTGATCGATGGAAATACTGTGGCACGCGCGCAGCGCCTCTCGGTGGATCTCAAGGGCGCATTGAAGCGCCACAACACCTACCCCGCATTGAAGCGGCTCCATCAGCTCATCGTCACCGGTCCCACCGGGACGAACGTCAACGACCTTTACCTCCTCCTCATACTGTAGGTACTATCCATTTCAATGGATCGTCCTCTCCTTCTTCCCTTGGCCTCCTGCACTCAGCCCTCTCTTGTGGGGGGGAAAGCCCTCGGCTTAGCGCGTCTGCTTGCAGGAGGATTCCCTGTTCCGTCCGGATTCTGTGTAACGACGGAGGCCTACGTTCACGCGCTTCACACGCCTGGGTTTTCTCCAACGGAACAGTGGCAGGCCGCTCTGCAATCCTCCGGGGCCGAACGCCAGCGGATACTCGTCCACTGTCGCGCCATCATTCAGAATTACGACATCGTTGAACTGACCACTCAGATTGTCGAGCAGGTCCGCCGGTTAGATCTGCCGTTGCCTGGGCTGTGGGCTGTGAGGTCGTCAGCGACGAATGAAGATGGGGCGCATGCAAGTTTTGCCGGCGTGTACCGGACGTGCCTCGGTATTCCGCTGGAGGAGATCGGCTCTGCGGTGAAGGACTTGTGGCTATCGATTTGGGATGAGCGTGTTTTGAATTATCATATGACCTCAGGATTGAGCGGAGCGCCTCCCGCCATGGCCGTCGTGATCCAACCGCTGTTAGAGGCGCAAGCCGCCGGTGTGGTCTATTCTGTCCATCCTCTCACAGGCAGGGCGACCCAGGTGATGATCAATGCGGTTGCGGGACTTGCAGCAGCTCTCGTCGATGGGAGTGCGACACCGGACCAGTATGTGGTTGAGATCACCGAGAACGGTCAGTCTATGCGGATCAGCGAACGGACCATCGTCGGGCAGACTCAGGCGTTACGGATGACCGGTCAAGGTCTTCAATCTATCCCGCTGCCGTATGAGGCCGTGGGTCGCGCCACGTTGCCGGACGACCGACTGCTTGCCCTAGCCCGTGCGGCTAAACAGATCGAAAAGTCATTCGGCCATCCAGTGGATCTCGAATGGGTATACGATGAGCATGGCCTGTGGCTGCTTCAAGCGCGGCCCATCTCCGGTCTGGCCAGACCTCGGCAACTGACCAACGACGATTGCGAATGGTCGCGCGCCAATTTCAAAGAGACGTTGCCGGAGTTGCCGAGCCCGCTCGGCCTGTCGTTTCTCGAACAGTTCATGGAGCGCTACATTCTTGCACCCTATCGGCGTATGGGGTGTCTCATTCCCGAAGGGATCTCGTCGGTCCGAGTGTTCAAGGGACGTCCCTACATCAATATGACACTGTTTTATTCCCTCGTCGCACAATTGCGAGGAGATCCCTCTATACTGACGGAGCAGATGGGAGGGGAAACCCTTGCCAGGCCGCCGGAGATCCGCCCGCTTGGGTGGTTCGCGCTGGCGCGTGCCGGTGTCGTGATGATGGCCGAGATGAGAAAGGCTGTACGCCATGGGCCGGTCTGGTTCGCGGAGATGAAAGCGATGGTGGCCGAGCATCGCGCCGATCGGCTTCGGAGTGTTTCAGGCGAAGACATCGCCCTGCGTCTCGATGCCATCGCGAAATGGCTCGATGAACGTGAACTGACGTTCGGCATTGCGGGAGGGGTCGCGCAGTGTTTGCAAGCGTTAGGCGGCTTGCTGCCTCGCTGGCTAGGCGGAGACTGGAGAGCCTTGCTGAACGGGGCGCTTCAGGGCCAGGCGGCGGTGATCAGCGCACAACAGATTGTCCAGCTGGCGGAAGTCGTGGACATGGTTCGACGCGATCCGTTGGTGACTTCGCTGTTTATGGGAGAGGCGTGGGACCCAGGTGAGGTTCTTCGCAAACTTGAGGGGACAGACGTGCTCCGTGCCTTTACCCGGTATCTCGACGACTATGGTCATCGCGGGGTCGGTGAGTCGGATGTCATGTCGCCTCGGTTCGCGGATCGACCGGAGTTGTTGCTGACGGTATTGCGGACACAGATTCTAGCTCCAACCAGCGCCACTCCGACAGACATTCTTCAACGCCAAACCATGATACGGGAACAGGCGCTTGCAGAGATTCGCGCCAGGTTCGGATGGCGGTTCTATCGGTGGGCCATCTTTTCTTGGTGGTATCGACGACTCTGCCGGTTTTTCGCCCTGCGGGAGGCGAACCGACATCATCTGATGTACTACTCGGCAGCGACACGGAGCCTCCTGCTTCGTCTGGGAGAGTGGATGGTCGAACGGGGGCGGCTCTCGTCGCAGGAGGATATTTTCTACCTCACGATCGAAGCACGCGCCGACTTGTTAGCCGGAGGATCGAGCGATTGGCAAAGGGTAATTCAGGCTCGCCGGGCCGAGCGAGATTGTAACGCCACGATCACCGTTCCAGACACGATTCAAGATTGGAACGATGTGGTCCGAGGTACCAACGCATCGTCCGTTGTGGCTTCAGAGGGGATCTTCCACGGTATTCCTATCAGTGCGGGGCAGGTCGTGGGCCCGGTTCGTTTGGTCCGATCGATGGAGGATTGGGGCCGAGTCTGTCGCGGCGACATTCTCGTGGTCTCGGTCATCGACCCCGGCATCGCGCCGTTGTTCGGCGTGGCAGCGGGGCTGGTCGCCGAGATGGGAGGGACACTCTCGCACGGAGCCATCATTGCCCGCGAATATGGATTGCCGGCAGTTGCAAATGTACCGGGCATTCTCGCCAGGCTTAAGGAGGGAGATCGAGTCAGTCTGGACGCGGAGAGGGGTGAGATTACTATCCTGGGGCAGTGAGGGGACCTTCTGACGGGATCGGAACCAACCTGCAAATCAAGATGCGATATCGTAGGACCGAGCGGCTCTGGCTATGTCGCGGCGATATGTTGCACTTGAACCAATTATTGGTCGTTGTGAAGGGTCACCTCACGCTTGTGTTGCCGAAGCCCAAACGGAATGTATGCGTGCTGCAGGAGCTTGAGAAGGGCACCTACTCTTCCGGCTATCTGAAGCGAGAACGCTAGTCGTGGCAGGAGGCTTTCCCGCGCAAGGTCCTCCACGGAACGCGAACGAATCGGCCTCGACCCCAATATCTTCATCTGTTTTCTCGAAGACCATCCGTGGTATGGGTTCTGGTGCGCGTCCTTGTTTGACCGGGTCGAGCGGGGCCATAACCAGGCAGGTACCTCAGCTATCGGTTCTTGTCTTGTGACATAAACCATACGCTCTTGTCCCCAGCCCCTTGCTCCGACCCTCTCGCCTTTCCCGGATGCCATCAGCTCTTGGCTTTCAGCGGTATTTGGCGAAACAGATGAGATCCAGGTGGTCGTAGTGATCGGGGAGAATCGTTTCCGCTTTGTAGCCGAGGCGTAAGAACAAATGAATGTTCCTGGCCGTACGCAGCATGGTGCAGGCATAAAGCTTATGGGCATCGGTCGCGACCCGTTCGATTTCTCGTAGCAGTGCTTTCCCCACGCCATGGCCCTGATGGGAGGGATCCACAGATAACAGGCGGATAATGCACACCCCCGCCACGGTCCAAAACCGCACCGATCCCACCACCACCACTCCCTCCGTCTCCGCCACGAAGATGTGTTTCTCCTTGGCATCTTCCCTGAGGCTCTCGAGCGTTTCCGTGGTCCATCCGCTCACGGTATAGATGTTGGTGTATTCGCCGAACGCGGCTTGCTGTACGTGAAGTAAGGCAGGGAAATCAGCTTCGGTCGCTGGCCTGATCTGAATCATAAACGGTACTCCAAGCTGTGCTCTTCACCTCGTGGATGCGAGGATATCAAAGCCTGGCAGGATCTTCTATCTGCTGCAATTGTGGATTCGCAACCCTGGGTGTGAAGTGGCGGCACCTGTAATGCCTTAGCACTCAGTCCTTATCATTTCCTGGCCCCATCACTCAGCTGGCCGCCAGTCTGGCAAACTGGTAAGTCATTGCGTTGACTCGTGCGAGATAGTCTCGCACGTCGTGGTCGCCGCATCGTTGGTGATGGGTCAGCTGGAAGCCGCGCGCAGCATAGGCGTGGCTGGCTCCAGCTCCGCAGAGGTGGATCACAGCGGCCAGATTGTGCTTCTGCCGGAGCGTGACCGTGCCGTTCTGTCGCGGCCCTATCGCACTCGCGATGCGTCGATCCAACAGCGCCGAAGTCAATTGGATGGCATGGCTCGGCACGACGCGGCTGTAGAGGCTGTTAAACCAACAGGAATTCGGGTCGTGCCACGGGCCGTCCTCGAGCACCTTATGGTTATGAATGCAGTAACGTGTCGCTTCCTGGAAGGTCCCGTCTGTAATCTGGTACATGCCGACCGCGCTCGACGCTGGTTGGTACAGCTCCAAGGGATTCCACGTCAGACGCCACCGCCAGTAGGTCCGCGCCACCGGATTCCCTCCGCCCTCCACTTGAGCTAGCGCAGCCAGCAACTCGGGCGTCATGACGGATGTCGCATGCTTGCGGAAGAGCGATCCGTACTGTTTCCATGTCTCGGCTGGGTGCTTGTCGAGTGAGTGCTTCAAGGGAAAGAAGACTTCGGTCGGCTTGTTGAAGGCGTGATAGGCCCAATTGACGCCGAGCCAGCACAGGAGGATCGTCGCCAGAATCACGACGATACGAGCAGTCGGTGGCGAGGCGAGCACGGCCTTTCTGGCTGCACGGAACGTGTGCCAACGCGCGCAGACGAAACGCCGGAGGGTTTTGAGGGTAAGCCTGCGCGCGCGCCGCCTCTTTCGGCGGAGGCGCTTGGTAGTGCGAGGGAGGTATGCCTTTGGCCTACGCGCACATACCTCCCCGAGCGATCCGCCCGGGCTTCACCGGGCGGAAGCCTTCTGAAATTCCCGCAGCCACGGTCTCGAGACCGTGGGGCTTTGGTCAGTTCCAGCTTTCCTTCCCGGTCAAGCCTCGGCGGATGCCTCGCTCCTCCGGTAAAGTGCGCGTTGCCCGAAAGCATCCTGGGGGGAACGAGCGAGATCGGAAGAGGGAGCTGGGCAGTCTGGTCGTCCTCCTGCTCGCGGAACAAGGAGGGGGATGGAGCCTGATGATCTTCTGTGCTCGCGCAACGCGCGGCCTCCGAAGGCCCTCGTTGGACGCGCGCAGTGGAAGATCAATCAGCCTCCATCCCTGAGAGATAACGAGCGAACTTGGAGGAAGCATGTCTATAGTACGATGCACGTCCTGGGAAACCGATTGCGAAGCAATCGGAGGTGAGGCAGGTAAAAGTGTCTGTCAGTGTGTGGGTGGGTGAGAAAGCTGTGCGCAGGTAACCATGGACCGGATCAGCTCTGAAAAAGTAGAATGCGTTCTTCCGATTCAAACGAAGATACAGCGGTAGCGGGAAGGAAACATAGGAATGTGGGCCTCGATACGCGCAGTCAAGATGGTGATCAGCAGAGTACAAAGGAGGTCAGGCCATGGCGTGGGGATCGGATACCAATACAGAAGAGGAACTGGAGAAGCTGACGGCCGTGCGGGGGTATTTCCAGGAACAGTTTCCCGGCGCCTCCATTCGTGATTCGTACGATGCCGGCAGAATGGCGCAGGTGTTTCGGGTCGAAACCGACGATGTCGGTGGGCCGCGTGATGCGGTCGTCTCGACCGAATTTCTCGAAGAATATGCGCCTGAGAAAATGGGAAAGGCGTTGATCAGCTGGCGGGTTGCGGAACATCTTCGCGCAGCGAAGGGCGGGGAGGTGGTGCTCACAAGCTGGGGAGTGGAAGAAAAGGAAGATTGAGAGCGGGGTAGCCTGGTTAGTCTTCCTTGCTCACGGAACCCTCACGATAAAGCTGTGGTCGTTCGACGTGCGCAGTTGGGGACCAATCCAGGCTGCCCCCTTAGGGCAAAGTGGGGAAAATCGGAAGGCCCTCGCCCGGGCTAATGGCACGTCCTGGGAAATCGATTGCGAAGCAATCGGAGGATAGGGCGGGTGAGAAAGATACGAGCAGTGGAGATCACACCAGCTTTCTCGCTGAATTCCTGATGCACCACGTCCTGAATCAAGCCCATACACGGGTGGCAATAATGGTTCCTGACAATTTTTCCGTCCTCGGGATTATTTCCCGCGTTCGATCAACGATTTCTTGGTCGATCTCGCTACCGGTCGCGGAAACGTCCCATCTATTGCCGCGGCTCCCGGTCCAAGCCAGGCCGTTCCAAGTGCCACCAACCCGTCCTCGAATCGTTGAGACCGCCAGACCCGCCCACAGGAAATACATGCATGTCCTCGCTTGCCCCGTGCAATTTCTGTTGCGAGTTTTCCCCATGCCACTTACAATTAGTTTGCCTAAGAGGCATCCTTGTTATTGTTTGACCGGCATGACATTAAAATGCTTCCTCTACCCGACTCGGCTCTAGGCCGCTGGGCAGCGCGAGCCCATGCCATCACGTTGGTTGTGTGCCTGCTCTTCGTGCTTGGCGGATGCTCTATTCTGCCGGGTCACTGGCGGTCAGGATGGAATCAGCAGTGGCCCGCCGGCAAACCGGTGCCCGACACAGCCGGCTCATGGAAGTTGACCGAACTCGAATCAAAGGACGACCGGTTTGTCGCGCTGGCTATCTCTGGCGGCGGGAGTCGAGCGGCCAACTTCGGCGCTGCTGTCATGCTGGAACTCCGACAGAGGGGTTTGCTGGAGCAAGTGGATGTGATTTCAGGCGTGTCCGGTGGAACACTCCCAGCCGTGTACTACGGACTCGGAGACAAGGCCGGGGCATTTACCGAGCCGGCGGTCCGCGAGGCATTGGGCTACGATTTTCAGAGTAGTTGGATTCGCCGGTGGTTTCTGCCGCAGAACATCTTTCGCTATTGGCTCTCCGACTTCACCCGCTCGGATATTATGGTGCAAGTCTTCAACAACCAGCTATACCACGACGCCACCTTTGCCGACCTTCAGCCCCATCCGAAAATCTTAATCAACTCGACCGTCCATAACGATCACACCCGGTTCACGTTTACGGATGAACGCTTCGCCGCGCTCCATTCTGTGCTCGCTCCCTATCCCGTCGCCAATGCCGTGAATGCGTCGTCCGCATTTCCCGGCGCATTCCAGGACGTGACCCTGCAGTGGTATATGGAGCCGACGCAGTACCTGCATCTCTATGACGGTGGGCCCATCGATAATCTGGGTGTGCAGGCGATCATCCAATATATGAATCGGAACGTGTTAGGCACCACGCTCGATCGGCTGTTTCCCAAGGGATGTGTCATATTCGTCATCGACGCCACGCCATCGAGCGACCATACCGAGCTCGACTCGAAGCAGTCCAGTCGGTCCGCCATCGACTATTTCGTCGACACCAACGCGCTCGATGCCACGGATGCCATGTTGATCGAATCCCGCCGCTCCCTGCTCGAGAGAATGGGCATTCCGGTCGAGAAGCAGGATCGGGATCCGAGGGGCCGGCTCCCGGTGAACGATCTCCGGCAATGTGGCTGCGAAGTCCGCCATATCTCACTTCGGCACCTGGCCTATGCCGAAGTATCCGAAGCGAATGAGGATTTGGCCGAACGTGTGACCCGAATTAAGACGAAGTTCTGGCTTGCCGATGGAGAACAGAACGATCTCTTCCAAGCCGCCAAGGTCATCATGCAGATGCTCGACGACAAACATCTCTTGTCGGAACCGTCGTTTAAGGTTCCTTGTGCTAGCGGACCAGCACAGAAACCACCAGCTTGAGTGGGAGGGGATGGAGCCTGATGATCTTCTGTGCTCGCGCAACGCGCGGTCGCGGACTCCCCTCGTTGGACGCGCGCAGTAGAAGCTCAATCAGCCCCCATCCCTGAAAAGATACCGAGCGAGCTTGGAGCGAGCATTTGTATGGCGGTGGTCGGTCGATGCGCGCAGTTGAGGGATAGATTCAGACCACCCCCTGAGGGAGAAGCGAGCAAGCTTGGAAGGGATAGGCGGGAATAGCAGGCCATCCTTCTTGCTCGCAGAACGCGCACCATGAAGCTGTGCTCGTCCGATGCGCGCAGTGAAGGATAGCCTGGCCACTCTCTAGAGAGAGGTTATACAAAGATCGGTCAGAAGAATGTGTTGAACGCGCGCAGTGGAGACCAGCCGGGCCGCCCTTTTGGGAGAGAGACAGGTGTCACAGTTTTTTCCCCTCGTCCTATGGAAGCCAGCTCACCATCATCTGGAAGTTCCCTCATGTTGCTTCCGTCTGATTGCCAGCGCGCATGGAGTTCCACTGCTGCATGGAAAGTCATGGCGATCTTCTTGCTCGGAGGACTCCTGACCGTCCTGCATGCGGTACCCGCGCTGGCGGGGCCCGAATTCGCGCCGTTGTCAATCAAGAAAGGTGTGCTCTTAGTAGCCAGCCCGTCGCTGGAAGATCCAAATTTCCGCCAAGCCGTCGTGCTTATCGTGGAGCATGGGCCTAATGGAACACTCGGGCTCATTCTGAATCGCTCCACGAGGGTCCTCTTGTCCGACGCGTTGCCGGAGATCACCGTGCTCAAGGGGACCACCTACCGGCTGTTTTCTGGTGGGCCGGTAGAACAATCCCGCCTTCTCCTGCTGTTCCGGCTCAAGGAGCCTCCAGCCGATGCGAGATCGGTCTTCGATGGGGTGTATGTGGGGGGAACAGCTCGCGTCTTGGAACGCATCATTACACAGGCCAAGTCGACCGAAGCCTTTCGGGCGTTTGCCGGATTTGCCGCATGGGCTCCGCGGCAGTTGGAAGCTGAGATGCTTCAGGGGGCGTGGGGGGTCTTGCCAGCGGATCCGATCGGTATGTTTGACAGAGATCCGGCCGTACTCTGGCAGGATTGTATCAGTCGCCTCCAGGCGCCCAGGGTGATCTCGAATTAAAGGAAGAGGGGATGGAGGCTGTTGATCTTCTGTGCTCGCGCAACGCGCGGTCGTTCCACAGGTTAAGGTTGAGGCTGAGGTTGAGCAGTGACCAATCATGCCTCGGTGTCTTTTCCCCCCGCAACCTCGACCTAAGCCTTGGCCTGCCAATGAGACGCGCGCAGTGGAAAATCAATCAGCTCCCATCCCTGAAGAGAGAACGATCAAGCTTAACAGGATGCTGAAAAAGTCCGCCAGCATCGTTCTCGCATCGCTCAGAGGCTCAACGTACCGAAGCGTACGCCTCGCCTCTTCGCTCGCTGCGGCCTTGCTGGACGGCCTTTTTGAACATCCTGTGATTATTGGGGCCTTAGTTCCACCTGTAATACTTCAACGGTGCTTTATGTATAAACCGAGTTTTCCGCAGCCTGTTAAAGGGACGATCTGTACCCTCGCTCGACGGCCTCAGTGGGACCAGCACGGGTGCCATTCCACGAAGCGCTGAAGGGCGAGTATCCCGAACATGACGCCTCAGTACGCGCGCGATTCAAAGGCTTGCTCTGTGCGGTGTTGGCAGCCGCATTAATCTGCGTCATTCCATTTCTCACAGGGACTCAGGCGTTCGTTGGAGGTATCTCGCCATATGAGGCAAAGTTTGGTCTCATGCAGATTGTCAAAAATATCGGAGTACGACACGACTCCAAGTATCACAATGAACCAGTCTTTGCGCTCCAAATACATACCTTGCTCATCGGTCAGGGGTGTCATCAAGGAAAGGGGCTGGCTCACAACAGATCCTGGACCAATGACCCCAACGCTTTCAGCATCAGTCGTCAGTTTCGGAGGCATTTCCCAGTCAGGGAGCTTGTTCGAGGTCCATACGGTCATCACCAGACGTATGTTCGTCGTCAGTGCAGGAGAGCGCCCGGTATTTTGAAAGAGTATGGTCGCTCTTGGGACATTATGCTGGATGAGGGGGCCAATAATCGTCGCGCCCTGAACCCTCACCCAGGCACGCTCGGCCATTTGATGCGCGCGCTTCAGCATCAGTGATTGAATCGCGAAAGCGACAACGAGCGCGAAGATGACAAACGCGACACATCCACCAACAACATATACGGGGTTTTTGTACCATCTATTCAAGCTTGGATCAGCGGTGTTTTCCTGATGAGTGTCACCCATGTGTCCCTCAGTCTAATCGTAGACGGCAACCGTATGGGTACAGCGCGTGTTGTATTCAGATGAGGTCATGTTTGGTCGAGCGAATTGTGGGGCCGTCATGCGATGCAGCAGTGCTGAGTGGTCGCGGCCGTGTCTCCACTGGTGTCGGCTGGAGTATGCCATGCTCAAACTAAAAAGTTGAGTAGGGGATAATCGCGCTTGGAAGGATAGATGGGCAGCCTGGTCGTCCTCCTGCTCGCGGAACGCGCACGATCAGAATGTGCTCGTTCGACGCGCGCAATCGAGGATCAACCAGGCCGCCCTTTGAAGAGTGTAACGAGCGAGCGTGGAAGGGGGGAGGGAGCGGCCAGGTGCCCTTCTTGCTCGCAGAACAGAGGAGGGGATGGAGCCTGATGATCTTCTGTGCTCGTGCAACGCGCGGTCTCAGAAGACCCTCGTTGGACACGCGCAGTGGGAGACCAATCTAGCCCACCCTCAAGGGAGCAGATGGAAGAGCGTGGTCGCTCGATGCGCGCAGTCAAGGGCAACCTTGACCGTTCCCTTTAGTAGATGTTTGGAACAGAGGAGGGGATGGAGCCTGATGGTCTCCTGTGCTCGTGCCACACGGTCTCGAGAAGACCCTCGCCCGGGCAAATGGCACGTCCCGGGAAATCGATTGCGAAGCAATCGGGGGTGTGGCGGGTTAAAAATGTCTGCCAGTGGGTGGGCGGGTCAAAAAGTTTCGCGCAGTGGGAGATCAATCTAGTCCGCCCTCAAGGGAGAAGGTAGAAGGACCGTGGTCGTTCGACACGCGCAATGAGGGACAGTCTGGCCGCTTCTCTTTCTTCCGGACGGTTGAGTATCAGTGGGTTGTTGATTCTCTAACTCCCCTTAAATACCGAAGTTGTTTCTGAAGAAGTCGGCATGATCGCTAGCAATAAGTAGCCTATCCCCGCTTCACTCCAATCGTGGAGCTTGAGGCGCCGAATGTATTATTCGGCCATGCTGACGCCCGAGCCACCCATTTCCTTCGGGATGTCTCTTCATCTTCGGCAACCCGTCCTTCATTCGCAGCTTCGTCTCTTCATAGTTGACATGGATGCCGGCGTGGTACGGAAAGTCCGGAATGACTGCCGCATAGACGTCGGTGAGTCCCCAGCTGGGATGCTCGGTGAAGATGTGGCCTCCACACGTCTTGCACCATTTGCGATAACTGAGCGGTGTCTTGTTGTAAGTGCCGATGTTGTCTGCTCCCTGCGTGAGCTGTACCGCTTCGGGTTTCCATAAAGTGAAGGCGTTGACAGGCGCCGCCGACCAGCTTCGACAGGACTCACAATGGCAATACCCCATTGCGGCTGGCTCACCGCTGACCGTGAACTGAACTGCGCCGCAAAAGCAGCTGCCTCTGTAAACTTTTCCGTTACTCATGATGCACCTCCTTGGTGGCTTGCACTCATACTAACGTATCTTGGGATGCTTTCTCTCCATTTCTAAGCTGAACATCGAGAGCTACTTGTGCGGGCTGGTCACAATCGTGTTCGCGTCATGAAGGTAGGGCTTGTATCTTTCCGGGAAATCGGCGCCGGGCCCTTCGAACCCATCGAGACTCAATGGATCTTTTCGATTCACGAGCCCGATGGGGCGCACACAAAATGTTCTAGAACATATCAGGACACAGGCCAAACCGACCGAAACCTTCCGGGCGTTTGCCGGATTTGCTGCATGGGCTCCGAGGCAGCTGGAATCTGAGATGCTTCTGGGGGCGTGGGGGGTCTTGCCGCCAGATTCGATCGGTATGTTTGACAAAGATCCGGCCACACTCTGGCAAGACTGTATCAGTCGGTTACAGGCACCGAGGGTGATCTCGAATTAAAGGGGAGGGGATGGAGGCTGTTGATCTTCTGTGCTCGCGCAACGCGCGGCCTCAGAAGGCCCTCGTTGGACGCGCGCAGTGGAAGATCAATCAGCCCCCATCCCTGAGAGATAACGAGCGAGCTTGGAGGGGCCATTTGTATTTGATGCGCGCAGTGAAGGACAGTCCGGCTGCTCCCCTTAGGGCAAAGTGGGGAAAATCGGATGACCTTCGTTGGATGCGCACAGGGAAGGGCAGTTGGGCTACCCGCCTGTAGAAGAAGTCGTCTGCCGCGAAGCCCCGCAAATACATGCATTTCACCATTTCGCGAGTTGACACCTACCGCCAGCGAGTCGTAGCCTCTCGCTAAAGCATCATCACAACTACCTGAAAAGTAGAATATCCCCATTTCATTTGACGCAGTCATTCGTTGTTGTTGCGAGGCATTCATATGAGAAAACTAGTGGCCAGACTAACTGGGCATGAGAGTCCTGTTGAGAAGTGCTTTTTGGACGAGGTCGCAGCGGCTGATTTTTGGACGCAACACAAGATTGGCGTAAGTCAGTTGAACGAAATCCTTCTTGCTTTTGCTTACGAGACTGTAACCGATGATTTCTTCGCCCGGTTCTTTTCTTCAGGCAGTGCCACAGTCGAGGGAGTGACTCGAGAGGAGTTTGAACGTGGCATTGATGAATTTGAAAAAGCGGCTTTGCTGAAATACGGAAATATTAAGTTCGGTTATAAGACGCTATGCAAGATGAACATGGGTCAGCTAGATCAAGAAATGCAAGACCTGAATCCTATCGAAGAGAAAGTATACAGGTCACGCCCGGTCCCGTTACGTTCGATAAGTGCAATTGAACCAGCGGAAACTTACTACCTTGGGCACTTGACTGGAGAGGCCATTGAAAATGGGCATGATCAAGTCAGAAAAGACCGACTGAAGGACGTGAGAAAGATAGGGGTGGATAATCTTCATGTATATCTCTGTAGTGATGAAATGGATGTGTACGTTGCCACTTCGATGAGAGATGTCGAGGATTTCTATTTCGTCGGAACTGTTACCAAGCGACTTTTCGGGAAGCCAGAGTTGGCAGATTTAAAGCTCAGATATTTTGATCCAACACAATCATTTTGTGAGGATCGGATCGAAAAGGGACTAGTCGAAAGCTTAATGCTTCGCCGAGCCAAATGCACGGTCTATTGTGCGCAGACAACCGAAACCTTAGGGAAGGACTCTGAATTGGCCGTCACTTTAGCCCAAGGTAAGCCGGTTATTGTCTATGTGCCACAAATCAAAGGTAACGAATCAGTTTATCGAGGCCTGTGTCGTGACGTGGCGAAAATTCATAGTGCAGTTCACGGATCTTCCGAGGACGATTATTACAGGACTAAATTGATTGAGCGTCATGCAAAGAGCCTGATGGGGAAATGGGAGGAGAGTAAGCAATGGATTGGTGATCAACTGGCAGATAAGTTGCTCAGGTTGGATGAGATCCAGTTTGAACGCAAAGCTAGTCTCTTACGTGACAGGCATCCACTTGGCATTCAAGTTGACTTAAACACAGGAGTGGCTAACGGAGTTCTTGTTGTTCGGACTTTGACGGAATGTGCTCATGTTATGAAAAATATTCTGACCAACCGATTACAATTGACACTTCAACGCGAGGGAAACGGAACTCTCCGGTTAGTTGAACAGAGTACTGGTTGCACATACAGGCTAATGGTCAGTGACCCAGTTCTTAACAACGCATTTTGGAATTTCTATAAACCATGGATTTACGCTCGGTAGTGCCGGAGTTACGGTCATATGCGTGACATGGTTTTTATCAGGAACGAAGAAAAAGAGGATATTCTGAGCTGCCCCCATATCTTGTCCCACACTCGCACTTGACTTCGTGCGAAAAACTCCGTAGGCCATCCATGAAGGGAGGGCCTACACGATGGAACCTTTAACAGGTCTGCAAGTGTTGTCTACCGCATTCACCGGGTATGAGAAAGCTTCTAAGGTCTTGCGGGAATGGGCCGGCAAACTGCCCGACACTCCGGCCAAGGAGGCAGCTGTAAAAGACTTGAAGCAGGCAGAAGAAGCGATGCCAAAGTCCAGGTGGCCGGAAGCCTTGGTTATTTTCTATGCCGCAAACATTTCCCGCCTGGTATCAAGTTGGACATACGCGAAGGTCGAAAGAAAGGGGTCGGGAGTCTTTTTTGATCGTCTCGTTCGCCTCGGGCGCACATCATCCACACCGATGCGGCGCTGGTAGGATGATGGCACGACTCATGAGACTCATGGCAATACGAACGCAGTGGTATCTCTGTGGCTAATGTCATTCATGTCATTGTGCCGTACCGGCACGCTTCTACCTGGGTCTTTGACGATCCACGAGTGGGACTCTCACAAGAGCCGTTCGTGTCCGGCATTCCCGAGATGATTGACACCATGGTCGAAAATATACCCAACTCGGAAAAGGGGTTTCGGCTCTTGTTTGCCTCAGAGCCGTTCCCTGGCTATCAGGTCAAGCTGGAGAAGGTTCGTGAAGAATACGAGGGCGTGTGGTACCGGTGGGACGACAACGGGGAGGGCTGGCTCTGTCCTGCACTCTTTCTGTATTTTCCAGAAGCGCCGACTCGTCTCTACGCCAAAGCGGAGGCCCTGTAGTGCACATGCCGCTTTCTCCGCTCATACTCATCGGTCACGGGACCTTCTTTAGGAAAGACCGTCAGAAGCTGCACTCTGTACCTGAAAGTGGACTTTACCGATTGCATTCCGCCTGGTTAGTTCGCCTAGGCTATACGGACTCAACTTCTATCCCATCATTGCGCGACTTCTGTGGAGGTCAGTCCACGTGATGATGATTCCAGCACATATTAATTTTCCCGCGAAGCATTTCTTGTCTGATGATACCCGCTATTCGGGCGGGGAGAGGAGGGTATGATGGCTGATGTGATTCGAACTGCTCAGTATTTCAAGGTGCAGATTGCGGATAAACCCGGGACATTAGCCGATGCGCTTGCCCCACTGCGTGATGCTGGAGTGAATCTGCTTGCCGTGCATGCCTTTCCACGGAGTCGCCGCACACAGGTGGATGTGGTGCCGGAAGATCCCACTGCGTTTAAGAACATCGCGAGGATGCATGAGTTGAAAGTTCAGGGACCGAAGATGTGCCTGCTGGTAGACGGCGATGATCGCCCGGGAGCGCTGGCCGATCTGACCGAGCGACTGGGGTCAGCCAAGATCAACTTGATCGCGGTGACCGGCCTCTGTGCCGGCCAGGGACGCTTCGGCGCCATCCTGTGGGTTAAGCCCGGGGATGTGAAAAAAGCCGCCAAAGTCTTCGGCATTGGACTGAGTTAGCGACGCACGTCCGCCACTCCGGTGAGTGGAGGTAGCCAGGAGGTCGGGAAGAGAAAAAGGTGCCATTTCGCCTCGTCCGACTTGGCCTTTAGCGATTTCTCCTCCGAGTGCACCACGTGTTGGGATGAGTGAGCCACTGGTAATGTCTTCCGCCGGTTCTCCGCAGCGATGAAATTGCATTCTCTTATCGGCTGGAATAGAATCTCTCTCACCCACAGGATGCGTTATGGCGACTGCGAAACAATCTCTCATCACCTCCACCCCAGACATTCTTGGCGGGACGCCGGTTTTTCGCGGGACGCGGGTGCCGGTGCAGACTCTCATCGAGTATCTGGAGGGGGGGCAGACCATCGACGAGTTCCTCGACGGGTTTCCCACTGTCTCGCGTGAACAAGTAATCGCCTTCCTCGAAGACCACAAAGCCGAAGGGGATTACGTCCGACGATGAGCATGCTTGCAAAACGATCTGTAAAGACGGGTTCCCTTAGAGGGCGGTATGTGACCAATCGCCAGGGCAAGAGGACTGGGGTGGTGCTCTCTCTCAAGCGGTACTCACGCTTGATGGAAGACCTGCATGATCTTGCCGTGGTCGCTGAACGCCGCGATGAGAAGCCGGTTACTGCTGATGACATGAAGAAGCGACTTCACAAGCGTGGCCTCCTGTAGTCTCAGCTACAGACCGTCTGTCGAAAAGGACCTTCAGTCAATCCCGCATGCGTTAGTGGCCCGCATCATCGCACGGATGGATCGGTTGCCGTCCGATCCGTTTCCAGTCCAATCGACAAAGTTACAAGGCGCCGAGCGGTTGTATCGCTTGCGGGTCGGAGATTACCGCATTGTATATGAGGTAGATCCGGAGGCCCGGCACATTCTCGTGTAGTATGTCCGGCATCGAAGGGATGTCTATCGCCGGATTTCCTAGCAGCGGGTGTAAGCTGCAGAAAATTCCTATCGCCTCGTCCGCGTGCGGCGATGGCAATTCTGTCTAAGGCGCAATCGGAGGCATTGGATGAAACCGGGAGAGAAGGAAAAGGCCGGGCCTATCACGGATTTCCTTGTGAAAGACCACGGGCGGCTGGAAGCGCTGTTGCAATCGGCTGTGGCGCAGGTCGGCTCTGTCGATCAGGGAACGTATGATCAATTTCGAGCCGGGCTTCTTCGCCACATCGGCATGGAGGAAAAGATTCTCCTGCCTGCCGCCCAGCGACTCCGAGATGGGGAGCCACTCCCCATCGCATCCAAGCTCCGGCTCGATCATGGGGCCATCGCTTCATTGCTCATGCCGCCTCCCACGGCTGCCATCATTGCGAAGCTTCGTGCCGTTCTCAAGGTCCACAATACAATAGAAGAAGGTCCGGGGGGCTTGTATGAAACCTGCGACGAGCTGGCCGGCTCAGAAGCGGCACAGCTACTGGCCAAACTTCAGGCTGCACCGGAGCTGGCTGTACTGCCCTGCTCCGATAGCCCCGCCGTGATGCCGGCTGTCCAGCGGGCACTGGAGAGAGCTGGGTATGACTCCATCGAAGATAAAACCTGAGAGACTGCTTGGTAGGTTCTCGAAGAGCAGAAACGAAGACCTTCTACATTTCTTATCGCCGCGATCGTGCTGGATTACGCTATGGTGATGATAGTGGATTGATAACGATACGCATTGTAACCCTTTCTGATACACCGCCATGACTGTGTTCAAACTTTTTTCATGTTAGGTGTGCAGAAAACCTCAAGGCTTTATGATCCTGAGCGGGCGGTACACATTTTGCTCATTCGCTGTGTGCGGTGTGGAAGCATTCCCGATATCGCCTTTGTGCGTTTCCTTGGGAGGTTGCTGATGAACCCATTCTTGCTGACTATACAATCGCAATGGTCCCTCGGCCGGGTTGCGACACCACTGGTCGTTCTTCTGTCGCTGGCCACGAGCGGATGCATGACGTATCGAGTCAATAGTCTGGCGGATGCGCCGGATGCGAATCCAGGTGATCGCACGTGCGCGCGGGCGGTCCCTCCTGGTACGGAGACCGGAGCGCCGGGCGGCCTCTGCACGCTCAGGGCTGCCGTGATGGAATCGAATGCCTCAGTGTGGAAAGACACGATCGAAGTCCCCAGCGGACTCTATCAGCTCACCCTTCCGGTGGCAGCGGGTGGAGGGCATCTCGCAATCACGGACGGCGTCAAGATTCAGGGTGCCGGTGCCGCCACCACCATCATTGACGGCAACCATGCCAATATTGTGTTTTTCGTCCAAAGCGAGGGCCTCGAGCTTAATCACGTCACGGTGCAAGGAGGTAATAGTCAGGCTGGGGGAGGAATCAGAATCGATGCAGGTACGTCTGAATTTAATAACCTAGTTATTCGACAGAACGAGGCCTTTACGGGTGGAGGCGGACTTCTGGTCGATAGTGGCGCAACGCTTCGAATGCGGCGGAGTGCCATCATCGATAATATGGCCACGGGTGCGTTTGGCGGTGGCATTTGGAACAAGGGGGAGCTGTGGGTGTACGATTCGACGATTGCCAACAACGATTCGAATCGGGCTGGAGGGGTCCGCAATGAGGGGCAAATGAACCTCCGCAATGTGACCGTCAGTGGCAACCTCGCCCACTCCCCGGACGCGGGGACCGGGGGCATCTCCCAGAATGGGTTTGCCGTGCTGTATAACGTGACCATCACGAATAACACGGGGGTGGGGAATAATGCGGCGAGTTTCCGCGGCGGCGGCATTCAGATCTCTTCAGGAAAGACGACCGTACTGAAGAACAGTATCATTGCGGGGAATCACGGCGGGATCGGCCCCAATGATTGTGTGGGACAGTTGAGCGGAGACAGTAAGTACAATCTTATCGGCGACACGAATGCGTGCACAATCCCTTCCTTTGTCTCGACCTTTCTGCTGAATGTCGATCCTCTCCTGGGACCATTGGCCAACAATGGAGGCCCCACGCAGACGCATCTTCCGGCGGCGAATAGTCCAGTCCTCGAGGCGGGCTACCAGTTCCCACCCCCTGCCGCAGATGGCTGCGAGGTACGAGATCAGCGAGGGGTACCCAGGCCACAGGGTGGGGGCGTGTGCGACATGGGTGCGGTCGAGGTAACGAGCACGAATGCATTCGTGACAGGTTTTACTCTCGTCAATGCGGCCTCGAACGCTGACATCCGTCCGGTGCTCCACGGAGACACGCTGGTGCTGTCCGAGCTTCCACCTGAGCTATCCATCCGGGCTGTGGTCACTGGGTCACCTGGAAGCGTGATTTTTGACTACGATGACACGTCATCCATTCAAACGGAGAATGTGGCTCCCTACGCTCTGGCAGGAGATAGTCCTGCTGGTGATTACATTCCATTCGGCCTGAGTACGGGCAGCCATACACTCACCGCGACACCATTTGCCGCGATGGAGGGAGGCGGGGCCGCTGGTGGGAGTCAGACGATTACCTTCACGGTCCGTAATAATTGAAAGCTCGAAGCACTAGCCCGCACGACTCATGAAGCTTCTGCTGTAAGCATGGATACGCGGCTGCGATAGGCAGTCTCGTCGTTCAGCCATGAGGCACACTGCACGAGTATGCCTCAGGACTTCACCTCTCCGAGTGCCCGTCTCGTTTGGCGTCTACACACTTTCTCGACGAACCTTCATGAATAATGCGGGCTAGGGGCATCTGTCCACAGCACAGTATCGAGGGGTTGGCTGCGGTGCAAGAAGTGGAACAAAGAAAGGTCACTCAATCGGAAGTCTCGCCCCGCTAGCTGCCCGCCGGGGTGATGATGGATGCTTTTCTGGCAGGGGATATCTCCATCGACTTTCCCGACGAGCGCGCCACCGTTCTCTGTCTCGTTTGGGTGCCAGTTCATTCCTCCAAGAACTGAGTCAATTAGGTTACATGTGGGTTCCGTTTTAGTCATTCTGCCGCAGTGCGTCAGTGGCCCGGCGGGCATTCTCTTCATTAGACCATCCCTATCCACCGACTCATGTCACGGGCATCTTTGGTCTTTTTCCTGTCGAATTATGGTGCTTTCTCATTTTGCTAGTCCAGCATGGGTCTTGCTCAATAGATGGGAGGCAACTCCCTTGTTGGCAAAATTGAGGAGGGCCAGCCCATGAGCCAGATATTTCACAACGCTGTGAGTCAGGAATCTATCGGGTTCGGGCAACGTATCGGTATCGGCTCGAGTTGGACTGCGATCACTGGTCTGGTTGCATTACTGGCGCTGACCGGAACTGGTGCGGCTGCCGCTGAGCTGACCCCGACAGAATCCGTGAAGAGCACGATCACCGAAGTGGTTCGAATCCTCGACAATGCTGAGTTGAACCAACCTGGCCGCGCCGTGGAACGGCGCCAACAGGTCGAGCAGGTCGTGAGGGATCGGGTGAGTTATGAAGAAATGGCCAAACGTGCCCTGGGCGCTCCCTGGATGGACCTGGCGGACAGCGAACGGCAGGAATTTGTCGGCCTCTTCGTTCAACTACTTCGAGACACGTTTGCCGGCAGAATCGACGAGTATACGGGCGAGCAGGTGCTCTATCTGTCCGAACAGCTCGAAGAGAGGTTTGCCGAAGTGAAAACGAAGCTGGTCGGCAACAAGATGGACACGCTCCTCGATTTTCGGTTAGCGAACCAGCGCGGCAATTGGCTCGTATACGACGTGGTCATTGATGGGGCCAGCATCGTCGGCAATTATCACGCGCAGTTCACCAGCATTATCCGCGACCTCAGTTACGCAGGACTGGTGAAACGGATGAAAGAGAAAACACTTGTGGCCAAAGCGTTTGAAACGACCACGGCTCCATAATTGCCGAAGACACGATTCGGACAAGCTGTTTTTCTGGAATCTGACGCAAACATTTCTTCCAAGCTTGCTTGGTTCTCTCCCATAAGACCGACACCTGTGCTGGCCAAATTATGACCAGAAAACGGGGACATGCTGCTTTTCTGATCGCCTCGTCTGTGCGTTATTTTCCCTCCGTCCCATGTTCCTGAGCCCGGTACTTCGTCACGGACATTCCAGCGACTCCCCAATTGTCAGTGTCCAACTCATCAATATACTGTTTCACGTAGGCCTCCCTCCCGTCGTAGGCTCGGCTCTGAAGCCTGCCTCGCCCACTCCTCCAAGGGGGCCAGCCCCCTTCGGGACTCCTAGACGAGGCGGGGCCCCGCCTCGGGGCTCCGCGCGCCCGTCTTGCCTGGTGTCTAGGAAGTTTCGTCACGAACTCGCCTGAATAATGCGGGCTAAGCTGTCGTGGGATGGCGTTCGGGGGTACCGACTGATTCAATGGTCATGCGCACAGGGACATTCGGCTTCAACGTCATCAGAGGATCCGGAAGGATGGTTGGTCCGTCTACCAATCGGAGGCGGACTTTCGAGGCCAGTGTCGCCAACACCAGCAGGCCTTCCAATTCCGCAAATGATTCTCCGAGACACCGACGCCCACCTCCGCCAAACGGCAAGTAGCTGAAGGCCGGCCGCGCCTGCTTTGCTTCCGGCGAGAAACGGTCTGGGTCAAATCGGGTGGGGTCGGGAAACCACCGAGGGTTTCGGTGCATGCTCCAGGGGCTTAGGAACACCCGAGAACCGGCCGGGAGGAGGACACCGGATGGCAGTCTGTCTTCAGCGCGGCTCTTACGTGCGTGTAATAACCAAGCAGGTGGGTAGAGGCGAAGCGACTCGTCCCAGATCATTTTGGTATACACCAAGCGAGGTACATCTGCTGCCGTCGGGAGACGGTTGCCCAGCACGGTCTCTAACTCATGGGCCAGGCGTTCGCGCACGGTCGGGAACTGGGAGAGGAGAAACCAGATCCATGTCAGCGCAGTGGCTGTTGTGTCATGGCCGGCTATCAGGAAGGTGGAGAGCTCATCACGAATCTCCTGGTCGCTCAGTGGCTGCCCTGCCTCATCGGTGGCTGCGAGCAAGAGCGAGAGCATGTCCTGGCTCTCGTGAGGTGTCGCGCGACGGCTTTGAATAAAACTTTTGATTCTTGCATCCACAAACTCCTGGCCACGAGAAAATTCTCGATGCTGTGCCGTCGGAACCCACAAGGGCATGACCCAGGCGAGGACGGAGCTATACTGCTCCGAGAGTAAGCGGTGCCCGGACATCATAGCCTCCAAGACTTGCGGGGCGTCGGACTCACCTCCCGCCCGAAGAGGAGGCGCCACATAACCGACAGGGTGAGCTGTATCATCTCACGTCCGATGTCGACGGTGGCGCCGTTGTGCCAGCTCGTGGCGAGGGCGGCTGCTTTTTCGGTAATCAGACCGGCGTATGAGGCCACATGGTCTCCATGGAAGAAGGGGAGAAACAGCCGCCGTTGGTGGTGATGGGTGTCGCCCTCCGTATGGATCACGCCTTTTCCAAACACGCGGGATTCGCCCGGCGGGACTCGGGTCTTCGCGTAGTTGTGTTGGTTGGTCACCAGCACGTGTTTGACGTCGTCCGGATGATTGAGGAAGTACATGGCCAGATCTGATGGCGAAAGAGGAGCTCGGCCATCTGGCCCATCGGGAGCTTCACGACATCGCCATAGGCGTGACAGCGCAACAGAAAGCCGAGGCTATCGTCTCGAAACTCAGGAAAGAATCCCAACCAACGAGACACCGGCGGGCCGGAGAGCGATGTGACGGGAATGCCCTGGTTCGTCATGCGTGACGCACCTCTTACGACTAGCATACTGCAGTAATGGCATGGGCTGTCAACGATCCTCCAGGGGGAAGGGAAAGGAGGCAGCAGTGTATGCCGAACCATGGCGTGACCTTCTGCGACCTGTCGGATATCGCTCCTGAGTCAACCTGCCTCGCAATGGGAAACCCGATTGACAGTAGTTCACAGGATCCCATAGGCTGAAAATGGAAGGAGGGCTCATGATGCCAATTCTTCTTACGCTCATTCTCCTCTTCGCAGTAGTCACACACGCAGATGCCTTGGAGGGTTCTCAGCCGACTGCACCCTCTGTGGTCAATGGTGACGTGCTGTATTGGGATGGCGAAGAGGTAGTCGTGAAGGAGGTCTCTGGCCGGGAAGTGCGCTTGCATGTGACCGCTGAGACGAAAATCGAAGGAGTGGCTGGGGGGCGATTGAAAACCGGCGATAAGATCGCTGCGCAGGTCAACTCCGATGGGCATGCCCTCTCTATCACACTCCAGATTCCAGACAGTGGGGCCAGCGTCACCCTGCCCGGTTCACGCTAGCGGCGGTATGCCGACGTGTGTTGATAATGGGTCTAGTTTTTTTGGTAGAACGCTTCGTCCGCGCATGGCAGTGGTTTCGTTCTTGAGGAACGCCATGGCCTACCTTCGATATGCACCAGATTGTGATTGGCATGTCTTCGAGGAAGCCATGGCAGGCGAGGGTGAGAGTCGTCTTGCTGTATGGCACAAAGATCATGAGGCTCAGGGTGCGTCGTATACGATGAGCATGATTCAGAAGATGCTGGAGTTGGAAGATTACTCCGGCATCCCCGGGTATGAACCGCACCATAAACGCATGCTCCGTGATGCGTTCGAAGCCTGGCTGGACGAACAGTCAAGTGCGGAGATCTAGCAGAATGCTGAAAGCGTCGCTCTTTTTACCGCCCGACCCCAGCGCGTCGAGACGCGCTTTCCCCGTGCGGCGTTCTCGCCGCGCTCAGAGGCTCAACGTACTGACGCGTACGACTTGCCTCGGCGGCCAACATGCGACTCCACTCCTCGGGCTCCACCAAACTCACGCGGTGATACTGGACCCTGGGCAACGCTTTGGTTCCTGGTGCGACCAGGATACCATTCTCCCACACGCGCACAGGTGCCTACGATCAAAGGCACAGGAGTTCCGTCTATCGATCTCATGATCAAACGAGTCTATGAGCCACAGTCGGACGCCGATGGGTTTCGCGTGTTAATCGACCGACTGTGGCCTCGTGGTCTCTCGAAGGCCAAGGTTGCCGTCGATCTGTGGCTCCGTGACGTCGCCCCTTCGGCGGCGCTGCGCACATGGTTCAATCATGATCCGGCTCGATGGACCGAGTTTCGCCGCCGCTATACTGCCGAACTCGCTCATGTCCCCGCCATTGTGGATCAGTTGATCGATCGGGCTCGACAAGGCCGGGCAACGCTGCTGTATAGCGAGAAGCACCCGTGGTTTGAATCGAAAATACTCCCTGCGCTCAAGACGCGGGTTGCGGCGGCACTGGGTTGACAGCTGCTTGTCTTGTGCGTAGGGATGGGGAGGCCTCCGTGCAGGCTCCTCCCAACGCCTCAGCTGCCGAGCTGACCTGCTTGTTTCTGTCAGATGGAACGTACCAGATGCCATGTTCTTCCCACATGCCTGTGCCTGCGCTGATTCAGCCGAATCATCACTCGAATTCTTCCCATCCGCTTAAGCGGCTTCCGAACACGAGCGTGCGGCTGCTGGTCGTAACGATGACGAGGCCGTTCTCATTGTCCAGCCGCGTGATGCGCTCGTGGATGCCGAGTGCCTTTGAAGAGAAGTCGCCGAGTAGAGAGGCAAATCCCACGAGCCGTTCGTTCGTGACGAACACCGCCCCATAATCAGTCGTCTGGGTCCGCTTGACCGTTTCTCGCACCCCAAGGGCTTCGTCGAGCCAGATTCCGTTCGCCCCGCGAAATCCGTACAGATGCTTGTCCGTTCTCACCACGCTGAATGTAGGCAACACCCGCCGTTCGAGGACCTTTTCATTGAGATCGCGATCCCGTCTCGCTCCAAGTGAGGGTGCGGCTAGAAAAACCCAGCAGCCGGCGCGAGGTTACGACAACGGCATTGATGCCGCTTGCACCTGAGCCGATCACGGTTTCGTGCGCGTCGAGGGGGATCTCCCGACGGCCGCTCAACAGACTGGTGGCGACGACTTGACGCGGTTCGATCTGGACGGTGACCTCGTTGCCGTAGTCGACCGCTTGTGTGAGGTTTGGCCAGAAGAGCCAGGCAAGTGTCGCCAGCAGCAGTCTGGAGAGGGAGAATAAGTCCGGTGCCCTGCGCGGGATGTAGACATGGTCTGGATGATTGTACCGCACGCCCGCGCGCGGCGACGTTTTTTATCACCCAGGGCCGAGGCTGATCCGAGCCTCTTGGCTAGCCTGGCTTCGCCGAGGCCGCCTGCGCCGACCCTCTATTTCGAAGCGTGAGTATGATGGCGAGGGACACGGTTGCGCAGAAGCTCAAGTAGAAGGCGGGCGCCAAGACGTTGCCGCTCCATTCGATGAGGAGTGTGGCAATCAGTGGGGCGGTGCCGCCGAACAAGGCTGCTCCGATGTTGTAGCCGACCGAGAGGCCGGTATAGCGTTGCGGTGTGGGAAACAGCTCGGCAACAGCGGCAAAGAACGGCCCCATATAGCAGGCGACCAGCAGGGTGAGGAGAACTTGCGCCGCGATCATACGGGGCAGGTCATTGCTCGTGAGCCAGAGAAAGGACGGATACGCCAGAAGCGCGATCCCCGAGGCTCCTGTCATCAGCAGGGGAGCCTGTCCGATCCGATCCGACCAGGCGCCCGTCAAGGGAATCAGCAGAGCCAGAAGCGCCATGCAACCCGTATTGAGAGTGAGTACGGTCGCGAGGGGAACCTGTGTCACCGTCGCAAGATAGGTCGTCAGATAGACGTACAGGAGGTAAAACGCCACGCCGTGCAGCCACACGAGGCCGGCGAGTTTTGCCACGGCAAGCCGCTGCGTCGTGAACACGTCACGGATGGGGGAAGAGGCGAGCCCTCCTGCCAGGCGAATGGTTTCGAAGGCGGGCGACTCCGGAACGCTGGTTCTTACGTACCACCCCACCACGGCAATGAGGCCGCCCATCATGAAGGGAATCCGCCAGCCCCACTGATGGAGTGTTTCGTCCGCAAGGTTTGATGCGACCAGCGCCCCCACGCCGGATCCTAACAGTGCGCCAATCTGGGCACTGAAGCCTGCCCAACTCCCGACATAGCCGCGTTGCGAAGCGGACGCATGCTCGACGAGAAACGTGGCAGACCCGGTAAATTCTCCGCCGACCGACAACCCTTGGAGAAACCGGCAGAGCGTCAGGGCTATGGGGGCGATCACCCCGATGGTGTCGTACGTCGGCAAAAGCCCCACCAAGCAAGTCGGAATAGCCATGAGAAGGATCGACCAGGCCAAAGCATTGCGTCGTCCCAGCGTATCGCCCCAATAGCCGAACAGCATGGCTCCGAGGGGCCGTGCGAGAAAGCCAACGGCAAAGACTCCAAAGGCGGAGATCAACGATACCGAGGGAGAATTGGACGGAAAGAACAAGGTGGCGAACACGGGCGCGAAGTATCCATAGAGTGCAAAGTCGTACCATTCCAGCACATTGCCGACCGCGCCGGCCAGGAGCGTTCTCTTCATCGCTGAGGTTGTGGACATGCCCATGCGGCTCGTAGGGGTGCGATAAAGTTGATCGCCGATACAAGTCTTCTCGGCGCTTTCTCGGTGCGCGGGCAATCAAAGGATCAAGGATAAGATCGGGGACAGATAGGGGGGTCTTGCAATCCAACATTGCGGAACTTGTCCTCGCACGAAGAGTCAGCCGTGATGATGGAGGCCTCCTTGGTGAGGGCGGGCTCCATCGAAGTTCCCTTTGAGCGCGCTAGGTGTCGGGATGAGCAGATCTCTGGCAGAGTCTTCCGCCGATACTCTGCTGCGATGAAATTGTTTTCTCCAACCTGCTGACTTAGAATTCAGACCACCTAAAGGATTCGTTATGGCTACTGAAAAACAAACTCTCATTACCTCAACTCCTGACATTCTAGGCGGCACGCCCATTTTTCGTGGGACGCGGGTGCCTGCGCAGACGCTCATCGAGTATTTGGAAGGAGGGGGAGGTCATCGACGAGTTCCTCAACAGATTCCCTGCGGTCACACGTGAGCAAGTGATTACCTTCCTCGAAGAAAACAAAGCCGAAGGGGGTTACGTCCGACGATGAGCATACTTGCGAAACGATCTACAAAGTCTGTCCGACTCCGACCTCTATAAGCAACATATCTCCGCAAACAGCCGCATTACCGGCGACGACTCCCTGACCTAGGGGTCTTTGATGGGGAGGTTTTCTGCCTGGCCTGATGTGAACGGGATTTTTCGGGAGCGCCTTACCGGTGAACAGCAGGCAGCAGAGATTTGGCAGGCCTGGCCCTCATCAACCGATGCAATCTAGTCAGATCCGTCCTCGCCCCGCGCGTGCGGCAGTTTCTCTTCTGTCCCGCCTCCATGCCTACTCCTCACTGCCAGCCGAAGCGGCGGGTGTAGAGCCCTTTCATCGCCTGCGTCAGTCCCATGTAGGCCAGCAGGATCACCGGCAGGAACAGGAAGTACAGCAGCGGCAGCGCCTGCAGCTTGAAGTAGTGGGCGAGCGGCCCCATCGGCAGGAAGATGCCCACGGCCATGATGACGCCGGTCATCACCAGCAGCGGCGTCGCCGCACGGCTCTGGATGAACGGAATCTTCGGCGTGCGGATCATGTGCACGATCAGCGTCTGCGTCAGCAGCCCCACGACGAACCAGCCGGACTGGAACAGCGTCTGCTGCTCCAGGCGTGTTGGCGGCGAACACGAACCACATCACGCAGTAACGTGAGTGATGTCGAAGATCGAGCTGATCGGCCCGAAGAACACCATGAAGCGGCCGATGCTCGCCCGGGTTGCCAGCGTTGCGGCTTCTGCAGCAGTTCCTCGTCGACGTTGTCGAACGGAATGGCGATCTGCGAGATGTCGTAGAGCAGGTTCTGCACCAGCAGGTGCATCGGCAGCATCGGCAGGAACGGAATGAAGGCGCTCGCCACCAGCACCGAGAAGACGTTGCCGAAGTTCGAGCTGGCGGTCATCTTGATGTACTTGAGCATGTTGGCGAAGGTCTTGCGGCCTTCGAGCACACCCTCCTCGAGCACCATCAGGCTTTTCTCCAGCAGGATGATGTCGGCCGCTTCCTTGGCGATGTCCACCGCGGTATCCACCGAGATGCCGATGTCGGCCGTGCGCAGCGCCGGAGCGTCGTTGATGCCGTCGCCCATGAAGCCCACCACGTGGCCGTTGGCCTTCAAGCAGCTCGCACGATGCGCTCCTTGTGGGCGGGCGTGAGCTTGGCGAAGACGTTGTGCGTCTCCACCGCCTTGCGCCAGTTCCGCGTCGTTCATGCGCTCCACGTCCGAGCCGAGCAGCACGCCGTTCGGCTCCAGGCCCACCTCGCTTGCAGATCTTGGCGGTCACCAGTTCGTTGTCGCCGGTAAGCACCTTCACCGTCACGCCGTGTTCGGCCAGCGCCTTCAGCGCCGGCGCGGCGCTTTCCTTCGGCGGATCGAGGAAGGCGACGTAGCCGATCAGGGTCAGATCGACCTCGTCGGGCACGCGGTAGTCCGTCTTGGCCGGCGGCAGTTCCTTGACCGCGACGGCCACGACGCGCAGCCCTTCTTGGTTGAGCGACGGCCGTGACTTCGCGGATGCGCGCCAGCAGCTCGTCGCGTGAGCGGCTCGTCGACGCTCGCCGTGGCGCACCCGGGTGCAGACGTGCGAGCATCTCCTCGACCGCGCCCTTGCAGATCAGCAGGTGGTGCTCGTCGTGCTCGGCCACGACCACCGACATGCGCCGGCGCTGGAAGTCGAACGGGATCTCGTCGACCAGGCGGAATGCGGTCGCCACCTCAAGCTCCGTGTGCACCTCGGCGTGCTCCAGCACCGCCACGTCGAGCAGGTTCTTCAGGCCGGTCTGGTAGTAGCTATTGAGATAGGCGTACTCCAGCACCGCGTCGGACGGCTCGCCCCAGACATCGGTGTGGCGCGCCAGGAACGATCTTGTCCTGGGTGAGCGTGCCGGTCTTGTCGGTGCACAGCACGTCCATCGCGCCGAAGTTCTGGATCGCGTCCAGCCGCTTGACGATCACCTTGCGGCGCGACAGCAGCACCGCCCCCTTGGCGAGCGTCGAGGTCACGATCATCGGCAGCATTTCCGGCGTCAGCCCGACCGCGATGGACAGCGCGAACAGCAGCGCCTCCAGCCAGTCGTGCTTGGTGAAGCCGTTGATGAGCAACACCAGCGGCGCCATCACGAACATGAAGCGGATCAGCAGCCAGGCCACCTGTTGACGCCGGCCTGGAACTGGGTCGGTGCCCGGTCGGTGGCCGTCACGCGCTGGGCCAGCGCGCCGAAATAGGTGTGGTTGCCCGTGGCCACCACGACGGCGGTGGCCGAGCCGGAGACCACGTTGGTGCCCATGAACAGGATGTTGTCCAGCTCCAGCGGATTGGTCGCGTGCTCGGTTCGCGCTGCTGAGCGAACTTCTCCACCGGCAGCGATTCGCCGGTCATCGCCGCCTGGCTCATGAACAGATCCTGCGCGCGACAGAACGCGGCAATCGGCCGGGATCATGTCGCCGGCCGACAGCACGATCACGTCGCCGGGCACCAGCATCTTGATCGGCACCTCGACGCGGCGCGCGGGCTTGACGTGCAGCTGCGCCGCATAGTGCTGCTCGAAGACCGGTGCGGCTCCTCGGAACGTCGCGGCGCAGGACGGTGGCGGTGTTGCTCACCATCGCCTTCAGCTTGTCGGCCGCCCGGTTGGATTTGGTTTCCTGCCAGAAGCGGAGCAGCGTGGAGAGCACCACCATGCGCGCGATCACGATGGTGGCCTTCATGTCCTCGGTCAGATAGGACACGACCGCCAGCACGGTCAGCAGCAGGTTGAACGGGTTCTTGTAGCAGTGCCACAGGTGCACCCACCAGGGCAGCGGCTTCTCGTGCTCGACTTCGTTGAGGCCGACGCGCTCGCGCACCGCCTCGGCATGGATCTCGCTCAGGCCATCGGTATGCGAGCCCAGCCTGGAGCAGTCCTCGGCATCGCTGGGCAGCGGCAATGAGCGTGTGCGCCAGGGCGGCGGCACTTCGCGGCTGACTTTGGTCTGGCCAGCTTTCGAACAGGGCGAGGCGGCGGAAGTGCCGGGCGAAACGGCGGGCGCGAAGGAAGGCCGCAAAAAACTCTTTGAGCCAGGCGAGGTTCACGATTTGTCCTCCACCGCGGTTCCCCACGATCGGACTTCGAACAACAGCCATCCTCCGATGACCACAAATCCGATTCCTGCCACGAACTTTAAGACCTTCGGGGAGACGACCGACGAAAGTTGCCCGCCGATCAGCACGGCGAGCAAGCTGGACAGGACCAGCGCCCCGGCGGAGGCGCAGAAGACCCAATCCGACTCACCTGTGGGTCGGCGGCAGACAGGTACCCCGCGAATCTGCGTCTTATCCCCTA
>CAWGDV010000027.1:0-26199 GCA_963821465.1 uncultured Nitrospiraceae bacterium | reverse complement strand
TGACTGGCCTCCTCACTTATCGAGAGTCGAATCTGTCCATCGGCAACAGCGCCATGGTGGGCGCGGTCTTTTCAAACCATTTCACGGTGAGCGCCTTCTGTTTCATCTTCTCCACTAGTCCCGCGTAGGCGCTATCGCGGATAATTCGGCTAAACTGTGTCCGGTAGTTCCTCACGATGCTGGCGCCGTCAATGACCACGTCGTACACGAGCCATTCGCCGGACTGGTTCTCTAACCGGAAACCTAATGAGGTATCAATCTTCGGGCCAATCAAGTTGGTTCTGACCTGGGCACAGCTGCCCTCACGTTGTTCATCGAGATAGAAAACCTGTTCGTCGTAATATTGGTCGATCTTGTTGGCCACCGTGTCTCGTATCAACTCAACGAAGAGGCTCACAAATTCCTGTCGCTCCGTGTCATTGAGTCTCGTCCAAGGAGACCCCAGAGCGTGTTGGGCCATTTGCCAAAAGTTGACGCGTTGTCTGATGACTTGCTCAATTTGTTGGCGGCGTTCTGCAAACCGGCTCGGCTGCCTCAGTGCATCATTCCCGAGGATCGAGAGGACATCGGTGATCGTGTTTTTCACCGATTCAGTGGGAGAGAATTCGGAAGGCCCCACGAGTGTGACGCCATCCACCGTGGTTATAATCGCAGGTGGACTGTTCAGTCGATGATGGTCCGATTGATCGACCGTCATCGTCCCGCCGGGGGACTTCACCGAGACGCATCCAGTCACTGCGGTAGCCGTTCCGAGAACAGCGATCCATATAGCAAGATGTGATTGCATGGCTAGCTCCTGGTGTTACATTGCTACTACCTGCATGATTGCCGCCGTGAGGCGCTGCTTCGTCCCGAGGCTCATCTGCAATACGAGGAACTACATCTCCATCGAATCCATCCTGACGGTCGCAATCTTCACTCCACTACCGTGATAAATTCGCAAGGACTTGATGACCCATTACAGGGTCAATGCCACGCCCCTGATGGGATGAAAATATGGTCAGAGTAGCTCCTATGTGCCACTTGGCTGTGCCCCTGCTCGACATCAACGAAGCTTCATGAAGGGGAACTAGTCGCTGAGGACGATATTGAGGAGTGAACTGTGTACTTCCATTCTGCCGTTGTAGTGAATAAAGCCTAACTTCCGGAACTTATTCAGAAAGAAACTCACTCGGGAGCGTGTGGTGCCGACCATGTTGGCTAGCGTGTCTTGGCTGATCTTCGGGATGACCGGCTCCGGCTTGCCTTCTTTCCCATATTGGGCCAGCAGTAGAAGGATTCGCGCCAGCCGCTTCTCGGACGAATTAAAGAGATGATCAACTAAGTCCGCTTGGATACGCGCATTGCGAGACAGCAGATAGGCCGTGAACAGCTCGGAGAAACTTGACTCATTGTGGAGCACCCGGATCATGGCCGCCTTCTCAATGCGCACGATCGAGGATGCGTCCAGCGCGGTGGCGGTGGCCATGCATGCCCGTTGCCCGACGAGGCAGCCTTCACCAAAGAAGCTTCCGTGCTCCAAAACCCCGACGACGGCTTCTTTGCCCTGCTGCGAGAACACGGTGAGCTTCACCCGGCCAGCCTGGATATAAAACACGGCATCGGCCGCATCCCCTTGCGAAAAAATCAGCTGTTCCTTCGGGGCCTGCAACGTCGTCTTGCCCTGACCAACTTTGGCAAGAAAGGTCTGGGGATTGAACGGTGTGGCTCGTGATCCAGCCGCGGGCCTTTTAATTTTCTTGTCAGGAAGGAGTCCGACGACAGTGCCTATTTTTGTTCGCGATGTTGGTTGCAGTCTGTTCATACTTACTCCTTACTCCCAGTCCTCTACGCGTCCTACGTGGCCTCAAACCGTTGATTCATTGTTAGGATAATGGTTCCATCATGTGTAGTCTGGTCACAATTGCTCACTTCGGAAGGAAAGAGGCGAGCTACGTGATGCTGGCTCTGCGCGCAGGTCCGTGAAAAAAAGTGATCCTAATGCCATTCCAACCTGTGTTCTCTTCGCGAGAGCCCCTCCAATAGAAACACCCGGTGGAGAGGCGCCTCTCCACCGGGCATTCGTAGACAGACTCTCAACTGATTCACTCGGTCTTGGCTTTGAGTTCTTTCGCCTCGCCTTTGATTCGCTCTCCGGCTGCTTTTGTGTTCCCCTTCGCCCGTTCCATCTCACCGCTCATTTTATTTCCTTTGGCCTCCTCTGTGAGGGCTTTCGCTTCCCCCTTGGCCTTCTCAACATTCGCGTTCGCTTTTCCCTTCATGTCCTCAACAGCGGCTTTCGTCTCGTCGGCTTGAGCGACATGTTGAATGCCAACGAACACAAACAGAAAAGCCATAGCGGCGATCGTAATTTTTTTCACGGGGACCTCCTTGGTAAGAATTTGAAACATTGCGATCTTGCGTGATGCGCTGCACCACCATCAGTTGACTTTCACAGTGTGCCTGATGAGCCGTGATAGAGTCTGATCAATATTGCTCAGTGGCGAAGCCTGCCTCTGCGAGGCAGTGGACTCTAGGATGTGGGGAAACCCGGATATTTTTCTTCCTGGCGCCAGATTGCGGTATCGGGAACGATTATCCCTTCGTCCTGGTGTGGTTGAAAAAGGTTCCAAGAACCATTGAACGGGGCGTACGTCCTGTCAAAGGATCTTCGTGCCAAGAAAGTTCGCCGCATCTGTGCGAAGACTGTTCGGAGCGGTCATATACAGTCGACGGGTTGGAATATCGAAGTACACTATCCCCTGTAAGGTACTGCCGGCGAAAAAGCAGGGCGCCCCGCCGAATGTAATGCTCTGATCGAAGACGTTTCCGTGAGTCCTTGCCGTCGCTTTACCTGTAAACGTGCAGCCGTCTTGCTCGGTCCCCGTAAACGTCCCATCAGCCGTGGCCGTCACATTCCCTGTCTGCACGCCCCCAGAGCTCCCTGCCTGACCTGTGTAGACGCCGGCAAGACTGGCGACGGTCGGCGTTGTATCATACGCGGTGTTGTAGGAACTGGTGAACGTCACCGTTCCCACTCCCGAGTACGTGATCGAACCATTTAGGAACTGGCGTGCAGCATAGTCGGCAGAGATAGTCGCATCCAGCGCCGTGACGCCAATACCGAAATCTTTCGTGTTTGGCGAGGTGAAGCTCCCGTTGTTCGAGGTGCCGGTGCCTTGTATGACACCGGCGATCTGATTGGGATTGGCCACGACGGAATAGAAAAAATAGTGGGTGCCGTCGTCAAGGACGGCGGCCGTAAGAGTCCGGTTGGTATTGGTAGTCCCGAACCAGAGCCCCTCGGCAGTAGTTGCCGGGGTTAACACTGGAGTCTGGTCGCCACAACCACCCGCACTCAACGCGATAGCAATTCCAAGCAAAGTGATAAGTTGTCTTAGCATGGCCTTCGTGTCAGTCTTATTCCAATCAATCACGTCGCATGAGTACTTCAGTGTGCGGCATTTTGATGAAGAGAAGCTACCCCTACATGCCTTGAGGCTGTAATGACACAGCGGGGGGTTCTAGATTTGTATGGCGCCTCCGCTTCCTCAGTTGCGCGTGTGCCCTCAGGCTCGTATGATAGAGTCATGAGTCCTGAACCTGTCACGCGCATCAAGTCGAAGACGCCCGTGCCCTACGAGCTCACGGCTATTCATCACGATACCCACGACACGAAGACGTTCTGCTTTGCCCTGCCTGACGAGGCCACGTTGGACATGCTGCCCGGCGATTATCTGTATGTCCACGCGACGATCGACGGGAAAACGGTGAAACGGCCCTACACGCCGTCGTCGATGCCCGGCGCCACGGGGTACTTTGACTTGACGGTCAAGCGGTACGACACCGGCACGATTTCGAAGTATCTCCATGACCGGGAGATCGGAGACACGGTGCTGATGAGCGGGCCGAATCCTGGCGGCCATTGGGTGGACGGCATGGCGAAGCAGGTGGGGTGTGTGGCCGGTGGCACGGGCATCACCCCGATGATCGCCATCATTCGCTGGATTCTCGCCAAGAGCCTTGGAGTCGAGCTGTTTCTGGTCTTTGCCAACAAGACCGAGGCCGACATCATCTTCCGGGAGGAGTGGGACGAGGATGAGCGCGAGCACGCGAGCTTCCACTGTTATCATGTGTTGGAGCAGCCGCCTGCAGGCTGGTGGCAAGGCACGGGCCGCATCACCGAGGCTATGCTGCGCGAGCATCTGCCGCCGCCCGGTCCTGACACCGTGATCTTTCTCTGCGGCCCCCCGCCGATGGCCGACGCGCTGGAGGCGTCGCTCAAAGCGATCGGCTACTCCGAGCACGCCATCATCCTCCCGTAACCACCAATATTGAATAGAGAGCTGGGTCGTGCTATCCAATAGCGCGTGGACTCTCCGTGCGCGGGCTTGAGGGGAGAACCATGGAGAGCTTTCATCTCGCCTTGGGCGTGTGGGATGTGGAGGCTGCTCTTAACCCCCTGGTATCGGCTGATTCATGGGAGGATAATGTAGAAGTCGCCGCACCGGTTGCTCCGCACCTCCAAGGAGGCTGCTATGCGAATTCTTCTGGCCGTCGACGAGTCCGAGAACTCCCATCGGCTTGTCCAGTATGTTGGATCTCTCCTGAGCCGAACACCTGATGTCGTCATCACCCTCTTTCATGTGCTCAAGCCTATGCCGCGGGGGTTGCTGGAGCATGGTGGATCGGAGAATCCTGTCGCTGAGGCGCAATTGAGTGTGCAGTTGCGCGATGAGCAGGAAGCCTGGATTCGGAAGGAACGGGAGTCCGAGTGCCATGTCCTGAAGAAGGCGTGGGAGACGTTGGCACAATCCGGATTCGACATGAGCCACGTGGCGGTGAAGTATGGCCATGAGGACGATATCGCCAGAAATATTCTCGAAGAGGCGCGCAGCGGACAGCACGAAACCATCGTCGTGGGACGGCAGGGGACGTCTCGGATCAAACAGATCTTCGGCGGCGGCGTGACCGATCAATTATTGCGCGACGCAAAGGGCTTTGCGATCTGGGTGGTGGAATGAAATAGTCAATGCCTCCTGCGTGAAGATAAGGGGCCGGAAATCTTTGTTGGGGCATTTCGTTTGTGTCCGCGGCATTGTGTGGGTTGCCCCTGCCTCGTTCGAATCCCTCCACGTGAATCTTCTTCCGAGACCGGTTGATCGTATATGGCATGTAGCATACCATCGAGTATGAATCGTCGGCACATTGACGCGCGGCGTAGCGAATTCTGTTAAGCTGGATGACGCCGGGAAACATTTCGCAATACACAATCATCCCGGGTTATCACCTTGCAATTTGTCGGAAGGAGAGAACGATGATTATTTCTCAGCATGGCCAACCTCCCGTTAGGTCACACACATTTCTTGATCGTTTTGATCGTATGGCGAAGCAGACTGAATACCTCACGGGCCATCCCTTCGCGTTCGCCGCCGCCCTGTGCTTTATCTTAATCTGGGCATTGACTGGCCCGCTCTTCGACTTTGGTGAGGTCTGGAAGTTTATCCTAGTTGCCGTGACCTCCATTGTGACCTTTCTGATGGTGTTCTTGATTCAAAACACCCAGAGCCGCACTCGTGCAGCGCTTCAATTAAAACTCGATGAGTTAATCCGTTCCACGAGTGGCGCTCACAATATCATGCTGACACTGGAAGATATGTCGCTGGAAGAGATCGAAACGTTCCGCACACACTATGAAAAACTGGCCATGACGGCTCGTGAAAAACTCAGACGAGGTCAAGCCGATACCAGCACCCCTGCGATCACCATTGGGTAGCGGTTTTTGTCTCGGGTAGAAGTGGATTCGTTGCCAGACCTTCGTGATCATCACTGGATCCTGTTCTTTCCTCAATAATATCGTCCTGCACGACTCATTTCCCTGATTTCTCCTGATCCTCGAGCAGGGGACGCGTCATATTGCCTGCCTCATCAATTTTTTGAAACTGAGCAATTTAGCTCAGCATCCATTCAGCTGAAGGTCCAGCATAGTTGTGTGGCCTAGAGAGGCGTCCGACCGTCGATTGACATGTGAACAGCGTCTACGGCTCTCGAATGAGCGCAAGAGGAGGACTTATGGCGTGTGCACGATGCGGTGGGTTCCTGGCAAACGAGGCCTCGGGAGGTTTCGTCGACAATGTCCGTGAGATGGATCTCCGGAATATACGATGTGTGAACTGTGGGTGCATTGACGATTCCATGATTCTCGGGAATCGTCTTATTGAAAGGAGTTCGATATGCTGTACTACGCACTGATGTTCTTGGTAGTCGGAGTCATTGCCGGTGCTCTGAATTTGGCTGGAGTGGCCGCGGTGGCAGTCCAGATTTCCTGGATTCTGTTCTTGATCGGGATCGTGTTGCTGGCGATCCATCTGTTCACGAATCGCTCCGTCCGGGTACCCTGACCGGCAGGATTCTCTTGAACTGGACTCGAGCACTATCGACCGCGCGGGCAGAAGATAGGTGCAGTGAGCACTCTCATGGTCTGGGTGCTGAATAGATTGTCCTTGCAGTAAGTCTATGTTGTGCGCGCATCGTCTTGAAACTCGAGAGGCAGATCAGGCGCGAAGATTAAGCCCTCACGATCATCACGATGAGTTTTTCTAATCCCTGTTGCGCGTCGCACAGGGGCGGCGTTGCATTGCCGGCCTCGTCAATTTTTCAAAGTGAGCTGTATTGATCAGATTTGTATCTCTTGATAGGCGTAGCATTCCACATAATCCTGCATCATCACAGCCCTCGCCAATTCACCACGTACTAGCGTGAATGTTGTGACCGTCAGGAAAGAACCGATGGAATTTTCGTTGATGAGTTCCAGGCTTTAACAAGGAGGTACTTCCATGAACCCGATCCGATATCTAGGCGTTGCGTTAGTTTTTTCTGTGTTGGGCTGTCAAGGCATGCCCACGGTAACGAGGACTGGGGACGTCAAAGACGTCATTATTGGGGATAATCTGACGTCAAGCGAAACAACTGTCAATACAGGCGATGAAGTTCGGTGGGTCAACAAAAGGACTCAACCTGTACGAGTCATCTTTCTCGACGCTGTGTCGGACAAGCAGTTGTCATGCAAGAATAATGTGGGTGGGTGGATGACACCCAGCGACACAGCCCAACTGGGCAAGAACGAAACCGCCAGCGTCTGTTTTCGAGATCCCGGCTATTTTCGGTATATCGTCAGGATGGAATCATCCAAGACGACGGGCGATATCAACGTTCAGGGAGTAATCAAGGTTGGAGGACAGGGCGGTCAGGCCGTTGGTCAAACAAGTGATCAAAACAGGGGCCGTACCAGTGGTCAAACCAGTGATCAATCCAGTGATCAAAAAACTGGACGCACCAGTGACCAAACTGGGGATAACACAAGTACTCCAAGAAGCTCAACGTCGACCACCACCAGTACTACAACGACCACTGAGGGAGCAAGTGGTCCAACCAAGTCTCCTCAATAAGTGAACGCGCCATCGAGAACAATTGAGGAGAGATTCCGATGAAACTGGCAGACAAGAAATGTAGTGATGGAGCCAGTGTGCCCCCGGTGAAGGTTCTTCGCGCGCAGGGAGTTGTTGAAGGAACTCGGCCAGGGCTGGAAACTCAACGGGCGAGGGCATTTGGTGCGCTTCTACACCTTCAAGGACTTCGCGCAGGCGCTGGCGTTTGCGAACAAGGTCGGGGCTGTCGCGGAGGCCGAGGGCCATCATCCCGATCTATATCTGGCCTGGGGGAAGTGCAAGATCGAGATCTGGTCGCACAAGATTAAGGGTCTGACTGAGAGCGACTTTGTCTTGGCGGCCAAAGCCGAACGGAAGTTCAAACCGTTTCGCGCGCCAGCATAACCGACAGGAATCCGGGCTCGTGGGTGAAGAGGGCGCGAAGATTTCGCTACCGGATACTCCGGTCGTAGCGCCTCGACGACGTTCTTACCCTAGCGACTCAGTCCTGAAACGTTCTTGGACCCTCGTATCGAAGGCGGAAGAATGCGTGGTACGGCAGAGCATAGTGAAGGCTTATCAATCGAAACCACGGCGCGGTTCCTGGCGTATAGCTCACCTGACCGTATGCTGTCGGCCGGTCGATCCCGGGCTTGGTGGATTCACCCAATACTTGAAGCGACATCGTCCGAAAATCCTCATCAATCAGTTGGTTCTTGAGGAACTCTCCATACAGAGTTGGTCCGCCTTCACAGAGCAACGTCCGGATGCCATGTTCTTGCCGGAGCAGTTGTGTGACAGCGACAAGATCGACCCGCACTCCTTCACCCACGGAGAGGATTTTCATCGTTCCCTCCCGGCCTAACCTTTTGAGCTGCGACAGGAGATTCTTTTGTCCTTCACGAGCGGTGATGATCCACGCTTCAACTCGCGGAGAGCTGAAGATGCGATGAGTGAGATCAATGTTTCCGGAACCGCTGAGCACGAGGACTTTCTGCCGGCTGAGCCTGAGTGTATCCTGTCGGTATATCCGCAATTCCTCGTCATCGATGCCGTAGTCCCACCCCTGCCCCTCAGGGTTCAGTTCCTCACGGAGCGTGCTTGCACCGATTAATTGCGCATCATGGTGCGCTCGCAGAAAATCCATGAGCCAGCGATCTTCTCTGCTCCTTGAAACGATATTGCCTTCGGCACGGTCCTCCAACTCTCTAAACGAGGCTCTGCCGTCGAGCCCCATCACAAAGTTGGAGGAGATATACGGACGACGGGCGTCGGCAGGTACGGGAAACCCAAACGGGCCATAGCGTTCCTTGAAGTGTCGAGGTAAGGGAAACGTATCCTCGCTGGCGGTATAACAAAGTTGCAGGTCCATCGGCGTCTCCCAAAAATGACCATATGATATGCACCATGCGGTACTTAATCACAAGTCTGAACAGGGATGCATGATGTCGTGGGACAGGTGCGCTATCGGGCATCCTGGCCTCATGGCTTTGGAAAATGGAAGCACGACTGTATCGGTTGCCGCCCTGACCTTTCACGAACATTTTCCGACTCGATCTTGCCTGCATGAATTGATGAGGCGGCCGAGTAAACTGACTCTGCGAGAAGATCCGCGAAAAGGAGTGAACCTAAGCCGTTCCAATCTGTCTTCCCTTCGCGCGAGAGAACGTAGCCGACGAATATGATAATTGTGCGCGTGGCTGCAAGGATATACGCAAAATTCCAAGGGCCAGTATTTAGAACATGGCGGAAAATTGCTGTCGACGGCTGTAGGGATGTCAGTGTTTGACGGTCCAGAAAGTTGGCAGCAGAGTCTGGGCGAGACGATGCCCCATCACCGCCATACGTTGGAACGCCTTTTGGCTCTTCTCGTGTCCCGTGGCTTGGCCTCTCTGTTCGGCTTGCGTATCTCGCAGATCATAGGCCACCTTCCGCTCAGCTTGGGGGTCCCCTTCCTCTGCGGGTTCCCAGAGATCCACACGCGAGCCCGATATTTCAAAGCGCTGATGCTCATTGAAGACCCGCTCTACGTCCTCAGAACAACCCATTTGAATGATCCCGAGGCCGAGAGAATGGCCCCACTCATCCCTTACAACCTGCGCCACCACCACCGTTCCAAACGGGATGAAGGCCTGACGGAGTTTGTCATCGGTGCAAAAGTAGGATAGCCCACTGACATGGATACGCGTACTCATGTTGAATCTCTCCTGGTGAAACACAGGTCATCGAGCACAACTCTATATTGCCTATAGGCTCACTGGCCGGCTGGTCACTATTGCTCACTTTCGACATATTCACGAAGTATTTCATGGGGTGTCATTCCACCCTCGCCTAATCGAACGCACCGACGCGTCATAGCATGCTAACTCTCGAGCAGGACAGTCATCACGTGGTACGTTCACAGAATTCTTGGATAGAGGCCCCATGCCGTCATATCCTCCCAATCCACAACCAAGCAGGGCTGCCGGGACGGCCATTAGGAAGATACGCTGGCGTCGTTCATTCGCCTCCCCCATTTTGCTTCCATGCCGACCAATTGCACCCTAACCAGTCCTAGATTTGTTCTCTCCCGCCGAAGAAGCTCGATCTGTGCTTAGACGCCTGCCAGAACGCGATCGATCTTCTCAACCGTGATCGTGAGCCCAATCGGCCTCCGATGACATGTCGGCTGGCCTTCCTCGCTGTTCATTACGCTCATCGAGGTCGGGGATAAACCGGATATGTGTTGTTTCTTTGGTTCCATCAATAATTCCTCCTCCACCCCCGATTCGTTCTCGCCTCAATTGTTAACTTGTCGAAGATGATGCACTCGATGTAGACTCGACCCATACCTTGATCTACAGGTCGAGACTGCATGGGGACGCAGAATGATATCGGCGGAAGAACTGCCATCCCCAGGAGGAACCATGAGGGCATCAAGCGGCGTGGCACAACTGCCGCTTGGCCTTCAACTCATACGGAGCGATGCCGTTCAGAGTGAGGTCTTAGGAACACGACTTCTCCCTTTCTGGCTATCCCGCGAGGCACCGCTCGTTTTGCCGCAGGAGGGTGGAGGCGATTGGCCCGCACTACGGAGTCCTCGATATATCCACAATTGATACATCGTGTTGCTGGGCCCATGGATGCCTGCTTCCGGACTCAGATCTTCAAAGGTTTCGCGGACGAGCAGTCCCCTGCAACGTTGACAGACCATCGGACCTCCTTCTGTTGTCTTTGTCGCTCAAATCCAAAATCCCGCAACTACTACTTGTACGACTCGTATCCCCGATAAATCGTGACGCGGGGAAGGCCTCCGATGGTTCCACAGACGTGATGATGCCATAACCCCAGCAACTCACTCTGTCACCTAGGTAGTGTGGCGACGAACCAGACGACGAAAGGACGTCGGACAACGATCGACTGAGTCGATAGGACCTTAGGCCAAGGTGGAAACGGGAGAGTGTCTCGGAGAAGACGAACCAGGGCGAGCTATTTTATCGCCACTAATCTCGACCTGTTCCCCATCGCAGTTTCGGATTACGATGCGCGCTCCTGTGCCTAGGGGTGAGCATGGTCTTTCCCTCACACATCTTCGCCGGGGCATTGGATCACCTCCCTGATCTGACCGATAAAGCGGCTCAGACAGTGGTCACACTCAAGGGTCGCGATAACTTCAACAGCGAGTACATGTACGACGGGTGCGTGAAGAACTTGTCGTTCGATCCATTAGGAGCGGAGTCGCTCGTCATCATTCTAGACAAGATCGATAATATCGGCGGAGACGAACGGACGTCGGGCACAAGCGAATGAACTGATTCGCATGGTCCTGGGACAATGAATTTAATAAACTGATCAATTGTGACCAGATAGCGAGTCGTGCTCAGTGCAGAATAGATTTAGCATCAATCCAGAAGTCGACATATGCCTGAGTGTGAATGCCTTTCGGTGAGGTCGTATGAGCAGACTACAAGAGATATAGCTGTCAGGTTAGAGCATGGCGGGTAATTGCATGCATTGTACTATGTCAAAAACATTCTTCACCGGAGGTGATATATGAGCACCATAATCCTCATCATCCTGATCCTATTCCTTGTCGGCGCGTTGCCTACGTGGCCTTACAGCGCGAACTGGGGTTACGGCCCCAGTGGCGGACTCAGCTTGATACTCTTAGTCTTGGTCATTCTATTGCTGACTGGTCGGATTTGACAGGCTACGGAAAAACAATGCTGGCCGCAAGAACCTCACTGGCGCGCAAGTGTGGCACAACAGGAGAACATTTTCGCAGGATAGCCGTGCGAGATGTGCGAGACCGGCGGGAATGGCGAGACACTCGGAATCAAGGATTGCACGTCGTGTCTGTCTCGCTCGGCGTGCCCGTCACGTGCTTGAGACGCTGGCGGAATTTTTCTAAGCATCCTGTTAAGGCCTACTCAATCATCGTAGCAACATAGCAACCTGAAGGGAGCTCACGTGAGCAGAAAGAGGATTCGTATGACTCGGACTCCACACATTCTGATGGCTGTAGGTATCTCCATATTTCTCACCATCGGCTGTCAATCGAATCCCCAGACCACGGGGCACTACATAGACGACACGGCCATCACGACATCAGTCAAGACGCATCTTGCAACCGACGGTCCCCTCAAGACGATGACTCAGATAAGCGTCAAGACCGTCGAGAATACTGTCTATCTCACCGGCGTGGCAGCGACACTGCAAGCCAAGAATCGGGCGGAGGAGATTGCGCGTCAAGTGGATGGGGTGCAAACGGTTGTGAATAACATCACCGTTCAACCATAGCCAGTATCAATATACAGACCAAGCGCTCGCCACCACGCGGCCATCACCCGCCAATGGACCATTGGCATCGCGGAGCTCAAGTCTCCTCTCTGCGGCGCGCATCGCCAGTCGAACCTCTCCGGCAAAGGCGAGCAATTCGTCTTTCACGCTGGCACACGCGGCCTCATTGTCTACATCGACAAGTGGCACGTCCACAGATCCCTCCTCAATATCGTCCTCCACGACTCAATGCCTTCTGACTAGTGATCGTGGCGCGGATGCCGCGCGACGCTGCGACCGCATCATTTTTGCCCCCTGAGCAATTTTGACCAGAACGCTGCCGGTCTTCTCGACATAATGGGAAAGTAGGGGGAGGTATGGAAATGACAGGAACCGATCGATACGAACACGGAGCCAGCGCAATCTCACACAGGGAGGAGACATCATGAACGCAGATCAACTCAAAGGGAAATGGATGCAGTTCAAAGGGGAGCTGAAAGAGAAATATGGCAAGTTTACTGATGACGACTTGAAGCAGATCGAAGGCAATTACGACAAGTTTGTCGGCAAAGCTCAGGAACGGTACGGCGATAAAAAGGATGAGCTCATGAAATGGGCGGACCAGTGGCATGAGAAGCCGGCGCAGAAACCCGTGGGGAAAGGACAATAGCCTCATGATGCCATTACGAAACGCGTGAAGGAACACATCGCGATGAACTCGCATCTGAACAAAGCCGATATTGCTGTTCAGACTAATGGAGGGGTCATCTCCCTGACCGGCGTTTAATTCGAATAAGCGAATCAGCTTAGTTACATTCAACACAATCAATTACAAGGAGGTTCGTTATGAATAAGGTCGTCGTTCCGTTCATGTTCGCAATGGTCCTCGGTTTCGGTATGGCATCTCTCTCATTCGCGGCTGGTGACATGGCCAACCCAAGCACCCAGACGGTCAAAGGGGATCTATTGAAAATCGACGGGGAGTATTACGTGGTGAAAGATATGGCCGGCAAGGAAGTCCGTTTACATGTGGACAAGACCTCTCAGCTGGACGGCACCTTCAAGGCGGGGGACAAGATTGAGGCCCAGACCACGGACAAGGGCCATGCATCATCCATCAAACAAGCAAAACCAAAGATGTAGGTTCGGGGACGCGAAACGTAGAAGTTCACGATCCAGAGATTGGGGCGAGCCCTGAGGGCCGGCCCCAATCAGGGTTGACCTTCTTGAATTAGTGGTGTTCCTAAGCCGGGTAGTGTTGTCTTATGCAGATCATGGCGTTCAAGGGCCTCATGGGTGCAATGGTGCTGGCAAGTGTAGGCCTGGTTATGTCTGCCTGTACCACCTCCAAGGCCACGCTCGACACGTTCGCCAAATCCACATCGAGCACGAGTTCCGGGGAGTGGATCGACGCCGATGGGGTCGTATAGGAAAGCCAAAAGGCGCGTCTGTTGGCCACTGTGGCGTTCAAGAATCTGGAACAGGACATCGCATGTGGGAATGGAGAATATCTCAGGTCGTTGGCCGACTCGATGAACATCCCTTCCGGGGAACAGGACGAATTTAGGACTCTCTCTCAGAACCAATATCCGCTCCTGTTTGCTCCTGACCGGCGGACGGCGGAAAGCATGTTGGCCATGCTGACCAGCAAGAGGCAAGACCTCCGACCCGCTAGCCACCAATTGGAGTGAGCCAAGGGAGCCTGGGGGAACGGTTTTATTCTAGGTTGGTCGCGGTGCCTGCAAGCATTCTCCTCTTGCTCAGGATGGTTGGCACTCTCAAATAATGAGCCTTAGCGAGACGAGTGTCTGTTCCTAGGTACATGTCATTTCTATTCCACCGGAGGCAATCATGTTGTTGTTCAAATTGTTCTTCGTGTCTGGACATGTCTAACGACATTGAATCGATGAAGATTACTTGCGGGACGTAGCCATTTGTAGAGAAATCTCCGGGGTGAGTCAGGGTGTATCCTCACCCGGTTGTTCACCGTTGGTCAACCTGGCCAGCATGGTGGTGGGGTTCAAGGCCACGACGGGCGTCATCAAAACACACATTCACCGAGAAGGAGGGACAATCAATGGGAAATGACAGAGGGTGCTCACTGGGCGCGGTGGGATTGGCATTTGTGACCGGAGGATTGGCGGGCGCCGCGATGGCGCTGTTGCTGGCGCCGCAGTCGGGTCGTGAGGCCCAGGAGCAGGTGCGCAGATATCGGCGGCGAGCTGAAGAACATGCCCATGAGCTGGCCGATACTGCCATTGATGTCATGGAGCAGGCGGTGGACAAGGGACGCGAGTTTGGCCAGGAGAAAAAGTCCGTCCTGACCGAGGCGGTCGAGGCAGGGCGTGCTGCTATGTCACGGGAGCGTGAGCGGCTGGCTAGCGAGAAAAGGGCCTAAAGCCCATCAAGAAATCGTAATCGGCTTGCAGGTGCATGCGAAACTGCTGACAGAGGCGAGCGTGTCCTGTGCCTGTGGACCGACGGCTACGACCGCACGACACGTGATCGTCGTGTAGCGCCTTGCCCTGGGAGGAGACCAATCAGTATGGATTTAAGATCTGGACATCCATTCTGGCTCTTGAAAAATGGCCTCCTTGCCGACTATCCCTCGCTCAAACACGATGAATCCTGTGAGGTGGCCGTCATCGGTGGAGGGATTACTGGGGCTCTGGTGGCATACCAGTTGGTGCAGGAAGGGGTGGAGACGGTCCTTGTCGACACACGAGATATCGGCGCCGGAAGCACCGCTGCCAGCACAGCCTTGTTGCAATATGAAATTGACACGGAGCTCCATGACTTAATCGGCTCCGTGGGAGAGGCGCACGCGGTGCGCAGCTACAACCTGGGCTTAGAAGCCATCGATACGGTGGAGCGTCTCAGTGGTGAACTGAGGGACGATTGCGGGTTTGAACGGAAAACCAGCCTCTATCTTGCCAGCAGGAAATCGGATGTGTCTAAACTTCGGAAGGAATATGACACGCGCAAGGCTTTTGGGTTTCACGTGGAATATTTGGAAGCGAAGGATATCGAGTCACGCGCGTCATTTGCCGCTCCAGGGGCGATTCTGTCCTATGGGGATGCCCAGGTTGACCCGTTTCGTTTGACACATCGGCTGATTCAAGCCGCGAAGACACAAGGGCTTCGCGTTTACGATCGCTGCGAGGTGTGCAAGGTGGAGCCTACGGAAAGCGGTGTCGTCCTGCACACGAGGCCGGACTTTCGAATCAAGGGACGGCGGGTCGTGTTTGCGACCGGCTACGAATCCCAGCAATACCTCAAACAGAATGTCGGCGCCCTCAAGAGCACGTTCGCGTTGATTAGTGAGCCCTGTGACAGCTTCGACGGGTGGCCGGACCGCTCACTGATATGGGAATCGGCGAGGCCCTATTTCTATCTCCGCACCACATCGGATGATAGAGCGATCGTAGGCGGCGAAGATGTGCCCTTTGCCACGGCTCATAAGAGTGATCAGCTGATTGGCAGAAAGACCAAAAAGCTACAGCGTCGCTTTGCCGACATGTTTCCACAAATTGACCTGGAGGTATCGTACACATGGGCGGGCACGTTCGGCGAGACTAAAGACGGCCTGGCCTATATCGGCCAGACTCCTGAATTTCCGCATGCCTATTTTGCGCTTGGCTACGGCGGCAATGGCATCACGTTTAGCGTCATTGCGGCAAAAATTATCACCGACCTTCATCTTGGTCGACCGAATCCAGACGCCGATATCTTCCGGTTCGATAGATGAACGATCCGGTCACGATAGCGGCGCTAGCCGCCTTTCACCGGAGATAACTGGAACGGACTCATCCTCGCACCGTAGAGCGATTCGCGAGCGGAACGGCTACCATCCCGGTCGGCCTGTTCCCGAAATACGGCCATGTCCCATAAGTGCGGTCGGACGATCATGGTGACTTTACGCTCAGCTGAGCCACCCGATCTACCCGATCAATGTGGTTGAGCATCGATCTGCTGCCCACGAAGGTACAACACTGTGTCAGCCTAGCCAGCGCTGAATAAACGGCCTGACACTCCTTCCATGAGGCACCCTGCCAATCATCGGCTATGACGTGAGGCACTCTCACGGTGCCGATGGTGTATCGCTCTGCTTCAGAAGAACAGTCTTCTTGGAGAGATGAAACGTTCCGCCCTTTTGCTTGGGTGTATGGTCGGCTCCGATGCGGCTGTACCACCAGCGTCCCTCCCCTTCTGAAAAGTCTGGCGAGAACTCGACCGTACATCCACCATCTCGGTCATTCTCCTTCTGAACCCACACGCCATGCCAGGTATGACCGATGAGCGTGAGTGTCTCGAATCGCCCGTCTTTCCATTTATAGTGACCGTTGCCCTCCTCATCGAGTGTCAGCCGAGCGACGGCGCCGTCAACATATTCCCATTCACCGGCAAGGACATGGCGTTCAACGGGCTGAGCCGTCACCGATGGAGGAAGGGAATCCATGGACACATCTCGATGAACCGCCGGCTTCGCGCAAGCTGCTACGAGCAATGCGCAGGCGAGAAGGAGAGGGGTATATCCCCCGCCCCCTGCCAAGACGATCGACCATAAGCGGTCAGGAGCATTCGTTTGATTGGTCATGGGTACTCCGCTCTCCTTATATTGGAATGGCCGGATAAAGACTGTTTATCTAATGCGTTCCCACGGCATAGCTGAAAGGGTCGGCAGGTCGCTCCCCGAAGACATGACAATTCTGATGAAGGGCGCTGGAAGGTTGGTCGTCGTCATGGCGCGACTTTGCTCTTGAGAACAGCTGTCTTCAAGAGCAAAGCAGGCCAGGAGAAAGAAAACTCTCTATATGGGTTTGCCCGGACCTGAGTTGTTCGACTCGCGGCTTCTCACCATGCGGGATCCTGCCCGCTAGCGTACAAGAAGCATTCTGGGACCTGTTACGGAAAGCGAACCCTCCTCAACCCTTATGTATTTCACTTATTTCGCTATGTACTGCCTCAGCGGCACGCGAACGGCGATGGCTTTTGACTCGTATGATTCAGAACGGCATCTAGCCCTTACAGTCGGTACGACCGGCTCATTTTCGTGACCGGTGTCAGTTTCATTTTGCCGAGCGAATCGACAGCGCGTGATTTTTATCGTTCACCTTCGCCTCAATATGATCACCCTTCTTGATTTCTCCCATCATCTCGGTCGTTTTATCTGTATGCAAACGTACTTCCTTGCCATCCTTCACCTTGACGAAATAGTTCCCGTCTTCGACGCGGAACAGCTCGCCCTTGATCGTCTTGGCGCCTTTTGCGCTGTCACTCCCCTTCTTAACGTTCTTTTGCTTGTCATCATCCGATTGAAAACCTTGCTGATCAGTTACGGAGTCAGTTTTCATAACGTCTGAGGGCCCAGGCGCATGTTCTGCTTGCGCGGCATTGGACAGACCAAGGCACAGTAAGAAACTACAAGACAGGATACCGACGACTTTTGAAATAGATACCATGGGAGCCTCCTTGGTTAGATATACAACACGTTTACATGTATACAGTACTCGCTCCGGAATCTTGCTAGCTGAGCAATTTTGACCAGACCGCGGAGATTTCTAGTTGTGGGGGGTGACGCCTCGCGAAGGTGCGCTCGAATTTAGTCGGAGTCTTTTGGAACGGAGGATTGTGCGCTTGAGGTAACCGGCGCCACACTGACCTCTCCGGCGGGAGGCATGAGTCGGGCACGAAGTTGGGCGATTCGCTGCCGAATCTTATTGAGCATCGGCCGCTCGTTGACAGAGGCACTGAGGGCTTGCCCAAGAACACCTTCCCACACCTGCAGCGCATCGCGTCCTAGTCCTTGTTCCTCCAACGCGAGGCCCACGTGATAGGCCGCATCGGAAGATGACGACGGACAGGCTGCCGCGCGCTTAAGGACCTGCTTCGCTTCTTCCACGTGACCTTGTGCCTGTAGGACCGTGCCCAGCTCTAAGGACGCGCTTACCAAACAGGCGTCTTGTCGAATAGCCGCTCGATACAATTCCGCCGCGCCCTGGGGGTCTCGCATTCGAGACCTGAGTTCGCCCATATTCTTTAAAAGCACAGGATCACTCGGGGTCTGGGCGAAGGCCCGCTCGTACGTCACTCGCGCCCGGTCCATCTCTCCCTTCGCTGCAAAGGCGAGGCCGAGATTCCGTAACACGTCAGGCCGTTCCGGTTCGAGTTGCAGGGCCGACTCATACTGTTGAATGGCGAGATCCAGGAGATCGCGATCCTGATGCAGGACCGCCGCCATCAGATGAAGGAGATGCGCGGTCGTGAGGAAGGCACGAGTTGGGAGTTCCTTTTCGTGCGGGGTAACCGGCCCCTCGCGCGTCTGCTTCACGGGAAAGGGGATACGGTTCTTCTGTAACCAGTCGCGCAGCCGAGACACAGGGATGGAATAACTGAGGCCGGCTCGCATCATCACCGCACCCAGCCGCTCCCCTCCAGCATTCTTGACCTGTTCCAAATAGGGCACGGTATGGACGACCAGCCCCGCGAGCTCACCGGTCTCGCTATGCACGAGAGGCCCTCCGCTACTCCCGGCGTTCAGCATCCCCACGGTTTGCACGAAGGGAATCGGCAGCCCAGACGTTCTGGACCGTCCCATCGCCGCACCGGTAATCGTCATCGGAATAACCGACGCATGCAGCGTCAATCCCATGTGTAAGACATCTGACACACGCGGATATCCGACAGCGATCGTCGGCGTGGCTTCGTCCGGGACCTCCGCCGCCAACGGAAGGAACGGAACCGGAAGGTCCGTTTGGACGCGGAGCGCGGCGAGATCGAGGTCGGAGTCGATCGCGAGCACCTGCGCCGCAGGATCGACGGCTTGATTACGGATATAGACAAAGAATCTGGTGGAATCTTCCACCACGTGGGCATTGGTCAGGACCAGGCCCTGCTCCGAGATGAACACACCGCTGCCGAACGAGAGGGCATGGGATTCCTCGTTAATGCCCACGATCAGCACGGTCGCCGCCTTGGCCTGGCGATAGAGATCGCCCCGAGTAAAAGACAACCCCTTGTCGGGAATGGAGACCAGAAGCAGGAGTGCAACCAAGCAAACCACTGAGGATCGGGCAACAATGCCTACGCGAGTAAGCACCTTCCTTTTGAAAGGAAGAGGATCCACGGTATGCGCTGTCTGAATCAAGAGCGCCATGAATGATGCACACTATCAAAACACCATATAAGTATCCATTGCTTTCAAATATAGAACCACGCCCTTTCGGGTCGCCTAGTTGAGTCCTGCAGTGCCCGTCATGATTCTTCTAAACTGAGCAATTCTGACCAGACTCGCTCCACCCAAAGGCATAGCATCGACAAAAATATGTGTCGTGAGATCCAACGCGTTTTCTCGCATGCTCAGAGAAAACGGTGTGACCGTCAGGAAAAACCGCCATGGAAGTTCAGCTGGTCGAATCACCGATGAGTTCCCAATCGCGGGCTCCTTCACTCCGTAGAAGAATGACATCTTCATGGAATATGCGGTTGCCAACCAGGAGGACATCATGATTTGTGAACGTTGCGGAGGACTAAAATTATTGGAGCATTTTTACGGCTCCTCGACTGATGTATCGGCGTGGATGTATGACGGCTTGCGGTGCATAAACTGTGGTTCCATCACAGCCCTTAAGATGGGAGAGAAAGACATGCACTACTTGAGCCCCCGTCATCTCGCATCAGGAGATCGAACAGGATCTCGTCGCTGAGTCACCGCGAGTAAGAGTATGCGGTGAGACCCGACGCTGTATCTGTCGGACCACCCGTTCGTGAGACAGCCCTTCTTTCTGCCCCAGTCTGTGAGTTGCTTTTCCAGAATATTTTGATCACATGACCTTGGTCGCGGGTCGGGTGTGGCCAGATCCGCCACCGATCGCAATGTCGGACGGGTTCTCATCGTCGAAATAGAGCCGGTAGATACGACTCCACTTGCTCGATCCCCCCACCCCCACAAATTCTCCCAACTTGAGCAATTCTGACCAGACCGCTGTCGGGCTTCTAGCCATAATAATCAATATCGGAGGGATTGGAGAGGGCAGGGCAAGATCGATACGAACAGTGAGGCAGCGCCATCTCACACAGGAGGAAGAAACCGAAAATGCGGATCAATCCAAGTGGAAATGGATGCAGTTCACTCGCGAACTGAAACGGCAGCATGGCAAGTTCACCGATGATGATCTCAGCAGATCGGAAGAAACTGCGAGACGTTTGTCGGCAAAGTTTAGGAACGGTATGACGAGAAAAATGACGAACTCATGAAGTGGGTATACCAGTGGCGGCAGCGGTCTCAGCCGAAAGCCACGAAGGAAACAACACACTGAGGGGATATTATCAAAAATAGATCTGTCACTGCCTACTGTTACATTCTACTGTTACATTCAACTAAGGAGAAGATCATGAAGACATACTATTCGGTCACGCTCTGCATCGCTCTGGTTGTCGGGGTGGCACTCATTGCAGTGCCGGCCATCGCCGTCGACGTATCCAAAGAGAAGGCACTGGTCAACGACTCGTGGCTGACGGCAAAAACCAAGATCGCCCTCGCTGCCGATTCCCGGGTCAAAGGAAGACAGATCGAGGTCGAGACCACAGAGGGCCAGGTGATACTTCGCGGGAAGGTCGACTCCGACACAGCGAAGCGTGCGGCGGAGGGGGTCACTGCAGGGCTTGATGGCGTCAAGACGGTGAAAAACGAATTGCAAGTGGTCGCCCCGTCTACACGCGAGTCGGTGGAAGAGAAGGATGAAGCCATTACGGCACGTGTCAAAGAGCACATCGCGAAGGAATTGCATCTGATGAAGGACTCGCGTCTCAAGGACGCCGATATTAATGTTCAGACCAATGCGGGGGTTGTCACGCTGACCGGTGAGGTTCCGGATATCACGACCAGTGCCCAAGCGTCCTGGATGACCCGGCAAGTCCCTGGCGTGAAGTCTGTGAAGAACGATCTCAAGGTGAAGGAGAAGGCTTAAGACCATGGGGGAAAACACGATTATGCCTCTGAACCAACCCCCCATCTCATGGCACCCCGTTGCCCCTGCGCGTTACCTGGCCCTTGTGCTGGCAGGCCGTCCGAAGTACAGCCCGCAGGCGCGGGCCCGGGCCACCGGGCGCGATGGCTCTCGGATCATGGCGGCCACGCTAACGTGGCTGATGTCAGCCTATTCCGAACTAACCAGACGGCTGGGATGTGGGAAACGGGTTCTGAGCGTCTGAGCAATTGTGACCAGACTACACACGAGGGAATTGTTAGCTTGGAATAGCTTTACATGGTGAGGCCGTAACCGGCCGAGAAGGGGGAGCATGAAGACTCACTATTTCATAACACTTTGCGCCGCGGTGGTTGTCGGAGCCACGCTCATCACGGTACCAGGGACCGTTTTTGCCAAGGCCACAGAGAAAACATCGAATGCGCAAGAATTACCACCGAAGGGGACGAGTTATGCCCCCGTCGATCTCAAGGAGGACATTGCCGTCGTCATGGCTCGCATGAAAGCCGCAAAGCCTGAGGTCATGAAACGGCAGATGGATTTGCTCAAGGACCGATACGACCTCTCGAACCGCCCCGCCAAAGAGGTCACGATGTCCCGCGGGAAGCCTATTCAGGAAGGGATACGAGTCGCACTTCCCCAGGGGATGACCTGGGAAAAACTTCAGGCCATGAGCCCCGAAGCGATCCGAGAGAAGGATTCGTTTCCGGCTGGATTCTTTCCGCTTCCGCATCCCAACCATCCTGAAGGAGGGATGGTGTTCCCCCAGTTCCACATCGAGGAGATGCAGAAGCAGGAGGGCCGTGATCTCACTCGCTTCGACCTGGACTTTGACCTGCCGACCCATTTTTTACCTGAGTTCCCACCCCCCATCTATCTGACAACGCGGCCCGATCTCGGCGACCTGTCCCAGGGAAAATTGGTGACCATCGACAACTATTATGAAATCTTCAACGGGATTCTAAATCCGAAACAGCTCGAGGGCTTGCGGCTGCTCGTCACGACGTTCCCGCAGCAGCAATTCAACCAGACGGAAGACCGTCGTACCGTCCGTCCAAGCCGTGGCGTGACCTGCTTCGAGTGTCATGCGAACGGCCACACGAACGCCAGTACCCATCTGGCCGGAGACGTCCGCCCGCAGGAGTTCCGTCATCGAATTGATACCCCCACGTTGCGCGGCTTATACATCCAGCGGCTGTTCGGCTCGCAGAGGGCGCTGAAGACCGTGGAGGATTTCACTGAGTTTGAGCAGCGCGGCGCCTACTTCGACGGCGATCATGTGATCGGGACAAAAAAGGGGGCCAACATTCTCGAGCGAGGGAGCCAGGTACACTTCATGGCAGAGTTCCAGGAACTCCTGGACTTCCCGCCGGCACCCAAGCTGGGCATTGACGGCAAGTTGAATACCCCAAAAGCCACCGCGTCTGAGAGGCGAGGGCAGGACCTGTTCTTTGGAAAAGCAACATGCGCTGGTTGCCATCACGCGCCCTATTACACGGACAATTCCATGCACAATCTGAAGGTGGAGCGCTTTTACAAGCCGCGAATGATCAATGGACGTATGGCGAGCGCCGATGGCCCCATCAAGACGTTTCCCTTGCGAGGCATCAAGGATTCGTCTCCGTACTTGCATGATGGGAGGTTGCTGACCTTAGAGGATACCGTGGAGTTCTTCAATCTTGTGTTAGGAACCCAGTTGACGGCTGAAGAGAAACAGGACCTGGTGGCATTTCTACGCGTGCTCTAAAGCCAGGAGGGAGGAGCCGGTTACCTCCGGTTACCTATTGTGGCTATAGGGGAAGCATAGAAAGAAATGACGGGACCTTCTGAACAATCAAGCGAACACAGGAGATGTATATGAAGAAAATGGGAGACTTGTACGACGTCAAGCCGTTCAACCTACATGGACTGGTCGGGATTTCTGACCGCACGATCGAGATGCATCTCACGCTGTATGAGGGATATGTGAAGGCCACGAACCAGCTCACGACCCAGATTGGTGAGCTGCTCAAAGATGGACGGATTGATCATGAAGAAATGCCGGCCTATTCGGAGCTGACCAGACGGCTGGGATTTGAATACAACGGGATGGTCTTGCACGAATATTACTTTGAAAACTTGCATAACGGCGTAAGCAAGAAGCCCGATAGAGGCTCTCCTTTTCTGAAAGCTGCAGAAGACAGTTTCGGCGCCTACGACATGTGGAAATTGGATTTTTGCAGCGTGGGGAAGATGCGAGGAGTGGGCTGGGCTGTATGCGCCTTGAACCCAGCGAGCCACCGCCTTTCCAACCATTGGATCAGTCTTCATGAACATGGGCATGTGGCGGGGTTCATTCCGATCCTCGTCATGGATGTGTGGGAACACGCGTATCTCCTCGATTACAAGCCTTCAGAGAGGGCGTCCTACATCGAGGCATTCTTCGCCAACATCGATTGGAAGTCAGTGGAAAAGCGGCTGCAGCTTAGCGAGGCGGCTTTGGTGGAAGCAGTCCGAGGATGACCGGAAAGCCTTGGGCGATTCGTGATCGACACAATAGAAACGGGGGTACTCCCCGACAGGAGGAAATCGTGAAAGCAACCACAACGATACAGGTGCAACCTGGAACAACAACGTCTCGTGCTCCCCGAAAGGAGGGCATCATCAAAGAAGCCATCGGTCTGACTGATGTGAAGACGCTCCGGGCTCGGGCACGACAAGGGATTGAAGACGGCGCCATGACAGCGGGGTACAAGGCCAAAGCAGAAACGGTGATCAGGCTGTTGAATGAAGCCCTCGCCACAGAAATCGTGTGCGTCCTTCGCTATAAGCGCCATTACTTCATGGCCACCGGGATCAGTTCCCTCAGCGTGAAGGGCGAGTTTCTCCAGCATGCCACTGAGGAACAAGTCCATGCCGATCAATTGGCCGAACGCATCGTCCAACTTGGGGGTGAGCCGAATCTATCCCCGGAAGGGATGCTGAGTCGGAGCCACTCGGAATATGTCGAAGGAGAGTCATTGGTCGAGATGATCACGGAAGATCTGATTGCCGAACGGATCGCGATCGACAGCTATCGTGAAATGGTCGCCTATGTCGGTACGGATGATCCCACGACTCGGAAAGTCTTGGAGGGGATCCTTGCGCAAGAAGAAGAGCATGCCGAGGACCTGGCCAGCCTACTGAAGGAGCTGGGCCCGCACGCGCAGGCTCATGATTCGAATCGTTAGCCGGGCAGGAAAGAAGGGGCCATTATGGGAAAAGGGTTCATTCTCTGGCTGCTGGGCGTGCCGTTCACGTTGCTCGTCGTCTCCTCTGGGCCTTCGGGATCCTTCGATAGGACGGCGCGTGGAGGGCCTGTTGGTCTCGCGAGAGTCTGATAGCGGAGGAGGAGTCTTATGATTGTCGAGATTGCCCTGTGTGTGGGGGCAGGAGCGTTGGCGGTGCTGGTCGGCTTGCTGGTTCCGCTATTGATACAACTCAGGAAACCGGTGGCGGAATCGGAATACCTATTGGTCCGCATGAACGCCGAGCTACCCTTGTTGCTCAAGGAGATGCGGGCGGCGACGGAGAATCTGAACGCGCTCGTCGATCATGCGCGGGGCGGGGTCGAGCATGCGGCAGTGCTGCTGCATGCGGCGGGGGCACTGGGCGACACCGTGCAACGGGTCCATGAGACGGTGCAGGGTACGAGCCGTTCGTTCCTGGTCAACCTGGCCAGCATGGTGGCGGGGTTCAGGGCCACGACGGGCGTCGTCAAGGCACTTATTCATCGAAAAGGAGGGACGGACAATGGCAGATGACAGAGGGTGTTCATTGGGAGCGGTGGGATTGGCATTTGTGACCGGAGGGTTGGCGGGCGCCGCGGTGGCGTTGTTGCTGGCGCCGCAGTCGGGTCGTAAGTCTCGAGAGCAGGTGCGCGGATATGCGCGGCGAGCCGAAGAGCAGGTCCAGGAGCTGGCCGATACTGCCACCGATCTCATGGACCAGGCGGTGGACAAGGGACACGAGTTCGTCCAGGATAAAAAGATGGTCCTGGCCGAGGCGGTCGAGGCTGGACGCACCGCCTTGCAGCGGGAGCGTGAACGGCTATCCGGCGAGAAGACGGCCTGACGGCGGAATGCCACGTCACGGATGATCGGTCGCAGGGCGATGGTGCGAAAAAAAAGAAACTCGAGATGGATATCCTTGGGATCATTGTGGTGATGTGGTTCCTCGTCGGCGTACTGCCCATGTGGCTATACAGCGCCAATTGAGGAGATGAGCCTGGCTGGGGACTGAGCGACTGATGACGACTCTTCGAGCCCTTGCTCGATGCCCTTCTCCGGTGCCCAAGTCCGGGCGTCGCTCGGAAGCAGCAGGCTGCGCGACCTCATGGAAAGGACATGATTATGGACACCCTCGCGATGGTCGGGATTGCCCTCACCATTGCGCTCATCACGCTCGGCGTCGTGGTGTTCGCTTACAAGGCATCCCCTCCACAATCTGCAAAAAGGTGACCGACCACATCTCTCTCCAAGTCACGGTCGGCAAGAATGAGGCCATTCCGCTGATGCCTCTTCTCGGGAGATTGGCACTCTTTGTCGACATTGTGTTGCTGATTGGAGATAGCCGGCCGATCGTGAGCAATGAGACTGAAGAAAGACGGCAAATGAATCATCGCGTTAAAATTGATCTGTACGCGGAAATTTGACCGGCATGATCATAAGCGAACTGCAGCGGACAGGGACAACGTAAGTATGCAGAATCTGGATATCGGCTTCATGTCATTCTTGTTGTTGGGTGCAGTCGCCGCCTTCGCTGCAATCTATTATTCATTCGGGATGTTTCGTGAATGGCTGGGACAATGGACTCGGACCACCAATGGCATGATCCGCAAGACGGTCTTGCGCGACTCATCTCTCGATGAGCACATCGCCACCCAATGGACTGAAGGCCGCCTGCGGTTGGACTTTCTTCTGGCGCTGATCAAACAGCTTGGGGTCTCGTTGGAGCAGAATGTGGAGACGTTGCGCCGGCTCGATCATGCCGATCCCCTGTATGAACGCGAAGCCCGCAAGATGGCCGAG
>CAWGDV010000026.1:0-128570 GCA_963821465.1 uncultured Nitrospiraceae bacterium | reverse complement strand
CATGCGGCAGTGATGTCATGTCTGATTAACGGGGATTTTAGGTATCGTGACTGGGGTTTGCTTGATCGTACACACATTCGCTTCTTTGGGCTTAAAAATGTCGAAGCCTTATTTGCTCAGGCTAACCTTAAAATCATTGAAGCAAGGTATGTCACCAAGCCACCGGAAGAAACGGAGTTTGTAACGAGTTGGTCAAAACTTTCTTCAACAGTGCAAGATGCGCTGATGAGCAGTGAATATTCTGAAGTGTATCAAGTAGTGGTAAGGGCGGTGCCCATTCATTACTCAGGTGACGAAGTGCCTTTAGTTCCACCTAAACATAGTTATAGTCGACCACTCCTCATAAGTGCGGCTTCATGGAAAATGCGTTTGGGGCAGCACTTAACCCCACAACTTATACAACGTATTCGTAAAGGTCTTAACCTGCTGGGAATAAAGTTATGACGGCAGCTTCTTCAGGTAAGAAAATAAATGATAACGAGGCTTTAATTTTTAGATGATCGCCCCGTCCCTCAGACTGATCGTTTATTATCTTACTCAGTTTCACCCCACGCCGGAGAATGACCTTTGGTGGGGAAAGGGATTCACCGAATGGACCAATGTTACTAAGGCTGAGCCTTTGTTTGAAGGCCATCTTCAGCCGCATCTGCCTGGTGATTTCGGTTTCTATGATCTGCGTGTGCGCGAAACAAGGCGCGATCAGATTAAGATGGCTAAGCAGTATGGTGTTGATGGATTCTGTTACCACCACTACTGGTTTTCTGGTAAGCGGATATTGAATTTACCATTGGACGATATGCTTGCTGATCCAGAAAGCGACATGCCTTTTTGTCTGTGCTGGGCTAACGAAAACTGGACGCGCCGTTGGGATGCAGCCGATCATGAAATATTAATTGCACAGAAATATTTGCCGGACGACGACCTTAATTTCATTAAATCGCTCGAGCCATTTTTCAAGGATAGGCGCTATATCCGTGTAGGTGACAAGCCTTTCCTCATTGTCTATCGTCCGCAGCACCTTCCCGATGCGCATAAAACCGTTGAAATATGGCGGGATTACTGCCGTCCAATTGATTTGGGGGAGATTCACGTTTGTGCAGCGTTGACTCATGGCAACGAGGATTATGCACAGTTCGGTTTTGATAGCGGCGTCGAATTTCCTCCGCGCGATTTTTTCCTCGACAAATATCAACAACCAACTGAACTTTTATAACCACTTTCGCGGTAATGTATTGCAGTATGCAGCGATTGCGCAATCATATATAGATAGAACGTACAGCGCTGCACGTGTCTTTAAAACTATATTTCCGTCATGGGACAATACAGCCCGTACTAAAGATCGGGCGCTTGTTTGTGCTTAATGGGGTGCCGGACAATTATGAATATTGGCTTGCTTCGACCATAGATCTTGTTAAGCAATCGGGCAGGCGGGATTCGTTGATATTCATCAATGCCTGGAATGAATGGGCGGAGGGCTGTCATCTCGAACCTGATCGATGGTTTGGACATGGATTTCTTCAAGCCACGCTGAATGCAAAAAATGGCTTGCGCAGGTTTGCAACATTTCCGGAAGCTAGCTTGCCCCAGAAAGATGGAGCCTCGCACAGGACATTTTGGAAGGATATTGGCAGCATTGTTAAATATCACTCAATGTTGAACTTGGCATTCTTAAGCGTGTTGTGAATCGGCGGCCATGGCTGCGAATGGTATTGCTTCCGGTGGTTAGAGGGGCACGATCTTTCATAGAGAAAGCTTAATAAGCTGAGACTCTTGCAAAAGTTTTCTGAATCTCGTTTTTTTGGGCGAGTGAGCCTCAAATTTCTCAGGATTTTGTGGGTAGCCTTCTTATGAAGTTCTTGTGGAAGTCGTTCTTATGGGGTTTTGCAACAGCCTCAAACTAGGCGGTGCGATGATTGAATCACCAGAGTGAGAAATGTGAATGCCGTCATCTCAGCAACCACCGTCAATCATAACGCGGGTGAGCTGTTGCATAGCTGTGTCGATTCGTTGGTGAATTGTCCACTTACTGAGCGATCACCAAATACTGCGAAGTTCATCACACGGCATAGCGGACTTGTTTTTCACGAAACAGGTTCTAGGTCCAAGTGAATCACCTTAGCCTATCCGGGCCTGCAGTGTTGCACTTGGAGTTAGAGCCTAAGCTACGTAATGCCACGCTGAATGCAAAAATGGTTCACGTAGGTTTTTTACCTTCCCGAAGTTGGTTTGCCCCTATAAAGATGAATCGTCTCAGTGGACATGCTGGAAAGATATTGGTGAGGTTGTTACCGACGCGCAGGGATAAAGCTTGGCGATTTCAAGCTAGCCGTGAACCGATAGCAAGGCTGCGCCTAGTGTAGCTACCACTGGCTAGAGTGGCAGCAACCTTCTGAGAATCAATATGATTGTTCCGGAAAATCCTTCTTTGGTATGCGATGTTGTAACATGAGTCCGTCAGAATTTTCTTGAGAGGTTGGACAAATGCGAAAGGGGAGACCAGCATTACTTTGAAACTTAATTGAAAGGTGAAATATCTTTATTGAATCAAGGAAGATTATGGTCCTGTTGGCTGCGTACAATGGGGCAGAGTTTCTATCCGACCAGATCCAGAGTATTCAGGGGCAAACCATATCAAATTGGACTTTGTTGGTCAGGGACGATGGGTCCGAAGATAATACCAGTGATGTTCTCGAAAAGTTAGCCGCCAAGGACAAGCGAATTCGTTGCATTCATGATACGTGCGGATGTTTGGGCGCCGCCAGGAATTTTGGGGAGCTTATGCGGGTTGCCTTGGTGGAGGGCGCGGATCTAATTTTTTTCTCCGATCAAGATGATGTCTGGGTACCCGATAAGATTGTCAGACAGCTGCAATGTCTCCAGGAAATGGAGCGTCAGTATGGGTTGAGTGTGCCCTTGCTATGCTACTCAGATTTGGAAGTAGTTGACGAGAATCTCAGTCAGGTACATCCATCTTTGATGCGTTACCAAGGGCAAAGGCATGAATCCCGCGACCCGATAGGCGTACTGTTGACTCAGAATCTTATCACAGGTTGCACAGTTCTCATCAATCGTCCGCTTCTGGAGTTAGCGGTCCCTATTCCGGAAGAGGCGATCATGCATGATTGGTGGTTGGCACTCTGCGCCGCTGCTTGTGGTCGAATCGGGTACATAGATCAGCCGATAGTTCGGTACCGTCAACATGCAACAAATCATCTCGGTGCTGTAGGGTGACAAGGATAGCAAATTTGCTGTCTGCTGATTCTCGAAAGCGTCTATTAAGAGGTCAACATTACATGTTGGGAGCGATTCGCCAAGCGGGGTTACTCAGTGAGCGGATCACAGCCAGGAAGCTCGGTTGCTCCGGAGATGTTCATGCGCTCCTAGACAGTTTTGCTTCGTGTGCAGGACGGGGCGGGTACACCGACTATTGACAGTCTATCGTTTGCGACTCCGAAGGCAAGGCATCTTAAGGAAGCTGAGTTTATTTTTGAGGCTTCTCATTATGAGACCGAGAACGACATGAAGTGAGAACACCTGGAACATCATGCGATAGATTGGTAGACCCTACGGTTCGGTAGTTACTGCGAGCTTAAGCTCTTCTAAGGAAGATACGAGAATAACGGAAAAGATAAAACAAACCCCGAGCTATGATAACTTCGCAATAAGAGGGGAACTAGGGTGTGAGGCTTAAAAGCGGCAATGCGTGTATTGGAAATTGTTGCAGATGGTAATCCTGGCGGTGGAACAACCCATGTCCTCCAAATTCTGCGGGGACTTCGGTCCACGCATTCAATGGGGCTTATTACCCAAAGTCAGTCCTATTTGTTTCATCAAGCAAAAGAACTTGATATTCCGTCTTATGGGTTACACTTTTTCCCCAGCCGTGTGAACCTAGCCGTTTCCTTCCGCCTAAACAAGATTTATTCCGAATGGAAGCCAGATCTCATTCATGTGCATGGAGGGCGGGCCGGGTTGTTCCACACGATTACTGGGACGACTGTCCCTACTGTGTATGCGGTCCATGGGTTTCATTTTGTACACAAGCCTATTGGGATACGATGGATGGCGACTTTTATTGAAGGGGTTATCATCTCCCGTGCCAACCGTATAATTTTTGAGTCGAAGTATGATGCCAACCTTGCAAGGGCGCGCAAGATTCTTCCGGAAAACCAAATAACCACTATTATACCTAATAGTATTCAGCTTCGTAATATTCAGCGTATGCCACACAACTCCGGCCAAGCATGTGGGGTTTTTAGGTCGGTTAGAGTACCAAAAAGATCCTTTCTTGTTTCTGGATGCGTTAGAACACTTGCCCGATTACACTGCGACGATGGCAGGGGGAGGCAGCCTTGAATCTGCTGTAAAACAGGAGATCACCCATCGGGATTTGGCAAAGCGTGTTCGGCAAGTAGGCACCCTGTCTCACCAGGAGTCGTTACAGATTCTTTCAACATTTGATGTATTGGTCTTAACCTCGAGATGGGAGGGTTTGCCGAATGTTGTGCTGGAAGCGATGTATGCGGGGGTGCCTGTTGTGGCGATAAACGTCGGTGCGCTATCAGAGATAATAGAGCATAAAAAGAATGGCCTGTTAATAGACGAACGATCTGGGCAGGCCTTGGCATGGGCGGTCAGAGCAGCGGTAGAAAATCATGAGTTGCGAGCAGAAATGATTAACCAGGCGCGCCAACATGTGCGCAACCGTTTTTCCGAAGAAAACATGTTGTCTGAAATCCAGAAAATCTATGCCGCGATGGCGTAATATCGAAGACGATGACAGGGAGGTATGAAGGTCGCTCTCGTTCATGACTGGCTTGTAAGTATGCGTGGGGGGGAACGATGTTTTGAGGTTCTCTGTGAGCTATTCCCAGATGCAGACGTCTTTACGCTTGTGCATCGCAAAGGGCATGTTTCGCCTGTCATCGAAAAACATTCAATTCGGACCAGTTTCATCCAACGTTTGCCTTTGTCCTTCACGCACTATCAACACTATTTGCCATTCTTCCCCCTGGCGATCGGGTCCTTCGCTTTCCATGATTACGATCTGATCGTCAGTTCCAGCCACTGTGTCGCGAAAGGGCTGCATGTGCCTGATAACGTATGCCATGTTGCCTATATCCATACGCCAATGCGTTATATTTGGGACCAATTTGACGCCTACTTCGGCGATAGGCGAGCGGGATGGCTTACACGAACAGCCATGGGTTTGCTGCGCCGACCTCTTCAACGATGGGACGTGTCCTCAAATGACGGCGTGCATCGATTTGTCGCGAACTCTCAACATGTGGCACGACGTATACGGTCTTATTGGGAGCGTGAAGCAGCCGTTCTGTATCCACCGGTGGACTGGGAGTCGTTTGCGGCGTCCAATCAGGACGAGGACTTCTACTTGCTCGTCTCGGCACTGGTCCCCTACAAGAGAGTGGATCTTGCCATTGAGGCCGCCAATCGAATGAAGATCCCTCTAAAGATTATAGGAACAGGTCAGGACGAAACGCGCCTCAGGCAACTCGCCGGTCCAAGTGTTGAGCTGCTTGGCTGGCAGCCCGATTCTGAGATCCATCAGCATTACGCTCGTTGCAAGGCTCTCCTCTTTCCTGGGGAAGAGGATTTTGGTATCGTTCCGCTCGAGGCGATGGCGTGCGGAAAGCCGGTCATAGCCTACGCCAGGGGCGGGGCGCTCGAGACAGTGGTTTCGTTGGTGCCACGTGAGCCCTCAGCGCGGAAGGAAAGTGCTGTTGGTATGCCGCTCCAGGCCAGCGACGAACAGTATCCCACCGGCGTGTTTTTTGATGAGCAGAAGCCAGAATCGCTGGTCGACGCGGTCGAAATGTTTGAACGTCATCGGAACAGGTTTGACCCGGAGAGGATTCGCACGCATGTTGAGCCCTTCGATAGGAAATATTTCAAGGAGCGCATGCGGCAGTTGATCGAAACGAGCCGAGAAGATTTCCGTCGTACTCGCCTATGCTGAAACGACATTCTCAATTTCTTCAGAGTCTCCTCGTTCTGTTTGATCTGGCCCTGATCTCTGCATGCTGGATGGCAGCCTACTATATTCGCTTCGTGGGCGGCTGGGGGCCGGATGACAAGGGTGTTCCACCTCTGGAAATTTATATCTATCTCCTTGTGCCTATCCTGATCGTATGGGGAGTATCTTTTAGGGCATTTAATTTGTATCGGCCTCGACGGATGGGCTCCCATCTGGCCGAAGTTCTCGACATTGCTGTAGCCAATTCCTTGTCGGTGTTGATTCTCATCGGGTTGACGTTCTTCGTGCGTCAGTTCGAATATTCACGTCTAGTCTTTCTCTATTTCTGGGTTCTGAATCTTGTTGCGCTCAGCTTCTCGCGAATGGTCTTTCGCGAGGGCTTGAGGTTTTTCCGAAGGCAGGGTTACAACCAGCGGCACTGTCTGATCATTGGGGCAGGCAAACTCGGTCAGAGGATTGCCCGGTCACTGTCGCTTCATCCGGAATTCGGGGTTACAGTCCAGGGCTATTTGACTCGCCGGCCGCAAAAGTTGGGCCAAGCCTTTGAAGGGGTTTCGGTCGTCGGTCTGTACGGAGATCTGGAGAAGTATGCGCCGGCTTTGGACATTGTCTTTCTATGTCTGCCCCCGGAGGCCGAGCCGCAAGCGGAAAAGATGCTGGGATATCTGGCCACCACAACCGTTGAAGTGAAAGTCGTCCCGTCAATCTATGAGTATATTACTCTCCGTGCCGAGGCGGAGATGTTTGAAGGGTTGCCGGTTATCACGCTGCAGGGCTCTCCCTTGTATGGATGGAACGTTATCCTCAAGCGTAGTAGCGATTTAATCGGTAGCGTGATCGCTCTTCTCCTGACACTGCCGGTGCAGGGATTTATTGCGTTGCTGATTAAGCTGACTTCGCCCGGGCCGGTCCTCTTTAAACAGGAGCGCATGGGTTTGGATGGAAAGCCGTTCATGATGCTCAAGTTTCGCACGATGCGCGCGGATCATGCCGGTGATCATGGGCTGTTGACTCAGAAGGATGATCCCCGCGTGACTCCAATCGGGAAGTTTTTGCGTCGAATGAGTCTCGATGAACTGCCTCAATTTTGGAATGTACTGAAAGGCGATATGAGTGTCGTGGGACCGCGTCCGGAACGGTCTTGGGTGGTCGAGGAAGTTCGAAAACAGATTCCCCTGTATATGCTCAAGCATAAGATGAAAGCCGGAATTACAGGGTGGGCGCAAGTCAGTGGCTGGCGTGGCGACAGCTCGCTTGAAAAGCGAATTGAATGCGACTTGTATTACATCGAGAATTGGTCCATCTGGCTCGATCTGAAGATCATGTGGCTGACGATATGGCAAGGATTCGTTCACAAGCATGCCTATTGATCTGGCAGAATGCTGAAAAAGACCGCCAGCGGCGTTCTCGCCTCGCTCAGATCCTCAACGTACCCCAGAGGGTACGCCCCTCGCTTGCTGCGGTCCTGCTGGCCGGCCTTTTTGAGCATCCTGCGTGGCAGTATTCATATGGTCCTAGCAATGAGAACAGTTGTGTTGTCACCGTGCATAACAGTTTTTCCGCAGACTCCTAGCCCGCATTATTGATGAACGCTTCTGCCGCAATCGCCTATGTTTTGGCGAGAGGCGCTGGGCCAGAGGCTAGTGGCGGCCAGAAGGAATATCTCTCCTCTCGCCTCGTGCCGCTTGCCCCTCGCCTGGCTTTTATACGATTCTCGATGAACCGGTATGAGTAATCGGGCCATAGACGCCGGACATCAACGGCTTGTGTTGTGAGACGACTTACGATAAAGTAAGGATAATTATCCATCGTAAGGATGAAGGATGCCCACATCAACCCTGACCAGCAAAGGTCAAACAACTATCCCTAAGGACATTCGGAAACGACTCAATCTCCATCCGGGAGACCGCCTGGAATTTGTGATTGATGAGGACGGTCGCGTGCTGGTGCTACCGGCAAGCATTGACGCGTCAGAGTTGGCGGGGATGCTCAAGTCCCCGGCTCGGTCGGTAAGTGTCGAGGACATGAACCGAGCGATTCGTAAACGAGGAGGCCGGCGATGATCGGTCTCGACACGAATGTTCTGGTCAGATACTTAGTGCAGGACGATCCTGCCCAATCGCGCAAAGCCACCCAGGTGATCGCAAAGCGATGTACGCGTGACGACCCAGGGGTTGTCAATCGTATCGTCCTGTGTGAACTGGTATGGGTACTGGAAAGTGCCTATGGGTATTCAAAAGACACGATTGTGGCCGTATTAGAAAAGCTGTTGCGGACTAGCCAGCTGAAGATTGAGGATATGCAGTCGGCGTGGATCGCCTTTCGCATGTATCAGAAAGGGAAGGCAGACTTCGCCGATTGTCTGCTGGGAACCACCAATCGGTTTGGTGGATGCATTGAAACCGTCACCTTCGATCAAGCCGCGAGCAAGCTAGAAGATTTTCAACTACTCTAGCAGGATGCTCAAAAAGTCCGCCAGTCTGTCTTGTTCATTTGGTCTATTTGGTCTGTCTTGTTTATTTGGTTGAACTAGACTCATCGGAGAAACCAGATAAACCAAATCAACCAGATTAAAAAACAATCAAGATCAACCAGACAGACCAAATAACCGAGAGACCGGGCTTGTCTCAGACGTGCAGACAAATGAAAGTTCCACGTGCCCACAGAGGTTTTCCGCAGCCTGTTAATCCGGTTGATGAGTGGGCTTTCGCTCATCGGTTGCTCGTAGAACCTCGTTTATTACCTTTTCTTGTGTTTGTAGGGTTTGATTGTTAAGATCGCCTGACTTTCAGGCGATCTCCCTCATGGCCTCCAAACTAACTCCTCAACGAAGGCATCGCCCCCGCTATGCTGTCGCACCACGCTCTGTGCTCCGTGGGATCAAGCTTTTTGCCACGGACGTGGACGGAGTCCTTACCGATGCAGGAATGTATTATTCAGAGTCCGGCGATGAGTGGAAGAAGTTCAATACGCGTGATGGCATGGGGATCAAGCTGTTGCAGAGGGCAGGGATCATCACCGCCATTGTCACACAGGAGCGGACGAAGCTGGTGGCACGTCGTGCCGAGAAGCTCGCGATTCCCGAGTTGCACCAAGGGGTAATGGATAAGTTGGCGCTCGTTCGTGAAATGGCCTCGCGTCATGGGCTCACACTCAGTCAGGTCGCCTACATCGGGGACGATATCAACGATCTTGAGACGCTGAAGGCGGTGGGGTTTTCGGCCTCTCCAGCGGACGGGCTGCCGGATATTGTGGCGGCAGTCGACTATGTCTGTCAGAAGAAGGGTGGGGAGGGGGCGGTTCGGGAAATCATTGAGATGATTCTGGCAGCCCAGCAGCATCGGCCACGGTAACAGTCAATCGTTAGCTGTTACACACGCAGAAGGATTTGATGCATGGCAATTCACGATTCACGTATCATGAATATCGATCTGAATTCCCATCTGTATCCCGTGATCATGGCCGGCGGGAGTGGTACCAGGTTTTGGCCGCTCAGTCGCCAGTTGTTTCCCAAACAGTTGCTGCGGATTTTGGGAGATGAAACGTTGATTCAGCAGACCATGCGCCGGGTGGTCTGTGCTTCGGCGCCGAACCGGGTGATGATCTCCACGAATCCAGCTCAAGCAGAGTCCATTCGTGTCCAATTGAGCGAATGGAAAGACGCACTCTCAGATAATTTCGTGCTTGAACCGGAAGGGAGGAATACCGCTCCGGCGATTGCGTTGGTGGCATTAGAACTGGTCCGCAGGGATCCTGACGCGGTCATGTTGGTGGTTCCGGCCGATCATATCGTCAAAGGCCAGCGCGCGTTCGATGCGGCGGTATCGTTAGCTGCGACGCTGGCGAAGGAGGAATATCTGGTGACGTTTGGCATTAAGCCAATTCGTCCAGAAACCGGCTATGGGTACATTAGGCCTAACCGGAAAGTGACGTTGGGAAAACTGGGGACGCTCAAGGGACATCCGGTCAGCCGATTCGTTGAAAAACCCAATGCCACCAAGGCTGCGCAATATCTCAAGGCAGGGGACTACTACTGGAATAGCGGCATGTTTATTTGGCGCGCCGCGACGATTCTTGACGAAATCAGCCGCCACCAACCAGCCCTCTATCGTGGGATTGAGCGTATTGGACAATTGATGCAGACTGGGGCGACCAGGCAGGCCATCGACGATGCGTACCGGACACTCACACCGGTCTCGATCGATACGGGTGTCATGGAGCAATCGAAGAAAGCAGCGATCGTACCTGTGTCCTTTCAGTGGTCCGACGTCGGGAGTTGGGGGAGCTTGGATGAAGTAGCTTCGAAGGATAAGGCCGGCAATGTTCTCGTCGGTCGGGTGGTCGACGTCGATAGCCATCGGTCGATCGTCTACGGAGATCGCCGCCTCGTGGCGACGATCGGGCTCACCGACATGGTGGTGGTCGATACGCCAGACGCGACATTGGTCTGTCCGAAATCCCGCGCGCAAGAGGTGAAACAGTTGGTCGAAATCTTGAAACGGCAGAAAGCGCCGGAACATCTGGAGCATCTGACCGTGCATCGGCCCTGGGGGTCCTATACGATCCTGGAAGAAGGGCCGGGGTACAAAGTGAAGCGCGTGACGGTGAAGCCGGGAGGCCGGCTCTCATTACAGATGCACCATCGACGGAGCGAACATTGGGTTGTGATTTCTGGGACGGCGCGGGTGACCAGAGGAGATGAGGTTTTCGATCTCAAGGTTGGCCATAGCACAGAAATTCCTCTCGAAACCAGACACCGGTTGGAAAATCCCGGTCAAGAGACCCTGCACATTATTGAAGTGCAAAACGGGCCCTATCTTGGAGAGGACGATATTGTCCGGTTTCAGGATGATTATGGGCGAAACGTCAAACAGTGATGCGCGATGCGTAATGGGGTGGGATATTCTCTGTCCCGCATGACTGATCCCGCATCACGGATCCCGCATCACAGGAGTTAGGAATGGGACTCTTTCGCGAATATGATCTGCGCGGCATCGTGGGCCAGGAACTCACCGATTCAATTACCGAACAAGTGGGTCGCGCATACTGCACCTATGTCAAAGACCGTGGGGTGAAGACGATCTCGGTCGGCCGAGATGGCAGACTGAGCTCGCCAGGACTCCACAAGGCCCTGGTGCGGGGGCTCCTCGCCGGCGGAGTAAATGTGGTGGATATCGGTATTTGTCCCTCGCCGCTGGTGTATTTCTCTCTGTTTCAACTCCCGGTTGACGGCGGCATCATGATCACCGGGAGCCACAATGCGGCAGAATACAACGGATTGAAGATCTGCATCGGGAAAGACGCGATTCACGGAGAGGAGATCCAGGCGCTTCGGGCGGTGATGGAGGCCGGCTCTTTTGTCTCTGGAGCGGGACAGTTATCGGAGCATCCCATCATTCCCGACTATCTGGCCTACATTAAGAAAAACTTCACCCACGTCAACGCCAAGCGCCTGCACATCGCTATCGACTGCGGAAATGGTGTGGCGGCCTTGGTGGCCAAACAGGCCTTGGAGCTCTTGGGCTGTCAGGTCACAGGGATCTATTGCGATCTCGATGGGAGATTTCCAAACCATCATCCGGATCCTACGGTCTTAGAGAATCTTGGCGATCTGATTCAGACGGTCAAAGAGCACAAAGCGGATGTCGGGATCGGCTATGATGGAGATGCCGATCGCATTGGGGCCATCGATGAGCAGGGCAATGTGTTGTGGGGCGATCGCCTGATGGTGGTCTACGCACGTGATATTTTGGCGGCAAAGCCGGGGAGTACCATCATTTCAGAGGTCAAATCCTCGCAGAGTCTCTATGACGATATTGCGAAGCAGGGGGGGCGCCCGATCATGTGGAAAACCGGCCACTCTCTGATCAAGGCGAAGATGAAGAGCGAGCAGGCCGTCTTGGCCGGCGAAATGTCCGGGCACATGTTTTTTGCCGATCGGTACTTTGGGTATGACGACGCGATTTATGCCTCGTGCCGGCTGGTGGAGATTCTGGCCAAGACGACTCGTTCGCTCTCCTCGTTGGTGGCGGATCTTCCGAAGACGTCTGTCACCCCGGAGATTCGGGTAGACGTGTCGGACTCCATTAAATTTGAGTTGGTCAAGCATGTGCAGGAACGGTTGGCAGACTATGCGAAGACCCGCGAAGAGCTTGGTCCGTTCAAGCTAGTGGTCCGTGATGTCGTCACCATCGATGGGGTGCGTGCTATCTTCGATGATGGATGGGGCCTTATCCGAGCCTCGAATACACAGCCGGCCCTCGTGTTACGATTTGAAGCCACCTCGCCGGAGCGATTGGCCATGATCCGCGCAGTGATCGAAGGCGAGTTGGCTGCGGCCAAACAGGCTCTTAACTGCTAAGAAAGTGCGCCAGAATAAGAAGATCGTTGTTTAGTTTGTCTGGTTTGTCTGGTTTTTTGTTGAACAACACTAACCAGATAAACAAAACAAACCAGATGAACCAGACAGACCGGCTACTACTGCCTGCTCTTTTTTCTCGCACGCGATTCGTATTGGCCTGTCTGGTTCTAAGCGTCATGAGCGGGGCGGTCTCGTGGGCCGAGGCCGGCGACCTTCCTTCCGCAAGATCCTTCCAAGTCGGGGAACAGCTCACCTACGACATTTCTTGGCTGAATATCACAGCCGGCACAGCTGTGATGGCTGTCACCGGCGCTGGTACGGACGGCGACCGGCCGTTGGCGAAATTGATCACCACGGCGCAGTCGAGGCCCGTCATCACCAAATTCTTTCCCGTAGATAACCGGGTGGAGTCGCTCGTGGATTCTGTGACGCTGCTTCCGGAGCATTTGTTCTTCAAGCGGCGTGAAGGGAAGAAGAAGGAAGATATTGAGTACACATTTCATCAGAAAGAGAGGACTGTCACGGTTGTCAAAGGCGGGGCGACTGAAACATTAGAGATGCCACCGGGCACCCAAGACGTGATCTCCTGTCTCTATTATGCGCGCAGCACGTTGTCGTTCCAGCCAGGCTCCTCTCTAACGATGAACGTGCATCATGATAAAAAGAACCGCAAACTGGCTGTGCTGGTTGAGGAGGTTGAGACTATCAGTGGTCCGTGGGGGGACGCTGAAACGGCTCGTGTGCTGGTCGTCATGCCGTTCCAAGGTCTCTTCCTCAACCAGGGCAACATCCTGGTGTGGTTTACCACCGATGATCGGCGCATTCCGGTTCGAATGAAAGCCAAGGTCATCATCGGGTCGATTGTGGCCGATCTCGTCAGCGGATTGCCGGCTTCTCTATCAATCCAGTGATAGCGCTAGCCTTTCGTTGCCCACCCAGTTCAAAACGGTTATACTTGCCTCTATTATCATGGAACAGTTTCCTCTTACTTTAAGCAGATTTATCGCCCAGAAGCAGGCGCTGCATCCAGGGGCCACCGGGGAATTCTCCAGGCTTCTGGTCCAGATCGGCCTGGTTGGTAAACTCATTGCGCAGGATCTCAGATGTGCAGGGCTCATCGATATCCTGGGAACGACCGGCGTGATCAATGTGCAGGGGGAAACAGTCAAGAAGCTGGATGAGATTGCGAACGAGACCTTTCTAAAGGCATTTCACCAGAGCGGGCTTGTGTGCGCACTGGCGTCTGAAGAGATGGAAAAACCGGTCCTGCTTCCGGAGAGTTGGCCGCAGGCCAAGTACATGCTACTCTTCGATCCTCTCGATGGCTCATCGAACACGGACTGCAACATGCCGCTCGGCGCTATTTTTTCTGTCTTGAAGTCCGAGCGCAAAGACCGGATGCCGACCGAGGATGACCTTGCCCGCAAGGGAACTGAGCAGGTGGCCGCCGGCTATCTCCTGTTCGGGTCAAGCACCATGCTGGTCTATACGGTTGGACAAGGAGTCCACGGGTTTACATTGGAGCCTGGCATCGGCGAGTATCTCCTGTCCCACGAGCAGATCCGCATTCCTGCTCGAGGCAAGGTCTACGGCGTAAACGAAGGCAATTATCATAAATGGACGGCAGGCACGAAGAAGTATGTGGACGACCTGAAGATTCCAAATAAAAACGCGGGGAAGCCTTACAGTGTGCGCTATTCCGGCTGTCTGGTGGCTGACGTACACCGGATTCTCCTCGGCGGAGGCATCTATCTCTACCCTGGTGAGCTGGACAAGCCGGAGGGAAAGCTGCGGCTGTTGTACGAAGCCAATCCGTTAGCGTGGGTCGTGGAGCAGGCCGGCGGCAGGGCCAGCACCGGCATTATGCGCATCCTCGACGTGGAGGCGAAGCAACTGCATCAACGGGTGCCGTTGATCATCGGCAGTGCGGACGACGTTGTGGACGCGGAGGCATTCATCCAAGGCAGACGTGAATCGTGAATCGTTACATGCGAAACGAGGGAAATGCGGCCAGGTTTTTGATATGTAACGATTCACGATTCACGTCTCACAAATCCACGGGAGGTTGAGCATGGCTGATCGAGTTCAAGAGATTCTGAGTTGGTACAGCAGCGACAACGCGGGAACACAAACGAATATCGCCCGTCTGTTGCGTCATGGAAAATTGGCGGGGACTGGCAAACTGGTGATTTTGCCTGTGGACCAAGGGTTCGAGCATGGTCCGGCCCGGAGCTTTGCCTCCAATCCAGGGGGCTACAACCCCCTCTATCATTTTCAGTTGGCGATCGATGCGGGCTGTAATGCCTACGCCGCGCCGTTGGGATTTCTGGAGGCCGGGGCGAGTCAGTATGCCGGGCAAATCCCGCTCATTCTGAAACTCAATAGTCACGATACGTTGCACGATGAAAAAGATCCGTTGCCTTCCGTGACGGGCAGCGTGAGCGATGCGCTGCGATTAGGCTGTGCGGCCGTGGGATTCACGATCTATCCAGGGTCATCGCACTGCAACGCGATGTATGAACAGCTGCGCGAGATTGCAGAAGATGCCAAGGACTGCGGCTTGGCGGTCGTCGTGTGGTCGTACCCGCGCGGGTCGGTACTCAGTAAGGAGGGGGAGACGGCGATCGATGTGGTGGCGTATGCGGGCCAGATTGCGGCCCAGCTCGGCGCCCATGTCATTAAGGTTAAGCTTCCCACTGCGCATCTTGAACAGGCCGCGGCAAAGAAGGTCTACGAATCGGCCAAGATTCCGATCACGACCCTGGCCGAGCGGGTCAAGCATGTGGTGCAGAGCTCGTTCGATGGGCGACGGATCGTCATCTTTTCCGGAGGGGCTAAGAGCGAGGACACTCATGTGTATGAGGAGGCGCGCGCTATTCGTGACGGTGGTGGGTTTGGCTCCATCATTGGGCGGAACTCGTTCCAGCGACCTAAAGCGGAGGCGCTGAAGTTCCTCCATACCATCATGGGGATATATGCCGGAGAAATTCTGTGATGGGCCGGGACACACCCATTGTGGATGAATCGTTCGGGTCACGAGAGATGAAAAGTAAGGATCGACTATGAAACTTGTTCGCGCAGGGCTGGTTCCGCTTGCCTTGGTCACCGGAGGGATCATAATCGGGATCGTGGTGGCGTCCAACATGGGTTGGTTGCCGACCGGCACGGCCGGGCCTGAGCCGATTCCCAACCCAATAGTACGTCCGGTTGTCACTGCGCCACAGTTGCCGATGGCAGGAGGGAATGGAAAAAACTTCGTCGAGATCGCCAAATCAGTGAAGCCGGCGGTCGTCAATATTGCAGCGACGCGAAGCGGAAAATCTGGAGAAGGTCCGCACGGTTCTCCGCTCGATGACCCGTTTTTTCGGAAATTCTTCGGTGATGAATTTTTTAAGCGTGATGCCCCTCAGCGAGAGCCAAAAGAGCGGGGCCAAGGGTCCGGGGTCATTGTGGAAGCCAATGGGTTGATCGTCACCAATAATCATGTGGTGAACAAGGCCGACGAGATTCGAGTCTTTTTGTCGGACAAGCGGGAGTTTAAGGGCAAACTGATCGGGACCGATGCGAAGACGGATATCGCGATCGTGAAAATCGAGGCGACAGGGCTCCCAACCATTCCCTGGGCCGACTCCGACCAGCTGGAGGTCGGAGAATATGTGTTGGCTGTGGGGAGTCCGTTCGGGCTCACCCAGACCGTGACGATGGGGATCGTCAGTGCCGTCGGACGAGCCAGTATGGGCATTGCCGAATACGAAGACTTCATTCAAACCGATGCGGCAATCAATCCGGGCAATTCCGGAGGAGCGTTAGTCAACGTGCGTGGCGAATTGGTTGGGATCAATACGGCGATCTTCAGTCAAAGCGGCGGCAACATGGGTATTGGGTTTGCGGTGCCCAGCAATTTGTCGCGATCCATCATGGATCAGTTGGTCAGGACGGGGAAGGTCGTCCGTGGTTGGCTCGGTGTCGCGATTCAAGATTTGACTCCTGAGTTGGCCACCCAGTTCGGGATCACCGACACGAAGGGTGTGCTCGTCAGCGATGTCATGGCGGATAGCCCTGCGAAGAAAGCGGGGTTCGAGCGCGCAGATGTCATTGTCGAATATGACGGCAAGCCGATGGATTCACCGACGCATTTGCGGAATGCCGTGGCGCAGACTCCGATCGGGAAAAAGGTTTCGGTCAAGCTGATTCGCGACAAGAAGCCCAAGACGATTGAGGTCACGATTGTGGAACAACCGAAATCGCTAGGGCAGCCCGGCATAGAGGAGAACAGGGAGTCAGCTGTGCCGACAGGGATCCTCTCGGATCTTGAAGTCCGTGAGCTCACTGAGGAACTGACTGCTCGGTATGGATTGAAGGCCAGCGAGCGTGGCGTGGTAGTGGTGGGGGTCAAGTCCGGAAGCACGGCAGAAGAAATGGGTGTGCGTGAAGGCGATATTATTCTCGAAGTCAACCGCAAATCAGTGGGCTCACTCAAGTCCTATGAACAAGCTGCGTCTGGCCTTGCCAAAGATCAAGCGGTCCTCTTGCTGCTCAAACGGAAAGGCCAAACGATCTATCTCACACTGCGGCCTTAACCGGTTGCGGAAGAATTATCTGGTTCATCTGGTCTATCCGGTCTGTTCGGTCTGTCTCGTGTGTTTGATTGAAAAAACTAACCAGATGAACCAGACAGACAGGACCGACCACATTAATACAATAGGCTGGCGGGCTAACAGACGGTCTTGCCTATGACCACGACGCGCTTGCCCCGCATCGAACCGATTTCTCGTCAGGCTCCGTTGGTGGTGGCGCTCGTGCCGGCTGCCGGACGTGGACTTCGGATGGGAGGCTCTGTCCCCAAACAATTTCTCTCGTTGGGTAGTGAGCCGCTTATCGTTCAGTCGTTGCGGACATTGCAGGCCGCTCCCGTGGTCGACCAGATCGTGCTTGCCGTTCCGCTTGCAGACGTCGAATATTGTGCGGACGAGATCGTCTCGCGACATCGATTTACCAAAGTGACGAAGGTGGTGGCGGGTGGCGCCGAGCGCCAGGATTCGGTGCGGTACGCGCTCGCGCAGGTCCACTCAGATACAGAGATTGTGCTCATCCATGATGCCGTCCGGCCATTTGTGACGCTTCGGATGATTGCCGAGGTCGTCGCTGCGGCGAGGAAAGAGGGAGCAGCGATTATCGCGCTTCCGATGCGGGATACCGTGAAGCAGGTACGGACGGATGGGACGATTGAGCGAACGGTCGATCGCACTCCGTTGTGGCTTGCCCAAACTCCTCAGGCCTTTCGACTGGACTGGATTGAGACCGCCCACAAGAAAGCGCATGCCGAAGGGATTCGGGCCACCGATGACGCATTTTTGGTGGAATGGCTGGGGTATTCGGTCGCGGTAGTAGAGGGAAGCGGGGAGAATATCAAAGTGACGAGGCCAGAAGACCTGGTGATCGGCGAGGCGATTCTGGCGTCGCGAATGAAGAGACGCGAAACGGGCGAGAAGAAGGCGAAAAGCGGAACGAGGAAGTCGCGCCAGTCCACTCGGTTTCGCTGACGGGCGACGTGTGACGAATTACGAGGAGAGCCTATGACGATGCGAGTGGGCTGTGGCTACGACATCCATCCATTAGGGCCAGGACGAAAGCTGATTCTCGGCGGGATCGAGGTCCCCCATAGCAAGGGTTTGTTGGGACATTCCGACGCCGATGCCTTAGTTCATGCCCTCTGCGATGCGCTGCTCGGAGCGATGGGTGAAGGAGATCTAGGCCGGCACTATCCCAGCTCCGACCAGCGGTTCAAAGATATTTCGAGCCTGAAGCTGCTGGAGGATGTCGTCGGGAAGATGCGGGGAAAGGGGTACCGCATCGTGAACGTCGATACGGTCGTTATCGCGCAGGCCCCTCGGCTCAGTTCACATCTGGCAGCCATGCAGAAGCAGATGGCGCAGGTGCTCGGGGTCGATCCTGACCTCGTCAATGTCAAGGTGAAGAGCGGAGAGGGAATCGGCATGATCGGGCGGGAGGAAGGGATTGCCGCCCAGGCGGTCTGTTTGATCGAACGGTCTCAGACAGCGTAAGATTTTTTCATTATGGTGCTCAAGGCCATTAAAACAGACCTACAGGCGGTATTTGACCGGGACCCGGCGGCCACCAGTTGGCTTGAAGTCGTGCTGACCTATGCCGGCTTTCATGCGCTGCTGGCCTACCGCATTTCCCACTGGTTGAAGTCCTACAACGTGCCGTTCGTTCCTCGGGCTATTTCTCAGATTGCTCGCTGGTTCACGGGGATCGAAATCCATCCCTCGGCAAAGATCGGGACCGGGTTCTTCATCGATCATGGCATGGGGGTTGTGATCGGTGAGACGGCAGAGATCGGAGATTATGTGACCCTCTTCCAGGGCGTCACGCTTGGAGGGACGGGGAAAGAGCGAGGGAAGCGCCACCCCACGCTCGGCAATCACGTGGTCGTCGGGGCCGGAGCCAAGATCCTCGGCGGGATTACGATCGGCGACAATGTGAAGATCGGCGCCAATTCGGTTGTGCTCAAGAATGTCGCCGCCAATTCCACCGTCATCGGCGTGCCGGCCCGCGTCATTAAAACTCAAGGCGAGCGGCTCCCCGACGCCACCATGGACCACAGCAACCTGCCGGACCCTATCAGCGACCGGATCTTGGCGCTCGAACAAGAATTGATCGAACTGCGCAAGAAACTGGAAAATCAAGATTCCCCCCGCCTGTTTTAAGCCTAGGTTCCTACATAGTCAGTTAATCGCATCCTCTCGCAGCAGCATAAAGAAAGTAGTCTCTCTCGTAGTCCCGCCCCAGCGTCCCACCCGCCTTCGCCGGTTTTGCTGAGAGGCATTCTTTCATAAACGCCTTCCGCTCATCGCCTTTCCCCTCACCCAATCCCTTGGCAATGGCTTCTGCGTTACACGTCTTCATCTTGTTTTGCTGAGCCGGTGCTGCTATGGCAAACGGTGTGATACAGAGGCCGAGCACAAAGAGGGATACCACCACGATACCGGCTGTCTCCGGAAAACTTAAGTGTCTTCAGCACTCTGTTGGCCGTAGTCCACGCGCATGAGATAGAGCCCATGAGGAGGGGCGGTCTGGCCTGCTGCAGACCGATCCCGAGCCCGCAAGACCTCTGTGAGACTGTCGGGAGTCCGTTTGCCCAACCCCACCTCGACCACCGTTCCAACCATCGCGCGGACCATGTGCTTGAGAAACCGGTCGGCGTAGGCCTCAATGAGAATCTGGTCATCGTGACGGATGACCTCAAGCCGTTGGAGATGGCAGATGGGATTGTTGTTGTCCGTGAGGCTCCCTTCGAAAGAGGAAAAGTCCTGTAACCCGATCAGCGTCGCTGCTGCCTGTTGCATGGCGGCGTCATCCAGCGGCTTGTAGATGTGCCAGACGAACGCGCGATCGATGGTGGGGCGGGCCGGACGATGGAGGATCCGATAGGTGTAGAGTTTGCCTCGTGCATCGTGTTGGGCATGAAAGCGGTCGTCCATAAGGGCGGAGGAACGAACGGCAATGTCTTTTGGCAGCACGGCATTGAGCGCCCGCATCCAACTTGGCGCGGGCCAATCCAGCTCCGTGCGAAAACTCGCCACTTGTCCGCGCGCATGCACGCCGGAGTCTGTGCGGCCTGCGCCGATGACGGATACCGTGGCCTGGCTGACTTGCCGGATGGCTCGTTCGATGGCCTCTTGGATCGTGAGGTGATCGGGTTGGCGCTGCCACCCGGCGTAGCAGGTCCCGTCGTACTCCAGGACTAACTTGACCGTAGGCATCGACGTGGGGGCCGTGCGGAGGTCATCGCGTGGCGATCTTCGCCGAGGCGAGGAAGGATGTGACGCCTTCCATCAGTGCTTCTGCCACGCGCGTGGTGAAGCGGCTGGTTCGGAGCAGGTCTTCTTCACCAGAGTTCGAGATATAGGCGATTTCAGCCAGGATACTGGGCATACTGGTGAAGCGGAGCACGTAGAAGGGCGCGGTCTTCACCCCATGATCCACCAAGTCGTAGTGGCCGTTCAGGTTGGTGACCATAGCTTCCTTAGCGGTCCAGGCGAGTTCGAGGGATTCTTCGATCTTCTTTGCCGTCAGGAGATCGGCGACGAGATATTCCCATCCCACGCCGGTGCTATTGAGCGGGGTTCCATTTTCACGAGCCGCCACTTCGAGCGCCCGTTGATCCTTGGCCTCTCCGAAGTGGTAGATTTCAATTCCTTTCATGGAGCGTTGGGGGTGTGAATTCACATGGATCGACACGAAGAGATCCGCTTCCTGTCCATTGGCAAACTTTGCCCGGTCTTCCAACTCGATGAACTCGTCCCGTTCGCGTGTCATGAGAACACGGATTCCCCGCTGCTGGATCAAGAGATCGCGCAGTTTCAACGCGACCTTCAGTGTAATGTCTTTTTCTTCTGTTCCATGCTGCCCACGTGCCCCTGGGTCTTTCCCACCGTGTCCTGGATCGATCACGATGGTCGTAAAGGACTTAGTTCGCGGCTGAAGCGGTTGCTGGGGAGTCGAGGGTGTTGGCGCAAAATCCGGCGATGGGTCGGTGTGCCGAATCGTTCGAGCCTCAGTGGGAGGCACGACATCGATAACAAGCCGTGGGGGGTTCGCCAGCGTGAGTAATTTATAGCTTGTAAATGAACCGGTCGGCAGCGAGACATGGACAGATCGTTCAGATGGCTGGGTAATGATAAACGGTTTGGCAATCTTGCCGGCTGCAAGCTTCGTTTTGGCGGATGGGCTTAAGGTGGCGTTGGGGATTTCGATGGTTACCCCCTCGGCTTGTAGTAAGGGATGTGTACTGGGGCTGGCCTTCGCATTGAGATCGAGCACGAGCCTCGTCATCCTGGGTGAGTTGGCCGTCCGGAGGTTCTGTATCGTTGTCAGGCTGAACGCAGTAGGAGCCAGGTGTATACGGGAGGTGCGAGACCGTTTGTGCGTGGCTGGAGGCTCCTGACTAGGCGCATTCGTTGCCGCACATGCCTGGCCGGCGTGAAACGGATTGAGGGCATGGCCAGGGAGGTCGAAGAGTCCGACCAGGAAGGTGAGGGGAAGGATGAGCCACAGGGCTGATCGCATGGGTGTTCACTGCGTTGTTGACGGGATAGTGTGTATTTCTCAGAAGTTCGCGCAGTTGTCAAGAGGATTGGCCGTATGAACGTGCGATGAAACCGATTGACAGTGACATGTGTGAGCGATAGGGTCCTTAGCCATGGCACTTCACCTGATCGTCGATGGGTACAATCTCTTGGCGCTGACGGGTCGGATCGGTGCAGGGACGAGCTTGCATTCCGAGATGGCGCGCGAGTCTTTCCTGCGCGATCTGGCGGCGTATCGTCAACGAAAATCCCATGCGATCACGGTGGTCTTCGACGGGTGGCAACGGGGATGGGGCACGGAGCAGCGGGAGCATCGGCTCGGTCTTGAGATTATCTTCTCTCGCAGGGGAGAAAAAGCCGACCAGGTGATTCAACGCCTGGCTGCAGAATTCGGGTCCGCCTGCGCGGTGGTGAGTTCCGATCGTGAGATTATCGACGTTGCGAGGGCGCAGGGGGCCTTCGTGATGAAGGCTCAGGAGTTTATCGGGAAACTGCAGGGGCCGTCGAGCGTGACCGGCTCCTCTCTCCACAAAGAGCTGGATATCGGTGAGGATGTTAGACCGAAGCGTGGCCCAGAGAAGAAGGGAAACCCTCGCAAACTCCCGAAGTCGCTGCGGCAGCGCAACCGACAGCTCAAGCGATTTTGAACAGGCGTTTCGCGTTTTCGGTCGTGATGCGTCCGATGGTGTCGGCCGACATGCCTGGCGTATCGGTGTGAAGCTCCGCCAGCTTTTGCGCCACGAAGGACACGTATGCCGGCTCGTTGCGCTTTCCACGATGAGGCACCGGTGTTAGGTACGGGCAGTCGGTTTCGATCAGGAGGCGGTCCAACGGAGTGGTCTTCGCGATGTCTCGCAGCATCGTGGCGTTCTGAAATGTGAGAATTCCTGAGAAGGAGAGATAGAACCCTAAGTCCAATGCATCCTTCGCCAGCCACGCATCTCCTGAGAAGCAGTGAAACACCCCGCCGATTTCTGACGCGCGTTCCTCTTTTAAAATTGTAATCGTATCGTCTTGAGCCTCCCTCGTGTGGATGATCACCGGGAGTTTCAACTCGCGTGCGAGTTGGATCTGTTCGCGAAATCGCTCGCGCTGTTCCTTCGGTGATGAATGATTGTAGTGGTAGTCAAGGCCGATCTCGCCGTAAGCGACCACCTTGCTGTTCTGTGCCATCCAGCGGAATTCGTCGTACCAGCTGTCGAGGATATGCTTCACTTCATGTGGATGGACGCCGATGGAGGCATAGACGAACTGGTGTTGCTCCGCCAGTGCGATCGCCGCCTGGCTGGTCGCCAGATCGCAGCCAATGGTGACGAAGGTCTCGACCCCGGCTTCCCTGGCGCGGGCGATCATCGCTTCGCGGTCGTCGTTGTATCGGGCATCGTCCAGATGGGTATGGGTATCGATGAGCATGCGGGTCTCTCGGTAGAGGTCGATCGTGTTGAAGACCGAGGTTCTGCTAGGCGGGCTTGGTTACGATCATGTCGGCCAGTTCGCCGAGCAGCGCGTCTGTTTCTTCCCAGCCGAGACAGGCATCGGTGATGGAGACGCCGTGGGCGAGGGATGTGCCTTGTTTCCAGGTCTGTTTGCCGGGATTCAAATTGCTTTCGAGCATGAGTCCCATGATGGATTGGCGGCCATCGCGGAATTGGCGGAGGACGTCGCGCGCGACCAAACTCTGGCGCTGGTGATCTTTACCGGAGTTGTCATGCGAACAGTCGATCATGATGGGACGAACGATACCCTCGCTCGCGACAACGGCTTCCGCGCGGGCCACGTGTTCAGCCTCATAATTGGTTTTGCCGCCTCCGCCTCGCAGTACGATATGACGGTCGGGGTTTCCGGTGGTTTTGATGATGGAGGTGAGTCCATCGGCGTTGATGCCAAGAAAATGATGAGGCTGCTTTGCGGCAACCATCGCATTCCAGGCCACCTGAAGATTGCCCTCTGTGCCGTTCTTGAAGCCGACCGGCATAGACAGCCCGCTGGCCATTTCCCGATGCGGCTGGCTTTCGGTGGTGCGGGCGCCGATGGCGGCCCAACTCCAGAGATCGGCGATGTATTGGGGGGACACCGGATCCAAGGCTTCAGCCGCGCAGGGAACCCCACGTTTGTTGATGTTGAGGAGAATCGTTCTCGCGAGTTCCATCCCAGCGGCGATGTCGCAGGTGCCATCCAGATGCGGATCGTTGATGAGCCCCTTCCATCCAACCGTGGTGCGGGGCTTTTCAAAGTAGGTGCGCATGACGATGAGCAACCGATCGCGCAACGCATCCGCCACTGGTTTCAATCGATCGGCATATTCGTAGGCGGCTTCGGGATCATGGATCGAGCAGGGGCCGACGATCACGAGCAGGCGTTCGCGGTCTTGCCCATGCAGAATGCGGCGAATGGCGTCTCTGGTTTCAACGACCAGCGTGGCGGCCTGGTCGGTAATCGGCAGCATTGACTTGATCGTTCGCGGCGATGGCAGCGGCTTGATTTCAATGACGTGTTGGTTATCGAGGGGTCTCTGCATGGTCCTGCCTTTTCACTTGGGAGCCGCCTTCTTCAAAGTATACTCCGATAATGCGATTCGGCCTTGACACACAAGAAACATAGCCAATTCAGAGAGAAATGTCCACCGAAGTGGGAGCAGAAGGTGGCGGAAGCCTTCCGTGACTTTTCCGTGAGTTGGTTGTGTTTGACAAGCCTTGAATGTCCATGCTACGTAGCGTTCCCTTACTCACGGTACTAGACTGCTTGATTAAGTCGATTAACCAGGCGATATCATTCATGAACAACAAGATCGCCAGCAGGCGTGTTCTAAGGTTGCTGCAGTGCAGCGTCGCCGCCGGCCTTATTCTGCTGTTGCTCGCGATTGCTCCGTTTGCCGTTGCCCAGGATGTGCACCATGAATTAGCCGCGGCTGACCACGATGGGCACGAGCACTCTGACACCGACCTCTGCCAGTGGTTACAGCATCACACGGCTGGCTCGATCGATGTTGATGTTTTCCATCTGAGTGTCTGCGACCTTGTCCGCAATCAGGATCCCCCTGTCGAATCAGTTCTTCTTTCGGTCGATCTCTCGGACGTCGGTCCTTCCCGCGCACCTCCCTGCTCTTAACCACCTGAACTGCTTGCAGTATGCGCTGCTTCGCCGGTGGACGCTGTCCCCGGAACGCTATGTGCACGCATCATTCATGTTGTGTTGAGCTGCAGAGGTACCGATGGTGCGTACTATTACTGTTGGTCTACGGATTAGTCTCATAAGCCTTCTTGCTGTGGTGATGTCATGCGTATCAGGCGCATGCGACGCTGTCTTTGCGGCGGACAACGAAACCCGCACGATCACTGGCCTGGTCCAGAGTCAGGATCTCCGTCGGGTGGATCAAGCCATCGTGCAGGTGCGCGATCAGGAAGGCAACGTTGTGACGCAGGGGGTCACGAACCAGGCCGGAGAATTCACCGTGACAGTTCTGGAAGAGGGCACGTATTCTGTCAGCGCGGTTCAGGATACTTATAAGAGCGAATTCGTGGTGGTGAAAGTTGGTATGGAGCGGGCGGCGCCAGTGGCGCTCACCATGTCAGTGACGCAAGATATTGCCTTGGAGATCGTCTCTCCACTGCCTGCGATCCAATACAAGGCATCGAGCGAAACCTATCAGCTCAGTCGCAAGGACATCGAAACCCTGCCCAAGGGGAATAATAACGATGTCTATGAGGTGTTGCTGACGGTTCCTAGCGTGACCTATGGATCGCTGAAGCAGACACACATCCGTCAGGATCATGCGAATCAGCAGTTTCGGATCGATGGCATTCCCATTCCTGACACGGTCAGCGGGTCGTTTGCCGATATTGTTCCCCCGCGGGCCTGGGAGCGGGCCGACATCATCTTGGGCGGGATGGAAGCGCAGTATGGGAATAAGGCGACGGTACTCGTGGATATTACGAGCAAGAGCGGCACGAAACCAGGATTCGGCTCTATGCAAGTCTTTGGCGGATCCAATGAAACTGTGAACCCGTCGTTTGAATATGGAGGCGCCATCGGTGAAAAGTTTCGTTACTACGCCTTGAACAGCTACATCACAACGAACCGCGGCCTGGAACCGCCGACTCTGGGCAATACGAACAACCACAATCAGAGCGAAAAGAACAATACCTATCTGCGTGGCGATTATCAGCACGACAATCGCAATAACTTCAGCTGGATTTATCTCAATTCGGTGGCGAAGTACCAGATCCCGACGATTCCCAACCTCGCGCCTAATCCGGACGTGTTGGCGCTGCTCCCTGCCGGCTTCGCTCCGGGAGCCTCCCAGAACGTCGACCAGTTTCAGAAGGAGAATAATCAATACTCCCAGTTAGTGTGGAGGCATGATCTGGATGCCGCGAACTTCTTCAGCTTGGGCTTCTATTTCCGGAGAGGAGAGGCGGACTTTCATACTCCTGCGAACAATGCGTTGGCCTATGCCGACGATGTCAACAGTGCGCAAACGGCCAATCAGAGGCGAACGGCATATACAGGAGGAGGACGGTTGGACCATACCTGGGTTCTCAACAGCCAGCATCTCGTGAAAACAGGGTTTCAGATTAACTACACTAATGCGAACAACACGGCACAAGTTTTCGCGTTCGACACCAGCGGCGGGGCTCCGGCAGGGCCGGTTCTCTCTCTGCAGAGCTCTAACCGGAATATCCAATGGCGAGAAGAGTTCTGGGTGCAAGACCAGTGGAGTCCGAACGATCGGTGGACCTTCAATCTGGGCGTGAGAGCTGACATCATTCAGGGGTTCTACAACGAGGGGCAAGTCAGTCCCCGAGTCGGCGCCACATACAAACACAATCAATCGAACGTGTTCCATGCCTACTATGGTCGACTATTCACCCCGCCGAATGTCGAGCAGATCGCGTTCGTGAATCTTAATACACAGAACACCACTGCCGCTCCGGACGACCCGACCGGCTTTAAGCCTCGGGCGGAGCGGTCACATTATTTCGAAGTCGGGAGTTATCACGCGGTTAGCCGGTATGCCACCTTGCAACTGACGGGCTACTACAAGCTTGATCACTATATGTCGGACGCGGGCCAGTTCGGCTCCACCCCCATGCTCAACTATTTTGCGTTCCAAAACGGGTGGAAACGGGGTATCGATGGGGCGTTGAAGGTGCAATTCACCGATAAGTTAACAGGGCGCGGCAATGTGGGCTGGGGGCAATGCAAGGGATACGGGCTGCAGTCCGGGCAATATCTCCTCGACAGCAAAGAGATCGGCGACATCAATTCACAGGGCGGGGTCTTTTGCGATCACTCGCAGCTCATGACGAGTTCCGCTGTTGTGACGTATCAGCTTCTGGAACGGACAAATGTCACCGGCCAGATGTTGTACGGATATGGCTTGCGAACATCGGTTGACGACGATGCAAAAACGAATTCTTCTCACTCTCCTTCCTATACTGTTTACAATGCCTCGATCACGCATGTGATTCCATTACCCTGGGACAATCAAAAAATGTTGCTCGGCTTCGACATCATCAATCTGCTCGACCAGCAGTACTTTTATAACACCGGTGAAGGGAGCATCGGTCTGGGGATTGCGCATGCGGGGGCGCCGAGGTCGTATTTCTTTCGTGCACAATGGTTCTTTTAGCCGGATGCTGAAACAAGCCATCAACTGCGTTCTCGGCTTGACGACATCCTCAACGTAGCCAAGAGGCTACGCCTCCGGTGTCGTCGTCGCCTGCGGCCTTGTTGCCTGGCTCGTTTGAGCATCCGGCAATTAGTAGGGTAGGATAGAGATGTGATGAGACCATTACTCGCGATATCGTTTGTAGTAGTTTTGGCTTGGCCAGCTTCTGCTCATGCCGTGGCCGGCGATGAGGCCACACATGAGGCAGACCACCAGGAAGATGTGTTGGAGCTGCCTGAAGTCCATGTTCACGGGTTGCCACTTAACAAGGACCAGCAGCTCGGGCCGGTCGCCAAATCGACTCCTTGGCCCGGCATTCCCTCCACGCTCGACGGCAAGGAGCTCGACGATTGGATGAAAGCCCGCATGATGGTTTCGAAAGATGCCAAAGTAACGGTCATCGTTCTGGAGCCGTGCAAGCATCGTGAACTCACCATCGCCGGCATGGCCGCATTGAACAAATGGACCTTCGAGCCCCAGTTGAAAGGCGACGAGCCAGTTGATGGGGAACTCACCGTGCGTATTCATTTCCGCACGCGCTGATCATAAATGTCCGATGGCGAATGGCCTATCGCTGATTGCCCGGACCAACCAGACAGACCAGCCAAACCCTTTCCCACTGTTTGACGAATGACGGTTGACGAATGGCGGGTGACGCTTTATCGTCATCCACATGAGTTTGGACGAATCTCTTGTTCGCGCCATCAACGGGCTCGCCGGGCAGTCGGCCTGGTTAGACGATCTGGCGCTCAGTCTCTCCAGATCGAGTCTGCTGTGGGTTCCTGGTATCTTGCTGACCGGCTATTGGCTGTGGTTGTCGTGGCGGGAGGCGTTGCTGGCAGCCCCGGTGCTGGCTGCTTCCATCGGCCTGTTGGATTTCGTCGGAGCGCGGATCAAAGATCTTGCGGCTCGCCCGCGACCCTGTATGGCGCTCCCGGATATCCACCAGATCGAAACCTGCGGAAAGACCTTTGGATTTCCGTCGAATCACGCCATTAACACCGCGACGGCGGCAGCCTTTTTCCACGTGCTCTATCCGCGGTCAGGCTGGGTGAGTTGGCCGCTGGTCGGACTGATCGGCCTGTCGCGAGTGTATATCGGGGCCCACTACTTCACGGATATACTGGGTGGGTGGGTGATCGGTGGATTGTTCGGCGCCGGTGTCGCGTGGCTGCTCTTGCGCTATTCTCGTGTCCGCTCTTACGCAGGGTGCTGAAAAAGTCGCTCTTCTCACCCGCCCAACCCCGGCGCGCCGAGACGCGCCTTTCACCAGGCATCGTTCTCGCCTCGAAAGCATCCTCAACGTAGCCCACTTGGGAAACAAGCTGTCTTGGCAGCTCGGGAGGGCGGGTGAAGAATGCTACGCCTCCGGTGCTTTCGTCGGCTGCGGACTTGCTCGCGGAACGGCGCGTCTTGGCGCGCCGGGGTTGGGTGGGTGAGAAGTCTGGCCTTTTTGAGCATCCTGCGTGGTATTCCTCTGTGGTCATGGACAGCAAATTAAAGAAGCATTGGCATGTGCATATGGTTTTCCGCAGTCTGCTAGCTTTCCAGACAGCCTAATAGGTCTGCTTGGCAGCGCCCCTGATCATAGCCTCGCCCGATCAACACGATCGCGTGGCTCGGTTCGTCGAGCAATGTAATCGGTGCAATGGTGGCGTTGCCTGGCGGGGCATATTGAAATTCTTGGAGTTCCGGTCCCTTGGCAAATCGGAAGAAGCCTTTCGCCCGTTCAAGTTCCGGAGGCAGGGTTTTCATCCAGCGCAGGAATCGTTCAAAGTTCAATGGACCGGGTAGCCGAACCGTTGTGGCTATAGGATGATACGATGCCCGCTTGTTCGTTGCGGACGAGCTCGGCACGCCGAATTCCACATTCACTGTCGGCGCCGGCGACATGCGAGTGATTGGTTCGAGCAGCGAAGAGGGATCGACCCGAGCATGGCTAGTTTCCCAGACACGCGCGTAGGGGTTTTGCTCGATGATCGAGGCCGTGAACGCCTCCCAATGCCCCGGAATATAGAGGTCTCGTTTATTGAGAATGAGTTCGTCTGCGCAGCGAATCGCCTGTTTGGTGACGAAGCCCCCCATACTCTCCCGATCGGTGGGGATCGGATGCAGGAGGGCAATGACTTTTTCTAGGCGTGTGAGTCGGGCGGTGTAGAGATCGGTGACGCCATCGATCACTTCTGCTGGATCGGCCATGCCGGAACATTCCAACACGATCACATCCGACTCATAGTCCCGTACCAGTTGGGCGATCCCCCAGGACAAGTCTTCCTTTGTATCGCAACAGACGCAGCCGCCGGCGAGGTTCATGACCTGTTCGGCGATGGTGCCCGCGCGGGGGCCGTCGATGCTGACTTCACCGGCTTCGTTCATCAACACGCCGGCTCGTTTGCCCTGGCTCTTCCAATGCTCAAGCAGCCGCATTAAGAGGGTGGTTTTCCCCGCGCCAAGGGAGCCACAGAGGACATAGAATGGGATCGGGGTTGTGGTCATGGTCTCAAAAGGTGTGAGATACAGAACATACGAGCATGGATCTGCGCAATGATGGAGCGTTCAGTGGTGCACATGCGCGAGCCCTTCATCCTGGTGCTGTTTTGCCAAGGTGGTGAGATCGCAGTGGATCTCGTCAGGCTGGCAACAGGCGGTTCCCATCTGAATCGTCAGATGTTTGATGCCAAAATCGGCGCTGACTTTGGCACGGATGGCATGAAGTAAATTATTGGTCAGTGCTGAATCATCTCCATCGACGAGGATATGACAGGTCATCATAATCAATCGAGGTTCGACTGCCCAGATATGGAGGTCGTGGACGTTTTTTACTCCGGGGATCGCCTCGATGGTCGCAGCTACGTGTGAGGCGCTGATCTTCGGCGGGGTCGATTCCAACAAGACGTCCAGCGATTCCTTAAACAGCGGCCAAGCCCCTTTGGCAATGACCCCGACGACCAGCATGCTGACCAGCGGATCGAGCACGGTCCATCCGGTCAATAAGATCGCTCCGCCGCTGATCACGACGCCCAGGGACACCCAGGCATCACCCAGCATGTGCCAAAAGGCGCTGCGGATATTGAGATCGTTCTTGGCTCCGTGCTGCAAGAGGAGCGCGATGCTCAGATTCGCTGCGAAACTCAGGGCGGCGATTGCCATGACCCAGCCGCCGTCTACCGGTACGGGCTGCAGTAGCCGCTTGAGCCCCACGAGTGCGATGCCAAGAGCCGTGAGCAATAGGACGAATGAATTCAAGAAGGCCGCAACGATGCCGGCTCGATGATACCCGAATGTTCTGGCTTCTGTGGCAGGCCTGGCCGTGAGGAGATGGGCATAGAGGGCAAGAAAGAGCGCTCCCTGGTCGACGAGATTATGGCCCGCATCGCTCATGAGCCCGATGCTGTCGAGGACCCATCCGCCGATGAATTCAGCGACGATGATCGCCGCGTTCAGTGCCAGGGCGAGGTACAGGCGGGAGCGGAGATGTTCGTACAAGGCCGAGGTAGACATCGATTATAGTGTCGCACGGCCTTCGTCTCACAGCAAGCTTTCAGGATAGATAGCGAGCATTGCCCATAGAGGCATGGCCCTCTCTTTCCTGACCTGACCATCATGGTTATTTGAGTGGCAACCGTTCGCTGAGCACGGGATATTTCGCTTTTCCCACACTAACGTTTCCGTTAGAGGGGTCGGCTGCCACGACGCGAAGGGTGATTCCGTCCGGAGCAGCTTCCGGGAGGGGAACGAAGAACGGGGCTTCGAAACGCGCTCGGTCGTGGTTGTAAAACAACTGGAGTCGTTCGAGAACCCGCTCTCCGATCATCAGCTCACCGTAGATGTGGATCTTCCGCGAGTCCCAATCCCCGTGTGGCCGAACATGCGTTCCTGACAATGTTCGGACTGAAGCGCGCAGGATTACGTCGTCTTTTGCGATCAACGGCTCACCGGGTTTTGGATGTTCGATTTGGACGATATAGCCGAAGAGATGAAGGACAATCCCGTCGTTGGTCGTGTCTTGCCCGGGAACGAGCCATACTGTCGTCGAGGTGCGCTGGGAGGAGGTGGGGTAGGCGAGGGGGCCTTCGGCTGTCACTTCAACCAGCGTGGGATGGAGCAAATCGAAGGTCGCGGTAAAGGCTGCGGCCGGCCGGGAGCTATAGTGCGGTTCTTCCATGAGCCGAGGCGTCCGCATAATTTGATTTTGGTCGCCTGCTTCGCCCTGCTGAATGCCGGTGGCCAGAATCTGTTTGGTAGCCACGTCGGTGATCGTGACGCGAGCGCCTCCGACCGCTAGACCGAGGACCATCGCGCCATGGCCCACGACGCGCACGAGGATGGTCGTCGGTTTTGGATCGTTGAGGTGAAGGTCAGATGGGGGCTCGTCTGTGGCAGAGATTGCGAGGCAAGGAATTGGGATGAGGCAAGCAGCAAACGCCACTATCAGCTGCAGCCGGCGGGTCATTTTACTTTTGTGCCCGGTTCGACGTCTTCAATAAGCGTCACGAGACCTCGAACCTCAGCTGTCGCCTGCGGCCAGGACCATGCCTTGCGATTCGATGCCCATCAACTTAGCCGGTTTCAAGTTGGCAACGATGACGATAGTTTTCCCGATCAAGGCCTCTGGCTCGTACTTCTTGCCGATGCCGGCGACGATCTGACGTTGCTCCGTCCCCTCTCCAAGACTGACTTGCAGCTTTAGCAACTTCTCCGATTTCGGGACACGTTCGGCGGTGAGGACTTTCGCGGTCTTGAGCTGAATCTTCATGAACTCGTCGATGGTGATCTGCGCAGGCGACGCTGGTGTTGGTGCCGCTGAGGTCGTCGGTGCCGGTGCAGCGGGAGTCGGCTGGGGGGCTGCGGGTGATTCGTTCACGGTCGGTGCTCCTTGTGGGCTTGAGGTTCTTTTTCTTGAGAGATCGAGTTTCTGTACTTTGGCAGTTTCTTTTACCCCAACGGTAACGGCATCCGAGGTGACCTCAATGCGAGGAAACAGCGGAGCTCCTTTGCAGACTGTGACGCCAGTGCCGCTGAGAGTGGCGGATTGAGCTTGTAGGTCCCCTTGTCCCGTTATCACCATCCGCCTAAGTGGTGCATCCCATTCATAGGATGTGGGCGGCAGCGCCTTGGAAAAGTCGATCGAGAGACCGAGTTGCTGCGCAAGTTGTGTGGCAGTCTGAGGCATGTAGGGATAGATGAGGATCGATAGGAGTCGAAGGCTCTGGCGGTCGTGTTGAGGACGGTGTTCAGGCGTCCTTGATTTTCTGGGTTTTTGGCCAATTGCCAGGGAGCGGCCTTGTCGATGTATTCGTCACAGAGCCCAATGAGTTCCCATATATGTTGAAGGTTGTCTCGGAAGGCGAGCGCTGCAAATCCCTCCTCGATTCGTCGAGGGAGGTTGCTCGCGACCGTCCGGATTTGGTCTTCGAGATCCGGCAACGCAGGCGTGTCGGCAGTGGGAATCTTGCCTGACTGCTGTACCGTTCGACCATGGTCAAAGTGCGGCTTAACAGATTGCCGATTCCGTTGGCCAGGTCGCTGTTGATGCTGATGACCATTGCAGATTGTGAAAAGTCGCCGTCCTGCCCAAATGGCACTTCTCGAAATAAGAAATACCGGAAGGCATCTGCGCCGAATTCATCGACCATCTTGTTCGGATCCACGACATTGCCGCGGCTCTTCGACATCTTCTCGCCGTTCACCGTCCACCAACCGTGGGCGAAGATGGTCTCCGGCAGCGGGAGGTTGAGGGCCATCAACATGGTGGACCAGTAGACGGCGTGAGTCGTGAGGATGTCTTTCCCGACCAGATGGACTGAGGCGGGCCAGTATTGATTCTGTGATGGCGTGGGCCTGAGGTATTCCAACGCTGAGAGATAATTCACGAGTGCGTCGAACCAGACATAGGTGACGTAGTCTTTGTCGAACGGCAGCTCAATGCCCCAGGAGAGTCTGGATTTCGGTCGGGAGATCGAGAGGTCGCCGAGCTTCTGAGTGGTCAAGAATCCCAGGACTTCATTCCGGCGCGACTCAGGGCGGATGAAGTTCGGATGCTGCTTGATGTGTTCGATTAGGCGATCCTGATACTGCCCCATCTTAAAAAAATAGTTATGCTCACTGATGCGTTCGACTGGACGTTTGCAGTCGGGGCAGAGGCTGTTCTCAACGTCTCTTTCGGTCCAGAACCGTTCATCAAATGTGCAGTACCATCCAGTGTAATCAGCCTTATAAATCAGTTGTTTGTCGAAGAGCTCTTGAAGATATCGTTGAACGACTGATTTGTGTGGTGCATCCGTCGTCCTGATGAAAGCATCGTTGGAGATGTTCAGGCGCTCCCAGAGTGTTTGGAACTGGGGTGCCAGCTTATCGCAATGGACTTGCGGGTCGATGCCGGCTTTGGCCGCTGCCTGCTGAACTTTTTGTCCATGTTCATCGAGTCCGGTGAGAAAGAAGACGTCGCGTCCTCGAAGGCGCCAGTAGCGAGCGAGGACGTCGGCGGCCACGGTGGTATAGGCGTGGCCGATATGCGGCACGTCGTTCACGTAATAGATGGGCGTCGTGATGTAGAAGCGTATTCGGCTGACTCATGGGTCGTGACAAAAGATACCAGTTAATAAACGGGGAAAGCTAGGCTGGCAATGGGATGGACGATGGAGCTACAGCATCGCGTAGGCGGAGCAAGATCATTTCCAGCGCCATGTGGAGATTGAGGTGTCGCGTGGCGCGCTGCTCGGTCAATTCTATCTCACGGAGCAGGTCCAACAGCGAATCGGTGTTGGCCTGTTGCGCGTAGGCTTCCAGCGTTGTGAGATCATCAAGGTAGAGTATCTGGTCGCGATCTCCTTCGACCTGAATCAAGACGAGGTCGCGGATCCAACGAGCCAGCCAGGCGAGTATGTCCTGTGCGCGGTCGGCCTTCGCAATCGCTTCCGCCGAGGACAGGATGGATCCGATCGATTGCAAGGATTGAGGACGGACCAAGTCCACGAGCTCCTGTTGACGCGCGCGAGTGTCTTTCACTTCGGCGGTGAGGGCGTCGCCGATACGGCCTTCGCTGACGATGGCGAGGAATCGCGCGTCTGCAGGAGGAATTTCGCGTTTCAGGATGAGCGCGGCTTCCACCTGTGTGCGAGCCGGTGTCGTAAAACGAAGGGCCTGACAGCGTGACCGAATAGTCGCCGGGAGGGCAGAGGGGCGGCTTGAGATGACGAGGAAGAGACTATGGGCCGGCGGCTCTTCCAACGTTTTTAGCAGCGCGTTGGCCGCGCTGATCGTCATGCGGTCGCCGTCGTCGATCAGACAGATTTTTCGCTCACCGATCAGCGGACGGTACATGATCTGGTGCTCGATCTCGCGGACTTGCTCAATCTTGATTTGCTGGGTGGCCTGTTCTTGGTCCGGCTCGATGACGAAAAAGTCCGGATGCGTGCAGGCCTCGATCTGTCGGCAGGATCGGCAGGTGCCGCAACTGTCGAGACCGTCCGTCTCAGGAGGCCGTTCGCAGTTGAGCGCTTGGGCGAGGCGAATGGCCGTCAATCGTTTTCCGATCGCTTCCTCGCCATGAAACAGATAGGCGTGAGCCAATCGCTTATGAGTGACAGCGGCCTGTAGGAGGGCGATAGATTGCTGATGGCCGATACAGTCGTGAAAGGGCATGCTAGCTCCGGCGGCGCGGCAGGCGACGTTGTCGAGTTATCCAGCCTATCACGATCTCGGTGATCTCGTCCCGGACTTCTTGCGCGGGCCGATTCGCATTCACGATCGTCATGCGGCCGGGCTCTTCAGCGGCGAGCGTCAGAAATCCCCTGCGAACCTTTCGGTGGAAACGTTCTGTTTCACGGTCCAGCCGATTCTGTTGTCCACGATCGGCTCGCCGCCTGGCCAAGCCCACTGAAACTGGGAGGTCGAGTACGAGGGTGAGATCCGGCGTCAGCCCGTCGGTTGCGACCTCGTTGACTGCCCGCAACCATTGAAGGTCGAGGCCGCGCCCGAATCCTTGATAGGCAAGGGTGGAATCGGAAAATCGATCGCAGAGTACCACAGTGCCACGCCGCAGTGCCGGCATGATGAGATGCGTAACGTGCTGGCATCTGGCAGCGAGGATCAGCAGGGCTTCGGCCTGTGACGTGACTGGTTCGTGGGACGACGCTGTGAGGAGGATGTGGCGGATCGCCTCGGCTGTCGCAGTGCCGCCTGGTTCTCTGGTTTGGAGCACGCGGTATCCTGCCTGAGTCAACACTTCCGCGAGGTGGCGAATCTGGGTGCTTTTCCCGCTGCCTTCGACCCCCTCCAGAGTAATGAACAGGCCGCGAGCTCGCTGCTTTTTTGTTCCCATTGCTTTGGGCACCATCGCCGGTGAAGAAAACGGGCGGGATGGTATTCCAAGTTGTTGAAAATAGCAAGAAAAGGCTTGCGAGGTCCTCGAAACTCTCTGTATGATAACTCTCTATTTCTGTCGGCTGATATCGATGCTGAAAACCTTGTTAAAACGCTACTTTCTGACGGGCTTGCTCGTGATTATCCCCATCTGGGGAACCATCCTTATTTTGAAGGCTCTGTTCGTGGCTGTCGATGGGATTCTCGGGGATCTCCTGGTCCGGATGGTACCGAGTCATTATGTGCCGGGGCTGGGGATTCTGGCGTTGATCGCCTTGGTCTTTGTGACCGGGCTGTTTGCCACCAATTTTATGGGCCGGCGAATTGTGAAGTGGTGGGAGGAATGCTTGAATCGTGTGCCGCTTGTGCGAGGGATCTATTCGACGTTGAAATCCATGATGGATATTTTGTCGTTCTCTGAACATGCGTCATATAATCGTGTCGTGCTGATTCAGTTCCCCAAGAATGGTCACTATTGTATTGCGTTCGTGACGGGCGTGACCAAAGGGGAAATGCAAGATCTCGCACAGGAGCCGCTGATCCACGTCTATGTGCCGACGTCGCCGAATCCGACGTCCGGCTATTTTCTGTTGGTGCCGGAACATGAAGTCACGTCCGTCGATATCAGCGTAGAAGAGGCGATGAAGCTTATCGTCTCGGGCGGGCTGTGTTCACCGTCTACGTCCCTGGCATCGGCCGTGACTACCGCGGCGAAGTGGAGTGCGGTGAAACAGCCTGAAACGGGAGTGCCGATCGGATGAGTCGTTCACGAGTGACCGATGTTTCGACGGTGAGGAAGCCGGTCAACTCCGACCAGCAGGGGAAGATTGCCGGCCTTGCAGTGGTCGTAATGGCTGCCGGGCTTGGGAAGCGCATGCGCTCAAAACAGGCGAAAGTGCTGCATCCGGTGGCCGGCCAGGCGATGGTGCTCTATTCGGTTGGGCTCGGGTTGCGCGTCGCGGGGGATCGTGTGGCTGTCGTGGTGGGACATCAGGCCGATCTGGTTCGCCAAGTCATCGCCCAGGCGACGTTAGGAACGAGCGGCGGCGCTCCAGTGGCGATTGTTGAACAACGAGAGCAGTTAGGTACCGGTCATGCGGTTTTGCAGAGCCGCCCAGTCTTTGCGATGGGGAAGCGGGGCGCTCCATCCAGGTATCTCATTCTGAACGGCGATACACCATTGCTTCAGGAAAAGACCGTGCGAGAACTCCTTCGCGTTCATGATGCCGAATGCGCGACTTTGACGATTCTGACAGCGGTGCTTGCGGATGCAAGTGGATATGGGCGGGTTGTGCGTGCGAATTCAGCTGAGCGGGGTGTCTCTCGCATTGTCGAGGATCGTGACGCCAATGTGGCGGAGCAAGCGATCCGTGAAATCAACGTGGGCACCTATGTGGTCGACGGCGAGTTTCTCTTCAGCGCTTTGGAAAAGCTCGATCCCAGCAACGCCCAAGGGGAATATTATTTGACGGATATCATCCATCTCGCGGCGGAGCAGGGACGTCGTGTGACTGCTGTGGTGCTTGACAATCCCGACGAAGGGCTTGGCGTGAATACGTGTCGACAGCTCGCCGAGGCTGAGCAGGTGGTGCGGCAGCAGATTCGGGACCGCTGGCTGGATGCCGGGGTGACGATGATCGATCCGGCCTCAACTTGGATTGACGCGACGGTCACGATCGGGAAAGACACGGTACTGTATCCCAACGTGACGCTCGAAGGGACCACGGTCATCGGGGAGGATTGTGTGCTGCGTTCCTATACCAGGCTGACGGATTGCATGGTCGGCAATGGCGTTGAGATTCTCGATCACTGCGTATGTGCCGATTCTCACATTGAGGATGGCGCCCACCTGGGACCGTTCACCCATCTGCGTCCCGGTGTCGTGGTGCGCAAGAAGGCCAAGGTCGGGAACTTCGTCGAGATGAAAAAAACCGATCTGGGCGAAGGATCGAAGGCGAACCATCTGAGTTACCTGGGAGACGCAAAGATCGGGAAAGGGGTCAACATCGGCGCCGGCACCATCACCTGTAACTACGACGGTGTGCGGAAGTTTCAGACGGTGATCGGGGATGGGGTCTTTCTCGGCAGCGATACGCAGTTGATCGCACCGGTGACAGTGGGGGCGGGAGCCATCATCGCAGCCGGCACCACGGTCACGGAGGATGTGCCGGCGGATGCCTTGGTGATTGGGCGAGTGCCTCAAGTGAATCGTGCAGGGTGGGCGGCGCGCCGGCGGGCATTACTAACTGGGGCAAATGGTGAAACGTTACACGTGAAACGTGAAACGACGTCCACTCGCCTCACGAAGAAACGACCGCTGGCTTCAAAGGGTAGACAAGTGAAGAAACGCAGCAGGGGTTAAATATGTGTGGAATTGTCGGATACGTGGGCGATCAGGAGACGGTGCCGATTCTGATCGGTGGCCTCGCCAAGCTGGAGTATCGAGGCTACGACTCAGCCGGTATCGCGGTGTTGCAAGGTGAGAAGATTGAAGTTCGGCGCAGTGTCGGCAAACTCGTCAATCTTCAGAAGTCGCTCAAGGAAAAGGAACTCAAGGGCACAGTAGGGATCGGCCACACGCGATGGGCGACGCACGGGAAGCCCTCGGAACAAAATGCCCATCCGCACCGTTCGAAAGGCTGTGTGCTCGTGCACAACGGCATCATCGAAAACTATCAGCCGCTGAAACAGCAGCTGGAAAAAGAGGGCTACAAGTTTCATTCAGAAACGGACACGGAAGTCGTGGCGCATCTGATCGACAAATATCTTGAGCAGGGCATGAAGCTGGCCGAAGCGGTGCGAGCCGCCACGAAGGATGTGCGAGGGAGTTATGCGCTCGCCGTCATTTCGGAGCGGGAACCGGGGACGATGATCGCGGCGCGCTCCGGATGTCCGCTGGTCGTGGGCACAACCGCCAAGGCGTCCTTCGTCGCGTCCGACGTCATGGCCATGCTCGCCCATACCCGTGACGTGACCTACCTCGAAGAGGGTGATGTGGCGGTTGTGACCGCGACCACCATCGATTTCACCGATATCGAGGGACGGCCTGTTAAACGGAAATTAACGAAGATCACCTGGGATGCCTCCGCGGCGGAAAAGAGTGGATTCCCGCACTTCATGCTGAAGGAGATTCACGAACAGCCGCAGACGATTCTCGACACGATGCGCGGGCGCTATTCTTACGAGACCGGCGAGGCGGATCTGGCGGATATCGGATTGACGCCGAAACAGTTTGCCGCCGTCGGACGGATCTGGATCGTTGCTTGTGGCACCTCGTGGCACTCGGGGCTGGTGGGGAAGTATCTATTAGAGGAGATGGTCCGTACGCCGGTGCAGGTCGATATCGCCAGCGAATTCCGTTACCGCGATCCGTTGGTCGAGAAAGACGATCTCTTTATCACGATCTCGCAGTCCGGCGAGACGGCGGACACGCTGGCCGCAGCGCGTGAAGCGAAGGGAAAAGGGGCGCGTGTCGTCTCGGTCGTGAACGTGGTGGGCAGTACCCTGGCCCGCGAATCCGATGGCGTGCTCTATACGCATTGTGGGCCTGAAATCGGCGTCGCCTCGACCAAAGCCTTCACCGCGCAGCTTACGGGGCTCTACATGCTGGCGTTGCATTTGGGCCGTGTGCGCGGAATCTTGTCTGTTGCGGACGGCAAGGCCTGGCTTGATCGCCTTGTTCGGCTTCCGGTATTGGTCGAGCAGGTACTTGGTCGCGAGGCGGAGATTGTCGCGATTGCCAGACGGTATTACAAGAAGCGGAACTTCTTGTTCCTCGGTCGCGGCATCAACTATCCCATCGCGCTCGAAGGCGCATTGAAGCTGAAAGAAGTGTCCTATATTCATGCCGAAGGCTATGCCGCGGGAGAGATGAAACATGGCCCGATCGCGCTCATCGATAAGGACATGCCGGTGGTCGTGTTGGCGCCGAAGGACCGGTTGTACGAAAAGACTGTGAGCAATCTGATGGAAGTGAAAGCCCGGCATGCGCCGGTCATCGCGTTCGTGGCGGAAGGCGAGCGGGAGTTAGGAAAGATCGCTGATGCGGTGTTCACGATTCCCGACACCCATCCGTTGCTCTCGCCGATTTTGTTTACGATTCCGCTGCAGCTGTTGGCGTATCATATCGCCGTGCTGCGGGGTGCGGATGTGGATCAGCCGCGGAATCTGGCCAAAAGTGTCACGGTGGAATAGTAGGATGTTGAAAATGTTCTCCAGCAGCGTTCTCGGTCGTCTGTCTCCCTGAGACGCACCTACCGGGGTAAGGGCTGTCTTCGCAGCTCGGGGGTGGGCGGGTGAGAAACGTACGCATCAGTCGCCGGACTTCCCGCGGCCTTGATGGAAGACCATTTTGAACATCCTTTGGAGAGGGGGAAGGAAGGAAAAGAGTGGAAATCACGAAACAGGAAGTTGAGAAGGTTGCGAAACTGGCTCGGCTGGAGGTGACAGAGGGTGAGCAGGCGGCGTTTGCGAAACAGTTGAGCCAGATTCTCACGCATGTAGAAACATTGAAGCAGTATGACACGACAGGCGTCGAACCAACGGCGACGGTGCTGGGACAAGTTAATGTGTTTCGCCCCGACAGTGTACGCCCGTCCCTGCCTGTCGATCGTGCGGTGGACAATGCGCCGGAGTCGGCCGACGGGTTCTTTGTCGTGCCAAAAATTATCGAAGATCGACAACCCCTTTAAACGAGGTCCGAATGTTTAGGCAAATGTTGCGGTCGAAAATCCATCGGGCCACGGTGACGGAGTCTTGTCTCGACTACGAAGGCAGTCTGACGATCGACGAGGATCTGATGGATGCAGCGGGGATTCTCCCCTATGAGGCGATCGTCTGTTCCAATCTGAATAATGGGGAGCGTTTCATGACCTATGCTGTGGCTGGCAAACGGGGCGCGGGCGAGATCGTCCTTAATGGGCCGACGGCGAGGAAAGGCGCGGTCCGTGACCAGATTATCATCTTCTGTTACGAGTATTACTCAGACGAGGAAATCAAACGACATGCTCCCAAGATCGTCCAAGTCAACGAGAAGAACCGGATTGTTGCCGGGAAGACGAAACGCTGATGTCGATCCATAGGCTCTCGCTTTATGATCTCCATGAAAAGTTCACTGCCGGCGAAGTGACGGCGACAGAGATCGTGCGTGCTTATGGCTTGCGGATCGGCCAGGTGGAGCCCAAGGTGAAGGCCTATATCACGCAGACCAAAGATGCGGCGGTTGTGCAAGCTGGAATGCTTGATTCCTCTTTGAAAGAGTGGCGCAAGACGTCACCGATGATGGGTATGCCCTTGGCGATCAAAGATAATATCTGTACCGAGGGGGTGCTCACCACCTGTGCGTCCCGCATGCTCGGGAACTTCGTTCCGCCATACGATGCTACCGTGATTGGCAAGTTGCGCGCGCAAGGGTATTTGCTACTTGGAAAGACAAACCTCGATGAATTTGCGATGGGTTCCTCAACCGAGAATTCAGCCGTTGGTCCCAGCCGCAATCCCTGGAATTTGGAATGTGTGCCGGGTGGATCCAGCGGAGGATCCGCAGCGGCCGTCGCAGCCGACGAATGTGCTGCGGCGTTGGGATCCGATACCGGCGGATCGATCCGTCAGCCTGCGGCGTTCTGTGGAGTGGTGGGTCTCAAGCCGACCTATGGGCGGGTCTCTCGGTACGGGTTGATTGCCTTTGCTTCCTCGCTTGATCAAATCGGGCCGATTACAAAAGATGTGAGGGATGCCGCGTTTCTCCTTGGCGCCATCGCCGGACACGATCCGTTGGATTCGACATCGGCCGATGTTCCGGTGCCGAACTATCTGAGGGCGCTCAAGAAAAAAGATCTCAAAAGGCTCAAAGTTGGCGTACCGGTCGAGTTTTTTGCTGAGGGGATAGACCCTGAAGTGGAACAGGTTGTGCGGGCGGCGATCCAGGAACTGAAAGGACTTGGTGGGGAGATCAAGGAAATTCGGTTGCCACGGACAGACGCGGCGGTCGCCATCTACTATGTGATTGCCACGGCCGAGGCTAGTTCGAATCTGGCCCGGTATGATGGGGTGAAGTTCGGACTTCGTGCCAAAGAGACCAAAAACCTGCTTGAGTTGTATATGAAAACGCGGCAGGAAGGGTTCGGGCCGGAAGTGAAGCGCCGGATCATGCTGGGCACCTACGTCCTCAGTGCTGGGTATTACGACGCCTATTACGGCAAGGCGCAGGCGGTGCGAACCTTGATTCGCCAAGACTTCGAAACGGCGTTTCAGGATGTCGATCTCATCGTCACGCCTGTGACACCCACGCCGGCGTTTAAGTTTGGAGCGAAGGGCGACGACCCGCTCCAGATGTACCTGTCGGACATTTTCACCATTTCGGCGAACCTCGCCGGTGTGCCGGCGATCTCGTTGCCCTGTGGATTCAGTCGGGACGGACTTCCCGTCGGGTTGCAGTTGATCGGCCGCCCCTTCGAAGAGGAGACGCTCTTGCGATCGGCGTATGCCTACGAGCAGAATACGCAATGGCGAGCGAAGAAGCCGGCGATCCGGTAAAACGTGAAAGGGTAAACGTGAAACGTAAAAGGTTGGATGGGATACGGAAGCTGACCTGTGTCTTCAGTGGGTTGCGTTTCATGTTTGACGTTTCACGTCTTACGGAGGAAATATGACGATCGTTGAAATAGCTGCGATTCTTGTGGCCGTCGCGTTTGCGGTGTTGGTAGGCTTTGTCGTGCCTGTGATGATTCAAGTTCGCAAGACCGTCGCGGAGTCCGAGCAGCTTCTAGCCAAGATGAATGACGATCTGCCGCCGCTGATCGGCGAAATCCGGGCGGTGAGTCATAATATGAACGAATTGACTAAACAAGCCCGAGGGGGAGTCGAGCATGCTGCTGCTCTCTTGCACGCGGTCGGGGACGTGGGGGAATCGGTTCAACACGTGCACGATGTCGTGAAGGGTTCAAGTGGAACGATGCTGACCAATGTGGCGAGCGTGGTCGTGGGTTTTAAAGCCGCAACCAAAGTCGTGAAGGAACGGTTTCGAGAAGAAGGAGGGCATCACAATGGCGGATGATCGAGGTTCCTCATCAGCAGGGGTCTTACTCGCATTCTTGAGCGGTGCGGCGTTAGGCGCGGTGGCGGCATTATTGCTGGCTCCACATACCGGCCGCGAGTCGCGTGAGCAGCTACGTGGCTATGCCCGTCGTGCAGAAGGTAATCTGCGGGATCTGGCAGGTCTCGCTGGCGAAACAGTGGAAGAAGTCGTGGAAGAGGGGAAGGAATTTGTGGATTCGAAGAAGGCGGTCTTGCGTGAAGCGTTTGATGCCGGTCGTGAGGCGATGCGACGCGAGCGTGACCGGTTGCGTGAAGAAGACCGCAGCTAAGCGATGACCTACGAAGTCGTCATTGGCGTGGAAGTGCATGCGCAGCTGCGGACGAAGTCCAAGCTGTTTTGCGGCTGCGGGACGATGTTCGGGGTCACGGCCAATAGCCAGACCTGTCCCTTGTGTTTAGGGCTTCCCGGTTCGTTGCCGGTGCTCAACCAGGCGGCGGTGGAGATGGCCGTACGTGCGGGGCTGGCTCTGAATTGCACGATTGCGGTGAACAATATTTTCGCACGCAAGAACTACTTCTATCCGGATCTTCCCAAGGGCTACCAGATTTCGCAATACGAGGCGCCGATTTGTGAGCATGGCTGGATCGAGATTGCGGTGAGTGAAGGCAAAAGGCGCGTCCGTATCCGTCGCGCCCATCTGGAGGAGGATGCGGGGAAGAGTGTCCACGTTGCCGGTACCAACGGGAGCCGCATCGATTTGAATCGGGCGGGAACCCCGCTGCTGGAAATCGTGACGGAGCCGGACTTGCGGTCGGCCGATGAAGTCGTGGCCTATTTGAAGGGCCTCCGCGATGTGCTCATGTATCTCGAAGTCTGCGATGGCAATATGGATGAAGGGAGCTTCCGCTGCGAGCCGAATCTCTCGCTCCGTCCGTTGGGCCAGAAAGAATTTGGGACCAAGGTTGAACTCAAGAACATCAATTCGTTCAAGTTCGTCAAGGATGCCATCGAATACGAGATTAAGCGCCAGACGAAGGTGTTGAACGAGGGCGGCAAGATTAATCAAGAGACCCGGCTCTGGAATCTCGATCGCGGTGAGACGGTGGTGATGCGCTCCAAAGAAGAGGCGCACGACTATCGCTATTTCCCCGACCCCGATCTGGTACCGCTCAGACTCGAAAAGGACTGGATCGAAGGATGTCGCAAGCACGTAACGGAATTGCCGACAGCCAGAATGCAGCGATTTGTCAGCGAGTGTGGGTTGTCTGAGTACGACGCCAGCGTGTTGACGGCGTCGAAGGCGGTGGCCGACTACTTCGAATCTTGCGTGAAACTGTTCAACCAGCCCAAGACGGTGAGCAATTGGGTGATGGGCGAGCTTACCAGAGAGCTGAATAACTCGGGAACCGATGCGAGCGCTTCCCCGGTTTCGCCTGAACGGCTCGTCAGTCTGCTTCAGTTGGTCGAGCAAGGGACGATCAGTTTGAAAGTCGCGCGCGAGATTTTCCCCGATGTCTACAGCAGTGGGAAGTCGCCGGAACAGATCGTTGAAGAGAAGGGACTCATTCAAGTTTCCGACGAAGGGGCGCTCGATAAGATCATCGGCGACGTGCTTGCGAAGAATCCGACGCAGGTGGGGCAGTTCAAAGATGGAAAACAGCAAGTGCTTGGATTCCTTGTCGGGCAGGTGATGAAGGCTAGCGGCGGGAAAGCGAATCCTGGGAAGGTGAATGAGTTATTGAGGAAGAAACTGGGATGAAGCGGTGAAGATGTGACAGGGGTCAAACAGGCTGCTCAAAAAGGCAGCCAACTAGGCCGCAGGTGAGAGAAAACCAGAGGCGTACCCTCTGGGGTACGTTGAGGATTTTGTCGAGCCGAGAACGAAGTTGGGGGCCTTTTTCAGCAGCCTGATGAGGGGGAATATGAGCGCAATTCGAGAGATAAAAGGACGACAGATCCTGGATTCACGGGGAAATCCGACGATCGAGGCAGAGGTCACACTAGAGAGTGGAGCACGTGGGCGGGCGGCGGTGCCGTCCGGGGCTTCCACCGGCGAGAAGGAAGCGATCGAACTGCGCGATGGCGACAAGAAGCGCTGGATGGGGAAAGGCGTCTCGAAGGCCGTGGCCAATATCAGCAAGTTGATCGCGCCAAAGCTGTTAGGGAGGGAAGCGTTCGACCAAGTCGGCATCGATCAGACGATGATCGATTTGGATGGCACGAACACGAAGGGCAAACTCGGCGCAAACGCCATTCTCGGTGTGTCGCTGGCTGTGGCGAAGGCGGCGGCAGCCGAAACAGGCCAGCCGCTCTACCGATATCTTGGCGGGACGAATGCGCGGGTGCTGCCGGTGCCGCTCATGAACATCATCAACGGCGGGGCTCATGCCGACAATCGGTTGGACTTGCAAGAGTTCATGATCATGCCGGTGGGGGCGACCTGTTTCAGCGAAGCATTCCGGATGGCGACGGAGGTGTTCCATACTCTCAAGGCGCTGCTGAAGAAAAAAGGGTTGAACACGGCGGTTGGTGACGAGGGCGGGTTTGCGCCGGACCTCCAATCGAATGAAGAGGCGCTCAGTTTGATCGTGCAGGCAATCGAGGAAGCCGGCTACAAACCAGGGCGCGATATTGCCCTCGCATTGGACTGTGCGGCCAGCGAACTCTATGAGAAGGGCCGGTACCTCCTGGAAGCCGAAAAGAATCCTGAGCGCTCCTCTGAGGAGATGATCGGTTATTATGGGAAGCTCGTGGATCGATACCCGATTCTCTCCATCGAAGATGGGTTGAGCGAGTTGGATTGGAAGGGCTGGAAGATGATGACGGAGAAGCTGGGCAAGCGGGTCCAATTGGTCGGAGACGATATCTTTGTGACCAATGTGGAGATCTTTGCCAAAGGGATCAAGGCAGGGATCGCGAATTCCATTTTGATCAAGCTGAACCAGATCGGCACGTTGACGGAAACGCTGGAAGCGATTGAGCTGGCGAAACGGTCCGGCTACACGGCGATCATCTCGCATCGATCCGGGGAAACGGAGGATACGACGATTGCGGATGTGGCGGTTGCGACCAACAGCGGGCTCATCAAGACCGGGTCGCTGTCCCGAACGGATCGCGTGGCCAAGTACAATCAGTTGCTCCGGATCGAGGAAGAGCTGGGTTCGAGCGCAGTCTATCGGGGTCGTGAGGCGGTACCAAGGCAATGCTGATGACGAGCGAGCGACGATGATCATTAAGCGGAACCGGGGACGGCAGTGGCTCGATTGGCAGCGCCGCATGGTGACCGGCGTGCACTATATTGGAATTGCCGTCTGCCTGCTGCTGCTGACCGTCTTGGTCTTTGGCGACATGGGACTCCCGCGCTACTTCTCTATGCGCGAGCATGCGCAACAGTTGGATGTGGACCTTCAGGAATTACAACGGACGACCCGAACGCTTCGTGAGGACATCGGTCGTCTCGAACACGATCCCGCGAAAGTCGAACAGTTGGCGCGAGAGCAGCTTGGTTACGTGCGTAAAGGTGAAACCGTGTATCAATTGGTTCCGTCACCCTCACAGGAGCGGCAGAGTCCGTGACATCATGAAGTTTGGCACAGTCGCGATCATCGGACGACCGAACGTCGGCAAATCCACTTTGCTCAATCGATTGCTTGAGCAGAAGATTGCGATTGTCTCAGACAAGCCGCAAACGACGAGGACAAGAATTCTGGGGGTCGTGCATGCACCGGGTGCGCAGATTGCCTTGCTTGATACGCCGGGGTTACATAAACCGCAACATCTGCTCAATCGTCGCATGGTCCGTACCACGGTCGACGTGTTGGAAGAGGCGGATATCTTGTATGTACTGATGGACACGACGAGTTCCCCTGGCCCCGGCGATCTCTTGGTTCTCGACCATGTGAAAGGGGCGGTCAGGAAGCATCCGCGTCCGGTCATTCTCGTATTGAACAAAGTGGATTTGGTTAATAAGCTCAAGTTACTGCCGGTGATAGAAATATATGCCAGGTTATTCGGATGGACGGATGTGGTGCCGGTATCGGCTGAAACCGGCGACAATGTCGATCGATTGTTGTCCGTGACTGTGGCCCATCTTTCGGAAGGGGATGCGGCCTATGATGCAGACACTGTCACCGATCAGTCCATGCGGACCTTGGCGGCCGAAATGATTCGCGAAAAGATTTTGATCCAGACCTATGAAGAAGTGCCCTACTCGGTTGCCGTGGAAATCGACGAGTTTGTCGAGGAGGGGAAGCTGGCACGCATCAGCGCGACGGTGCTGGTCGAGCGGGAGTCTCATAAGGCAATCGTGATCGGGAAGCACGGAGAGAGACTCAAGGCGATCGGGATGGATGCACGGCGTGACATGGAACAGATCTTCGGGATGAAAGTGTTTCTGCAGCTGTGGGTAAAAGTGAGGGAGGCGTGGCGAGAAGATGAGCACGCCCTCATGGAATTAGGCTACTAACAGGACCGTGATGCAGCCGACGGAACGTATGACAGAATCGAACCCAGTGGATCCGCGCCCTCGTCCAGGGGATAAAGATCTCCTCCGCGACGCGCTGCGCGACCAAGCCGATCGCGGCCGGACCAAATTCGACATCGTGCTGTTGTCAGTGCAACGGCTGTTGCACCGAGGCGCGATTACCAATCTTGCGAAGATGCTGGGCCGGATGCATCAGGCTGACGTGGCGAAAGTGATTATGCATCTGTCATCCCCCAAAGAGAAGCGGGAAGTCTTCGAACTGGTGCGAGGCGAGTCGAAGCGTGGACAAGTGCTGAGCGAGCTCGACAGCGACAGTATCAATCAGGTGCTCGCGGACCTACTGCACTCGGATATCGCCTGGCTGATCAAAGACCTCGGTCCTGACGACGTGGCCTACCTCCTTGGAGTTTTGCCGGAAGAACGGGCCAAAGAGATTCTCTCGCTGATGCGGGCGGAGGACTCCACGGAAGTCTCCGATCTTCTGAAGTATCCGAAGGATACGGCCGGCGGCATCATGACGACGGAGTTCTTCGCGCTTCCCGAAGATGCGACGGCTCAAGATGCCATCCAACGTCTCCAACTGGCGACGGATGCGGAAATGGTGTTCTATATTTATGTGACCGACAAGGATGAGCGCTTGGTTGGAGTGCTCTCTCTGCGGCAGCTGCTGACGGTCTCTCCTATGACACCGCTAAAAAATATCGCCACGCGCGATGTGATCAGCGTAACGGTCGATATGGACCAGGAAGAAGTTGCCCGTCAAGTGGCGAGTTACAACTTACTCGCGATCCCTGTCATCGATAACGACAACAGATTAGTCGGCATTATTACGGTTGACGACGTCGTGGACGTGATCCGAGAAGAAGCGACCGAAGACATGCTCAAGATGGCCGGCGCGATCGAAGAGGACTCGGTCTCAAAATCCTCCAGCGTGGCATCGGCAAAACACCGCCTCCCGTGGCTCTTTACGAATCTGGTCGGCAGTCTGTTCTCTGGCGCGATTCTGTGGGAGTTCCGGTATACGATTCAGGAAGTGGTGGCCATCGTGAGCTTTATTCCGGTCATCGCCGCCATGGGTGGAAACGTGGGCCTTCAGTCCTCGACCCTCATTATTCGAGGATTGGCGACAGGGCTGATCGAGCTGACGGATGTGCGCACCGTGTTTTTTAGGGAAATCAAAGTCGGACTACTGATGGGGCTCGCCTGCGGCGTGATACTCACACTCGTCGGCTGGATTTGGCATCAAGAGTTTTTAGGCATGGTTGTGGGGCTCTCGCTGATTATCGCGTTCATGGTCTCAACCAGTATGGCGACGTTCATGCCCATCATGCTGAAGCGAATGAAGGTAGATCCTGCCGTTGCAGCCGGCCCTTTTGTGACGACAGCCAATGACATCACGGGCATTACCATTTATCTCTCCTTAGCCACCGTGTTCATGGAATACCTTCGCTAATGAAAAAGACCATGCGGTCTTGCAGCCAGGCCTATCTTCAGCTTCGACGGGTGTACCCCCCGTGCCGCTGATCAAGACTGTGGCCATCACGCTAAACAGTCGAAAGTGGGGCGATGCGGACCGGATCGTGACCTTCTACACCAAGGAGATGGGAAAGGTTCGCGCGGTGGCGCGAGGGGCTCGTCGGATGAAGAGCCGTCTTGGCGCGTCGCTCGAACCGCTCACCATCTGCCACCTAGACTTGTTCGAAAAGTCTGGCGATTCGCTCTATCGAGTATCTCAGGTCGATCTCGTGGAGCCGTTCATGAGGTTTCGCGAAGACTTAACGCTGATGACTGCTGCCGCTCGGATGGTCAATGTGGTGGGTGCGGTAACGCCGGACGGAGACCCGGACCTGCAGGTCTTCGAGACGCTCGAACTGGGCTTGCGCGCGTTAGTCACGAGCCAGGACCCGGCGTTGACGGCGTTGTTGTTTCAGATTCGTCTACTTGGTCTTATCGGGTTTCGTCCATTGACCGATCACTGTGTCGCCTGTGGCAAGGGCCGGTTGATAGGAGATCCGCAGTTCTCGCCTCTGTCCGGAGGCTTGGTCTGCGAAGTCTGTGCTGCGCGCCAGGCGTTCCGCTGTTTGCCGCTCTCGCGAGGGAGCCTGGCATTTCTTCAGCAGGCATTGAGGCTTTCGCCTGCGATGGTCGATCGTCTGAAGGCTGCTGGGCAAGTTCGGCACGAAGTGGAAAACGCGATTGAAGGGTATGTCACCGTTGTGGCAGGCAGACAACTGCCTCCTGTGAATTTTCTGTCGTATCCGTCATGAGTCTGACACAGGTGTCGGTTGTGGAAGGGAATTTCCGAACATGACAGAAACGGTGTGTGAGCCGAGAGACATGGTCTGGATTGAGAAGGGTGTGTTGGGCATCGAATGGAACGATGGGCATAAGGCTGTCTATCCCGTGAGGTATCTCCGGCAGCAATGTCCCTGCGCCGCCTGCGTGGACGAGTGGTCTGGCGCACGGCGTTTGCAGCCGGACGATGTGCCTCTTTTGATCATGTTGCAGGATGTACAGCCGGTTGGACGGTATGCGCTGCAATTCACCTGGAGCGACGGCCACGACACCGGGATATACTCCTACGCCCTTCTTCGGCGGCTCTGTCAGTGCAATGTCTGTCAGCCTGTGAAACCTGTTGAACCAAAGAGCCGACGCCTATTATGAGGAAGCTCGTGGATATGTTCGGACTGACCTGGTGCGGTGCGCGGCGGGCCAGGATCCTTGATGTTCTGGGGCGCTCTAGATGGGCCGGTGTGTTCGTCGTGGCTGCGATCGGGTCCGTTCTCAGTTGCAGCGGGATGCCTGCGTTGGAAGAACAGGAGCGCCACGTACGGAACAATGAGTTGGTGCTCCATCAGTTGACCCCCCGCGCATTTGTCGGAGCATGGGGGGTGCCGACGTATCAGCATGTCGAGTTCATGCAGTTCTTCGGCATGAAAGACGACTCGCTGATTCCACGGTCGAGGTTGGCGAGCGGAGAACCGCCGCGAGGGTGGGAGGGCCTTATTGAGGCCGGCGATGCGCTGTTTCTGGCTTACCCTGAGCACGGGTGGCTGGCGGTATTTTTCGAAGGGCGACTTGTCTATCGTGAAGCGCTGACCGCAGCGCAACTGCATGAGTTGGGACGCAGTTGGCAACACGAAGATAAGTTTCGCTCCAGGTTTGAGAAGCCGGCTATGCCATAGTGAATGTCATGTGTCCTGTAGGCCTTCCGTGACCCAGCATCCTCTAAATCTGCTCATGGTCTCCTCCGAAGCGGTTCCCTATGCCAAGACCGGCGGGCTCGCCGACGTCGCCGGCGCGCTGCCTCTTGAGTTGGCGAAACTTGGTCACGATGTCATTCTTCTGCTCCCGCACTACCGCTGTTTCAGTGAGTCAGGCCGATCCTTTCATTCTGTTTGTCGGCTACATGTGCCGACCCCTCAGGGGCTTATCGACACGCTGATTGAAGAGGATATCATTCCGGTTGGCGAAGGTGATTGCCGGGTGCGGGTATGGACGATTCGGAACGAGGCTTTCTTCGATCGGTCGGGGCTCTATCAAGACCGCGGTATCGATTTCCACGATAATCTCGACCGGTTTTCCTTCTTCTGCCGCGCCACGATCGAGGTGATCGCCTACCTCAGAACCACGTGCCGATGGCACACCCATATCCTCCATCTGCATGATTGGCAAACAGCGTTGTGCGCGGTCTATCTCAATACCGTTGATCGAGATCGACCGGAGGTACAGGGAGCGCGAACCGTACTGACGCTGCACAATGTCGGGTATCAAGGTCTCTTCCCTGGAAAGCAATTCGAAAAAACGGGTCTGCCCCCATCGCTGTTTACTCCCGCGGGTCTTGAGTATTACGGCATGGTGAACCTGCTCAAGGGAGGGATTGTGTTCGCCGATTATATGACGACGGTCAGCCCCACCTATGCGCAAGAAATCCTCACGCCAGAATTCGGTTTTGGGCTTGAGGGCGTGTTACGCAATCGTGCGGACCGACTCATGGGGATTCTGAACGGTATCGATATCGATCGATGGAATTCGGAAACCGATTCCTATCTGCCGGCCAATTACTCTGTGATCGACCGTTCAGGAAAACTGGTGTGCAAGCAGGCGCTTCAGCGGGAGTTTCACTTGCCGCAATCATCGGCTCCGGTTCTTGGTGTCATCGCACGCTTGACGTCACAAAAGGGCTTAGATCTTGTGGCGGCCATTATTCCGCAACTGATGGCGATGGATCTTCAGCTAGTGATGCTGGGAACTGGCGAGCCGGAACTCGAAGCCAAGTTTCAGATGTTTCAGACACGTTTTTCTCATCGTCTGGGACTGCGTATCGGCTTCGACGAAGGACTCGCCCATCGTATTGAAGGTGGAGCTGATATGTTTGTGATGCCGTCGCGGTACGAGCCATGTGGCCTGAGCCAGCTTTACAGCCTTCGCTATGGAACAGTTCCCATAGTGAGAAAAACCGGTGGATTGGCAGATACAGTCCTGCCGCTGACTGCATGGGCTCGACAAGCAGGACAGGCAACTGGGTTTCATGTTGAAGAAGATACGGCAGATGCTCTTCTGGCAGTCGTGCGCCAGGCTGTGGCGGTGTATCAGAATCGATCGATGTGGGACCAACTGGTTGAGGCAGGGATGACCACTGATGTGTCCTGGGCTCGGTCAGCGAATGCTTATGATCGGCTGTTTGTCGCGTTAGTCAGCAGAGGGCAGCCGCACGTATATAGCTCATGAACAGATCCAGATAGATAAAGTGTGGCTGTGAGAAGGTAGAAAGAGAGGGGCCTAAAATTCGAACAGTCTGGTAAGTAGTAGCCTGTGCTTCACCAACGTCCACGAAGGGGGCGAACCAGAGGAGGAGGCGATGAAGCAAACGAGACGTAGCGTAGGGACAATGTCGAAACCGCAGGGAGTCGTTACTGCGGGATCAGCTCCGGCGAGGGCCTGCTTATGGACGGAGCGGCATCCGGCATGAAGGTGGCCTGAGCTTGCCAGAGGCGATTGAGCGGAACGTGGGAACCCGGGACTCCGATGCAAACGGAGAAGCCGCAAGTGGAAGTATCATGAGGGCAAAAGTACGGAAGCGGAGTCCAGGGGCGGAATATCCAGGAGTAGCAAGGAAGTCCCCGACAACGGGATGGAGCCAAGGGGGTGTGTTCTGGAGCCCTCACTCAATGGGTCAACCAGCCACGGGAGGAGCCGATGAGGGAGGCAAAGCCGTTCTGTAGTTCCAAGCAAGAGGTCTGGGACGCGTATACGCAAGAGAAAGCGAACCAAGGAGCGGGAGGATCGATGGGCAGTCGATGGCGGATTTCGAGAGGAACCTGACAGGGAACCTGTCCAAGATCTGGAATCGGATGCCGTTAGGCAGTAACCTTCCACCGCCGTTGCGCACGGTGAGGATCCCGAAGGCAAGCGGTGGGGAACGGAAGCTGGGCATACCGACCGTGTCGGATCGGATCACGTATCGGGTGGTGCAGTCGAGACTGGAGCCGGCGGGGGACCCACTGTTCCATCCAGATTCCTATGGGTATCGCCCGAGGAAATCGGCGCTGGAGGTCGTGGGACAGGCACGGCAGCGATGCTGGCGCTATGACTGGATGATGTATCTGGACATCAATGCCTCTTGACAACATTCCGCACGATCGGCTGAGAGGGTGGTGACGCAATACGTCAAGGACAAGTGGGTTGTGCCCGACATTGCGCGCTGGCTGAACGCGCTAGGGCAAGAGGAGGATGGCTAGGTGGTCCCGCGTGAGAAGGGCACGCCGCAAGGCGGAGTCATCAGTCCCTTGTTAGCCAATCTGTTTCTGCAACATGCCCTTGATCGATGGATGGTGAAGCAGTATCCGCAGATGCCGTTTAAGCGGTACGCTGATGATGCCATCGTGCATGGCAGGATAGAGCGGGAGGCCAGGAGGTTCGGGCGGCCATCGCCGCGCGTGTGACGAAGTGGGGGATGGCGTTTCATTCGGAGAAGACGAAGGTCGTCTCTTGCAAGGATGATGATCGGCGACGGACGTATCCGAATGAGAAATTCGATTTTCTGGGCGACACCATTCGGGCGCGGAGATCGAAGAATCGGACATGGAAGTTCTCCGTCAATTTCAGCCCCGCAGTGTCCGACAAGGCGGTGCATGCGATTCGGGCAGAGCTTCGAAGCGGGGACCTGCATCAACGCAGCGACAAGTAGATCGAGGATCTGTCCCGGATGTGTAACCCGAAGATCCGGGGCTGGCTCCAATATTACGGGCGATTGTATCACTCGGCGCTGTATCCGACGATGCGCCAACTGGATCGATCGCTAGAGCGTTTGTGGTTTATGTCTTTACATAGCCTGAGGACGTGAAGGAGCGCGTGCATTCGGCGGGTGTGAAGCGGTCGAGCAGCATGCCGATGTCAGCCCAGAGGGCCTCCACGGTTCGAGGGGCAGCTTTGCGGAGCCGCGCTTTACGTTTGGCAAACAGTTGTTCAATGGGATTCAGATCGGGGGAATACGGCGGGAGAGAGCGGATGTGTGCCCCCACCGCTTCAATGGCCTCTTTAACTCCCGCCACCTTGTGACTCTGTACGTTGTTGGCGATGACGATGTCGCCAGGGTGCAGCGTCGGGCATAAGAACTCTTGGACATATTTTAGAAATAGGGCTCCGGTCATGGTGCCATCCGCCACCATCGGAGCGGAGATGTCATCATGACGCAGCCCGGCAACGAAGGTGGTGGTGTGCCAATGTCCGTGCGGCACAGAGGCGACGCACCGTTCACCACGCGGGGCGCGTCCGTAGCGCCGTGCCATGTTCGTCGACGCCCCCGTTTCATCCAGAAAGACCAGCTTGGTGATGTCCAGAGCTGGTTGGGATGCCTGCCACTCACGCCGTGCGGCTTGCACGTCGGCGCGCTCTTGCTCGCTGGCGTGTAGGGGGTTTTTTACGCGTGAGCTTCCATTTGTCAAGTTGATGCCACAAGGCGGGGACCTTAATCGCAATCCCGTGTGCCGCTAATCGGGCACACATCTCCGCGAGTGTCAGATCGCCTGTTTCCTTCAGCCACGCCCGCAGTGTCGGCTCCATCCCGACCAACCGGGACTGCCGATGGCCTCCAATTGGTAGACTGCTCCGCTGTCCCGTCTGCGTGAGCCGGTTCCGCACCTGATACACCCAGACCCGGCTGACCTCAAATCGGTCGGCAATGGCTGTCGGACGCTCCCCACGTTCCAATGCTCTCAACACACGGTCCCGTCGATCCTGTGAATAGGCCTCCATCCTGTTGCCTCCATCAAGAAAACAATGGAGGGCATTCTACAGCATGTATACACTTAAATCACAACTGCTCTAGGACGCTGGGCTGAGCGGAAATACAAGAAGCTGCGTGGCCCATAGGCGCAGAGCGACGCATTGGGGGGCGCGTATTTCACGGCGCGATCCGACGCTGGTTGCACACTGCCAGATGGACGTGCGGCGTGGCTCCAGGGCGGGAGCCGTATGAGCTGAGAGGTTCACGTACGGTTCTGAAAGAGCCTCGGTGTGAGATTCCACAGGCTACTCACCTCGTCGTGGTCGTCAAAGGAACCCACGCGCAGGCTGAGGCGATACGCGAAGCGTGCTGGACGTTTCTGGAAGGGACGCTCAACCTCACGTTGAATAATATGGAGAAGACCCCTATCACCCATGTGAACGACGGCGTTCTTCCTCGGTCACCGCATCATTCGCAAGCGGGGACCACGAGGTCCTCTGCGACCGGTCACGACGATTCCATGGGAGAAGTACCGGGGCTTCACGGACAAGCTTGGCAAGGAACTGTCTGGTAATTACAGCGCGAACAGCATGGACCTGATGGAACGCCTGAACCGGACACTCTCGGGGTGGGCGAATTTCTATCGATACACTGACTATACGGCGACCGTCTTTAGCCGAGTGGACCGGATTGTATTCTGGAAGCTCGGACATTGGCTCGCGCGCAAGTATCGGCGAGGATTCCCGAGCCTGATGCGCGAACACGTCCGGGCACCAGACCCGTGGCGCGCCACCCCTTGGGTACTGAAGGGACAGAATAGCCGTGGGTGGTATGGCGAACAGGCGTTTCGGCGCCTCGTCACCAGCCGCAAAGGTCAGTTCAGGTGGCGGAACGCGAGAAGAGAACCCGTGCCTTATTCGCGGCGAGCATCGCGCGTTCCTTGAATCGCGCTACGCTGACGTGGCCTTTGCTTTCAGCAATGCTTGAATGGGGAGCCGGATGCGTAGATAGGTGCAAGTCCGGTTCGGGGAGGAGATGTCGGATATAGTTTGACTACGCCCGGCCTCTCACTCCATTTCCGATGCACCGCAGCTTCGTGTACCTGTGTGCGTCCTGGATTGAACGAGTCGTCGGGTGTTGCATGGCAGCTGTCCAATGCAGCGAGGTGATCCAGGAGGCCCTGGCCAGGCCAGCTACAACGAGGCCATCGTCAACACCGACCAAAGGCGGCCAGTTTTGTCACCAACCAGATGTGCGCGGGCTTCTGAAAGGCCATGGCATCCAGATCGGTACGGATGACATAGGCTGCTGGCTGGGCAACGTGTTTGTTGAAAGGCTGTACGATACAGCGTATTGTCGCGTCGCCAGCACACCGTGATGTACCTAAGGGAGGTTGAGCGTAACCTCAATAACGTTCGTATTGAGTTCCGAAAGCAAAGCTTTCGCGTGTTGGGCGTAATAGGCATACTCGGATTGGGGCTGGTAGCTCAGGATGGTCTGAAGGAGATCTTTGGCAATGTCTAGTTTTTTTGCCTCCACAGCAGCGGAGCCAGCCCGCAAGGAACAGGCTGCAGCCATTGCTTTTACGTCCACAGCAAATCGGGCTGTAGGAGTTGATACGAACTGTTCAAGTTTGCTTGGTAGAGGGAAGATAAAGCTCTCCTGGGTGAGGGAACGATTGGCTGCGTTTGTCAGGGTCAACGCGGCCTCTCTTAGCTGATCGATATCAGTGGTGGCCTGGCAATGGGAGTAGCTACTCCAAAGGCTCATGAAACTTCCGTTGTCAATGGCAGCTGCTTGTACTGGTTGACCAGTCTGGAGCCCAGCCACCGAAATTAGGACACTCATCACTATCAAGCGAAGATTCTTCATAATAACTCGTGGCCCTCCTGTCTGACCGATGATGAGCACATTAGCCAAGCACTCAATGAAGCCACGAATATGGTGATATGCAATCAATAGACCAAAGGCATGAAGTGTAAGCTATTGATTGAAAATAATAAAATTTTCTATTTACTACTAGACCCTGTGTTGCAGATAACGCACTATGGTATTTTTAACACGGGCACTGTGGCAGGTTACGAATTGAAGATGTGAACGAGGATTCCTGTTCTGGTCGTGGAATTAGTTTTTCTCATGATGTGCTTGATGTGCTCTTTCACTGTCTGTTCAGTAATCTGAAGGGCGTTTGCTATCTCTTTGTTAGTCCACCCCTTTGCTAGGTGCTCAATGACGGATTGTTCGCGATTGGTCAATTGAAACTTTTCTTTGGCTTGATCAGTATTGAGTTGTTGTCGCCGCGTTAATTCTTCCAGTGTGACCACGAGTCTTGAATACTGGATTCCCTCTCGGTCCGGTAGGCCAAACCCCCGTAACAGGATTGGTTTTTCAGGACTACCTGCCACACGCTTGATCTCGAATTGTTCCCAGTCTTTTGCTTCGGTGCGAACGTGCAGGGCCTTGATGATTTCTCCGCAGAGTTCTGTCAGTGCAGTCGGCAGGACTCCATGGGCAGATCTCAGGCTCCCCCCACCATGCTCTGTTGCGTTAATAAGCTTTGCCAACTCTGAGGCTTGACGGTTCATGTGGAGGAGTTGCATAGCAGCAGAAAGTACAACAATCCCTGAGCCTACGCGCTGATCGGCGAGAGTGTCTGTTTGGTCTACCGAGGTCGATGAATCACTCATGGGATGGGAGGACACTTTCGAAGTCGTGATAAGAATAGCCCTAGACAATCCGTTGGTTTCTGCTAAGGTAGCACAGAGACTTGAGAAACGTAACTCTATAGTGGAAATAGTACCTAACACTTTCGGGGGAGTCAACACCCACCTTTGATGCAACGAGGCCTACATCGTCGGTATTGTCCTTGTTGTTCGTCCTGCCTATAGTTCTGTAAACAAGGAAATGGATATGGAGCTGGAGAGAAGACGCTTGCTTGTTGGGTTCTGTATTTCGAAAGAAAATATGGCATGCCACTCAACAGAAAATCCTGAATCATCATGAGGCTGAAGACAGAGATTTTTTCCATACACAGGAGGCGCGATGTGGTACAGACAGAGTGGGATTGGCCAATAGCAGATAGTCAGAAAAGTCACAATGAGAGGGCGGCTCTACTGAGACCGATACTATACGAGCTGACAACGTCCGTGGAGGCTCCGGCTGCGTCAACCTACAGTGGGAAAGCGCTCTCCCTGAACATTAGTAGTGGAGGGATGCTGGTCCTGATGGAGCAAGTTCCTGATGTTAATCAAGTATTGAAGGTTTATGTGCCGACACCTGTTACCGCTGCGGAAACACCCACGCTGGCTGAAGTTCGGTGGGCAAGGCGAGTTCCTTTTTGGCAAGCAGCTGGAACTGGGCCTTACTTGGTAGGGCTCAAATTCATGTTCTGAAATCATTACTAACCAAGATAGCCGAGATTGAGTAGAAGGCCACTTGATTGAATGTGGGTTTCGGACGGGCGATGAGGGATTTTCAAGATCGTGCTTCCAGGTGCTGTCTAGGAATAAGGTAAAGACTGAGAGGGCTTGAGGATTATTTTGACTATCCCATGGATCGGGTAGCATGGTGTGAGGTTTGTTGAGCTAGGCCATCAGAGATGGGTAAAGAGATTGATGGACAGCAGGGCCACCAGATTGGTCAGGCCCAGCTAAACAGAGAAACAGTTGCGGAGTTCAGCAGCGAAATCAATGCCGTTCGAACCTGGGTTTTCAACACGTTGGCCGCGGTGACGACGATGTTCTTAATCTTGAATTTCTGCTTCAGGATTTTGAAGAATGGTTCAATTTACCAGCGCTTCTTGTCGATAGCGGTAATCGTATTCCGATTGGCGCCCAGCCTGTGGTAGTTTGTGATAAACATCAGGATTCTGCAGATATCCTCGCGCAGCCCCTCGATGCGGTACAGCAGATGCGGACATGTCTTCAAGGTTCTCACGCTGATGAGCTGGATGGGCTGATCCTTGAGGTGTGGCGGGTTTGGTGTGGATCTCATTGCTCGAGCATGTCGCACTGGGCATGGTTCCTAACGCGTGCGACGAAGAATCCCTGGAAATTGGTTCATTTGGAGGACAGGAATGAGGTATTGTCGCTCCGATCATCGACTACAGGTGATGCTAAAACAGGTAAGCTAGTGCTTAGTTGTATAAGTAATCGATGCGGCGTACAGTCTTGGGCAAGGAGGCCACCCATGCCCAAGCCGCCACACACGTTGCGTTGTTCTGAGCCAGACCGGAAGACACTGGAGGAGTGGGCGCGGAGCCGAACCCAGGAAACGCGCCTGGTGGAGCGCGCCAAGATGATCCTGCACTGCGTGCAGGGACACTCGGTGCGCGACATTGCGCGGAGGTTGCGCGTGCGGCCGAATACCGTGACCGATTGGCGGCGGCGGTTCGAACGCGAAGGCGTACCTGGTCTGGCGGATCGTCCGCGCCCGGGCAAGCCGCGGCAGTATGGCGCGGACTTTCGCAAGCAGGTGCTGGCGGTGTTAGAAGCCCCTCCGCCGACGGGACAAGCAGTCTGGGACGGTCCAGCAGTGGCCCGGCATCTCAAGACCTCTGTGCATGCGGTCTGGCGTGTGCTGCGCAAGGAAGGCGTCTGCCTGTCTCGGCAGCGGAGCTGGTGTGTGAGCACCGATCCCGAATTTGCGGCCAAGGCCGCCGATATCGTGGGGCTGTACTTGAATCCGCCGGAAACGGCGCTGGTCATCTCCGTCGACGAGAAACCCAGCTTCCAAGCGTTGGAGCGGGCCACTGGGTACGTGGAGACCGACAATGGCACAATCGTCCGCGGGTTCAAGCGCACCTACAAGCGTCACGGGACGTTGCATCTGTGTGCCGCCCTGGAAGTCGCCACCGGTGCGATCCACACGCACATCACCCGGCACAAGCGCCGACTGGAGTTTCTGGACTTCATGGATCATCTGATGGCGGAGATGCCCGAGGGCAAAGACATTCACGTGATCCTAGACAATTCCTGCATTCACAAACGGAACGATCCGTGGTTGGCCGCACACCCCAATGTCGTGTTCCATTTCACGCCGACATCGGCCAGTTGGCTCAACCAGGTGGAAATCTGGTTTGGGATCTTTGCGCGCAAGGCGCTCAAGGGTGCCAGCTTTCGAAACATCGAGGAATTGCGTCAGGCCATCGAAGCGTTTGTGGCCGCCTATGGACCAACAGCCAAACCGTTTGTCTGGCGCAAGAGAGAAGTTAAAGGCGCTCAACTCAGAAACACTATCGTGAACTTACGCGATTAAGCACTAGTCCTTGTGGGCGAGCCCAACCTGCAGCGTGACTGTGCCCTTGATTTGGCGAAACGTCGCCCGGTCGTGCGTCGACAGGCACCGACCACTCAAGTTCGAATCGAGCCGAATCCGCCTGTTATTGAACTTGAGTATTCCCTGTAGCTTGCTTCAGAGAGTTTCATTCTGAGCTTGCGGGTGTCCTGTTCGGATGATTCAACGGCTTATGCTATTTGGTGCAATGGCGCAGTAAGGCAGAGAGGTGGAGCACTCTCGATAGAGTGTGTTTTGTGCGTAATCGTTTCAGGGACAGTCTGAAGGAAGACAGGAAATGCAAAAGTGGTATACGGTAATGGCAAAACCTCGGAAGGAGCAGACCTCTGTCTTTTTCTTAGAGCAAGTGGGTATTGAGACCTATTATCCGGAAGTTAATGAATACCTTAGCGTCAAGGGAAGACGATGTGTGCGTCGTGTCAGTCTCTTTCCCGGGTACTTCTTTGCGCGGTTTGACCACGACAAGCAGTATCGGATTGTATCCTATTGCAGAGGTGTGCGGAAAATCGTTACATTCGGTCAAGTCCCCGCAGAAGTTGAGCCAGATTTGCTCGATGATATACGTAGAAGGTTGAGTCGGCAAGACATTATTTCTATTACACCTAGACCGACGCAAGGAGAAGTTGTTCGTATTAGCCATGGACCCTTAGCCGGTATCGAGGGGATGTTCGATTCTTGCCTATCCGGGAAAGAACGAGTCGTTGTGTTATTGCGGGCTCTATCCTATCAGGGCCGAGTGATAATAAAGCTTTCTGATATCGAACGGCTGTCAGAAGCTGTATAATCAAAAAGTTGTAGTCGAATTCCTCTCCACGGTATCGTCTAAGAGCATGGTCCTCTGATGGGCGGTAGCTTGTCTTTTATGTCGCTAGCGATTACAGGAGTAATGACCGTGCGATTCATCAAGTCTTCCGTGATTTTTGGGGTGGCTGTAAGTATGTTTATTGCAATAGCTTCAGCTGTTGCGCAGGATAAAGATACTATGAGGCCTCTCTCAGTTTTATCGAAAGCAGCTTCTGGTGCGGTGGACAAAGCTCTCTTGACAGTCACGCCGGAATATATAATTGGTCCTGAGGATATCTTGGAAATTACGGTATGGAAAAATGCGGATCTCTCCAAGCAGGTACAGGTAAGACCGGATGGAAGAATCTCTCTTCCACTGCTGGGAGATATTTCTGCGGTAGCGAAAACTCCAGTCCAATTGACAGAGGAAATTTCGACAGGGCTCAGAGCCTATATGGAAAGCCCCACAATATCCATTATGGTTAAAGAGGTTAACAGCTACCAAATATACGTGCTTGGAGAGGTCAATAAACCTGGGAAATATCCCTTGAAGAGTAAAACAACTCTCCTGCAAGGCATTACCGTGGCTGGTGGATTTACGGCCATGGCTGCGAGAAATAAGATCGTAATCTTCCGTTTTTCTAAAGATGGCGAAGGTTTGACGAAGCTCAAGGCAAGCTACGATGACATTGTAGTCCGCGACGGATCGAGCCAAAATATGGAATTGAAGCCCGGGGATCAGATCGTCGTCCCGTCTGAGACGATGGTGGTATTGCCCACTCGCTAACGAGAATCAATCGTAACTTCAAATGTTGCAAGAGCCGATGACTACAGCGGGCTTTGGAATAAACTGAGACGTTTGGGAGAGGCAATACAACGATGAGGGAAAGCATCGCTAAGTTGGGTAGCAATGTTCTCATAGCCGCATTGCTGCTGGCCGTGCAAGCCGTCGCAGGAGGCTGCGTTCAGCAGGAGGGGCAGTATCGGGGAATGGCTGCTCCCCCCACGGAGTTTCTCATCGGTCCAGAGGATGTCTTGATAGTTACAGTTTGGCGCAATCAGGAATTGTCCAAGGAGGTTATCGTCAGGCCAGATGGGAAAATTTCGCTGCCTCTTCTGGGGGATATTATGGCTGCTGGCCTCACAGCTCAGGCTCTTTCAAAACAAGTAGCTGATGGACTGGCCGAATTCATGTCCTCACCGACCGTGTCAGTTCAAGTTAAAGAGATCAATAGTTACCATGTTTTTGCAGTCGGCGAAGTCGGAAAACCTGGAAAAATTGTCCTCAAGTCGTATACCAGTGTGCTCCAAGCCATATCCTATGCGGGCGGTTTTACTCTCTTCGCCTCTCGTAATAATGTCCATGTCCTTCGTAATGTCAAGAACGGGCAAGGAGAAACGAAGCAGGTGATGATTCCAATACCCTATCAGGACATTGTGAAAGGAAAGAATCTCGAAGCCAATATTATCCTGAAAGCCGGTGACGTCATTGTGGTACCGTGATGTCGTCGGGAGGAGACAAGGTGCCGTTGCGCTTACTCTCCCTTCTTATCCTTATCGTCCAGTGGGTATTGTGTACCCTTGTATCTGCGCAAACGACCATCATTCCAAGTCTTTCGGTGTCGGAAAGATATGACTCGAATATCTACTGGGCTCCAAAGGCTACCTTGAGCCCAGGCACCAAGGCAGAGGATTACATCACGATGGTGGTGCCTCAGATGACCATCACCCATGCAGGCTCGCTAATGCGCGGAAGCCTTACGGGGGCCGGATTACTGACCAGATACATCAACAATCCCGATCGTGACTTTACCGGTTGGAACGTTGCTGGCCGATTGGACCTAACAGATGCGGCCCACCAAGTGTCACAGCGGATTACGACGTTAGGAGTGAGGGGTACATTTGTAGAAGTGCCTGCCATGACTGGGTTTGGAGCAGCTGGAGGCGGGCTAAACACAGGCTTTGGCTCGACCTCGGGGGGAGTATTGAATTCAGGGATAGTGGCGAATCGGGCGTCGAGACACGGTGTACACCCTAGGGGTGTCAGGCGGGTACCAACTCACAGGGCTCACGAGTCTGACCGCAGGTTATAACTACACCAATATTTCGTTCGGCCACCAACAGGGAGGCGCCACTAATCCACTGTTCAATACGACTGCCCACACAGGAATCGACGGGGATTAACACACGGATTTCCGCGAGAGATACGGTGGGAGCGACTGCCATGATGTCTCACTATATTCAAGACCAAAGCAGTGGCGTGGTAGTGGGCAAGGTTCCTATACGACCATTACAGAGACGCTGAACTGGAGCAGGCTGTGGACACAGGAATTGAGCACTTTCCTGGCGGGTGGTGCGAATCTTAAACTTCCAGTAGGATCAGACATCCCTGGACAATCTGACGGAATTGGAGGTTAGGCCGACTGTGACGGCTAGAATGACCTACAGTTCTTACTCAGAAGAGCTGAGGGATGCAGGCGCCTCCCAGGGGCCGTTTGATAGTTTGCCGTCATTGGCTGGCAGCCTAAGTCCAGGGGGAATCGTGGCACCCGGGGCGTACACTGCGACGATGTCGTATAGATACAGCATGTTCCCCGGCTACGCATTCTCATCTGGGCCTCAGCAGACGCATGTGTTAGGCCTAAATGCAAGCGGGGGGATCACGTCCAAGCTCACCGGCCAAGTGGGAATGAACTATGCCCATAGGACTACTGTTGGCGCATCCTCCTCGACAGGCGATACCGTCGGACTGACCGGTGGGGTCCGCTATCTTCTAGGGCCCGTATTGGCGAGCCTAACAGCCAATTGGATGTATGTCTCAGAATTCTACCACTCAAACACCTGTGTACGAGTTCTCAAAAGAGATGGTCATGCTGACGTTCTCCTATGCGTTTATGAGCCCCTCCTTCTTTAGAGAGGGTATTTCTTTTCCATCGGGTGATGGAACTGGAAGCAGCCCCTCCGGAGATGGAACTGGAAGCAGCCCCTCCGGAGATGGATCTGGAACATTGAGGACGGAGGAGTAAGGGGAGTGTTTACCGGCCTAAATACCCCTGAAGACTATTTCAGGGTAATAAAAAATCATAAGTGGCTGATCATTGTTCCAATTCTGCTCTGTGTCAGCCTTGCCGCAGCGCTTTGTCAATGGTTGCCAAAGACCTATCGATCCAGCACACTGCTCTACTTTGAACCACAGAAGGTGCGATACGTAAAGGGTGTCGATGCTCCCGAGTCGGGGGGGGTAGAGAAGCCAGGCGACGCAATGGGGGCGCGTGTGGAGGTATTGAAGGGGATCCTCTACAAGCGGGAGCTTCTCACCCAGGTAGCGGAAGAATTTCATCTCTTTGGTTATGACAAACAAACTGCCACCTCTGCTCTCGACGATACTATAGCGTCACAAGCTGCGAAATTTAGTTCAGATAGATTCCAAGGATGCGTCTCTTCTGAAAGTGTCCTTTGTCGATGCGGATCCTACGGTTGCAAAAGCGGTGACGGCGAGGTTCGCGGATCTATTTGTGGAGGAAAATGCAAAAGCTCGCAACGCGATTACTCAAAGTTCATCTGAATTTATTCAGCATGAGATGGACAAACTGAAGGCGCAGCTGGAAGCCAAAGAAAAGGCTCTCGCACAATTCAAACAGTCTCATCTAGGTCAGTTGCCCGAGCAAATGGATTCAAACGTTCGGGCGATAGATCGGTTGGAGAACGAGGTGATGTCCCAGCAAGAAACGGAGAAGATGCTTAATCTTCGTCTGGAATCTGTGGATAAGGCCATCAGAGAATATGACGATCCTACGAGTGACGTGGGTCCAACACGTGTTTCAAGAGATCCACGATTGGCAAGAATCAAAGAACTCGAAAGGAAACTGGCTGGTTTCATGTCCGCCTACAAGGAGACGTATCCCGACGTTGCCATCGTAAGAAATGAAATTAAGCAACTGCAAGCAATGACAACGGAAGACTACATCGCTCTTTTTGTAGACCAGGAGACCGCAGAGGGCGGGGAGCTAAAGAAAGGAAAGCGTAAACTCGTTGACTCGTACAAGATAGGATTGCTAAAGCAGCGTGAAGATTTATTGCGCGAGAAGGAGCTTGTTCGCCTTCGGCAAGCCCGTATCGCCGCGGATATCAAGAAGTATGAATCAAGAATCGAAGGCACGACTGTGCATCAACAAGAGCTCATGTCAATACAACGAGACTACGAGAATCTGCAGAAGAACTATCAGTCTCTGGTAGAGAAGAAGCTAGCTGTCGGAATGGCAGGAGACCTCGACGAAAAACGCCAAGGGGCACAAATGCGTATCGTCGAGCCAGCCAGCTTGCCTTCATGGCCTGAAAAACCGAATCTCATGCTTCTGATGTTCGGTGGGTTGGCCGTTGGCTGTGCGCTGGGATTCGGAAGTGCCTTCGGTATTGAAATAATGCGGCGGGGGTATGTGTCCGCAGAAGAAGTAGAGATGACCTTGGGGCTTCCGGTACTCGCCACGATTTCCGAGTTTCAATCCGCCTGGCCAGGTTCAGCGAAGACGCCAGCGTGGGAATCTCGTCGTCAGGAACGGCTGTTGGCTTTGCCGGGGTTCATGAGGGAAGGGGCGTCCATTCCTAAGGAGACACAGGTTGCTGTCGCCCCAGAATTGGTTGCGATGTGGTATCCCAGGTCCGCAGTGGCAGAACAATATCGGGTTGCAGCGACGAGACTGGGTTTGATTGCGGGTAAGCAGAAGAGCGCCGTTGTCTGCATGAGCAGTGCGCTGATGGGCGAAGGGAAAACATCCACGGCCCTCAATTTGACCTATGTGCTTTCTCGAGACCTCAATAGGAAAACGGTCCTCGTAGATTGTGATTTGAAGAGGCCGACCGTCCGCGCCTATACTGGGATGGAGTCAGGTGCGGGGTTGACCGAAGTCTTGCTCGGCCACAAGACACTGGACGAATGCCTTGAATATCACGAGCAGTTGGGGATTTGGATCCTCAGTGCTGGAATAGAGACATCCGGAACCACCGCGCTCACGCATGTGGATCGATTGTCAGAACTTATTCAGGGGCTTCGAGAGAGGTTTGAGTATATCGTGCTCGATTCACCACCGTTGTTGCCTGTTGCAGAGGCCATGCTGATCGTGCGTATGGCAGATGTCGTGGTGCATGTCATTCGTGCACGGTCTACTCCCCGCGATGCTGTAGCCAACGCAGTCAAGATGATCGGGCAAGAAAGAGCCGTGGCCGTGGTTCTGAATGGTGTTGAAGCGAAAGACACTCCATATTCGTACTATAACTATAGCAATAAGGTGTATGAGTCTCACCATCAACAACTCCTCCGATAGGGCTGGGCATATCAGCACAGTGCCATTGCCATTTACGGTGGATCATGCTGCCAAGGCGATCTTTCGCTTGCCGGGCGCGCGAAGACGCATTTTGATCCTGGGGGTTGGCTCCCTGGCTCAGGGGCTGTCTCAGGTGCTTCTTTCCCGCAGCAAGATGTTTACGGATCTTGTAGGCCTGATCGCCCAGGACAATGCGCAAGTGGGCGATGAGTTGGTCGGAACAAAGATTGTCGGGACCATGAATCAACTTCGTTCCGTTGTTGAGAGAGACCGTATTGATACCATCGCGGTATGCTTGGAGGACAGGCGTGCGGTGTTGCCCGTTCAAGCATTACTTGATTTGAAGGGTATGGGTATCGACATCTGGGATGGACATCACCTATTTGAAGAAGAATCTGGACGTCTACCCATCGACGACTTCAAGCCAAGCGCGATAATATTTTCAAGAGAGTTCAGGCAGGGGATTGTTGTGAGAATGATCAAACGCTCTATGGATTGTAGTATCTCTCTCATAGGGCTTGTTGTTGCTTTGCCACTCATGGCGGTGATCGGAATTCTCATCAAGCTTGATTCGCCGGGTCCCGTGTTCTATCGGCAGGCTCGTGTCGGACTTCGTGCCCGGCCTTACATGATGTGGAAGTTTCGCTCGATGTTCACCGACGCCGAGAAGGGGGGCGCCAGGTGGGCTTCGGCAGAAGATTCTCGAATCTCGCGTGTGGGTCGGTATTTGCGAAAATGGCGGCTTGATGAAATCCCACAGCTCATGAATGTGTTACGAGGAGAAATGAGCTTGGTCGGCCCTCGCCCAGAGCGTCCGGTGTTTGTTCAGGAGCTCAGATCGGCTATCCCCTACTACGACCTTCGGCATACCGTCAGACCTGGGATTACGGGCTGGGCGCAAACGCAATTTCGTTACGGGGCTTCGCAAGAGGATTCGCATGTGAAACTGCAGTACGATCTGTATTATGTGAAATATTTATCCATACAGTTGGACGTGCGCATCCTCCTTGAAACGATACGAGTGATTCTTCGTGGGGAGGGTGCTCGATGAGCGTTGCGGGTGGGAAGGCCATGCATTGCCTTTCGTTCGACGTCGAAGAGCATTTCCAGGTTTCGGCATTCTGGTCTGAAGCCAGAAGACAACAATGGGACAAGTATGAAAGCCGGGTCGAGAATAATACAAGAAAGCTTGTAGAGCTGTTGGCCCAGCATGACACCAAAGCCACTTTTTTTGTTCTCGGATGGGTAGCCGAACGATACCCTGGTTTGGTCAAGTTGCTGGTAGGACAGGGGCACGAGATTGCCTCACATGGGTATGGCCACGAATTGGTCACAACCCAATCCCCAGAGCAATTTCGTCATGATGTAAGAAAAGCAAAATGTATCCTGGAAGACCTGACGGGGAGTCCGGTTCTTGGGTATCGGGCCCCGAGCTTTTCCATCACGGATGAGTCCCAGTGGGCACTCGCGATCTTGGTTGAAGAAGGTTACAGATACGATTCCAGCATGTATGATCGGTTCCATCGATCCGAGAACGCCAGAGGGAGTGGCGGAATCGTTCAAATAGATACGGCAGCCGGAGGGATATGGGAAATATCGCCTTCCACTCTAAATGTGTGGGGGTTTCAAGTGCCTGTGGCAGGTGGCGGCTATTTTCGTCTGTTCCCCTATGCGACGTCTAAGACATTCTTGCAAAGGCTTGAGAGGCAGGGTGCTAAGCTCGTGATGTATCTCCATCCCTGGGAGATCGATCCCGAGCAGCCTCGTATGGATGGCCCTTGGCTATCACAATTTCGGCACTACCTGAACCTTCAAAAGACGCAAGAGAGATTGAGCCGTTTGCTCACAGATTTCAGGTTTGGCCCTATGAGAGACATTGTTTGTCCCGTCAGTGTGATGTATCAGGGAAAAGACCTTCTGGTAGCTGTGACAGAAAAGTAATAGCAGCGTGCGTCTTTTGCTCTGGGTCCCCATTTTTAGGGGAGATAATGTTGGATTGAGGGAATAACAGGGCTCTCACCTGAAAATTGAATCAGATGTAGGCCTTCCCACCATCAAGCAGTGACATTTCTAATCGTGTGTGATCCATAGAGTGCGTAACCGTTGAGGTGCAAGACTTGAGACACAGTTCACCCTTTTTCGTGATTGAGCCGAACAGAAGTTGGTTCAACCTCAAACTTAAAGCATTGTGGGACTATCGTGAGCTCCTCTATTTCCTCGCGTGGCGTGACCTCAAGGCCCGGTATGCACAAACAGTCATGGGATTGGCCTGGGCTGTCGTCCAGCCGTTGTTCATGATGGCGGTGTTTACTATCATTTTCGATAAGATCGCACGATTCCCGTCGGATGGAATTCCCTATCCCTTGTTTGCCTATGCAGCGTTAGTGCCATGGACTTTTTTTGCCAAGAGCCTGGATCGAAGCGGATTCAGCGTCGTCGCTGAATCAAACTTGATTACAAAAATCTACTTCCCTCGCCTGATCATCCCTCTGTCCGCCACCTTGGGAGGCCTGCTCGATTTTGCGATCGCCTTTCTGCTCTTGGTAGCAATGATGGTATGGTTTGGGGTGCTTCCAACGTGGAAACTGGTGATGGTGCCGTTGTATCTTTTGTTAACCGTCATGGCCTCCCTTGCGGTAAGTTTGTGGTTTTCAGCGCTTTTCGTGAAGTATCGTGATATTGCCGCGGTGATCCCTCTTTTGACCCAAGTCTGGATGTTTGCTTCCCCGATAGTGTACCCGGTCAGCATGATTCCGCAAGAATGGCAGAAGCTTTATAACATGAACCCGATGGTCGGGGTCATTGGTGGTTTTCGATGGGCGCTACTGGGAGCACCTGCCCCGGATCCAGCCGTGCTCGCTCTGAATGTATTGACAATCGCGGTCTCCCTCGTTTTAGGAATGGCGTACTTTAATCGAATGGCCAACACGTTCGCCGATGTCATTTGAGCAGTCGTAGACATGAATGGAACTGACTGTTAGTGGACTTGCTCGAGCAAGAATCAGGGGTTAATACAACATGGGCGATGTAGCCATAAGAGTTGAGCATCTCTCAAAAAAATACAAAATAGTCGTCGGAAAAAGACGGGGAGGATCAGGTCTCGCTGAATGTATGACTCAGGGAATTCGGCGAATGCTAGGTATGGGAGACGGGGCAGGATCCTCATCCTCGAAACGAGAAGAAGTGTGGCCGGTCCGCGATGTGTCCTTTGAAGTCCAATCCGGAGATGTCGTCGGGATTATTGGGAGGAACGGGGCCGGCAAGAGCACCCTGTTAAAGCTCTTGTCCCGCATCACCGAACCGACGAGCGGTCGTGCGCAAATGTTTGGACGGGTCGGGACATTGCTAGAAGTAGGCACAGGATTCCACCCAGAATTGACTGGGCGGGACAACATCTACCTCAGTGGCATCATTCTTGGAATGAAAAAAACAGAGATCTACAAGAAGTTCGATGAAATCGTCGAATTTTCAGGTATCGAGAAGTATATCGACACGCCGGTGAAGCGATATTCCAGTGGGATGTATGTTCGGCTGGCGTTTGCCGTTGGAGCGCATCTTGATCCCGAGATTCTGATTGTGGATGAAGTGCTGGCCGTCGGCGATTCACTGTTTCAACAGAAATGTATGAACAAGATGCACGACATCGGTCAGAAGGGGCGGACGGTGATCTTCGTGTCTCACAACATGTCGGCCGTTGCGCGATTATGTAATAAGTCCATCTTTCTGCGAGAAGGGCGCCTCATTAAGGAGGGCCCCACCCATGAAATCGTCGGCGAATATTTGTACAATTCCGGGACGCTTACAAGTTGTAGGGAATGGTTGGACCCTACGACAGCTCCTCAAGATGAGATCGTGCGAATGCGCGCGGTGAGGGTCCGCACAGAAAAAGGGATCGTCACCGATGCTGTTGATATTGGAGCTGCGGTCGGGGTTGAACTCGAATATGAAGTGCTCCAACCGGGGCATGTGCTGGCCTCAAACTTCGGATTTATTACCGATGCAGGAGTGAGTCTATTCATGACACTTGATCGCGACCCAGCGTGGCTGCGGCGCCCTCGCCCGGTGGGGCGCTATAGCAGCATGGTATGGGTGCCTGGCCACTTTTTTGGAGAAGGAACGATTATTGTAGGCGGCGGCCTGATTAGGGAGGCCCCATTTTATGAACATTGCGACTATCCCGAAGCGGTGGCATTTCACATCGCTGAAAGTAACGAGGGGATCACAGCTCGTGGCGACTACACCGGTGAGATCCCTGGGGCAATTCGACCACTTCTAAAATGGACCACAAACTACAAGCCTGCTGATGATTCCCCTTAACTCTGCTGCAAAATGAAGGAGGTGCCTATGGAAACTACCCTCCACAGACTCATCGCGCCGATGATCCCTGCTAAGATACCAAAAATAATCAAAGGGATACTCAGCCAGCGGATCTACAATGCGACGAAGTGGAAGATATTTGGCGTTCAGGGCGGTGATCGACTCGGCCCGCTGCGAAGAGTAACGCGGATTTACGCCGACGACGGCTGGACGCGTGGATTGCCGATCAGCCGCTTTTACACGGCAAAACGCTTCCTTCCCGCTCATAGGAGCGATATTTGCGGGCATGTCCTTGAATTTTATGATTCGATCTATACGCGAGAGTTCGGAGGTGAACGCGTCACAAAGTCGGATGTGCTTAATCTCACACCAGGCCAGCCAGGGTCGACGATCATAGCGGACTTGACTCAGGCGGACCACATTCCGTCCGACACCTATGATTGCGTCATCATCACGTTTGTGCTGCAGTTTATTTACGATATAGATGCTGCAACGCAAACGTTGCACCGAATTCTCAAACCGGGAGGCGTGGCGCTCGCCACCTTCGACTCGACCAGCCGAATTTCCCGAGCCGACATGGATCTCTATGGGGAATATTGGAAGTAACCACCGCCTCCGCTCGTAAATTGTTTGAGAAATACTTTGCTCCGGACTGTGTTACGGTCAAGGCGTATGGGAATGTCCTGTCAGCCGTCGCCCGTCTGCATGGGTTGGTTTCTGAAGATTTCTCCGAGGAAGAGCTCGACTACAACGATCGTGACATCGAAATGATTATCACGGTGAGAGCAGTCAAATCCGCGACGTCTGCCCAGTCGTGATTGAGCCAATGAGCGGACTCTTCTGAGATCCCAGCATGTCATGTCAGTATCGGACCCGCGCTTCCTGAATTTTTGGAGATCCTCGACTGCTACGCCTGTTTTCTTGAAGCTCATTGAACTGATTAACTGAACTTGTTAGAGGTCTACCATGAAAGCAGTTATCCTCGCCGGCGGATTGGGAACTCGGCTATCTGAAGAGACCACCATACGGCCAAAGCCCATGGTCGAAATCGGCGGAAAGCCGATCTTGTGGCACATCATGCAAATACATGCTGTTCATGGAATTACAGAGTTTGTCGTCGCGTTAGGCTACAAGGGCGAGATGATCAAAGAGTACTTCTTGAATTTTTTTGCTATCAACAACGATCTGTCTGTTGATCTGTCAACAGGGAAGGCGACTATTCATGATGGAAACCAGCCTACGTGGACGGTACATTTAGCCGACACCGGAGTCATGACCCAAACAGGAGGGCGCGTAAAACGTCTTAGAAAATGGCTCGAGACTGATGAAACATTCATGTTGACATACGGAGATGGGGTGGCTGATCTAGACATCGGTAAGCTGCTGGAGTTTCATCATTCTCACGGCAAGCTTGCCACAATGACCTCAGTCCGTTCCCCCGCACGATTTGGTCGTATCGGCTTCGACGGTGATCGGGTGACTGAGTTTTTTGAAAAGCCTGAATCTGGAGAGGGGTGGATTAACGGAGGTTTTTTTGTCCTGAGCGCTAAAGCGCTCGATTATATTGAGGGCGATCACACCATCTGGGAACGTGATCCTGTCGAGCGTCTGGCCCATGCCGGCGAGATGGTGGGGTTCAAACATTATGGATTCTGGTCCTGTATGGATACATTGAAGGAAAAAGAATATTTGGAGGGTTTGTGGCAATCCGGTAAGGCACCTTGGAAGATGTGGTAGGACGACGTGCGATCAGACTTTCTCGTCATCGGCGGCGGCGTGATCGGATTGAATATCGCGCGGAAGCTCCGGTGTACATTCCCCGACGCATCGGTGCATCTACTTGAAAAAGAGGCCGATTGTGGGCTCCATGCGAGCGGCCGGAACAGCGGTGTTCTACACGCAGGATTTTACTATTCGCCGGATAGTCTTAAGGCTAAGTTTACCTGGCGTGGCAACCGTCTGTTGACTGAGTATTGTGAGGAGAAAAAGATTCCGCTGAATAAATGCGGGAAGTTGGTCGTCGCCCGAGATCAGGCCGATCATGCAGGACTGGATGAACTTTTGAAAAGGGGGCGTGCGAACGGGATACCCCTCGAAGATATCTCGGAGAAAGATGCCAAAGCCATTGAGCCACGGGTCAAGACCTGCGAACGGGCATTGTTTTCCCCGGCGACCTCGACCGTCGATCCTTCTTTGGTGATGCAGGCTATGAAGAAGGACGCAGTCGATGAAGGTGTGCAGCTCCATTGCGGTGTCCGATACCTCGGATCCTCCAAAGGGCAGGTCAAGACGACTCAAGGTACGTACGAGCTAGGGTATATCGTGAACGCAGCTGGACTCTATGCGGACCGTATCGCTCGGGACTATGGATTCTCCGAACATTATCGTATTCTTCCCTTCAAAGGGCTGTATCTCTATTCTAATGAGCCGTCCGGGTCGATCCGCACGAACATCTATCCTGTGCCGGATTTGAAGAATCCGTTTTTGGGTGTTCACTTCACGGTGGCCGCAAGCGGGAAAGCCAAAATCGGACCGACCGCCATTCCTGGGTTCTGGCGCGAGCAGTATGGTGGGATGGCGAACTTTCGCTGGAACGAATTTCTCGAAGTGGCGTTGCGGGGGGTGGGTTTGCTGGCCAATTCCAACTTTGATTTTAGGATGCTTGCGCTAAAGGAAATCGCAAAGTATTCAAAATCGAAGATGGTTTCACTAGCCGGTGAGTTGGTAGAAGGGGTGAGGCCCGAGCATTACCAGCACTGGGGAAAACCTGGAATCAGAGCACAGCTTGTCGATATTAGGAAGCGCAAACTCGAAATGGATTTTGTCTTGGAGGGGGATCAGCATTCTATGCATGTATTGAACGCCGTTTCTCCGGCCTTTACCTGCGCGCTTCCGTTTGCAGATCATGTGTGCGAGCGTATTCAATCCATCTTGAGCTGAGGGAGCAAGCATGAAGATCCTCATCACGGGAAATATGGGTTATGTCGGCCCTCTGGTGCTGCGCCGTTTGCGGGAGTCTCATCCCGGGGCAACACTCATCGGGTATGACATGGGCTACTTTGCTCATTGCCTAACGGGCGCGGAGCGGTTTCCTGAAAGTCGGGCTGACGTTCAATACTTCGGGGATATTCGACAGGTGCCTGATGAGATCCTGCGAGGAGTCGATGGCATTGTACATCTCTGTGCCATTTCCAACGATCCCATGGGTGCTCTCTATGAGGATGTGACGCTGGCGATCAATCATGGGGCGAGTGTCGATCTCGCTCAGAAAGCAAAGCGGGCTGGAATCAAGAAGTTTATTTTTGCGTCGAGCTGCAGTGTCTACGGTTTTGCGGAAGGAGGTCCTCGGCGAGAAGAGGACGCGCTCAATCCCTTAACGGCGTATGCCAAATCGAAGGTCAATACAGAACGAGACCTCGCGTCGTTCGCATCTGAGGCCTTTACAGTAACATGTCTTCGATTCGCAACGGCATGCGGGATGAGTGATCGTCTGCGACTGGATCTTGTGCTGAATGATTTTGTGGCCGGCGCGTTGGTGTCCAAGCGCATCAACATCTTGAGCGATGGCACTCCCTGGCGTCCGCTCATTCATGTCAAAGACATGGCGCGGGCGATCGATTGGGCTGTGCAGCGGGATCATCGAGACGGAGGAACATGTTTGACAGTGAACGTGGGAAGCGAAGCCTGGAACTATCAGGTGAAGGATTTGGCGGCAGCAGTGTCCAAGCTGGTTCCGAACGTGGAGGTGTCGATTAATAAGGACGCCCAGCCGGACAAGCGCTCGTATCGAGTGAACTTTGAAAAATTTACAAAATTGGGACAGGGATTTCTTCCTGCGGTAGATCTCCAAAATGCCGTGGTGGATCTTCGGGATGGCCTCATGGCGATGAAATTTCAAGACCTTGATTACCGGATCGGCGAGTTCATGCGACTGGTGACGTTGAAACGTCTGCGAGAGAAAGGGCAGTTGACCGACTCTCTCCAGTGGACGGATCGGGCCAACCGGTAGCAAGGGCCCTCGTTTGCCACAGCGACCGAGAGGGATAGAGTGCCTTGATGCGGAGTGGATGATGAAGAAAGGGGACATCTACATGGGGCAATCACAATGCCGGTTATGCGAGACGAGGCTAGAACATACGTTCGTCGATCTCGGCATGTCCCCGTTGGCGAACTCCTATATCAAGCCGGAGCAGCTCAATTGCATGGAGCCGTTCTACCCATTGCACGTATACGTATGTGCCAAGTGTTTACTTGTCCAATTGGAGCAGTTTTCTACTCCACACGATATTTTTTCAGACTACGCGTATTTCTCATCTTTTTCGGATTCGTGGTTGGCCCATGCGAAGGCCTATGTCGACATGATCGCTGATCGCTTCCGATTGGATCGCAATTCCAAAGTCGTTGAGATTGCCAGTAATGACGGATATCTGCTGCAGAATTTCGTCGCGCGTGGGATTCCTGTGCTTGGGGTCGAGCCTGCAGCGAATGTGGCGGAAGCGGCGAAGAAGAAGGGGATCAATACGAAAGTCGCCTTCTTCGGAGAGAAGACGGCGCTCAATCTGATTGCTGAAGGATGGGATACTGATCTGATCATCGGCAACAACGTGCTGGCTCACGTCCCGGACTTGAATGATTTTGTCAAAGGGCTCAAGGTCCTGTTGAAGCCGACCGGGCTGATCACCATGGAGTTTCCCCACCTGCTTCAGCTCATGGAGCAGAAGCAATTCGATACGATCTACCATGAACATTTTTCCTATTTTTCATTTCTCGCCGTGGAGCAGGTGTTTGCCCGCCACGGGATGAGGGTGTTTGACGTGGAAGAACTGCCGACGCACGGGGGGTCGCTCCGAATCTATGCCTGCCACACCCAGGATGCGTCGAAGCCCATCGGAGCCCGAGCACGGGAACTGAAATCGCGTGAAGAAGGCGCCGGTTTCAGCCGGCTGAATCACTATCTCTCGTTTAATCCGCAGGTCGAGGCGACCAAGAGAAAACTCCTGTCCTTCCTGATTTCTGCAAGGCAGGAAGGGAAGCGGGTTGTCGGCTATGGCGCTCCGGCAAAGGGCAATACGCTGCTCAATTATTGCGGCGTGCGAACGGATCTGATCGACTACACCGTGGACCGCAGCCCTCATAAGCAGGGTCGTTTCCTTCCAGGGGTGCACATTCCGATCTACGGACCGGAGAAGGTCCGTGAGACACGTCCGGATTATCTGCTCATCCTCCCATGGAATCTCCAAGAGGAGGTCATGCAACAGATGGCCTTTATACGGGAGTGGGGCGGCCAGTTTGTCGTGCCGATTCCCGAGGTCAAGGTCAATCCGTGATCTTCCAGGAGACCGCTCTCAAGGGCGCCTTTCTCATCGATCTAGAAATAAAGGAAGATGTTCGCGGTTTCTTTGCACGAACGTGGTGTGCCGAAGAATTTGCTGCGCAGGGGCTGGATCCGAGACTCGTTCAATGCAGCCTCTCATTCAACAGAACGAAGGGGACATTGCGGGGCATGCACTTTCAGTCGGCCCCCCACCAGGAAGCGAAGCTGGTTCGGTGTACAACGGGGGCCATTTTCGACGTGATCATCGATTTGCGCCCCACTTCCCTCACCTATACGAAGCACCTCGGCATGGTTTTGACAGCCGACAGCCGGCAGATGTTGTATATACCGGAAGGTATGGCTCACGGATTTCAAACCCTCGCGGACTATACCGAGGTGTTCTATCAGATGTCGCATCGATACGAAGGCGGGAGTGCCAGAGGCGTGCGGTGGAACGACCCCCTGTTTGGAATCTCGTGGCCGCTGGACAATCGCATCATCATCTCTGAACGGGATCAGCAGTACCCCGACTTTGTGCCTGAAAGGAATCGGTCGTGAGTTCGCCCGGCACGAAGAGCGGAGTGGATTCGTTACAGATTGGTGAAGAGATGCATCGCTGGATGGCAGAACTTTTCCCTATCTGCCGGAGCATTACCGGAAACGGCGTGCGGGAGACTCTCCGGTTGATCCAGAAACGGATTCCTTTGACCATCAATGAAGTGCCGAGCGGAATGAAGGTTTTCGACTGGACTGTACCGCTGGAATGGAATATTCAGGATGCCTATATCAAGAATCTGCGAGGCGAGAGGCTCGTCGATTTTCGAAAATCGAATCTGCACGTTGTGAGCTATAGCCGGCCGGTGAAGCAGCGGCTAGCGCTGGCGGAACTGAAGCAACACCTGTTCACTATCCCGGACCGCCCTGATTGGATTCCCTATCGCACGTCGTATTATAAAGAAAGCTGGGGATTTTGCCTCAGCCACAACCAGTTCAATCAACTTCAGGACGAGGAATACGACGTCTACATCGACGCGTCATTGACTGAGGGGCATCTGACATACGGAGAATACTGTCTGCCGGGACAGGTGCAGGATGAAGTGCTCGTCTCGGCCCATATCTGCCATCCCTCCCTATGCAATGACAATTTGTCCGGCATCGCTGTCGCCACATTTCTGGCGGAGTGGCTCTTCTCGCAGCCGCGACGCTATTCCTATCGATTCCTGTTTATACCGGGAACCATTGGATCCATCACATGGTTGAGTCAACATAAGCAGCAGGTTTCACGCATCAAGCACGGGCTGGTGTTGACCGGGGTTGGGGATGCCGGCTTCTGTACCTACAAAAAAAGCCGTCGCGGCGACGCGGAAATCGATCGGGCAATGGCCCATGTGCTCAAACATTCAGGCCAAACTCATCACGTCGTCGACTTTATTCCCTATGGCTATGACGAGCGGCAGTATTGTTCTCCAGGATTTAACCTCGCTGTCGGATGTTTCAGCAGAAGCCCGCACAGCCAATATCCCGAATATCACACTTCGTCCGACAACATGGACTTCGTGAAACCGCAGTCTCTTGCCGAATCGTTGTGCTATTGTCAGGCAGCGCTGGAGATCATCGAGTTGAATAAGACCTATCTCAATCAGAATCCCCATTGCGAACCACAGTTGGGGAAGCGAGGTCTCTATCGTGCCATTGGAGGTCAGGCAGGGGAGAAGTCCATGGAAATGGCGCTCCTCTGGGTGCTCAATCTCTCGGACGGTCGCTACTCATTGCTGGACATTGCGGAGCGTTCAAATTTACCCTTCCAGACACTCGCTCAGGCTGCTTCGGCATTGATGGAACATTCGCTCTTAAAACGGGCACCTGGGCAAGAACTGAATGGGTAGTCGGGGACGGAGCATCATCAACAATGTCGTTCGTACAAAAGTTCACAGATGCCATAAGATCGGCCATCCCGGAAGTCATCAAAAAGCCTCTTAGATTTACCATATCTGCAGGCAAATGGCTCCTAGCGGCGCCTCAATGGATTGACAGAAATTGTGCTAGGCCGGCTCTACGAATCCTATCATTTAAGGCGCGATTTTTGTCGGCATATCTGGCAAACGGGTGTAAATCGAAATCCGTCCTTACGTTCCCTCACACACCTGAACCAGATACTGTTTTGTACAAGTTATGCCATGTTCTCGGTTATCGAATTACCGATGACGTGGAGAGGAAAGCAAATCTGATTATTAATTGGGAAGATTGCACCTTTCGTCGGCCCAATGCGGTCATGGAAGACTTGAACAGTCGACAGCCGGTGCTGAACCTTCGGAGCCGGGATATTTCAAAGAGAAAAGTTGAAGAAGTTCATCAGGCCGTATTCGGATATGGATTAGCGGTAAACCCCCGAGAGTTCACGGGACGATGTGTGAAGAAATCGAACGACAACGCGACTCACGACGGCAGGATTATTCAGTGTCCCATTGATGCGGTAGAAGAACACGCGGTGTACCAAAGGGTCGTCAATAATTCACGAGATGGGCAGTTCGTTGAAGATATTCGTGTGCCGGTCTTTGGTGAAACGATTCCATTTTGCTACCGTGTCTTGCGACCTGTAGGACGGAGATTCGGCTTCGGCGTTGATAATACTTCAGCAGATGTCTGCGAAGTATCGGACTTGCTATCGGCCAATGAGGTCGGCATGCTCTTGCAGCTGTGTCATGAGCTAGGCTTGGACTATGGTGAACTGGACGTCCTGAGGGATGTCGATGACCGGAAAGCGTACATCGTAGACGTCAATAACACGCCATTCGGTCCCCCCAAAATTTTGGACAGTAGAAGCGCTGCTTTGGCGCTTAAAAGACTCTCAGAGACATTTGCGGCCTCGTTTGGGTCCACTTCTTGAGTGGGGCGCAAACAGAGGGGAAGCCTGATCCATGCCGCACAGGGGTTGTCTTCTAGTAGGCGGGTGGACGAATACTTGAGCAAATATCGGAGTCCAGGTAACACATACAGGTAACACATAATGGAGAGGGCATCATGAACAATACTGTCTATTATGATCCTCCGTTTTCCGATGAGCAACGAAGGCAACTTCTCTTCGAAGGGCAATTGCTGGTGTACTTGCCGCGCAAGAGTACGCTGGCGTTTATCACGTTCGCCAGAAAACTCATCGAGGAAGCATTTGCGCCGCTGGATCCAGAAACTGCTCAGCATCAGTTGTCCGTCGAGCAATACGCCGACATCTTGTTGAAACTGAAACCGGGATTCATTCATCACCCGGAATCCAAGCGGCTCATTCAGGACATGTTCGTAGAAATGGGTTGTGATCTCGAAAGAACGTATTTTGACGTTCCGAAAATGCGCAGCTCCACCAGCGACAATTATTTGACCACCGGAATTGCCTACGCGTGGCATCCGCACCGTGACACCTGGTACTCCGCGCCCTCCTGTCAGGTCAATTGGTGGATTCCGATCTATGACATTCAGTCGGACAATGCGATGGCATTCCATCCGCAGTATTGGAATCGTCCCGTCAAGAACAGCTCGAAGGGGTATAACTATTACCTGTGGAACCAGCAGAATCGCGGCGAACATGTCGCAAAGTTTTTGAAAGAAGATCCCAGACCGTTGCCTAAGCCGACCGAACCGCTTGAGCTTGATCCCCAGATTCGCCTCATCGTTCCGGCCGGGGGGATAGTATTTTTTTCCGGAGCGCAAATGCACTCAAGTGTCCCCAATACCTCCGGCAAGACCAGATTCAGCATTGATTTCAGGGTGGTACATTTGGACGATGTGGCAGCGAAGCGGGGTGCTCCGAGGGTCGATGAGGAATGTACCGGCACCACGATGAGAGATTATCTCCGCGGCACCGACTTTTCTCATATTCCCGACAACCTTGTCGGGCTGTACGACGACGGCACGGGCGAAGCCGGTGAGCTCATCTATCGACCGCGCGATCTCGATACGACACCACGCTAAGACGGACTCCCTTAGTTAGATTGAGAATGAGTACGACGTTTTGGTCCCAACAGAAGGTGCTCGTGACCGGCGGGAGCGGGTTTCTGGGAAGCCATCTATGTCGCCGGCTGGTGGAATTCGGTGCGGAGGTGAATGCGACCTCGCGCGCAACGAAGACTCAGCAGGAATCGGAAATCCGATGGTGGCAGACGGATTTGGCGGATATGCCGGCAGCGCGAGATCTGCTTGCTACGGTCAAGCCGGACGTGATCTATCATCTGGCCGGATCCGTCAGTGCCAGTCCTGCTCGCGAGCTCGTGCCACTTACGTTTCACAGTCTCCTAGTGAGTACCGTGAACCTGCTTACAGCAGTCACCGAAATCGGCTGTCTCCGTCTCATCTTGACCGGGTCGCTGACCGAGCCGGAAGCGAGCCAAGCCGAAGCGACGCCTGCTTCTCCCTATGCGGCGGCGAAATGGGCGGCGAGCGGCTATGGGCGAATGTTTCATGCGCTCTATGACACGCCGACCGTTATTCTCCGTCCCTATATGACCTATGGGCCGGCACAAGATAGTCGAAAACTGATTCCATCGATTATTTTGTCTTTGCTGGAAGGGGACGCTCCGCAGTTGTCCAGCGGACAATGGCAAGCAGACTGGATTTATGTGGATGATGTGACAGAAGGGTTTCTTGCCGCTGCTGAGCGTCCGAACATCAACGGGTGTACGTTAGATTTGGGTTCCGGTACGCTGATTTCAGTTCGCGCCATCGTCGAACAGCTGGTCGCGATCATGAATTCGTCCGTGCAGCCCTTGTTCGGAGCCTTCCCTGACAGACCTCTTGAACCGCTGCGTGTCGCCAATATGGCTGAATCTCAGGCAAGACTTGGATGGCGCGCCACGACCCCCCTTGAAGTCGGGTTACTCCGCACCGTCGAGTGGTACCGCGCCCGCTGCAAAACTGTCAACGTGTAGGACGCTGTAGTTATAATGCCCTAGAGATTTCAAGGTATCACCTCTGGTCGATCGGCATCTACACGGGGCTGTAACTTCTCTGGCTCGGGCCTTCGCCACTGATCAAGAATCCTGTTCTGAAACGCGAAACTCTCCTATCCATGCGTATTCCTTGGATAAATGAGTGCCATATGGTGGTGGATTTTGTTCGAGCCAAGGAGTTAAGGTTGTACAGGTCTCGCCGAGTCCTGGATCAATGGGAGTATTTGGGCGTCTTGTTGAGTGGCCCTGCCCGCCTCTGAACTTGAACTGAGGGCATACCGAGCGTGGGGGGTGGGCCCGATAAAAGTACACGCAAAAGTCTTTCGCAAGGCAATATCGGTAGAACAATAACATTAGATTTGCCACTCATGGCAAGCAAAGTATCTAGAGCTTGTCACACACAGAAACCCAGAGGGTCGGAGAACTCGTTGCCTTTTTGGAAAGGCATCATGGGAGACATCTGAGTTTTTTCGATAGAGTCAGGTATGTGTACCGACCATATATATGCCCGTATGATGAGTTGCTGCGTCTAGTGCCGGAGGGTGCCACCGTCTTGGACATCGGCTGCGGTGCGGGAACATTTTTGTTGCTGCTTGCCGAGTATTGTAAGCCGAAAGCTTTAGGAGGGATCGAAACGAGGTCCTCGCTCGTGAGTCTGGCTCAGTCCTCGCTTGAGCACTATTCACAGAAAATCTCGATTCGATTCGAACCCTACGATGGCCGGAGACTTCCTGAATGGCTAGGTAACTACGACCACCTGTTTCTGATCGATGTGTTACACCATATTCGCAGGGAGGAGCAAAGGTCATTCCTCCAAAAAATATTCGACAGCATTAAGCCAGGAACCAAATTCATCATTAAGGATATCGATGCTGGCCAAAGGTTCTGGTGCTTGTTTAATAAGTTCCATGACTTGATAGTGTCGCACGAGCTCACCCATGAGGTCGCAGCAACTGACCTGGAGCGTATCTTGACGCACATCGGATTCAGAATAAACACCACGGCCGAGAAACGCCTGTATGTGTACCCCCATTTCACCATTACTTGCACAAAAGTCTAACACGGGCCTGTTAAGGAAATATTGAGAGACGTATGAGCCTTGCTCGAATGTGTTATCTATGCTAATTGAAAGGCTGACGTGGCTGAAGGATTTCTTGAAACAGCAGAGGGGGCTGCAGTGGGTTTTGTTGACAGTAGTGCTCATTCTATGGGCTAGGCCGATATGGGCTATCTATAGCGAAACAGGCCTGTTTTGGTGGTTGGGAACCGATTTTGCCTTGTACCATACTCAGTCCAAGGCACTGTGGTCCACCGATCCAAGCGCAATCTACAATCAAGAGAAACTTCTCCACATCCATCTGCAACTTCTTAGTCTATATGCGCACGACTATATGGGTGAGTTTTCTGCGCATGTGCCGTATCCACCAATCTATGCATGGTTATTCACCCCGTTCACTATTCCTTCGCCGCCGGTTGGTTTTCTACTTTGGGAAAGCCTTAATCTCCTTGCCGCCTTGAACCTGGCTTGGCGAGCGACTCAGTTTTTCAATAAGCCGGAGCGTTTGTCTGTCGCCCTCATGCTCCTAGCCTCATATCCCCATGTGACCTCACTGCTTGTCGGGCAACCCCAGGTTCTTCTAGCGTGTGCAGTCGCAGAATCCTTTCTGTCTTTACGAGCAGGACAAGATTTTCGAGCCGGGCTGTGGATTGCTTGCCTATTGATTAAGCCACAGTATGGGATCCTCTTGGGAGCGCTCTTGATCTGGAAGCGCCGATGGCATGCAGTCGCAGGAGCAATTCTCGGGGGGGGGGTGATATTGGTAGGGTCTGTGCTGGTCGCCGGAATACCTGCGTGCTTAGCGTACCCCAACGCCTTTACGGAAATGGTCGGCTTTCGTTCGTATGATGCATTTCACATGATTAACTGGCGGTCTTTTGTGCTTTGGATTTGGCCACATATTCCAAATACAGTGGGTCTTTCCGTTGTCCTGGGATTAGGGATAATGACTGTCGTTCTTACAGCCCTTGCATGGCGAGGAGCGTGGGAGCCATCAGATCGGAGGTTTCCGGCACAAGTAACAGTACTTCTCTTGGCTACGTTACTGGCGAACTATCATAGCTTCAGCTATGGGGCGATCATTCTTGCGGTACCGCTTGCCGCCGTCATGGGGAAAGGGCACCCAAGCTTCGTGACCAGTTTGGCTGTGATTGTCGGTGTCATTTTGCCAAGTCTCGCCTACAGCCTTGGAGGTCATATCGATGGAGATGATTCAACGCGGGCAGCTCTAATCCTAAAATTGTCGCTCGTAACTTGTTTCTTTGCTCTCCTGATCGACCTATTGCGACCTGACAGAGCAGGAGGCACTGATACGTCAATGCCCAGCATGACAACGGTCGATAGTGTCACCGGTCACACAGCGGTGGTACCTGAATTAAGACAGCCAAGAGCGGGATGAATGACACGGCCTATGGAAAAGAGATTTCTACTTTGCGAGGAAGAGAATTATGCACATCAAGAGCGCAATGATGTAGCTCTTTTTGTCTAGCACTGCGAAGATGACGGGGTCCTGATCCATTCGTTGTCGGTAGGCCAAGAGCCATGCGCGACTAATCCAATACAGCAGGATTGGGCAAAGCAGCCAGAGTATCTCAGGCCTCGAATAGAGTGTCAGTACCTCTTTACTATTGATGTACAGAGCTAAAACCAATACTGATATGTATCCGCTTGCGGACCCGACACTCCCAAGATGCTCTAGGTCTGTTGTCCAATATCCTCGTCGTGCCATTTCCTGTTCGCCAGTGAGTTTTAGGCACTGAAGCTCGGCAAACCGCTTCATGATTGCAAGACTCAAGAACATGAATAGGGAGAAGATCAACAGCCAATGTGAAGGCACGACATTGATCGCCATTCCGCCTCCATAAATGCGGACAATATACAGCAGTGCCAATAGGATGACGTCTACAACTACCACACGCTTTAGATAAAATGAATAGCCAAGAGTCAACGTAAGATAGAGGCAGAGGACGAACGTGAACGGGAGCGGCAGGAATACAGCGCATATGGAGATGGCTACTAAGCACCCCAGTACGAGAACGAGGCCGAGAGAAATCGGCAACGCTCCCGAGGCCATGGGTCTCTTCTTTTTTTGTGGATGCTGTCGGTCTGCTTCAAGATCGAGGCAGTCGTTGAGCACGTACGCGCTCGATGCGCAAAAACCAAACGAAAGAAATGCCAATAGGGTTGCCGAAAAAAGAGAAGGTTGTGCGATCTGATGCGAGGCGATCAAGGGTACAAAGACAAGGGCATTCTTGGCCCATTGATAAAGTCTGGCTTCTTTCAGTACGAGAAGAGCTACATTCTGACGGTCTCGGAATACTTGAGTGACTGTCGCAAGTTCTTGTGCGCGATGGATCAACCGCGGGCTCGCATTCACAATGATGGCATGGCGAGCGTGAGCCCAGATTCCAAGGTCGGCATGAGAGTTTGCCGCGTAGTCGAACCCGTGCGTCCCATATTTCTCTAACAGAACGGTGAGCTTCGCATCGCTTTTCAAGTTAGTTTTGGCGTCACTTGAAAATATTTCTTTTTCAAATAGCCCCACGTGATCGGCGATGGCCCGGGCGAATTTCACATTGCTCGCGGTAGCCAATATGAGCTTTCGCCCCTTCTCATGTTCAGTCCTTAGAAATGACAGTAACTCTTGATGGTAAGGAAGCGAGTCGACCCGAAGATCAACGCGACGAGCGATCTCGTTCTTGAGAAAAGCCTTGCCTCGTATCAACCAGAAGGGCAGCAGGAATACATACGCGAAATGAAGTCTGAGAAGGGCAAAGCACGACTCCCACAGAGTATCTGTTCTTATGAGTGTTCCGTCGAGATCGACGCACAGAGGAATCTGGGTCTGCGGAGTCGTCATGAGGAAAACATCACCTTCTCCAAATGGGAAGCTGGGCCGACATTGTGGCACCTCCATAAACCAGTTTCTAGTCGATTTATTCAAGGCTCTTGAGACTAATATGCACCCTTATGTAACTACGGACAGCGAGTTTCCGACACCGTGAAGCAATCTAGCGATACACCTCCTGTTGGTCTCATTCCTGCGGCCGGTCAAGGTTCGAGGATTGCTCCGTTGCCATGCAGCAAGGAGTTATACCCGATCGGGTTTCGACCGGTGGAATCCGGTGAAGGTATGCGGCCCAAGGCAGTGTCCCATTACTTGCTTGAGAAAATGCGGATGGCTGGTATTCGTAATGCCTACTTCATCTTGCGAGAAGGCAAGTGGGATATTCCAACGTATTTTGGCGATGGCGCTATGGTCGATATGAATCTCGGGTATTTGATGATGAGACTGCCATTTGGTACCCCGTACACCCTTGATCAAGCGTACCCTTTTGTCCGGCATTCGATCGTGGCATTCGGATTTCCTGATATCCTATTCCAAGGAGACGATGCCTTCACAAAGTTGCTTGACCGTCAGGCTGCCACTGAAGCGGATGTCGTGTTGGGATTGTTCCCGGTCGAACGTCCTTGGACGATGGACATGGTCGAGGTAAACTCCAAGGGTGAGATCGGTTCTCTCGTCATCAAGCCACCTGATACACATCTTGAACACGGATGGATTATTGCAGTTTGGACTCCTGCATTTACTGAGTTTCTCCATGAGCATTTGATCAATCTGCAGAAGTCCTTCTCCCAAGACCATAAGAGTTTTGAGAGCCAACCAGAAGTGTCGGTGGGCCATGTGTTCCAGGCAGCGCTCCGTAAGGGGCTGCGATTGCAGTCTGTTCCTTTTGCGAATCAAGGCTATGTCGACATCGGGACTCCCGAGGGTCTTCAACAAGCAATGTATGATTCCAGGTTCAGGACCGGCATCAGAAGTGAGAGCTGAGTCGAGTCCGCTTCTTGCGTTTCCCCGTTCAGTAAACAGGCGGTTGCAGAAATCGAGGAGAGATCACTAGTCATGGTAGGGCGGGCTTTCAGGAAAGTTAGGTACAGGGTATCAGATCTGTTATTGCGGGGAACCTTGAAAAGATTGCGGGTCCGCACAAGTGGTCTATAGGAATGCATTTCGGATCATCACCTCTTCAGCTCCGCCCGATTCCTGAGATCAAAAATCCTGTGCTCACGGCTGAGGATGTATCGGATTGCCGGGCTGCGTTCGTTGCAGACCCTTTCATGGTCAAAGTCGCAGATCGCTGGCACATGTTCTTTGAGCTATTCAATCTCGATTCAGGAAAAGGGGAAATTGGTTGGGCAACCAGTGCCGATGCCAAGAATTGGACGTATCAACATATTGTGCTTGCTGAACCATTTCACATGTCGTATCCCTATGTGTTCGAATGGAAAAATGAATATTACATGATTCCCGAAACCGTGGGAGCGGGGGCGCTTCGACTTTACAAAGCGTTCAATTTTCCTATTCTGTGGTCGCTGGTTGGAATATTGCGGAGAGGCAGACTCGCCGATCCTTCCATTGTTCGTTATCAGGACAAGTGGTGGCTTTTCGCCGAGACGAACCCGGAAATAAAGAGCGACACCCTCCGTCTCTACATGGCGGACGATCTCCTAGGGCCTTGGAAGGAGCATCCGAAAAGTCCCGTCGTCAGAGGGAACCCCCATACGGCGCGTCCCGCAGGAAGAGTCCTTTCTCTCGATGGTCGGCTCTTGCGGTTCGCGCAAGACTGTTTACCGGAGTATGGAACTGCCGTTTGCGCGTTCGAAATTACGACGCTCACGTCGACGACTTATGACGAAGTCATGTGTGGCACGAATCCTCTCCTGCAAGCGAGTGGCAAGGGCTGGAATCGGGCAGGTATGCACCATATTGATTCCCATTGTATTGGGGATGGAGGGTGGATAGCCTGTGTGGACGGGTTTTGTTGGCAGTCCAAGGCCTCCTAAGAGCTCATTGCAATGATACCTCGCCGCAATACAGAGAGTTTGATGCGCGCGCTCAAATCTTCTAAACTCTATGTCTTTGGGAGCAAGATTAAGGATGCTGTCATCAGTAGTCGACAAGGTCTTAGCCAAGAAGTCACCAATCGGGCTGTTGTTTCCCTTGCACCAGAGAAGTCCCTCCAGGGCTACGTTCTGCTGTCCCACCAGATACGTGGATTCTTGTTGCCGCCGGGGCAGCCGATCCCAATGGAGCATCACAATTATTGGGTTGCGCTTCAGATGGCCAAGACGTTCTTGGATCTTGGCTACGGCGTGGATGTCATTGATTATCACAATGCCAATTTCTGGCCGCAGAGGGACTATGCCTTCTTTGTCGATCCGCGTCGGAATTTCGAAAGACTTGCTTCGGTGTTGAATCCTGATTGCATCAAAGTTCTCCACATCGACACGGCACATATGTTATTTCACAATGCCGCGGAGGCGCGCCGACTGCTAGAGCTGCAGCAACGCCGCGGAGTTACACTGAAGCCTTGGAGATTTGAGGTGCCTAATCTAGGGATTGAACATGCCGACTATGCTACGATGAACGGCAATCGGTTCAGCATCAGTACGTTCAGATATGCTGGGAAGCGGATATTCCCTGTTCCTGTCGCTGCGCCCGTACAGTATCCCTGGCCTGAAGAGAAAGATTGGGAGAAGGCCAGGACAAATTTTCTATGGCTCAATAGTGGGGGCCTTGTCCATAAAGGTTTGGACTTGATCCTGGAAGCCTTTGCCGATCTGCCGGAATACCATCTGACGATCTGCGGTCCAATAAAGGGAGAAAAGGATTTTGAGCGCGCCTTTTTCCGAGAGTTATATGAAACTCCCAATATTCATCTCGTTGGGTGGGTTGATGTTAGCACCACTCGATTTATGGATCTGGCCGAAGGCAGTGTTGGTATCCTTTCCGCTTCGTGTTCTGAATCTAGGAGTGGGTCGGTCATTGGTGGGATGCATGCGGGTCTAATACCCATTGTCAACTACGAGAGTGGAGTGGACGTGGATGATTTCGGTGTCATGTTGAAATCATGTTCGGTTGAAGACATTAAACAAGCAGTGCGCGCGACTGCCGGTCTTCCAGTAGCAGAGCTGAAAGGTATGGCTCGACGCGCCTGGGAATGCGCGAGAAGATATCATACTCGTGAACGATGGGCCGAAGAGTATCGCAATGCCATCATGACCATCATGCAGTTACGCAGTAAAGGCGCACATGTGAGAGCAACGGCTGATTGGAATGGAGCTGCTTCTGTCGATTGAAAAACTTATGAGACCTGCCGGCATACTTATCTGCACGACCCTGCTTTTGAGCGGTTGCACAGGAAGCTTACAGCAATTTCCTGGGAATTCTGGACCTGTAGGATATCGTGCACTCGTGCAGCATTCTGGTAATCACAGGTACTTTACAGACGGAAGCCAACGTGCCATTTATCTGGCAGGATCGCACACCTGGAATAATTTTCAGGACGTAGGAAATGGTCCTTACAAGGGTGCACTCGACTACATTGAGTATCTCAATCTTCTTGAAAAGCTCCACCACAACTTCATTCGACTATGGGTTTTTGAGTTTCCGACCAGGCGCTATCCCCAAGTGTTCCCTCTTGCATTCCAGCGAGTAGGGCCTGGATTGGCTCAGGACGAAAGATTGCGTTACGACCTCACCCGTTTCGATCAAGCATATTTCGATCGCCTTCGACAGCGTGTTAGGGAGGCAGAGATGAGAGGGATTTATGTGTCAATCATGCTATTTCGAGGCGGTACGGAGTCCCCGGATGATTGGAGTTATCATCCGTTTCATGCGTTGAACAATGTCAATGGGATTGATGGAGACCCTTTGGGAACAGGGCAAGGCAAGGCGATCCATACCTTGGAAATTTCCCCGATTACACGAATACAGCAGGCGTATGTCGAGAAAGTTATTACGACAGTAAATGATTTGCCAAACGTCCTCTATGAAATCGGCAATGAAATACCGCAGCACTCAATATCTTGGCAATATGCGATGATTAACCACATCAAATCTATTGAGTCAAAACTGGGGATACGGCATCCGGTTGGGATGACAACCTGCGGGTTTGGGGGGAATTACGATGATACCAGTGATCTATTCGCTAGTCCGGCTGACTGGATTTCACCCAGCACTATTAGGGATGACTACAAGAACGACCCGCCGGTCGCGGATGGTAGCAAAGTCATCATTATCGATACGGATCATATTTGGGGGGTCGGAGGCAACTCCTCTTGGGTGTGGAAGAGCTTCACGCGCGGATTGAATCCGATTTATATGGATTCATATACGGATCACGATGAAGAGCGCGGCTTAAAATTGTCGCCCTGGAACATTCCACCGGTTCCGGCAGATTTTTCGGTCCGATCGGCTCTTGGGCACAGCAGAAGATACGCAGACAGGATTGGGCTGGCCACAATGGTGCCCGCGCCCGGACCTCTGCTCAACCAAATATTGCCTGGCAAACCCTGGAAAGGAATATCTTGTCTATCTGCCGGCTCAGTCCAAGGGAAGACAGGGAGTCGAGGTGGATGTTTCAGATGTGTCCACATCGTTTGTCGTGGAGTGGTTTAATCCCAAGAACGAGCAAACCATTAGGAATGAAATATCTTCCGGTGGTGGAAGAAATGACATTTATGGCGCCTTTCGATGGGGAAGCGGTGCTCTATCTACGGTCGAGTTTGCTTGATGAGAGCTAGCCTAATGTTTGTCCAGCTTCTGCACTTATGCTCAGAATGCCATGGCACGGTGCAGATGCGTGGGTTTGTAGAAGACAGCGCAGGAGTCAACTGCGCGGCCCTTGTGTAACGGACGGGAAAAGTCAACAGGACATAACTGGTGAATCAGGAAGCTAAGACATCTAGAGATTCCTTCATCGACTTGGCTAGAGGGATATGCGCACTCTCAATAGTGTTCATTCATACTGTTTTCTGGAGTGGATCGGGATATGTTCCGACATATGTTGCATCGCTCTCCCTCTTGATTGATGTTCCTGCTTTCTTTTTCCTGTCAGGTATGGCTTGTGCTGGAGCAAATAAAGTGACAGTCATTTCCGTGATTTTTCGACTTTCCACCGCATTTGGACTGTTGGCTCTTGTATATGATGTCATATTTTTCGAATTTCATTTTAAGGATGTATTTCTTGCTCTCACGCTTAGTCCGCCTCAACTGAAGCATCTTCCTGTGGTCACGGCTTCTTATTGGTTTGTGCCAGTGTATGTTGTGGTAACACTGTTTGGATTAGTAATTCTCAATAAAATAAAGCGCATATATATTCCCTTGCTACCAGTTCTTTTTTCTTATTATCTGTACTTTTTTTTCATGGGAATTGAGCCACCGGCATGGTCAATACTCGGTGTGAATGTGAATTTTCTGATATTTTATCTTTTCATGTATCTATTTGGTCACTTCGCTAAAGAGAGGATTGTATGTGGGCAATTTAAACAATACTTCGCTGTTGCTTTGTTATTTATAGGCGGGGGATTTCTTTTTATGGCTTACGGAAAGATTGGACTTTCTGCCCTGGATCTCCAATCGAGTAAATTTCCAGTTGGGTTGCCGTACGTTTCAGCTTCGTTATTATCGATATCAGCCATAATTTATTATTATAGTGACTCGCCCCTTAGGAGCAAGTGGCTTGAGCATGTTGGTAGAAATGCTGTTTTTTACTATGTCGGGCAGGGGATTGGTGCGTCAATCCTTCTCCATATTGTGGATAAAAGTAGTTTTGATTTTTGGCAAACAAAATTGCTTTTTATGTTCACTCTGAACCTGATAATAACTGTCGCGGTCTCTGAAGGGCTGAGATGCGTCTACAAACTCGCTGGGATGTCCTGCAAGTACATGTTTTCTCATACGAATTTTATTATTAATGGCGAGAGATGATCATCGCCTCGATGATCTTGTGAGACAGTAGTGTATTTTCCTTCGCCGAATCCCCTTAGCTTGCTGAGGGGATAAGGGCGGGGGGTCCCTCCGAGCTGTGGCGAAGGAGGGTGTGACTTCGGAAAATTTCGCAAGATACCCCGCCAGCTTGCTGGGAGGAGTTTCATTCTGCGCGAACTATTTCTGTTGCATTGTGGTAGAGTGCTCAAATCTTGTGGCACGTTTGCTCTCGGGTCACCATTGATACCCCGTGGTGGGAATACTTTTTTTTCGTATCTGCAGGAAATGGTCATGGTTGCACTGCTTGCCCTCGTAAAAACTGAAGTCGTACGACTCGAGTCGCTTCATGCGTGCAAGGCGTGGATTGCCAAAGCTGGAGCAGCGGTCTCCACAATCAAGCCGTTGGGTATAGAACGTCCCTATCCCCATCCTTCGTGGTGGCGTATAGCTTCCCGGCGGGACCCTTCTCCCCCCATCGGCTAATTACCATAGAGCCTATCCCTTCTATGTGGTTCAGTACACTCTATTGGAAACTCGAAAGGCATTGGCCGCGATTTTGGATGCGGTTGGCCGGACTGCCGTATTGTCGTCGTCTTGCGACCGGCCTCGCCCTGTGGTGGGCGCCTCCCTACATCCATCGGCATTGTCTCGCTGACCTGAACCCGAGAGGATTCATCTCTACCAGGGCCACTTTCTCAGGTTCCACCATCCGGCTTGGAGCAAACGTGTTCATCGACGATCGAGTGATGATCTATCAGGATTGGGACCACGGATCGGTGACATTGGGAAACCGAGTGCGATTGCAAGAGGACACGCATATCCTGACCGGGGTGGGAGGCTCAGTAACGATTGGTGATGATACTCACATCCAACGTGGCTGCCAATTGAACGCGTATAAGGCGCCGATCCGGATCGGAGACCGGGTCGAAATTGCGGCGCGCTGTGCGTTCTATTCTTATGATCACGGCATTGTGGCCGGCCAGCCCATCGTGGATCAACCGCTGACATCGAAAGGCGAAATCTCGATCGGAGATGAATCGTGGCTGGGGTATGGTGTCATTGTCCTATCGGGGGTTCGCATCGGGAAAGGTGCGGTGATCGGGGCCGGCTCCGTCGTGACTCACGATGTGCCGGATGGAGCCGTAGCGGCTGGCGTACCGGCAAAAGTGATCAAGATGCGGAGTGACCGTCAGAAGACCTCAATCCCCAGCCAGCCGAACGCGAAGTAATGTGGCTCGCACCCTGGCGGTATTCGAAGTGCCATGGTGAGCTGAACAGCCTTCCCTCTGTGTCAACATCGGTGAGACACATAGCTCTGACCAATTAGCCTAGCAGGCTGCGGAAAAAGTCTTGCTTTCTATGTCCTGGGGGTAAATAGATACAACTAGCTAGTACGCTACTCCAGGAGGAGCGACGAATGCGCGGACACGACCAGCAGACCGGGCACTGTTCAGTTATCTGTCGCCGGAGCAACGAGTCCCGGCGGACCATCCGTTGCGGCCCATTCGCCAGATGTGGACCGGCCCTGACCACGTTGTCGCCCCAGTTCACGGCGCTGTATCTCAAACGGGCGGCCGTCGATTGCCCCGGAGAAGCTGCTGCGCGCCCTGTTGCTGCAGGTGTTCTACACTCTGCGCAGCGAGCGGCTGTTGATGGAGCAATTGGAGTACAACCTGCTGTTCCGCTGGTTTGTCGGCCTGATCTGGATGAGCCGGTGTGGGACGCGACGGTGTTCACCAAGAACCGGGACCGGCTGCTGGCGGGCGACGTGGCCACGGCGTTCTTCGAGCAGGTGCTGGCGCAAGCCAAGGCCCAGCGCTGTTGTCCGACGAGCATTTCACGGTCGATGGGACGCTGATCGAGGCCTGGGCGAGTCAGAAGAGCTTCAAGCCGAAGTGGACGCCGCGCCCAGCCGCCGCCGGATGATCCGGGCAATCCCAGCGTGGACTTCCATGGCGAGAGCCGCACCAATGCGACGCACGCCTCGACGACCGATCCCGACGCCCGGCTGTCAGCAAGGCGCCGGGCCAGGAGGCCAAGCTGTGCTTCCTGGGGCATGTGCTGATGGAGAACCGCCACGGCTTGGTGGTTGACACGCGCCTGGACCCGGCGACGGGCACGGCGGAACGCGAGGCGGCGCTGGCGATGGTCGGCAGAGCGTCCCGGCCGACAGCGGATGACGCTGGGGGGCGACAAGAACTATGACACGCACGAGTTCGTCGCAGCATTTGCGGGGGCTGCACGTCACGCCGCATGTGGCCCAGAACACGACGAACCGGCGCAGTGCGATCGATGGCCGCACCACGCGACACCCGGGATACGCGATCAGTCAACAGAAGCGCAAACGGGTCGAAGAGATCTTCGGCTGGCTGAAGACCGTGGGGCTGCTGCGGAAGCTCAGACTCCGTGGGTTGCGGCGGGTCGGCTGGATGTTCACCTTCGCGGCGGCCGTTACAACCTGGTGCGCATGCGCAATCTCGTGGAGGCCGCCGCATGAGCCGAGACGGTCCCGCTGCGCGCACCGTGGCCCACAGCGGGCCTCCACGGTGGGACGCCACCCTCATCACGGATGGGCTTCGACGGCTCGTGTGAGTGGGTTGGGGCGCATCGGTCACCATTCAACTCGGTTTTTCCGCAGCCTGCTAGAAAGGCAGGTGTGAATCAGGGGAATACCGGCCCTGTTGAGAAATACGGGGATTCTGATAATACCATGGTACTGATCGAATGAAGAACATACAGTGGGCATTGTCCGAGGGATACATCTGCGCAATGTTGCTGTTTGGACGTCTATGGCCGTGTATAGTCTTGCGTTCTGTGGGTTAGTGCTACTTTTGAGTCTATATCGATAGAGCTTGAGCCATCTCTAGACGCGTTTCTTTTCAGTAATCCGGGGGCTTGCTTCTGTTGGGGCTGCTGTGGGGATTCTGGTCTCGATATATGTGCTAGCTCGACTTCTTTGGACGTTGTCGGGGGATGGAACAGGCCACGCTAGCTTGTATTCGAGTGTGCTGGTGTGTGTCTTCTTAGGTGTGGTCGGGGAGGTTTTCTTACGTGTCATTTTGGTTCAGAAGCCGGATGGGGCTTATGTGGGGCATATTCGCGTCCCATACTTCTGGCAGGAGTTTGTTGATCGGACGCGAATTAGATGGGCACGCTCGAATGATCAAAGTAGATTCTCGCTGTATGATCCTCTTCTTGGGTGGGCGATCGGGCCTGGCCGAGTGAAAGACCATGGCAAGTATGTGAGTAGCGCGAGAGGGATTGAGGGCTGCTTATCAAGGGGAGGTGCTGCGTGAAGGGCTTGGGAATTGCCGTGTAGCACTCGTCGGTGATTCCGATACCTTTGGAGAGGAGGTTGGTATTTAAATTCATGGGCCGCTCAGTTGGAGAAGTTGCTCCCCAAAGGATGTCGAGTGCTCAATTTCGGCGTTGAAGGGTATGGAGTAGACCAGATGTATCTGCGGTACATCAAGGATGTGCAGTCATGGGACCAAGAATTGTCATCCTCGGCTTCATTGATGGAGACATCGGCGCACGATGTCCGTCTATTCGTTTCTCATTTTCCCCGGTAGCGATATCCCGTTTGCGAAGCCTCGGTTTGATCTGGATCCGGATGACCGGCTCATCAAATATGAATCAACCATGATCACACCAGACGCTGTCTTGTCAACGCGTTCCATTACGGATCTTCCGTTCGTGGCCGATGACAAGCGCTATGTGCAGGCATAGTGGGATCAGCGGCGTGGAAATATTTGACAACTCCGTGATATTTCGTTTGCTCATTTCCGTCTATCCTCCGAGTGAGCGCGCGCGGCCGGCTGTATCAGACAATATGACTCGTTCTATCAATAGAGAGGTACTCCGCTTATTTGTGGAAGACGTGTCCAAGAGAGGAAGGATGCCTCTTGTAGTCTATTTACCCTTTCCGTATGACTCCCCCCATCCGATCTATCGCATGCAAGGAGTCCGTATCCTCGAAGATAACGGAATCACCACATTAATTTGACGTCGTGCCTGGAACATGTGCCTGCGAGTGAGCGATTTGCAGAACACGGGCATTACTCTCCAGCCGGGAATGCGGCCATCGCACAATGTCTCTATCCTGTCGTGCTGGAGAAGCTGAAGGGTGGTATCGGCAGTCGCAAAAACGGATACGAAGAAGGTAGTCCCAGGCGTGAGTTCCAAGGTGATTGACGAATCCACCCCTTCCCTATGAATCAGAGCATTCCGCATAGCATGCAACAGGGGGCTTCATTGCTTAATCTGTCACAGGATGTGGTCCTGTTGTTATAATGCCATCTTTTCCGGTGGGAGACTGCTGACGGATTAATGGAGTGTATCCATCGTGACATCGGATTTTCAAGGAACAGAGCAGAAGGGGTCCTGAAGGGCAGTGTCAATTATAGGTTCGAGTTCGTTCTTCTATCTAATTCGATCTTGGTCCATCCAAAGCCTAATCCATCCAACAATATTTAGGTAGTATCCTATGCAATGGCACTCATTCAGGAAGCCATCGAAGACGGTGGCTGTTCGTGGTTCCAGGGTATGCGCGGGAAGAATTTACCGGCGACGAGAAGATCTCGTTACGGCACATGGAACACTTCCTGGGGCGCTACGACAAATATCTGGTCGTTCCGCAAGGCTCGAACGTCAATAGACCTGCTTTCCGGATTGAGAGTGTAGATCCGCGATTCTTCGGGAGTGCAAGCGCGAGCACGAAGCTCATGCTTTCCCCGTCGCTCTACGGGAGATTCGCAGACTATAAATATATTCTCCTTTGCCATCTTGACGCCCTGGTATTATCGGATCGACTGGATGAGTGGTGCGATCTGGATCTCGACTATATTGGGGCCCCATGGATCACGTGTGGTGACAGTCCCTATGTCGGCGTGAACGAGTGGGGAATGGCGGTTTTTCTCTCAGGAAAGTCGAGAGCTTCTTGCGAGTCATCTATTCGGATCAGTACTGGGTCGAACCGGACGCCTATTGGAGAAGCATGTGTGTACAGAAAATCGGGCTTATCCAGATATCTGTCCTTGCCAAAGCGCTATTTGAAATCATTCAGTGTGTTCAACGGAGCACGACAGCAAATGGCCTCGTGGTACTTGCGTGCTGATGGGCGACAAAAACGAAGACTAACTTTTGGGCAGACGAGGCGGTACGATACTACCCTCCGTTTAGAATAGCTTCGGTAGAGGTCGGGTTACGATTTGCCTTTGAAGTGGCACCCCGGCGGTGCTTCGAGTTGAATCACGGCAACTTGCCCTTTGGCTGCCATGCGTGGCCCCGGTATGATCGGGCATTCTGGGAACCCTATTTATTGAAGTAGTTGCCCCATTCTCTTCGTCGAGCCCATGTGTGTAGTTCTTGGCTTCCTAATGGCGACAAAGTCTATGAGTCGGCGCAAATCAATTTTGGTGACTTGCGGAATCCTGTTGTTGCCGGTCTTGTCAGTTCTCATCTTCTTCGTTGCAGGTGAGCTTGGCTTTCGATTGTATCAGCGGTGGGACGCTGGCATTCCATTCCGATCCTCGCTTGGGCAAGACGAATGGAACCCCGCATGGCCACTTGTGTTGGATGATACTCTTGGTTGGCGAGCGAGAGCGGGATACCAGGATTTTCGTGAAAGTACTGAGACGACGTCGAAAGGGGTGAAGTATGCTGTCAAGCGCTCACAAAAAGAATATGGTTTTCGAATGTTCGGCGATCTGCGCTCGACAAGGCCCAAGGTCTTTGTGATCGGCGATTCTTTCACTCAAGCGTTCCAGGTCTCTGACGAAGACACATACTATGCCACTCTCAAGGATGTACTGGGGGTTGAGGTATTTGCTTACGGAGCAGGAGGATACGGAACGCTTCAAGAATATATGATTCTCGATCAGTACATGGACATGATCAAGCCCACTCTGATTCTGTGGCAATTTTGCACTAATGATTTCATCAATAACGATCCTGCTCTCGAAACTGCCAGCCTGATCAATAATAATGGCTGGAGGAGGCCGTATTGGGTTGATGGGCACATTGTGTATATTATCCCCAAGCCCTGGTCCGGATCTTTTCGTATCTTTGCTCAACGGCACTCACGGTTATTACACTTTCTATTGTCTCGCTGGGACCGACTGCTGGCGATTTATCCCGTCCAGAATGGAGAAGTTCAGATTAAGCGTGAAGGACCCGCCCATAAAGGCTTTCAGCATGCCGTGCAAGTAACCAGCGAGTTGATGGACAAGGTTAGGTCTCGCGTCGGCAGTATTCCGATCGTCTCGTTTTCCTGCGAGGCGGAAGAGCCCTACGACAGTACGTTTAAGGAAATCTCCTCTCATTATGACGTGGGTCCTCCAAGACATTGCCGAGGCCGTCGAGGCTGCGTACAAGCGTGGAGACGATGTCCTCCATGCGGACATGGGGCACTGGAGTGTCGGAGGTCACCGCCTGATCGGGTCGCTTATCGGTGAACATCTGCGTGCTATGATACCGAGGGTCTCCCAAACCCAGAGCAGAGATACTGAGGAAATGCATCCCCATCGCCTTAGCAGGCCCTAAACCTGTCAATGGCCTAAATTCATGGGTGCTGGTCACTAGTAGACTGTCCCAGCTACGGCTGGTCTATTTTTTCTGGAGCGTGCACGTTGCGCATAAATCGCACAAGCTTTAGTAAGACCAGGGAGACCGGTCACTCGCGCAAAGCAGTAATTCCGTTAAGAGGTTATGTATGCTCAGCTCGTTGAAGTTCGCCATTAAAAGATTGCCGATAATACATTGGTTTCGCCAGCATAGAATATGCCATCCAGAGTTGCGAGTGATTGACGCGAGCGCACGATCATGAAGATGCTCATCATCTCTGCCGCTTTCCCACCGATGCGCGCGGGAGATGCAGAACATGCGCTGCAATTATGTATGCACCTCGCTTCTCGAGGCGAGGACGTGCATCTCGTGACCACAAAGGGGCATAGTGCTCCAGAGCCAGTTTCATTTCATATTCATGCTGCGATGAAAAGCGGCTCACTGGTCGATGCCCCCACACTCATAAACCTGCTCAAGAAGATTCAGCCCGGTGTCGTGCTATTGATCTATAGCGCGTGGATGTATCAATCGCACCCTATGATTACGTTTGCCCCGACGATCGTGAAGCGAGTGCTGGGGAAGGTGCCCTTGAGACACAGCTTGAGATAATCAAGGAGGAAAACCAGCAGCAATCTCTTACAACGCGGGCAATACGAAAGTTTGTCACGCACGGAGTGAGCAGTGTCGGTGTGGACTATTGGATGGGAACGTTGTATCGAGATAGCGATCGGCTTATCGTCTTGAGCGAGCATCACTTGAGTCAACTAAGTGTTCTCATGCCTGACGTGGCGTCGAAGACTGAAGTGATTCCGCCACCCCCGCTCATCCCGATGTGTGCTGATGCGCAAACCGCCAGGGCTCAGGGGCGCGCACGGCTGGCGCTGGATCAGGACCACTTTCTTCTCGCATACTTTGGCTACATCGACATTACGAAGGGAGTTGAAACGCTGCTTCAGGCAATTAAGCTTGTGACCACGCAGGCGGGCAATGTGCGGCTCGTCATGATCGGAGGAGGGCGAGGGACTACGAAGACTACATTAGATCAGAAGAGGAAAGTTTATTGTCAGCTATGAGCGTAATATGATGTTGCTCTCAGAACGTCTGGGTATTGCCGACAAGGTGACGTGGCTGCAGGGATATAGTTCGGGCAGTCTAGAGGCGTCAATGTATCTTTATGCGGCTGATGTCTGTGTACTACCATTTGATCGAGGAGTCATTCTGAGTCGAAGTTCGCTGGGTGCCGCAGCTGCGCACGGACTCCCCATCATCACGACTCGGGGCGAGTATTTAGAAAGTCCTTTCCAAGATCGGAAAAACATATTTTTGTGCCCTCCGAAGGATCCAGAAGAACTGGCAGCGGCTATTTCCTCAATCATGAAGAATCCCAAGCTTAGGCAGGATCTTAGTAATGGTGCTTGTCAACTGGCCGAAGATTGGTTTTCTTGGGACAAGGCCATGGCACGAACGATTGGAGCGTTGACTGATAGTCCAGGATTCGTACCTTCCATTATATACAAGCTCGGCATGGCACAATCGACGAACGGGGAAAACATCCACCGGTCTTAGTCCTAATTATGACTCCTCCTTTGCGATTCGCATCAGCATGCATGAGACTATTCAAGATGCCAGTCTGAGTTCCAAGGAGCCTATGCGAGAGAAATGGCGGATCGCCTGGGTACATAATGGCGATATGGGCGGATCGAAGCGGTTTGCCTTTGAAATGGTTCGTAACCTGACTGCGCGTGGCCATGTCATTGACGAGTTCATCGTCCGCAGCTCCGTGTCAAACGTGGATTACCTATCGCTCAAGCCTTATGTCCGCACCTCGTCCGAGTTAATCATGCTGAAGACCGATCTTTCGTGGCTGCGGCCGTATATTTTGGGTTCATATGCCCAATTGGGCGCTAATCCTTTGGACGATGCACAAGGTCAAGCGGGAATTTGAGAGGCTCGCAAGTGTCATCAATGCCACAGAATATGACTTCGTACACATTGACCAATGGCCGAATTGCCGAACGGTCGGCCTCCTCCCGTACCTTCGGCGGCCAACCGTTATTTATAGCCATGAGCCTTCACTTGTTCGGTACGAAGAGTCTTCACGTGGCAGGAGTCTCGGCCAGAACTTGTTCCGCAAAGGTCTCTATACATATCTCTGTGATGTCACCCCAAAACTTTCCACCCATATGTTCAACAGACAGCGACATTACATCAGACAAAGCTCGCTCACATAATCCTCACAAATTCATACTTTTCAAAAGAGGTATTATTCCAGCGCTACGGGCGCCATTCGAAGGTTTGCTATGCTGGGGTTGATTGCTCGGCCTTTGGCCTGGCGACATTACCGGTCGAGCCGATGGTGCTATCCGCAGGCCGAATCGTCAGAGCCAAGCAACATCATTTGGTGATTGAGGCGGTTGCGCTGATTGAGCGGGCTCAACGGCCGCGCGTGGTTATTGCTACAGCAGAACACATCGAGCGTTTGGAGGATCCATGCTATAGCGAAGAGCTGATCCGATTGGCAAAAGATCGCGATGTCGATCTAGCGGTGAAGTACAGGCCGAGCCAGCTGGAATTAGCCAGCTTGTACAGCCAAGCTCTTGCATTGGTCTTTGTCCCCATCATGGAACCGTTCGGACTAGTCGCGATTGAAGCGATGGCAAGTGGAACACCGGTCATCGGGATCAAGGAGGCTGCCATTAGAGAGTCTGTTATCGATGGGGTTACGGGAATACTCGTAGATCGAGATGCTGGCCAGATCGCAGCGGCGATCATCCAACTCCAACAACATACAGAGACGCGCACTGAAATGAGTAGGCAAGCGGTTGAACATGTTCGCGCCCATTGGACATGGGAATGTACGATTAAGCGCTATGAAGAAGAAGTTCGGAAGGCGCTCAACACTCGGGCACACCCAACCTCAACAGCATGAGAGCTTCATGAAAATCATGATGGTGAAAGATCTATACCTTTTTCCCTAGCTGCAGGGAGCTGTAAAGAGCCTAAGCGAGGGCAATTGTTTTGCGCTCTAGAAATTGGCACAGGACACTGTCAAAATGATTGCCGTTCTATCAGTTCACTCTGAGGTCAAACTCCTCGTGGCGTTCACGAGTCTCCTCTTGTATCTGAGTCTGCCGCTCGTTGGATGTCACTCACTGACGATCACACTCTCAGCGTATGTGGAGGATATTCGGCCTTACTAGAGCCAGGCGGATTTCTTCGCGCTGTCGTCGTCGAGGAGGCCACCCACCGTCTTGGCTGGAGGCGATTGACTTCCGGCGGTGGTGACACGGGTAGATGTGGCTCTACTGAATAATTGGCACGAGGAACTCTTTGGTTTACTGGTATGTTTTGTGGTGTGTGAGAGTGTGGGCGCAGCGTCACGACGACGCATCGATCAGGCGATGAATCGACAGCAATTTGGTGTGGTCGCTTAAAGAACGGCTCGGCCCCCCCCCCAACCCTTTAGGAATCTATTAGCCATTACGATATCGACCGCAATGCGACCGCCATCCAAGATGGAAGAAGAGCAAATGAGTCCCCCGCGACAAGGGTGGACGATTGCCTGGTGCCATACGGGAGATGCGGGTGGATCAAAGCGCGCGACGTTCGACATGGTTCGTGAACTTAGTCATCGCGGGCACGTAATAGATGAGTATATCGTTCGGCTCGGCGAGCCGGATCTCATCAACTGGCCGCTTCGACCGTTTGTGCGAGAGTCTTATCAGTATGTGTTATCGCGCCGGTCTGGCTCCGCCTTGAGGCCGCATTTGGTCAAAACATGGGTCGACCTGGCTCTAAATCTGCGGGAGAGGCGGTCGTTACTTTCGACCCTTGAGACGGTGGCGGCTGACATCAACTCAAGAGGATACGACTTCGTGCACATCGATCATTGCTCTCCGAGCTATACGGTGCTCTTAACGACGATGGTGGATTTCCCTTCGGTTGTTTACAGCCACGAAGCCAGTGGGGCTCGTTATCAGGCGAACGATGCCGCTGGTCGTCAGTCGAAGTCTTCGTGGGTGAGGCGAGCCTATAGTTATAGTTGCGACCTCGCGGATAGAACGTGGTTGGGGTTCAGAGAGAGACAGGATCTACTCGGGCTTAGTGCTGCGAGAACTGTGTTCACAAATTCCTACTATTCAAAGGAAGCGCTGTTTCAACGCGCACGCCGCTTCTCACTGGTTTGTCGGTATGGTGTAGACTCTGTAAAATTTCGCCCATTAGGCCTGTCTGTGGAGCCAATGGTCTTGTCGGCTGGCCGAATTGTTGAGGCAAAGCAACACCATCTTGTGATTGAAGCCGTCGCAAAGATTCATCAATCCCGACGCCCACAGGTCGTGATTGCAACACCCACTTCAGAGACGCGTCACGAAGATTGCGCATATTTTTCCCGCATAACAGAAATGGCGAAAGCTACAGGCGTTGATCTAACTATCCGTTGTAAACCAAGCGAGGCCGAGTTGGTGGGGTTGTACAATCAGTCGCTCATGGTCGTCTTCGTGCCGATCATGGAGCCATTTGGGCTGGTAGCGTTGGAAGCGATGGCGTGTGGCACTCCGGTTATAGGGGTGCGCGAAGGCGGCATTCGGGAATCAGTGCTCGACGGATACAGCGGTATTCTTGTCGATCGTGATTCATCAGAATTAGCCCAGGCAATTGAACGCCTTGTGCTGAACCCTGATTTGCGGAGTCGACTGGGTGAACAGGCTGGTGTGTATGTGCGCAATGAATGGACATGGTCCCGGAGCATCGATCGTTACGAGAGGGAAGTCGAAAAACTGCTGTGAAATGGAGGAGTACTCCTGGCAGGCACGCGCCGGAGTCTCTTCATCAACCCAAGGTGGATCCGTGGGAAACTTATAGGACAAAATGGACAAAACTGGACGCGGAGGCGATTTACATGTGGCGATATGACAAGACGGAGCAGATAGATCGCGGCGCTGTCGAGGAGACGACGAGACCTGAAGGTAGGGAAAGCGTATGCACGGTGAGAATTCATGGCTGAAGCTGGTTGCGTGTGCAGGCGCGCTAACATTGCTCACAGGGGGTATAGTTCATGTCGCCGATGCTGAAACTGTGATAGTGGACTTCGCTGCGCTCAAAGGGCCGGCTATACATCGTGCGAGTGGTTTCTTGCTTAGTATCTCCCCAGAGCAACCCGACGATCGATTGGTGCGACCGTTAAAGCCGAAATTATTCCGGCTCAGAGCCAATGAGGCGCTCAATCCGGCACTGTATCAGCGCGTCCGGAGTTACGGTGCGGTCGTGCAGGGAATCATTTCGGACAGCTATGGCTATCCTGGTCCGCCAGGAAACTGGCCGGGTGATGGAGGAGACTGGACTAGATGGGAACAGCTGGTCGAGGAATTGGTGCGAGAAGCAGACTCCAAAGGGTTACAACTCCATTGGGATATTTGGAATGAGCCGGATCATAGTCAATTCTGGGGTCGGAGCTCCAGGCAGTTTTTCGAAACATGGAAACGAGCGGTTCGTACGATCCGGCGCGTAAATCCGCAGGCAATCATTGTCGGCCCCAGCCTTGCGAACGGCCCCTGTAATTACCTGTATGGTTTTCTTCTCTTCGCGCATGCGCATCATGTGCTGCCGGATATTATTTCCTGGCACGATATGGATCTCGATCATCCCAACAATGTGGTCAATGTGAGACAGTTCATGGCCAAACGTGGAATTCCTGACAGGCCGATCTCGATCAATGAATTCAGGTATTCCGATGGCACGCATCGCCCAGGACATCTTGTGTGGTGGTTGAGCCATATTGAAGAGGAGGCTCCAGAAAGCGCGGCCTACGCTTGTTGGCCAGACCGAGAAGGGTACTCGAATTGTGAAGTCTATACCCTCGATGGGTTGGTGGATCGATGAAGGAGTGCCACGTGCGTCGTGGTTTGCGCACAAAGGGTACGCAGAGATTACAGGGCGCCTGGTTAAAGTAGAAGTCTCCGGATCTAGAATCGCCGGGATTGCCGGGGTCGACTCAGATCTGCAAACGGGCCGAATGATCCTTGGCAAACGGGAGAGCCTTGATGCTTCAGATGATGGGCCGGTCGAAGTTGTGTTTCGAAATGTAGATCGATTGAATTCTTCTCTGAAAGAGGGAGAGGCCTTTGTTCGTGTCGAACGAATCCCAGATTCAGACGTACTCGATAGCCCTCTTGTCACCATAGCCGGGATGTATCCGGTGATAAATGGAGAGGTTCGTGTTCGTCTTCAAGATTTTGGAGTTGGGGAAGCATATACGATCCTGCTCGGGCGCACAGTAGAAGGTAGTGCTGCAACAGTGGCGCATTAAACATCATATCCTTTCTCCATGCCGAGTCTCCTTCATGCGTGTTGTCTGCGCCGCTGGCAATAACGTTGTGTTCTCTGGTGGTGTGAATGATAATAGAGATTTTCCTTCACATGTCGTGCAAGCTCGGTGGAGGACATGTAGTGCCGCGCAAGTCGAACCAGCTCTCTCGCGGTCATGAAGTCGAGTGGATTTCTCGCAGAACTTTTTACTCGTGTTTTCGATAATTAGATTCCTATGCCTCGAGTCTCAATCATCATTCCCACATATAATTGCGCCCGCTATATTGGTCGCGCCCTCGACTCAGTGTGCGCGCAGACATACAAGGATTACGAAATCCTCGTTGTCGATGATGGCTCCACAGACGATACGAAGGATGTGGTTATGCAATATGGCCGGAAGGTGGCCTATCTCTATCAGCAGAACCGCGGCGTTTCAGCGGCGAGAAATCACGCCATATCGAAAGCGAGCGGAGAATTGCTTGCCTATCTGGATGCGGATGACATGTGGTATTCGGAAAAGCTGGAAAGGCAAGTGGCATTTCTCGATGCGCACCAGGAATGTGGAATGATTCACAGTGAGATATCTGTCATCAACGAACAGGATGAGATCCTCCACGTTCGTTTTAATGAGGAAACGAAGCGGCCTGTTCCGCAGGGGTACTGCATACTGGAGTTGCTCAAGCGCAGCCATATTCAAACCCTCACTGTGGTTGAACGTCGGAAGTGTTTTGACCGTACTGGAGTCTTTGATGAACGACTTCCCATCGCACAAGACTACCTGCATTGGATCATGATTGTAGCCGAAGGGTACGGAGTCGGTTATCTTGCAGAGCCGCTAGGAAAATATCGTTGGCGCACCGGAAGCCTCATGGGAAGCCCAACCCGTTTGTTGGAGGATTATGTCCGAATATACGATATCCTCCTTCAGGAGAAACAATTCGCGTCTAGGCATGGAGAAGAAGCCGTGCCATCCTACGCGATCGCTTGTTTGTCGTGCAACGAGACCTTGCTTACCATGATCGTATTCAGGAACGAAACGAATCCGCCAAGCGACGACTAGCCGATTTGATCAAAGAACGTCCACATGAGTTCGAACTATACGTGGATCTGTTAAAGGCGTATCTTCCCGCTGGTCCGTTATCGAAGCTATGCACGATGAATAGATCAAGACTCTAGCGGCACGTGTAATACTGTCGTCGAATCAAGAATGGTCTGAGTACTTCTCGGGTGGTGTCTGTTAGACGATAAAGAGTGGAAGAAAGAAGTATGACTTATCCTGTGGCGATACAACGATGTGACACCTTTGTCAGTCGTACCCAGAATTGGATGTATGACCACCTACGGTTTGTGCTGAATTACACACCACTGGTACTTTGTGATGCCCTTGAAAATCGAGAAGAATTTCCCGAGCTAGAAGCGTGGCTTCTCGACCGTGAAGAGCTCCTCTGGCGTAGTGTGGACGAAGTTGACAGGAAGCTGTCTCCTTCCCAAGGAGTTCTGGAAACTGAGACAGCGAAAACCACGAGTACTGCATTCTCACTTCGGCTATGTGGCGGTGGGCGATCTTCAACTCCATCAAAGCTTGGACATCCCATGGGTTGTTGGTTTTTATGGAGCGGATGTATACCAAGTAGGACATTATCCTGGATGGGAAGCTAAGTATGCTCAGGTCTTTGCCCGAGCGTCGAAGATTCTAGCGCTCGGACCTGTGATGGCGCAGGAGCTTAAAAAAGCTTGGATGTCCAGAACACAAAGTTGTCATCCACGCCCTTGGGGTCGACACTAAATCTTTGCCGTGGAGGCCACGGATATTGGGACAGAAGGAAACGCTCAAAGTGCTTTTTGCAGGCAATACATTTCGGTAAAAAAGGGGTCCGATATTTGATTGAAGGTGTCGCTTTAGCACGACAAGCGGGTGTAAACTTACAATTGTGCATTGTAGGGGGCGGGAAAGATTGAGAAGTCAGGAGATGAAAAGGTCAAAGAGGATGTATTCGGACTCATAAGCCGGCTAGGCCTTGAGGATATCACAAGTTATCATCCTTTTGTTCCGTTTCGTGAATTGCTTGAAATCGCACTTGCATCTCATGTTTTTGTTGCTCCGAAGCATCTCGGCTGCCGATGGTGACTCAGAAGGAACTCCTTTCGTGGTCCAACAAATGATGGCAACTAGTATGCCTGTCATCACAACTGTGCACTCTGATAATCCTTACCTGTTTGGTCGGCATTGTCATTTATTGGTTCCAGAGCGAGATGCTCAGGCTATCGCAGAACGCCTCCAATCCTTTGCCGCAAATCCAGAGTTACTTACGTTTGTTGGTACGACATTGCGTGAGCAAATTGGCTCGGAGTTCGACATTCGCATCTGCGCATTGAAGCTCAGCAATATCTACACCTCCATTCAGTGATCATCACATCGTGTGATCGTGATTTCTGCTCAATCCGGCTAGGAGAAGGATGGAGTTTCTGCCCTCTTCGTGAGTGATTTTACAAGTGTTCAAGGAAGGAGCCAATTTGTGCGAATGTTACGAATATTGATTACCGGTGGTGCGGGATTTTCATGAAGTCACCTCTGCGAGCTGCTACTCAATAAATGGGCACAGAGTCATAGGCATGGATAATTTCAGCACTGGTCGTCTGTGATTGCAGGGAAATCAGGTGGGATCGCAGATGCCGTGGTCGACGGAGAGACAGGACTTCTCGTTCCGCCTGATAGCCCAGAGACGTTGGCTGAGTCGGTTTGTCGGGTGCTGACCCACAAGAAATATGCTGAGAAATTAGGGCAGCAGGGCCGGGAACGGGCGACACGGGAATTTAGCTGGGATGCAGTTGCAAACCGCGTGGACTCTATTATGACTGCCGTCGTATCAGGCAAATATGGATCTGCTCGTGATTTGAAACCTGTACAAAGGAATAGTATCCCGTTATGAATATCCTGGGTGTTTCAGCCTATTATCATGACAGCGCAGCCTGTTTAGTGCGGGACGGTGACATTGTGGCCGCGGCACAGGAGGAACGATTTACCAGGAAGAAGCATGATCCCGGGTTTCCACATCACGCATCGAGTATTGCCTCATGGCAGGGGGCATTCGATTCCGCGATGTCGAGCATCTTGTGTTCTATGACAAGCCTCTCGTGAAGTTCGAGCGTCTATTGGAAACCTACTTGGCATTCGCCCCGTCCGGCTTGCAGTCGTTTCTCGCGGCGATGCCGGTCTGGATGAAAGAGAAGCTATTCCTGAAGAGCCTTCTGCGAGACGAGTTCTTCAAGCATGGAGAGGGAATGAAGAAGAAGGAATTGCCTCCCATGTTGTTCTCTGAGCACCACGAGTCACATGCTGCGTCCGCCTTCTACCCATCGCCCTACGATTCTGCAGTGGTCCTCTGCATGGATGGAGTCGGCGAGTGGGCGACAACCTCTGCCTGGCTGGGCGAAGGCAATAGGCTCACCCCTTTGTGGGAAATCCCTTTTCCTCATTCGCTTGGCCTCCTGTACTCAGCGTTCACGTATTACACGGGATTTAAGGTCAATTCCGGTGAGTACAAAGTCATGGGTCTCGCACCCTATGGCGAGCCCAAATATACAAAGGCAATATTCGAACATCTGATCGACGTGAAGCCCGACGGCACGTTTCGATTGAACATGGAGTTCTTCAATTATTGTACAGGCCTCACGATGACGGGGCGGAAGTTCGACGAGGTGTTCGGTGGCCCACCGCGCAAGCCAGAATCAAAGTTGGGTCAGCGCGAAATGGATTTGGCGCGGTCGATTCAGGAGGTGACTGAAGAGGTGATGCTTCGTTTGGCTCGAACCCTCCATCATGAAACGGGTGTGGAAAACCTCTGCTTGGCTGGAGGGGTTGCCCTCAACTGCGTCGGGAACGGTCGAATCTTGCGGGAGGGGCCGCATAAGGGACTCTGGATTCAGCCGGCAGCGGGCGATGCGGGAGGGGCCCTCGGTGCGGCCTTGGCCGTGTGGCATCAGTTCGAGAATAAGCCGACGAATTTCGAATGGGAAGCAGGACAAGATGAAGGGGGCCTATCTGGGACCTTCCTCCTCGAATGAAGAGATTGAAACGTTTCTCAAATCGAAGGGTGCTCCCTACGTGAGGCTTGCCGATACAGCCCTCTTCGAACGAGTTGCCAAGGATCTTGCCGAAGAAAAGGTCGTAGGATGGTTGCAAGGCCGCATGGAATTTGGTCCACGATCGCTCGGCGGGCGAAGCATTCTGGGTGATGCGCGCAGTACAAAAATGCAGTCCATCATGAACCTGAAGATCAAGTATCGCGAGTCGTTTAGACCGTTTGCTCCCTCGGTTCTCCGGGAGCGAGTGTCGGACTACTTTGATCTGAATTCTGACAGCCCGTACATGTTGATTGTGGCTCCGGTGCTTGAAAAGCGCCGCCGTCCCATGACGACAGCGCAAAAGGGACTTTGGGGTATCGACCTCTTGAACGTGCAACGGTCGGACATTCCTTCGGTCACCCATCTGGACTACTCGGCGAGAGTACAAACGGTCCACGAGGAGACGAACCCTCGTTACCATGCGTTGCTGAAGGCATTTGAAGCGCAAACAGGCTATGGAGTGTTGGTCAATACCTCGTTCAATGTGCGAGGAGAGCCGATTGTCTGTACTCCGGAAGATGCGTATCGCTGTTTTATGCGGACCGAGATGGATGTCCTTGTGCTTGAGAACTGTGTGCTGTACAAGACTGATCAGAAGCCGCTTGAAGGGGATTCGGATTGGAAGAAAGAATTTGAGCTGGATTAGATGTGCCTGCTGTACGGTTTGTGGCCTGTTGCTAGAGGCTAAAGTTCCACTCAACTCTTGGTCAAGCTGTTTCTATCTTCAGTGTCATTCGTCATGAGAAGTTGATGTTTGGCAGGCTGATGCACTCGATAATTTCAACGGGGGTAAGGCAGTCGGGATAATCCAATTGGACCGTGATCGTACAAGCGTGTGAGGATTGAGGATGTGTTCGGCGAGAGGGTGTCTTGAATACACCGCAGACATTCTTGCTAGATTCCCGGAACGAAGCCCTCTGAGGAGGATATTTCGTTTTGGAAGAATGTGTGGGTCGTTGATGTGTCGGCTGTGAAACGTCAGCTGCAGACTGGAGGAGGTATGGGCGTAGGCCGTGCGCTCTTACTATAGGATAATACTCTTCTTCGGGAGTGGCCTCTCTGTTTCGGCCTGCCCTGCGTGATCGCGACGATCTTCATGCTCCATCAGTTCCAGGACCCGATCGAGGAATAGCCGGGTTTGAACCAGCCCAGTTGCGGCGAGCGTTCAGTATCTCGAAAGAATAGGTATAAGATGTTTCTGCTTGAAAATGTCTTTGATCGCCTGGCGAGGAAAGGGTCAGCGTTGCGAGGTGCGGTGGCATTTACGATCGATGATGGATATGTGGATCAGGCCGAAATTGCAGGCCGGGTATTCGCGCATCCGTTGTCCAGTGACAACCTTTGTCACAACAGGTTGCTGGACGGCCATTTTGTGGTTCTGGTGGGACAAGATCGAACACATATTCTCTATGACGTCGCAGAAATCCATTAAGCTGTCCTCCCTCAACTGAATCTGTCCTATGAGTTGCGGAGTAATGACACGCGTCTTAAAGCACGACGTCTTTACTCAGCGATGCAAGTAGCTTGCTGATGAAACAAAACATCGTAGTATCTTCTGCCTATGCAGAGGCGGCTGGTGTGCAGCTTCCGGAGACACCTCCTCGCGGTGTGCTCCCATGAGCTGGGACCAGGCCCGCTTGTGTGAAGAGCGTGGTATGACCTTTGGCCCGCACACGGTGACCCATCCTATTTTGAGTCGGGCGGCCACGCTCGGTCAAAACAGGAGCTGAAGAATCATGGGTTCGGTTGAGCAAAGGTACGGCACCCCGTGGCTATCTTTTGTTATCCCAATGGTCAGTGGGAGGATTTTAGCCAGCGAGAGATCGAGAGTGTTGCAGAAGTTGGGGGCTACAAGGCGCAGTTGTCGGGGAGCCCGGATGCCGATACCCCTGTCATTTGCTAACGACCCGGTCGGTCGATTCAAAGTTATGCCGTTCGGTTTCCCGGATACACTCCCGCGTCTCGTTCAATACGTATCCGGAATTGAGCGCTGTAAGATGATGGTTCGTGGATCAGATCCGTTACATGCTCAGCTAGATCTTGGATAAATTGTCGGCCCTGAGGTCGAAGATCGAACGAAAACGTTTGGAGCGTCGCTGGTACAAGCTGCGTCAGAACAAGGGGATGCATCTGGGTCCGATGTATGGCTGCCGGCGTCAACGTTTGGGATTGATACAGACTACTGTTTTCTCATTTCCATCGGAGATCACTGTGGTTTCGGAGCAGAATGCTTGATCTTGGCCCATGATGCTCCGAGTGGATGAGTTCCTTGATGCAGCGAGAATTGGACAGTTCACCATTCATGAGTCATGCCATATTGGTGCGAGGACGGTGATTTTACCCGGGGTCGTGATTGGCCCTAAGACGATTGTCGGGGCGAACTCTGTTGTGACTCGATCTCTACCACCCAATACCGTGTGTGCGGGGAATCCTGCAAAGGTCCTCTGTTCCATCGAGGACTACTTCTGCGAAGCATCGATCGAGGATTGCCGAAGCCACGAAGGTCGACATGTGTGACATCGGATACTTCGTCGCAAGAGCGTCGGCACATCACTGAGGCCGTAAAGAAAGGAACAGCCTATGCAGATTGGCGGGAGAACCGCCGAGCTCAAGGGGAAGGGTCGAACTCCTGCGGGAAACTCCCCCGTTGATGATAGAACACTTGAAATAAGTCCACGATGAATTGGACGCGCGATCAGGCGACATGAAGGAATTTCGCCAATCGAAATCTCCAAAAAGAATAAGGAATACACTGGTGCATCCTATGCTGTGCGGTGTAAATTGGTTGACGAGCGGGCGACTCCTACGGCGGAACGTTTCGTTGCGGCTCTGGATAGAGAGTGAATAGGTGTGAAGAAGGAGTATTGACCGATGCGGATATTGATCACGGGCGGAGCAGGATTCTTGGGAAGCCACCTGAGCGATTTGCTGATCGGCAAGGGACATGAAGTTGTTGCCATGGACAACCTGATTACGGGTCGCGTGGAGAACATCGCGCACTTGATGGGGAATCCCAAAGTTCAGTTTTATCAAGTACAACGTCTGTGATTATATTCATATAGACGGACAGTTGGACGCGATTTTACATTTTGCTTCTCCGGCGAGTCCGCAAGACTATCTGGAGATGCCGATTGCCACGCTCAAAGTCGGGGCTCTGGGTACTCACAAAGTGCTGGGTCTGGCAAAGGCAAAAGGGGCTCGGCTGCTGTTAGCCAGTACGTCTGAGGTCTACGGTGATCCGTTGGTCAATCCTCAGCCGGAGTCCTATTGGGGGAACGTCAATCCGATCAGCCCTCGAGGTGTGTATGATGAAGCAAAACGCTTTGCCGAAGCGATGACGATGGCCTACCATCGGTATCACGGGGTCGATACGCGCATCGTGCGAATCTTTAATACCTACGGTCCGCGGATGCGCCCGCACGATGGGCGGGTGGTCTCAAATTTCGTTGTGCAAGCGCTTCAAGGGAAACCGCTGACCATCTTTGGCGATGGCAACCAGACTCGCAGTTTCTGTTATGCCGATGACCTCGTTCGTGGCATCACGGCGCTGTTATTCATCGATTCTGATAAGTCAGTTGCAGAACGTACGAACAGAGCGAGTTTCTTAACGAAGTCTGAGCAGCCGCTTCCGGAGACGATGCACGATCCCGTGAATATCGGGAATCCGCGGGAACTCACCGTCAAACAGATTGCGGAGTTGGTGCTTAAGCTTACCGGCTCACATAGCAAGATCGAGCATAAGCCCTTGCCGGTCGATGATCCAAAAGTAAGGCGTCCTGACATTCGCCGTGCTAAGCAACTGCTGGGATGGGAGCCGCAAGTCGAGTTGGAGGACGGTTTGAAGAAAACCATCGAGTACTTTCGGCAGGTTATCTGATGTGGCTCAGAAGCGTTCATTGTCGCTGCGCAGAACATTGAATTAATCGGAAGAGGGTGGCCACGATGAAAATCAGTGTGTTCGGATTGGGATATGTCGGGACTGTTTCGGCAGGGTGTCTTGCGGCCAGCGGCCACACCGTGTGGGGCGTTGATGTGAATGTGGATAAGGTGGCGTCGATTAATTCAGGTGCGGCCCCGATTGTCGAGCCGGACATTTCAGATTTCATCGCCAAGGCACAGAAGCAGGGCTTGTTGAAAGCGACGGTATCGTCGGAGGAAGGGATCCTCAACACGGATGTCTCTTTCATCTGCGTCGGAACGCCGAGTCAAGCCAACGGAAGCCTCGATCTGACTCATCTGAAACGAGTGTGTGAAGATATTGGCGCGGCGTTGCAGAACAAGAAGAACCCTGCACACCATCGTCTTTCGAAGCACGACGTTGCCGGGGACGACAGAAGATGTGGCGATTCCGATTCTTGAGAAGCATTCCGGAAAAACCATCGGGAATGGCCTCTATGTTTGCTATAATCCTGAGTTTCTCCGTGAGGGGACCTCGGTAAAAGACTACTACCATCCGCCGAAGATCGTCATCGGTGAACGGAATGCCGGCGAGGGAGATGTCGTGGAAGAGATCTATGCCGGTATCAAGGCGCCCACGATTCGGACCTCGATCAGGGCGGCCGAGATGGTGAAGTATTCGGACAATGCGTTCCATGCGCTCAAAGTGACGTTTGCCAATGAGATCGGGATCATGTGCAAGAGGCTCGGCATCGATAGTCATGCGGTGATGGACATTTTTTGCCAAGATACAAAGCTGAATCTGTCGAAGGTCTATCTGAAGCCGGGGTTCGCCTTTGGCGGGTCATGTTTGCCCAAGGATCTTCGCGCCTTGTCGTATCAGGCCAAACGAACTGATGTGGAAGTGCCGGTCTTGAATGCCATTCTTCAGAGCAACACGTCTCATATCAAGAGTGTCATCCAGCGGATTGTTGCGTTGGGCAAGAAACGAGTGGGATTTCTCGGAATGACCTTCAAGCCTGATACGGATGACCTACGAGAAAGCCCTCTGGTGGAAGTGATCGAGACGCTCCTAGGAAAAGGCTTTCAGGTGAAAATCTATGACAAGAACGTGGCGACCAGCCGCCTGATTGGAGCCAACAAGAGATTTATCGAGGAACATATCCCGCACCTCTCATCGTTGCTTGTCGAGCGGGCTGAGGATGTAGTGGATACGGCACAAGTGGTTGTCGTAGGGTATGCCTCAGCGGAGTTCGTGCCTGCCCTTAAGAGTATGCGTGCCGACCAATTGATCATCGATCTGGCCAGGATCGAAGGGCGCGAAAGTTTTACCGCTTCTTACGATGGTATTTGTTGGTGATGGAACTGCGATGGCTCGATCCACGGCAGGGTGTAGCGGATGAAAATCCTTGTATTGGCTCCAGATGTTCCAGCGACTTCCGGAATGCCAGGGTCTCCTCGACTCTTCAATTTATGCCGAGAGCTTTCCCAGCGTCATGAGCTCTTCCTCCTCACCTACCGTTCATCTCAAGAACGATATCAAGCTTTTCTGAACGATCCAGCAACATCGCATGTGTTTACGCGGGTCGAGGTGTTGCCTGACCCTCCAGCTGTGCGCTGGTGGGGGCAACAATGGCATAGGGTGCATCTCGCGGCCCACTTCGAGACGCGCTATCGGCATGCCGGATACTACCGCTCGATTCGTGAACGGATTCGGGAGCTTTGCATCCACGAGCGTATCGATCTGATTTACGTGGATCTTCTTGCAATGATTCAGTATGTCGATCCGCAAGATGAACATTCCGGCTATCGTCGATCTGCACGATTCAATGACCTTGCTGTGCCGGAGAATGCTGAACGCAGAGCGAGGTTGGCGTAAACGCCTCTCTGCCTATCTGGGCCTGATCAGCGTCAAACGACTTGAAGGGACGCTGGGGAGGACGTTTGACCTGATCATTACGAACTCCACCGTCGACGAACAGGTTATCAGAGAACTTTCGCCGAAGCCGAAGACGCTCACCATTACCAATGGGGTGGATATGGAGTACTTTTCGCCAGACTCCACCTTGATGGAGGCGGATAAGCTTGTCTTTACCGGCGTCATGGGCTATGCCCCCAATGAAGATGCCGCTCTGTATTTTGTCGAAGATATTTTCCCTTTGGTGAGAGCGAAGCGGCCAGAAGTACAGTTTTGGATCGTCGGGAGTGAGCCATCCGAGAGAGTCAAAGCCCTGACTCGCATCTCCGGGGTCCATGTCACCGGGAAGGTCGATGACGTTCGTCCGTATGTACGGAGTGCGACGGTCTTCGTGTGTCCATTGCGCGTAGGCTCCGGGGTGAAAAACAAGATTCTGGCTGCCATGGCCATGCAGAAAGCAACCGTCGCGACGTCGATGAGTATCGACGGGCTGGATCTGGCAGACAATCGTGAAGTGTTGCTGGCGGATGACCCGCAGGATTTTGCAGACAAAGTCGTACGGTTGCTCACGGATCAGAAGGCCGCGCAACAGTTGGGCGTCAACGGACTGGCCCGAGTGCAAGGTCAGTATTCCTGGGGTGCAATGGGCAAGGTGCTGGAGACTGCCATTCAGTCTATGATGGCATCTCGCAATGGGCGTGCGCATCAGGTGAGATGATATGCGTCCACGTCCTCGGCATTGTGCCGTCATGAGGACACGGTGAACGTCGTACTCCTGAAGGATCCCCATGACGAAGCCATGTGGGATCATTTTGTGCTGGGTCACCCACAGGCCTCCGGCTACCATACGCTGGCCTGGCGGGGGGTCATCAGCAAAGTATTCGGGCATCGCACGTATTACCTGATGGCCAGGGATGAAGGAGGGGCGGTCCAAGGGGTCCTTCCCCTGGTATTGACGAAGAGTCCGATGTTCGGATGTTTCCTCACATCCATGGCCTTCTTGAATTATGGCGGAGTATTGGCCGATCGCGCCGATGTTCGTCTTGCCCTTCTGGCGGCGGCGGGGGAAACGGCGAAGGATGTCGGAGCGGCTCACATCGAATTGAGACAGACTGAGCCGATTGAAACCGACTGGCCGGTTCGCTCCCGCAAAGTCTCGATGAGACTCGCGCTCCCTCCGGACTATGAGACCTTGCTGAAGGCCTACCCCTCCAAGTTGCGGAGCCAAATCCGGCGGGCGCAGAAAGAGGGGATGGACGTCCGCATCGGCGGCGAAGAGCTGCTCGAAGACTACTATCGTGTGTTTGCTCGATGCATGCGGGATTTGGGCACTCCTGTGTACGAGAAAGGGTTCTTTCAGTCGATTGTCGAGACCTTTCCCAAAGAAGTGCGGCTGTGTGTGGTCTCGCTGAAGGGAGTGCCTCTTGCTTCGGGGCTTCTGTACGGTTTCCGCAGCACGTTGGAGATTCCTTGGGCAGCGTCGGACAAGCGGTTTAGTCGGCTGGCTCCCAACATGCTCTTGTATAGCGCGGTGTTAGAGTTTGCCTGCCGCGAAGGATTCAAGGAGTTTGATTTTGGCCGATCGTCGGTGGATAGCGGAACGTACCGATTCAAACAACAATGGGGGGCTCACCCTCGCCAGCTGTACTGGTATTATTGGCTGGCTGGAGGGCGGAGTATCCCGGAGTTGAATCCGGACAATCCCAAGTTCAAGGCGGCCATTTCCGTGTGGCAACACCTTCCCTTGCCGGTTGCCAATCTGATTGGTCCGCATATTGTGAAGTATTTACCATGATGCCGCAGCGGACTCTCTCTCCAACTGCCGCTCCGATCTCTTTCTGGGATCTCATTGGCGCGGCGAGCGGCCTGTGGAGTGGTGTCAAACATCGCGCGCGCTTGATTCAGGAACTAAAAGCAAAGTTTTCTGCCAGAGACGTGTTCCTGGTGTCGTCTGGAAAGGCGGCGTTGACGGTGATTCTCAAGGCGCTTGCGGCGTCGAGCGGAAGACGGCGAGTGATCGTTCCTGCCTATACGTGTTTTTCCGTGCCGTCTGCGATTGTCAGGGCCGGCTTGGAAGTGGTGCTCTGCGACGTCGAACCGGAGACACTCGATTTCAATTTTGCAGAGCTTGAGGGCTTGATCAACGAGGACGTCCTCTGTGTCGTGCCGACCCATCTCTTTGGTCGCCCGGCGGATGTAGACCGTGTGAAACGACTCTGTGAAGGGAAAGGCATCGTGGTGGTTGAAGATGCGGCTCAGGCAATGGGCGGACAGTCAGGGGGACGCCTTCTTGGAACGCTAGGGGACGTGGCCTTCTTTAGTTTGGGACGTGGGAAGAATCTTACTTGTGGCACAGGGGGAATTATACTTGCTAGATCGTTATCCGTCGCTGAGAAGATCAAAGCCGAGTATGCGACCTTGCCGGAGGCCCCTCGCGGTGAAGTCGTCAGGAATTGGCTTGAGATGGTCATGATGCGGCTCTTTATTCATCCGCTGCTGTACTGGCTCCCCGCAGGGCTTCCCTTTCTACGGCTAGGGGAGACCGACGTTCGATACAGACTTTCCTATCTACCGCATGGATGAGGTACGTGCGCATCAGCTTCAGGGGTGGGAACGGCGCTTGGCTCTGGCCAATCGAGAGCGGGCAGCTCGTGCCGGCTGGCTAATCGACGGGTTGGATCTTCATCGTAGAGGCATAAAGCCGATTACGGGGAAAGAGGCGATCTATCTCAGACTTCCTGTGATGGTACGAGATCGAGAAACGAAAGAGGCGGTATGCCGACAGAGCCGAGAAGTAGGTGCTGGGCTGAGCCCAAGTTATCCGGCGACGATTCAAGAGATTCCAGAACTGGCCGGCCGGTTGGCTAGCCGGAAATGCGCCGGTGCTCAGGAAGTTGTCGATCGCTTGGTGACATTACCGACTCACCAATTCGTCACGGAAGTGGATCGTCTGAAAATCGGCCGAATATTGGGAAGCAGGAAGAATGGACCGGTCCCCCTGAAGGCAGGCGGTGCGAAAGCTGCAGACTCCTCTTTGTCATAGAGTGGCCTTGTGTTGTCTAGGCTGCGGGAAAACTTGATTTATACACAAAACACCGTTGAAATCTTTCAGGTGGAACTGGCGCTCAAATAACCCAGGATGCTCAAAAAGGCCGTCCAGCAAGGCCACAGCGAGCGAAGACCGGAGGCGTACCCTCTGGGGTACGTTGAGGATCTGAACGACGCGAGAACGATGCTGGTGGACTTTTTCAGCATCCTGCGAGGAAAGGGTTTGGCCGACTCGCAATGAACATCGATGTATGCATGCAGACAGCCTTTTGGATATCGATAGGGTTTATCTGCTATGCCTATATTGGCTATCCGTTGCTCTTGATGTTGATAGGGGTTGTGCGCAACCGGCCCGTCGAAAAAGGACCATGCCGGCCGACAGTGTCTTTCATCGTCACGGCCTATAACGAGGAAAAGCGGATTCGTGAAAAGCTGCTCAACACACTCCAGCAAGATTATCCTCGTGAGTCTTTTGATGTGGTGGTGGCGTCCGATTGTTCAACGGACGGGACCGATGATCTGGTGCGATCGTTTTCGTCGTCAGGTGTGCGGTTGGTGCGATTGAATACGAAGGGAGGGAAAGAGGCTGCGCAGAAGCAGGCCGTCGAGTCGACAACGGGAGAAATCCTGGTGTTTTCAGATACGGCCACCATGCTTGAGCCGACGGCCATCACCTCGATCGTCAAGAATTTTTCAGATCCGACCGTCGGCTGTGTCAGTAGCGTCGATCGCTTCATCGACACGGATGGGACCGTCAGCGGAGAAGGGGCCTATGTCCGCTATGAAATGTTCCTGCGGAATCTTGAAACGCGAGTGAACACTTTGGTCGGGCTTAGCGGGTCCTTCTTTGCCGCTCGCCGCTCTGTCTGTCAAGGTTGGGCTCCTGATCTGCAAAGCGATTTCAACACCCTGCTGAATAGCGTTCGGAGCAGCCTCCGTGGGGTAGCCGATCCCGAGTGCGTGGGGTTTTACAAGAACCTCTCCGATCAGAAAAAAGAATACGACCGCAAGGTGCGAACGATCGTCCGGGGCATCTCGGTGTTCATGCGAAGCTTGTCCTTGTTCAACCCGTTCCGGTATCACCTCTTCGCCTGGCAATTGTTTAGCCATAAACTCTGTCGATGGCTCGTTCCGTTCGCGATGATCGCCGCGCTGGTGACGAACGCGGTACTGGCATCTTCATCGCTGTTTTTTCAAGGGACTCTCGCGGCACAGGTTGTATTCTACGCAGTGGCGCTGGCGTATCTTGCCACCAAGCGGTTACCGAGTGTCGGGATGTTGCGCATTCCGTCATTTTTCGTCATGGTGAATCTTTCAATTCTCGATGCCTGGATCCGCTACTTTCGGGGCGAACGCATCGTGTCGTGGAGTCCGTCTAAGCGGTAGGGTGTTTTCGTAACTAATCAGGTAGATAGGCTGAAGACTGAAGGCTTTTAGTGGTACATCGTGCGTGATCATACAAAACTTCGGGCATTTGAGTTGGCTGATGAAGTAGCCATATTGGTGTATCGAGTCACCGCAGGGTTTCCGAAAGAAGAGTTGTTTGGACTGACTTCTCAACTACGGCGGGCAGCAGTGTCAGTTCCTTCTAACATCGTGGAGGGGTGCGCTCGTGACAGTGAGGCAGAGTATCTCAGATTTCTCAATATCGCCTTCGGGTCATTGAGGGAACTACACTATCAATTAAATTTGTCGAAGCGGTTGGGCTTCTTGCCCAACGAGGATTCATCTCTACTTGAACCCACAGTCGTAGAAACCGAGAAGGTTTTAAATGGCTTGATTCGTGCCTTGCGAGATAATGTATAGCCTTCAGCCTTCAGTCTGAACACCCGAGTACGTACCTTTTTTCTATACAGGAAAGGTTGAGCGATGGAACAGATAGAAGTCACGAAGAAGACGCTACGCCAATTCGGTCTCATGGTCGGTGGGATTTTCCTGTTCATCGGAGTATGGCCGTTTGTCTGGCGGCAGGAGGCGGTACGCATCTGGGTGGTGGTACCGGGTGCGCTCCTGGCGACTGCCGGGCTTATCATGCCTGGCGTACTGAAACACGTGTACCGAGGATGGATGTGGGTCGGGCATGTGATGGGATGGGTCAACACGCGAATTATTTTGGGGGTCTTATTTTATGGCGTGGTGACGCCGATGGGGTTGTTCATGAAATTGACAGGCCGTGATCCTATGCGAAGAGCGTTTGAGCCTGACGCGCAGACGTATCGTGTGGTGTGTCAGCCAAGGCCCGCTTCTCATATGAAGAACATGTTCTAGTTTTTCCGCATCCTTTTAGGGGGCTGGGGAAAACGGGCAATAATTGTAGGAGGATGACATATGGGAGATTTTCTTCAAGAGTTGTGGGCCTTCATGAAAGAGCGGAAGAAGTTCTGGCTCTTGCCGATTATTCTGGTACTGGTGTTGCTCGGCTCTCTGATCGTCCTGACGCAAGGGTCAGCCGTTGCGCCTTTTATCTACACGCTGTTCTGACAGTGTGCGGAGAAACTGTGTTGCATACGAGAACATCGATGGTCAACACGTATGGCACAAGAGGAGAAGACTCCCGCAGGCTGCTCAAGGTGAACGCGTGATACGAGACTCCAAGGCAATGGCTTGGCGTATGTTGGCTGGGGTATACGTGGCTTCGGGCATGGGTAGGATTCGACATCGTGGACGAGCCGTCATCCTGACCTATCACAGGGTTGTGTCGGATCGCATGGTGCGGGATGAATACATCCAGCCCGGCATGTATGTGCGAGGGCAGTCGTTCGAGACCCACATCGCCTATCTTCAGAAGCGATTTGCGATCGTTTCCTTAGACGAGCTGCTCGATTTATGGCAGACAAATCGGCTGAAGAGCGACTGTTCCTATTGTGTTATTACGTTCGACGATGGATGGAAGGATAATTATGAATTCGCATTCCCTGTACTCATGAAATACAGGGCCCCAGCGACCATCTTCCTCGCCACCGATTTTATTGGAACCGCCCGATGGTTCTGGCCTGATCAGATGATGCTTCTGCTGGAAAAAGGTAGACAGCAAACAACCGGCACGGCTGATCGAAAGGCCGTCTCAACGGTACTCGAGGAAATGGTTGGCGTCATGTTGTCGGCGGAAGACGGGATCTTTCGACGCGTCGAATCGGGATCTCCGATCGATCCCAATGGTATCATCGAATTCTGCAAAGGAGTAGAGGTGGGCATGGTCCACCAGATTATCGATCGGCTCAGTCGTGCGCTTCATATGGATCTCCCAACGCATCGGGTACTGCTTAACTGGGACGAAGTACGAGAAATGGCGGAAAAAGGGGTTACGTTTGGCTCACACTCCGTTTCGCACCGAATCATGACGCAGATTCCACTGTCTGATGTGAAGATGGAATTGATCGATTCCCGGAGGACGATGCTTGAGCAAGGGATCAAGCCGGTACCGGTTTTTTGCTATCCGAATGGAAACTTCGATCGGAACATTCAGGAACTCGTCCGGGAAAGCGGATACCTCGCGGCAGTCGGATGCAAAGTCGGATTAGAACCGAATAGGCCCAACGATCTGTTTGCCTTAAAGCGAATCAGTGTCCACGAGGATAGTTCGGCGTCAGTGCCTCTCTTGGCGTTGACACTCTCCGGTTTTCGATAGTGTTGATATCAGTCGAATGGTGAAGAGAGGGTTCGAGGTGCGACGGTTATGGAACCAAAGACCTCTGTGTTGGTCACCGATGGTCAGGAACGTTCGGCATTGGCCATCACGCGAGGATTAGGTCGCGCGGGTATTTCAGTGATTGTCGGGGCTGAAATCACGAGATCATTGGCTGGAGCGTCCAGATATTGTGTCGCGAGATGGCAGTACCCTTCACCGTCCAAGCAACCGCTGGAGTTTATCTCCAGCCTTGTCGAGGCAGTCAGGCGATTTGATATTACGGCGATCATTCCTCCCACAGATGCGTCCATGCAGGCGGTGGCGGCGCAGAGGGATCGGTTTCGGCCTTCCGTCACCGCGATGATTCCATCTCTGGAAAGCTATGAAATGGTATCCGATAAGTATCGTTTGATGAAGTCTTGCTCAGGAATTGGAAATACCGATTCCAAATACCGTCTTTGTCCCGGATGGGAATATCGCTGTAGTACGTGATCGGGTGAAGGCCTATCCAGTTGTAGTGAAGCCAGGACGATCGCTTGTGAAGATCGATGAAAAGTGGATCAAGACGAGCGTGCACTTTGTTTCAAATGCCGAGGAGCTGACGGATCTGTATCGCAGAATTCCCTATTTGCGTAACCCCTCTCTAATCCAGCAACGCATCGAGGGCGAAGGCCAAGGGGTATTTGGGCTCTTCGATCACGGGAAGCCTTGCGCGCTTTTTGCTCACAGACGAATTCGAGAAAAGCCGCCTGCTGGGGGCGTGAGTGTATTTCGAGAAAGCATCGAGTTGCCCAAGCCCATGACCGACTATGCCGTACGGCTATTGGAGCGGGTGAAATGGCAAGGGGTGGCCATGGTGGAGTTCAAGGTGGATCGGCAATCGAACGTTCCGATGCTGATGGAAATCAACGGGCGGTTCTGGGGGTCGTTACAATTGGCTATCGATGCAGGTCTCAACTTTCCCTATCTGCTGTACCAGGCGATGAATGGTATGCCTATCGCTGTGCCGAATAATGCCTATCGTATCGGGACGAAGTCCCGTTGGCTGCTCGGTGATCTGGATCACCTGCTCTTGAGGCTGACAAAGTCGAATTCCGATCTTCGTCTCGACGCGCATGCCGTATCGAGAGGCCGTTGTTTGGCAGAGTTCTTCAAACTGTTTCAACATGATCTTCACTACGAAATTGAATCGCTGACCGATCCGGGCCCTGCGCTCATGGAGTATCGAAACTGGTTCAGTCATCTCGCAGGAAGTCGATCATGACTGGAGGGAGACCTCTCAGCCCGGCGGAGCACTGCTGGACTTTCTTGTGCGGTCTGCGTGAGGCGGCACGGTACCTCGCCGGACGCATGAACGTCGTGCGACATCCGTATGAGCGGTGGGCGGCGGTTCAGTTGCCGGACTCCGTGCAATCCGTTCTTTTTGTCTGCAAAGGCAATATCTGTCGCAGTCCTTTGGCGGAAGCCTACTTTCGATCCCTTGTCGAGAAGGAGGGGCGACGACATAACGGTACGCTCAGCCGGCCTTGAAACAACCCCAGGGAAGCCTGCGGATGCCAAGGCCAAGGCTGTCGCCTTGGAGCATCGATTGTCACTTGACGAGCATGCAACCACGCAAGTTCATATGGAATTGCTCGACCAATCGGATCTGATTGTTGTGATGGAAATCTTACAGAAAGATCGAGTTCAGCGGTTGTACCCGAGATCGAAGGGAAAGGTTGTGTTGTTGGGGCGATTTGATTCTGGAGGGCCTCTCGAAATAGCGGACCCGTACAGTGGGACCAGTGAAGATTTCCTTTCCTGCTTTCAGCAAGTGAGTCGCTGTTGCGACAATCTGGCTGCCAGATTAGGCGTGAAGAATAGTATAGCCGGCCCATGAGCCAAATCTTGCCGGTCGATCCGAAGAACTTATGACTTCCGGTGAAGAGAAAACGACAGTCCTGCACCTGTCGACCAGCAGCGGACCTGGCGGGGCGGAGCGGATGATCAGCACACTGGCGGCTGCACTCAACCAGGGCCAATTTCGAATCATTGTAGGGCTATTTCGGCCGGGATGGCTGCAGACAGAGTGTGAAGCTCGCGGGGTGAGGACGTGTGTGATGCCCCTCGGAGGACGCTTCAATCTCCAGTGGTTCCGTGCCTGTTTGCGACTTCTCCGCAAGGAACAGGTGGCGCTCATTCATGCGCACGAGTTTAGCGCGATTCTGTGCGGTTGGATCGTGGCGATGCTGGCGGGAGTTCCGTTTGTTGCGACCGTGCATGGCAAGAATTACTTTTGGGAAAAACTACGCCGGAGAGTGACCTATCGCCTTGTCAGCCGGCATGGCACGATGGTTGCGGTGTCGCAAGATTTGAAACAGTTCATTTGCGATAAAGTAGGTGTTGCAAGAACAACGAGTGGAGGTGATCTATAACGGCGTTGCTCCGGCACAGATGATCACGGATGAAGAGGCTCAGAAATGCAAGGCTGAGCTTGGGATTTCAGGGTGCTACCCCGTGCTGGGGGTCGTAGGCAGTCTCTATCCGGTCAAAGGCCACAGATTTCTTCTTGAGGCGATGCCGGAGATTCTTCGACGATGGCCGAAGGCGCAGTTGCTCGTGATCGGGCGAGGAGAACTCGATGTTGTGCTGAAGGAGCAAGTGGAACAATTGGCCATTGGGGCCAATGTTCATTTCTTGGGTATGCGGCAGGATGTTCCAAGGTTGTTGTCCGTGTTGGACGCATTTGTCCTACCGTCGCTGTCCGAGGGGCTGTCATTGGCGCTCCTCGAAGCGATGGCATCTGGAAAGCCGGTGGTGGCCACGCGGGTTGGGGGGAATCCTGAACTGATCGATCACGGACGGACAGGCTTTTTGGTTCAGCCAGAAGATGCAAAAGATCTTGCAGCCAATCTTCTGAAACTGCTGAGCGACTCTGGAACGATGCAACAATTTGGCCGACAGGCTGCGGAGCGAGTCCGGCAACACTTCAGTATGAAGCAGATGGTCGATCGGTACAGGGATCTCTATGCACGATCGTTGAGTGCCCATAACTCAGGGATGAGTCAAGACAGTGAGACGGAAAGTATTCCGGACAGAACGTTCCATGGTGCTCGATGGGCAGTGACGCAAAGCCCATCGCAACGCCTGAGTTGAAGGCTTGGGCTATCGGGCAGCCACGCCAGGCTCAAGAGAGCAAGGCGGGGTTTTATCTTGTATTGGCGTACCTCTTCTTTGAGTTTGGGCGCCCGCAGGAATTGATCCCCGGCATCAGAGCTCATTCCGTTTGGCACGGGCCTCTCGATATTGACTCCTTCTGAAAGTACTCATGTCAGGGAAGGTAGATTTTTCAAGACTCCAGACCAAATTGTGGCTCCCTCTCTTTGCGGTCATGGCGATTCATGTGCCGATTGCCGTGAACAACTATTGGGCCCTCATGACGTTCAAAGATATGGTTCTGATTGTATTGTGTCTATCTTGGCGTGATCACCTTCGTCAATTCTCTCGAAAAGATGATGACGCTGATGAAGACTATGGATGGGTATCCATGGATTCTTGGCGGTGATGGGGATCGCCAAAGGTGGGCGCGGTATCGGCGCCTGGATGGGGGACGAGAACGACTTCTGCATGGTGATGGACATGGCCGTCCCCTTTGGCTATTTCCTATTGTTTTCTGCAACCGGTGTTGCGCAGAAGATGAAGTATCTTGGGATTCCTGGGAACATTCATTCTTGCGGCTATGGCAAGTCTTTCGCGAGGAGGCTTCATGGGGCTGGCCGCGGTGGGAGCCTATTGTTGGTACCGCTCGCCCAAGAAGCTGAATGCTCTCATAGTGGTTGTTGTGGCGGTGTTGTTCATGCTGGTGCTTGCTCCAGAAAAGTACTGGGACGAAATTGCCTCTTCTACCAGTGATGAGACAATGGGTGAGCATGGCACAGGAGGCGCAAGGCTCTATACCTGGGGCATTGGAATGGACATGTTTTATGCGAATCCAATCATCGGGATCGGACAGAGTAATTTCCCCTGGACATTTGAGATCTATGAGGCCGGCCGAAACATTTCACGACAAGATCATATCGCTGGCCGGCAGGCGCATTCTGCCTGGGTGACCCTCATCTCTGAGTTAGGTCTTGCGGGGATCGTGATCATAGGTGGGATGCTGTTGCAGTGTTACAAGGATCTGAAGCTAGTGAGGACGAGATTTGCGCCTGCGGAGTCAAGGCAGAAGCACGGTCAGATCGTACAAGCTGGAGAAGATGTGCGTGTGTATCTTGCGAGAGCCATGGAGGGAAGTTTGATCGGTTTCATCGTCAGTGGCGTGTTTATTTCTACCCTGTGGTATCCCAGCTTGTGGATCATGATGGCTTTCGTGGTGGCCCTCCGCAATATTTCTGAGACGCAGAGCGGGGAAGCACTTCCTGCGGCGGTACAGACAAAACATTCCTGGGGCGTTCCGCTCCCACGGCTTGGTGAGAGGCCGGTTTCTCGTCTTTAGGGACGGCATTCAAAGGCTTCCGCATCCCATAAGAGAAGACGTCGGGTTCGAGGAACGCCAGATTGCAATCGAACAAGATTCGGATTCGGCATAATCCCATGCCAGTTTGGCAAGGAGTGCGGAGTTGTATTCAGACCTCGAGTGCTCCTCCTGGCAAAGCCATTTCAATTTGTCATGTGGCGGTAGGAGACCTATGGGCCGGGGCGGAGGTTCAACTCAAAGTCTTGCTGTCGAAGCTGGTGGCAGAGGCCGAGATTGAATCTGTCGGTGATTCTGTTCAATGAAGGTAGATTGGAAAAGGAGATCGAGGCGCTGGGTATTCCGGTTAGGGTGTTCCCTGAAAGTCGGTGGGGAAGTGGCAAGATTTTTCTTGAGTTGGTTCGTGAATTCAAGAAGTCGAACATCCGAATTATTCACACCCACAAGTATAAAGACACCATTCTGGCAGCGCCGGCTGCCAAGTTGTGCGGCATCCCGCATGTCGTGCGAACGGTGCATGGGCTCCGCGAACCTTTTGAAGGCCTGCAGGCTTTCAAGATGAGTCTCTACGAAGCGATTGAGCGCACCGTGCATCGATATTGTGTCGATTCCATCATCGGTGTGTCATCGCAAATCGAACGCAAATACAAGGCCGAAGGAGAGGTCTCCAGAGTAACCTGCATTCGAAACGGCATCGATCTCGAAGGGAAGTCGGTTCAGACCGACAGATGGCGCACACGCAAGGATTTGGGTGTAGATTCTGAGACCTGCCTGATCGGGACTGTTGGCCGGCTCACTCCGGTGAAAGGCATTCCCTATCTTACTGGAGGCAGCAAGAATTCTCTTGCGCCAGGGGGCGAATGTGAAAGTGTTGGTAGTGGGGGACGGCAGTATTCGGCAGGATCTCATGACGCAAACCCGAGACTTGGGAATCAGCGACAACGTTGTGTTTTTAGGGCATCGAGAGGATACTGATGCACTACTGCAGGCCTTGGATATTTTTGTACTTCCTTCCTTGAGCGAGGGGATTCCCATGGCCCTTCTCGAGGCAATGGCGGCATCTCGAGCTGTCGTGGCAAGTCGAGTGGGAGGGATTCCTGAAATTGTTGAGGATGGATTCGAGGGGTTTCTGGTTGAGCCGATGGATGTGAACGGTCTTGCGGAGAGATGCCGACGATTGATCGAATCTCCGGATATCGCACAAAAGATGGGTGACAAAGGCCAGAAAGCGAGTCGAACGGGATTTTTCTGCGAGGCCATGGCTGATCGAGTCGCCTTAGTTTATAAAGAACTGATTGAATCGGGAAGTGGAAAATGAATGTGGGCTGCGCCGCCGATTGTTCCAACGGCGGGGTTAGACCCAGGTCGGCAAGCAGCATCGCCACCAGTTTAGATGTGGTGAGGATCCTCGCTCAGCGTGCAGAGTCACCTGCTTCTCCTCATCTGCTGCTTCTTGCAGTTATCTTGATGAGCCTGTGACACCTGCACTCCTTGAGGTCTGCTTTAGAGGGGTCTCCCCTCAGGCATCGCCATCGCCCGCCGGGCTCCTTCGAGTCCTCGACGGGCGTACTGCTTGTCCGCATTCATGGTGGGTACACCACTCCGCCCGCTACTCAAATTGAAGAGAGGCACAGTGTCGCACTGATATTGGCACAGAAGGCACTCCTGAAATATTTTCACACAAAGAGGGCCGCACTATCTTACGGTGCCAGATATTCAGCTATGCAAAACAAGTTTCTCAAGAATAATTTTGACCTAATACGACTGTTCGCAGCATTCCAGGTAGCACTCGTGCATGTGTTCCGTATCATGGAGATAGAAACAGCCTGGGTTGGTAGTTTTATACTGCATCTGTTTTATTTGTTTCCTGGTGTGCCCATATTTTTCTTTATCAGTGGTTTTCTGATCAGTCGATCATATGAAAACAATTCCTGCTTCACAGGAGTTTTTCATTAATCGAGTATTACGGTTGTACCCAGGTCTTATTGTTTGCGTTGCATTCTCGATTGTTTTAGTTATGGTAAGTGGATACCTTCAGGGTAAGGGAGTTCAATGGTTTGAGTTAGTGTTACTCTTCCTCGCTAAAATAACCTTCTTTCAGTTCTACAATCCGGAATTTATGAGGGCCTATGGAGATGGGGTTCTTAATGGTAGCTTGTGGACAATCACTGTTGAGATACAATTCTATCTCTTGATCCCAGTATTGTTTTTTATTCTTTCTCGGAAACCGCCAAAATGCACCAGCTAATTGTGCGCTGGTGTTATTGACGGTTCTATTTTTTATCCTAAATAGGTGTTACGCTGTCTTGCCGGATATGGTGGATAAGTCACTCATCACTAAACTGATAGGGGTATCATTTTTCCCTTGGTTTTATATCTTCCTGTTGGGAGTGTTGGCACAGAGGAATTTTGAGTTTTTCCACGCATATTTGGCAGGGAAATTTTATCTTATTTTTCCCGTGTATCTTGTTTCCGCATACATGCTCTCAGATATTGGGAGCGCCTTCGGGAATAATAGTAATCCGGTAGTCGTTGTATTGTTAATCTTGACTATTTTCTCTTTCGCGTACTCGATGCCGGCGTTGAGTAAGAAGGTGTTGAGGGGGAACGACATGTCGTACGGGATATATATTTATCACATGCCGGTCGTGAATCTCCTGTTATATAGCGGGCTGTACCGGAAGACAGAGTATGGGTTCGTGGCATTAATTGCCTGCATCCTACTTGCTGCAATTTCATGGCTCATTATTGAAAAGCCAGCGTTGCGCCTGAAGAGACACCCATTATTCACTGTAAGTGCCAGAACGTTATCTGACAATCCGGTAGAGTCCTCCCCTTCACGAAATGCGTGAGGGCGATGACGATGGAACAGAAGATTATCCGGGCGAAGGCGCGTAAGCGCCCCAACACCGCGACGAGATTTCTACCCAGTGCACGAGTTTGAAGAAAGTATCCAGATAATCTAACGGTAAGTGGATGGCTTTTGCGTTGAGGAACCCCACATGAAGATCCTTTGGTTGTCTCATCTTCTTCCTTATCCTCCAAAGGGGGGGGGGTACAGCAAAGAAGCTACAATCTGCTGTGTGAAGTAGCCCGACAACATGAGGTTTGGCTTCTCGCATTCAACCAGGTGTCATTGCTTAATTGATTGAGCAGATCGAGGAAGCTCGTCATGACTGGAGAAGATCTGTAAAGGTGTCGAAGTCATTAATATTCCATCAGGAATGCATCGCGGTGGAGATGGCTTTCGCTTGTGTTCCACAGCTTTCTCCACTCTCGCCCCGTACACATTGAACTGGCTTGAGTCACAGGAGATGAGGAGTAAGCTGAGGGCGCGGGTTGGCCAGACCCGGTTCGACTTGATATATTTTGACACCATCAGCCTCGCGGTCTATGCAGGTGATGTCGGGGCGACGCCGAAGGTCTTGAATCATCACAATATTGAATCGGATATGATGTACCGGCGATCCAGTTGAAGAGAATGTCCGAATTTCCTAAGGAAGGGTTATATCTTCATGGAGGCAATTAAACTGAGATATTGTGAAAAGCGGCTAGCCCCGAGTTCGATTTGCATTTAAGGTTTTAGAGCTGGACCGGCAGCGGCTGGTATCGATTGCTCCTGGCACAAAGACCAATGTGATTCCTAATGGTACTGATTCGAGCTTTTTTTCCCCGTATCATCGTTTTAATCCAAAGCCGAAAAGTCTGGTCTTCGCTGGTGGAATAAAGTGGTACCCTAACCGTGATGCTATTCTATTCTTCTTCAGAGAGGTCTGGCCGTTACTAAAGAAGGAAGAGCCGGAGATTACTTTCACCGTGATCGGCCGCCTTCCTCCTCCCGAGATCATCCAATTGTCGCAGACTGACAAAAACATCAAGGTCGCTGGGTTTGTAGAGGATTCAGGCCAGCTGATGGCGGAGGCAGAGATCTATGTGTGTCCGTTCGACGGCGGTGGTACGCGGTTCGAAGTATTGGATGCACTCGCCATGGGGAAACCGCTCGTTTCCACAAGCATTGGCTATGAGGGATTAGAACTAGTGCCAGAGCACGATTTGTTGGTCGCGGACACCCCGCCTGAGTTCGTAAATTAGATTAAGAGATTGATGGAGGATCGTGGGTTGCGGGAACGGCTTCAAGCCAATGGCCTTGAGACAGTCAGGAAAAAATACAGCTGGGAACATATCGGTCGGGAATTGAACCGATGTCTCTTTGAATTCGAAAAAAATCGGTTGCCTAAAAGCCTGCAGGAAAGGCCATGAGCTTCCATACATGGGCAGATCGTGTCTACTGGTCGAGTCCAGTTTTCCTGCAAAATCTGCTGATATCGGCCTATGGATTTTATACTTATAAGCGGCGATATGGGGGGAGGCACAGCGAGTATCTTCAGTCCTTAAGAGAATCTCAGTGGTACCCGAAGAAGCGCATCGAGGAACTGCAGTTCATGAATCTCTCTGGAGTGATTCAGAAGGCATTTGAGACAGTTCCCTATTACCAAGAGATATACGAAAACATGGCGTAGCACCATCTTCGCTGCGAAATTTTGACGACCTGCGAAAACTACCGATCGTTTCGAAGGAAGATC
>CAWGDV010000025.1:0-80059 GCA_963821465.1 uncultured Nitrospiraceae bacterium | reverse complement strand
GGGGCCGGGCCTTCAGCCGATCGCGTGTCCTGGTGGCGCTGTGGAGGTCGTGTTGGCTGGTTCGATGCCAACCGGGGGCACCAAGTATCAAGGATGGACGAGATAGTAGGGTCGGCGAGTCTGGGCGCAGATCTATCAGGACATCGATGACTGCCTCCGCGAACTCGATCCCATGCTGCCTTCCTTTCAGGTAGATCGAGGGACGATACACCTGATCTATACGACGATGCGCAGACTGAAAGCATGCTGGCTCGCCCAGCGGATCAGCGAACGGCGTTTGGTGGAGACGGAGCCCGATGGATTGGACCCGGAGTTTCGGCTGGCGCTTCGTGAGGAAGAGGCAGAGTTTACACGCCTCATCGATCAATTCAAACGGCTGGTGGCCGCGGCGCCCTGAGCAACCGTGCCAGCTCGGCGGTATCGAGGGGGAGTCGGCGAGGGGAGTCGATGGCTGGTGGTCGTTCAAGACTCCTTCGCGCACACTCTACGCCCCGTGATTGTCATTCACGCCGCACCGATCTAGGTCCGAACGGCTGGGATCGACTCAGCAGATGGGCCAGACTCTCGCCCTTATTAGTGAGAATACGGACTCGCACAGGACCCACTCATCAACAGACCGCTTGATGATTCCCATGGGGGTTCTCGGACGCTGCACGCCGGCTAGGCTTCCTTGAATTGATGATCCCGATAGGCCGCGAAGGCGGAAGCGAGGCGGGTTTTCAGCTCCAGGCGTTTGGGTTTGCCGGTCGAGGTGTACGGAACCTCGTGCCCGAACACAATGACCTTGGGACATTTCGAGAAGGGGAGTACTCGTCGGCAGTGCGCCAGCAGCTCTGCCTCCGTGGGTGGCGCGGCGCCGTCTCGCGGGACCACGTAGGCGGCGATCTCCTCCCCGTAGTAGCGGTGTTCGAACGGCACCGCCATGGCGAATTGAACACGCGGATGCCCCTTCAGCACATCGTCGATCTCGAGAGGAGAGATATTGACCCCGCCGCGAATGATCAATTCCTTCAGGCGGCCTGAAATGAAAAAAAACGGTCGTCCCTGCTTATCTCGCGCGTAAAATCCCTCGTCGCCGGAACGGAACCAGCCCCATTTGAATGCGGCCTCATTGGCGTCGTCCCGCTTGAAGTATCCGGCGCAGACGGTCCCGCCTCGGATGCAAATCTCTCCCCGCGACATTTCCGGCAGCAGCTGTCCATGATCGTTAAGGATGGTCATCACGTTGTGCCGCATCGGCACACCGATGGAGGGAAATTCATAGTCTCTGAGCCAGTGGCGATGCTCATCACGCGATAGATCGTCCGGCAGGAAACAGGAATAGCAGGTCGTTTCCGACAAACCATAGCCATGGAGGATCGGAAAATGAAATCGATCTTCGAAGCGCGTGACGGTCTCTTTCATCAACGGTCCTGCGCCGCAGATGAATCCTTTGAAACGGTCGAGTCGGTAGGTAGAAAGGTCCTCCCTCGCATCGAGGAGAAATTCGAGCAAGGTGGGAACAACGCTCACGCAGGTGACGTGCTCCTCGTGCAGTCTCCGCCAGAAAGTCGCGCTTTTAAATTTCCGATTCAGGACCGCGCTGCCCTTGCAATAGAGAGGGGTGAGGAGGGTGACCACGATTCCGTTCACATGGTGGATCGGCAGCACGCACATCAGGCGATCGTTCACAGCAAAGTGATGCCATTCGGCGATCGCGTCTGCGTCGATCAGGAGATTCTCTGCCGTCAGGACCACCCCCTTGGGCGGGCCAGTGGTCCCGGACGTATAGACGATGAGAGCTTCGTCCTCCAACGAACCAGCGTGAAAGGCATGGCCGCGGGCGAGCGGGCCCTGTCTTGTCTCGCCCCTCGCCTCGGGACTCTTGTGCTCCATGACGCCGTGATCGCTCAACACAAGCACATGCCGTAAGGCGGGCAGGTCTCGCTGAAGACCTTTCATTTCCTCAACATCACTGTGCCAGCAGCAGACGGCCGAAGCCTCCGAATGCTCCAGGATAAAGCGCTTCTTCTCTGTGGGCTCTTCGACGTTAATCGGGACGACCGTGATGCCCGAGCTCCAGGCGGCAAAATACAGCACCACGGTGATGTCATGGTTGAACAGAATCGTCGCCAGACGGTCCCCGCGCCGGAGCCCGACCTGGTCATGGAGGAACCTGACCACCTGTTGGACCACCGTGCCGAACTCCGCGTAGCTGTACGTGCAGTGGCGTTGCCGGTCATCGTCGTAGTAGATCAGAAACGGTCGATTGACCAGGGCCCGATCGTAGATGCGGGACTTGAAGAAGTCTGCGAACGAACTCCATGGCAGCGTGGGAGAGACCCCGTCCAGCTGCCGAGCCTGTGCGATATTGTCAGCTACGGCGATTAAGGGGGACATACTCCCTCGTCGTCGGCCCCGTATAGCGCGCACGGGGCCTGATCAGCCGGTTATGGTCCTGCTGTTCGATCACGTGCGCGCACCAGCCGATGATGCGCGAACAGACGAATACCGGTGTGTAGAGCTCTCGCGGAATGCCCATCAGGAGATAGGCCACCGCCGTATAGAAATCGAGGTTGGGATAGAGACCTTTCTCCTGCTGCATGACGCGATCGATGATGGTCGAGATCTCGTACCAACGGAGGTCGCCGCAGATACTGCTCAACGATTCGGCATGCTGTTGAATGATGGCCGAACGAGAGTCACCTTGCTTGAGTACACGATGGCCGAAGCCCATGATCCGCTGTTTGTGCGCCAACGCCGTCCGCACCCATTGCTCCGCCCTCTCGCGGCTCTCGATCTCGCGAAACATTTCGGCGACGGCCTCATTGGCTCCACCATGGAGCGGCCCCTTCAGCGTGCCGATTGCCGAGGTAATAGCCGAGTGCAGATCCGTCATCGTCGACGCGGTCACGCGAGCCGAGAAGGTGGAGGCATTGAATTCATGCTCGGCATAGAGCGTGAGCGACACATCGAGCACATGGGCCATGGCCTTGGCCCTGTCATCGTCTTTCCGGCCGGTAAGCAGAAACAACAGATTTTCGGCGAAACTCAGATCAGCTTGCGGCTCCACGTGAGGTTTCCCGTTCGCGAGCCGATGTGCCGTTGCGATGATGAGCGGGATTTGCGCCAACAGCCGGATCGCTTTACGGACGTTGGCGTCGTGAGAACTGTCGGAGGCATCCGGATCGATCATGCCCAGCAGCGAGACGCTGGTCCTCAGAATGTCCATTGGACGCGCAGCAGGAGGAACCACGCCAAGGAACGTTTCGATAGGATCAGGCAGGACGGACTGTGCGGCGAGCTGTGTCGTGAAATCCTTTAGTTCTTTCTGGGTCGGCAGCTTGCCGAAGAGCAGTAGATAAGCCACCTCCTCGAAGCAGGCCTTCTCTGCCAAATCGCTGACCGCATACCCGAGATATCTCAGTCCCCCTTCCCCTTCGTCCACATGGCACAGCGTTGTCTCTCCGGCGAGGACTCCGTCAAGTCCCGGGCTGTACGTCGGAGTTTGTGTGGCATCAACCCTTGGCATGGTCTTCATCCGTCGAGTGAAATCGTCGATCTCGTTGCTCATGCTCCGCGTACCTGAGCAGGTCATACAGTTGCTGTCGAGTATGCATCTGATCTACCAGCGCCCGCTGCGAACCATGGCTTCTCAGCTCGAGCAGCATCTGTTCGATGGCTTTCGTTGCCATCCGGAGGGCTGTGACAGGGAACAGCACCAGCCGATAGCCGAGATCTTCAAACTCGCCGACGCTGAGGTATGGGGTCTTCCCGAATTCGGTCATGTTAGCAACCAGCGGCGCTTTGCCGCCTTCCTTGGCGAGTTGATGGGCGAACAAGCGGAATTCATCGGCAGACTCGAGGGCTTCCGGGAAAATCGCATCGGCGCCGGCATCGATATAGGCCCTTGCCCGTCGCACAGCCGCGTCCAATCCCTCAACGGCACGGGCGTCTGTCCGGGCGACAATGAAGAAATCCGGATCACGTCGCGCGTCGCTTGCCGCGCAGATCTTGCTGACCATCTCGCTCGTCGGGACCAGATCGCTTTCCCGGCAGATGCCCGCACTTCTTGGGGATCTCTTGATCTTCGATCTGCATTCCTGCCAGACCTGCCTGCTCGAATTCCTTCACGGCACGCATCACTTCGAGAGGGGGACCGAAGCCCGTGTCCGCATCCACGATGGCCGGAATCGTCACGGCCTTGGTAATGGTGGCTGCATCGGACACCACTTCCGTCAGGGACAACAACCCGATATCCGGCAATCCTCGCGTGGCCGATAGACCGGCACCTGAAACATAGAGGGCTTGGAACCCGGCGCGCTCGATCTGCATGGCCGTCAAGGCATTGAAGGCTCCGGGCAGGACGACGGTCTGTGTATCAAGCAACTCACGCAGACGCCGAGCTTTGGAACTGGGCTGATGAAGGTTCATGCTACTGCCTCCGGTTCATCTTCAATAACGGCATCAACGCGCTGATATCCTTTAGCTGGTCGAGCTTCCAGACTACGTCGATCACTTTTTTCATGCGCGCTCGGTCTAATTTCCCTGCTGCCAACCGGCGGAACTTGTGTTCGACATCGTGATCGGCCATCCGGTTCTTGGGGTGGCCGAGAGGATAATCCATCTGTTTGACATAGTCTTTCCCCGCTTTCGACCGTACGGTGATGCGCGTCGGCATCGCCTGCGGATAACGCCCGGCGAATTCCGGCTGTGGAACGACGCACACCTTCTGCATCAACCCATGCAGTGCCGGGTCGGTGAGGCGTTTGACATCGAACGAGTGCAGCGTGACCTTCCCATCCAGCAGGGCGACGGCCACGGAGTAAGGAAAGCTGTGATCGGCGGTTTCCCTCGTGTGAGGGCGCCACTTTTCAGGATCGTGTCCGATGATTTCAATGGCGACATCATAGCTGCCGATTTCAACATCTGTGATGCCAGCAAGCGCATCGATTCCTTCTACTGTAAGCAACTCCTCTCGGATTGCCAGAGCGGCTTCCACTGCCGTCTGCGCGTGATACTCCACCGGGTAATGTTTGATACAGGTATCCAGGATCTTGAATGGAATTGCGTCGGACGGTCCCTTCTCACCTCCAAAGAGCGGAAGCTCGAACGATCCAGAGACGAGTTTCATGAAGCCCTTCTCACCTTCAAAAATCGGAGATGGGCCCGTCATCCCTTGTTGAGCCAGCATGGTTGCGAACAGGCCATTCCGCGCGGCGTTTGAGAAGGCACAGGCTTTCCACATGGAAAGGTCCCCGACACGCGTCTGCCTCATTGCGATATTCGCCACCCCAGCGAGATTGATGGCCTGCAGTGTCTGTGCATCTGAGAGCTTCATCACCTGGGCGGCGGCGAGGGCGGAGGAAAATGGGCCGTAGGTCACATGGTCCCAGCCGCGCGGTCGTAGCGCTGCTGCATCGCAAAAACGACACTGGACTTCATAGGCGAGGGCGACGGCCTGAATCACCCGCTTGCCGGAAGCACGAGAGGCTTCTCCGACCGCAAGGACGGCCGCAATGTTGTCTGAAGGGTGCGCCGGTTCCTTCGCGAGATAGGTATCGTTGAAATCGAGATAGCGGACGAGCGCGCCGTTGGCGAACGCGGCGAGGTCGGGAAGGGTCTTGTGGCCGGTTCCCCACAAGGTTGCGCCATGTGGCACTGTGACAGCTTGAGCAAGCTGACGTGCGATCCGGCATGGCCGTGCGGTCAAGGCCCCGAGTGCACAGCCCAGGCTGTCTAGTATCCGCCGTTTGACTTCGTGCACCACGGCGCTGGGCAGGTCATTGTAGCAAAGGGATTGGCCATACCGACTCAAGCGAGCTGCGAGCATCGGTTATTCCCTCCCGATCTCTAGCATCCCTTCACCCCGCACGTTTCACGCGGCTCGACTGCCTTCGACACGTTCAGGCTCCGAGCTTGTCGAGCGGCGCTCACCGAAGTCCTCACGCCTCACGAACTCATGCGTCCGTTTCGGCCAACCTTGGTTGCCGCTTTTCGAGGAACGCCTGCACGGCTTCTTCCTTGTCTGGAGTGATACACAACCGGCCGAATAATTCCGCTTCCCTGGCCAACCCTTCGGATAGCGGAATGTCGAGTCCACCTCTGATCGCGTGCAGCGCCGCTTCGACGGCGCCTGTGCCGCGTGCCGTCATCAGGGCCGCGATGGCCTCAACCTGTGCCAGTAACTCTTGTGGCGGCACGACTCGGCTGACGAGGCCGATTCGGAGGGCTTCTTCCGCGGACAGACTCTCGCCGGTCAAAATCATTTCCGCCGCTTTGGAACCCCCGACGACGCGCGGCAGCCGTTGCGTGCCGCCGAAACCAGGAATGAGGCCGAGTTTGATTTCAGGCAACCCCAGCAGAGCCCCGGCCGCCGCCACCCGAATGTGGCAGGCCAGGGCCAGTTCGAGGCCACCACCGAGGCAGGTGCCATTGATGGCGACGAGCACCGGTTTCTGCGACCGCTCGATGCGGCTGAACAGCGACTGCCCACGAAGGGCAAACTCCGCGCCGCCATGCACGGTCGTGAGGTGAGCCAGCTCATGCAAATCCGCCCCCGCGCAAAAAAACCGTCCGGTCCCGGTCACGATCACTACGCGGACGTACTCGTCCTCCTCCACCTCAATCAGAACCTGCTCCAGTTCCTTGAGCACGGAGAGGTTGAGCACGTTGGCCGGCGGATGATGTAACGTAATCCGCGCGACATGGTGAGAAATCGTCAACAATTGGTGCGCCATAACATCCTCCTGCTCTTCAGACGCCGGCTCCTTTCCGTATACGAGAAACGGATGGACCTAGTAAATCGCGCAGCCGTTGATGCTCGGCAATCGCAGCGACGAGCTCTGCAATACCTTCGCCTGTCGTGGCGATGGTCCGGAGCACGGTCGGACACCAGTCTCGCAAATCTCGCAGGGTGGAATCCGCGCCGGCAAGATCTCCTTTGTTGACGACGACAATAGGAGCCACTTCCAACAACCCGGCTTTCATCGCCTGCACCTCATCGCCGAGACCAGGCGCCACGACTGCCACGACGGTGTGGGCGACATCAATCACCTCCACTTCATTCTGACCGACTCCAATTGTCTCGATCAGAATGACCTCGTACCCAGCCGCTTCCAACACCAAGGCTGCGTCGCTGGTCGCTTGGGCGAGCCCTCCATGGTGTCCACGAGTGGCCATGCTTCTGATATACACCCCGTGATCGAGCGTATGCTCCTGCATCCTGATGCGGTCGCCAAGCAGGGCGCCGCCCGTTACTGGGCTACTGATATCGACGGCCAGAACCCCGACCTTCATGCCTAGACTGCCGATAGGCTGCCACGAGTTGAGCGACCACCGTGCTTTTGCCTGCTCCCGGATAACCGGTAATTCCGATCACAGCCGCGCGGTGCGAGCCCGAGACAAGCAGTCGAAGAATGGCTAGGCCCTCCGGGTTCTGACTCTCTAACAACGTGATCACACGCGAGACGGCACGGACCTCTCCAGCCTTGACTCGGTCGGCCAACGCCAACATGTCTCCCGCTTCACGTCTTGTCTGCAGGCTCGAACCACACATCCGTCACCTTGAACGATGGGATCTTGGCAAAACGCGCGACCACCGGCAGGCCGATTGAACCGCGTCCGGCTTGATCCCCTTTAGCCGGGAGAGAAACAACGTATCGGCACCATCGAATTCCACGAGGATTAGCGTGAACGGCGTTTCTTTGAGGAACAGTTCACCACCATAGTGACAAGTGGTGAAGGTATGCACTCGCCCGGTCAGCGGCAACTCCAACCAGGCCGTCGGTTCTCCGCACTCCATACAGTGAGCGCGGGGGGTGGCATAGGTATACCAGCAAGCCGTACAACGCGAGCCGAGCAGTTGTCCTTTCGTCAGACCGATGAAGAACGGGGAATCCTCCGCATAGCTGTGCCGGTAATCGATCTCGTAATGGTCGTGAATAACCAGGGGATCGACTCCGTAGACGATGGTGCCCTTGTTCTCCATATCGCTCTCCCCTCCGTTCCCTAACCCTTCACGCCTTACACCTCACGAGTGTGATCATCAGGCTTCCATGATCGATACGGTGATATAGGTCCCCGTGCCGGCATGGCTATGGATCAAACCGCGCCTGGCATTTTTGACTTGGAGCTTGTCGTTTCCCAGATGCTTCTCGACGGAGCCCTGCAACTGCCAGAACGCGAACACGGCCTGCATTAAGCCTGTGGCGCCGACCGGGTGGCCGCAGGCCAGCAAGCCACCGGATGGATTGACGGGAAGACCGCCCTGGTCGGGCAGTTCAAGTCCGTAGTCGACTCCTGGCATGAACGGGACACCGCTTTCGACGAAGCGCCCACCTTCGCCATATTTGCAGAGGCCCAAATCCTCATAGGTCTGAATCTCTGACGATGTGTAGGCGTCGTGCAGCTCGATGAAGCTCAATTCCTCTTGAGGATTGCTGATTCCCGCCATCTCATAGGCCAGTTTCGCCGCCATGCGACCGCCCCTGAACGAATGGACGCCGGGGTATTTCAACCGGCGATAATCTGACTTCTCGTTCATGCGGCAGCAGAATCACCTTACCGTGGGGCCGATCGGCCATGCGCATCGCGTCGGACCCGGAGCCGACGCCGGAGATCTTGACCGGTCGGCGGCAGACCTTGGAGGCGACGGCTTCGGACGCCAGGAGGCAGACGGCGGCGCCGTCCGACATGGTGCAGATGTCTTCCATCGTCAGCGGTGTAGCCACCATCGGGGACTCCCGCACCTGCTTGATCGTAAGCCGTTTGGCTTTCTGCGCATAGGGGTTATAGAGCGCATTCGCATGGTTCTTGATCGAGACCATGGCCATCTGCTCGACCGTCGTACCGAATTCATGCATGTGGCGCTGAACCATCATGGCGTAGTATCCGCTGTAGAATCCGCCGACGGGGAAGTCAAAGTTCGTGTCGGAAGCGAGGGCTATGAACTCGTTCCCTTTCCAGGTGTTCACGCGAGACATCGTTTCAAACCCGAAGGCCAGGCAACAATTCATGCGCCCGGATGCCACCGCTTCCCACGCGGACTGGAAGCAGAGCCCGCCTGTCGCTCCCCCGCCTTCGACTCGTTTAGACGGTTTCGGACAGAGCCCCAGATAATCCTGCACCATGCTCGCAGCCTTGAGCTGTCTCGTGAAGTGGTCGGAGAAGTACGACCCGACGGCTCCGTCGATCATGTCTTTGGAGAAATTTGGCACGTCCCGCAGGGCATAGTCGTAGGCCTCTTTCACCATGAGCCGATAGTCCTTGTCCTGATGCGCCTTGGCGAATTTCGTGATCCCGCCGCTGATCATATAGACCGGTCTCATGATCGGAGCCCTTTCACAAAGTCCACAATCTCGTTCATGGGAGCCCCAGGTCTGAACAAGGCTTTCACGCCGGCCGCTTTGAGCGCAAGAAGATCGTCGTCGGGAATGATTCCGCCGCCGAACAGCACGATGTCATCGGCGTCCTGTTCCTTGAGCAGCTCCAACACGCGCCGGAACAGCGTATTGTGCGCGCCTGAGAGAATGCTCAATCCGATCGCATCCACACCCTCTTGAATCGCCGTGCTGACGACCTGCTCCGGTGTCTGGTGGAGACCGGTATAGATCACTTCTGTGCCGGCGTCACGCAACGCGCGCGCAATTAATTTCACCCCGCGGTCATGGCCGTCAAGCCCGACTTTGCCGATCAAGACACGGATAGGTGTCGCCGCTACTGCCATGCCTTCACCTCACGGAGAAAATATTTACCTTCCTGATCCCTGTGGACATGCCCTGCCTGGACCAACGGATCATGCTCAAAGCACAACAGCCATTTCTCTTCGAAGGCTCGGTCCAACACCCATCGTTTTGTCTCGAGCGTCTGAATAGGGAACAGGTCGTAGCCCATGATGTAGGGGAGCGGCAGATGAGACACGGTTGGGATCAGATCGCCGAGAAAGAAGGCCACCTTCCCTTCCGATTCGATCTTCACCCCCTGATGACAGCGCGTGTGGCCGGCGGTGACGATAGCGGTAATCCCAGGGAGTAATTCCGTGTCGCCGTGCAAGAACTCCCACTGATTGACGTGAGCGATCGGTGTGAAGTTGTCTCGCCGGTAGCTGGCTTTGGTCCGTTCATTGGCGCGGGCGGCATCTTCAAACTCACCATGCTGAATGAAGTACTGCGCGTTGGGAAAGCTGGGCATGATGGTCCCGTCCTCTTCTTTCATCGTATTCCCGCCCGCATGGTCGAAATGAAGATGGGTGTTGATCACCATGTGGATGTCTTCTCGACCAAGACCCAGGCGCGTCAAGGAGTCCAACAACGTCGGCGTCCGATCGACGGCAAACATGCGCTGAAACTTGTCGTCCTCCTTGGAGCCCAACCCTGTGTCCACCAGGATGTTCTTCCCCTGCGCCCGGATCAGCAGGCAGGTGAGGCTCAGCGGGATGCGGTTCAGCTCATCGGCTTCACAGCACTTCTGCCAGAAGACTTTCGGCACGACGCCGAACATGGCCCCGCCATCGAGCCGAAACCGGCCGTCGCTTACGGGATATATTTCAAACGCGCCGAGTTTCATGCGTTCACCGAGCATTCAGCCTTCAGCGATCAGCGCGCAGCTCGAAAAGAGAAACCTGAGTTTTTCTAGACGGCGAATTAAACTGATGGATGACAGCTGATCGCTCTATAGCACCACTGGTTCTCTGTACGTTCCAAACACTTCCTTGAGCGCCATGCAAATTTCGCCCAACGTCGCCTTCGCTTTCACGGCTTCGATCAAATACGGCATGACGTTCTCGCTGCAGGCGGCGGCTTCCTGTAATTCCTCGACCGCGCCGGCCATCTTGAACGGATCGCGCGATTTGCGCAGATCCGACAGGCGCGCCACCTGTTCGTGCTCCACTTCCGGTCCGACCTTGAGTATCGGAATCGGGCGTTCCTCCTGCTCCACATAGTCGCTGACACCGACGACGATCCGTTCCTTACGCTCTACTTCACGCTGATACCGTTGCGAGGCATCGAGGATTTCCCGCTGAGGGAAGCCGCGCTCGATCGCCTTCACCATGCCGCCCATGCTCATCCAGTTTGCGGAAGTAGTCGAGCGCTGCGTCTTCCAGTCGATTCGTCAGACGCTTCGACATAGTACGACCCGCCCAAGGGATCGACGCAGTTGGTGACCTCACTCTCCTGAGCGATAATCTGCTGAGTGCGCAACGCGAGCTTCACCGCTTCTTCCGAGGGCAAGGCCAGAGTTTCGTCCATGGAATTGGTATGGAGAGATTGCGTGCCACCCAACACCGCCGCCAGAGCCTGCAACGTGGTGCGGACCACGTTGTTCATGGGCTGCTGCGCCGTGAGTGAGCAGCCGGCTGTCTGCGCATGACAGCGGAGTTGCAACGAGCGCGGATCTTTGGGGTGGTAGCGGCGCTCCATTTCACGGGCCCAGAGCCGGCGGGCAGCCCGGAACTTGGCGATCTCTTCAAAAAAGTCGTTATGGACATTGAAAAAGAACGAGAGCTGCGGGGCGAAGCTGTCTACGGCAAGTCCGGCCTTCACGGCCGCCTCGACGTAGGTCAGCCCGTCATAGAGAGTAAAGGCCAGTTCCTGCACCGCGTTCGATCCCGCCTCGCGGATGTGATAGCCGCTGATGCTGACCGGATGCCATTTGGGAACCTGTTTCGCACAGTAGGCGATGGTGTCGGTGATGAGGCGCAGCGAGGGTTCGGGCGGGAAGAGCCATTCTTTCTGGGCGATGTATTCCTTCAGGATGTCGTTCTGCAACGTGCCGCCCACACGCTCAACGGCAATGCCGCGTTTCTCCGCGACAGCCAGGTACATGGCGAAGATGACGGCGGCCGGTCCATTGATCGTCATCGACGTCGTGACCTGGTCGAGGGGAATATCCTCAAAGAGCCGTTCCATATCGGCCAACGATGAGATCGCGACGCCACAGCGCCCGACCTCGCCATGGGCACGGGAGTCATCCGCGTCAATCCCCATCAATGTCGGCATGTCGAAGGCGACGCTGAGTCCGGTTTGCCCATGCTGGAGGAGGTATTTGAAGCGGCGATTGGTATCGTCGGCGGACCCGAATCCGGCGAACTGCCTCATCGTCCAGAAGCGGCTCCGATACATCGAGGGATAGACGCCGCGAGTGTAGGGAAATTCCCCCGGCACGCCGAGATCGTTCTCAGGCGACCAATCCTTCAGATCGTCGCGCGAGTAGACGCGATTGATGTCCAGCCCTGAGAGGGAGGTGAACTGGGGTTTGCGTTCTTGCATCGATCCGTTCCTCCGGCTAGGGGCTAGAGTCAGATTTTATTGCTCGTTGCCTCGTGTCTCTCGCCGCTTGCCTCATACACATAGAACCCATGACCGGTCTTGCGCCCCAGCCATCCGGCTCCGACATAACGGCGAAGCAAGGGGCAGGGATGAAACTTGGGATCGCCCAAGTCCTGGTACAGGACCTCGCAGATGGCGAGCACGGTGTCCAACCCAATACGGTCGGCGAGTGCCAGTGGCCCCACCGGATGATTCGCCCCCGCCGTCATCGCCAGGTCGATGTCTTCGGCTGAGGCGACTCCCTCTTCCAACGTGAAGATGGCTTCATTGATCATCGGAATCAGGACACGGTTCACGATGAATCCCGGTACGTCCTTGGCCACCACGGGAGTCTTCCCCAGCCGCTTTGCCAGTTCCATTGCCAGACTCACTGTTTGCTCTGATGTTTCGAGACCCCGCACGACTTCCACGAGTCGCATCACGGGGGCCGGATTCATGAAGTGCAGGCCGACAACCCGGTCGGGCCGACCGGAAGCAGCTCCCAGCTTCGTGATCGAAATCGAGGAGGTATTGCTGGCGAGGACCGTTTCCTGGCCGACACACCCGATTCAGTTCGCTAAAGAGTTCCTGCTTGAGGGCGAGATCTTCCGGGATCGCTTCGATGACGAGTTGCACGTCGTGCAACCGGTCGAGCTGAACCATTGGATGGATGAGTCGCCAACACCGCCCCAGCTTGATGGTCGGTGAGAGTGCCTCGTTCCACGGCCCGTTCCAGGCCGCCGCGGATCTTGCTGAGCGCCTCCGTTAATGCTGGATCCGCAACATCGACCAGCAGAACGTGATAGCCGGCCGTTGCACAGACCTGGCTGATGCCGCGGCCCATCTGGCCCGCGCCGACCACACCGATGGTTGTGATGTCCTCGAGTTCCATAACCACCTCCGGCGCGAAGTTCGTGGCTAGGCCCAGACGGTTTGTTCTTGCCCGTGCCTGTTAGGATTCCCCTTCGCCTCTCGTCCCATACCCCTGGCTTGACTCATGATCGCTCCACAACAATCGCCAGCGCTTCCCCGCCACCGATACAGAGACCGGCCAACCCTCGCCTGGATCCGCGGGCTTCCATGGCATGGAGTAGGGTCGTGAGAATACGCGCGCCGGTGGCGCCAATCGGATGACCGAGCGCAACTGCCCCGCCGTTGACGTTGACTATTGTTTGATCAATCCCTAGTTCCCGGTTGATGGCGAGGGAGACCGCTGAGAACGCTTCATTGATCTCAAACAAGTCGATGTCGCCAATCGCAAGGCCGGTCTTCTTGAGCACCAGTTTGATCGCTTCGACCGGGGCAATCGTAAACCACTCTGGGGCGAGTGCCGCCCCTGCGTAGCCGACGATGCGCGCCATCGGGGTGAGTCCCAGACTGGTCGCCTCTTCTTCCGCCATGACCACCAACGCGGCTGCCCCGTCGTTACAGGATGGAGAATTGCCCACGGTCAGGACCCCATCTTCCTGGAACACCGGCTTGAGCTCGCGTATCTTGCTCAAATCGACTCGATTCGGTTCTTCATCATTCGTCACTGTCAATAGGACTCCTTTCCGTTGTGGCACGTCAACTGAGACGATTTCCCGCTTGAAGGCCCCGGTCGCAATGGCTCCTTGGGCGCGGCGGTAACTTTCCAAGGCGAAGTCGTCGAGGTCGGTTCTGGTCAATCGATACTTTGCGGCACAGAGTTCGCCGCCCTTGCCCATATGAAAATTGTTATAGACGTCCCACAAACCGTCTTTGACCAGGCTGTCCACCAGCTCCGCATGTCCGAGCCGATACCCCTGTCGCGCTTTTTCCAACAAATAGGGTGCGCGGGTCATGTTTTCCATGCCGCCTGCTACGATGATTCTGGCCTCGCCGAGGACAATGGCCTGAGAGGCCATGATTATGGTTTTGAGGCTGGACCCGCACACTTTGTTGACCGTCGTGGCGCCAACCGAGTTGGGGATTCCGGCTCCGATCGAAGCTTGTCTGGCCGGTGCCTGGCCAAGTCCGGCACTGAGGACGCAGCCCATGTAGACCTCATCGACACGATCTGGCCTCAAATTGATTCGCTTCAAGGCCTCAATAACCGCAATACTGCCCAGCTTGGTTGCGGGCATGGGGCTGAACATGCCGTTGAAACTACCCATCGGGGTTCGCACCGCGCTGACGATGACGGCCTGCTGTTTTTCTGTTCACAGAATTTGCTCCCAATGACTCTGTTCGAGATAGCCCTTCACCTTTCCCATGAACTGATCCGCCGTCGCCCCGTCGATGACCCGGTGGTCAAACGACAGACTGAGATAGCCCATCGGACGGATCGCAATGGCATCATTAGTGAGGACCATTGCCCGTTTCTGGATCGCGCCGACGCCCAGAATCGCGATCTGAGGTTGATAAATGATCGGCGTGCTGAACAAGCTGCCAAATCCTGCCGTGGTTCGTGATTGTGAACGTCCCTCCTTGAACCTCCTCAGGGCTCAGCTTTTTTGACCTGGCTCGCTCCGCCAGGTCCGCGACTTCTTTAGCGAGCTGCGTCAGACCTTTTCGATCTGCATGTCGCACCACCGGCACCAGGAGCCCATCCTCCAGCGCCGTCGCAATACCGACATGAATATCCTTCTTGATAATGATCCCTTGTTCTCCCCACGCAGAGTTCATGATCGGCACATCTCGAATAGCACGGGTCACAGCACGAATCACGAAGGGCAGATAGGTCAGGCTTCGGCCCTCCCGAAATTTGGCGATGCCCGAAAAGTCCGCTTCAAAGAACGTTGTGACATGGGCCGACGTCTGCCGGCTCCTGACCATCCGGTCGGCGATGGTTTTCCGCGTTTGTGTGAGAGGCAGAAGGGTTTCACCCATTGACTGTTCACCGCCAGGAGTGGTTGCCTTGGCTGGAGCGCCGCTCTGAGCAATGAAATCCTGCACATCTTTCTTGGTCACCCGCCCGCCGCCTCCGGTTCCTTTCACCTGTGCCAGATCGACTCCATGTTCCTTAGCCAGTTGTCGGACGGCGGGAGAATGACGGTCTTCGCCTTCGGAAGCCGGTTCCATAGGACGAACGACCGTCCCGCCGACACGGTTGATCACTTGGGAGGGAGGAGTGCTCTCGATTCGTGCCAGCAGAGTCCCAACAGGAACCGTCTCACCTTCCCGGACGACGATTTCGCTCAACAGTCCTGTGGCCGGTGAGGGAATTTCCAACGCAACCTTTTCGGTTTCCACTTCCAGGAGCGATTGGTCCTTTTCGATCACCCCGCCAACTGGAACAAGCCATTTCACGACTGTTCCTTCAGCGATGCTTTCTCCGAGCTGGGGCATGATGATGTCAGTAGGCATGGTGCCTCGTCAGACGTGAATCGTGAATCGTGAATCGTCAAGATAAGAAAAGCTCACGAAAAGAAATAGGTTTTCATCGTCTGACATGTTACGTCTCACGTTTCACGCCATTAGTATGCTGCCAACTTCCTCGCTGCCCCGACGATATCGCTCACTTTCGGAAGAAAATACTCTTCCAAGGGCGTGCTGAACGGCACTGGCGTGTCCGGCGGGGCGATACGAAGAATCGGTCCGTCCAAACAGTCGAAACATTCCTCCGCCACCAGCGCGGCGATTTCGGCGCCGATCCCACCGGTCTTGTTATCCTCGTGCAGCATGATGGCCTTGCTGGTCTTGCGCACCGATCCATAAATCGTCTCTTTGTCGAGCGGAATCAACGTGCGCAGATCGACCACTTCCACATCGATCCCTTCTTTCGCCAGCACCTGAGCCGCCTCCAGCGCCAGATGGACCATCGCCCCGTAGGTGATGATCGAGATGTCATTGCCTGCACGTTTGACGTCGGCCTTGCCGATCGGCACGATGTAATCCTCGCTCGGCAATACCGCTTTAATCCGGCGGTAGAGAAACTTGTGCTCGAAGTAGAGGACGGGATTTGGATCGCGAATCGCGGCTTTGAGGAGTCCCTTCGCGTCGTATGGAGTGGAAGGAGCCACGAGCTTGAGCCCCGGCGAGTGGAAGAACCAGCCTTCCGGACATTCGGAATGAAAGGGCCCGCCATGCACCCCGCCGCCAAAGGGAGCACGGATGACCATCGGCACCGCAGCTCCCCAGCGATAATGGTTCTTGGCCGCGACCTCGGTGATCTGGTCGAAGGCGCAGGAGATGAAGTCGGCGAACTGCATTTCCACGACCGGGCGCAGGCCCATCATCGCAGCTCCGATGGCGGCCCCCACAAAGCCGGACTCGGCCAACGGCGTGTCCAGGACTCGCCACTCGCCGTACTTCTGCAGGAAGCCCTCGGTGATCTTGAAGGCTCCGCCATAGGCGCCGATGTCTTCGCCCATCAGAAAGACCCGTTCGTCGCGAGTCATCTCCTCGTCCAGAGCTTGCGAGATCGCCTCAAGATAGGTCACTTCCTGCTGTTTCTGCACGGTTTCCGTTGTCATGGAAACGCTCCTTCTTCAGCTGTTGCTCTCAGCTAATAGCTGCCAGCTTCCTCCGCGAAGACCCCCTCCAATACTTCCGGTCCTTCCGGCAGCGGGCTCTGCTCCGCAAACTCCAGGCCAGCTTCGACTTCTTTCTTCACCCGCTCTCCAATCTCATGGAAATACGCATCATCCCCGTAGTCGAGCTGATTGAGCCACTGCTCGGCTTTCAAGATCGGATCTTTTTTCTTCCATTCCTCCAGCAATTCACGAGGAACATACTTGGCTGGGTCATGCTCGGAATGGCCGTGCATCCGCATCGTTTTGAATTCGAGGAAGGTGGGCCCTTCGCCGGCACGGGCTCTCGCGATGGCGCGTTTGGAGGCCACGTACACGGCTGCCACGTCGTTTCCATCCACGATCTCACCAGGCATCCCATAGGCTTTTGCACGGTCGGCCACGTCGTGGATCGCCATCTGCAGACGTTGCGGTGTCGAATAGGCGTATTGATTGTTGTTGCAGAAGAACACGACGGGGAGTTTGCGCACCGCGGCAAAGTTCATCGCTTCGTGGAAGTCGCCGCGGCTGGTCCCGCCGTCTCCGGTGCCGGTGAAGGCTACGCGGCGCTCCCCTCTAATCTTAAACGCCAGGGCGACCCCGGTCGCGACGGGCAGATTGTCGGCGAGGTGGCTGACAAAGCTGATCATGCCGCGCTTGAGATCGCCCATGTGCACGTTGCCGTCCTTGCCCTTGCTGGGACCAGTGCGCTTGCCGAGGTACTGGGCGAGGACTTCGCCGGGCGTGAACCCGCGAATGAGAAAGGCTCCCATGTCCCGGTGAAAGGGGGCAATGACGTCGTCGCGCTCAAGGGCGGAGGCATAACCGACCGCGATGGCTTCCATCCCGTAGCTGGTGTACACGCCGCCGACGATCCGACCTTGACGATAGAGGGCACTGATGCGGTCCTCAAGGCCTCTGGTGAGCCGAAGGTAATAGTACATCTGTAAGAAGTCGGCTCGCTTGATGTCTTGTGTCACGTCTGCCGGATTCATGGGGTCCTCCTCGACGTGGGGTGGAACGTGCGTCAGAGTTCGGGCATGTCCCTCCAAAGACAGTAACGGCTTGTTCATCCGGCACAGGGGGCACTGCGCCGGCTCCCACTGCGGCATATCGAGATCCGTCGTGTAGTAGAAGGGATGTCGTGCGATCAGGTCTCCCATCAGGGGAAACTGGCCACTATCCCGACGCCCGAAGACCATCATCCCGGCCAGCAGGCCCCCGTTGTCGGTGATGACTTTCCCGAGCTTGCTGACGCAGTTTCCGCGTGTGGTGACATCATTGAGCGCCACAAAGTGTTCGCCTGGCTTGATCGCGCCGATCTTGATGTCCGTCCCGATCCGCCCGGTCTCGCAACTGAAGGGTGTTAACGTGACGCGCAATTCGCATCGTGTCGTGCAATACGTCCGCAATCCCTTCGGCAAGCATCTCAGCCGCTGACGTGGTCGCGACGATGCCGGTTATCGGATTGGTCTCAAATGTCCGTCTGATCCACCCGGCCATGTCCCGAGCCAGCAGCCTGATCAGCTCTGGAAAACGGGCGACGGACTCGAATCGCAGATAGGTCGCCGTGTGATGGCCTGACACCACTTCCACATGGGTGTCGAAGAAGACCGACCGGGAGGTCCGCAGGACCCGCAGGATATCCCAACCGCGTGAGCTTCGGTGTGCGAGCCGTCGCGAATGATCGCTTCCAGCTTGGTATCGATCGCCGGTCCGTCGTAGAGGTCACGGTGCCGTTGCACTAATTCGGCGACCGCCTGCTCATCTGTCATGACACTCATGTGCGCTTCCTTTCATGTTGCACCCACCACCAGTGTTCTCAGAACTCCGATCGGCTGAATTTCCAGCTCCACTACATCTCCCGGCTTCAAGTACCGATCCAGTTCAAGTCCGCATCCCCCTCCGACGGTGCCTGAGCCGAACACGTCGCCCGGATAGATCATTTCACCGCGAGAAACATGCGCGATCATTTGGGAGAACGACCAGTGGATCGTTCCGAACCGTCCCCGCGACCATTCCTCCCCGTTCACCCTGGCGAGCATCGTCAATGCGCTGAGATCCGTGATCTCATCGGGAGTCACGAGGCAAGGACCTAGGGCCGTCGCAAAATCTTTCCCTTTGGCGGGCCCCAACCGGCAGGCCATCTCTTGAAACTGGATATCGCGCGCGCTGAAGTCGTTCATGATCGTATAGCCGGCGATGAAGTCATGCGCCTCCCGTTCGGCGATGTCTTTGCCCTTACATCCAATGACACAGGCCAATTCCAACTCATAGTCCAACTTCGTCGTATCCAGTGGCCAGGGCAGGTTTTCGTCCGGACCAATAATGGTCCGGTGATTGCCCTTGTAGTAGACGGGTGCTTTGTACCATTCCGGCGGAACCGGCTGGCCCCGCTTCTTCGACGTGGCGGCAATGTGGTCTTCAAAAGCGATAAAGTCGCGCAACGAAGGCGGATTGGGAAGGGGAGCGGTGATCCGAACGGTGGATGTTTGATAAAAGATCGATTCGCCGGCCGGGCCTTTGCTTGAAGGACCGAGCATGACGGCATAGTCGATCGCCCGCCGCGCAGCTGCCATTGTCGACGGACCTCCTTCGAGAAACTCCAACATGGTTGCGGGCACCTGGGCATTGGCCAATCGGTGCGGCTGCGCTTCACGTTGGTCAGCTAACCACCGAGCATAGGCCATATTCACGTCGAGAAAGTTCTGGCCATGCATCGCACCCACTCTCACGAAGGTACCAACAGGAGTTGTGATTCGAAAACTAACAAGTTTCATCGGCGACTCCAACTCATCGCATAATCCTTCATCTCTACCGTTTCCATTTCCGGCTTCACGATAAAGGGTGACTTGGACTCGACCATCACCGCCACTTCGCTCGTCTGCGTCTTCCCCTTAGCGGCGCTCACCGCTTGCGGCTGCGGTCCATGGTGGATACCTTGCGGGTGCAGCGTCAGCATCCCCGGCTGAATCCCCGCACGACTGAAAAATTCTCCTTCATGATAAAAGAGCACTTCATCGTAATCCGTATTACGATGATAAAATGGGACACGCAACGCCTCGGGATCGCTTTCCAAGGGCCTTGGAGCGAACGTGGAAATGAGGCATCCGTCGGCCTGGAATGTTCCATGGACGCTAGGGGGCAGATGGTAGCGGGGACTCGTGACCGGCCTGAAATCACGCACGTTCAGCTTGGCCACCCACAAATCTCCCTTCCATCCGACCACGTCCATCGGATAAAAGGGGTAGACCACCCGCGTCGAGCTCCCTTGTCGTTTGATGTAGACTTCCCACTCTTGGCTCTTAGCCTCGACCGATTCCACCGTGCCAAGCTCAGGCGTGACTAGGACGCCCATGTCGAACAGCGCGTGCTGGCCGAGAGGGCCCCGATCCGGCACTGTGATCGCTTCCGGAGTTTCGATGAGAAGAAAAAGTGACGGACCGGCATCGACGTGGGTTCGATACGTCGTGCCTTTGGGGATCACGACATAATCGCCTGGTTCGTAAGGCAAAGTTCCGTAGTCCGTCTCAAATCTCCCCGTGCCCTGATGCACGAAATACACTTCGTCTCCATCCGCGTTACGGACGAAATGGACCATCGTCGCCGTGTGGATCGTGAGGTAGAGACTCGCATCCTGGCTCTGCATCATGAGAATTGGGCGAGCAGCGCCGGGTGGCGTCAGCTTCGCTGAAAACTGGGCACAGGCAAACGCTCGCGGCTTCAGCGGCCCCTCGATCTTCACCCAGTCCGTCGGGGGATGCGTGCGGTACAAATGTGAGACAGGCCCGGTAAACCCTTCTCGCCCATGCTCCTCTTCGAAAATCCCGTCGGGAATTCCGACGTGGGCTTGATTGGGAACTTTGCCTTTCTTGTTGAGATACATGGCCCGTCTCCCTTAGAGCAAGGCGTTCCTCATGACGCCCGCTTCAACGGCTTCTTTTCCATGGGGATCGGAAATGAATCGTCATCAATGATCGTCCGTTCGATACCAGCGGCCTGATCGCGTTCGATGTCTTTGTACAACGATTCAACCGTACTCCTGACAAACGTCTTCGCCGTTTCATCCCCGTGCTGCCGTTGAGTCAATTCTATGAACATCCCACTCCCTGGGAAGAGCGGATAGGTGAAACGTTGCTTGAGCGGTCCGAATCCGTCCCGTCCTTCTTTCACCGGTCCACTAAAATTCACGCCGTGTTCTTCCCACTCACGACTCACCAAGTCGATGTCATCAACCTCTAATGCGAAGTGCTGCACGCCCTGTCCGTACTTCTCGATGAACTCGCTGATCTGCGACTTCATGACTTTGTCCCGACCTTGCATCAGTGCAATCTTCGCATTGCCCCTCTGCACGACAACTGTGTCCATCGACGACTTGTCGCTACCCACATCCCGAGCTGACCAGATCACTTCAAAACCGAGAATCTTAGTGAACAGAAATTCCGCCGCATCGAGGTTCTCCACGCAGAGCGTGATGTGATCAATTCCTGTCGCTTGATTCATGGTGCCGCCTCCTCTCTGCGGAACGGAACTCACCCAAGCTTCAGTCCACCCTCTGATGTGTGTACCTTTTACGCAGCTCCACTATAACATGGAATATATATTAATTCATATTATATTAATATTGACTTTATGATCATATAACTAACTGTTACTGCAACATTAATGCCTCACTGTTAACTTATTTAATAATATTGTAGCAATGTAGTGAAAATATATTTGATAGTACAATATGAAAAGTATATCATGAAAATATAGTGAACTTTCGAACGTGACCATCAAAGGCCCATCCGCGTGGAATCCGGAGGTGACCTATGACGTTCTATATAGAGATGAGGAATTTCGTACTCGGACATAGGGCCATCAACAATTCATATCTTGATCGTTTCAAAAATGGTGACCTCACCGATGAGGACCTCGAAGAATTCGCAACCGAGTTCTATAACTTTGCCAGGTTCTTTCCCCGAATCCTGATGTCTCAGCTCGTGAATACCGAAGACGAAAGGGTTGCAGATGAACTGACCAAAGTCCTGTACTCCGAGTTGGGCGATGGACAAACCCACCTTCGCCACGAACTCCTCTATCGAGACTTCTTGCGATCCATCGGAATTGATGTCCACCGGGCCATGTCTCGCCCTATGCTTCCATCGACCTGGGCCTATATCGAGGGGATGGAACAACTGTACAGCGACGGAAACCACGCCAAGGCTCTGGGTGCATCCTTTGGTCTTGAGAACATGGCGATCACGATGTGGGATCATCTGATCCCTGGGCTCACGTACCTGAAAGCGGCTCGCTATCCTCACATGGACATCACCTATTTCACCTTTCACCGACAGCTCGAATCCACCCATGAGGAAGCGATGGAGCATGCGGTGGCAGCGGTGCAGAGCACGACGAATGCGGGCATGTCCGACCAGGAAATGCATGACTTTCGGTACGGCGTGAACACAGTCCTTGGTTATCTCGAGAACTTTTGGATGGGATTGGAACGGAGGGGGTCCCTTGACCGCGAACCTCACGACATCCACCATCACGCAGCATAAGGTCATCTAGAATCCAGCAGAGTTCCGGATGTCTTTTCATAAGAGGAGCGATGCATGTCGGACATTTCAACCTATCTTGAGGCCATTAAGGAGCGGTTCGATCTCAGCAGCGATTACGCCCTGGCGAAGAAACTCGGGATCGCTCAACCGGAAGCCAACCTGATGCGACGCGGGCTCAAGATCCCGAAACCGGAGCTCTGCATCAAGATCGCCAAGCTCCTCGACAAGAATCCAGTGGAACTCCTGTTGATTGCGCAAAAGGATAAGGCTCCATCCTCAGCCAAAGAATACTGGACTCTGGCGCTGACGGCCGTCGACGTCATGCTGCATGTCCCCAAGAGCCCCAAGTACATTCCGCGCAAGGTCGAGGCGATCGGGCGGGAACTGCGCCAGCTTGAGACGCAGACCTTGACGTATGAAGGGGCGGAGGCGAACGCTGAGGCGGTCCGGCTCGTTCAGACGGCTGAACAGTCCATCGACGCGATTATGGAGCGTTGGAACATCTGGAAAAAAGGGGAGGCCTTATACCCCAATTATCTCTTGGCCAATCAGGAAGCCGCCAAGCGCGGGGTGATCATTCGGCGTCTGTTGGTCCTGACGCGGGAGCAACTGCAGCAGGAATCGGTTGTGGCCGATGCCATCCAGGTCATGGACGACCAGCATCGCGCAGGAATCAAGGTCTTCTATGCGTTTCGTGAGGAGCTCGAGCGATCGCCCGCGTTTCGGCGCTTCGAAGAAGATTACAAGAAACAAGGGGCGGCGCCAGACATCAACGCCGCCATGTTCGACGAAGAAATTCTGATCTTTTCCCAATCGTATGGCCAGGCCCAGCTTGGCGTGATTGGAACCCCGACGCCGATCACCATGATCAATCAATTGGAAATCACCTGGAAGCCGGATGTCATCCGTGATCTTAATCCGGCGCCCCTGTTCGACATGACCCGGTATGTCTTTGAATACGGAGGCCCGCCGGCCTTCAAGATGGAATTGGCGCGATTCAAGAGATCGATCGCATGAAATTCCCTTCCGAGCCGTTCAAAATCAAAGTGGTGGAGCCGATCCGTCGTACCACGCGCGAGGAGCGGGATCGCCTGCTACGCGAGGCAGGCTACAACCTGTTTCAGGTGCCGGCCGAGAGCGTCTATGTGGATCTGCTCACCGACAGCGGCACCTCGGCGATGAGCGATAATCAATGGGCGGGCTTGATGCTCGGAGACGAATCCTATGCCGGCAGCAAGAACTATTATCATCTCGAGGAAACCGTCCGGTCCATCTTCGGTTACAAGCACGTCATCCCCACTCATCAAGGACGTATGGCGGAAAATCTATTGTTCTCCACGGTGGTGAAGCCGGGTATGTGCGTCCCCAACAACATTCATTTCGACACCACGCGCGCCAACGTCGAGCATCAAGGGGCCCAGGCTCTGGATGTGGTGATCAAAGAAGCCTATGACCCGCACTGCAAATTGCCGTTCAAGGGCAATATGGATCTGGTCCGGTTGAACGACACGATCAATCGTGTCGGGCGGATTCGCATTCCGCTGGTGATGCTGACCATCACCAACAACAGCGGCGGCGGTCAACCGGTGTCGATGGACAACATCCGGCAGACCCGGGCGCTGCTGAGCCGTTACCACATTCCCCTCTTCTTCGACGCCTGCCGCTTCGCGGAGAACTGCTTTTTCATTAAGGAGCGCGAACCGGGTTACGCGAGCAAGTCGATTCTCGACATCGCGCGGGAGTTGTTCAGCTACGGCGACGGTTGCACCATGTCGGCCAAGAAGGATGGCCTGGTGAACATCGGGGGATTCCTCAGCCTGAAGGATGATCAGTGGGCGCAAGACGTCACCAACATGCTCATCATGGTCGAAGGCTTTCCGACCTATGGTGGATTGGCCGGCCGTGATCTTGAAGCGATGGCCAGAGGGCTCCTCGAAGTGCTGGACGAAGACTATCTCAGCTTCCGGGTTGGGCAAGTCCGGTATCTGGGAGAGTTGTTGGATCAAGCAGGCGTGCCTATGCTCAAACCGATCGGGGGGCACGCCGTGTATCTCAACGCGAAAGAATTTCTCCCACACATTTCCCAAGATCGGTGCCCCGCCCAATCGTTGGCCGTCGCACTGTATCGGGAGTACGGGATCCGGGGAGTCGAAATCGGCACGGTGATGTTCGGCAAGAAGGATGCAGCAACCGGTCGAACGATCCATCCGGAACTCGAGATGCTTCGGCTGGCCATTCCGCGTCGGGTCTATACGAGTATGCAGATCACCTATGTCGCAGAATCGATCATCGAGCTGTACGGTCGGCGCGAGAGGATTCACGGACTCGCCTTGACCTATGAGGCCCCGGTCCTGCGCCACTTCACGGCCCGATTTGAGGAACTGGAGGAGAGGCCCCTCGTACAGCACGCTGCATCGTAAGGGAGACCCTGTGGCACACCTGTTCAAAGGTCTCGAACAAATCGAAGAAGCCCGAGAGCGGTTGACCGGCCGCAGTTTCATGGCGGGCCTCTTCGTTGGGAGGCCTGACTTTTCACTGCTGCTCCCGCCGGAAGAATTACCGGAACAACAAGCAGTCTGGGAAGAGTACCGCCCGAGGCTGGAGATCTTCCTGAAGACGCACGTCGATCCAGACGAAATCGAACGGACGGCGAAGATCCCCGATTCCGTGCTCAAAGGGCTCTTCGCACTCGGCTCGTTCGGCATGAAAATCCCCAAAGAGTATGGGGGCCTTGGGTTCTCCTATACGAACTACGGGCGTGCCCTTATGCTCATGGCAAGTTGGAGCAACATTCTCGCCCTGACCGTTGCTGTGCCACAGTCCATCGGCATCGCCATGCCGTTGCTCCTGTTCGGCAGCGAGGAGCAGAAACGCAAGTACTTGCCCATCGTGGCGCGGGAAGCCATCTCGGCATTCGCGCTCACTGAAGCGATCACCGGGTCGGATGCCGCCAATATCCAAACTGAAGCGGTGCTGGATTCCAGCAGCACGGCGTTTGTCGTCAATGGCGAGAAGTTGTGGTGTACGAACGGCTCCATCGCCCGCTATGTCACGCTGATCGCACGAGTGCCGTCGAAGCGGGAGCTGCACGGCGGGCGAACCGTGTGGGTCCCGGTTCCGGGGGGCAAGGGCGCAGACGAGCCGGTTCACTCAGCCTTCATCCTCGATATGGAAACGCCCGGCGTCCGGGTGCGACAGCGATGTCAGTTCGAAGGATGCCGGGGTATTGAGAATGCCTACATGACCTTCACTGATGTCCGGATCCCGGCAGCCAACCTCATCGGTGAAGTTGGTCGAGGTCTCAAGTACGCCCTGACGATTCTCAATGTCGGTCGGGCAATCAGCATCCCCGCCATTTGCCTGGGCATGGCAAAACAGGCGTGGCAACCGACGCTCGACCGGGCCAACCAGCGGCTAACATTCCAGAAGCCCCTCAGCGAGCGTCAGACGCAACGCATGAGGCTGGGCCACATGGCGGCCAATCTCTTTGCGATGGAAGCGCTTGCTTTCGCTGTGTGGCGAATGGCCGACCAACACATGTACGACGTCCGGATCGAGGCCGCGATCGCCAAGATATCCTGCTCGGAAAAAACGATCCAGTTCTTGAAAGATGCCCAAATCATTTTCGGAGGAATGGGGTACGAAACCGCGGAGTCAAAACGGGCCCGCGGAGAACCTGCCTTCGGCATCGAACAACTGGTTCGTGACGCGGAAATGTATCGGATCGGGGAAGGAGCGACAGACATCTTGCGGCCGTTCGTCGCGCGGGAGGGGGTGAGTCCGCATTTGGATCGCGCCCAGCGATATCTGAACGGAGAGGTGAATCGGGGCGAGCGGCTCGTCGAATTGCTCAGGCTCGCTCGAATTTACGTGCCTTGGTACATAGGCCTGTGGCGGGGCAATGCCATTCCGGACAGGACTGAATTTCACCATCCAAAAGTGCGTCAATTGCTCAGCTTTGTAGAACAGTCCGGCCGCCGTCTAGCTTGCGCGATCTTCTGGGCGATGGTCCGCCATGGTGAACAGCTCAGAGATGATCAGGGTCGGCAAGCCCGCATCGAAACGATTGGGGAAGATCTCCTCACCATCGCGACGGCCGCACTGGAAGCTTCTTCACCGGCACGTGTCAACAGTGGCGAGCCAGTCTGGGACCTCGTGGACCACTTTGTCGCGGATGCTCAAGTGCGAATCGATCGCGCAATCAGCGAACTCCGCGGCCACAATGGGGACGACATCCCTGCGACAATTGGCCAACACACGGTGGGAGGGAAATACGCGGGGCTTTCCCATGGGATCATCCCTCGTGGCCTGCGCGCCTATCTCCCCACTGCTGTTGGGAAGCAGTCGTCACCTCGCTGAAGAGCATCTTCCTCATCGAACTCACTTCCGATCCATACCACAGCCCGCCACAGAGGGAGTGCCGCATAGAGGATACCGAGGAGTCGTGAGCATGCGCGGGATCGCATCAGCGGTTGCTGCGTGGCTATTCATTGGTCACACGACTCCGGGACGGCTCCTCCGCGACGGCCGCGTCGCAGCCGGTGAGCCCCCGAGGCTCGTCGCAGCAGCGGACCAGCGATTGCAGCAGAAGTGTTCATGTATGCCTGAGCTTCAAGGCATGGACCAGGCCGCGTTGACGACATCACCCTAAACTAGGTGACTCGGTTGTCGCATGCACCTATGCAGCCCGACGGTAGCCTGCTGAGGCTTGTGTGACTGCCTCTTTCGGCTCATCGATCTTGCCGTTCGGTACCTTGGGCGACCCCTTCGCATTGGAATTCAGCAGAGTCATGCAGACGAAGAGGACCGCTACCTGGACGACGAGAACTACCACGATTCCCCAGTATACCCATGACATAAGTCACTCACTCGCGTGTGAATCACGCGAGTCCTTTCTCCGCACGCCTTCACGCTGCCATGCGATACACCCACTTAGCTGCCTGGTATTCCATCTCGGCGAGTGCTTTACTTTCTCTGCTCCGAGCAGTCAACGAAAGTCCTCCAAAAAACACGGTAACCAGCATAAGGCCGGCGACAATCAGGTAGCCCATTGGAATTTCAGGCCAGGACGCCGGCTCAGTGGAGGCAACCGCTGTGTCTTCAGGAAGAGACTCGATGGCTGTCAGCAGGGTCAAGCGATCCGCCAGTGCCTCAGTTCGAATGGCGGCCACCACTAAGGCTTGCCAGTTGCTCTTGTTGCGCAGCCCGGACCTCTTCCGATCCTGCTTGGGCTTGCGTCAACTGCACAAGAGCAGTCCCGATCCGTTCCTGAATCGCACCAGCCCGCTCGGTGGAGTTCCGAATGGCATCCACAATTTCGCGTCCGAGGGTCGCCTGCCATGTCGAAGCGAACTCCTGGTCCAGACGCTGTCCCCAGGCTTCAGTTACGCGAATCATGTTGGTGTTGTATTCAGAAAGATATTGATCAGCCGACAACACTCCACTTCGAATGCCGCGTGCGGTGAAATTCACAATCGCTCGTCCCATGACGTATTGGACCCGGGCCATATGGTCGGCTGGAACTGTGGCAGCCTGGCGCATGACGGCTCCCAAGGGGCCGCCCGGGAGCGATTGGAACTCTTGGTGAGCAAGGGTCGCCCGGTTCCATTCCGATGCAGATTGGGCGATGGCCTGATTGGCCCGGCGTTCGAAGAGCGCCTGGTCGACAATGGCTTGGCCCAGGGCCGGCTGGAGCGCAGGTCATCCCGAGCTCAATGCCGACTAGGTTGTTCAATCGAGATGGGCTGTGGGATGGCGACCTGATAGGTGCCGTTTGCAGCAAAAAAGATCAGCAAGGCGCCGAAGACAATCGCGCACATGCCGACCCCCACGATGATGTCGATGGTATTGTAGCGGTGCGACATAACGACCTCCTTTTGACAGCGGGCAATCACGCGCGAGGCAAGCGCACCACGCGACATCTTGCTCGAGTCACATGAAATGGTTTCCGATCCTTAGCAGTCGGACACGTGCGTAACTCCCGGTGTGAAGGAGCGACGTGAGATCACAGAGTCACCGAGGCTCATCCGGGTGTTCCCAAGGACACTGGAAGACGGCAACTGTGGGCTATTGCTGGAAAGAGTTGGATTGGGGAGGAGACCGCACTTGCCATGCCCATCCCGATGGATCTGTGCTCCACGGAGGATCATGGACACCACCTCCCAGAATGAGGCGGCTCGTGAACTGCTTATTACTGTACGCCCCAGCCGACGCGCTGGTCAAGCGCGAGCACGGCAAGGCAGTGGCGGGCTGGGGGGAATCAGAACAATGAGAGACGCTTCCACTTCCTGTCCTCGAAATCGACGATTCGCTCGTCGGATTGGACGTGGATGCACCGGGGACGTCGTCATCGCTCAGATGAAACAGATCACGCTCCTCGCTCGTGTCGCCGCGCTATGCTGCCAAGAAGTCCGATGAATTCACGGTGTCAATCGGGTGCCAGCCCTTGGTTTTGATGGAAACGAGGGGCTGGCCTGAGCCGATGTGCTCGTCATGATCGACCGTCACTGCGGGGATGCGTTGATCTTGGTGGCTTCTTTCACAGGCGGCTCAATCTTGATGTTCGGCCCTTGAACCTTTGGAAGAATTCCGGCTCCGGTTTTTTCAAGTAACCGTTGGTCATTCTGATTGATTGACAGATGCTGAGATGAGTGGGCATCGTCGGATCTCGCCGACCCAACCAGTGCGTTTTCGCCTGAGGCGTTCTTCTGGCCCGGATCGTTGGCGAGGGGCTGTCCTTTCACGGGATCCACCGACTTTCCCATCGGATAGCCCGGATGTTTCGGCAGCATATCTGGATTGGCAAGCGCGAGAGACACAACAAGACCGACAACGAAGGGACTGGCACAGATGATGAGCAAGGTCTTCATGATGACACCTCCTTGTGGACAGAAAAGATCCCTGAATCTGCGAGATCCGTTTCTACATCAACGTGGGCTTATGACCGAGCTGTACTTGTGTGCCGGCCTGGGCTGACTGCGCCGCGCGCAGGTCTCATCCCGCTCGAAGTCATCGGTCCGATGGCCCCATGCGATTGCGCGTTCCTATTCGTCATGATGAGCGGATCGGTAATATTTCCACAGATGAGACACTTCCACCCGTCATACTCCCAGGCACGGTCCCCCTCGAAATGCGCGGCCACACTGATTCCACCGCACCGTTCACAGGTCATGGCATCCTCCATCGGGTACTCGGAACACGTATGTGTAACAACCGGTCTTCTCGCATTTTTCGCATGAGCGCTTCTGCTGTAATCGCGGACTCGCTGTCAGTCGATCAATCCCTGTTTCATGAATGCCTCTCGATAATCCTGCTCATCGAAACTCTTTGCCGGCTTCTTCACAGCGTGAGATTCCTCACCTTCATCGCATGAAGCCCACATCAAGACGATCAGGGTAAAATAACCGGGCACATAGAAAGTCCCTTTGGCAGCGGGCAAATGGTTGCGCTGCAGGGGCGATTTGCAACATCTTGATGGAGTCGCAGGGAGCGACTTTGTGCCATGAGAATCGGTCCAGATCCGTACCATATCGAGGCGCGGGCCTGCCACGCCGCCGAGGTCAGCTGACGTGAACAGCCCCGTGCGACCGTATAATCTGGCTAGATCGTGAGGAAGAGATTGAGCGGAGATGAGGTTACACCAGAGTGGGTCACACTGTTGGCTCTGTGCTCCGTGGAGGACCATGGCCACCACCGGCAGAAAGAAAAGCCAGTAGCTATCCACGTGACAGTCTACGCCCCGTGGTGAGCCGGGTCAATGTGGCTAACTCTGTGGCTAACTCTGAGGTTGCTAACTCTGAGGAAGACGTTCCCCCAATGAAGCTCCCCGCAGCAAGCTACGAGGAATCACAAGTTGACATCCAGGTTCACATGGCTCACGGTCCACGGAGACTGCAGGCCCAGCAGATACTGATAGAGTGTGGTGTCTTGCATGGTCGACCCCTCCTTGGCCGACCATACTATTCATTCACCCTATCCACAGAAAATTCGAAAGGTAGGGGGCAGCATTCTAGCCGTAGGCAGTAGGCGCACATGCGGATATCACTCGGATCTAGCGTCGCGGAACACAGACCACATCATCAATCAACGGTCACCTCGTGCTCCCGATCGCATTTCATAATCAATGAAACCCCCCTTTGCAGACTGACTGAAGGTGTCGCCTTGAGTGGAGAATTCTCTGAGGTTCGCCAGCATGCGTTGAACGAATCCTGACAGAAGAGAGCACCGCCGAAAACAGCCGATTGCGGCTTAGCGGGATGCCGGTATCGGGGTGCTATCACATCCTGACTCATTACTAACGGGTTCAAACTTATGGAAAATTAAATTGCGCGTTGATCGCACCCGTTTGTTGCCGTTCCTCATGACTGCCGGTGTCCGTGGGAGTGCTGCCGTACCGTCCGAACCGACCGAGGCTGTGCCGTCGACTCCGACCCTGAAGGACATGAAGCAGCGGCTGGCTGCGGCCATTCCCGTCGATGAGTCGGAACTTCGCGCCTTGGCCCGTCAGCGTGCGGAACAGGTGCGTAATCAATAGTGGTGATGTGCGGGAGTGTTGAGACGGGCACACGTCGCTTATGCGCGACGCCATTGAGGCGATGTTGAAATCGTATCTTGCCCGACTTATCCGTCGGTCCGCTTGTTTCGATGTGCTGGTTCCACTGGGCGATCTTTTTCGAAGACCGGCACCGCATATGTGCGCAGACCCAGTCCAAGAATTCCGTATCGGTTCCCCCGTCAAGCACCCGCTGCTCGAACGCAGAGGCGTCGAGTTCGAGGAAGTCGAGAAGATAGCGATCGAAGCCGACGGTCAAATAGTTATAGTCTTGAATCTGGCCGGTATGACGGAGCCGAATCTTGCCGATGATTCGCCCAACAAGATAAGCAATGCCTCCCGGTCGGACTTTCTGACTGCTCGGATACTGCGTGCTCATGGTACGGTCCCTTGAATCGCTCTTGCACTTCGTCTAGGAAAGACAGTATCGTACTGCACATAGCGATGTCGAGTTGTTGGTTTGAATGTGAATAAAGGAGGCTACCATGGCACTACGACTGGGAGATGAAGCACCAAATTTTACGGCAGAGACGACCGAAGGGACCGTCAACTTTCACGAGTGGTTGGGCGGTGGGTGGGGAATTCTCTTCTCGCATCCCAAAGACTATACCCCGGTCTGCACCACTGAGTTGGGGACTGTCGCCAAGATTACGCCGGAGTTTAAGAAGCGGGGGGTGAAAGTTATCGCCATCAGCGTCGACCCACTGGACTCACACAAGGGCTGGATCAACGATATCAATGAGACGCAAAAGACGACGATGAACTATCCGATCATTGCCGATCCTGATAAGAAGGTCGCAACCCTGTACGACATGATCCATCCGAACGCGATGGACAACATGACGGTGCGTTCCGTCTTCATTATTGGCCCGGATAAAAAGGTCAAGCTAACCTTGACCTATCCAGCTTCATGTGGTCGGAATTTCGATGAACTTCTTGCGAGTCATCGATTCGCTTCAATTGACCTCGAAGTTCAAAGTCGCCACGCCGGCTAACTGGAAGGACGGGGAGGATTGCATCATCACTCCGGCTGTGAACGATGCTGAAGCAAAGACGCTTTTCCCCAAGGGCTTCAAGAGTGTGAAGCCCTACCTGCGCTATACCCCGCAGCCGAATAAGTAGCGAACGGTTTGACCGGCATTGAGGGCGGGAGTGGCTGTGAGCTTCTCCCGCCCTTCGCTTGTTCGTGGCGTGTTTTCTTCCGTTCCATGTCCGTGCAGTGGGCAGGAAAGGGACTCGGCTGATTGCTGGAGGAGGGGAACTGTGCTAGGGTAAATGCTCAATGAGACAGATATACGACAAGCCATCGTGTTATCGGGTGCTGGTCCTCGCATGGGCGTCCATATGGATGCTCATAGTTCCATTCTTCCACGTACATCCCGATGCCGATCATCATCATGGGGATGCGAGTCATGTTCATGGCGGCACTATCCATACGGTTTTCTCCCCGGACCTCGAATGCGAGTACACGGAGACTGTCCACGATTCGACCTGTCCTGAAGCAGAGCATCAGCATCTTCAAGCTCGAGCACATCCCGGTCATGCTGTCAATCACCCCGAGATTGAATTCTCACTGCTGACCGTTCCAGTCGATCGACCACTGCCGAAGCCGGGGATTACGGTTGTTGAATTACCAGTCGTCGAAAGTACGACGGCTCAACGAGCCATGGTCGTGGCCTCGTTGCAACCCGGCGCCTCGTACACCATTCTGTTTCTCTCCACCGCACTCCCTCTGCGCGCTCCTCCCTCCCAATCCCTCTGATCAATTCTCTCGTTTCTTGATGATCAAGTAACGCAGGCGTATCGCCGTCAGTTATCGCTGAGGGGTGGTGCCCTTCCTTATTTCTGGCGCACATCGCTAGAGATCGTGATCATTTCCTCGGTTAGCTTCCCGCTTACCCTGGATGATCCGAGGATATACCCGGCGAAGGAAGAGCGACGATCGATGACTCGCCAACATATAGCGTGGCAGCTCGAATACGCCCATGCGCGTGCGGACTTCCCCATCGCTCTCGCTCGGCTTGAACGTGCGGTCGGTGGGATCTGACGATTCAGAAGGAGCCTGAGTATGAGAATTAGATGGACCGCACAGACCGGATCGTGTGCGCTTGCGCTATTCCTGTTCGTTATGGCCTGCGGAGACCGTGGGAGTGAACAGCCGACTCCGGCGGCGAACGCGAACCCACAGTCAGGCGCTCCTCGCATCAGCACCATTCAGGCCCCAGCGGCCGTGCGAGATCGATTACGGATGGACCTGGTCGCCGCACACATGGTTCCAGAAGTGGTGACGGCCCCAGGCGAAGTCGCGCTCGATCTGAAGCAGGTTGCCAAGATTACGTCCCGGATTGAAGGGCAAGTAGAAAAGATTCACGTTCAGCTTGGCGATCGGGTCAAGCCACGTCAGCCGCTTGCAGCCATCAGCAGCTTGCAGTTCGATCAGTTGATTGAAGAATACCTCGTGAGCAAGGCGCAGGCCGATGTCGCGGAGAACAGCTTCCGGCGAACGGAAAAACTGCGGGCCGACGACATCGTGTCCGAGCGGAAGCTCATTGAAGACAAGGGCCGACACCTGGAAACGAAGGCAAGGTTCCAGCACGTCCGCGAGAAACTCCTGAACATGGGCATGCTGGCAGATGAACTACATCAACTGGAGCGTGGAAGCCACCAGGAGGGGCATAACTATACCCTTACATCGCCGATCGCCGGGACGGTGGTCGCACAAAATGTTGTGCGGGGACAGGGAGTCGCTCCTGGAAATGAACTGTTCGAGATCGTCGACACGAGCCGGGTCTGGGTTTTCGCGAATCTACCGATCGAACAGGCCAGAAAGTTCAAGGAGGGAGATGTGGGAACAATCCTGCCGAAGGGCGGTGAGCCAGTGACGGCTCCGCTCACCTATCTTGCGCCGGTAGCAGACGAGACCACGCGCACGATTCGAGTTCGGTTCGAGGTCGCGAACCAGCAGTACCGCTTGAAGCCACGAGAGTATGTGGATGTTCAGCTGGCCATCGCGAGTCCACCGACCTTGGCGATTCCCGTCTCAGCTCTGACGGTGGTGGACAACGTGCGTGGCGTCTTCGCTCAGCGGGAGACTGGGTATGCATTCGTCCCAATCGAATTCGGCCGCGAAGGCGGAGGCTGGATTGAAGTGAAGAAAGGACTTTCAGAAGGCGAGCTGGTGGTGGTCGATGGCGTCTTTGACCTGAAGAACGTCCTTCTCAAAGAACACATCGGGTCCGGAGAGGGAGGGTAAGATGGAAAGGCTGTTCACCCTCTCGCTGCGCTACCGCTTCTTCACTCTGGTGGCGGTGATGCTCGTGATTGCCATCGGCCTGTGGTCGCTTACCCGCCTCACGATTGACGCGATGCCGGATCTGACGCCGGTCCAGGTTCAAATCCTGACTCGCTCACCAGCGCTCGGTCCGGTTGAAGTGGAACAGTTCATTACCTTTCCGATCGAAGCGTCGCTGAACGGGTTGCCTGCTCTGCGAGAGCTCCGCTCTGTGTCGCGCTATGGGCTCTCGGCGGTCACCGCAATTTTCGAAGATCAGACGGACATCTACCGCGCGAGACAGTTGGTCACCGAACGCCTGACACGCGCAATGGAACGTATCCCCCTCGAGTACGGGCGTCCGATTGTGGGACCACTGACGACGGGCTTAGGTGAAGTCTATCAATTCACGGTGAAAGGAAACGGCTACAGTGCCATGGCGCTCCGAACGCTTCTCGAATGGGAGATCGGGATGCGCCTGCGGGCGGTGCCGGGCGTGGTCGAAGTCAATATTTGGGGAGGAGAGCCTCAGCAGTTCCAAGTTGTGGTAGATCCCGCGAAGCTGCTGTCCTACAAACTGTCGCTTCGGCACGTATTTGAGGCGCTTGAACAGAACAATGCCATCGCCGGTGGCGGCTACATTGAGCATCAACGCGAGCAATTGCTCATTCGTGGTGAAGCCTTGGCGACCCAGGTGGCAGACCTCGCGAGGATTGTGGTGGCGCGCGGCTCCGGGGGAGTACCGATATTCATTTCAGACCTCGCTGAGGTGAAGGAGGCGTCGGCGCTCCGCATCGGCGCGGCGACCGCGATGGGAGAAAGCGAAACCGTCATCGGAATGGTCCAGATGTTGGCGGGCGAGAATGCGCAACAGGTTGTTGAACGTGTCAAAACTCGAGTCAGAGAGATTGAAGCAACCCTTCCCCCTGGTGTGACAATCGAACCCTACTACGACCGGACCATCTTTGTCTCGAAGGTGATGCGCACTGTCCGTAACAATCTGCTTGAGGGTGGACTCCTCGTTATGGCAGTGCTGTTCCTCTTCCTCGGCGATCTCCGCGCTGGCGTGATCGTGGCATCCGCTATTCCGTTGTCGATGCTGATCGCCTTCAGCGGGATGATGCAGGCCGGACTTTCCGGAAACCTCATGAGCCTAGGTGCCATCGATTTTGGATTGCTCGTGGATGGCTCGGTCGTGATGGTTGACAACATCCTTCGACGATTGGCGAAGAAAGGCGTCATGAGCCAGGAGGCACGGCTGAGTGAGATCCATGCGGCTGGCCGCGAGGTCCTTCGCCCGATGACCCTGGCCGTGAGCATCATCATTCTCGTGTACGTGCCTATCCTGGCGCTGACCGGGATCGAGGGAAAGATGTTCCGTCCGATGGCACTGACCGTCATCCTCGCTCTGGCTGGATCACTTCTCCTCGCAGTGACGGTCACCCCCCTGCTCGCCTTTTGGTTTGTGCGGGCTAAATCTGGACATGAGAACACGCCTGTGATCGGAATGCTCCGTCGCGCCTACGAACCCTGTCTCAGATGGGCGATAACACGCCCGGCATGGGTGGTTACGCCGGCCGTTGGGCTGTTCGTCGTGAGTCTCGGAATCACCGGGTGGCTCGGCATCGAGTTTGTGCCTCGACTCGACGAGGGGGACATGGCGATTCAAGTGTGGCGATTACCGAGCGTGTCGCTAAGCGAGTCGGTCCGGAATGCCTTGGACGTCGAACGGGTACTTCGCCAATTTCCGGAAGTCGTACAGGTGGTGACCAGAACCGGGAGTCCCGAGGTGGCGACCGACGTGATGGGAGTGGAGATGTCCGATGTGTTCGTCATCCTCAAGCCGCAGCACGAATGGACGACGGCCGGCACTCGCGAAGACTTGATCGCCAAGATGAAGCCCGCCATTCTCGAAGCGGTTCCGGGCGTGGGCCTCGGATTTACGCAACCGATCGAGATGCGCTTCAACGAGTTGATCGCAGGAACGCGTTCCGATCTCGCCGTCAAAATCTTTGGGCCCGATCTGGACGTGCTCAAAAAGCAGGCCGAGGCTGTGGCACGTCAGTTAGAAACCGTGCGGGGTGCAGCCGACGTCAAAGTTGAGCAGGTCGCGGGCCTTCCACTGCTGCGAGTGATTGTGGACCGGGAACAGATCGCCCGGTATGGGCTCACGGCAGACGACGTGCTCACCCTTGTTCAAACCACACGTGTGGGACGTGTCGTCGGCACAGTGGTGCAAGGCCCCCGACGCTTTGACCTCGTCGTCCGCTTAGCCGACAGCGCATTAGCAGACCCTCTCGCACTGGGCAATCTGCTCATCCCCACCGCGCACGGTGAGCTCGTTCCCCTCTCCCGCGTCGCAGCTATCCGAGTGGACACGGGACCGGCACAGATCAGTCGGGAGCATGTGCAGCGACGTATCGTGGTGGAAAACAATATCAGAGGTAGGGATCTAGGCAGCTTTGTGGCAGAGGCTCAACGTACAGTGGCACGCGAGGTATCGCTTCCGATAGGGTACGAATTGACATGGGGTGGACAGTTTCAGCACCTCCAAGAAGCCATCAGCCGGTTAGCCGTGGTCGTGCCTATCACCCTCCTCATGATTCTGGGCGTCCTGTCGGTCATCTTCGGGGCCATGCGCCCCGCGCTGCTGATTTTTCTCAATGTCCCCTTGGCGCTATCTGGTGGCATCGTGGCCCTCTGGCTACGTGGTTTGCCGCTCAGTATTTCAGCAGTCATTGGTTTCATTGCGCTGTTCGGCATTGCGGTACTCAATGGTGTCGTGCTGGTCAGCCACATCCGTCTACTCGAAGTCAGAAGGGCTCCCAACCGATCAGGCAGTCATGCAGGGAGCCATGGACCGACTCAGACCCGTGCTGATGACGGCACTTGTCGCCAGCCTCGGCTTTCTCCCCATGGCATTAGCCACGACGATGGGAGCCGAGGTCCAGCGGCCTTTAGCCACGGTGGTGATCGGGGGACTGCTCACCTCGACCCTCTTAACACTGCTTGTCGTTCCTGCTCTGTATACGCATATATGCCGCAGAAGGGAGGGTCAGGAGCGCAATGAGAGCTTCGATCGAATCCATTGATGTGAGGAATTATGAAACCTTAGTCCAACAGATTCCGTTGAGCCCAGTGTCGGCATCTGCTCTCAGGACGGAGCCTTACGATTTCGCATGAGAGCTGAGGTAGCGGATGATAGACTGACGCTCCATTTCCGTGAGGGGCGGGAGCGCTCGTTCTCGAATAAGACCGTCCATTTTTGGCAGCACCTCCTGCCATTCTGCCATTGTCCGGAACCGCGGATCAGGAACACCATGCCCTCTTGCGTGACAGCCTCCACAACGGTGGGCATACACCCGTCCATCGGGAGTGTCCAGATCTGGTATTCCGGTCAGTCCCACACACGCGCCCGCTCCCATCACCGCGAGCAGCCCCATTCCAAAGCTTCTGATGCATTGGGCACTCGGGATGTCTTTCCTGACGCGTGTCATCATGGTGTGCGTCATAGGCGCTTTCAGTGCAGAGTCTCAAGCCGCAGGTCATCAAAGTAGGTGACTGCATCGGATTTCGTCCAAAGGCCAATCTGTCCCTGAGTGAATGTCGTGTCGCAGAGGTCAAACACCCTCTGCTCATCATAGAACACTTCGATCTGGCATCCTCGGTTGACAACTCGCAGCGTGTGCCAGTGCTTGACGTCGATCGTCCGGTCGAAGTTTTGTAACAGGTGCCGGATTCCCTTGACGACTCGGTACACCCGAATATTCTGCTCCAGCGGATTGGCCCTCGTCAGGTAGTAGTTCCGATCATCCGTCGCCCGCCAGATCAGGCCGCCTCCCATATCCGCTCGGCCTGAAATGGGCAGGAAAGAGGCGCGCACTTCCAGATTGGTCATGGTCGTGTCTTGAATCAGCACGACCTTATACGCGTGCTCAGCGCCTTTTCCCATGAGCTGAGCAAGCACGTGATTCCCGCTCCTCGCCATCTCGGTCTGGAGGATCTTCCATTCCCCAGCAGGCCGCCCATCGAACAGCGTGCCCACATGGAACTCGGGAGGAAGACTCTGCGGTGGGTCATCGTCAAAGGTCCACACGCGGGTCACGCTCTCAAGCGAGAAGCCGACCGTCGGGATTGCAATCGCCACGGCGAGAAGCAGGAGCATGCGCAGATGAGCCGTCTTCAACATCTTTGTACGTGTACAGAGATGACGCGTGTGTTAGGGCCTGATCCTGGTGGATACATCACCGGGTTCGACCGGTACATGCTCGACCGGGAGTGGACATTGAACCACGCTGACGATCATGCGGCGGTCCAGGCTCGTATTGATGTACCCATGAGGGGTATTCATCGGGACCAATACGGTCTCTCCCGCTTTGATGGGTTGATGCTCTGTCCCAACGGCCACAATCCCTTCACCCTCTAAGCAAAATACGACTTCATCAGAGACCGGATGGCGATGCAGGCTATTCTGCTGGCCTGGCTCAAAGCAGTATATGTTGCAATGGAGCGTAGCCGTCTGCCAGATCCGCTTCCGAACGAAACTGTTCGGTGAGAACGTCTGTAAGCGTTCGAATGTTTTCTTTTCCATTGGACGAAATCCCTTCTCCTTATCGCCAGGTGACTTCCTCCCAGCAGAGATGGACAAATGTTTCAAATGGAGGAAAGTTGTTCGGGTTTTGTTCTTTCGAGCGGACCCAGAGATCGATTTCCATTGCAGCTGGATCGGTTTCTCCACCAGGCAGAGTCCGTTTGACCGGATAGTGAACCTCATGGGTTTTTGGATCGCGGGATCGTTCCATCACCATGAAATGAGCATCATAGTCCTTGTAGAGCACCTGATCGTTCTTTTGCATGGTGGCGGTGCCCCACGCGCCAAGATAGAGCCACGTTTTTGGATACAGCGGATCGCCGTTGTTCGAATCGCCGTGTTCATAAATTCTAGTGGCGATCCCTCCATCCTGAAACGGAGCCTTCGCAGCAAACCGATCAAAGACGATTCGATACCTGTCGGAACCCTCGACAAACTCGGCCACCACCTGTCCTGTATTGGTTAGTTCGTTGACGTCGATGGTAATAGTGCCTTTCACAGCATTCAGGTGCTTCCCTGCATAGTCGAGGTGGTCCCAGGGCGGAGAATCTCGCATACTGCCGATGAGTGTGGTCCGTTCGCCTTTGAGGTGAAACTCGCCGCTGTAAAACGGATGCTCAGTGGCTTTGAAAATTCGAGTCCCTTCCACGCCTTTCGGGGTTCCAAATTGGCCTTCTTCTGCGTTAACTGACATCCAGCCACTCACTGCGACGGAGGCAATGAGGGTGATTACCCAAACTGCCCTACTGGTTGAAGCTGACACCATCCACCTCATAGATTAATTCTTGAATCTCGCACGTTTCAAAGATTGTTTTACACAAGTTGAGTCGGGAATGTAATGTCCCACGAGGCTGCCTTTTGACCGAGCCGGCCGTCGCTCTCATCCGAATGTTCGCAGGGCATAGTTGAAGTGCTCAGTGATGAGTTCAGTTCGGAATGATGTCTTGATCGGGGGGCAGTGAGTCATTCGTTTTACTCCTTCCCGGTCCAGCCAAAGACGATCACCCCCATACCGAGCAAGGCGATTCCGGCTCCAGTCCAGTCGAAGACGGAGAGCTTCTCGCCGTCCACGACCTTCAGCCAGACGAGGGCCGTTGCCACATAGACACCGCCATAAGCAGCATAGACCCGTCCGCTGGCGGCGGGGTGGAGAGTGAGGAGCCAGACAAAGGCGGCGAGGCTGAGCGCTGCCGGAACCAAGAGCCAGATCGATCCGTCCTTGCGAAGCCAGAGGTACGGGAGAAAGCAGCCAACGATCTCAGCGAGAGCCGTGAGAATGAACAGCCCAGCGGTCTGGAGTAGGATCATAGGTACGTTCTCCTTCTTATGGACGGTAACGTCTCATGATGCATGACAAGAATCAAGTCGAGGGTCGGGGAAAGGTCGGGGAAGGCGATTGAGAATTTATAAGACGCTGGGTCCGGTCGGCTCTATACGAGCAGCAGGCCGGCGGCGCGAACTTTTTCCCAGGAGGTCGTACCGATGAAAATCTCAAACTCCTTTGCGGTACCTGGAAATGTGGTTTTCGTTTTCCGGAGCAGGGGGTAGGGATTCGATGGGTTGTTTTGAGGTGTCGATTGTCGAATCAGACTATCAAGCCACTGAGCCTGTTGGTTGGAGACGGTGACGGCCTGATCGCTGGTATGCCCAGGCAGAATGAGTCGCATCCTTCTTCCGACAGGTTCACAGACTGGTTGCCCGCCGAGCCAGACGAACCGCCGTTCTGCCAGTGGGTCATCTTCAACAATTCGGCCCTTGAGGAGACGACGTACCCATGTGGGGGAGACGCGTGGCCTTGGCACGGAATGGTCGAACCATTGGCGGACATCGAGCGTGAGCCCGCTCCCTTCGAGGTAATTCAGTATCGACCGGCGCAAACCTTCGCCGATCCACTCCGGCGTCTCGCCGGATTGGTCTTGGTGCTGGAGATCATTCTCCGCAAAGCCCTGAAACTCAGGTCCGAGGATGCGTAGTCCATGGGCAGCCGGCTTGAGCCCGATCGGGCTATGGGCTGTGGCGGTGAAGCGATGCCAGAAGGCGGATTGAATCAGATCTGCCGCGAACAATTGCCGCACCCGTTCAAGTGAGTCAATCGTTTCTTGCACCGTCTCAGAGGGACACCCGTACATGAGATAGGCATGAATGAGAATGCCTGCGTCTTTGAAGGCCGCCGCCACGAGCGCAGTCTGATCGACGGTGATCCCTTTCTTGATCTTCTCCAGCAGACGGTCTGAGGCCGCTTCGAGTCCTGCCGTCACGGCGATGCAGCCGGAGGCTGCCAGGAGGCAGCAGAGGTCCGGCGAGAACGCTTCTTCAAAGCGGATATTGCCCCACCACGAAATGGTGATGCCCCGTTCCAATAACGCCAAGGCGAGTGATTTTAAGGCAGCGGGAGGCGCTGCCTCATCGACAAAGTGGAACCCTCGGCAGCCTGTCTCGGCGATCAGTTGTTCGATCTGCTGGATGAGCCGATCGGTCGGCGTCATTTCATAGCGGCTGATGTAGTTGAGTCCGACATCGCAGAATGTGCATTGCTTCCAATAACAGCCGTGGGCGACCGTGAGTTTGTTCCAATGGCCTTCCGACCAGAGGCGATGCATCGGGTTCGTGCTGTCTAAGATCGTGAGATAGCGATCCAAGGTCAGGCCGCAATAGGTCGGACAGCCGACCTCATCCATGCTGAATTCCCGATCGGATGTATCATTTGCGAAGACCACTCGGTCCTTGTCCCGATAGAAGGTCCGGCAGAGTTGCGTGCGCGGTCTGGACCCCTCCAAATGTTCGATCAACGAAAGCAGTGGCCGTTCCCCGTCGTCGAGGGTGACATAATCGACGTAGTCGAATACGCGGGGGTCAGAAAGACGTCGAAGCTCTGTGTTGGCATACCCGCCGCCAAGGGCAATGGCGATGTCGGGTCGTTGACTCTTGATAGAGGAGGCCATGCGAAACGCGCCATAGAGGTTCCCGGGAAAGGGGACGGTCAGGCAGACGAGCGAAGGATTGAGGTGATTGAGATGCTCCCACATGGACTCGAGCATGAATCGATCCGTTAATGTCGGAGGGACGGCAACCGCCTCGACAATGGTGTTGAACGATGAGGATGCTCGGGCGATGTGTTCGGCATAGCGGCTCAGGGCAAAATGGGGAGAGACGGTCGCTTGGACCAGATCGGCCAGGTCTTCGAGATACAAGGTCGCGAACCGTTTCGCGCGATCCTGCTCCGATAAGGCACGGAATGAGGCCGTGTTTCCTCTATGGCCGGCAAACCGGGGACCTTGGGGAAGAAATCCTGGACGGGCGAGGAGTAAGGCTAATGAAGGATTGCGCCCTTGGAGAAATTCAATGACTGGGTCTATGACATTCAGATAGGCCGGCTCAACCGCCAGCATCTGTCTGGCTTCTCCGGGCAATTCTTTTTCACGCTCGCGCACTTGCTCAAACAGGGTCTGGAGCCCCGATCGACTAAAGAGCCGGAGCACCATCTCGATGCCGAGATCGGCTTGGGAGGCCTTGATTCCTCGGCTACGGAGGAACCCCGTGAGATAGGCGATGGAGGGATAGGGGGTATTCAGTTGAGTGAGCGGAGGGATAAGGAGCAAGACAGAGGGCGTCGGCATGCGCTCACATACCATACCTCTTTGAGCGAATGCCAGATTCGTGGGTTATGACAATAATTGTGAGTGACTATTGGTATTTTTGGGACGTCATACGCTATTGTATAGCGATTTTCTGAGTGGTACCTAGACTATGACGGTTCCCTATACCCTCTACAGCGACTTCAACTGTCCGTTCTGTTATGCGATGCACGAACGGCTGCACGAGATGAACTTGCTCGCGCTCTGTGAATGGCGAGGTGTGCAGCATGCCTCACATCTGCCTCGTCCAATGAAGCCATGGCAGGGTTCGTTGGGCGCTGAACTGCGCCACGAAGTCACGGTTGTGCAGCGGCTGGCGCCAGGGCTGCCCATTGCGCTCCCTCCTGGTAAGCCTAATACGAGACCGGCGATCGAACAAGCGGTGGCACTTCTACGGCGTGATCCATCGCATATGATGACCTTTGTGCGTGAGACGTATCGGGCCTTCTGGTGTGAGGGTAGGGATATCTCTGATCCGGAGGTGCTCAAGCAACTGGTCGAGCAGGCAGGAGGCTCACCTGAGAGTATGGGGACGATCGATGGCGAGATCGTCAGGTGGCTCAAGAGTGGGAATCAGCCTGGCATCTAACAGGCCAGGCCGGAGTTCCCCTCATTGTCTCGCCGGAGGATTATCTTCTTGTCGGCTGCGCACCCCTAGATGATATCCGGCGGTTTTTCGCCTAACAGGATTAGGCGATGTCCAGGTTCATCACGTAGTTCTGCAATTCCCGCCGATGTTCTTCTTCCATGTTTTTGAGGCGCTCGATCTCCTTGCGCAGGTTCTCCAGCTCGGTCTCCTGCTGGTCCAACTTCTTGACATAGCGAGTATAGAGATCGGAGTTCTGCTGGAGCCGCTGCATGTTCTCGCGGATGCGAGCATGTTCCGCCGTGATCTCGGTAGTGCGTTGGTCTAGGCGTGTCCGTTGGGCGCGTGCATCGTCCAGCTTGCTGCGCAATTGCACCACGCGTTGGAGCGCCTCTTTCACTTTTGGGCTGACCTCCTTCGCTTGCTGGTAATAGGCGATTTGGTCGATGCCGCTTTCCATTAAGAGGATCGATTCCTGAAGGGGCAGCGTTTCCTTGACGCGGAGCGTTGCGCTTTTCCCTGGATCGACTGCGAGGCTAAAGCGGTAGAGGTCGCGCGTCCGTTCTGTCGGCTCCTTCGGTTCGGCAAGTTTCCAGTCTGCACGATAGGGCTGTTCGATCAGGACGGTCTTGGCTTTAGTGTCGCGATTCTTTACGAGATAGGTCCGGTCTTCGACTAAACGGCGCGAGATGAGCATCGTGCCTTTCTTCAGCGAGACGGTTGCAAGCTCTTGCGTGCCGCCTTCGAGTTTAGGTTCCACTTCGGTCTTGAGATCGAGCGCATAGCTGATCAGCCGGTCTTGTCCAGGAGGAAGATCCTCGATGCGTGCATCGCCGGCATAGGTTCCGCTGTCGAAGAGCGTGATGGGGCCTTGCATCAAATGAAGGGTCGATGTGTTTTTTAGCCGAAACCCGTTCAGTGGATGTTTCGCATTGACGCTCTGATTGTAGAGCGATACTTTCTGTCCCTGGAGTGTTTGGCCGATGATGGGCAGCAGCGCGCTGGTGTGTTTGGCGAGGGTAACGGGCTGGTCGATACGATATTCAAACAGCTCGCCCTTGTCTTCGGCCCATCGCCATGGGGGCCACGCCTTCGTCCGAGCCGACCCATTCCCATCTCGGCGGCGACGGCTGATTCAGCTGGTACATTTGAGCGATCACTGAAGCGTTCTTGGGCCATCTTGCCGAGTAATCGTTCTTTTTTTATCTCGCTACGAGATGGAGGGGCAGAAGCCATTGGTTTGAGTTCATCCATCGCATCGCCGTAGGTCTGGGGTTTGAGGTTGGCGTAGAGCTCAGGCTGGACGACTGGACGTGGGTTGTAGAGCGGTTGATACAGATCCATGGTGAAGGAAATGGGCCGTCCCGAAACAAGCGAGAGTTTCACGTTGTTCCAGTCCTGTGGGGTTTGATTTTCCACAATGGCCCAGCCTTGCAGATAGGGCGCCTTGTCCTCATCTAAGACGAGTCGATAGGTGGTCTTCCAGACCGGGGTTTCCGTCAGGTACGCGACACGGGCTTGGCGGCTCCCGGTGCCGTCGAAGGTAATCGAGACCGTTTTCTTCTGGGCATCGTGATTCGTTGCGAGTGCGGCCAGCGCCTGATGCAGTTCAGCATTCAACGCGGGATTGGTCAATTTGATGCGCTGTATGTTTGCCAACGAGAGCGAGCGGAACCCATCTTCTGTTAGGAGCGTGACATATTCCTGCTCCACGATACGGTGTTGCGAGCCCTCGCCGATGGACTCCGTTTTCTTTTCCACTCCGAGCAACGTGCCGACGATGGGATTGGGCGCGGTGAGTTCAACCGGCTCCCCCCGGACTTGGGTCAGGATTTGTCCCAGGGTTGGATTGCCGTTCAGGTTGATGCCGAAACCGCCGAGTGTTTTGGCTACGGGATCGTGTGAGCCGTAGGTGACGGTCGAGACTCTGCCGCCGCCGAAGTCCTGTACGACTAAACTCTTCAGCATGTCATTGATCTGGTTTGCATGCAGGCGAAGGTCAAGTTGCATTCGGTTGTTTACCACTCCGTCATGCTGGAAATACCCCACGCCGCTTGAGTAGAGCACAATCTTCGAGAGGGGGAGCGTCACTCCTTCTTCTGCCAGAACAGTCCAGGGGAATAGCAGGAGCGACACGAGAATCAACCGCCTCACGAAGGCGTGACCTGAGCGAATCGACCGTGCGCGCATAGAGACCTCCATCGTAGGGTGTTGCATCAGGCCGGGGATGGCAGTGGTGATATGACCTATCTCTGTCATGTCGTCAAGGGGCGAATCCTTCAACAACTGGGTGTTGAAAAAGACGCTGTTCTCACCCGCCCAACCCCGTCGCGCCTGGACGCGCCTTTCACCGGGCTTCGTTCTCGCATCGTTCAGACCCTCAACGTACCCCGGAGGGTACGCTTTCACTCGCTGCGGCCTTGATGGGAGGACTTTTTGAACACCCTACGGGCTGTTTGTTCGCTCACCTAGAATTGTTCCGCCGTGTATCTCATGATACTGTTCAATCCCATGAGCTACGCGGATGAGATTACGATTACACGAATCATCAAGGACTGCCGTGCGATAGCTGTGATGGGACTGTCGTCGAATCCGGCACGCCCATCCTATGCGGTGGCGAGCTACATGATGACCCAGGGCTATCGAGTCATCCCGGTGAACCCGAATGAGACGAACGTCCTCGGCGAGTCGGCGTATCCTTCACTCATGGCTGTGCCAGGCGCAATTGATCTTGTGGACGTGTTCCGTGAGGCTGAGGATGTATTGCCTGTCGTCGAAGCAGCTATCGTCAAAGGTGTGAAGGCCATCTGGCTTCAAGAGGGAATTGTCAACGAAGCCGCTGCCGCTCTCGCCAAACAAGCTGGTCTGCTCGTTGTCATGGATCGCTGTTGGCTTAAAGAGCATACCGCTCGGTCATATCGTGGCTGACCCAGCCCCGCATCTCCCCCCAGAGCCTCCATCTCCCGATCCTCAACGAGAAGCCATGGTGGCGATGGCCGAACTATTAGCCAAGATTCTGGATACAACCGTCAAAATTCCTGGCACACCTTTCTATGTGGGACTCGATCCGTTACTCGGGCTGATCCCCGGCATCGGTGACATGCTGGCCAATCTCATCGGGACCGTCATATTGATAATGGCCGCGCGGCTTCACGTGCCGCAGATCGTTATCACGCGAATGAGTCTGAACCTCCTCATCAATGGGACGGTCGGCGCTATCCCCATTATCGGCGATCTCTTCTCCATCTGGTTTCGAAGTCACGCAAGAAATGCAGAACTACTGCGGCGGGCCGCAACTCAACCGTATCAAGAAACGCAACAGGCCAGACTGTATGTGGCCGGCATTATCGGCGGCACCGTCGTGCTTCTGCTGCTCGCGATTGCAGCCGTCATGTGGATTGTTATGAATCTCTGGGCTGCAATCGCCATGTGAGCAGACGATCGTGTGATGAGTGGCTTAACTAGCCACTCCGACCTCTCACCCAAATAACAGAACATATGGCCTATAGCGGATAGCGTATGGTTTGAAATGGAGAGTGGGCGTCTTTGCCACCAGCTATGTATCAATAGCCATAGGCGCGTATCTCCCCAATGGGACACGGTTCATCTTTCACGTATTACGTGTAACGATCGTCGTAGTGGTTGCCTTCCTAAGGTGTGAAGCTTTATAGTTTCCGCCGATTAGGCTATGGGCGGACAGGGTGTCATCGTTTCTTCAACAGAATGTGGAGGCGGTTCATGAGAATGATGCTTGCACTGGTTGCGTTGTTTGGACTCGCTGCTCACCCGGCGATGGCCGCGCCACCCGTTGAGAAGGGGGTTAAGGAATTGGCCACGGGGCAGAAACCGAGTCAGGAGACGCCTGCGGCGGCCAAACCGCCGGAGGGGTCGATGGTGGTAGTGCCGGCGGGGGAGTTCATGATGGGAAGTGCGAAAGGAGATTCAGACGAACAACCGGAGCACAAGGTCTATGTGGATGCCTTTTCCATGGATGTGTATGAAGTGACGGTGGGGCAGTATGCGGCCTTTCTGCAGGCCAAAGGGATCGATCCGCCTTCGGATTGGAAGACGATGAATCAACCGGCGCATCAAAAGCGCCCGGTGGCCAATGTGGATTCGACGGATGCTTCCGCCTTCTGCAAATGGGCCGGCAAGCGCCTGCCGACAGAGGCGGAGTGGGAGAAGGCGGCGCGGGGGACGGATGGCCGCGTCTATCCGTGGGGCAACGATGCTCCGACGCCGCTTCACGCAAACTTTGGGAAACCGGAGTGGAACAATCACGGGGTATTGGCTCCGGTAGGCTCGTTTGAAACGGGCAAGAGTCCCTATGGCATCTATGATATGGCCGGGAATGTCTGGGAATGGGTGAGCGACTGGTATGACTATAACTATTACAAGACCAGCCCGTCGCAGAATCCGACAGGACCGTCAACGGGTGGGACCAAAGTGATTCGTGGCGGGTCCTGGTATAGCAATCCGCGGGCCATACGCTCCGCGAATCGGAGCCTTATTACGCCGACGGACCAGGGACTCAACGGGTTCCGGTGCGCGAAAAATCCGTAGGCCCTGGCCCACATCTTATTATTCATCACGTTTCGAGGCGAAGTTGCGTGGAGGCCATAGCCTCTGGCCCTGTGCCTTTCGCCTGAGCATCGGCGACTACCGCAGAAATGCTCATGAATAATGCAGGCTCAATTGGACAGTTCTGTAACCTTGCCCGGTTGTTTTTCTGAGGTGTGAGGCTTTATAGTTTCCGCCCATCGGACTACGCGAGGGGGGTGTCATGGTTTCTACAGCAGAAAGCGGAGGCGGTTCATGAGATGGATGTTTGTGCTGTTTGCGCTGCTCGGGCTCGCGGCTTACCCGGCGATGGCCGCTCCACCCGTTGAGAAGGAGGCTAAAGAATTGCCCACGGGGCAGAAACAGAGCCAGGAGAAGTCCGTATCAACCAAGCCGCCAGAGGGCTCAATGGTGTCGATACCGGCGGGGGAATTTACGATGGGGAGTCAGGATGGTGATGCAGACGAACGACCGGCGCACAAGGTTCAGGTGAATGCATTTTCCATGGATGTGTACGAAGTGACAGTGAGGCAGTATGCGGAGTTTCTGCGGGCGGAAGGGTTCAATTCACCTTTGGACTGGAAGACGATGAATCAGCCGACACATCAGAAGTACCCGGTCGCCAATGTGGATTGGGCGGATGCGGCTGCATACTGCAAATGGGCCGGCAAGCGCCTGCCGACAGAGGCGGAGTGGGAAAAGGCGGCGCGAGGGACGGATGGCCGCCTCTATCCGTGGGGCAACGATCCACCGACGCCGCTCCACGCGAACTATGGGAAAACAGGATCGCACAACTATGAGGCATTGGCGCCGGTGGGAACGTTCGAAAACGGCAAGAGTCCCTATGGTATTTATGACATGGCCGGGAACGTCTGGGAATGGGTCAGCGACTGGTATGACACTGACTATTACAAGAACAGTCCGCAGCAAAATCCGGAAGGGCCGCCAACAGGCGGATTCAAAGTGATCCGTGGCGGCGCCTGGAACACCAGTGCGCGAAACCTACGATCATCAGATCGGTACTGGGATCCCCCGTCGTTCAGGAGTCTATACTTCCCCGGGTTCCGGTGCGTGAAGAATCCGTAGCCCGCATTATTTTTACATGATATGTCGCGAATCTCACGAAAGCGCGGTTCCGTGAAGAGAATCTTGTTCAAACGTTTCAGGTCTCGAGTTTCTAGTTTCAAGTTGTCAACGAACTAGAATCGCGCAACGTGAAACTTGAAACACGAACTGACCCATTTATATTTCTCGCGATTGCTGCAGCGATGTTCTTGGCGTTCAGTTCGGTGATGGTCAACGTTGCCGAGCCACTCACTACAGAAGCACCCGATAGAAAGTCTTTTAAAACTGTGCCATTCGTTTTAAATCCCTCAGACACACAACGGCGTGAACTTGAACGCATGGTCGATCTTTGCATGAAGACGGTCGAGAGCGAAGTGCCGGGGGGCCGCTTCAGTGCGAATGTGGCCGGAAGCATCGTCAACACGGTCGGCATAGATAGAGAGATATTTAAGTTTTGGAAGTGTATGTCGGAGAATGGACACCCGCTTGCTCCAATCAAGAATTCAGGCGACTAGCCCATATGATTCATGACGGTTCATCGCAAAATCGCGCAGCCGCCAAGCGAGAAAGGCGCGCGGAGCCATGCGGCGGGGCAACACCACGTCTGGGAGTTCCAAAGATGGCGAGCCCCCGCACTAGTAATATCTATTTCACCGGTATACTGATCACCAACCCTCCCATGACATCATTGATCTTGAAGTCTCGTTTGGGGCTGTCCGGATGGGAATTATGGCAGCCGATGCAAGCCTGGGCCACAGCAAGGTCCGGATAGACGGCTTGGAAGTAACGGGTTCCTCCTTCCTTCACAAAACCGGTATAGGGTTTGGTCGGATGAGTGAGAATAGTCCCCAGGCCTATCTTCTCAAACTCGCTTGAGGCGCCATTCCGCTTGTTGATCGGCCAGAGGCTAATCAATCGATACTGTATGCCGAGCCCTTTCCTTGCCACGACGCGGCCAGACTCCATCAGGAATTGAGCTGGGAGAGGCAGGGTATTTTTCTCCTCCCAGTTCTCCGAGGCCACGACCACCCCTTTGATCTGCATCCGTTCAACGACGTGCTTGGTGTACACCTCACGGTCCGCTTCAATCAGGGCGTACAGATAGTCGGCCACCGTCTCTACGGGCAGATTAAATGCCGTCCCATCCGTCTCCGCTCTGCTCGGCCCGGCAAAGCCGGTGACGCCCAACCCGAGCACCAGCATGAGCACTCCCTGTCGCAACTTGTTGGAAGATGTCATAGAAACCTCCTTGGTTTCTTCGTGGACCGGTCGGCATCATTCGCCGCGGTTCCATGAAGGGGTGAGATGGATTGCGGATACGTGACTGCACAATCGTACGTATGAGTAGGTGGACCAGTTCGACCGTCAAACCGGAGTCGGGAATATAAAGAGGGGAGTGGAAGCAGTGACTTGCACGAGGCGACTCAGTCATCTGGTCATTAAGATCGCTGGAGTAGTCGACGGAGGGCGCATAGTAGGAAAATACCGAAGCCATAGCCCGGTTCTCCCTATCAGTATGATGCAGCATGATCACCGGATCATATGATGAATCATCATACGCTTCGGTCTGCAGGCTGTCCAATTGTCGCTCAGCGTAGATTCGCAGTTGGTGATTTCCATTCATGGTTCGGACAAGAAAGCGGTCAGAATCATGAGCAGGAGATACTCCTCATCCCGATGGCCATCGGCGAGCCGTTGAATCACCTGCACCCTGATACTTGACCCTCCTCGACAACACTGAGCGCCACCTTGTTGTTCATCGCTGACCACTGATCTATAGATACAGCGAGTTCTATGCCAGATGTGGCATTGGAGATTCACCAGCAATTAATTGGATAAATAGGGGAAAGCCTTTGAGAGAAATGTTGAATACGTACCGAAAGAGATTCAGCCATGTATCATTCGGGATAACAGAGCTTGAGATCGTGCCCTCATGGGTACAGTCCGGAACGCTGTTGAGGGTAATGTAAGAGCGAGATCGATGGTGATGGAGAACTGATGTCAATGATGGGACGACTCAGATGGCACCAACCATTGCTGTATCTACGGGAAGACGGGGAGGTTTCGTTCGAGTAAGCAGTACCGGGCCTGGCGAGAGGCTCAGGCGGCGCAGGAGGCACTTCTTCGTAGGTCGTTCGTATCTCGTCGTTCGTTCACAGATGAATTCCAGTTGCTCCCACATGAGGAGCGTCTTAAATTGACGTGATGCGGTCTTGCCTGCGGTCGAAGTCATGGATTCCCTTTCTTGTTCCCACGGAAACAATACAAGTTGGGTTTCACCCGGCGCACTCGTTGACTGTAAAGAATACTGGTTTCCCCTGGAGAAATCATCCTGCCTTTCAGAGGAGGTGAAACGTACGGGCGAGGAGATTGGAGCCTATAGCAGATGGTTGATCGCTGATTAGGGAGGCAAGCGACAGGGGTTAGAGTTTTACGGTTGATGGATATTCCTCTTCACGCTCGGACCAGCGTGTGCATGGACCATCATGCGAGATCCGCGAGAAAGAAGCGATGGGGACAGGTTGGATTTCTATCGCGTGTGGTCGATCATCTTGTAGGGCGATACAGTGGCTTTCCCTCATACGCCAGACCTGTGGTTGTTAATTCCAGGATCGCTCGCAATAATTTTCCGTCAGCTTGATCGAAATTCACCCTGCGGCTCTATCTTCATTGAGTGTATATGGCTCTGATATGGAGTTCCCCAACTTCTGTGGATAACCCTGTGTATGATAGGCGTATCGATTGAGAAAAGGCTTAAATGGAGAGACCTGTCAGCTGTTTGCCTGAAAAATGGGCATTGTGTCCTCTTAAAGAGACCCACTATATTTTGTGGCTTGACGTATAATTTTTTGGCTTTTCCACAAGCAATAGCTATTCCTTTGCCTTGTGCGAATTTCTTACTTGAACTGGACATCAGATTGTGGGGTGCCGCTTGGAAGATCACACTTATGCACAGCGTGATGGAAATTGTTAGAGCGTCAATCGCTAAATCGTATAATAAATAAAGGTGTTTTGGCCTCGTGCTAGTGCGGGTGTTCCGATGTATCATGAATCTTGGATAGAGGCCTGGCGTCGCATGGGACCGGCTCTGTATAGACGGGTAGAGGAGAGTTCTCAACCTGGAGGGAAGCATGTCAATCAAGAGGATTGTTCCACGGAAGCGGGTGCAAGGTCGAACGGTTGGTCGGGCGAAGAAGGGATCCGTTGAGAAGCGAGGAAATGTGGGGCTGAGCCGACGGCTGCAGGATCTGCGCGAGCAGATAGATATTGTGTTGCCGGAGATGACTGCCAGGATTGCGGCGCTGGAGCATCTGTTGCGTGAGAAGCAGCTCTGCACCAGGCAGGACCTGATCGCCGCACGCCAGTTCGTGCGGATGCAGGAGGCGTAGAGGGTTTAGCCGGGATTATTCATGAATGCCGTCGCGAGGCGTTCGAGACCGAAGCCCGCCGGGGCTTCTCGCACGTAAGGCCGACGCGTGCGAACGCTCAGTCCGTCGAAGAGGCCGAACGAGAAAAGCTCCGCCGGGCGAGAGGATCGGACGAGGCAATCATGAATAGTCCGGGTTAGTCCACGAACTGGCTCTGGAGAAAGAGGGCCTGCTCCAGGGTGCGGAAGAACTTCTGATAGGGGACCGGATCTTCGACGGCGCGCAAGTAGTATTGGGCGCTGGCGCGCACGACGAGCTGTGTTTCGTTCCGCTTGCGCACGGTGATGGTGAGCCGGACGAGGTCATTGCGGTGCCAGAAGGGGCCCCACGTGTGATAGGACTTGGTGAAGATCAGGAGGCTTTGATCATCGTAGAGGTGGTAGTAGGGATCCGTGCCGACACTGGGCCGTTCGAGTGGTTCGAACCTCTTGCCTGAGACGATGCCAAGCTCCTCATCCAAGACTTCGACCATGAACCCGAGGTCCTGCATGGCTGCGACGATGATTTCGATCGTCCGTCGTCGGTCTGCGGTCTCGAATACGCGCGATTGAGCAGCGCGCAGCTTGACTTGGCTTTCCTCCGAGAGCCAAATCTGTTCCCGCGAGTCCCACTGGTCTTGATGGCGCCATTCGTAAGGCGTGGGGCAGCCCTGCAGCAACAAGCATAGCCCGATGGCTAACGTGACGGCGATGCCGTGTGTCTGTGAGGTCCAGCCGGCTTGTTTCCCATTGTCCGGCTCGACTTGCTCCACGTGCTTACTCCTTGGTGATGAAGAGCGACCGTTCGAGGGCGGCAAAGAAGTTCTGATACACCTTGGGGTCTTCGATCGGCTTGTTGTTGTAAATGGCATTGGCTCGGATCATCATGCGGCTTTCCCCTTGCTGGCGCACGGTGACGGTGACGCCGACGACGTCGTTAAAGTTCGGCTCGGCGAAGCGGGCGGCCGTGACCAGTCCCAAGGGTTCGTTCGCCCGTTCGATGATGAAGCCCAAGTCCTGCAGCGCGGCGATGACCCCGCGCATGGCTAGCTGGCGGTCCTTCACGTCGAAGGCGCGTGTCTGAATGCTTCGGATCTTCATCTGCGCTTCGGTCAGCGCGAGTAAGTCCTGGCTCGGCTCCGGAGCCGCGCACCCCTGCAGAAGCAAGGTCCCCGCGATGAGGATAATGCCCGAGATTGCTCGCACGGTGTGCCTCATGGTTTCTTGATCAGAGCGTATAGGCTTCTAGAAAGACCGCCTTCGAAAGTTTGGCAAAGAATTGCTGGTACATCACCGGATCGCGAAGCATTTCCATCTTTTGCTGGCCTGGCGGAATGTATTGGCGATCGGCTTGGCCATCCCCCTTCCAAACGACCCGATAGAAGATGATCCTGACTTCCTGGCGCGTGGCCTCCAGGTTGATCGGCCGCGCGATGAGTGTGGCCGCGATTTTCTGGTGGAGGTCCACGGGCATGATGAAACCGCCCAAGGAGAGTAAGAAGGTGAACAATCGACCGATGTCCTGACCGTACTCTCGAGCGCTCCGTTCTTTGGTGGCTCGCAGGAATCCCACGTCCTGCACGCTCTCCTCCACCTGAAACCCGAGATCCTGCAGGACGGCGGCTGAGGCGGACAGCAACTCCACTTCATCCTTGGTTTCGAAGAAGCGGGTCTGCATGGCCTTATTGCGCGGACTCTCCTCCGTGAGCTGAAAGAGTTCTACCGGCTGGGTAGGTGTGACACACCCGGCGAGTTGGCTTGAAAGGAGAAGACATGTCCCCCCCAGGAGGGCTCGCCGCATTCCGGGACGGCCGCGCTTGCTAGAACTGCGTAGAGTTGTAGGCAAAGTCGCGGACCTTTTTCTCTTCATCGTACTTGATGATGATGGTGAGGGTGCGTTGCCGTGTGGAGCTGGACTTTTCGCTCGATTTGGTACCCATGATGAGAATGATGCCGGCAAAGGACGAATTGGCCACATCCACCCGATCGGTCGAGACCTTGTCGTAGATCCAGACTTCGCGACGCTTGTCATCTGTCGTGACGATGTTCGGGCTGCCGAGCAACTCCGCGACCTGAGAGGCCGGCATGCCGACTTTGATCTCTCCTTGGACCGTGCCGACCGTCAGCCGGTCTTCTTTGATTTCTGCCTTCTCACTACTACTACAGCCCGCAGCGACTACCGATAAGCAGAGTCCAAGTGCAATCCATGTTCCCTTCATCTGATGCCCCCTTTCTGCGTGACGTCTCGTTGGAGCGTGATGTCATGCGAGAGGCTATACATCACGCTCTCCTTCAGCCGACTGGACCACCGTTACTCCTCATACAGACGGATGGCTTTCATGCTTTTCTCAGTCTTGAAGGATACACTTTTCGTGAGGCGAAAACACTCAGTCTTGAGGGGAAAGGTCAGAGGGATTGCTGTGAGAGGAGGGTCGGGTAGAGAGCGTTGTCTCTCCGGATGCGCTGGAGTGGGATAGGGCGGATCTTCGTGCCGATCGTGATGGCATGTGATTCGCCTCTTGCCATCGGGCGTCCGTCGATGTGAGCGGGCTTATCCGAGAGCGAATGAACGACGAAACCGTTCGGTTGCCGCCGCAGCTCAAGGTGCCACCGGCTGATCTGGCTCGTTTGGTGAGTCTTGTGGTCCTGATTTTTAGCGTTTCACGTTTCGTTTGAGGCGTGAATCCCAGTGGAACGACCCTTCGCTGGTCCATTCGATCGCTGAAAAATCCAGATGCGCCGGGTTGAGGAGAATATTCCACTCCTGGGGGACGACGGCAGAGGGCACGCGGAGTCCAACTTCACGGTTGGTGCGTAACCAGTCCACTCCAATTGTTAGCAGTGTTCGTGGGGCAGGAATGTTCTGCCAGCCGCCGGGAAGGTCGTCTGGTGCGATAATCCGAATGGGGAGGGTATCTGGGATGTTTGCCGAAAGGATGACGAGATCGTCGGGCAACAGGTCACTCTCCGCATGAACGAGAGCCTCAACCGCGGCGAGCGCTAACGATTCTGAGGTGTAGACCACTGCCAGGCCTGAGGGAGTCCATCGGCCACCATATTTTTTCGCGCCTTCGCCGTTCGGAGTCGTATACGCGGCTCTGGCAAGACGCCAGACTTTCATCAGCTGTACACGCCGTGTTCGAGGCGTCCGAGTACGGTTTCGATCTGCTCGATTCCCGCATCTGTGGCAAGCAGGTTGAGTGGAAGAAGATTCCCAAGTGCCCGATTAGGCCGGTGCAACCAGAGCCGTGCTTTGTCCTCAGACCCCAGGACCTCACTCGCGCGTGTGGCAATGCGGGCAAAGCGAAAGACTCGATCGGATTCATCCGGTCCGAGACGGCGCGCCTTCTTTCGTCGAGCGAGCGTTCGAGTGGGAATGTGGAATATGTTGGTCGCCTCGTGCGCCGTGAGCGAGAAGGCGGCAAGTAAGTGCGTATACGTGGAGATGGGGAGTCCTCCGAGAATGAGTTGGTGCAAGTCTTCCCATGATCCGATGGTTCGCTTCAGCGTGTGTGTGCCGCCCAGGGTTTCCACAATTCTTTCTGTGTTCAGCATAGACATCCCTCTCAATGCCAAGTGGCATCATGCTACACGCCGTATGGCATTCTGTCAACGTGTTTATGGGGAGTGGGAATCTTTGACACAATCAGACGGCGACTTCTATCTCGCGAATCTCTTCACCGCGAAGCTGCTCTTCGACTACGCCAAGATATTCACGAATCGCGTCCTTAATGTTCTCAACCGCCTCGACGTCGGTAGCGCCCTGCGACCAGCACCCTGGCAAGCCGGGAACCGAAACGGAAAAGCCTTCTTCCGACTGGTGAATGGCAATGCGATAGCGCATCGTACCTCCCTGAAAACAATTCGTATATCGCCCCCCCACAGCAGCCTACTCTGCCGACGCAGCCACCTCGACTACGACAGCCGGAACCTGCGAGGGTATTCAGCGAATGCGAACGAGAAGAATATCTGACTTTTATATTAAAGGATAGAAGATGAGAATGGAAGATATGAGTGTCGCGGAGGCCTTGAACCCAGGGAGTTTCAGCTGATCCTTCTTGGAACCAGCACGGTAAAACAAGGTAGCAGCGTCCGAATGCTCAAGCGTAATCAGCAGCCACTGCTCAGGGGTGAGTCGCCAGACTTCGTCAATCTTCTTTTGTGCCAGGATGCAGCCAAGCTTGCGAGCCCTCATAACTCATGACGATTTGTCGCGAAATCCCGCGGTCGCCAAGCGAGAAAGGCGTGCATTGCCGCGCGAGGTGACATGATAGAGCGCGCCAGGGAATTCAATGCGGAGCGGACGAGCCATGGCATATACTGCCCCAACCAAATATCGTATTACAAGATGTGGCCCCATATGACTGCCCTCATGCCTGACCTCGTTTGTGACCCCTGTGCGTCTTAGCGACTGCCTGTCTTAATCTCATATGTCGGGATCGGCGTTCCTGTTACACGTGCATAGAGGACAGCAGGATCGAGGTCGGCCCCGTTCGGCCAACAGATGGTGCCCAAGTCCGGGTACACGCGAAGTTCTTGGAAGCGAGTGAGGTCTTTGAGAGGGGCAAAGACGCCCTCAAACCGTATAATGGCTGAGAGATCAAGTTCGCCGACCACTCCATCTTCAAATCGGAAGCGGACGTGGTAGCCTTCCAGCGGTGTAGCTTCAATGATATCTATCAGCATGAGCCCTACTCCAACGGCTTGATCTTCTTGAGCGGTGCCCGTTGCTCAGCGGGTGACCAGTCGTCTCTCAACTCGTCCTGATGAAGCGCACCCCACTCGGCGACTAATCCTAATGCCCGTGGTGGTAAGTGACCGTCCAATAGCATCAGCGAATCAATGGTCATTATAGCCTTATGCTCACCATATGCACATGAAAATGCGGCGGGGCATGATCATCATAGAACATGGTGATGCTAATACCGAAGAACCGACTGAGTTCAGGCATTTCTTACCGCTCCGAGCTGTTCGTTCGCACCGAAGGATACGCGTTTCGTGCTGGAAAATCACTCCGCCTGCAGGGAATCGTCGTGTATCGGTCGTAAGGCGAAAGACAAACAACCCGCTGCGTTGCCACTTGTTTCGGAGGCCGCCTGCGGGGGCGAAAGTGCAAGAGTTGGCAGAAGGCGGCATAGTCCTCTGGCTTGTGAAACCTCCCCGCGAGTATTGCCTCGGTTGATGACGTGATAGCACAATCCCCCGACTGACGCCCGAGCCGTGCGTGGCATGGCCGGTCATCTATAGAAACTTGGCCATCACATCAAGAAAATAAAGTAGAATGTCCCCTTTTTATTTCCCGCCGAATGGATGAATCTGCAGGGCTTCTCGTTTCGCCGCGAGAGTCAGTGCACGATCAAACGCCAAAAAAGTTACGGGCATAGACAGATGATCACGCAGATCCATGGCTGACGCTAGATGCAATGCATCGAAGCCGCGCAATGCACGCTGGGCTGCCAGATCACCCGCATGCTTCACCACCCGGTCTGTCACTTCAAGAACGACGAAACGGTTCCAATCCTCGATAAACTCTTGCACGACATGTCGATACGCTTGTGCAGACAGGCGCGCTTCTCGACGAGCACGCGCAAACGCAGCCCTCGCCTCGGCATACGCAATCAGCGACGTCGCCACAGCTTCGGCCTCTTCCACGGCTGCGACAACCTCCGATGACATCGATTCTTCGACATACAGTTTGACCATCGCGCTCGTATCCAGATAGAGCATCATCGCCGATCTTCGACAACCATGTTCGCCAAAGACCCCAGGCGAATCACTGGTCGGTGGCTGGCCCCATGAGGCTTGCCTCCAGCCCACCGCGCAGTCCCTTCTCGCAGTAATGGCTCAAGCCCCCGTCTCAGCGCTGAACTCTTTGCAGGTACGATCTTTGCCACAGACCGCCCATGATCCGTCACTACGATTTCCTCTCCCTCCTGCACTCGCTTCAGATAGCGACTGAGCCGATTTTTTAACTCACGCACCCCAACGTGCGACATAGAACCCTCCTCGTCAAATGACGCTACATTCTATAATAGATGTAGCTACACGTCAACTTGTGATTCTTCGGTAAGGAAACCCAGCCTGTAGCGCGCGGACTGAGCATTGTGGCCGTGCGAACCGGGAAATCACTGCAGTCCTAGTCCAAGCAGCGCCTGCTGCCGAAAGCCGGGGGCGCTGGTGTTGAAGAGCGGTATGCTGGGTTGGCGCATGGCGAGTTCAAGAGCGGCCACGGCGCGGTGGCGTTGACGACCATTGCGTAGCACTTGCTTGAGCCAGTCGATGCTGATCGGCTTGCCAAGCAGATAGTGTGTCCCGTTCGTGAATTCTTTTTGGTGTTTGCCCCACCATTTTAGTATCAGCGCAGGGTCCGGCCAAGGGAGGTTATCATCGGGATCCATCTCGACGTTCTCATCTTCCGGATTCTCCGTCGGCCCTGCCTCAAAGCCTTCGGGTTTCTTGCCTTCTAACGTGTCATTCACGAGGTCGGCTCTCCGCAAACGCTCACGGCCATCTCAGCCGGAACCTAACGGTCCGCTATTCCAGGAGCGAGGATAAGATTGACGGGAAGCTTTTCTGCTAAGGTATAGGGGCTCGCCTTATTTTCCTTCACCCACCGCTTCTCAGCCGCAGATTCGAAAGGAGGAGCAAGTTCCCCTTGAAGAGACCAAAGATCGAACGGTGTCTCGTCAACGGAAATCTCCCAATCATATCCCCTGTCCTTTACATAGGGAGCAATGACCTCATCGAGTGTCCTCATCCACCATTCTCTGATGACCGGACCAGGTAACGTCCTAGCAATATGGTCGACCTTGAACCGGACAAATTTGTTATGCGGCTCGCCACCGACAAAGCAGGAGTCCTTGGCTACCTCCTCAAAAATGAACACCACATAAAACTTAGGGATCGGGATACGCGCATACACCTCCGTAACCCGCTTGGCCAGCGCCGTTTTATCTTCGGCAGTGAACGCTCCGACTGGATGATAAACTTTCCACAATGGCATATCTCATCCCTCCTCATTGGTTAGACATTATGTGTGCTGCGTTTGTCCTGAAAACGGAGACCCACAGTCTCTTCGATTTCCGAACATGTCATGCCGATTCTTTAGCGGTTAATAATCGATCTATAAGCTTTCCTATTCTTAACAGAACACTGAGTTGCTTTTTATCATGTCGCTTGCCAGGCGAAGAGCAAGATGAGTTGAACAACGTGGCATGAACTTTCTCGAGACGCCTCCAACCTTTCCGACGATGCCGTGGTCGAAGTCGGACCACGTTCTGCGAACACCTTGTTCTTGTGGCTGTCATGATGTGTCCATCGTTTTGGATTCCCCTCCCAACTTATATATGACCCCACCCATGCTCGATTTTTTCATGCTCCTGCGTCAGGAGCGGGCAATGTGAATAGGCCCTTAGCGGTGCTCGACGCGAGGAAATCTCTTAGTGCCCGGGTAATGCCTCTGCCCCCATACGATGATCGCCTCCAATACCGGCTCTAGACCCTTTCCCTTCTTTGTCAAAACATATTCGTAGCGTGCGGGATTTCCCTGGTAAGTCCGTCGGGTCACAAGGCCGGCAGCTGCTAATTTTTTCAGCCTGTCTGCAAGGATGTTTGAGGCCATTCTTTCCGGAGAGGACATGAACTCCTGATAGCGTCTTTTGCCCAAGACGAGATCTCGAATAACTAATAGTGTCCACTTGTCTCCTAGAATATCCAGGACATTGGTGATCGGGCAGGCTGATCGTTCAAATTTCATTCTCTCATTCCATTGTTGACGGCCATTTGTTGCTACGCACCTGCTGCCTATGAAGGGAATACTGAGATACGGAAAATATTATAACCCAGTCACTTGTACTATGCAAGTCGCTAAGTTGCCATCACTTTCGAAGCCGGCGAGCACTAGCCAGATCACCCCTGCTCGGCAAAGTGGGTGTCGAAGCGCGAGCTGGTAGAGAATGGGAGGAGAACGGCGAGATGACACAGACTAAAAATCGGCTGTCGTGGCGGCGAAGAGGCGCTCGGTCAGTTGAAGCTATCTCGGCGACTCTCGAACGGAGGCGGATGACTGGGCGAAGAGGGGCGGATCTCGGACGAGTGATCGACTCGCTGATGGTGGGAATAGCAGGTGCCGGGAGACAGTCTCGGCGGTGGGTGTTACGGTTCGTTCTGAGCTGAGGATCGATAGGTAAAGTAAAGCACGATGCCTCCTATCAGAGCGATGAGCAGGCCTGCGATAAATATGGTGTCAAAACTCAATGGTCCGATGTAGCGGTGGTACAGGAGGGGCAGCAGAATGGGGGCTGCCACGGCCAGAGCGAGGCCCAGTATGTGACGTTTCAGATAGATCGGTTCGCCTGACTTACGCCTCATGTCCGACGAGTTCCCTCAGATAGTTCCTCCACGTTTTTCTACTGCTCCCTTGAGGGTGGAGCGAGCACGTCACAATATCTCTTTACCTCTCTTTTCACAGGGTAGCCTGGGCGATCCTCGAATGCGCGCATCGGATGAGCACAGTTTCATCGTGCGCGTTCTGCGAGCAAGAAAGATGGTCTGGCCGTTTCCCTCCCACTTCTATTATTTCACGAGAAACGGTTTCGAGGTTTCTCCCGAGGCGGTGGTAACGGTGAGGAGGACCAGTCCCTTCTTCCCACCGCTTGGCACGGTCGTTGTGATGCTGTTGTTGGTTTGGTGAAACTGAGCCGGGTGACCCGGCCCAAAGGAGACACCCCGCAAACAGGCTGCCGCACCGAAGTTGGTTCCTGTGATAGTGACCTTGTCTCCAGCTTTCCCTTCGTCGGGAGTGAGTTTGTCGAGCGTTGGCGCTTCACCGAAACAGGATGGAGCTTTTCCCGCAATCTCTGCCGTGGCGAATTTTGAGGCGGTTGCTTTTGGGACGAGCGCGCTTGTGCGTCCCTGTGCCGGCTTGTTCGCCTTCTTTTCCTGCTTGACCGGTTCGGCGGCCGAGCTGACGATCGGGGTGATCGCTGCCAGGCTGAGTGCCAGCACTCCGATTGCGACCATGATTCCTGGGCCTGTTGATGTAGACATGACCAGCCTCCAATTTCGTTCTAGTGCGCACAGTTGTTTCATCGGTCACCGGTCTTGAATCCGGTTGAATCACTCTTCGATCGTCGAGATATCGCCAAGGTCTTGTCCGAGCTCTTTCGCTTTGAGCACCCGCCGCATGATTTTGCCAGATCGGGTTTTGGGGAGCGATGGCACGATGTCGATTTCGGATGGCACGGCGATCTTGCCCAACTCCGTCATCACTTGATCCTTGATCGACTGGATCAGTGCCGGGCTTTCCACTTCTCCCTGCTTCAAAATGACGAAGGCCTTGATGGATTCGCCGACGAGCTTGTGCGGTTTACCGATCACCGCCGCTTCCGCTACGGCGTGGTGGCTGACCAACGCGCTTTCTACTTCGGCGGTGCCGAGCCGGTTGCCGGCTACTTTGATCACGTCATCGGCGCGGCCCATGAACCACATGTAGCCGTCTTCATCTTTGTGACAGATGTCGCCGGCGGTATAGCAGTTCGGGATCGTGTTCCAGTAGGTCTTGTAGCGTTCCGGATCTTTGTAGATGGTCCGCATCATCGAAGGCCAGGGCTTTTTGATGACGGCAAATCCACCGGCGTTGGGGGGGAGGCTGTTGCCTTGGCTGTCCACAACATCGGCTTCGATGCCAAGGAATGGTCTGGTAGCGGAGCCTGGCTTCAAGGGGACTGTCGGTAGGGGGGTAATCAGGATGGAGCCTGTTTCGGTCTGCCACCAGGTGTCCATGATCGGTTTGTCCCCACCGGCCGCGCGATAGAACCATTCCCAGGCTTCCGGATTGATCGGCTCACCCACGCTGCCCAGGATGCGGAGGGTGGAAAGATCGTATTTCTTGGGCCAGTCTTCTCCGTAGCGCATGAGTAGGCGAATGGCGGTGGGGGTCGTATAGAAAATCGAAACCCCGTATCGTTCGATCACATCCCACCAACGGCCAGGGTTCGGATAGTCCGGCTTGCCTTCAGCTGTCAGGATCGTAGCACCGTTGAGGAGCGGACCATACACAATATAGCTGTGGCCGGTGACCCAGCCTGGGTCGGCGACACAGAAGTAGACATCGTCCTCCTTAAGATCGAAGACGTACTTCGTGGTGATGTAGGTCCCGACCATGTAGCCGCCGTGGACATGGACCACGCCTTTGGGTTTGCCGGTAGTGCCCGACGTATAGAGGATGTACAACGGATGTTCTGCATCTAGGGGTTCGGCCTCGCAGACCGCCTTCTCGTTCCTTAGCCAGTCGTGCCAATCGATTTCCTTTGGCGCGGATAAGTTCACACCCGGAGTCTGTCGTCGTACAACTACGACATGTTCGACGGTGGGAGAATTAGCGACGGCTTGATCGACCACCGGCTTGAGGTTGAGAACCTTTCCCCGGTCAAATCCGACGTCGGCCGTAATGACCAGTTTGGACTCGGCATCCTGGATGCGGTTCGCGAGGGCCGGAGCGCTGAATCCTGAATACACCACACTATGAATGACGCCGATACGTGCGCAGGCGAGCATGGCCACGATCTGTTCGGGAACTTTCGGCAGGTAGATCGTGACTCGGTCGCCCTTCTTGAGCCCAAGCTTCTTGAGCGCATTCGCGCAACGATTGACCTGGCGGTACAGTTCGCCATAGGTGATGACCCGTTCTTGGTCGTTCTCACCGACCCAGATGACGGCGACTTTATTCTTGCGCCAGGTTTTGACGTGACGGTCCAGACAGTTATAGGCAATGTTGCAGGTGGCGCCGACGAACCACTTGGCCCAGGGATAATCCCACTCCAGAACCTTGGTCCAGGGAGAGAACCACTCAAGTTCCTTGGCGACGTCGCTCCAGAAGCCTTCAGGGTCGGCAATCGATTTCTTGTAGGCGCTCTCATAGTCTTGAATATACGCCGCGGCTTTGGTTTGAGCAGTAGGCTGATACACACGGCTTTCCTTGAGGAGGGTATCGATGTTTTCTGCCATGGTGCGACGACTCCTTCAGGTCAAGGTGCGAGGCGAATCTTGCGCATTATGCTGGAGGGGCGGGGAGGAACTCAACTATACCTTGGTCTGCCGTTTCTTGACAGTCGCGCAGAGGCGAGAGTAGGGTAAATTTATTACACGTCACACAATGAGACCGGTCCAATTGATGTTGCCGATCGTCCACCGACGATCGCGGCTCTTCCTTCTCGTGTGTTCTCGCCTACTCGCTGGTGGCGATAGGCTCTGTCCGCCATCGGCGTCCGCCCAACTGGGGAAGCCGGAAGGGCTGTATTACAAGTCGTGGGCCATTGTCATCGGCGTGGAGAACTATCTCCTGGCTCCGAAAATTCCAGGCGCGATTGAGGATGCCAAAACGGTGGCCCAGGCGTTCCGCCACCTGGGCTTCGACGAGGTCGTTGAACTCTACGACAAGGATGCGAGTGCTCGCCGTCTGCAGCAGACGCTTTCGGATTTCTTGCCCCGCAAGGTTGGTCGATATGATCGGCTCGTGCTCTATTTCGCCGGACATGCGGGCGTCACGCAAGATCTTGATGGCAAGGAGCTTGGGTATCTCGTTCCCTGGGATGCGCAGCTGGGGAATGTGTCCAAATCGGTGACGTTTGAACAGCTGAAAGAATTCAGTCGGCGTAGCGCGTCCAAACACACTCTCTTCTTCTTGAATGCCGCGGTTCGTGGGTGGGAGGTGAGCACGGCTCAGCCTCTGTCCCTCGAAGGGCGATTGTGCTCCGGAAGACGAGACGGAACGGCGAGCCGTGCAAGTGTTGACAGCGGGCGATAAAGGTGAGTCGTTGAGTCAGGAGAATGGGAGGAGTCTGTTCGTGCAGGTGCTGGTAAATGGCCTGAGCGGCATGGCGGATCGGAATAAAAACGGATGGCTCATGGCCTCGGAAGTCGGAGACTATGTCAAACAACAAGTTCTGGAACGGTCGAAGGGCGCCCAGCATCCCCTCTTTGTGCAGCTTGAAGGGGAAGGGGATACGGTGTTGATCGAGGGCCGAAAGGCCGCCTTTATCATGGGGGCAGAGCCCCAGTCTCTGGCCGAACGACGACAGGCTGCGAAGATGCAGTATGAACAGGCCTTCGCGCTTCTCCAAACCGGGAAATCGTCGGAGGAAGCGTTGGAGCGGCTGGATAAAGCGCTGGAGTACGATCCCACGTTCGGCGACGCCTATGTGCTCAAGAGCTATGTGCGGCTGGAAGTCCTGCCGAATCTTGACGATGCGTTGTCTGCGGCGAAGCTGGCGGTGCAGTATGCCCCGAAGAACCCGGATGCTCAGTATACGCTCGGGTTGATTCACGAAAAGCGCGGGCAGTATGCCGAGGCGGAACGTGCCATGCGGGAGGCGTTGGTGGTCAATCCCAACTATCCGGATGTCTATTTCTCGCTGGGCGTCCTCTACGCCGACGAGTTGAAGGATCAGCCGAAGTCGGTCGAGGCCTTCACGCGCTATCTCGAACTCGGCGGGAACCATGCCCGTGCCAGGGCTGCTGTTGCACAGTCAACACCCGCCGAAGCCTTAGCAGGCTGCTTAAACTAGTTTGTTTTGTTTATCTGGTATCACGGTAAGGTTAACCAGCAACGAGACAAGACCAAGTAAACCGAAGAGCTGTCTTCTTCAACTTGGCCTCGACTTTTTCAGCAGCCTGTCGCTAGGCTCGTTCGCCGCCCTTGAGATACCCCAGCCCAATCTTGACTGCTTTCCGCGTAATTTCTGCCCAGCGGATTTGAGGATATTCGGCGAGGATTGCGGCTGCTTTAGGATCTTGAACTTCCAGACTCAGAATCTTAATGATACCGTCATCGATTTGAACGTCTGCCACGGGTATCCTCCGTTAGGGGAACAGTGAGACGGTCACGCATCGGCCGTCGGTTTCGTTGACTGGATTAGGGGTGCATGTTAGCATGAATCCGTGTGAATTCTCGAACACTGTCGTGTTCCGTTTCACCTTCCCGATCATCACCAAGGAGGCATGCGCATGAATAGGGTACTGGGGTTCAGGTCGAGGTTGGTTTGGGGAGGAATGGCTATCGCCTTGATGATCGGGCTGGCTGCCTGCGGCGGCCCTCCGAAGTGGGTGAAGCAAGGGTCGGGGGCCTTTAATGAGAAAGATAGTAAAGGCTTTTATGGCGTCGGGTCCGTCGCCGGTGTTCGGAACGAGCCGCTGGCCTGGGACACTGCTGAAAATCGTGCCAGAGCAGAAATCGCCAAGACCTTTGAAACCTATACCGGCTACTTGATGCGCGACTATGCGGCCTCCACGACGGCCGGAGACTTTACCAAGAACACGGAAGAGCAGAATGTCGAGCGGGCCATTAAGACGGTGACGACCACGACCCTCAGCGGCGTGCGCCCCATCGAGCGCTACAAGGATGAGAAAACGAACACGTACTACGTGTTGGCCAAGCTGAATCTCGATGAGATGAAGAACAATCTTGAGCAGGCGAAGGAACTCAACGCGCAGGTTCGTGATTACGTCAGAAAGAATGCCGATAGGCTATTTGATCGGCTTGAGAAAGAAGAAGAGAAACGGGCGCCGCGCTAAGGACTCTCACTGGTCGACCGCCAATTGCTGCATCTGTGAGGGGAGGTATCGCGTGAGTCGTGATAGGATCGAGGACAAATCGGGCTCGTGGCGCTGGTGCTATTGTCGCTGGCCGGCTGTGCGCAAGAGACAAGAATAACGAGAGTCGACTCCGGGGTCGTCACGGATCTGAGTGGGCGTTGGAACGATACCGATTCCAGGATTGTTGCGGAGTCCATGGTCAAAGAGGCGCTGGAGTATCCGTGGCTCAACAATTTCTCCAGCTCGAAGAGGCGCCAGCCGGTCGTCGTCGTCGGGACCATTCAGAACAGCAGCCACGAACATATCAACGTCAACACGTTTGTGGCCGATCTTGAACGTGAGCTTACGAACTCCCAAAAAGTTACGTTTGTGGCAGGAAAGGGAGACCGCGAGGAACTTCGCACCGAGCGCAAAGAGCAAGCGATGTACGCGCGAGAGGATACGCAGAAAGCGCCGGGAAAAGAGATCGGCGCCGATTACATGATGAAGGGCACCATTGCGACGATCCTCGATGAGGTCGATGGGACAAAGGCGGTGTTCTACCAGGTCGATCTGCAAATGGTGGATTTGGAAAGCAACGCCAAGGTCTGGTTCGGTCAGAAGAAGATCAAGAAAGTCGTCGAAAAGAAACGTACCATCTTTTAGTCTCCACGACCTCCGTTGAGTCCTCTTGCCTCACGCCCCACCGCCCTTGTTCCGGCACGGTGGGGCTTTTTTATTTCCACCCAGTCTCTCTTTGCCGTGGTGGCGTTCGTGCTGCTTGCCGGATGCGGCCCCTCGGTCAACCGATATCTCCTCATCGACGCGAGCCTGCGCGCCCACGACCCCAAGGGCGCCGATGCCATCGTTCAGCAGGCTGAAAAGGAGTACGGCGAAAAAAGCCGTGTGCTCTATGGCATGGATCGAGGGATGACCCTCCACCTCGCCGGCGACTATCAGCAGAGCAACGCTGTATTGGAACAGGCTGAGGAGGAGCTGGATCGTCTCTACACGCGAAAGATTCGGACGGAAACCCTCGCGATTCATGACGAATGATACGGCGTTACCCTATGAGGGCGATCCCTACGAACAGGTGTTGATCAATGTGCTGAAGGCACTCAATTATGCGGTGTTGGGCCAGTGGCAAGATGCGTTGGTCGAAGCTCGGCGTATCGACCACCGGCTTAACGTCCTGTCAGATCGAACCACGGAGAAAAATGCCTATCGGGATGACGGCTTTGCACGCTATCTGAGCGGCATCCTCTATGAGAGCACCAACGATGTGAATAATGCGTTTATTGCCTATCGGAAGGCATACGAGACCTTTGATGCCACGCGCACATGGGCACGAACCACAGTGCCGGTCCCAGCTGAAGACCGATCTGCTACGAACGGCTGAGGCATTGCACTTCACTCAAGAATTGGCCGAGTATCAACAAGTGTTTTCCGATACGAAGTGGGAAACGAGTCAGTCGTTGCAACAGCTCGCTCAAGTTGTTGTGATCAGCTATAATGGCCGCGCACCACGCAAGGAGGATCAGTTTCTTGACCTGCCGATCAGTCTTGACGCACTCCAGTTGGTGCTCCTCAACCGTGGGTTTTCGCAGGCGAATCGGCATTCCAATCGGGCGGTGGACACGGTCTTGTACGGGCTTAACGGACGCGTTGTTCGCGTGGCCTTGCCACGGCTCGTTCCGCAGAAGACCCAAGTGCCTGTCGATACGGTGAGTCTCATTCCGGACAATGGCACACGGGTGACGTTGAATACTGAGTTGGTGCATAACGTGACGGCCTTGGCAGATAAGGCGCTCTCGGAACGAATGGCTGTAATAACCACCAAGGCTCTCGCCCGTGCCGCCACGAAGTTCGCGCTGGCCGAGGCAACGACGAGAGGGGCTCAGCAAGCAGCGGGGAAAGATGCGGGGCCGTGGGTCGGTCTTCTCGTTGGGCTGCTGACGAAAGGACTGGCGGTGGCATCGGAAGAAGCCGACAAGCGGAGCTGGCAGACGTTGCCCGATGAAATCCATCTCGCGCGGGTCTGGGTTCCACCGGGGCGCTATCAGGTGCAGAGCCAGTCAGCCGGCGGGTCTCATGACCCTCTGAAGCCTGAGGCCATGCAGACCCTGTCCCTCGGGCCAGGCGAGACCGCCTTGCTCATTCAACGGGTGATGCCATGATAGACGGATCGCTGTTTGTGAGCCGAATCGGGGTGGTGCTGATGGCGTTGGTCGCACTATCCGGCTGTGCATGGTTTGGAGGACAATCGAAACCAGACTGGATCGATGGGGTGAGTGCCGCCTATCCGTCCGGACAATATCTCGTTGGCGTGGGACAGGCAGAGAGTCGCGCGGTAGCCGAGGATCGCGCCTATGCAGCGGTGGCCCGTATTTTCAAAGCCGAGGTCAATGCGCAGGCGAAAGACTGGGAGTCGTATCTGGTGATCGAGCAGCGCGGACAGAGCAGTGCTGAACGACGTTTGACGCTCGACAATCTGACCCGTGTGTCGACCGACAAAGTATTGGAGAACGTCCAGATCGTCGATCGGTGGGTCGATGTGGATAAAGGACTTCATTATGCCTTGGCGGGGATGCATCGGCCTCAGGCAGAGACATCGTTCATGGAACGGATTACCGAGCTGGACCGATCGATCAGAGACGATGTCGAGGAGGCTTCCAGCGGTCCTCCGATAAGCTGGCAAGAGTCAGAGCACTGAGACGGGCTGCCAGAAATCTGGTGCTGCGGGAGACCTATAATGCCGACCTTCGCGTGATTCGACCGAGCGGGCAGGGTACCGCCGCAGCCTACCGCGTGAGCGAACTCACGCACGAACTCGAACAGTTCCTTGCTACGAATCTGGTGCTGGCGGTTGCGGTGACCGGCGACCAGGCTGAACCGGCGCAACGTGCCTTGATGGAGGGATTGTTGAAGGAAGGGCTTCAAGTCACGAGTCGACCGTGGGGAGAGGATCGTTCGATTGATGGCGATTCCAGCGGTCCATCTCCGGAGTTGCTGGTGCGTGGCGTGGTGCGGGTATGGCCGATCGACGTGCGCGATCCGCAGTTCAAGTTCATGCGATGGTGCAGCGATTTCGAAGTCGTGGATTTGGCCAGCCAGCGGGTAGTCGGCGCTTTGTCAAAAGGTGGCAAGGAAGGCCATTTGTCGGAGCGTGAGGCGACAGCCAAAGTTGTGCGTGTCATGCAGCAAGAGTTTTCTGCCGATATGGCGAAGGCCATTGCGGCCCATGTGTATGGAGAGTCGGAATTGCCGGCACAGGTAAGCTCAGCCTGCGGGATGTCCGCGGGATGGGCTGGCATCTACGCCGGCGTCAGCACCCCACTAATTCAGAGAGAGAGGGAGGATATGGCCAAATCGAAGTCGGAAGCAGAACACACATCAACTCGTGCACCACGCAGTCGTGGCCGCGGGTTGACGGTCACACAACAGCGGGTTCCCAGTCGCTTGGCGAAACGTCGGCTGAATGAGCGGCTCAAGAACGACACGGCGTCGTTCAATCAGGGCAACCTCGCCGACAAGTTCCGTAAGGAGGGGTATGACGAGCTACCGCTGGATGAACTCCAAGATCGGCTCTCGAAACTGTCAGGCCCCTTGGCCGCCATCATTCTGAAGGGGAGAGTGTGATCGTATGCCATACTACTATTTTGACTCAACAGCTTTGGTGAAACGGTACAGCATGGAGCGCGGCACACGCATCATCAGCAGGCTCATGGTAAAGCGGGGTAAAGTGGCGATTTTGCCGACGTGGTCCGTGACGGATTTTTATACAGTTCTCGCGAATCGGGCTCACCATGGAGAGATCACCAGGGACGATTGTTACTCAGTGATCCATAAGTTCGAGAGAGAATCGCAAGAGGGCCTCTACAAGTTCATTGCCCCGACGATGCAGACGTATTTGGCGACCAAAGAACTTGCGCTGGAGTATCCTGCGCTCCGATCACCGCAGGTCCTACATTTGGCGCTGGCGTTGGAACTGAAGCCCTTGCGGCTGACCGTTGTCAGTGCCGACACACAATTGCTGACGGCTTGCCGCTCGGCGGGCCTCCATATCATTAATCCGGAAGAGGATTAATCGGAGTATGCATGGTTATCGGCATGGGTAGCCGGCAATCGTCGAGTCGATGACGGTCATTGAATCAGTGGTTGCCCCATGACGATGTGGTATCACAGTCATCCCTCTGCTCTTGCTAGGCGCGGAGCTTTATGGAGGAAAAATTCTCGTCCGTTGGTTTCTTCTGCAGCCTCAGAATGGCAAGCGATCGTGCGTGGAGGTTATAAGGGGTTCCACCCCGTTGCAATGAGTGTGACTTCTTGCCGTGCTTCGGCGCAGCCGTATCCAAGATTATCTGCCAGCGGATGCTCCGCTTGTGGGCCGGCAATGTGAAGGGCACCGGTTCATGATGGGCGTTCAAGAGCACAAGGAGCGTGTCGTCCAGAATCGGTCTGCCCTTTTCGTCCACTTCTTCAATGGCGTCACCCGCTAGGCGTAGTCCCAGTGAACGAACGTGGCCTTGATTCCAATCTTCATCCGTCATTTCCTTCCCATCGGGGCGGAACCAGGCGAGGTCCTTGACCGCAGACCCTCGGATGTGTCGGCCCTGGAAGAATTGACGTCGCCGGAGGACCGCGTGCTCTCGTCGGAGCGAGATCAGCCGGCGGGTGAAGGCGAGTAGTTCATGGTCCCGACGGTTCAACTTCCAGTTAAACCAACTCAGTTCATTGTCCTGGCAGTAGGCATTATTGTTTCCCCGCTGTGTCCGGCTGATCTCATCGCCTCCACAGATCATCGGCACCCCCTGAGAAAACACCAGGGTCGCCAGCATATTGCGTTTCTGGCGATCTCGCAGTTCGATGATATCCGGATCGTCAGTCGGCCCTTCAACTCCGCAGTTCCAACTGAAGTTGTCGTCTGTACCGTCGCGGTTACTCTCGCCATTGGCCTGATTATGTTTCTCGTTGTACGCGGTGAGGTCATGCAGTGTGAATCCGTCGTGCGCAGTCACAAAGTTGATGCTCGCGTGAGGACGCCGCCCGCCCATCTCGTAGAGATCACTGCTGCCTGAGAAACGATAGGCCAACTCGGCCACCTGTCCTCCGTCCCCCTTCCAGTAGCGTCGGATAGTATCTCGGTACTTCCCATTCCACTCAGCCCAGCCGGCAGGGAAGTTCCCGACCTGGTACCCTCCTTCACCCAGATCCCATGGCTCCGCGATGAGCTTGACCTGCTGGAGGTCCGAATCTTGCTGAATCGTGTCGAAGAAAGCACTCAGTCGATCAACTTCGTGCAGCTCTCGGGCCAAGGCTGGCGCAAGATCGAATCGAAACCCATCTACGTGCATCTCTCTCACCCAATAACGCAAGCTATCCATGATGAGCTGAAGTGTCCGAGGATGCCGTACGTTCAGGGTGTTGCCACAGCCCGTGTAGTCCATGTAGTACCGAGGCTGATCAGGAACCAGGCGGTAATACGTGGCATTGTCGATTCCGCGAAACGACAGGGTGGGACCTAAGTGATTGCCTTCCCCCGTATGGTTATAGACCACATCGAGGATGACCTCGATCCCTGCACTGTGCAGAGTTTTTACCATGGTCTTAAATTCATTGACGTGGCGGCCTCCGTCGTGTGAAACCGCGTAACGGACGTCTGGCGCAAAAAATCCGATTGTGTTATAGCCCCAGTAGTTCGAGAGCCCTCGGTCTGTCACGACCTTATCGGACACGAAATGGTGCACCGGGAGCAGCTCGACCGCAGTCACCCCCAGGCTCTGGAGATACTCAACGATGGCCGGAGAAGCTAACCCGGCGTAGGTGCCACGAAGATGTTCCGACACATCGGGATGGCGCATTGTAAAACCTTTTACGTGCACCTCATAGATGAAGGTTCTATCCCATGGCGTTCGTAACGGTCGATCGTTGCCCCAGGTAAAGGCCTGTTCAATCACGATCGATTTCGGGATACTGGCAGCGTTGTCCCGAACATCGCGAACCAAATCGGCGCTAGGATCTCCAATAGGATAAGCGAACATGGCATCGGATTGCATGACGGTGCTACTCAGGGCCTTTGCATAGGGGTCGATTAACAACTTTGACGGGTTGAATCGGTGTCCGGAAGTGGGGTCATAGGAGCCGTGGACGCGATACCCGTACATTTGTCCAGGTCGAACCTCTGGCAGATAGGCGTGCCAGACCTGGTCGGTCCGTTCCTCAATCCTGATCCGGTGGGACTCCTTCGTCTGGTCCGACTGATCAAAGAGGCAGAGTTCCACTCCTGTGGCGTTCTCGGAGAACAGCGCGAAGTTGACACCTTCACCATCCCATCCCGCTCCGAGCGGATAAGGACGACCCGGCAAGACCCTCATTGCTCTTCCTCCAGCTTCTGTGAATCAGCGAGTTCCTTGGAGAGTGTAGTGGTGGCACGCGCGCTTGTGCAAGCGTGAGCCGATGGGGAGGGGATGATCCCTGGTATAGCGACGAACACTGTGGCACACTGAGAACGAAGCGGGATGTCCTGTTGAAACTGGAAATGGTAACAAGAGAAGGGTGGCAATTGGATCTGGGAGCATGGCCGATCGGTTCATCCAAGGTTCACTTTCGCGTGTGGGCTCCTTATGCCAAACGGGTATCGGTCGATGTTGTTGGACAATCACAGTTACCTATAGACCCACCCGTTCAGATGAAACCTTGCGAGCGTGGATACTTTGAGATCCACGGTGTGTGGAATCGAGCCAGGCGCGCGTTATCGGTATGTGTTGGATGGGCAAAAGTCACGTCCGGACCCGGCATCCCGTTTCCAACCGGATGGCGTGCACGGACCCTCTGCGGTCATCGATCCTCATGCATTCCTGTGGTCCGATGACCGCTGGTCTGGAATTCCAATTCAACGCTTCATCATCTACGAACTGCATGTCGGCACATTTACCCGGGAAGGAACCTTTCAAGCCATCATTCCATTGCTCGACTACCTACAGAACGAGGTGGGCATCACGGCAATTGAACTCATGCCGGTCGCCCAATTTCCCGGCGCGCGCAACTGGGGATACGACGGCGCGTCTCCCTTTGCAGTCCAATCTTCCTATGGCGGACCTGACGGTCTTCGAGCCTTCGTCAACGCGTGCCATGAAAGGGGCATCGCCGTTGTACTGGATGTCGTGTATAACCACCTCGGACCGGAAGGAAATTATCTAGGTGACTTCGGCCCCTACTTCACGGACCGGTACCGAACGCCTTGGGGATGCGCGATCAATTATGACGGGCCGGACAGCGACGAAGTCCGCGGATACGTCATCAATAATGCGCTCTATTGGGTGACGGAGTTTCACATTGATGCTCTGCGGTTAGACGCCATCCATGGCATCTTCGACTGTAGCCCTCGTCACATTTTGCGTGAACTGACCGACGCGGTGCACGCTCAAGCCGAGCGGTTGGGCAGGCTCATTCATGTGATTGCTGAGAGTGACCTGAACGATGTACGAGTCATTGCTCCGATTGCCGAAGGCGGCTATGGCTTGGATGGTCAGTGGAACGACGATTTTCACCATGCCCTGCACACGGTGTTAACAGGCGAGCGGACAGGTTATTACGAGGACTTTGGACGACTTGATCAACTGGCTACGGCACTGAAGGAAGGTTTTGTCTATTCTGGACAGCGATCCTGTTATCGTCGTCGCCGCCACGGGAGTTCGTCCATCTCTCGCCCTCTTTCCCAATTTATCGTCTATTCTCAAAACCACGATCAGGTCGGAAACCGCGCAGGGGGAGAACGACTCAGTACCTTAGTCCCGCATGAAGCGCTGAAAGTGGCGGCTGCTGCCTGCCTCTTGGCGCCGAATATTCCGCTGCTTTTCATGGGCGAAGAGTATGGAGAGACAGCTCCATTTCAGTACTTTATCGACCACGGGGACCCCGTCCTAGTTCAGGCAGTCCGGAAGGGACGACGAGCTGAATTCGCGTCGTTTGCTTGGGAGGGAGAGGTAGCCAGACCCACAGAATCCTGCTACTTTCGAGCGCTCACGGGTTCATCCAGGACCTCAGACACAGGGGGAACGACGTTCAACTCCTTCGCTGGTATCATCGGCTCATCGCTCTCCGAAAATCCGTACCGGCGCTAGGATCAGCTCAGCCTGCCCAACATGAGCATCTTGTATGGGTTGGGGAGACGGAACAGGTCCTGTTTCTCCATCGCCGGGTTCTGAGGTCATGGGCAGTCTTTGTGATCCTTGGCTTTAATCGGGAACAGATCTCAGTCACGTTGCGAAAACCTCTTGGGACTTGGGAGCTGATGGTGGGCTCCTTGGACATAGAATTTGGAGGATCTGGCCTCAACCATTTTCCTGCCACAGTGGTCATCGGACATAAGGGACAAACCATTTCTATGCCGGCCTACGGAGTGGCTGTCTATCTGGAATGCATCCCGTCAATGTTACCATGACACCAACGAGCCACCTCACTCAGTCAGGAAACATGAATGAGGTGGGTTGATCTGCAAAGACCAATCGGTCTTCGCTCATGCCTTGCGGGATTGTCGCACACTGTCGCATGTCGCTTGCCAGAACGTTTCCGCCTCTATTTTCCCCATTACATTCTATCCGGCAGCCTCTCGACTTGCCCACGGTCATGGTCGCGGTGATGGGCTTACTTGCTTGACTGTGACCTCCACGAGATGGTTGAATTCGACTCAGGCGTGACTGACCATATTGGTAGACCTGGGACGCCGGAACTCCATCTAAAAACGCTTTCTATAGCGACCGCCTCCAAACGACCCGAGAACCTGCCTGAGAATCCAATGAACCTCCCGATCTCTCACCCGAAGATTCCCACCGCGACCTATCGGCTTCAGTTCAACAATACCTTCACATTTGTCGATGCCGCTCGGATTGTGCCGTATCTTCACGCTCTGGGCATTACGGACTGTTATGCTTCGTCCTACTTGATGGCGGTGCCGGGAAGTCCGCACGGCTATGACATTGTCGATCCGACTATGTTGAACCCCGACCTCGGGACCGAACATGACTTTCGAATCTTCGCTGACTCGCTCGCGCAACACGGAATGGGACAGATTCTTGATGTAGTGCCGAATCATATGGGCATCGCAAAATCGTGCAATGCTTGGTGGCAGGATGTCTTGGAGAACGGCCCTAGCGCTCATTACGCGTCGTTCTTCGATATCGATTGGCGCCCTGTCAAGGCTGAGCTGGAAGGGAAAGTGCTCCTGCCTATTCTGGGCGAGCAGTACGGAACCGTCGTGGAGAACCAGGAGATCATTCTGGAATACCTCGAAGGACGGTTCTTCATTCGTTACTTCGATCACCAGCTTCCCGTTGATCCGAAACCCTCAGCGATGATCCTCGCCCTTCGGTTGGACGAGTTGATCAGCCGGGCGCAGTCGGATGATCCGCATGTGCAGGAACTTCAGAGTATCCTGACCGCTCTTCGACACCTGCCCGCTCGCAGCGAGTTGGAACCTGCCCAGATCGCAGAGCGCTATCGAGAGAAGGAGATCATCAGGCGGCGACTATCACGCATCATGGATGAGAGCCAAACTGTGCAGACGTTTGTCCAAGAAAATGTCGCCATCTATAACGGGACGAAGGGGGACTCGAAAAGCTTTGATCTGCTGGATCAACTCCTGAGCTACCAAGTGTATCGGCTTGCCTATTGGCGGGTTGCCTCCGAAGAAATCAACTACCGACGTTTCTTCGACATCAATGAACTGGCAGCCATTCGCATGGAAGATCCTGCTGTGTTCCTCTCCTCTCACCAACTCATTCTTCAGCTCTTGAAGAAAGGAGTGGTCACCGGATTGCGTATCGACCATGTTGACGGCTTGTACGATCCCAGCACCTACCTTTGGCAATTACAGACCTGGGCCAAAACTGAACTCGCTCCCCGCGCCGGGGAGGCCGAGCGGCCGCTCTTTCTTGTCGTCGAAAAAATCCTTTCTAGGGAAGAGACGCTGCCTGTTCAATGGCCTGTTTATGGTACGACAGGGTACGACTTCCTTACCCTGGTCAATGGGTTGTTCGTGGATAGCTCACATGAACAGGCTTTTGACAGGCTCTATGCCCGTTTTATCGGCAGCCACCTTTCCTTTGAAGACCGCGCATATGAAAGCAAGCAGCTGATTATGCGAGCGTCCATGCCGAGCGAGATCAACGTGCTTGGATATCAGCTCAATCATCTCTCCGAAATGAATCGACGGTTCAGGGACTTCACGCTGAACAGCCTGATTCACGCCATTCGGGAGATTATCGCCTGTTTTCCTGTCTACCGGACGTATGTGACTCCGGACGAGGAACCCGTGATTGATCGGGATCGGTCCTACATCCGGCTGGCAGTCTCCAGGGCCAAGCGCAAGAATCCTGCGTTAAGCGGTCTTGTATTCGACTTTGTCCAGGATATTCTGCTCAAGCAGGCCAGCTGTCGTCACGAACGGGAGCGCCGTGATCAGCTCAGGTTCGCGATGAAATTTCAGCAGATCACGGGCACGGTCATGGCGAAGGGGGCCGAAGACACCGCCTTCTACGTGTATAACCGGCTCGCGTCACTGAACGAGGTCGGCGGCGATCCTTTGCAATTCGGAATTTCGGTTCACACCTTCCACGAACGCATGCGCCAGCGTCGGGCCCATTGGCCGGCAAGTATCTGCGCCACCTCGACCCATGACACGAAACGTAGCGAAGACGTGCGAGCCAGGATCAGTGTCCTTTCGGAAATCCCGCAAGTCTGGAAAACTCGCGTCCTACGATGGAGTCAACTCAACAAAGGGTACAAAACCGAAGTGGAGGGAACGCTCGCTCCTGACCGCAACGAGGAGTACTTGCTCTATCAAACGTTGATCGGAGCCTGGCCGTTTCCTACATTGGACGATGACGGGTACAGAATCTTCAGCGACCGAATCCAAGCCTATATGGCAAAAGCCTTGAAGGAGGCCAAGATCCACACGAGCTGGGTCAATCCGAATCACGCGTATGACCAAGCCGTGCGTGATTTCATCGAGCATATTCTCGCGCGCTCGATGCCCAATCCGTTCTTGGCGGATTTCCTTCCCTTTCAAGCGGAGATCGCGCGCCATGGTGTGTATAACTCACTCTCCCAGGTCCTCTTGAAAATCACGGCGCCCGGCATCCCAGATTTTTACCAGGGCACTGAACTTTGGGATTTCAGCCTGGTCGATCCGGACAACCGTCGTCCGGTCGACTATGAGGTGCGAACCGGCTTCTTGGCTGACTTTCAGTCCATCCGCGGAATACAAGGATCCGATCAGCGTCAGTTCGTTCAGGAATTGCTCGCGACGGTCCCAGACGGGCGGATCAAACTGTACATCACCATGGTCGGCCTGCACTATCGTCGCGCGCATGCTTCTTTGTTCCTAAGCGGAGAATATGTTCCGCTAAAGGTCGAAGGGGCTAAGAAGAAGCATGTATGTTCATTTGCCAGGATTTATGGGGATCGAGCCGTCGTCGTGATCATTCCGGTTTTGGTCAAAGGACTGTGCCAAGAGACCGAAATGTTTCCTTTCGATCCAAGTGTATGGGAGGACACATGGGTGATAGTGCCGTCCTGGAAACCGGCCTCCTGTTATCAGAATCTATTAACCGGGGAAATTCTTTCCTCGACCGAGGCCGGAGGCAAGCAGAGCCTCCGTTTGGCTGAGATCTTGGGCTCCTGCCCGGTCGCACTGCTGGAGCGGATGACATGAGCATAGCAAAGTCGTCAGCATATTGGATAGACGCAACGCCAAATTGTCCCGCCCGCTCCGCCAGTGCCTTATCGCCCTTGACCGCGGTAAAGGCCATCTGTGTCTTGAATGTCGCCTCGTGATTGCGTCTTATTCGCTTCATCGCCTTGCTCCTCTTGTTCACCTCCCCAGGTTGCGGAGAAACTATTGTGACGCTGTGGGAGTTGAATGTCATTGCCCATCGCTTGAACACCCGCCCTATAATTGCTTCAATTTTGCCACGCCCCTGGAAATCCATATACAACTACGTCATCATTAACCGGGTCCATGGAATTTGAACCCACAGAGCCAAACAATCTCCCATAGTCATTGGTTGGATGGTAGGATGGCGAGGTGCAGAGAACACAACTCTAGTCATGATTGGAACAGCAGGGAGGAGAGATGTGCGTAAAGCTGACAAGCCGTTTTGCTTCACCGGGTCAAGTGAACTGCGAGAGAGTTTGGGGGAGGAAGCGGAGGATGAAAAGAGGTTGGTAGAATTGCTCGAAGAGGTCCCGCTCGACTCCATCTACTATCATACGCACAGCTGTTTCTTACGACATAGTCACGTTGAACAGCTGTATCCAAATGATTTTGCCCAGTGGGTGGCGATGGAAGTCCGAGATCATGTCCTCGGCGAACGACTTGCAGTGGTTGACCCCTTCGAATTTATAGGGCTTGAGCCATTGAGGGAAGAGCTTATTTCAGTCATCGACGATCACTTGTCACGCACACCGATTGTGCCTCGAGTGATCTTCGGCAAGCCGTTCAGTTTCAACCAGTCCAGAATTCTGGAGGTTTCCACCGGTCTGGAGGCATGGACATTACAAGAATTTCGCAATGCGTTATCTGAGGTGGATGCGAGCGCGATCTATTATCATATGTTTGAAGCCCGTCATCGTCTTGGCAAGCAGGAGATCGACTTTTCATCCTGGATCGAGGGGCAGCTGGAAATGCCGGAGCTGGCCGTGAAATTTCGCGCCATCAATCCGTATCGTGGGAGTCTTGAGCGCCACAGATCCGCGCTCTTAACAGTCTGTGATGAGTTTCTCGTGAACAGATCCGACTAGTACGAGCGAGGATAATTGCTGTGACCACCGTGGACCCGCTTTGGTTTAAAGACGCCGTGTTTTACGAGCTGCACGTGAAGGCTTTTTGCGACAGCAACGACGACGGGATTGGAGACTTCCGCGGCCTGATCCAGAAGCTCGACTATCTTGAGTGGTTAGGGGTCACCTGCATCTGGTTATTGCCGTTCTTCCCTTCTCCGTTGAGGGATGATGGCTATGATGTCTCGGATTATCTCGGCGTGTTCCCGGATTACGGCTCACTCGATGATCTCCGAACCTTTCTTCAAGAAGCGCATAGACGAGGGATTCGTGTCATCGCAGATCTCGTCCTCAACCACACGTCCGATCAGCATGCCTGGTTTCAAGAGGCCAGACAATCTCCCCGATCACCTCGGCGCGATTTTTACGTCTGGAGCGACAGTGAGAAAAAGTATGAGAAGGCCCGAATCATCTTTATCGATACAGAACGGTCCAATTGGACCTGGGACCCCGTCGCGGAGCAGTACTACTGGCATCGGTTCTTCAGCCACCAGCCGGACCTCAACTACGACAATCCTGAACTGCGAAAGGCCATGCTGGAGGTCATGGCCTTTTGGCTGGATCAGGGACTGGATGGGTTCCGGTGTGATGCCGTACCGTATTTGATCGAGCGTGAAGGCACGATGTGCGAGAACCTGCCGGAGACACACGAGTATTTGAAGGATATTCGAAAGTGGATTGATCAGCGCTACCAGGGGCGCATCCTGCTGGCAGAAGCGAATCAATGGCCCGCCGATGTCCGTCCCTATTTCGGCGACAGCAATGAATGTCACATGGCATTTCATTTTCCGTTGATGCCGAGGCTATTCATGGGCGTTCGTAGCGAGGATTGGCATCCGATCGTCGACATGTTCACGCACACGCCGGCCATTCCCGAGGAGTGTCAGTGGTGTTTGTTCCTCCGCAATCACGATGAACTTACCTTAGAGATGTGTTCCGGTGAGGAACGGGACTACATGTACTATGCCTATGCTCGGGATCCCCAGATGCGGCGCAACATCGGCATCGCACGTCGTCTGGCTCCATTGCTTGAGAATGACAGGCGCAAGATTGAGCTTCTGAATAGCCTCGTGTTTACTCTGCCGGGCAGTCCCATCATTTATTATGGGGACGAGATTGGGATGGGGGATAACGTGCATTTGGGTGATCGTAACGGCGTACGCACACCGATGCAGTGGAGCGCCGACCGGAACGCGGGATTTTCCAAGGCTGACCCCTCGAAACTGTATCTTCCCGTCATCACCGATTCGATTTATGGATACCAAGTGACGAATGTGGAAGCCCAGATCCAAACGCCGTATTCCTTGGTCCATTGGATGAGACGAATGATCGCCGTCCGTAAAAAGCATCCTGCACTCGGGCGAGGCACGATCGAGTTTCTCAGACCACGAAACGACAAGGTGCTCGTCTACCTCCGGCAGTACCGGGATGAGACACTGCTCATGGTCCAAAACCTGGGCGGGTCTGCTCAAGCGGTGGAGTTGGATCTCGGAAAGTTCGCCGGGGCAGTGCCGATGGAATTATTCGGTGAGACGCGGTTTCCATTGATCGGTGAAAGACCATACATGCTGAGCCTCGCGCCCTATGGGTATTACTGGTTCAAGCTACGCCAGGGGCCTCGCGAGGACACCTCCTATGGAATCGAGGGGAGTGTGATTTAACGTGTTTTTATTTGGA
>CAWGDV010000024.1:0-84525 GCA_963821465.1 uncultured Nitrospiraceae bacterium | reverse complement strand
AGTCAAGCTGTTGACCCCTTTAAGGGGCATGGCGACATGCACCATCTGTGTGAGAGAGAATCTTGACAGAAGAATCGTGCTTCTATTAAGGTGAGCTGAAAAGATACGAACGGAATTTATCTTGTGAGTGACGGGGTTAGCCATCCCGGTTGCCTCCCTGATGTGGCCTCAGTCCAGTAGCATGCACGCCTCCATTTCTAACGAGATACAAACGATGAGCATCCCCGGGCTTCCACCGAAGCAAGGCCTCTACAACCCTGAACAGGAGAAAGACTCCTGTGGGATCGGTTTTGTCGTCAATATCAAAGGCCAGAAATCCCATACCATTGTTCAGCAGGGGCTTGAGATCCTTGAGAATCTCAGTCACCGGGGGGCGCAGGGCTGTGACTCTTGCACGGGAGACGGCGCAGGTATTCTGCTTCAAGTCCCGCACGAGTTTCTCAAACGTGCGGCCGGGGATGCGGGGGTTTTTCTTCCCAATGCCGGGGAGTATGGCGTCGGGATGACGTTTCTTCCTCCCCAGGCCGATGCGCGACAACAGTGCGAAGCTCTCTTTTCCCGAATGATCGACGAGGAAGGCGCTCGGCTCATTGGCTGGCGCGATGTGCCGGTCAAGAGCGATGCGATCGGTGTCGTGGCGCGCAGCACCGAGCCGTTTATACGGCAGGTGTTCATCGCCCGCGATATCCTCAATGAGGGGCAGTTTGAGCGCAAGCTCTATGTCATTCGCAAGCGGGTAGAAGCGGCTGTCCGCGAATCGGCGATTCAAGGGCGTGACTACTTCTACATCTCAAGCCTGTCGGCGAGCACGATTGTGTACAAGGGGCTATTGCTTCCGGAGCAGATGTCGGCCTACTACCAAGATTTGAAGGATGAACGCCTGGCGAGCGCGCTCGCCCTCGTGCATTCCCGCTTCAGTACGAACACGTTCCCCACCTGGCCGTTGGCACATCCCTATCGCTACATTTGCCATAACGGTGAGATCAATACGCTCAAGGGCAATGTGAATTGGATGCGCGCACGGCAAGGGCGGCTCAATTCTGAATTGTTCGGCCAGGATCTGACCAAGCTCTATCCGATCGTCTCCGAGCAGCAGAGCGACTCGGCTTGTCTGGACAATGCCGTGGAATTCCTGACCATGGGAGGCCGCTCCCTTCCGCATGTGATGATGATGCTGATTCCCGAACCCTGGGTCGCGAATCCGCAAATGGATCTCGATCGGCGGGGGTTCTACGAGTATCACGCGGCGATGCAGGAGCCCTGGGACGGTCCGGCCGCGGTCTGTTTCACCGACGGCAAGTTCATCGGCGCAACGCTCGATCGTAACGGGCTGCGTCCCTGTCGCTATCAGGTGACGACGGATGGCCTGGTGATTTTGGCCTCGGAAGCGGGTGTGCTGCCGATGGATGTCCGGAAGATCAGGCAGAAGGGGCGCCTCATGCCGGGCCGGATGTTCATGGTCGATACCGTGCAAGGGCGCATCATCGATGACGAGGAAGTGAAGGCCGAGATCGTGAGCCGCAAGCCCTACCGGGCCTGGGTCACCCAATATCGAATTTCGCTCGACGAGCTGCCCGATCCCAGCAATGTGCCGCAGCCGGATCACCTAACACTTCGCCAGCGCCAGTTGGCCTTTAGCTACACCATTGAAGAGTTGAAGATGGTCATTACTCCCATGGTGGTGGAGGGACAGGAAACGACCTCTTCGATGGGCACGGATACACCGTTGGCGGTGCTGTCCGATCGGCCGCAACTGCTCTTCAAGTATTTTAAGCAGCTGTTCGCCCAGGTTACTAATCCGCCGATCGATCCGATCCGCGAAGAACTGGTGATGTCGCTGACGACCAGCATCGGGCCCAAGCCGAATCTGATGGACGAAAATCCTGAGTCCTGCCGCCGCATTCGAGTCAAGCAGCCGATTCTGACCAATGCCGAGCTCCAGAAGATCCGCGAACTCGCCGATCCGCATTTTAAGAGCAAGACGCTCAAGATGCTCTTTCGGGTGGCCGAGGGATCTGAGGGGCTGGGGGCAGCAGTCGACGATCTTTGCCGGCAGGCCTCCCAGGCGATTAAAGATGGCTACAAGTTTCTGATCTTGAGCGATCGCGGGATGAACGAAGAATGGGCGCCGATTCCGAGTCTTCTCGGCATCGCGTCCGTCCACCATCATCTGGTGCGCGACTGCACGAGGACCGAAGTCGGCCTCATCGTGGAGAGCGGCGAGCCACGCGATGTGCACCACTTCGCGTGTTTGATCGGCTATGGAGCCGGGGCTGTGAATCCGTACCTCGCATTCGAGTCGATCGTGGATCTGGATCGCGAAGCCTATTTTCCAGAGGGGTTGGATGCGCAGACTGCGGAAGGCAAGTACATCAAGGCGATCAATAAGGGGTTGCTCAAGATCTTCTCGAAGATGGGCATCTCGACGGTGCAATCTTACTGCGGCGCGCAGATCTTCGAGGCCATCGGATTGAATCACGACCTCATCGGCCGCTACTTCACCGGCACGCCGTCGCGCGTAGAGGGGATCGGCATCCGCGAGGTCGGCGAAGAGACGCTTCGGCGCCACCGCCTGGCCTATGAGCCGGCGCCGATACGGCAACTCGATTTCGGCGGGGAGATCCACTACCGCATCCAGGGCGAGCACCACAATTGGAATCCGGACACGATCTCTAAGCTGCAGCATGCGACGAGGGCCAACGATCCTAAAACCTTCGCCGAATTTTCCCAACTTGTGAACGACGAGAGTCAGCGGCGCTCAAACCTGCGTGGGCTGCTCGAGTTCAAGTTCCTGCCGGAACCGATTCCTGTCGAGGAAGTGGAGTCGGCCAAGGAGATCGTCAAACGGTTCACGACGGGCGCCATGTCCTTCGGTTCGATCAGCAAGGAAGCGCATGAAACCATGGCGATCGCGATGAACCGCCTGGGCGCCAAGAGCAACACCGGCGAGGGTGGAGAGGACCCGGCTCGATTCGTTCCGCTGCCGAATGGCGATTCGAAGAACAGCTACATCAAGCAGGTTGCCTCAGCGCGGTTCGGGGTCACGAGCCACTACTTGGTGAATGCGAAAGAACTGCAGATCAAGATGGCGCAGGGCGCCAAGCCTGGCGAAGGTGGTCAGTTGCCGGGCCACAAGGTCGATGAAAACATTGCGCGCTTTCGCTATGCGACGCCCGGCGTACAGCTCATTTCGCCGCCGCCGCACCATGACATCTATTCCATCGAAGATCTGGCGCAGCTCATTTTCGATTTGAAGAATTCCAATCCGGACGCGGCGGTATCAGTCAAGCTCGTGTCGGAAGTGGGCGTCGGCACGATCGCGGCCGGGGTGGCCAAGGCCCATGCAGACAAGGTGCTCATCAGCGGCGACTCAGGCGGCACCGGCGCCTCTCCGCTGTCGTCCATCAAGTATGCGGGAGTCCCTTGGGAATTGGGCCTGGCCGAAACGCATCAGACTCTCGTGCTCAACGACTTGCGTGGGCGTATCCGGGTGGAGACTGACGGTCAGATGAAAACCGGGCGTGACGTGGCGATCGCCACCTTGTTGGGCGCCGAGGAGTTTGGGTTTGCCACCGCGCCCTTGATCGTCGAAGGCTGCATCATGATGCGGAAATGCCATCTCAATACCTGCCCCGTCGGCATTGCGACACAGGACCCGGATTTGCGAAAGAAATTTGCTGGGCAACCGGAGCATATCGTGAATTTCTTTTTCTTCGTCGCGGAAGAATTGCGACAGATTATGGCTAAACTGGGCTTCAGGACCGTCAACGAGATGGTCGGGCGAGTGGATAAGTTGAAAGTACACAAGGCCATCGACCACTGGAAGGCGAAGGGATTGGACCTTACGCCGTTATTGAAGGCGCCTGATGTCGGGCCGGAGATCTCCCGCTACTGCGTGCAGAAGCAGAATCACGGTCTCACGGACGTCCTCGATAATAAGCTGATCGAATTGTGCAAGCCGGCGTTGGAGAAAAAAAACAAGGTGACCCTCGACCTGCCGATCAGAAATGTGAACCGCACGGTCGGGACGATGCTCTCCAGCCGAGTCGCGAAACAGTATGGGCTTGAAGGTTTGCCGGAGGACACCATCACAATCAAGTTCTCCGGTTCCGCCGGACAGTCGTTCGGCGCATTCCTGTCCCGTGGCATCACGCTCATCCTCGAAGGCGAGTCCAACGACTATCTGGGCAAGGGACTGTCCGGCGGGAAGATTATTGTATTCCCGCCGAAGCAGGCGCTCTATTCGCCCGAAGAGACGATTCTTATCGGAAACACGTCTCTCTATGGCGGAACGCAAGGTGAAGCCTATTGCTACGGGATGGCGGGCGAGCGGTTTGCTGTGCGGAACAGCGGTGTCAGAGCAGTCGTCGAAGGGACCGGCGATCACGGCTGCGAGTACATGACCGGCGGGGTGGTCGTCGTCTTGGGTCGGACGGGACGAAACTTTGCAGCCGGCATGTCGGGCGGCGTGGCGTTTGTGCTGAACGAACTCGACATGTTCCAATCGCGCTGCAACTTCGGCATGGTGGAGTTGGAAAAGGTGAAGACGGCGGACGACAAGAAGACGCTGCATCAGATGATCACGTCGCACTTCATGCATACCGGAAGCCGGAACGCGAAGCGTGTCCTCGACAGCTGGGAGTCGATGCTGCCGAAGTTCGAGAAGGTGATGCCGGTGGACTATAAGCGTGTCTTGGAAGAACGCAAAAAGAAGAAAGCCGCCGCGGGGAAGTAAGGGGTGAGGCGTTAGGGTAAGGGGTAACGGAGACAGTGCTGAGACGCGGGAAATACCCACGCTAGTCACTCAGTCTTTCAGACTCACCACTTAGGACTCAGTACTCAGCACTCAACACTGGAAAAGAAATGGGTGATATCAAAGGTTTCATGAAATATGCCCGTGAAGGCCCCAAGCGGAAACCGGTCGAGCTGCGCGTGCTCGATTGGAAGGAAATGTATGAGCCCATCTCCGAAGACAAGCTCAAGGCGCAGGGCGCCCGCTGTATGGACTGTGGCGTGCCATTTTGCCAGGGCAATACCGGCTGTCCAGTTGTCAACTTGATCCCCGACTGGAACGACCTCGTCTATCGTGGCCGTTGGAAAGACGCGCTCAAGGCGCTCCATACCACGAATAATTTCCCTGAGTTTACCGGACGGCTTTGCCCAGCGCCCTGTGAAGGGGCTTGCGTGCTCGGCATCAACGAAGACCCTGTGTCCATCCGCATCATCGAGTGGAACGTCGTCGACCGTGGCTTCAACGAGGGCTATGTCGAACCGATGCTGCCCGTCATCAACACAGGGAAGACTGTCGCCATTGTCGGGTCGGGTCCGGCTGGTATGGCGGCGGCGCAGCAATTGGCGCGCGCGGGGCATCGCGTCACCCTCTTCGAGAAGTCCGATCGCATCGGCGGCCTGTTGCGGTATGGCATCCCCGATTTCAAAATGGAAAAGTGGGTGATCGACCGTCGGCTGGAACAGATGAAAGCCGAGGGTGTCGAGTTCAAGACTGGTGTGACGATTGGAAAAGATATCACAGGCGAACAGTTGCGGAAGCAGTTCGATGCCGTCGGCCTCACCATGGGAGCGGAGCAGGCCCGTGAGCTGCCGATTCCAGGCCGTGAACTCAAGGGCGTGCATCTGGCGATGGAATACCTGACCCAACAGAATAAGCGCACCGCCGGAATTTCCGTTACGGACGAGCCGATTACGGCAAAGGGCAAGCGCGTCGTCATCATCGGCGGTGGCGACACAGGCTCGGATTGTCTCGGCACGACGCACCGGCAGGGCTGTATCGAAGCGCATCAGTTTGAATTACTGCCGGAGCCGCCGCCGACCCGTGCTGATTCAACCCCCTGGCCGCTCTGGCCCATGCAGCTCCGCACCTCGCACGCACACGAAGAAGGCTGTGACCGGCAGTGGAGTATCTCGACCACGAAGTTCACCGGCCACAATGGCCAGGTCACGAAGCTTCACGGCAACAGGGTGAAGTTCGAGAGCGGCAAGTTCACGCCCATTCCCAACAGCGACTTCGAAATGGATACGGATCTCGTGTTGCTCGCCATGGGCTTCACCGGCCCGGTGAAGAATGGCCTCCTCGACAGCCTCGGGGTGAAATACGATCAGCGCGGCGCGGTGTCAGTGAATGAACATTTCATGACCAGCCTCGACGGCGTCTTTGCCGGCGGCGACACCAAACGCGGCGCCTCGCTCATCGTCTGGGCCATCGCCGAAGGGCGAAAGATGGCGGCGGGGATTGATCAATATTTGCACGCTGGAAGATCGGCGAAGTCGGCGTTTAAGTAAGGAAGATGACCAAAAAGGAAGCCCAGGACTATTTGAAACGTTGGCACTTGGTCGATCAGGTCCTTGATGAAGAGCTTCGCCAGACGTCAATTGAGACGAAGTTTAAGAAGATGGATGCGGCCTATCGGATGGCGGTGGGGCTAGGCTTTCTTCCGAAAATTAAAGCGTTGAAGCGAGAAACTGAGGACGAGGTGAGACAACGGTGGCTTCGGCTTCAGACGACCCAACCATAACGAATCCTTCCCTGGCATCGTTTGTTCCTGCCATTCGCGCACTCTGCACGCTGCTGAAAGTTTCCCATGTACCCGGAGCCATCATTGGAGGTGTCGCAGCCAGCCTACAAGGGCAAGCAAGGGCGACAGAGGATGTGGATGCTCTGCTTCGCCTCGATGAAAAAACCCTCGATCACTTCCTGGACATGGCAATGGCTCAGGGGTTTAAACCGAGAATCCCTGATGCTGTTTCATTCGCCCGACGCTCGGCCGTTCTTCTCTTAGAGCACGAGGCCAGTAGAGTTGGGGTGGATCTTACGATCTGTCGGTTGCCATTTGATTCCGACGCGATCGACCGTTCCCGTTTAATCGTGATGGGTGATCTTCAGTTCTCCGTGGTCGCTCCGGAAGACCTCATCATCATGAAAGCGATTGCTCACCGTCCTCAAGATTCCCAAGACATTCGAGCCGTCGTTCGGGCCAACCCACAGTTGGATGTGCGTCGAGTTCGTACGCAGGTGCAGGAGTTCGCGAAGGCCCTCGACATGCCGGAACTGTGGGAAGACATTGCCCCGCTTTTTCAAATCCCACGGTCTCGAGTAAAGAAGGTTCCGCGAAGACAGACGAAACCCCCACACAAGAAAAAATAGACTGCAATTGCCGACCAGAGGAGAAAGAGCGCCTGCCATCGCGACCAGAAATCCGACTATTCCCTCAGAATCAGCTGTACGGCTTGACTGGAACGCCGACGATCAAAGTCTTCTTGCCGCGACGTTGTCTGCTACGCTGGCCCAACGTTTGGTCTGGCTAGAAGAGGCGCTTTGCCTAGCCTACGCACGCGGTGCATTGAAACCGAAAAGACTGATCGAAAAAGAGGAATGAGAGGGGATGAGCTCATCGCCTCGTTAATCGCTTGAGCGGCCGCCGAAGGAAGAAAGATCACGGCGGGGATCGATAAATACCTGCAAGCCGGCAAGTCTGCCAAGAAGTCAGTCCCCTGAAGTTTCCCTTCGATTAAGTAATAGCCAACTTGGTCAATCCCCTATGTTCGAGGAAGGCGCGGTCTCAGAAGGAAGCATGAGAGGACAGACTAGATTCTTTCCTATGCTCGCGCAACGCGCGGTCGCGGACTCCCCTCGCTCGGGCTAATGGCACGTCTCGGCGTGCCAGTGGGTGGGTGGGTGAGAAGGTTGCGCGCAGTGGAAGATCAATCAGCCCCCATCCCTAGAGAGAAACGAGCAAGCTTGGAAGGAAAGCAGCGAGGCAGCCGGCAAGGTCTCTGTGCTCGCAGAGCCCCCACGATAAATAAGGATTGGAAGGGCCCCCATGTGGTCCTGTGCTCCCGGAACGCGCGCCCTCAGAAGGGCCTCGTTCGACGGCCGCACGTAGACCAACATGGGCGTCCTTCCACGAGAGGGAAAACAAGCAAGCGTGGATAAGTCGATTAGATCGATCTCGCTCGTCCGATGCGCGCAATAAAGGGCAGTCTCGGCCATCCCCTAAAGAGAGGCATAGGGGAGGATCACCCTGGCTTCACAGTGACGTCAAGACAACGATGATGTATATTCATGTCCTCAACCGAGGGCCAGGGGGTGTTCGCAGTCCGCTGGATGGACTTTGAACCCCCTTAACGGAGGTGGTGTAATGCGGATCCGCATAAGAACCCGTGATAAATGGTCGATAGGGCGTAACTCATTGGACTACCGTCCATTATGGCATATTGTTCACGATCATTGAAGGTGTGTTACGCGTGTAGAAAATGGCAGATCCGGTTCTTATTATATGGATCCGCCTAAACATTGTTAGGCGTCAGAAAAAAACACCGCGCACTCCATGATTACTGAATCCACTTGCCGAGACGTAGTCCGCTGTTTATTGAACAACACCACTCATGTGGGGGCAGCAGCGCAGGCCCACTCACTGCCAAACCACGACCTATATCGACGTCTGCTGAGCAAATACCCACTTGGGCTAATTGACGACACTTTGCGATGGCTGGAACTCAGCGGCTATTTGGGCCGCAGCGGCGTGGGCCTAATGATGACCGCAGGGCTGTGGGCGTACAGCCTTACGGAAAAGGGGCACACGTATGCTGTATCGGGAAATCTGCCGGATGCAGACATGAAGCTGCTATATAGCGAGGAACCTTATCGGGTCTTTATTGCACGGCAGTTTCGGAACGAGGACGATTTGCTCTTTACACAAATTTCAGAGGCATTGCGACAAAACGGTTTTAGCGCCACCGATGGAAAGGTGGACGGATTGGACGCATTCCGCGGCGAAATCATTCGCAAGATTCGTGACGCTCGACTATTCGTCTGCCTACTCACAACGCGCGAGCCTCTCCACGACGGAAGTTTTGCCTCAAGCGTCTGGCTGTATCAGGAAACAGGCGCTGCCATTGCGCTGGGGAAAAAACCCCTTCTACTGGTCGAAGAGGGAATGCATCAGCATTACGCGGGCGAGCTGCAAAAGACCTATGAATATATTCCGTTCAACCGGAACAATTTTCTGAGCATTCTTCCCGAAGTAATTCGTCGTCTACAAAGCGATCTTACGGTGAACCATGTCCCCTTGCCGTCGCGCAGTTGACGCCTAACCCGCGGCTCAAGCGGACAGCCGCTGCACAACCTCCGGTTGCTCCGCGCCTGCCGGTGAGCCGCGGGGCCGTTCGGCGCATTGGATTTTTCTACTGCCGCCTGATGACAAAAGGCACCGACTCGCATATAATTTCTGGGTGAAAACTTTTCATTGGAATCCCCAGAAGAACGAACAGCTTAAAGCAAGTCGTGGCGTTTCCTTTGAGGATGTGGTTCTGGCTATTGAGTCTGGCGGGTTATTGGATGTTGTGGAACACCCCAATTCTGCCCGTTATCCAAACCAAGGTGTCTTTGTTGTGGCAATTACTTCCTATGTGTATCTCGTGCCACACGTAGACGAAGCGGAGTACGTCTTTCTGAAAACGATTATTCCCAGTCGCAAGGCAATGCGCGAATATGGAATGAGGGGGAAACCATGAAATCTCTTGATCACTATGAGAAGCAAATTCTGTCGGCTTTCGAAGCTGGCAAGCTTAAATCGACGGTAACTTCCGAGGCGTCTCTACGTCGGTATCGCGAGTACGCTCGTGCGACCCTAAGCAAGAACAAGCGTGTAAATATCAGATTGTCTACACCTGACCTTTCTGAAATCCAGGCTCGTGCCGCAGAAGAAGGCGTTCCCTACCAAACGCTTATTGCCAGCGTATTGCATAAGTTCGTGGCAGGCCGCTTCGTCGAAAAGTCCTCACGTCTAACTACGCGTTCAAGTGGACGCGGAAAGAAGCGCCGCGCCGCTTAACGCAGCGTTGAGCCGACGCTTCGCGTCGTCTCAACAGCCCCGCGGATGGTCATCCGCCGGTTGGCCCGCGAAGCGCGGCCCAACCAGCGGCTGCAGCGGACCTCCGCTGCACAAACGTCGTTTGCTCCGCGCCTGCCGGTGAGCCGCGCGAACGTTAAGCCCGCAAATGTGTACGGTAAAACCGGCACCCGGCAAAGAATAGGTTCAAGCAAAGAAAAGAATTCACGAACTGTTGATTGCTCCGAGCGCTGGCATGCTGCCGCGCGACCTCGCCGGAAGAACGGGGACCCATCGAGGTTAGCTGGAACTGACTGAGGCTCGCGATCGTAGGATCGCAGCTGAAGGAATTCCAGAAGGCTTCCACTCGGCCGAGCCCGGAAGGATCGTTCTGGGAGGTGGGGAGTAGCGGCAGCAGGCCAGCAGTTGAAAATCTTCTGCAAAGGAAGAGTCTGCGTAGGGTCATCACCATAGATAAGCGGGATGTTGTCCTGCCGTTGCAACGACTGGTTAAACCTTGTAGAGTTCTCTACGAGTCCGTAGGTTCCCCTACCGAGAGGAAGGCGATGACTGCACGAGCGTTGGCCCTCGAGAAGCAGGCGCAGAAGTTACCCGCAACGGAACGCGAACGGTTGGCTGAGCGACTGCTTGTACAGATGAAGCACGAACCGCTTACAGCTGTAGATGAAGCGTGGATCGCAGAGGCCGAGAAACGCTTTGGCGCGTGGAAGCGAAAGGCGACAAAGACCGTTTCTGCGGGCAAGGCGCTGCGTGAGATACGCAAGGAACTCCATCATTGAGAGTCCGCCTCGATCTCGCCGCGAAGCAGGAAATCCACCAAGCTGCATTGTTCTATGAAGATTGCCGGGAGGGGCTGGGACAAGAATTCGTGGACTCGGTTGAATCAGCATTCGAACAGATTCAGCAGCATCCCACCGTGTGGCGCATTCTGAAAGGGAGATTCCGACGCTATCTCCTTCAGAGGTTTCCCTATGGCATCATCTATGCTGTCGAAGGGAAAGTAATCTATATAGCAGCCGTCATGCATCTGAAACGCAAGCCTGGCTATTGGGTCTCGCGGGGCAACGCCTGAAGGTCAAACAAGATAATCGTCCGGAGAAAGCTGAGATGATGAAGTATCCCCGGAGCCCCAAAGCTCTCCTCGGTGGCATTGCCCACTTGGGGCGGTTTATTGATAAGATTCGCTTGCGGCATGCAGGCCAGATTCAGGACTACAACTACATCACGGTGGGTTTCGATAAGTACCTGGTCGATTTTCTGCAGATCGATCCGAAAGCATTCGAGCAGCGGGTGTTGGCCGGTGGAACGGATGAGGAATTGCTCGCTTGGGTGAAGGCCAATAGTCGAAATCCTTCTGGCCAAGAGATCGCGCAATGGAGCCAGGGTCTACTGACTTCAGGTCCCAAAGATGATGCGGCGCGGCAGCGGTTTCAGGGCCGCCTGCAAGATATTGCAACGAAACGGGGCGTGCCGGTCGCGTCCCTCCCTCCTGTCTCCACCTGGGCCGATGTGATCGAGCTCGACGAAGGGCGATTATAGCCAGCTTGTCGTGAGGCAGTCTGGCTGGTTTGTTCTCCTTCCACCTCAGTTTTCTTGAAAAAGTAGGTATTTCCCTCCTTTCGATGTAGCATCGACCTTGCGATGGTGAGGTCAGGAGTAAGTAGCACCTCATCATTGAAACTAACCAAGGGAGGATGTGTATGATCAGAACAGTAGCTTCATTGACGGCTGCCGCCGTGTTCTACGCCTTTACCAGTGCCGTGGCCCAAGCGCCGGAATCGGCTCCGGCTCCGACAGCCCCACCGGCTCCTCAGGTCACGGCTCCGGCAACCGCTCCTGCTCCATCGATGGAAGCGCCAAAGGGAGAAGGAAACAAAGAGAAGCATGGCAAGATGAAAAGAGAGCATCGGGAGAGAGGAAAGAGCGGAGAGCACCGGAAAGACGGAGAGCATAAGGGCCGCGGGAAGCACAAAGATCGGGAGAAGCATGGGAACAAGGACAAGCACGAAGATGGCGACAAGCACGAGAAAAACTAACCGATAGCGTCACGCGGACACCATAGGTAGGCATTGAAACAAGGCGATCGGTCCTTATGGGCCGGTCGCCTTCGTCTTGTTGGGAAAGTGAGGGAGATTGCGCGGAAACCATTTAGGCACTCAATTCCGAACTTCAAACTTCGAGTCATGCCTTTCTCGCGTTTCACGGTTCACTAGAAGCGGGTTAGGAGCCGACGGCGGTGAGCGTCGATGTCGACGTGAGCAATATGGGCTGGTATTTCGGTCGGTGGCGAGGGCACGACAAGATTGGTGACTCGCTCACGATCTCCCTGACTATACCGAAGAAACCCCACTCCGACGTGCCCGTCTTTGCACCAGCGAACCACCGAGACTTCTACCGCCAGGGGGTGAATAGTATTGGGTCGGGTCTTGCAATCAAACTTCGGGCAACTAGTGGGGTCATTGCTTGACTTTGGACCTCGTGGTCTGGCGGTTTCTGAACGCCGTTCTCGCCTTGTCCGCGCGCAGCAGGATTTCGGCGTTTACTCCGTTCCTTCATGGGGAATCTTCACGATCCTCCCGCAATGTTTGCAATGGACGGATTCGGCATCGCGCCGACTCAAGCCGCAGTGCGAACATTCGACATGGAGTTTGGCGGGACGAAATGACGAGTCCGAATACCACATCACAAGCGCTCGGTCAGGAAGGTTCCGGGGAAGAAGGAAGACACGACCAGGAACAGGGTGACCGCCAGATCGAAGAGGATCAGTCCGTAGCGAAAATAAATGCCACGAGGGGCATCGCCTTCATAGAGTTCTCGCAGCCAATTCACCATGCCATACATCCCTGTGAGGCGGAGCATGGCGGTTTGAACCTATCTGGTTGGCGGGGCATCCGTTCCATCAGGATGCCGGCGACATCGGGGGATGATCCAGATTCATCGTGGCATTGACCTTGGGGTATGAGCCAAAGGTGCTGGGCGCTTAGCGATAAAGAACATGATAGGAAGTTTAGAGCAGGGCGCAGCATCGACACATATATGGCGCTGTCGCTTGGAGAAAGAGAAAAAGTCGGCAGTCTTTGTCTTTGTTGGAACGCCTCGTCCGGCGATGAGTCAGTCACTGTGATATGGAGGCGTTCCTGGCGGGGGATGTCTCCATCGAGTTCCCCTGCGAGCGCGCCATGTGATTCCCATTCTCGTCGATCGTGAGGCGTGATCAATCTTGCGAGATGCGAGATACGGCTCCTGTTCGTGCTATCAGCTATACGCTATCGGCCATAAGTTCTTCGGAGGCCCTGCCGTCCACCGCTTCTGTTTTCTCAAAGGATCATGGAGGGATTGACAGCCTGTGTGAAAGTAAGTATGTTCCCACATCTTATTGAAGATGAACGCCTCTTCGTATTAGTATTACGCAGGACGGGTATGATCGCGAATTATTTTTCTCGCCTATAACTTTCGCATAGGTTGCTGGCTGTATTACTTACCATTTTCAAGGAGGCCGGTCCATGTTTATGCACAAGCTACGGGGGCGTGTGTTTACCCGAATGCTCGGCGCAATTGCAGCGATAGTCCTGATCGGGGTCCCGCTCGCATCGGCTGAGAATCCCTCACAGGCTGGGCAGACGTCGTCGCAGCATGTTGCGATGAACCATCAGCTGCCTGGATGGGCGGAGAAACTCAAAGGCCAGACGATCGTCGAGGATGCGATGGGCGGCAAGCCCGAGCGGTCCGCGATGGTTGAGCAGCAGCATCAGCGGATCATGGACCATATGGCCCAGGATCCCCAGATGCAGGGTGTCAACACCGGGATGTACAACACCTCCTCCATGATGCACCAGTATGGAGCAGGTGGGCAGGACATGCTCCTCGTGTCCGATCCTCGTGTGGAGCCGGTGGCACATGACAGGCGGCGGGAAATGTCCGGCGACGGCCCCGGTGAAGCAGTACAACATCTCCACGATCAACGTCGAGATCACGCTCAACCAGTGGCTCGATTTCTATCCCGGCTACATGTACGTGCTGGATGAGGATCTGGATAAGGTGCGCGCCGAAGAAGCCAAGAACAAGGAAGCCCGCGACAAGGAAGGATTCGATCCAGGCGCCGTGATTCCTGGTGTGCAGGCCCAGTGGATTCAGCCTCTCGTCTTCCGCGGCAACCAGGGTGACTGCGTCAAGATCAAGCTCTCGAACAAGTTGGAAGAGGGGGGTGGACCGGTCAGCCTGCATATTCATGGGTCGAGCATGGTGGTGAGCGCCACCGGAGCTGCGGCGACGACGACCAACCCTGACTCTATCGTTGAAGAGAAGAAGACCGGTGAGTTCGAGTGGTACATCCACCCGAACACCCAGGAAGGTGTCCGCCAATTCCATACCTATACCCAAGACCGTGAGCTGACGGTGATGGGCTTGTTCGGCGCGTTTGTCGTCGAGCCGCGCGGATCGAGCTACCTGGAGCCGCTCGGTGCAGGCGATCCCACGCCGGCCTCCAGCGGGTGGCAGACGATCATTAAAAACGGGACCGGTCCGGACTTCCGCGAGTTTGTGCTGATCTATCATGAAATCGGCGACGAGGCTTTCCGCCCGCTCAATAAGAAGGGCGATTTCCTGCCACAGCGCGATCCATTGACCGATACCTATCGCCCAGGTGGCCGCGCGATCAACTATCGCAGCGAGCCGTTCGGCATCAATAATATGCACCTGCAGCACGAGTACTTTGGGTTCGAAGACGAGTCGATGGGCTACAGCTCCTATACGTTCGGCGATCCCTCCCCGACGATTCCCCGTTCCTATATGGGCGATCCGGCTAAGTTCCGTTTGGTGCACGGTGGATCGGAAGTCTTCCACTCGCACCATCCGCATGGTGGAACCATTCGTTGGCCGCGCAGCCCTCGGGCGATCGACGATATGAATCTCTGGGCCACCAGCGGGAACGGGCCGGTGAAATATCCCGTGATTCGTGCGAAGACAGACCGGGTCGACGTGGAAGTCATCGGTCCTTCAGAAGCACTCGACCTCGAGACGGAGTGTGGCTCCGGTCTCTGCCAGCAGTTGGCAGGTGACTTCCTCTTCCATTGCCATGTCGCGCACCATTATGTGTCTGGCATGTGGGGTTACTGGCGCGTGTATAACACAATCCAGCAGGGAGATTTGCGGAACGACGTGATGCCGGATCTGCGAGAGTTGCCGGATCGCAAGGGCCGGATCAGAACTCCGATCTCGTCAGACAAGCTGGTCGGTCAGACAGTCGATTGGTTCGGTAAAGCATTTACGATCATCGACAAAGGCAAGACCAACTGGACCACCAACCCTGCCATCATTACGGTCAAAGATTGGGTAGAGATGCAGTTGCCTACGATGGGTAAGCCTGGTCACAAAGATGATGAGAAGGGTCAGCTTGTGTCCTATGATGCCACGGTGTTGGACTGGGCCTGGGAGGGGAATCGTGCGATGAGCGAAAAGGAGAGCACGACGGACAATCCCAAGTACAAGTCCACCCATCCCGGCAAGCGGCATCCGATCATGTTTGAGCCGTTAACCGGTAAAGTGGCCTGGCCTCACCTGACGCCGCACTTCGGCAAGCGGGTGATGTTCTCCCCGAACCACGTGGGCGCGCCCTGGCTGGAGATGATCCGCCGGGACGTCAATGGGGGAAGAGAGCATCGATCAGGCGAAGCCTGGTGAGAATGGCGTCTGGAGCCTCTGTCCGGAGAATGCCGGGCGCAAGAACTTCAACGTACACTTCATTAAATTGCCGATCAAGATTGCGAAGGCACAGGGCAAAGAGCCGCCGGTGATCGATCCAAACGGGTTGATCTATGTGCTCCATGAAGAAGAGGCGGCAATTCGGGCTAACGACGATCTGAAGTATCCATTGGTCGTGCGTGGCAACATCTACGACTGCGTCGATTGGACCCTAACCAGTGAGTGGGACGACGACGATTACACGAATTTCCAGTCGTCGAAGATCAACACGCACTGGCATTTCCTCCAGTTTGATAACCAAGCCTCGGACGGCGTGATCACCGGTTTCTCCTACGAACAGTCGGTCCGCCCGTTCACGATGTTGGAGAAGAAGAACAAGAAGGGGTTGCCTGCTCCCGATGAACACGGTGCTGACTGCGCCGGTGAAAGCGGGTGCGACCTCGCTCACAGTGAAGAATGCAGGCCAGTACCATGTCGGTACGCTGATCTTGGTCGGCGCCGATAACGTTAAGGGCAATGAAGTTGCGCGGATCAAGGGTATCAAGGGCAGTACGATTGTCTTGACGAAGGGCCTCAAGAACGATCATCCGGCGAACGATATCGTGACGGTCGAGTTCGTCCGGCAGCGGTTCTGGGTCGATGCGGATGTGGGAACCGTGTTCTGGCACGACCACGCATTCGGTGCGACCACCTGGCCGCACGGCGGTTTCGGAACGTTCATTGCCGAGCCGGTTGGATCGACCTATCATGATCCGAAGACCGGGAAGGCGATCCGGAGCGGGCCGGTTGCGGACATTCATACGGTCGAGCCGGTCGGCTATGGGGTGAACAACAGCTTCCGTGAATTGATGGTGCAGGTGCACGATACTGTGCCGCATACCGTCAACATTGTGACGGCGGGCAATCCGCCGGGGCAGCCGATTGAAGTGGCCCTCGAAGCGGGGAAGACCGTGTCGTTCGCGATGCCAGATAAGCTCTATATGACGCCGATGCCGTTCCTGAACGGCGGGACCCATACCACCGGGAGTGGGTTGAACTTCAGGGCCGGTCCGATCGCTCAGCGATTGGCCACCAATCCTGATGTGTCGCAGGCATTCAACAGCCAGATCCATGGCGATCCCTATACGCCGTTGCTGCGTGCATACACGGGAGACACGATGGTGTTCCGTCTCCTGCACACGCTGATGAACGAGACGATGACGTGGACCATTTCGGGTCATACCTTCTTGAGCGAGCGGTATGCAAGCGATGCGAACCGGAAGAATTCGATGCATGTCGGAATTGCGGAGCGCTATGACCTTGTGGTGCCGCAAGCCGGTGGACCGCGGTTGCAAGCGGGTGACTACATCCACTTCAACGGACGCTCGTCGAAGTTTTCCGAAGGGGCCTGGGGCATCCTCCGCGTCTATGACAAGGAGCAGGCTGATCTGAAGAAGCTCCCAGCCGGCTTCTCCATCAAGGGTGATATTCCCAAGGCGTTGCCGGTCTGTCCGGCTGACGCGCCGGTGAAGAGCTTCAACGTCGTAGCCTTGGATTATCCAGGCATGAAGTTCAACGCGAAGGCCCCTGAGTCCATTGAGGTAGACTTTGAGCGGAAGATCCAAATCAGCAACTCCGACGCGAAGATCTATGCCTTGGAAGAGGATACTGCGAAGGTGGCGAGCGGTGTGCACCCCATGCCGCTTACGCTCCGAGTGAATGTCGGCGATTGCGTCAAAGTCAGTCTGAAGAACAAGATGAAGGAGGGCAAGGCCTCCTTCTCCGCGATCGGATTGGCTTTTGATCCGAAGGATTCGATGGGCGCCAACGTCGGTAATAATCCAGGCGATCAGACGATCGCTCCCGGCGCCGAACGAACCTATACCTACTACGCGGATCCGTTTAACGGTGAAACCACGTCGTTGGTGTGGGATTGGGGCAACGTGATGACGAATCCACGCAACGGGTTGTTTGGAGCCGTGGTAGTCGGCCCGAAAGGATCCAAGTATCGGGATCCGAAGACCGGCGCCGATCTTACGAACAAGAATGCCTGGGCGGCTGACGTGATCATCGATCGCTCGGTGCCGGGGAACGAGATGCGTCCCAATTATCGCGACGTGGCGTTGTTCTTCCAAGACGAAGACAACATCATCGGCACGAGCTTCATGCCCTATGTGCAAAACGTGGCGGGTCTGACCGGTGTCAACTATCGGTCTGAGCCGTACAAGTATCGCGAAGAGCAGGGTTGCTCGTTGGGCAAGATGTTCCAGCCTTGCAAGGCGGACAAGCCGGAGGATCCAGCCACGCCGCTCATCGAAGCGCATGCGGGCGATCCGGTGCGTATCCATGTGATCGGGGCGAGTAATGAACAGAACGGGATGTTCAGCGTTGAAAAGCATGAGTGGCCGATCGAGCCCTTCATGCGCGGCGCGGATTTGATCAGTGTGGTCGAGTTCGCCGGTTCGGAAGTGCTCGATGCGTTCTTACCCTCGGCCGGTGGACCCTATCGTTTGCCGGGTGAGTATGTATACAGCAACCAGCGGTTGCCGTATTCCCAATCCGGGCAGTGGGGCTATGTGCGTGTGTTGCCGTCAGGCGATACACGGTTGCTGCCTCTCACCGGCGCCGGTGCAGGCATGAAGAGCGCATCGGTCGAGCAACCGGTGCAGGTCATCCCGGTCGCAGCGAAGTAAGATCGAGCGTCCTGCGGTGCGCAGGATGTGGCGAGTCAGGAGAAGGGGGAGGCGAGGGCTTCCCCCTTTTTCTTTGATGCCGCCTTTTGATATGATGATAGAATGTGCCGGCTCGCCCATAGGAAGGGATCATGGAGGACTCATGAGGGTGCTGTTAGTTTTGTTGTGCGGATGGCTGATGCTGGGCCTTTCTGTCGCCTGGGCATATGAAGAAATCCAGGTCACGGACGGAGGCACGATCGCCGGCAAGGTGACCATCACGGAAGGGACGCCGATTCCCAAAGGGTTCAACCTGATCACGTTTCCCGATCCCGTCTATTGCGGTCGGATTTCAACTGGAACCGGCTGGCGTATACTTCAAGAGTTTTCTGTGGCGGCCGACGGAGGGCTCAAAGACACGGTTGTCCTGTTGGTGAATGCCACGAAGGGGAAGCCTTTCATGTTCGAGCCGCCGACGATTGAAGCGAAGGACTGCCGGTTTCTTCCGTTTGTCAGCGTGGTCAAGGATCGATTGGAGGTAAATGTCGTGAATCTGGATCCGGTGTTTCACGATATTCAGGCCTACGAAACCTCTCATCTCGGTCCCAGGGTGTTATTTAATACACCGTTGCCCATGAACCCGCATCACAAGCGTAATGTCGGGGCCGATAGTCACGAACATCTGGCGGGTCAGCCGATGAAGGAAGTCATTCGCATGACGAAAGACCGCCGCATTTTTGTCATGCAGTGCGGGTTCCATGCCTATATGGAAAGCTGGGGAATGGCCGTCGACAATCCATATTATGCCGTCACACAGGCCGATGGGACCTTCTCGCTTCGTGATGTGCCTCCCGGGGACTACATTTTGGCGGCGTGGCATCCTGGTGTGGGCACGATGATGGAAAAGAAAGTAACAGTTCCGGCGAAGCAGATCGTTAATGCTGACTTTCTCTTCGAGTCCCCCAAGGGACGGCGTTCCGCTCATGAGATCGAAGAGAATCCTCACTTTGGATTGGGCTCACTGGGTAAATCCATCGATATCAGACCGACCCTGGAACTGCAGAAGCCGTGAGGCGTCACACGTGAAAGGTACAACCATGAGAAGATGGATCAGAGACTTCATGGTGGCGGCAGGCATGCTTGCGGCCATAACGGTTGGTGCGGGGCTGGCGTCTGCCTACGACGTCATGGAGGTTCAGCACGGAGGGACAGTTGAAGGGACGATCAGGCTGGATGGCCCAGTGCCGGAACCCAAAGGCTTCAACCTCATCACGTTTCCCGATCCAGCCTATTGCGGGCGTATTTCGAATGGACGAGGTTGGCGACTTCTTCATGATTTTGTGGTGAGTCAACGAGGCGGGTTGAAAGATGCCATTGTATTGCTGGAAGGCGTTGATGCAGGAAAACCATTCGAACTGTCTGTCCCCCTGATCGAAGCACGGGATTGCCAGTTTGCCCCCTTCATGACCATCGTTCGGAACGGCCACGCGGTGGAAGTCGTCAATATGGATCCGGTCATGCACGATATCCAAGGGTACGAGACCTCGATCGAAGCCGGCGCGCGCGTGTTATTCAATACGCCCTTGGTCATGAATCATCAGCACCGCCGCGGCGACATCCATGCGATACACAACCATGCACCGGGTAAGTCGTTGGTCGGGCCGCTCTATTTGAACAGAGGGCGGCGGACGTTCTATATGCAATGCGGCTTTCACGCCTACATGGAAAGTTGGGCGATGGCCGTCAACAATCCCTACTACGCGCTGACCGATGAGAACGGCGCGTTCTCCATCGAAAACATCCCGCCAGGCACCTATCAGTTGGTGGTGTGGCATCCTCAGACTGGCCCAGGCATCACCAAGATGGTCACGGTTCAGCCGGACGGTAAGCTGGTCGAAGCATCTCTCCCTCCTCGCTCCGAAAGGGAACCGTTCCGCCTTCAAAGTCATGGACAATCCCCGCTTCGGTCCAGACACGCTGGGGTACTCAGTCGACATCCAGCCATTCGTCGAGCATCAGCACTGAACGTCCATGTCCTTTATCGCGGGTGAGAAGGCCTGCAGATGGGGGCTCTGCCTCTGGCTTGTCCTGTGGGTGGGGCAGGAAGGGCTGCCGTGCTATGCGGCGGCTGATGATGCAGCCATTCCCTCTGTAGAGTTCTCCGGTTCGCTGGTCAAGACCGTCAAGGGTCGGCAATACCATGCGCAGGTATTTGCGAAGGGAGACCGTTTGCGGCTGGAGTACAAGTATGCCATTCGAACCGAACGTGGATATGCGGCAATCGAAATCATCCGGTTGGATAAATCCGAGACCTGGTATCTGCTGGCGCAGCAGAAAGAACTGTTGGTGACAGGGCTGGACCCCGATGATCTGCTCCCGATTCGACCCGCCTTACCGGGGGAGCGGGATCGACTCCTAGTTGGCGACGCGACGACGGCTGGTCGTGCGACCCAGCTCTTCGAAGTTCAGACGGACCATCATGGTCGAGTCGAGCGATTCTACGAATGGGTAGATCGGGACACAGGAGTGGTCTTGAAGCTGGTCAGCAGGGATCGGGAGTGGTCGTTTGAGTATGAACGGTTTAGACTGTCGCCTCAGCCGGCCTATTATTTTGAAGAGCCTCCGGGATACAAAAAGCGCACATCGACATCTGTGCCGCAAGGACGGGGGTAGGAAGACCATGAGTGAGCTGTTCATGCGCAGGCGTTCGTGTCGTTGGGACTCTGCTGGCCGCAGTTGCGGTGGCCTGGTTCTACTCTATGGAGTGGAGCGGATCAGTTGCTGCTGGCTGCCGGGGCCACCTCATCTGTCCTGAAAGAAGCGCAAGAGGCGTTCGACAAGCAACAGTACGAACAGGTGCTTGAGCAGTTGGCCAAGTTGGAGAAGGAACAGGGTGCCGCTCCAGACGTTCGCCGTCTTAAGATCCGTTCCTTTCTCAAGCTCGGTAACCCCAAGGACGCACTCAGCGAGTACGACGAGCTGGAACTCGCGCTCAAGCAAGATGAGGTACCCCTCCTCCGAGAGGTGGCGCTGGGGTTCATCGTCGTCATGGTGAAGGACATGCGTGAACAAATGCGCGGGGCCGCCTACACCGCGCTCAAAGAAGTGGATTCGGACGATGTCGTCCCTTATTTTGAGGATGGTTTGAGCGATGGGTCTGGGCCGGTCAGGGTTCTCGCCGTCGAGGGGCTCGGTCGATCCGAAGCGGGGCGGAAATCGGCGAAATTGCGCACGGCGATCGAGGATCAAGCAGGATCGGTGAAGGCGCGCGTGGTGAAAGCGCTCGGACGAACGGGAGATCCAGGAGTCATGCCGATAGTCGAATCGGCAACCAAGGACGAGCTCAGCACGGTTCGTATCGCGGCCTATGGCGCCTTGATCAGGCTTGGTAAGAAGGACGCCTGGACGCAATTGGAGCAGGCCGCAGCGTCGCTGAATCCTGAGGATCGGGCCGACGCGATTCGCACGATCGCCGAATTGAAAGACCAGCGTGGCGCCTCGATAATGATCGAGTCGTTGACCTACAAACAGCCCTCCGTTCGCGGGGCTGCGGCCAGGGGGCTGGGGCATCTCGGACGAAAAGAGGCGAGGGGACAGATTGAGCAGTTATTGAAAGATCCTATTCCGGCCGTACGCGAATCCGCGGTGGGGAGCCTGGCGGATCTTGGGGGGACGGAGTCGGTGCCGGTGCTCACGCAGGCGCTCAGTGACGGCAACTTTACCGTTCGTGCTTCAGCGATTGCCGCATTGCTCCAACTCGGTCAGCCCTACTCGACGCTGGCCGCCACCGCGCAATCGACTGGCCCAACAGAACGATACAGCCATGCGTGCTTCTGCGGCCTTTGCTCTTGGGAAGGCGACCAAGGCCAATGCTCCAGGTGCGATTTCCCTGTTAGCGAGTTTGACGGATGATCCGCTTCCTGGTCCGAAGATTGTGGCGCTTCGATCCCTCGGGCATGTCGGGGACCGTGAACTTGTTCCCCTCATGAAAGAAGCGCTTCACGACACGAACGATGCTGTGCGGGCCACCGCGGCAGGGGCGTTGCTTCACCTTCTTCAACAGAAGAAATAGACCCCTGTCTTTGCACGGGCATTCGACAACAGGAAATGGGTGTACTACAAGCAGGGAGCCCACCTACCCAACGAACATGGTGAAATTTCCATCTTTGGATTTGGGTCGTAACCGACCAGAAGATAGCGAGCAGGGGCCTATGGTAGGATGTTGCGCGATGCGTCAGATCTGTCTTGTCTTCTGGATTGCGTGGGGCCTGTTGCTCATCTGCCTGCCGGTCTGGGCTCTGGAGTTTACCGCTGATCAAGTGACGAAGATCGACGGCCGAACGCACAAAGCGAACATCTATTACCGCGATACGATGTGGCGCATCGAGCACCAATCAATGGGGCCAGTCAACGTGAGTATCGTGCGCAAGGACAAGCAGGTCGTCTGGTTGCTGCTTTCGCGGATGAAGCACTTCAAAACAATGCCCTATAGTCCGGAGCAGGATCTCATGGTGAGTGAAAAGCTGGACGGAGAAGTGTCGCGGCAGGAGATCGGCACGGAAGTGCGCGAGGGCCATCCGACGATCCTGTACGAAGTTACCACGAAGCAAGGGGAGCGCGTCGAGGTGTACTATCAGTGGGTTGCTACGGATATTCATTTTCCGATGAAGCTGGCGAAGAAAGACGGGAGTTGGATCGTGGAATACCAACATGTGAAGCTGCGGTCTGTCTCGGACTACCTCTTCAACCTTCCGGTCAACTTTCATCCGTTGGAAGATTTCAATAAACAAGAAGCGCCGGAGCCTGTTGGGCCTGGTATGTAACTCAGCAAGGAGGACGGATCGTGAGAGTACTTGGAATCATCGCGGGCATTGTGATCACAGGATTGATGGCAATGGGCGGAGTGGTTCAGGCGTTGGACGTTGCCGACGTCGTCCGGGAATGGACCTCCGAAGGAAAGAAACTCGCCGCCGAGCGGGTGAAGCTGCCGGCGCATGACGAGATGGTTCTGGTTCCGGCCGGCTCGTTCATCATGGGGAGCGACAGGAAGATAGACCGCAACGCCTATCCGGCGGAGTTCCCCCAGCGGAAGGTGTACCTGGATGCCTACGAGATCGACAAGTTCGAAGTGACCACCGTGCAGTATCTAAAGTACATCCTCGCCAAGGATCTGCCGCCGCTGATTGACTGGCAGTATGACGGCGGCAACTTCCAGGAGACCATGGTCAACCACCCTGTGATGCACGTGGCATGGGATGACGCCGATGCCTATTGCAAGTGGGCGGGAAAGCGCCTGCCTACCTCGGCAGAGTGGGAAAAGGCTGCCAGGGGAGAGGATGGACGCATCTATCCCTGGGGGAATCAGCCGGCGGGATTGAGCCGGGCCAATTTCGGCCGCACAGGATTGTCCGGACCGGTCCGCGACCGGCCGGAACGCCTGCTGCTCTATCCGCCGATCGTCTCCGTGGACAAGTACGAGAACGCGGTGAGCCCTTATGGTGTCTATCAAATGTCAGGCAATGTGGCTGAATGGACAAACGATTGGTACGACCAGAACTATTACAAGAAGGCACCGGACCGGAATCCCAGGGGGCCGGAACGTGGGACACAAAAAGCCTTTCGTGGTGGCGGGTGGGTCGACAGTACGCCCTCCGTCCGGCCTGCTCAACGAAATGGGGCTGATCCCAACACGAAAATGAATTGGCTCGGTTTTCGCTGCGCGCGGGATGTGAAAGAAGCAGCGGGTGTGCAGGGCTGACGTGCCCATGCATCCCGGAACGACCCTTTCGGGTTCCGGCGGGCGGAAGCTCTTGGAAATTCCCTCGGGGCGTCGGTGAGCTTCCGCTTTCCTTCTCGTCGGAACCTCAAAGGGGGCCTCGCTTCTCCAGCAATGTTCGCGTCGAGCCCACACGCCGGATTGAGTGATTAATGAGACGGTGAGTTGGAGCCACGCCGCTTTATTACAAGTCGTGTCAGCGCATAAGGATAGATGAGGAATTCACACGCGAGAAGGACGGCCTTTTTGAGCATCCTGCGTGAATATTTCTCTTTTGTGCCACATGTGTAAGCTATGACAGGGTTTGCGTGCATGATATTTTTCCGGAGCCTGCTCGATTGCAAAGCATAAGCAATCTTGATAAAGAGAAGTGACATCCGTAGTCCGAGAGACTCATTCTTTTTCGCCGTACGAGGAGGACTTACATTCTTGCCTGGCTGCGTCAACAATTGACTCGAACCCGGCCTGTTCCTTACCTCATCGCCGGTTCCCTGCTTGTCCTGACTCTCATGAGCCTCATCCCGGCCTCACTCGCTGGGGCACAAGGGGGCAAGACGGAGGTGTTCCCGGTGCAGAAAGCCGCGCCGGCAACGGTCTTTATCGAGGCGCCCGGAAGCGAAACCGATTTACGGCGTCAATTGCGGGCTAAAAACGGGGTATCTGAACTTAGTTCCTCTACCTCGGTGATCCGTTTCTCTGTCGCCCCAACAGGGAGCTTTGGATTTATTGCCCCCAAACTCCTGGGAATGGCCTTGATCACGCGGAGTCCGGATCTCTCGATCGAACAGGTACCGCCCGTCTCCAATGCGTTTGAGATTCATAAGCTTGCCGATGGAAGTGGAATGCTGGTGGGATTTGTGGAGGCAAGCCTGAAGCCTCAGTTGACGGCGAGTGAGCGGCCGAAGAGTGTCAGACTCGGACTTTACTCCAATCCCTCGGATAAGGCTCCGCATATCGTTGCGGTCCCCTTGGTCAAACTGGTCGTCGATCGGATGCCGATCCGACTCAATCCCAAAGAACCAGGCAGCGCCGTTCTGCTCGATATGGATTTGCAGAGCACTGCCAATCGCACCTCGTCTCAAACTGGACCCTAGGAGGATGCTTAGAAAAAATCGCGTTTCTCACCCGCCTAATCCAGGCGCGCCGAGACACGCATTTCCCCATTTGCATCGTTCTCGCATCGTTCAGGCCCCAATGTACCCCAGAGGGTACTCCTCCAATTTTGATTTGTTTGCGGCTTAGTTGGATGCCCTTTTGAGCATCCTGCGGGAATGCTCTTCTTCTGTATGGTTTTTTCGTACCTGCTCATGCAGCCCATCCGCACTCCTCATGCTTCATTTTCTTGGTCAGGGTCCTGAGATCTGCCCGTTTCTACCCCATATTCGCATGAAAACCGTCCAATAAATTAGACAGTCTATCTGATTGAAATTGCAATGCTGCTGATTTCAGCCTGCTCACGACTGTCTAGTATTGTGGAAATTTGACCGTCGCACGCATATCGGTTTCACCCGACCGTCGATTGCGAATCACGAGGACTGATGCGGAGTAAGCGGCATATTCCTGCCGGTATCCGTACCGGGGCATGTAAGTTGCTGATTAAGAATGACTGCTGGTGGAGGTCTGGGTGATTAGGACCGGCCTCCGAATGACCCTCTCCTCCGCTAAGGAGGAAACCTTCACCAGCTCTTAACAGAGTGCCGATGTGGTCATTGATGAGTGCTCATTGAAAAGGCCGGTTGAGATATTAGGAAGCCACCCACTCAATGAATAAATGGTTCATTCAATCCTTAAAAAGGAGGCCGAGGTATGAGACCTTTTATAGTTCAATCACGGCGTCAGCGGCGGCGTAGCAGCCTGTCGCTCATGCTACATAGTGTCCTATTGGCGGGCAGCTTGGTGGCGACGCCATGGCTGTTTGCCGCAAGTCCAGGTGAGTCGTCGCATGAAGGGCATGCGACACCGGTTGCGATGCCGGGCTGGACCCAGCAATTGAAGGGTCAGACGGTCGTGGAAAACGCCATCGAAGGCCGCGCCGGCAATGCAGAGAAGATGGAGATGCAGCACCATCGCCTCATGGAGAAGCTCGAACAGCAGGCGCAGAAGGATGCCAAGGCGCAGCAGACGTCCGGAGCGTTCAACGAGATGTCGATGATGCACCAGTACATGGGCCAGGATGGCAGCAGCTTCCTGCTCATGTCGGATGGGTCCAAAGGCGAACCGGTGATGGCGTCGGGCGGGAAGTGCCCGGCCGGTGTGCCGGTCAAGCAATACGATGTCTCGATGATTAATATCGAGATCACGCTGAATCGCTGGCTCGATTTCTATCCGGGCTATATGTATGCGTTGACCCAGGATCTCGATAAGGTCCGCAGTGAGGAAGCCAAGAACAAAGAGGCTCGCGACAAGGACGGCTTCGATCCTGGAGCCGTGACCACCGGGTTACAGGGCGATATGATTCAACCCTTGGTGCTGCGCGCCAATCAGGGCGATTGCGTCAAAATGACGCTCCGCAATCAGATGGAGAGCGAGGACGGCAGTCTGTTTATCAGCGCCTCCAGCATGATCGTGAGTGCCACCGGCAAGCCGGCCACGACGACGAACCCCGAGTCCATCGTGGCTCCGGGCAAGGCGCAGGAGTTCGAGTGGTACATCCACCCGCAGATGCAGGAGGGGGTCCGGCAGTTTCATTCCTACAGCCATGACCGCGAGCTGACCGTGTTAGGTCTCTTCGGCGCATTCATCGTGGAGCCAAAGGGCTCGAAGTATCTTGATGCCCTCGGCAGTGGAGGTCCGGCGCCGGAGGCCAAGAGCGGTTGGGAGGTGAATATCGATAACGGGTCAGGACCTGACTTCCGCGAGTTCGTGCTCTTCTATCACGAGATCGGCGACGAAGCCTTCCGCCCGCTGAACAAGAAGGGCGATTTCTTGCCGCAGCGCGATCCGTTGACGGATGCCTATCGTCCTGGTGGCCGGGCGATCAACTATCGCAGCGAGCCGTTCGGCATCGATCAGATGCATCTGCAGCATGAGTATTTCGGATTTGAAGACGAATCGATGGCCTATAGCGCCTATACGTTCGGCGATACGCCGACGACGATTGCCCGTGGCTATCTGGGCGATCCGGTCAAGTGGCGGCTGGTTCATGGCGGGTCCGAAGTGTTCCACTCCCACCACCCACACAGCGGCACGATCCGCTGGCAGAGGAGCCCGCGTGCAGATCAGCAAGAACATTGGTATTTGGGGCAGGACGGGCCGGTAAAGTATCCGGTCGTCCGCACGAAGTCCGATCGCGTGGATGTGGAAGTTATCGGTCCGTCAGAAGCCTTAGACCTTGAGCCGGAATGCGGCGGCGGTGGCTGCCAACATCTGGCGGGGGAATTCCTGTATCACTGCCATGTTGCGCACCACTATGTGGCGGGCATGTGGGGATACGGCCGGTTCTACAATACACTTCAAGTAGGCGCCGCACACACCGATAGCATGCCTGACCTCAGGGAGTTGCCGGATCGTCAGGGCCGGATGAAGCAGGGAGTCTCATCCGACAAGCTGATCGGGACGACGGTGGATTGGTTCGGGAAGGCCTTTAAGATTGTCGACAAGAGTCAGAAGACCAACTGGAAGTCCGATCCCGTCATTGTGAACATCAAAGATTGGGTCGAAATGTTTGTGCCGGCACAGGGTCAACCCGGTCACACGAACGATGAGAAGGGCCAGATCCTGGCCTACGATTCGACCGTGTGGGACTGGAAGTGGGATGGCAATATTGCCAGGGGCGAGCGGGAAAGTACCGCACAGAATCCGAAGTACGCATGGGCGGCGAAGTGGGATGATAGTACCAGACCGGCCATCCTGTTCGATCCGACGACGGGCAAGATGGCCTGGCCGCTCTTTAAGCCGCACTTCGGCAAGCGGGTGCCGTTCTCTGCGAACCACAACGGCGCCCCCTGGCTGGAGCCGATTCACCAGGACGCCAATGGTGAACGGACCTCCGAGCCGGCCATGCCGGGCGAGCAGGGCCGATGGAGTCTCTGCCCCGACAATGCCAACAAGAAGCATTACAACATCCACTTCGTCCGCATGCCGATTACCCTGGCGAAGGCGCAGGGGAAAGAGCCGGCCATGGTCGACAAGGACGGCTTGATCTACGTGCTCCATGAAGAAGAACGGTTGACCAGGGGGAACGACGACCTGAAACTTCCGGCAGTCATCCGCGCGAACGTGTATGACTGCGTGGACCTGTTGCTGACGAGCGAATGGGACGACGACGATTACACGAATTTCCAGTCGTCCAAGATCAACATCCATCCCCACTTCTTCCAGTTCGACACGGGGAATTCGGATGGCGTGATCTCAGGGTTTGAGTATGAAATGTCGGTCCGGCCGTTCACCATGTGGGGGAAGAAGACCAAGCATGGGTTGCCGGCGCCGATGGTCGCGAAGATCGTGAGCGGTGCGAAGGCGGGTGCTGCGTCCATCAAGATTCAGATGGCGCCGGGTGCCACGCCGTTCCATGTCAACACTGAAGTGATGGTCGGCATGGATTGTTTGGAGAAGGGCAACGACCCGACGGCCTCATTGCCGCGGGACAAGAGCTGTCAGGAAGTGGCTCGTATCAAGGAGATCAAGGGCGATCAGGTCACCTTCTTCAAGCCGTTGAAGCACAATCACCCGGCGGGCGATCTGGTGTCGCCGGAGTTCGTGCGCTATCGGTGGTGGGTGGATGTGGATATGGGGACGGTGTTCTGGCATGACCATGCATTCGGCGCGACGACCTGGCCGCATGGCGGGTTCGGCGTGACGATCGTGGAACCGTTCGGGTCCACCTATCATGATCCGAAGAACGGCAAGTTAGTGTACAGCGGTCCCATCGCCGATATTCACAGCAACGAGCCGATCGGGGCCGGCGTGAGCGGGAGCTTCCGTGAGTTGATGGTGTCGATCCACGACACCGTTCCGCATACGGTGAACACCATTGAGGCGGGCAACCCGCCAGGGCAGCCGATCGAAGTGGCGCTGGAAGCCGGCAAGACCGTGTCCTTCCAGATGCCGGATAAGATCATGGCGGCGCCGAACAAGTACATCAACGGCGGGACGCATACGACCGGCAGCGGTTTCAATTTCCGCGCGGCGCCGTTTGCACAACGGTTGTCCAACAATCCGGATACGTCAAAGCTGTTCAGCAGCGCGATCCATGGAGATCCCGGTACGCCGTTGCTCCGTGCGTACACAGGGGACACCATGGTGTTCCGTCTGTTGCACCAGCTCATGAACGAATCCCATGTCTGGACCATTTCAGGCCATACCTTCCTGACGGAACGGTATGCGGCAGATGCCAATCGGAAGAACTCGATTCACGTCGGGATCGCCGAACGGTATGACCTCGTGACCAAGGCCGGAGGATTCCAGGGCATGCCGGGCGACTACATCCACTTCAACGGCCGAACGTCGCACTTTGCCGAAGGGGGATGGGGTATCGATCCGCGTGCTCGACAAGGAAACGGCGGATCTGAAGCCGCTGCCCAGGGGGACCAATCCTCTGGGGATTCCTGCGACACCGAGTTCCGTCTGTCCGTCCGATGCTCCGGTGAAGAACTTCAACGTCGTGTCGTTGGACCGTCCGATGAAGCTCCATCCGAAGGCGCCGGACGTGATCGAGGTGGACTTCGAGCGCAAGATCGAAATGACGATGCCGGAAGGCAAGATCTACGCGCTTGAAGAGGAAGCGACCACGGTGGCGGGCACGGTGATGCCGAATCCGCTCACGTTGCGCGCCAATCTGGGCGACTGCATCAAGGTCAATCTCAAGAACAAGATGAAGGCAAGCCGGGCGTCCTTCTTTGCGCCGGGCCTGGCTTTCGATCCGAAAGACAGCCAGGGCCTGAACGTCGGGAACAACCCCGGCGATCAGACGATTGCTCCAGGCGAAAGCCGCACCTACACCTACTACGCGCATCCGGCGAACAAGGAGACGACGTCGCTGGTGTGGGACGGTGGGAACGTGGTCGTCAATCCGCGGAACGGATTGTACGGAGCGGTGGTCATCGGCCCGAAGGGCTCCCAGTATCGGGACCCTGTCACCGGGGCCGATATCTCGCAGAAGAACTCATGGCGTGCTGACGTGATCGTCGATGCCAGCTTGCCGGAAAACGTCGGGAAGCGGAACTACCGAGATGTGGCCCTCTTCTTCCAGGATGAGGACAACATCATCGGGACCGCGTTCATGCCCTATGTGCAAAATGTGGCTGGGCTGACGTCGGTCAACTATCGCGCAGAACCGTACAAGTTCCGTGAGGAGCAAGGCTGCTCGCTGGGCAAGATTTTCCAGCCCTGCGTGGTGGACAAGCCTGAAGATCCGGTCGACGCCTCTGATCGAGGCGCATGCCGGTGACGCGATTCGCATCCATGTGATCGGCGCGAACAGCGAACAGAACGGGATGTTCGGGGTCGAAGGCCATGAGTGGCCGATCGAGCCCTACATGCCGGGCGCCGACATGATCAGCGTGGTGGAGTATGCCGGGTCCGAGATCCTCGATGTCTTTATCCGTGGCGGCGCGGGTGGCCCGTATCGTCAGGTCGGAGACTTCGTGTGGTCCAATGCGCGGCTGCCCTATACGCAGTCGGGACAATGGGGCTACCTCCGTGTGTTGCCGGTCGGCGACTCACGGATCCAACCGCTGGGGACTCAGGGAACGGGTGCCAAGCGCGCGGAGCTGAAGCAGCAGCCCCAGGCTATTCCGACGGCGATGAAGTAATCGAGAGCGGAATAGTATCGGTCAAGAGGGGGGAGCTGCGTGTAATGCGTGGCTCCCCCGTTTTCTTAGGAGAAAGGCAGAAGCCGACAAGAACGATGTATCCAGATGAGGAGCAGCGGATTACAACTGGGGTGGCACGGCGAATCGGGTTGGTTTTGGCAACCGGTCTGATCGCGTGGGGTCTTCTGCCCAGTACCGCGGTGCACGCTGATCATTTGTCTCCCAAGCACGATCCTTGGGCGCAACCCTGGGAGTTAGAACGGCTGGCGTTGCTGGAGGTTCCAGAAGGCATGGTCCCTGTGCCGGGAGGACCGTTCTTGATGGGCAGCGATCCGAAGGTAGATCGCGCGGCCGGGCCTCAGGAATTACCGCAGCGGCCTGTCTCCCTTGATGCCTTTGAGATCGACCGGTATGAAGTGACCAACGTCCATTATCTTCGATTCGTGTTGGCCACAGGCACGGCCTGGCCGCCGTTTTGGATGCAGGACCCGTTTCTCGAAAAGATGGCCTCACATCCGGTCATCGGGGTGACGTGGGAAGAAGCCGATGCCTATTGCCGGTGGATGGGGAAACGTCTTCCGACCGAAGCGGAATGGGAAAAGGCTGCGCGAGGCGAGGATGGGCGGGTCTTCCCCTGGGGTAACGAACCGGCCGGGTGGATGAAAAGCAATATCGCGCATCCAGGCTCGAAGCGTGGGTTCAAATATCCACCGTTGGCCAATGTGAATCGGTACGACAAGGGCGTCAGCCCCTATGGCGTCTATCAAATGGCCGGCAACGTCAGTGAATGGGTGGCCGACTGGTTCGACCCCGAGTATTACCAGCGTAGCCTGCCGGACAATCCGACGGGGCCGATTGCCGGCGAACTCAAAGTATTTCGCGGTGGTTCCTGGAACGAAGATCCGGAGGTCGCACGATCCGCTGGACGAAATGCCGGCACGCCGGATCGCAAAAGCTATTTGACGGGATTGCGGTGCGCACGGGACGTACAACATGCAGCGTTAACCGTTCAACGTTAACCGTAGGGGCTTCTCCCCTTGCGCGAGGACCGTATCACGATTCACGTTTAACGAGATGGAGGAGGCCGGATCATGAATAGGCTACGAATGGAGAAGCTGACGACAGTCAATCGTGCGGTGAAGGCGACCCTCGTCATGGCGGTGGCCTTGGCGACTGCGAACGTCGCCTGGGGGCTCGATATTCAGGACATTACGATGGAGTGGACCGAGGCAGGGAAAAAAATCGCCACAGAGCGTGTGGCCACGTGGAAATCCAAGGATGACATGGTTCTCGTGCCGGCCGGTGAGTTTGTGATGGGCAGCGAGAAGAAGACAGATCGGCTGGCCTATCGGAGCGAGATCCCGCAGCGGCTTGTCTATCTGGATGCCTTTGCGATCGGCAAGTACGAAGTGACGGCGCTGGAGTATCTCAAGTTCGTGCTCGCCACGAACCGTCCACCTCAACTGGATTGGCGGTATGACGGAGGAAATTTCCAGGAGCCGATGGCGCACCACCCCATCATGCACGTGTCCTGGTATGACGCCGATGCCTACTGCAAGTGGGCGGGAAAACGGCTGCCGACCGAAGCGGAATGGGAGAAAGCGGCGCGTGGGGTGGACGGTCGGCTCTTTCCCTGGGGCAAAGAATATGCGGGGCCGACCAGGGCGAATTTTGGGAGAACCGGCCTTTCAGGTCCGGTGCGGGATCGTCCCGAGCGACTGCTGCTCTACCCTCCGATCATTTCCGTCGACAAGTACGAGAACGCCGTGAGCCCGTACGGGCTCTATCAGACGATCGGGAATGTCGCCGAATGGGTCGCGGATTGGTACGACCAGGACTATTACAAAACGGCGCCGGACCGAAACCCCAAAGGCCCGGAGACCGGGACGCAGAAAGCCTTCCGCGGCGGCGGCTGGATGGACAGCACCACGACCATGCGAGTGGCGATGCGGAACGGAACTGATCCGAACACGAAGATCAACTGGATGGGATTTCGGTGCGCGCGGGATGTGCAGGACTCCGGGGAATCACAGGAAGCAAAGCCTCAGCAGACTAGCTTCCAATAACAAACGCGACTGAGGGCCGAGTGCTGAGGTGACGGAGTAGAAGCTACGCCCAGGAATGTCGGCTCCAATGGAATGGGCAGAATCCCTAGTCCATCAGAATAAGGCCAGATGATTTTACGGTCGATTCAGTAGGATGAGGCTGCATTGTTCAAACGTGGTCTCAATGGAGTATCCCCAGGACATTCGAGAGTTTCGTCAGGAATTTGCGACTCATGACGTCGTGCACGGAATATCTCATTCGATCTAAATGGCTAATAGGCTGTGTCTGCCTTAAATACGCCTGTGAGTCGGGCTTCCTCTGAAGGACTCTATCCTCCCCCCAGTATGACTGTGAACGTCAGATCTGCATCGACTCGTCGAACCTTGACTGAAACACGCTGCCCGGGAGTTGTCCGCTCAATCAGATAGTTCTTCAGCTGGGCCGCATCGAGAATCTCCTGGTCTTCGATCGCCAGCAAGATGTCGTGCTTTTGAATGCCGGCTTCTTTCGCCGGGTCTGCCACATCCTTCACGGCCATGCGCCACTTGGTGCCGTCCTTCACCGAGGTCATGTGAATTCCCATTTTTGAGAACGCGAGCGGCTTGCCTGCGAGGGCCGCGTTCACAATCCGCTCGGCGAGAATCCCCGGAATGGCAAAGGTCATGCGGCTGCAATGGGCCTGCGTCTCCTCTTTTTCTGTTTGGATAATGGCGTGCATAATCCCGACGATGTCCCCTTGGGCATTGAACAAGTCCGCCTCCTGAGTTGCCGCTGCAGGCTGAGAGGTCTGCTTGGATCAAGCGTGTCTCGACGGTTTGGAGGAAGGTATTGGTATTTCCGAGCCTGCCGAACGCCATGGTGGGGCCCCAGCCGAGTGGATAGCCGACGGTGAAGACTTCCATCCCAGGGGCGGCATCTCCGGTGGCGAACGACTGTTCCTGCCTGCAGTTTGGATCGATGCGGTTCGGCGACACGGTAGATCACGACGTCCATGAACGCGCTGTCACCGACGAGGTCGGCAGGGAGCTCATGGAGATCGGTGGTGAGGATGCGGACATGCTTCTGGATGATAGTGCCGGTCGAGGGGTCGTGTTTCTCCGCGGCGTGTCTGGCGGTAATCACGTAGCCATCGCGCAGGTGAAAGCCGGTTCCTCGGACGACGAATTTTCCCAGGCTTCTCCGGCGTGCGCTGATCTTGGGTATCCTCCAGGATGCCGACCGTGGCTTGTTTCGCACGCAGAAACGTTTCTTGGCTGAGCGGTGTCGGTTCTGCGCTGACTGGAGGAGCGAACATCGTCGACGCCGGCCAATACCACGAACACCAATAAGCGTGAGGAACGTGAAGAGAAGAAACGACGGATACGCATGGATGATCCTTTCGAGCGAAGTCCATGTAAAGGTACGTTCTTCTATGTTTCGAACTTTTCCTTTCCGCCTTGTTACTTCACGGCGTCCATTGCGCACCGAAAGCCCGTCGATTCGTTCCGAATCATGGGATCGCTGTCCACGCGGGTAAAGATGCGGACTGTGGGGGTCTCGTTTTGCCAGCCGGCTCCTCGAATGACTTTCTTTATGCCTGTCTCCGGGCCTTTGGGATTCTTCGTCGGGCTTTTCTCATAATACTTGGCATCGTACCAATCGTTGACCCATTCCCAGACGTTGCCGGCCATGTCGTAGGCGCCGAACGGGCTTTTGCCCGCTTCGTAGCTTCCGACGGGCATGAGGGTCTTCTCGCCGATCCACCGTTGATTGAAGTTAAGATGTTTCATGGTGGGCTCGACATTGCCCCAGGGGAATCGCCGATCGGCGGTGCCCTTTGCTGCCTTTTCCCATTCAGCTTCGGTCGGGAGTCGTCTTGTCCGCCCATTTGCAGTAGGCCTCGGCGTCGAACCAATCGACATTGATGACGGGCCGGTCGATCAGTGAGTCTGCGATGGCGTCTCCTTCCCAGAGGTTTCGCGTCGGGTTCTTGGAGTTTTGCGGGACACGGTGGCTGGTGGCCTTGACGAACTCCAGATAGCGGCCGTTTGTTACCTCAAATTTATCGATAAAGAAGGTGTCCACAAACACATCATGGCGTGGATATTCATCGCGTCCACCATCTCGATCGCCTTGTGGAACACCCATCGGAAACGAGCCGGCCGGGACCTCGACCATCGGCGCACCATCTTTCGTCGCGGGTGGTGCGAGCAGGGCTTCAGGCGGTTGGTCAGCGGCGAAGAGCGGGGGTAGGTTGAATAGGACACAGAACACCGTCGAAACAAGCACTGGCCAGACAGACATCGGCGTGGACTCCTTCTTCAAGGTTGGAAGTGTGAGCATCGTACCATAAAAGTGCCGGCGAAGAGGCATAGTCGCAGGCCCGATTGAGGCAGATTGGACCGGTCCCTGGGGCTTTCAATGTCGATAGCACGTAACGTGCTATCGACTCCTGTGTTCGTGGAGCTGTAGACAACGGTCTCGGGTAGCTTGGACACAGAGAAAAGCGGTGACAGATTGAGCAGTCACTGAAAGTTTCTGTGCCTGCTGTCGGCGGATCTGGGGCTACGGGTCTGACAGAGCAGGAAGAAGCCGAGTCGGCACTCAATACGATGTGGCCATGCGTGCTTTCGTGGCCTATACTCTCGGGAACGCCACTAGGGAGCGGCATTCTTTCGGCATGTGGGGTCAATTGCGGTAGAACTGCGCTGGTCCGAGCTCTTCTGAGGACCTGGCGTTTTCCCAGTTACGTCGCTTACAATCCGGTACGATGACGAGGGAAGCATGAAGATCCGGACCATACGCGGACGAATCGTGTTGGCCATTGTATTGGTGGGATGTATCCCATTGATGATCGGTCTGGTCTTGGCCTATGTGTCGGGGATGCGTTCTCTTCGAGATGTTATTGGAGGAACCTTCCAAACCGTTGCGATTCAAGCTGCCGAGCGTGTGACGATGTTAGTGCAAAATGAGGTGCAAAGGGTGCGCTTGCTTGGCTCGGCTCCACTGCGTGTGCGTCAGCCGGTCGAGGTTGCCAACCAATCCTATCCGATAAATCGCGACAAAGTGCAGAATCTCATCAATGACCGGATGCAGATCTGGGAGAAAGGCCAGGGGAGTGCCGCGCGTCTTCTAAACTCTGAGCTCTCCCGCTTTCTCTTGGAGACAAAGGTCCGTGACGGAGATAAGGTTGTCGGATTGTTGATCACGGATCAGCATGGAGCACTCGTGGCTGCGAGTTCTGAGCCGGATCATTTCTATTTTGGGAACGAGCCTTGGTGGAAAACGGTCAAAGCAGGTGGAATTGATCAGGCCTATGTCAGTGGACTGATTCCTGCCCAAGAAGGATCGTTCAGGACGTCCGAAGAAACCATCGACATTGTGGTACCGATTCTTGACGACCGGCAGCATGCCGTCATCGGCGCCGTCATAGCGTCCTATCGATTCGACAGCCTCTTTGCCATGATCAAACAGATTCGGATTGGGCAAACCGGCCATGCCATGCTGTTCGACGCCGCGGGAAACCCGCTCGTCTGTCCAATCCTTCCTCGTCAAGCGCACCGCATCCCCAGCCAGCTGATGGCCATGATCGTCTCATCAGAGCCTGGGTGGGGCATTGCGGAGGACGATGGCCATGGGGCGATTGACACTGTGGTGGGGTATGCGCCTGTTCCCGGTCTCAAGCTGCCGGACAATTCGTGGCATGTCTTTGTCAGGCAACAGCCCGGGGAAAGTTACGCCCCGATTCGGGATCAGCTCAGGAACCTCGCCGCGATCGGTTTGGTGATGCTGGGGCTCCTCTGGGCAATCGGACGCTATGTGGCGGCTCGCATTGCTCGCCCCATTCACATTTTGCAAACCGGGGTGGATGCCATCAGTCAAGGCACCTATGACCGTCCGCTCAATATTCAGACAGGTGACGAGTTTGAGGATCTGGCAGCGACTGTGCATCGGATGGCCGATCGGCTTAAAGCGTCTCGAATGGAACTCGAAGGGCTCAACAAGGACTTGGCCCGCCGCGTTGATGAAAAGACCCAAGAGATTACGAAGCATATGCACAGTCTTGAGCTGGCTGAGCGACTCGCCACGTTGGGCAAAGTAGCCAGTGGTATTGCGCATGAAATCAATAATCCACTCGGAATCATTTTGAATCGAATCGAATGTATGGAGGCCGACGCGGCTGGCTCACCGATGCCGGAAGAGGTGCGTCGGGACTTGATGGCGATCAGGTCACAAGCCGAGCGCATCTCACGAGTCACCAAAAGCATTCTGACCTTTTCGCGTGGGACCGTGTCCACGATGAAGCCGATCGAGGTGAGTTGCGTCGTTCGCACGTGCATCGCCATCGCAGGGGAACGGGTGTCGGCCCTTTCTGTACAGCTCGAATCCGTCCTCGCGACCCTCTCTGCCTCCCGTCATGGGCGATCGCGATCGGCTGGAGACCGTCATTCTGAATTTGATCAACAATGCCATCGATGCCGTGAGTCCGCTCGGAGCCGACGGCGTCGTGAAGGTTCGAACAGCCACGGTGCAGAGAGATGGGCAATCGTGGGTCGAAGTCACCGTGTCGGATAATGGGCCCGGTATTCCAGCGGAGATCATCGATCGCGTGTTTGATCCGTTCTTCAGCACCAAACCGGCGGGGCAAGGCACGGGGCTGGGCTTGTTCCTGGCGTACGGAATCGTGTCGGACCATCGCGGGAGGATTGAGGTCAAGAATAGCGAGACGGGGGCGATCTTTTCGATCGTACTGCCGATCGTGGGATTCATAACCACCGCCCAGGAAGAGGCATTATGGGAATCGCAAGGCAAAATCCTAATTGTCGATGACGAGGAAGAGGCGTTGGAGAATTGTCGGCGGATTTTGAGCCGCGTACCCTACGAGTGTATGGCGGCCTCCGATCCCAGCCAGGCGCTGGAGTTGATGGAGCGGGAACGGCCTGGTCTTGTGCTGACGGACTTGCGGATGCCGAAGCTTGATGGGATAGAAGTGCTGACCGCTGCGAAGCGGATGGACCCCGCTGTCCAGGTGGTGCTTTTGACGGCGCATGCCACCATCGAGACGGCGGTGATGTCGATGCGCTACGGAGCCTTCGATTACATTACCAAGCCCTTCACGAGCACGGAACTCGTGCAAGTCGTGCGGCGTGCGTTTGAGGCCGACGCGTCCACCGCCGACTCAGGTTGCGCCCCCACGTAGCGCCACACCATTGGAACGATCATCTCCGCGATCACGGGACGGAGCCGTGCAGATTGTTGGGCATAGTGCCGTTATGAAACAGGTCCATGGGTCTGATCGTGAAAGTGGCGCCTACGAATTCGAACGTGCTTGTATATGGGGAAAGCGGGACGGGGAAGGAATTAGTGGCTCGATCGATTCACCATGGGAGTCTTCGCGCCGACCGTCCCTTCATTCCTGTGGATTGTGTCTCGTTGCACGATTCTTTGTTGGAGTCCGAACTCTTTGGCCATGAGCGCGGAGCCTTTACCGGGGCGCATACCGCGAGGCCCGGTCTCTTTGAAATGGCGGAGGGCGGGACGGTCTTTCTCGATGAAGTCAGTGGGATGAGTCAGAATCTTCAGGCGCGACTGCTGCGTGTGTTGCAAGAGCGACAGGTGCGGCGTGTGGGTGGGACACGATTCGTGGATATAGATGTCCGGGTAATCGCGGCGTCCAATCAGGATCTCGAAGGATTGTGCCGGCGAGGCGCATTCCGAGAAGACCTCTATTATCGCCTGAACGTATTCCCCATCGCGCTCCCACCGCTCAGAGCCCGTGAGGGAGATATTCTGTTGTTGGCGAATGAATTTTTGACACGATTTGTGCAGCGGGTTCGACCCGAGGTCGGCTCCTGTCCGATGATCGATCCCTCTGCGGCGAATGTGCTCATGCATTACTCCTGGCCGGGAAACGTCAGAGAATTGCAGAATGTCATGGAACGCGCTGCGGTCTTGGTCGATGGGGCTGCCGTGATGAGCTGCACATCTTCCCGAGCGTCTGCAGGCGCTAGTCGAAAAAGACGCCACACAACCAGAAGCAGCCTCATTCAAACTGGCCAAGCAACAAGCGGTCGAATCTTTCGAGCGGACGTTTCTCCTGGATCTTGCTCACGCGCAACGACGGACATATGAGCCGCGCAGCTCGAGAGGCGGGCGTGGACCGCAAGACAATCGAACGAATGGTCAAGAAACATGGGTTACGAGATGTTTTGTGACGAGAAAGCAGTTAGGTCTTTTCCGTCTATCCAACCCTACGCCCTCTTATTTCGTTCAATCGGCATCCTCCCAGACATGGGGAGGCGGCGCCCCATTTGATTTGGTTCCCCAGAGAAACCGATACTTCTTGAACATCAAGCGGTTGTATGCAAGTCAGCTCTGCTGACGGGACATCAGTGTCTCGCTGTCACGGTCGCTCGGTTTCAGACACACCACAATTCCCAGCAAATTTAGACATCCTTTGCCGTGGAATGGCACGGAATGGTACTTGCTGTATATGACGCCGCATTTACGGGTTCGGGTTCGTTTGTGGTGTGAATGTCATAGCTGATACCAGACTCTTATTGCACCAGGAAATAGATATTCGATGGAACAGTATAGTGACCGATTAATTAGGAGGAGGCTAAACGTATGGGTGCATCAATGAGGTGGGTGGGGGCCGGGGTGATGGGGCTTGCGGCCTGTCTCTGGTTAGTCGAGGCGAAGCCCGCGTTTGCGGTCATGTCGCACGACGCGCATGTTGCCGTGGATCCCGCTGTCGATGTGGCGACACCTGTGAATGTGCAGGCAGGTCCGATGCTGATGGACAAGATGTCGAAGGCCGTCGAGCAAATCGAGCGGCAGGTGCAGAGCAAAGGGCCGTTCCAGGGTGCCGGAGCCCATGCGATGCAGCAGGGTATCCTGCTCGTCGCGGAAGATCAGGATAAGGTGAAGGTCACGCAAGGGGCTCGCTGTCCGGCGCAAGCTCCCGTCCGTGCTTTCGATATTTCCACGATCAACGTTGAAATCTCCGTGAATCGATTTGGAGATTTCTATCCAGGTTACATGTATGCGCTGACCGAGAATGTGGCAGGTGTGCGTGAGGAGGAAGCGAAGAACAGGGCTGCGCGGGAAAGCGACGATCCGACATTTGCCGCCGGCGCAGTGTCAAACGGTTTGCAGGGCGATTTGATCCAACCTTTGGTCATTCGAGCGAACCAAGGGGATTGTCTCCGGATCACATTGCGAAATCAGATTGCTGACGAACCGACCAACATGATCATAAACGGCTCGCAGATGCTCGTCGCCAGCACAGGCAAGCCGGCTACCGCTAACAATCCCGATGCACTGGTTCCAACAGGAAAGACCGGCGAATTTGAGTGGTACATCCCCAATGATCTTCAGGTAGGCGGGCGCGCGTTCCATAGCCATGCGACCAGAGAGCAGTATTCCTTGGGCCTGTTGGGTTCGCTGGTGGTCGAGCAGCGAGGGTCTCGGCATCTGAGCCCGTTTACGGCTGAAGAAATGAAGAGCGGGTGGGAAGCCATGATCGATCTGGCGAACGGCTCGGACTTCCGCGAATTTGTCATTTTCTATCATGAGGCCGGTGACGAGACGTTCCGATTGTTGAACCGCAAGGGCGACATGTTGCCGCAGCGTGACCCGCACACGGACACCTACCGTCCGGCGGCTCGCTTGCTCAACTATCGCAGTGAACCGCACGGCACGAGACTTGAGCAGCAGGAGCACCTCGTCGGGTTTGCCGATGAGTCGCAGGGCTATGGATCCTATACGTTTGGCGACCCCGCAACTACGGTTCCCCGCTCATATTTGGGGGATCCGGCTACGTTCCGGATGGTCGGTGGGTCTGAAATCGTGCACTCGCACCATCTGCATGGCGGTTCGATCCGCTGGGCCAGACAGCCGGGCACCAGCAGGATCGATCCGACCTTGTCAAAGAACGGCCCGGTGAAGTTTCCGCCCATCAGCGATACTTCGGATCGGCTGGATGTACAGTCGATCGGTCCATCGGAGATTTACGATGAGGTGACCGAGGGTGGGTCCGGTGGATTGCAGGCCTTGGCCGGTGAGTTTGTGTTTCACTGCCACATTCCGCAGCACTATGTGACGGGAATGTGGGGATTCTGGCGTGTGTACAACACGTTGCAGTCGACCTGGGTCTCCAAACTGACGTGATGAAGCCGCTCGTCGAGTTGCCCGATCGCAAGGGGAAGATCAAGCTTGCGGTCAGCTCGGACAAGCTGGTCGGTACCACGGTGGATTGGTACGGCGGGAAGAAGTACGAGGTCACGAAGGATAAGACGGATTGGAAAGCCAATCCGGTCAAGGTCTCGATCAAGGATTGGGTCGAGTACATGCTGCCGCCGCAAGGTTTGCCAGGCAAGACGGAAGATCAAGTGAAGCAGGCTCAGGCGAATGACGCGACGGTGGTGAATTGGAAGTGGGACGGTACGCTGGCGCTCAATGAGCCGGAGACCCCGCACAAGTGGGCGGACTACGAATCTCCGACCCCGCTCGAAGCGTCCGGCAATTACGTTCGATCCGCAAACCGGGAAACTGGCGTTCCCCTGGCTCCGTCCACATCTTGGAAAGCGGCCTCCGTTTGCACCGAATCATGGTGGAGCGCCATGGTTAGAACCGTTCCATGTGCGCGAAGATGGAACCAAGAAGTACGGAGCAGGCCAGGCCGGGTGAACAGGGGCCATGGAGTTTGTGTCCGGAAAATTCTCCGCGCAAGTTCTACACGACGCATGCCATTACACTGCCGATTACGCTCAAGCCGGCGACGTCCGACATCCGCCGCGCTTGTCGATCCCATTGGAATGATTTTTGTGTTGCATGAGGAAGAGGCCGAAGTTCGCAAGAATCCCAAAAAGCAGCTTCCGTTGGTTATTCGTGGAAACGTATATGATTGTGTCGACATCATTTATCAAGAACGAAATACCGGACGATGCGCGGACAGGATGGGCGAACAAGGTCAATCTCCATCCGCATTTCTTTCAATTCGATACCAGCGCATCCGATGGTCCGACGATCGGATTTTCGTACGACATGTCTTTGCGCGCCTTCACCATGCTGACGGATCCTCAGCCCACTAAGGGGATGCCCCTGCCGGGAAATACGGTGCTGACGGCGGATACGAAAGCCGGCGCGCAGCATCACGGTGGCCGATGCGTCGAAATTCCATGTGAACATTGAACTGGGCGTAGGGATGGACGATCCAAAATACTTCGAAGTGGCACGGATCAAAACCATCAATGGAAAGACCATCACTTCGATGCGCCGTTGAAGTACGCGCATAAGTAAGAACGATATTGCCAGTGTCGAATTCATTCGTGAGCGCTGGTATGTGGATGCCGATTTTGGCACGGTGTACTGGCACGACCATGTCTTCGGAACCGATACCTGGGGACATGGGCTGTTCTCGGCCTTCATTACCGAGCCGCCGCGCTCGACCTATCACGATCCGGTCACCGGAAAAGAAATCCGGAGCGGCCCCATTGCGGACATCCATACCTTGGAGCCGGTCTCGGCCCATATCCGTGGCAGTTTCCGCGAAGTCATGATGCATATCATGGACAGCAATGCGCGGACGGCGGAATTGATTACCACCGACAATCCACAAGCGAAAGTCGGGGCGACGAGCGTCGATGGGCCGCCGTCTCATCAGTTCCCTGAGCGCATCAATAAGTCGCCGATGTGGTTTCTGAACGGCGGCGAAGCCACCACGGGAAGCGGCTACAGCATGCGTGTGGAGCCGTTGAGTGTGCGTCTAGCCAATAATCCGGACCCGTCGAAACTCTTTGTGTCCGGTATTCACGGCGATCCTGGCACCCCGTTGTTGCGGGCCTATCTTGGCGATCCGATTCTGGTGCGTGCCCTGGTAGGGTCTGCAAACGAAGTGCATACCTGGCACGTGACTGGCCATTGGTTCCCGATGGAACGGTATGCGATTACCGCCATGCCGCGGAGCACGATTCACCTGGCGATCGGAGAGCGCTACGACCCGGCCATCCCTGCAGCCGGTGGTCCACAAAAACAGGCCGGTGACTATCTCTACTATAGCGGTCGCGCTTCCCACTTCGCGGAAGGCAGCTGGGGACTCTTCCGGGTCTTCGATGAGCTGCAAGGCGATCTGAAGCCCTTGCCGAGCCGTGAGCAGATCCAAAAGTCCGCTCCGTCGATCTGTCCGGCAGACGCTCCTGTGAAGACCTTCAACGTTTCGGCGATCGACCAGAACATTCGGTACCACGAAGGAACGCCGGGTGTGATGGAAGTCGATTTGGAACGGAAAATGGTGTTTGGGAACGAGCAGGGCAAGATGTACGTGCTCGACGGTGATCGTGGCAGGGTCAAGGCCGGTGAACTCAGGCCGAGCCCACTGACCTTGCACGTAAACGTCGGCGATTGTATGAAGATCAATCTGAAAAATGAGATGGCAAAAGAACGGGCCGGATTCCACATCGATATGATGGCGTTCGATCCGAAAGATTCGTTCGGCGCCAATGTCGGCAACAACCCGGGCGATCAAACGATCGGTCCGGGGCAGAGCAAAACCTACACCTATTATGCTCACCCGGAGTACGGGGAACTGGCCGCCCTCATTCAAGATTGGGGGAACGTGGTCGAGAATCCACGCAATGGCCTGTTCGGCTCGATCATTATCGGTCCCAAGGGATCGCAGTACCGCGATCCGATGACGGGCGCCGACGTGACGATGAAGAGTAGCTGGCGTGCCGACGTGCTGGTGGATCGAACGATCCCCGGGAACGAAAGCCGGAAGAACTACCGGTCCTTCTCGTTGATGTTCCAGGACGAGGATAACATCATAGGCGTAAGCTTCATGCCCTACTCCAGCAGGTAGCCGGCATCACGGCCGTGAATTACCAGTCGGAACCGACCGCCTGGCGGGTGGAAAAGGGCTGTGATGTGTCGGAGATCTTCAGCTGCGTAAAAGCCGGGGATGTACCCTCGACGCCGCTGCTGCAGGCACATGTCGGAGATCCGGTGGCCATTCATGTGCTCGGCGCGTTCAGCGAGCAGGTTCAGCTGTTCACCGTCGACGGTCACGAGTGGCCGCATGAGCCGTATTCGCAGGGTGCCGACCAGGTCAGCACCATGGAGTTCGGCGGTTCCGAAGTTATTAACGCGTATCTTACGGGCGGTGCCGGAGGTCCGAATAAGATCGTCGGCGACTATCTGTGGAAGAACCAACGTCCGGCGTTTGCCAATGCCGGGCAGTGGGGTCTCTTCAAAGTCCTTCCGGTGGAGGATCAGCGGATTCTTCCGTTGATGCCCCAAGTTCCGCCAACCAAGAGGGCAGAGAGTGAGAATGACGGAGGGGCCGTTTCGCGCACGTCGACGGTTAGACGCTAAGAACGACGAGGGCGTCGGTTTGTTGAAGAAACGAAGATCCTGCCGGAACGAGTGCGAGGCCGGTTAAGATCGCCCAGACCATGGGGGGAGTATTTATACTCCCCCCATCTATTTTGTTCCTATTTGTTTCTAACGGTGGTGAACATGACTGTATATGGGTGGCGCATTGTGGCTGCTATCTGTCACGCGATCGTTCTCAGCGTTTTCGCAATCTGTCCGATCGCAGCCTGGGCGTACGAGGAAGCGACGGTGTCCAACGGTGGCACGGTCACTGGGACCGTGCAGTTTTCCGGCGAACTTCCGACGCCCACGCCGTTCGAGCTTCGCCGATATCCCGATCAAGTCTATTGCGGGGCATTATCCGATGGGTCTGGGTACCGGCTGCTTCGAGAAGTAGCCGTTGGGGCTCAGCAAGGTTTGAAAGATGTGATCGTGACAATCGAAGGCATTGCGAAAGGCAAACCGTTCGAATTTACAGAGACGAAATTGGATGCGAACATCTGTCAGTTCGTCCCGTTTGTGTCGGTCATGCGAGAGCACCATCCTCTGACGGTGAAGAATCTGGATCAGGTCTCGCATGATTTGCAGATCTATGAACGGGACGACGATCATGTGTTCATCATGTTCCATAGGCCGGCGCTGACCAAATCCGGGACAAGCGATATCATCCGATTTACTGGGAACCGACGCGACGTCATCATGCAATGTGGCATGCATCCCTTCATGCAGGGACATGGACTTGCCGTCAAGAATCCCTACTATGCGATCACGGAGCTTGATGGAACCTTTACGATCAAGGATCTTCCGGCTGGCACACATCGGATCAAGGCTTGGCATCCGATCCTGGGAGAAAAAGTGCAAGACGTGACCGTGGCTGCGAACGGCACCACATCGTTGGGATTCAGTTTTGAGGCGAAATAGCCATGGTGTTTTCTCGATACCTTCATACGGCGCTCATTGCTGTGTGTGCCGGTGTGATGGCGGCTCAGGTGGTCGCCGCCGAAGTCGTGTCGGCGCCCACGGTTAGCCGTGTCGAAGTCGTACTGGCGAGCCAGTACAAGAACCAGGTCACCACATTGACGGAAGAGTTTAAGCAAGCAGGAATGGCCAACGTCCACTTTCAGTTTTTTAGACAGGGGCAGCCTCCGCAAAATATCGGTCTGGGCCGAGAAGTTCCGGCTGACAAGGCACGGGAAGCGATCAGGTTGGCGCTGAAATACAATCTCGGTGTGGGGATTCTGCTTCCGGAGCGACTCTTTCCTCCACGATTTGTGACGATCGCATCGTCGAACTATGACGACACGGTTGAGTATCCCATCGATCAGGCCACTCTTGCCAGACTCCAGGATCAAACCCTCACGACTGAAGAGTTTCACCGTCTCTATCATGGTCTGACCTCTTCCTCGCTGGCGCCGAAGGGTCGATATTAAAAAGGAGATGGAGGGTTGCTTCAAATGATCAGAGGCCGGAGTCTGCCGGTTGTCCTACTGGTAGGCCTAGCCACCCTGGGGCTCCCCTTTATTTTGGATGCGAGTACCGCACGCGCATCAGAGCCATCCAGGACTACTCTGCAGGAGCAGGGCAATGGTTTGATGAAGAACGTCGAGGAAATGGTGGCGCATGGCGGAATGGGAGATGCGAAGGCTATCGTCCATCATTGCGGAGAGGCGACGCGTATTGCCGAGACACTCATCAAACAGCTTTCATTGTCAGATCCCCATCAGGTCGATGCCATGATTTCCCTCAATGAAGTGATCCGGCAGTGCAACCGTGTGTCAGAGTTCGGCATTCACGCCGATCCAGGATTGCTTCTCAATCCCGCCACCAAAGCTCGTGCCGCTGCGCAGGAGTCGATGAAATCGCTTGGGTTGACGAGGACAAACAAAGGCTAGAAGTCTAGCCGACCGATATTGATCGATCGCCTCGCGCCATTGCTTCCTCGTATGGCTTATACGCTTCGCCGCGACCCATCATGAATCATGCAGGCTGGCGGCGTACATCTGCTCGATGGCTTTTGATCTGGCTGGCGTCGATTCCCATCGGCGGCGGTCTGACGCACACCGCGACCGCACTCGATTTTTCCGCTGAGCGCATTGTGAAGAGCGGGAAGTCCGTGGTGACGGCTCATGTCAATGCCAAGGACGATCGCTGGCGATTCGAGTTCGCTCGACCGCAAGGGGGCGCCAGCATCATCATTGTGCGGATGGACCTCCAGAGCTCCTGGCTCATATTGTCTAAGCGGCGGCAGTATGCGGAGGTGCCGATTGCTAAGGAACATCAGTTGGCAGTGAGCGAGACGATGGAAGGGGAACTCTCGCGCGAACTCGTCGGTGATCAGACGCTGAACGGCTATCCCACCGAACTGTTCGAAGTGACGGTTTCGGAAAATGGAGGCGAGCGGCACTACTACCAGTGGGTGACCAAGGTGCAGCGGTTTCCCGTGAAGACGGTGAGTAAAGAGGGAAGCTGGTCCGAGGAGTTTCAACGGTTGATCTTCACCAAGCAATCTCCGTTCTTATTCGAACTCCCGCAACGATTGGACCCGGCCAATCCGACAGCAGAGACACAACATTAGCGACGCAAGACGTGAGGGAGGGGTATCAATGAAAAGGTCGATCATAATAGGCCTGTGCCTTGGTGTGGTTGTTCAATTGAGCATGGGCTTCGGAGTCCTTGGGCCGGCAAGCGCATATGACACAGTTGTCGTGACTGACGGGGCGGTGCTGCGGGGCACGGTGACGTTTCAAGGGACTGCACCGGAGCCCAAAGAATTCGAGTTGCGACGATACCCGGATCAGGTTTTTTGCGGCGCCCTTTCCGATGGTGATGGACATCGGTTTCTCAAGGAAGTGAATGTCGGACAGGGCAGCGGTCTCAAGGATGTGGTTGTCGTCGTGGAAGGGGTACAGAGCGGGAAGCCGTTCATCTTTACGAATGCCCAGGTCGAAGCCAACGTGTGCCAGTTTCTTCCCTTCGTCACAGTTGTGAGCGATAAGCGACAACTGACTGTGACCAATCGGGATCCTGTGTCGCACGATATTCAGGGCTACGCCTACGACCAAGACGGAGTGGATATCGTTCTCCATCGGCCTTCGCTGAAAGCTACCGGGACCACCGATATCGTGCATTTGGTCAAGGGGCGGAAAGTCTTCACGATGCAGTGCGGCATGCATCCCTACATGCAGAATTGGGGGTATGCGATCGACAACCCGTATTATGCTGTGACAGACCAGGACGGCACATTTTCCATCGGTGAGCTTCTTCCCGGTACCTACAACGTGAAAGCATGGCATCCGATTCTGGGCGTCCAGGAACGGGAGCTGACGGTTGAGCCGAACGACACAGCCACGCTCGATGTGCGATTTGACGCGAAGTGATTGAAAGCTAATGGGAACAATTCGAGCCATTTTTCTTCTCATGTTCCTTGGAATTCTTCCGGTCGGCTCTGCTATAGCTGCGGAGCAAGAGCCTGCTTCAGCGGGACGGGTTGAAGTGGTGTTGGCAAATGAGCATCGCAAGAATGTGAATGAGATCAAACAGGATTTCGTTGAGGCCGGCCTCACGAACGTCCATGTTCAATTTTTGAAAGCGGGGCGGGCGCCGATGAATATCGGTCTCGGGCCAAAGGTGCCAGTCGAGCGAGCGCAAGCTGCCATCCGGATGGCAGAGAAATACAATGGCGGGATTACGCTTCTATTGCCTGAACGGCTCTTTCCCGACCACTATGTCACGATCGCGTCCTCCGGCTTCGATGATACCGTGGAATATCCGATCGGCGAGGAGGCTCTGAAGGAATTGGAGAATCCTTTGCTCACGACGGAGCAGTTTCACGCGTTGTACCGCCGACTAACGCCGGCGGATCAACTGCCAGTGAAGAAAGCCCGGGTATTCTAATGGGGCTCAAACGAGCCTTCATAATTGTCATACTGTCGCTCTCCGCCGGGACGTCCTTCGCCCTGGCGGAGTCGCCGAAAAACATTCAGGATCGCGGGAGGGCGATGCTCCGAGATGCTGAAGAAATGGTCATGCACGGAGGGATGGGTGACGGGAAGGCCATCGTGCATCACTGCGGTGAAGTGGCGAAGAATGCGGAAGCTATTCTCAAGGCGTTGCCGCTCACTGATGAACATGGCAAGGAAGCCGTGCCTCATTTACAGGAAGCCATCAAGCAGTGTAAGCGAGTGGCTGAGATGGGCGACAAGGTCGATCCTGGAGCCAGCTTGAACCCTGCCGCCAAAGCCCGTGCGGCGGTGAGGGAGGCGGTGAAACATCTGAATGCGCTGCGGGATGGTGGCGCATAGTGATCATGGGTGCGGCGCAGTCTGTGAAGAATCTGGCTTGGGCACGAGAGGGCTGACCGCGTTCTGATCTCGTCCCGGCTGATAGGTCTCCAGCATTCTCGTGATCGTCGGCATCACTCGTTCTTCCGCCGAGAGAGGCATTTTGATTCGTATCCCGCGACCCTCGTTGCGGCCGAGTGAAAAGATGTGGCGTTCGATCATGTCGCCCTGCGTGGCATCCGAATACGTGAATGCCAATTGTTTCGCGGGGAATCCGGCCAGCGACATCTCCTGATCCTGCCGCCACTTCACCGTGATCGTTTTCTTGCCGTAGAGTTCCGTGATAATGCGGCGATGGGCCGCAGCAAACTCATCGAGTGTCTGCCGTCCGTCCTGGCTCTTGCCCTCCAAGACATTCATGTGGCCGGATACTGCGACGAGGCTGTTGTCGATCGGAGGGTAAAGTGTCACGCCGACCCCATCCGATATCGGATTCCCAAGACGCCAGTTTTCGGGATAACGGACGGAGAAGCCGAAGCGGGCGTTCGTATAGACTTTCCATGCGCGTTCTTCATTCCCCGGCGGAGCGGCAAGGGAAGTCTGAGTAATCATGCCAAGGCTCATCACAATCGCAATCAGTAGGCAAGTCAAGATCATCTGAGTCCTCATACGCTAGCAGGATGCTGAAAAAGTCCGCCAGCTTCGTTCTCACTTCGCTCAGAGGCTCAACGTACCGAAGCGTACGCCTCGCCTCTTCGCTCGCTGCGGCCTTGCTGAACGGCCTTTTTGAGCATCCTGCAGAACGGCTCCCCTGTTGTATCGCCTGTGCGTGGTCGTCGAAACTTTAGCCTAGCAGCATAATTTTTCCGCAGCTTGCTATTGCGCGGATCGCGCGCAGCGAAACCCGATGGTCGCGGCGCGCTGATCTGGCGATGCCCCGCCTCTGGTGGCTGTTCGCAACAACGCCGGCGCACTCTTCCAGGATCCTCCGCGTACCACCTTGTATCGGCCGTTGGCAGGTCCTTGGGGGTTGCGATCCGGCATGGTCGCATAGTAGTCGATCCCAAACCAGTCTTCGACCCACTCGGCCGCGTTCCCTGCCATATGATGCAGGCCGTAGGGGCTTCGACCCTCTTCCCCACTATCGACGGAGGCCACGATGGGAATCTCGTGGACGTGATATTGCCCGAACATCGCCAGCGCTGGCGTGGGAGGTCTCTGTCCCCAAGGAAAGAGGTTGCCGCTGTCCCCGCGTGCGGCTTTTTCCCACTCGGCTTCCGTTGGAAGCCGCTTCCCCTGTGCGCGACAAAAGTCTGAGGCTTCAGACCAGGTGACGTAGAGTGCCGGCCAACGTGCCAATGTCTTGGGCGGCAGGGCATGAATAGTCGTGACATGATCAATCAGTCTCCGCACTTCCTCCGGGAGATGACGTTGTTGCTGCCGCAGCCACATCAAATACTCTCCCAGGCTCACTTCGTCCCGATCGATTTCATATTGATTGAGCCAGACGCGACGCTGTGGCTGCTCTGTGTCGTCGTACTGGAGATCGAAGCTGAACGGTTCGTGGCTTGTGCGGGCGGTGCCCATGATAAAGGGACCTTCGCCAACTGTCAGCAGAAGAGTGCTGTTGGCGAGCGCGGCAATGTCCTCAACACGGCCCTGCAGGTCATTCGTTGACGCAATTGCAGTGCGCAGAAATGATGTACCCATGAGTGTCGCGATGAGAATATAGCCGAAGGCGTGAAGATATCTCGGAACTCGGCTTGTGTATCCAGCGATGCGGCGGCTGTTCTGCATGACGATCAAACACCATGAATAAGAACTGACCCACTTCGGCCTTGTTTCGCAGGCAACCACAAAAACTATCACATCAAGTACTTGTATATGAATAGATCTCGTGATGGGGCGGTGACACCCCGTCTATCCCGGAGGTCCTGCCTTCCGGCTGATCGGCAAACCGATGGCTATCGGTTCATGATCGCAGGAAAAATGAATTCACCCTCAATTCGTGAACTGCCCGCAATGCCCCATTTCAATCGGGTTTCTGTTAAGGGAATTAGACAGCGTAACTCATTGTGTTTATTCGTATGGATCCTAGCGAGCACCTGGTTGATCTAAGCCTGTAGGACAATGCAACAGAATTACACACCCTACTTATTCTTCCAGGGGGCTAACCTCTGCACCAGTCGATGAAATGTGGAGAAGAATGTCGCGTCGGGCTTCCTCTGAAGGACACTATCCTCCCCCCAGTGTGACTGTGAACGTCAGATCTGCATCGACTCGTCGAACCTTGACTGAAACACGCTGCCCGGGAGTTGTCCGCTCGATCAGATAGTTCTTCAGCTGGGCCGCATCGAGAATCTCCTGGTCTTCGATCGCCAGCAAGATGTCGTGCTTTTGAATGCCGGCTTCTTTCGCCGGGTCTGCCACATCCTTCATACTGGTAGGCCTAGCCACTCTGTGGCTTTCCTTTGTTTTGGATGCGAGTACCGCACGCGCATCAGAGTCATCCAGGACTACTCTACAGGAGCAGGGGGGACGGTTTGATGAAGAACGTCGAAGAGATGGTAGCGCATGGCGGAATGGGGAGATGCGAAGGCTATCGTCCATCATTGCGGAGAGGCGACGCGTATTGCCGAGACAATCATCAAGCAGCTTTCATTGTCAGATCCCCATCAGGTCGATGCCATGACTCCCCCTCAATGAAGTGATCCGGCAATGCAACCGTGTGTCGGAGTTCGGCATCCATGCCGATCCAGGAATGCTTCTCAATCCCGCCACCAAAGCTCGTGCCGCTGCGCAGGAGTCGATGAAATCGCTTGGGTTGACCAGGACGAACAAAGGCTAGAAGTCTAGCCGACCGATATTGACCGATCGCTCATCGACAGGTCATATCGAACTGGTTTGCCTCGGCACTGCTCCTTTCCGGTTTCGTATGCGACTTCACGACGCACGCCATGAATCATGCGGGCTGGTATCACAGAAGAAGTAGGCGCCGACCGGGCTTTTTGCCCCTCTTGTTTCAGATTGACAGGATACGGTAGGATTTTATATATATACTCGTTCCCAGACCAGCCTCGCCAGCATGTCGTCGATCGAGCACACCAGAGAGGAAGCCGTTTCCACCTTTCTCTCATCAGGCCGGTGAATATTAGGAAGGGAACAGCGAGCTAGGAAAGCTAGGAATCAGGGTTTATCGTTAATCACAAGGAGGCAGTCCCATGAAGAGTGCATTATCAATCATATTTGGCGTGGCAGCCGTCGCGTTTGTCGCGGCGCCTCTCACCTCGTTCGCAGGCGGAACGATTGCCGGCAAAGTGACCTTTGCCGGAAAGTCCGAGCAAAAGGAGTTTTTGTTCTCGAAGTTCCCCAATCCCAAGTTTTGCCCGAAGAATCCCGGACAAGGACATTGATGGATGGGGATAAGCGGTTCTTGAAGACCATCGAAGTCGGCAAGGATGGTGGTCTGAAGAACGCGGTGGTTGCCGTCATTGACGTAGAAGATAAGGCGTTCGTCGATGGGTATAGTGGTACGGAAGTGACGGCGGCGTTCTGTCGAGTTCCTGCCGTTCGCCGGGGTGGTGGTGAATAATAAGTCTTTCAAGGTTGAGAACACCGATGCCGATCCGGATGATCCCAAGTCGGTCCAAGGTGTGCTGCACAATCCGCATAGCTTCGTGGTGAAGGGCACCAGCTCGGCCACCGGTTTCAACATCGGTTTGGCTAAGAAGGGTGACAAGCTCGACAAGCCGGTGGTGTTCCGCGGTGGTGCCGAGAAGGATGGCTACTATCGTTTGCAGTGCGACCAGCATGAGTTCATGCAGGGCTTCTTTCTCCCGGTGTCGAATCCGCACTTTGCGGTTGTGAAGGACGATGGCTCCTTCGAGATCAAGGATGTACCGGCCGGCAAGCACAAGGTGGTCGCCTGGCATCCATTCGCCGCCAAGGGTAAGAAAGTGGAGTTTGAGGTTGATGTGGCAGATGGCGGAACTGCGAACCTCAAGGCTGAAATCAAGTAAGCGAGTATTGGTGTGAGCGGGGTAACCCGCGATCGAAGGGCAGCGGAGCAATCCGCTGCCCTTTGTGTTTTTCTCACCGGACACACGATTTCTGCCGCCTTGCCTTTCAGTTTCCAATCTAGGTAAGATGCCGAGTTTCAAAGCGATTTTCCTGAGGGGAGTGGTGTGTCACGAGAACTCTCGCTCGCAGAAATCTTCCAGCTGGGGTACTACTGGGAGACTAAAATCCTGCTCACGGCCGTCAGGCTGGATGTGTTTTCCGCGTTGGATGGGAAGCGGAAAACCTCTCCATGATGTGGCCGATCGTCTCGGCGCCCATGAGCCAGACGTTGGGACTGCTATTGAATGCCCTTGTCGCGATGCGACTGTTGGAGAAGGACGGGGATTCCTATGGGAATTCGACGGCAGCGGCCACTCATCTGGTCCGTAGCTCTTCCCAATATATCGGGCATCTTTTGCTGCTTCACGATGCAGAATGGGATAACTGGGGCAAATTGGAACAGACGATTCGTACGGGACAGCGGTCGGTCGACCGACATGTCTTTGAGACCGATCCTGATTTAGGCAGCAACGTGCTGGCGGTGCTCCATCGGATCGGGCAGCAGAGCGGGCCAGACCTTGCCAAGCGGTTACAGCTGAGTGGGCCGGTGCGATTCCTGGATTTGGGAGGGGGGGCCGGGACGAACGCGATTGCTTTCTGTCAGGCCTATCCAGAGCTGACTGCCACGGTGTTCGATTTGCCTGCGACGCTTCAACTCACGGAACGAACGGTGAAAGAAGCTGGTTTGGAATCGAGGATCGCGTTGCTTCCCGGAGACTTTAACAAGGATGGACTTGGCGGACCCTACGACGTCGTCCTGATGTCCGATATCCTGCACTATCAAGACTTCTCGACGAACGCGGCATTGGTGAAGAGGGTCTGGACCCATTTGGCGCCAGGCGGCCGGTTGGTCATCAAGGATCGATTCTTAAATGAGGCAGGAACCGGTCCGGCCTGGACCACCGCGTTTGCGGTCCACATTCTCGTGAACACAGAGAAGGGAGATTGCTACAAGACGGCAGATGCGATTCGCTGGATGGGGGAAGCTGGCTTTTCCAACCGTCACAGAACTGGAGCCGTCAGCGGTCGTGCAGGGCGTAAAGGCTTGTGAAGCGTGAGAACCGGCTGGTTGCTTTGGTTTGTTTAGTTTGTCTCGTTTATTTGGTTGAACGAAACTAACCAGATGAACCAAATCAACAGATAAACAAGACAAACCAGATGAACCAGACAGACCACGAGCGACAAGGGCAGCATGCTTGAATGGCTGAAAGAGCCGGGATTTTTTGGAACCCATGCCACGGTCGGGGCGGATATGAGCCAGCTCATGGCGACGTTCTTTACGGGGCTCTTCGTGATCGGCTGGATCCAGGCGAAGAGACGTCGAGCGGATGCTCATCATTGGATGATGTTTGGCGGGATGATCGCCATGTTGGCGTTCTTCATAAGCTACTATTTATTTCGTCAATTAGGCGTGTTGGCCTTTGAAGGAAAGGAAGGCTTTGGGGGGTCGCAATCCCTCTACGATTATGTCTTCATTCCTGTGCTGACGGTGCACATTATTCTGGTCATTCTCGGATTGGTCATGGCGATCTACATGATCGTGCTGGGCTTTCGCGCGCAACAAGTGATCGATGGTGTCCGATCGCTCAAGGAGACATTGCTGCTCACGACGTGGAAGAAGATCGGGGTGATCTTTGGCAGTCTTACGGCGCTGGTCATGCTGTTGTTCTTCTCGCGCATCGCCACCGCCGATTTCTCGATGCGGAAATTCGAAGTGTATCTCAGTTTGCTGGCTGTAATCGCCATTGTGTTCTCGGTTGAGATGACGATCCAACGGATCTGGCCGAACGGCGCGCGCCGCCATCGGGCGTTAGGGCTGTTCACGATGGTCGTCTATTGCGTCCTCTTTGTGACCGGGACCACCACCTACACGATGCTCTATCTCTTGTATCCAGGGAAGATTGGGTGAGCTGAAGAAGTGCTGAGTGCGGAGCTGGTAGAAAGCTATGAAATGAGAGGCTCTAAATTTGCAACTCAGCACTCAGCACTCAACACTGATAAATTGCCATGCTGACCTGTGGCTGCGGTCGCTGGATGCATACCGAAGGGATTGAAGAACGTGCGTATGGTGATGGAACGCCCCAGTGGTTCATTCGGACGGAATGCCGCGGCTGTGGGCTAAAAGTAGGAGTCGATGTCCCCGCCGGTCAAGCCGGTGGGTTGGTTGATCGGGTGATGTGGACCGATGATGCGATCCATCGACTGGACCGCATGCCTCCGTATCTTGCCCCGCTGGTGCGCGATGAAGTCGAGCAGGATATGCGGGTGAGAGGGGAGCGGGTCGTCACATACGACATATTGCTCCGTCCAAGGACCGGCGAGCGCATCGAGTGGGAGCCCGAAGCGGAACGTCGATTGGACAAGGTGCCGGCGCAGGTGCGTGCCATGGCACGCATTGAATTGGAGCGAACCGCAGCCGATCGCGGCGAGACGCGCATCACCGTCGCACTGATGGAAGAAGTGAAGGCGCGCTATTTCGGGATGGGCGCACAGAAGGCGTAAAAGGTAAGACGTGAAACGTAGAACGAGAAGAGCCTCCATCGTTTCACATTTCACATTTCACGTTTAACGGGCAGATTATGTTGCATCGAATGGCGCTACGAGTGTTACCCAGCCTCAGTTTGGCTGTTACGGAAGACTCCGTGCGCAAAAAAAAGCGGATCGTCATGTTTGTGCCTGGGTTGGTGGCGTTCGTTGTTTATCGGTTGGCCAAGCTGCTGTTGCCGCTTTCGGAACCGTTCGTGTTGCTGGCGGTCAGCGGCCTTGTCTCGTTGGTGACGGCATTGTTAGCTTATCGAGTCGGTCGGGCCACTGCCTGGGGGAAGATTGTGAGAGAGGACGGGGGTCGTTTACTGCTTTGGCTCGGTGGCTGGATTGGGTTTGTGTATGGGGTTCAGTTGTCTCTGTTGGTCTTGGCGCTGCTCTGGCTTGTTGGGTATGACTATCTCAAACATCCGGATGGGCCGGCCATGATGGCCATTATCATAGCCTGCACGTCTGTCGCGCGCGATGCCTTTGAGATCGGTCATGTGCGGAAAATGGCTCTACATGGGCCGTCCATTTCCGACGTTTCCCGATGGGGCGGCTCTCCGCACGATGGTGGGCAGTCATGCGATGGAATTTGGTCCCTGGGTCGCAGTCGGTCTCGTCGTCGGCGCATTGGGCCCGTCGCTGGGGCACTTTGTCGAGGCGAATCAAGTGGCGGCATTGATCCAGTTGTCCGCTGTGGCGGTGTTGGGGGGCGGGGTCGCGCTCTGTGCCTATTTTGGTGGGCTTCGTCCACAGACGTCATGGACCCAAGGGCTAGTGCAGACGAAGGCGGGCGAATTGCTCAAATATTGGTGGTGGCCTGGACTCTCCTTCGCCGCGACGTACTATCTCGTGGCGGCAGGATGTGTGATTTTCCTCTTGAGACAGCCTGGAATTTCCACTTCCTATGCCATGGTCGTGCGGCGGACTCGTGACAGGTATGATGGCGCTGTATTGTTACTATCTCGGGTTTCGCCGGCGAGTAGAAGAACAACAGGGACACACAATGTCGAGTGCCTTGCTCCGATGTCCTTTTGTCATGGGAATTCTTGGTAAGTCAACGGGAGCAGGCGTTTCAATGACGGCTGGTTCCGGTTCGAAGGTCTAGCAGGATGCTTAGAAAAAGTCCGCCAGCTTCGTTCTCGCATCGTTCAGACCCCTCAACGTACCCCAGAGGGTACGCGGGCCTTCACTCGCTGCGGCCTTACTGGACGAACTTTTTGAGCACCCTGCGGGCGCGTATTCCTGTTGCGCTACACGTGCGGAATATTGACGTTCACCGCGGGCCAATATGGTTTTTCTGTAGGTCACTAAGTATATGGTTATGAATAGGAAAGCGTTCAGAGCAGTCGGGTCTTCTGTCCTGCTGTTGGTTGTTCTCGTGGCCTTGGGGATTGGCTGGGGTCTTCAGAGTCAATCCTTTGCCGAGGAGGCCACCGATTTATATTTCAAGACACCAGGAACCCCCCAGGGGCCGCCGGCTCCTTCTCCCCAGGAGACCGTCTACTCGGGCATCGGGTCATTCGACAGTCGATTACTCGTGTGGTTCGTCACACAACTCCATACCTATTTCGGAGGATTTGTTCTCGCATTGCCGATTTTTTGTGTGTTGCTGGAATTTCTTGGGCTCAGCAGCAGAAAGCCAGAACTTGCACTCCGCTATGATGGCCTCGCCCGTGATTTGGCAAAAGTCGCCCTCCTCGCCCTGTCGGTGACGGCTGTGGTTGGGAGCATCATGCTGGGGATATTTCTCTATTTCTACCCCAGCTTCATGAGGTACATGGGCGGGACATTCAAGACCTTTATGCCGGTCTATGCGTTCGTGTTTCTCGGAGAATCGCTGTTGCTCATCACCTATTACTATAGCTGGAACAGACTGGCTGAGCCGGCTTCGAAGTGGATTCATGCATCGATCGGCCTGTTGAGCAACTTGTTTGGGACAGCATTGCTGCTTTTGGCAAACGCCTGGTCGGCCTTCATGATGGCGCCTGCTGGTGTCGATGCGAAAGGCCAGTTTTTGGGGAACGGATGGCATTTGCTCCATTCGGCTCTGTGGAATCCATTGAACGTCCATCGCTTCCTGGCAAACATTATGTCCGGCGGCGCGGTGGTGATGGCGTACGCGTGCTATCGATTCTTCACCAGCAAGTCTGAAAAAGAGAGCGCCTATTTCGACTGGATCGGACATATCTTCTTATTTGTCACGGTCTGCGCGTTATTACCGATGCCCTTTGCCGGCTATTGGTTGATGCGATCGGTCTACGCATTCAGCCAGAGTATGGGGGTGACGATGATGGGTGGATTACTCACCTGGCTCTTCGTCGTGCAGGCCATCTTGATCGGCGTCCTTTTCCTCGGAGTAAACTTCTATCTCTGGCAGAGTATGGCGCGCCTCCATGGAGGAGAACGGTATCTGCCCTATTATCAAATGCTGCTCTCAGTGTTCATGGTGGCCCTGTTTGTGTGGCTGACGCCGCATACCGTCTGGATGTCGGCCGGTGAAGTCAAGGCGATGGGTGGAGCATCACATCCCGTGGTCGGCAATTACGGAGTGATGTCGGCGAAGAACGGCGCAGTCAACATCATGATTCTCGTGACCACTATGAGTTTTCTGTATTACCGCCGCGCCAATCGAACGATGGTCGTGTCCTGGATCAAGAGAGGGAATATCCTCATCGGTGCGCTGTTTCTGCTTGGGGCACTCAATATTATCTGGCTCTCAGTGTATGGGTACTATCTGCCGGCGAAGCTCCGCGTCGGATTATCGGCACCGCAGGCTGCAACCACGTTGACGGTTCTTGTGGTCGGTGTAGTCATCAATCGCATGATGCTCAAAGGGGCGTTCGTTCATGGGCCGATACAGTGGGGAAAGATTTCCCTCAGGGGCATGGCTGGTTTATTCGGATTGGCTGCGGCATTCACGTGGGTCATGGGCCTCATGGGCTATATCCGTTCCTCCGGGCGGTTGGCGTGGCATGTGAGTGAGTTGATGGCCGATGTCTCTCCCTGGGCCTTTACACCGGACTTCGCGTTCGCTGCGAAGATGGTGACGCTCAATATGATGGTGTTCTGGGGCGCGGTGCTCGCCCTATTCTGGATGTGTCAGCGAGACCAGTCGACCGCGATGGGAGAAGAGTTGGCCGAGAAAAATGCGAGGGTGCTGGCGCCGTCGTCGTCGCAAGAGGCATGAAAACCGAAAGGGGTAGGGGCATGAGGCGAGGGGTGATGGTCCGGAGATGTCTTGCGGTTGCGCTGGTGGTCTGTGGAAGTTTCGTGATGCAGGGCGCAGTCACAGCCCAAAGCCAGTCCTTGATTCTGGAGGATTTTCAAGCCAAAGACGCTGATGGTTTTCCCTTGAATTGGGAGCATGAAAATCAACGAAGCCAGTCCAAGGGGCGGGATGCCTATAAGGTTCAAACAGAAAATGCTGTGAATTTTCTTGCGGTGAAGGATGCGGGGCAGAGGATCAAGAAAAAGAAGATCGATTGGGACCCGAAGGCCTTTCCGGTCCTCACCTGGCGCTGGCGTCTGCAAAAAGCGACGACAGACACTGAGCCGATTGCGGCGATCTATGCCTCGCTGGATACCGACCTGATGTTTATTCCTGTGTTTACGAAGTATGTCTGGAGTGCGACCAAGCCCGAGGGTACGCTGACCGAAGGCGGCATATTCAGCGGCTCGGAGATCGTGGTGCAAAGCGGCACGAAGGCTGTCGGTGAGTGGTTTGAAGAACGCGTGAACGTCTACGAAGATTTCAAACGGATTCATAAGCATGAACCGGCTGCCAAAGCCTGGGGCATCTCGATCATCGCCGCGTCCGGTGTAGAAATTGATTTTGGTTCGATGGTGGCGAGCGCAGGACGCTAGAGAACTGGACGGTTGTCAGCATGGCCAAGCTCGGCACGCAACAAGCTGCGCCCTCAAAGATAATGGATATCCTGTTCGGCGTGGTCGTGATGGGAACCGTTGGAACGCTCATCGGGATCATTATGGGCGGCGGCATCATGCCGCTAGCGAGTGGGGCAGGGTTGGTGCTCGGCGGAGTTATTGGGTTTATGGGAGGGCGGCGTTTCCTGGCGAGTATTTTGGTGGGAACGCTGTTGGGCGGGGCGCTCGCCTGGTTCATTGCCGGTACGGAGAGAATATCCGTGGGTGCTGGAGCCGGCGCCGCTATGGGTGGATTTCTCGGTGTGCAGATTTCGATGTTGCTGGACATGCGCGCGGCAAAGAAGAAGGCTGCAACCGGAGGAGTATGAGACGCGATGGAAAATAAGGGAGTGCTCGTCGGCTCAATCGTGTTTGTCTTTGGGGCGTTCATCCTGATGATTAGCTTGCTGGTCTATGAGTCCTATAAGTCGAAGCAGATGAAAGCGCTGGCCTTGACGATCAAGACCGAGGCTCGACCTGCGCCGACCACCGCACCTTCGTTGGATTATTCCATGTATAAAACGAAGATAGGCGATGAGGGCCGAGAAATGGTGCAGATTCCCGAGGGCCCGTTCATCATGGGTAGCAAAGATGGCGATCCGGACGAAGTGCCGGAGCGTCAAAGGTTTCTCAAGGCCTTTTATCTCGACAAGAAAGAAGTCTCGCAAGAGGAATATGCCCGGTTTGCCAAAATGACCAAGCGGCAGCTGCCCAAGATCGAAGTGTTTGAAGACGATCAATCCAAGCTGCTGCAGCCTGAGTTTGCAGCGATGAGTATGACATGGGACGAGGCGGCGGCCTATTGCAAATGGGCGGGGAAGCGCCTTCCTACTGAAGCAGAATGGGAAAAGGCCGGCCGTGGTGAGGGAAAACGGAAATACGCGTGGGGCGACACCCTCAGGAACGGCCGCGTCAATGCCAATCTGGATGGGAGTGAAGATGGATATCGGTATCTTGCGCCTCCAGGGTCCTTCGAATCCGGCAGAAGTCCCTATGGAATCTATGACATGACCGGGAATGTCGCGGAATGGGTTGCAGACTCCTACGATGAGCATTACTACGAGAAAGCGCCCTATCGTGACCCGAAAGGGCCTGAACGTGGGGATTTGAAAGTCGTACGCGGAGGGTCGTGGCGAGAGACCGAGCATAACGCTCGGCTATCCAAACGATTTGCCGCGAAAGCGTGGCGGACAGATATTACGATCGGGTTTCGCTGTGCGAGCGATGATGTCGAAGCGAATGACAGTCCCGCTGCGTCATAACCGACATGCTTGAAACCAAATTCAAGGTATTGTTTCTCCTTGCCATCCTCGCATTTGCTGCGATTCCTATCATGGGAATCCTCCGTGGCACCACGTTGACTCCGTTTGAAGCGCCTCCTGCCGATTCCACGGATTCAGCCCCATCGGGGTCGCTCGATCCTTCTCAGGCTTTACATGAAGAGCCGGTCCCGGAAGAAATGATTTCGATTCCGGCAGGGCCCTTCATCCGTGGAACTAATGAAGGCGGGCTCGATGAACGGCCGCAGCGTACGCTGGTGCTGGGTGCGTTTGCCATTGACCGCTACGAAACGACCAACTTTCAGTACCAACAATTTGTCGATGCGACAGGGCATCGCAAGTCGGGTCCTCCTGCTCGCTACGCCAAGAACATGAGCAAGATGCAGAGCATCAATCAGCCTGTGGTCTATGTGTCATGGGAGGACGCGGAGGCCTATTGCCATTGGAAAGGGAAGCGGCTTCCGACCGAGGCAGAGTGGGAAAAAGCCATGCGAGGATCGGATGGACGCCTGTGGCCTTGGGGTAATGTCGAGCAGCCCAACGGAGCGAATTGGGCCAGGGTACAGGATGGCCATGAGGTCTCCGCAGTGGTCGGTACGGTTCCGACTGACAAAAGCCCGTACGGTGTCATGGATGGGGCAGGTAATGTGATGGAGTGGGTGGCTGACTGGTATGCGGAGCGCTACTTCGAAGAGGCTCCGGAACAGAACACACCGAGCCCGAATCACGGTGTATTTCGGGTGCTTCGTGGGGGAGGCTATGCGACCACAGGGGCGGATATCCGTATCACGAGCCGGAGTAAGATGGTTCCGGACTTTCGCGATGAGACGATCGGGTTTCGTTGTGCGACTTCTGGTGCGAAATCAGAGAGAAAATGAATGGAAAGACCATGCAAAACTTACAAGAAATCAAAGTAGTAAAGAATGAGAAACACGGCCAAAAGTATATTGACAACCATTCCGGCCAAAACTATAATATCGAACAATTTTGATTTTTTTGCCATCGAGTTTCCCCTGATTTGTCGTGTTCCGCAAGGAATTTTGAATAACACACGGGTATCTGTGTGTCAAGAAACTCGCTGAGCTGATTTGGGTTGTATTGATTGCATTAGGAGAAGAAGGAGACACAATGGCCACGGCTGCACCGGATAGCGAGATAAAGGTCAGAGTCGGCAAGATGATTTTTTACATCACGTGTGCGTTAGGTCTGTGGTTTTTTTATTGGTTCGCGGGAATTCAGTGCCCCTGCTAAGTTAGGGCCACTGCAGCGCTAAGAATTCTTGAATGTCGGCAAGGTCTAGGGAGGGAGTGCGATGGGTATGACAATTGTGTATGTGGTGGTATCACTGGCAGTTTGCATTACCTATTTTTTAGCAGTAGACCACTTTTTGATGGACTCTCAGGGACTGGATTTCTGGTATCTATTCCGGAAGTAGGTCTTGAGGGCCATTTCACACTGAGTCGAGCTTGCAGGAATTCGTGATAAGTCTTTTTTAGAATGCATCAAGGAGGTATTTCATGGGACGTGTAGCCGGGAAGAAGTTATTTTCAATCATGGCGCTTTGCGCGATGGTTGGCCTTCTCCTGCTCCCCATCGCCGTATCGCTTCCGTCACTGGCCATGGGCGCGGATGCGCCCGATGCGGTGAAGAAGGAGGGGGAGGCGAAAGTCGAGAAGGGGCGAGACGTCTATTATAAGACGGAGGGTATCGTTGTCGGCGCTCCTGCTCCGAAGACCGTCGATGGGCCCAGAGATTATCCACGGTACAACTTCGAGAGCCGTGTGTTGCTCTGGTTTGCCAATCAGCAGCACCTCTACTACGGAAGTTTCGTACTTGCAGTGCCGATCTTCTGCATGGTGATCGAGTTTATGGGGGTGGTGACGAAGGATAAGGCAATGGCGAAACGGTATGACCAGCTCGCCTATGACTTCATCAAGATCAGTCTGACAGCCTATTCGTTGACCGCGATTCTTGGCGGTATCCTGATCTTCACCTTCCTGACGCTCTATCCTGCATTCTTCGGCTACTTATCCGGTATCTTCCGCCCAGTCATGCATATCTATGCGCTGATGTTTGTGGCGGAGAGCGGAACCCTCTACATCTACTACTACGGCTGGGACAAGATGAAGGAAGGGTTCCTCAAGTGGATTCACTTGAGCATGTCCGTGATCTTGAACGTCATCGGTACATTGCTCATGTTCCTGGCGAACTCCTGGATCGGCTTCATGATGTCGCCTGCCGGCGTCGATGAACAGGGCCGATATCTGGGGAACATCTGGCACGTCATTCATACCGCTCTCTGGAATCCGCTCAACGTGCATCGTATTTTGGGGAATATGGCATTCGGTGGCGGTGTCGTGGCGGCATACGCGGCCTACAAATTCTTGGCCTCGAAGACCGATGAGGATCGTGCGCACTATGACTGGATGGGGTATATCGCCATGGCGCTCGGCGTGGCGTTCTTGATTCCCTTGCCGTTCGCCGGCTACTGGCTGATGCGCGAGGTGTATGCCTATCGCCAACAAATGGGGATTACACTCATGGGCGGCCTCCTGGCCTGGCTCTTCATTATTCAAGCCACCATGATCGGTATTCTGTTTTTGAGCACGAACTATTATCTCTGGCAAGCGCTTGGTCGGATGCGCGGTGCTGAGAAATATCAACGGTACATTAAGTATCTGGTATTCGTTCTCTGCTGCGGCTACTTGGTGTTCATTACCCCACATACGATCGTTATGACTCCTGCTGAACTTAAGGCCATGGGAGGGCAACAACATCCGGTCTTAGGAAACTACGGAGTTATGTCGGCCAAGAATGGTGGAATTAACGTGATTATCACCACCACCATTCTCAGTTTCGTCTGGTACATGCGAGGCAATAAAGTCTCGACGGTATCCTGGTCGAAATTCGGCAATATTTTCATGGGTGTCTTCTTTGGGTGCGCCTACGTGAACATCATCTGGCTGGCGATTTACGGGTATTACATTCCGGCAAACGTGCGGGTTGGTCTGTCAGTGCCTCAAGTTGCCACGACGCTGTCCTGTCTCTTCTTCATGTTTGCGCTCAACAGTTTCATGATGAAGGGCGCTAAACAGATGGGGGCAATCGAATGGGGGAAAATCTCCGTTCGATCGCAATATGCGCTGATTATGCTTGCAACCGCCTTTACTTGGATGATGGGGTTGATGGGGTACATCCGTTCTTCGGTTCGATTATTCTGGCACGTGAATGAGATCATGCGGGATAACTCGCCTTGGGCCTATACGCATACAGTCGGTTTTGCTGCGAACATGATCTCATTCAATGTATTGTTCTTCTGGGTGAGTATCCTATTCGTCTTCTGGCTGGGAAGCCTCGGGATGAAGAAGGCGCCTGTTGAGGCGAAGGCAGGGGTTCCTGGCGGCGCACCGCAGCCGGCTGGGGGCCACTAATCATCTTTAAGGATTTTGGTTGGGGGAGTGGGGAGGCACGGAACAGGCGCCTCCCTCCTGCCCGAACCTCAGGAGGGTACATCCGTGGGCGATCTAGCAAAGGAAGCTCTATCGATAGGGTGGCCGCTATTCGCGCTTCTCGCCTGTCTCTTCGTCTATTCCCTGGTAGCCGTTAAAGATGGTGCTGCAAAGAAGCGCGCGTTGTTCAAGGTCTTTATCGGCACGATTTCCGCGTTCTTGCTGTTGCTGGCGATTGCGCACTATAAGGGGAGCTTTTATGAAGCGAACCGGATGCTTCCGGTCTCCTTAGTTCTCATCACTGCAACCTGCTTCATGATGGGGATCTATTTCCCCAATCATGCCGCATTGTTCAAGATCGGTGGATTCATGTTTTTCGTTGCTGCCGGTCTATCGGGATATGGGAACTGGTTGCCGCAGGTCGAAGGTGGATTTCCTCCTGCAGAAGTGAAATTGGATTTTGCTTCTATGTCTGCCCAGCAACTTGCGGATGAAGGCGAGAAGATCATTTTCGGCGGAATTGGAAAGAACAAAGAGCAGGGCGCAGTCGGCAAAGGCCAGTGTCCTCTCTGTCACGCGTTCCACGCAGGGATGCTGGGTGAGCGCGCGCCCAACTTGCAAGGCCTTCCAGGGCGAGCGGGCAAGGAGCGGTTGGAAGATCCAAAGTATAGTAAGGGCAAGGCTGCGGGTCAGAGACTATGCCCAAAAAGAAGCGTTCCCTGGCGCGGGGACTGCTGAAAATGGTCAAGAATATATTGCTGAATCCCATGCCTGCCCAAGCTGTTTTGTCGTTGCAGGCTATGGCGTGAAGGGCACGAACGACAAAGAAAGCCCGATGCCGGCAATTCACAAGCCACCGATCTCGTTGAGCCTTCCTGAATTAGCGGCCGTGGACACTTGGTTGTATCTTCGAGAGGGAGTTGATGCCCCGACATTTGAAGAGATCGTCAAATCGTATGAGAAGTTTATTCCAGAGGCTGACCGGCCTAAACAGCAGGAAGAGAAGGCGGGAGGTGGCGGGAGTGATCTGATGGCGGATGGAACGGAGACGGTAGATGTGATTTTTCAAAAGGCGACGTGCGTGGCCTGCCATACGATCCCCGGCATTCCAGGAGCGAAGGGGACGATTGGTCCTGTGCTTGAAGAGGGCACGAACGCGCTGCTTCGCATGAAGGATAAGGATTACAAGGGATCGGCAAAGACTGTTCCGGACTACATCATGGAGTCGATCGTTTCACCCAGCGCCTACGTGGTGAAGCCGTTCCCTGACAATACCATGCCGAAAATATTTGGCCAGAAGTTGAGCGCGGGAGCTATCAAAAAGATCGTCGATTATCTGTCGCAGGTGAAGGCGGGTTCGCCGCCACCGAAGATTTCATGATCTTGGCTATCGATCTCTTTTATCGAGTAAACGGAGTTCACCGATGAAAGCATTAATGTCACTCGCAGCACTGATGGGGGCAGCTGGAATCCTCCTGCTTGCTGGGATGGTCGTGGGTATCGTTCCGTCGAATACTGTGCGCCTAATCGAAGGTTACATGCCGGTCCAAGTGATCGCAGAACTCACGCTGTTCGTGGCGGGTTTTACAGGACTCAGCTATATGATGGCGGCCATGGGAATGGCATTCCCACGGTTTTGGCAGGGGATTCTTTTTTGGGCGTTCATTCTCCTCTATCTGAAATTTCGAGTCTATCCGCCTATTCCGTTCAGCGTCCGTGCCATGTATGGGACGGTCTCTCTCGTGGCTATATTTATGTGGGTGTCTGCGAACGAAGAAGATTGGAACAAGTTCAAGCAGCCGATCATGAATGTCTTGGATGCCAAGACCGGGGGAAAAAGGCTGTTGCGTTATGCGTATCTGGTTATTCTGCCGATCTTGATCGGCGGGTTCTCATACACCTCGATGGTCCCGAAATCCGAAGAGCCGATCGAGTTGCGGACGGTGCACCCTGCTCCGCCGGCCAGTACAAAGGTGCATGGGAAAACCTATACGCTTCAGACCACACAGAATCCCTATCGGGTCAATCCTGAAGGAAAATACGATCAGGAATATAGCAATGCCAGTATTGTAGAGCAGGGCATGGGCCGCTTGATGAAACCGAATGCCAATCCTTGGGATAAGGATGCTCAAGGATACCTCAAATATGTGCGCGAGGGCGGAGAGATCTTCTATCAAAATTGCCACTTCTGCCATGGCGATAACTTAAACGGACGCGGCCTCCATGCCTTTGCGTTCAATCCGATCCCGGCCAACTTTACTGATCCAGGTACGATTGCGCAGCTCCAAGAAACGTTCATTTTCTGGCGTGTGTCCAAGGGTGGAATTGGCTTGCCGAACGAAGGATTCCCCTGGGCCTCTGTGATGCCACCATGGGAACAGCATCTGACTGTGGACGAAATCTGGAAAGTCGTCTTGTTTGAATATTGGCACACGGGGTATTACCCCAGGACCTGGGACTAGAGTTCACTCAATTTATAGCCAACCTGGTTTGACGACATGAGGGAAGCGATGAAGAATTCGTTAAGTCTGAAGGCGGGAACATTCCTCACGGCTGCCTTTGGAGTTATCCTGATCTCCGGGATTACTGGAGGCTTAGCCTTTGCCGCAGATGCTCTTCCTGCTGGATTTAAGAAGGGCGATTTAGCGCCTGAGCCTTCTGCGGACATGATCGAAGCAGGAAAGCGGGTCTACTTCACCAAGTGCGTTTGGTGTCACGGGGTCGATGGCGCGGGTGATGGACCAGGCGCTGATCGTCTCTGGCCGCGCCCCACGAAATTTCAATCAGGGAACGTTCAAAATTCGGCACACGGCTAGCGGTGAGTTGCCGTTGTTTGATGCCAAGAAACCCACTCTCGGTCAGAATGATCTGTTTGACACTGTGACGCACGGTCTTCCAGGATCGGCCATGCCATCCTGGGAAGGCATTCTGACGGAAGAGCAACGGCTCCAAGTACTGTCATTCGTCACTACCCAGCTGGTGAAAGATCGAAAGTTTACGGACAAGCAGTCAGAGAGTCAGACTGTGCTGCAGATGGCCGAACTGAAGCCGATTCCTCCTACAGAGGAGAGTTTGAAAAAGGGAGCTGAGCTCATTGTCGAGAAGAAGTGTGTCGAGTGTCACGGCGCTGATGGCCGTGGCGACGGCAATGCGTTCAACCTGAAAGATGACTGGGGTTTTTCGATACAACCGGCCAACTGGCACAAGTGTTGGAATTTCAGAGGGAGCCGGCAAGATCCCTATAACGTCAAGAACATATTCCGGACATTTTCGACCGGAGTCAACGGCACTCCGATGCCCTCGTTCGCTGACAACACCACGGTCGAAGAGCGCTGGCACATTGCCAACTGGGTAAACTCGCTCTGTGAACGTGAGGCAGATGGGACACCCCTCTCGATCGATCAATTGACAGACAAGCCAAAGGTGAACTTTGTGTTGTCCTCAGGAGTGATCGAGGGAGAGGGAGAGATTCCGGCAGATCCTGAACATGAACTGTGGCAGAAGCGGGCCAGGCGGATTATTGCGATGGGTGGCCAGATCACCCATAAGCCCAGGAATTTCGTGAACCGGATCGACGATATCTGGATGAAATCGCTCTACAACAAAACCCACATCGCCTTCATGTTCCAGTGGGACGACCGCACGAAGAGCGTAGCAGAAGGAAAGTTACCCTGGCCTCCGACCTCAGTCAATATCGATGTCAAGGAACAGGAGCCGAAGACCGGGGAAGAGGGCTCCATTGCCATGCATCAGAATAACTACACAGTCTACAACGATGCAGTTGCCATGGAAACTGCCGTGAAGTGGAAGGAGCTTCCCGCACCGATTAAGCCGCGGTATCTGTTCGGCAGCAACGAGCAGTTCCCGGTCGACATTATGAAGTGGGAAGCTGATGGATCACTGCGGGCCTTCAAGGGCACCGGATGGGATAAGGATTTTGAACAACGGGACAACTATGAAGAGGCCAGCAAATTACTCTTTTCTGAGTGGAAGAATGGCCGATGGACGGTGATCATTCAGCGGCCCTTGGGCAACAAGAAGGATCAGGATTACGATGAAGATACCTTCTTCGAAATGGGGCAGTATATTCCCACTGTGTTCTTTGCTTGGGACGGACATAATGGCGACGCAGGCCGGAAGATGGCCGTCTCGGCCTTCTACTATACCTTCCTGGAGCCGCCGACACCTCGTGAAGCCTATATCTATCCGATTGTGATTGCGTTTGGTGTGGTCCTTCTTGAAGGTTGGGTGTTGACCAGACGATCGAACAAGCGGAAGGCAAAGGCCCTCTAACGTTCATCTGAGCTGAGAGAGTGTGAATCATCAGGAGGGGGGGTGGGGTGACCCACCCCCTCTTTCTTTTTGGCCTCCTGAATTGAGGGATCATGGAGAACGAAGTGACCGGCATCCTTCTCGCCGGAGGGAAAAGCCGAAGAATGGGAGAAGATAAACGGCATCTCGTCGTGGGAGAACAGACCCTCTTTGAACGAGGACTGGCGGTGCTTCACTCAATTTTCCAGGAGGTACTGGTTGTTATTGCGCAGGACAGCCCTCCGCTTGGCGTCGACACCAAAGTTGTGCGAGACCTGATGCCTGATTGCGGCAGTCTTGGGGGGTTGTACACCGGGCTTATGCAGGCAACAACTCCATGGGTATTCGTGGTGGCATGCGACATGCCGTTTCTCAATCAGGCGGTCATCGCTCAGTTCACGAGTCGAAGAGTAACAGCAGATATTGTGATGGCGAAACTTGCGGACCGGTTACATCCGATGCATGCGTTGTACGGAAAACGATGCCTGCCGGCCTTAGAACAGATGATTCGGGCACGACGCCTTAAGATCCAGGAACTTGTGTTGCAATCGTCTCTCCGGGTGCAATATATCACCGAAGCCGATTTGCGTACTATCGATCCTGCTGGGCGTTCCTTTTACAACGTGAATACAGCAGCGGATCTTGATGCGGCGAGGTCTCTGCTGGCTCGAGTACCTCCCTCAGGGTAACAGTCATGCCCACCGTGAGAAGGACGATCATGATGATCCACCCAGGCGGCCTTGGCGATGTGCTTTTGGCCGTCCCGGCCATGGTTCGCTTGCGCACCCGCTTTCCCAATTATCGGCTAGCGCTCTGTGCAGAGGATCAGGCTGCAAAGCTGCTCCTTGCGTGCGGTATCGTCGATGTCTGGACCTCTATGCGGGGACGCGACTGCACGGACTTATTCGTGGGCGCGGATTCTGTTACGGATCGGGTATGTGACATGGTTGATGGACTGTGACCTTGCCATTGGCTGGACGAAGGATCTCGATGGCAAATTGAACGAGACACTTAAGGCAATCGGGGTCCGAGAGGTTATCGTGAGGTCTCCATTCTCAACTGAGATTCGGGCGACACATCAAAGTGACCGGTTTCTTGAAGCGATTCATGAGGCTCCCTCAGAGAGTGAAAACGATCTTCTGTTGAAGGTGACGGAATCACTTCTCCAGCTTGGGCGAGCCTGCCTTGAAGCGGCAGACCTCTCGATCGGACAGTCTCTTGTCGTCATCCATCCGGGGAGTGGAAGTGCCCATAAGTGTGTGGCACCGGAGATCCTTGCGTCTGTTGTGATCGCTGTTCATGTTTCCGGGGCAATTCCGGTGATTCTAGAAGGGCCGGCAGATCGTGAGCCGGTCGAACGTCTACTCCAGTCATGCCTAAACCCACCGATCGTCTTGAAGGGCCTCGACCTTCTCATCGTTGCCGGAGTGCTGGCTCAGGCACGGCTCTTTATCGGACAGGATTCGGGAATCACACATATGGCGGGGCTGATAGGGATGCCTACGATTGCTCTATTTGGGCCGACCAATCCCGCTCGCTGGGCTCCCCGTGGCACTCACGTGACTGTAGTGCAGGGGGCACCATGTCTCTGCCGATCATGGGACGAGGTGAGCCGATGCAAGGGGAAACCTTGTCTCGATATGCCGCAGGACTATCTTGTGGCACTGTGTCTCGCACATCTCAAGGAAGCAGCGATTCGACGGAGAATTCCCTCCGGCTGCCTTGTCACTGATTTTCCCGTATGCTAAAGTGACCAGTTCTTTTTCCCTTTCATTGGTAAGGACTTAGGAGCTATTTTCTTGTCCAGCGGGGTCGTTCAGGAAAAGGTCACCAGCGCATTGATTGGAGCGCTCAATGGGGCCAAAAAGAAGGGCCAACTAAAGACGGAAGCCTGGCCTCAGGTGAGTCTGGATACTCCAAAACGGCCTGAATGGGGAGACTTAGCTTCGACGGTCGCCATGTCTCTCGCCGTGTCCGAGCAACGAGCGCCCCACGATATTGCCCAAATTATTATCGACAATCTTTCTCAGCGCGATCAGCTCTTCGACCGAGTCGAGATCGTCAGGCCTGGATTTCTCAATCTCACGGTCAAACCCGTCATCTGGCAGGAGGTGCTCAGGGAAATCGAGAGGGAAAGATCTGCCTACGGGCGAGCCGAATTTGGGCAACGGCGTCGCGTGTTGGTGGAATATGTGAGTGCGAATCCGACCGGTCCGTTACATGTGGGACATGGGAGAGGCGCGGCGGTCGGGCAAGCGGTTGCGAACATGCTTAAGGCGGTCGGGTACGATGTTGTGAGCGAGTACTATATCAACGACGCCGGCCGGCAGATGAAATTGTTGGGGGCCTCCGTCTACGCGCGATATGAGGAGTTGTCGAACCGTCCGGTCGAATTTCCGGCAGAGGGCTATCACGGAGCCTATATCGCTGCCGTTGCCGAGCGGGTGCAGCAGCAGCTCGGGCCAGAGCTGGACGGACGTACGGCCACAGAGGTCGAAGAGCGCTGTCGAACGTTCGCCAACCAGGAATTGCTGCGCCTGATCCGCGAGGACCTGAAGTCCTTCGGGATCGAGTTCGAGTCCTGGTTTAGCGAGGCCTCTCTTGTGAATTCAGGGGCTGTCCAACGGGTCTTGGATGAATTGAAATCACAACAGTTCCTGTTCGAGCAGGAAGGCGCCTGGTGGTTCCGATCCTCGGCGTTCGGCGACGAGAAGGATCGTGTTGTGCGAAAACAGGACGGCGAGTACACCTACTTGGCATCCGATATCGCCTATCACCGGGATAAGTTGGAGCGCGGATACGATCTCCTGGTCGACGTCTGGGGCGCGGATCACCATGGCTACATTTCTCGGATGCAAGCGGTTGTACAGGCCTATGGCTATCCGAAAGATCGCCTCCAGGTCGTACTGGTCCAGATGGTGAATTTGTTGCGCGGCGGGAAAAAGGTGGAAATGTCGAAGCGGGCCGGCGAGTTCATCACGATGCGGGAAGTCATCGATGAGGTTGGGGCTGATGCGGCCAAGTTCTTTTTCTTGATGCGCGATTCCAACTCGCATCTGGACTTCGATTTGGAACTGGCCAAGCAACGGTCATCCGACAATCCCGTGTACTATGTGCAGTATGCCCATGCCAGGATCGCCAGCCTCTGGCGCGTCGCGGCTGCTCGAGGCATCGCCTGTCTCCTGCCGAGCAAGACGGATTTGACGGTGTTGACGGACCCGGATGAATTGGGGCTGATTCGCAAGCTTTCGGCCTATCCTTCGGTCCTGCAGGGCAGTGCGATGGCCTACGAGCCTCACCGGATGACCTATTACCTTCAGCAATTGGCCGGCCTGCTGCATACGTTTTATAACAAGCACCGGATTCTGCCTCCCGCTGCGGATCGTGATCTGTTGGCGGTGACGCCTGAGGGATTGGCTCCAGGCGAGGGGCTGCTGAAGGAGGTGCTAACCCCCGAACGGACTGCGGCGAGGCTGGCGTTGATGTGCGGAATCCAGCAAGTCTTGAAGAATGGACTCGGCGTGCTCGGGATTTCCGCACCGGAGCAGATGTAATAGGCAAGAGGGACTGTGGATTTTTCAGTTCAGCAGGTGGATCATGAGACGAGGGCACGATTGGGGAGACTCAGCACTGCCCATGGCGAAATTGACACGCCGGCTTTCATGCCGGTCGGCACGTTGGGGCCGGTGAAGGGGATCGACCCAGTCGATTTAGAGCAGCTCGGTTTTCGCCTCATGCTGAATAACGCCTACCATCTCTATCTGCGGCCTGGATATAAGATTATAGCTGAGATGGGCGGATTGCATCGATTTACCGGGTGGCGGGGAGCCATCTTGACGGACAGCGGTGGATTTCAGATTTTCAGTCTAGCCAAGCTGTGTAAGGTGACGGACGAGGGAGTAAGCTTTCAGTCGCATCTCGATGGGTCCACACACTTCATTACGCCGGAGACTGCCATCGAGATCGAAGAGGCGTTAGGGGCTGATATCATGATGGCGTTCGATCACTGTGTGGCCTTGCCGGCTGAGAGAGCGGTCGTGCGCGATGCGGTACGGCGGACTACCCTTTGGGCACAACGCTGTCAGGCCAGCCGGCGCCGCAGGGATCAAGCCCTCTTTGGGATCGTGCAAGGCGGTTTGGACGCAGATCTCCGCGTGACATCGGCGCGCGAACTCGCCGGGCTTGGCTTCGAGGGCTACGCGGTCGGCGGGCTTTCGGTGGGAGAATCGAAGGCAGAGATGTATGCCATGTTGGATGTGACTGTGCCGGAGCTGCCGGCTTCGAAGCCACGATATCTGATGGGTGTGGGGATGCCGGAAGATTTGATTGAAGGAGCGGCACGGGGGATCGACCTGTTCGATTGCGTTGTGCCTTCGCGCCATGGACGGACCGGCTCGCTCTTTACACGTTTAGGACGAGTGGTGATTAAGCAAGCACGGTATGCTCGGGACGAGGAGCCGATCGATCCGGCCTGCGGCTGTCCCGTCTGCGCGCGCTACTCGCGGGCCTATCTGCATCACCTCTTTCAGATGAAAGAGATGCTGTCGTCGAGACTGAATACGATTCACAATCTCTGGTATTTTGCCGATCTGATGGGCCAGGTGCGATCAGCAATCGCACAGGGAACGTTACGGTCGTTCCGGGATGAATTTTACCGATCTCGCGACCGGGCTGCATCGGACGTCTCAGCTGCGGGTGCGGCTGAGGTCGATGCGCATCGGCATGCCGAAGGGGACTAATCTAGTCGAAGAGGAGTGTGTATGGTCATGCAATCGGTCGTGATGGCTCAGTTGTTCGGCGGCGGGAGTGGTGGCGGGGGATCCACTGCCAGCACGCTTCTGTCTCTTATTCCATTCGCGCTCATTTTCGTCATTTTCTATTTCTTGGTCATTTTGCCGCAGCAAAAACGCGCGAAACAGCAGAAGGCGCTGTTGGAGGCTCTGAAGAAGGGCGACAAGGTAGTCACGGCGTCTGGAATCTGGGGCACCGTCACGAATCTCGGCAAGGAGACGGTGACGTTGCAGATCTCTGATAACACGAAGATTCGGATGCAACGGGATCAGATTGCTCGGTTACGCGGCGGCGACGACGATAAGGATAAGGATTCGTAGGCCGTACAGGATAAAGGGGTACCAGACGACATGAAAAAAGTGGGTGGGCGGTTAACATTGTTGGCGCTGGTGGTGGTGCTGTCGGTGATTTTCTTTATCCCTTCCTATCAGCCCTTCTACCAGGCGTTGCCTTATTGGTTGAAAAAGGTGATGCCGAACAAAGGCATTACTCTGGGCTTGGATCTCCAAGGCGGTATTCACCTTGTCATGGAAGTCGATGAAGATCGGGCGGTCGAGATCGCCGTCGATCGATCGGTCGCGTCTCTTCAAGATGCGCTGGTTGAGAAGAAAATTCCCGTGGAGTCTGTGACGCGGACAGGACCAGCCCAGATCACGATTCAATTCCAAAACGCCGAACTCAAGGCGCAGATCCAAAAGGTGATCGACGACTATCCGACCTTCAGTGAAACGGACTCTGCCGCGTCGGCCAACCGGCTGGTGTGGGAGCTCCGAGAGGTTGAGGCCAAACGGATCAAGGATTCCGCAATCAACCAGGCGCTGGAAACGATCCGGAACCGCATCGACCAGTTTGGCGTGGCAGAACCGATTGTGCAGCGGCAGGGGTTGAAGCAGATCGTCGTACAGTTGCCCGGTGTCAAAGAGCCCAAGCGCGCCAGAGATCTGATCAAAGAGACGGCGCTGCTCGAATTTAAGATGCTCGACGAGGATAACCAGCCGAAGCTTGATTTGCCTGCCCGTATTCCAAAAGACAAAGAGGAGGAGATTCTGAAACAGGCCGAGGCGAAGCTGCCCGCAGGCGATCAGATCCTCTTCGAGCGGGGAGTCGATAAAGACACTGGCCGCGAATATCGCATTCCCTATCTCGTGAAAAAACGGGTCATGTTGACCGGCGACGTGTTGAGCGATGCGCGGGTCTCGATCGGTCAGTTCAACGATCCCTACGTATCGATCACATTCGACTCGAAGGGTGGTCGGGAATTCGAGCGGATTACAGGCGATAACATCAAGAAGCGCATGGCTGTCGTGCTCGACAACACGATCTATTCGGCGCCGGTGATTCAGGACCGCATTACCGGAGGGCGCGCACAAATCACCGGGACGTTTTCAATGCAAGAGGCCAACGATTTGGCCATCGTGCTCCGGGCCGGCGCCCTGCCGGCGCCTCTCAAGATCATTCAAGACCTCACGGTCGGGCCGTCACTGGGGAAAGATTCGATTGAGAAAGGCGTGCAGGCCACGTTGTTTGCCGGCGCCATGGTGGTGGTGTTCATGATCGTGTATTACCGGATGTCCGGCGTGATCGCAGATTTTGCGCTGACGCTCAATCTGGTGTGTTTGATCGGGGCCCTGTCTGCGCTGAACGCCACCCTGACCTTGCCGGGGATCGCCGGAATCGTGCTCACGATCGGGATGGGCGTCGATTCAAACGTCTTGATTTTCGAGCGAATTCGCGAGGAGCTGCGATCGGGGAAAGCCGTTCGCCTGGCGGTGGACGGGGGATACGACAAGGCGCTGCTGACGATTGTCGACTCTCACGTGACCACCCTGATCACGGGGGTGGCGCTGTTCCTCTTCGGCACGGGACCGATCAAGGGATTTGCCGTGACCTTGTGTCTCGGAATCGGGATCAATCTGTTTACGGCCTTGATAGGCACCAAGGTCATCTTCGACCTCATGAATCAACGACACAAAGTGGAACAGTTAAGCATCTAGTTCGAAGGAGCCTGCATGTTGGAGATCCTCGGAAAAACCAATATCGATTTCATGGGGAAGCGCCGCTGGTCCTTTCTCTTTTCCGGCATCATGGTGGTGCTGGGAATTATCGCGCTCATTCAGATTGCCAGAGGGTCGGCGAACCTCGGCATCGATTTCGCGGGCGGAACCGCGGTGCAGTTGAAATTCGACCAAGCGATCCGGATCGACGAAGCGAGAAAAGCTCTGGAAGCGAATGGCCTGGGCAGCGCCGAGCTGCAAGAGTTCGGTCAGGAGAATAAACTCTTGATCCGCCTGAAGACCTCGACGACCATCGAGGAGAAGGTCGCTGAACGGGTTGTGGCGGTCTTTACGAAGGAGTTTTCCACGAACCATTTCGTGGTCGATTCCAGCATGGAAATCGGGCCGACCATCGGGCAGAAACTTCAAGAGGATGCCCTCATTGCGATCCTCATTTCCTTTGCCGGAATCATTCTCTACGTGGCGGCGCGATTCGAACTTCGCTTCGGCATCGCCGCAGCCCTGGCAACCTTCCATGATGTGTTGGCGGTCTTGGGCGCCTTTTATATTCTGGATAAGGAAATTACCTTGCTCGTCGTGACGGCATTGCTGACGTTAGCCGGCTATTCAATGACGGATACGGTCGTCGTGTTCGATCGTATCAGAGAAAATCTTCGGTTGCGGAGGCGGGAGAGCGAGGAGACGATCATCAATAATGCGATCAACCAAGTTCTGAGCCGCACGATCGTCACCAGTTTGACCGTCGTGTTGGTGCTGATTCCTCTGACGGTGGCTGGCGGAGAGGTCTTGCACGACTTCTCTCTCGCCCTCTTGGGGGGCGTGATCATAGGAACCTTCTCGTCGATCTTCGTTGCGAGTCCGCTGCTGCTGCTCTGGCCGGGAGCGTCTGGGCGGCTGTTGAAGCGGAGTTAGCCGGCCGGTGCTATCACGGTTTGTCGTGTGTGCAGCGTCAGCGGGTAGATAAATCGATCGTCAATCCGCTTGCGGGATACGCTTCACGCATCAGGGGTTGTCGCATCCTGCTTGGGGCACACCCATGACACTCTGGAGTCGGTCTCACAGTCTCCAGCACAAGATCATCGCGGCGATTGTGCTGGTCGGACTTCTCCCCCTCACCCTTCTGCTTGCGCTCACCTACGTCGAGGAGCGACGCGCGCTTCGCGAAATGACCGGCGCCAACTTCAAGGAAGTCGCCGTGGAAGCCGCTCGCCGCATCGAAATGCAGGTCAGCCGTGGGATGAATGAAGCCCAGCAGCTCGCCACGACCCCCTTTCTCCACACCGCCGTGACCGAAGCCAACCGCACGTATGAGGGAAAGGATGCGCAACACATCCAGGGCATGATCAAGGATTGGCAGCAGCGGTGGCGTCAGCGGGGTAAACAAAGCGAGTTTCCCCTCTTCATCAATCGCATCGTCACGAACTATCTCATCCGGTGGCACGATATCCGCAAATCGGACTATATCGGGATCCTGGTGACCGATCAGCAGGGGGCGCTGGTGGTCAGCTCCATTCCACAAGTGGAGTATTTTTACGGGAAGACATCGTGGTGGCAAGCGGTGGTGAAGGGGGGAAGTTCCAAGGGCTATGTGAGTGAGATCACCTTCGATCCTGCTTTCGGGACTCACGTTGTTGTGGTGGCGGCGCCCATTCTTGACGATACAAAGGAGACGGTGATTGGGACGGTCACCATTCTGTTACGTCGAGACACGATCTTCCATGCCATTGCCGAGGTGACGATCGGGGCGACCGGTCATGCCATGTTGTTCAGCTCCGACGGTGTTCCTATGATCTGCCCGGTCCTGGCCCCGGAAGCGCATACTGTGCGGCCTGAGTTGATCGGTATCCTCGGTGGCCTGGAAGCTGGGTGGACCGTTGCCGCAGATGATTCGCATGGGGGCCGGAACGCCTTGATCGGATTCGCTCCCGTCCGATTCGGCGAAAGCTTGGCTCCAGGGAGTCTCGGAGGACACCAGTGGATCACCGTGGTGCGGCAGGATCCCCAGGAGACCTATGCGCCGCTCGCTGAACTCGTGGCGAAAGTGCTGTTCTTCGGGTTGCTCGTGCTCGCCGCGCTGTGGGGGACAGGGGTGGTCGTTGCACGCCGGATCGCCCGTCCCATTCAGTCGTTACACGACGGGGTGCGTGAAATCGGAAGCGGGCGATTGGACCGGCGACTGGAGCTGAAGACGGGCGATGAAATTGAAGGACTCGCCGATGCGTTCAACCAGATGGCGGCGAATCTACAACGGTCGTTTGGGCAGATCGAACAACGCGTGGTGGATGTGCGCCGCTTGGAAGAAAAGTACCGCGATCTGATCGAACATTCTCCTGAGATGATCTATCAGTTGAACCGGAACGGCCGTTTTGTCCATGTGAACAAAACGGGGCTTGAGAAGCTGAAATACACTCTCGATGAGATGCTGTCGATGCGGCTTTGGGAGCTCGTGCCGCGTGGCCAGGAGCCTCTCGTCTTGCAATATCTGGAGCGATTGGTCGCGCAAGGGCGCAGTTCGATGGAGACGGTGTTTCTGGCCAAAGACGGTCACCCGATCGATGTGGAAATTCATGCCACGGCGTTGATCGATCAAGAGCGGGGCGGGTTGGTTCACTCGCGAGCGTTTGTCCGCGATGTGACCGAACGCCACCGGCTTGAGCGGCATCTGCAAGAATACACGACGAAGCTCGAGCAGGCCGTGTCGGAGCGGACTCAACAGCTCGTGGCCTCGCAGGCGCGGTACAAAGCGCTCTTTGACTTGGTGGCGGATTCGGTGTTTATGGTGGATCCGAACGGCATGATCGTCGCCGTCAACAAACGTGAGGAGCAAGCATTGGGGTATGCAGAGGCGGACGTGGTCGGCCACAGTCTGCTCGAAGTGGTTCTTTCCGATTATCACGATTCGTTCCGCGGATGGCTGAGCGACGTCATTGCGGGGCAGCGGAAAGTGTCCACGCAAGAGATCATGGTGCGGCATGCCGGCGGATTGGGCATCCCGGCTGAAATGGATTTGATCCCTGTCGGAGTGGCCGACCAACTGTTGGTGATGGTGCAGTTGCGGGACATTACCGAGCGGAAGCGGCTCGAACGGCAGCTGGATACATACCGAGAAGAGTTGGAGGATAAGGTACGAGAACGCACGCGTGAAATTGAAGAGACCAAGCAGTATCTCGAAAATCTGCTCGAGAACGCCAACGATGTCATTTATACCCTCGATACTGAACAACGGTTCACCTACGTCAACAGCAAGATCGAAGCATGGGGTTACCGGAAAGACGATCTGCTTGGGCGCCCCTACCTCGCCCTTCTCTCCAAGCGCCATCGCGGGAAGCGTCTCAAAAGCACCCTGGATATCGGTGCGAAGCAGGTCTATGAGGTCGAAGTGGTGACTCGCACAGGGGAGCCGAGGGCTGTGATGGTGAGTGTCTCCCCGCTGCATGGGGTCGAGGGAATGATCCTGGGCGTGCTGGGCATCGCGCGCGACATGACGGAGACCAAGAAATTGGAGCAACAGATCCGGAACTCGGAGAAACTGGCCTCGGTCGGAAAGCTCGCCGCAGGGGTAGCTCACGAAATCAACAATCCTTTGGGGGGCATCCTCAACTGTCTCTACAACTTGCGGAAGGGGACGCTGTCGCCGAGCCGGCAAGAGGAATATTGGGCGTCCATGGAAGACGGCGTGCGGCGGGTGCAGAAGATTGTTCGGCAGCTCCTCGATTTCTCCCAGCAGCATGAGCCTGCCTTCGCCCTGACGGACATCAATCACGTCGTGGACCGGGTGTTGGTCTTGACGACGCATCTGTTTGCCACGAACCGAGTCCGGTTGGAAACGGGCTTTGGTCAGGGGTTGCCGAATGTGATGGTCGATCGGCACATGATTGAGCAGGTGCTGATGAACTTGGTATTGAATGCGGTCCAAGCGATGAAAGATGGAGGGATGTTGACGATCCGAACGTCTGTCGTCGAAGGAATCTGCCTAATCGAAGTTCGCGATACGGGATCGGGTATTCCACCAACGGTCCTGCCGAGGATTTTCGATCCGTTCTTTACGACGAAGAGCGAAGGTGAAGGAACCGGTCTCGGCCTGTCGGTCAGTCTGGGCATCGCCGAGCGGCACGGAGGAACGATTCTGGTGGACAGCGAAGTCGGGAAGGGAACGACCTTTACCCTCTGTCTTCCTGTTTCTCGGGACCGTTCGATGATGGAGCGAGTGTCATGAAGGGACTCAGGATCCTACTGGTCGATGACGAGCCGCTGATGCGGTTGTCGATGGTCGATGCATTGGAGACGGTCGGCCATGATATCGAAGCAGCGGCTTCCGGGACGGAGGGGATCGACGCCATCCGCCAGCGACCGTTCGATCTGGTGATCACCGATCTTCGGCTGCCCGGCGCGGACGGGCTTACCGTGCTCACGGCAGCCAAAGAGCAGTCGTCCCACACGGAGGTTGTGGTGATTACTGCTCACGGGTCGGTGGAGACGGCGGTCGGGGCGATGAAGCTCGGCGCCTTCGACTACATCACGAAGCCGTTCCAGATGGATGAATTGCTGCTGATCGTCGAGCGCGTGGGCCGTGTGGTGACCTTGCGGCGCGAAAATCAAGATCTCAAAGCGGTGCTGGAAGATAAGTTCAGTTTTGGAGGCATTCTCGGGGCAAACAACCAAATGCGGGCCGTGCTCGAGAAGATCAAGCTGGTGGCAGGAACGGACTCGACGACGTTGATTCTGGGAGAGAGTGGAACCGGCAAGGAGCTGGTTGCCAATGCCATCCATCAAAACAGCCCACGCAGTCAGTACCCCTTGATCAAAGTCAGCTGTGCGGCGCTTCCGGAAACCTTATTGGAAGCGGAACTTTTCGGCCATGAGAAGGGGGCGTTTACCGGGGCGCTGCGACAGCGGCGTGGGCGGTTTGAGTTGGCACATCGCGGCACGCTGTTTCTCGATGAAGTCGGGGAAATCTCACCGGTGATCCAAGTGAAATTATTGCGGGTGCTTCAGGAAAGGCAGTTTGAGCGCGTCGGAGGAAACGACACGATTCACGTCGACGTGCGGCTGGTCTGCGCCACACAGAAAGACCTTCGAAAGGAAGTCGCTCAAGGGCGGTTTCGAGAGGATCTGTATTATCGGCTCAATGTCGTACCTGTCGTGATTCCGCCGTTGCGCCAACGGCAAGAAGACATCATGATCATTGCCGAGCACGTGCTGAAGACGTGCGCGGCTAAAATGGGGAAGGCATTGAAAGGGTTTTCTCCTGCGGCGCGCGAGCTCTTCTTGCGCTATTCGTTTCCAGGGAACGTGCGGGAGTTGGAAAACATGGTCGAACGTGCGGTCGCACTGGGGCGGGATCGTGAAGCGATTCAACCGCAAGATCTGTGCGGGTTCCAGTCCTGTCCGTTTACGGGCGGGACGCCACAAGAATCGTGTGGATTCTGTAGCGAAGGGCTGACAGGGCAGAAGCGCGAGGAGCGTCCGTTGACCTCGCTGGCTATGGCGAGAGAACAGTTTGAGCGTGAGTATATTGTGTCGGTCCTTGGGCGGGTGGAGGGCAGTCGAACCACCGCTTCGAAAATCCTCGGCCTCTCGCGAAAATCCCTGTGGGAGAAGTGCAAGCGCTACGGGATTCCGTCGGCGCAGAGATGAGTCGGGGGATGAAGATGAGTAGGGAGCGGCCAGGTGCCCTTCTTGCTCGCAGAAGAGGTGGAGAGGAATGACACCCGTGCTGATCCCTTGCTCCCGGAGCGCGCACGATCAGAATGTGCTCGCTCGACGGCCGCAGGGGGACCAACACGTGTGCCATCCCTGGGAAAGAGAACGAGCAAGCTTGGAAGGAACATGTTTGTCGTTCGATGCGCGCAGTAAAGGGCAGCCTCGGCCACTCCCCTAGAGCAGGTGTATGGAGTGAAGATATGAGTCTCAATTTGAGGGGCTTTTATGCTCGCGCAACGCCCTAATATAGCGTGTGGTTGTTCGATGTGGAGAGTGAGGTACAAGTGCCGCGTGCTAGAAAGCCCGAGGGGTGGGAAAGCGTAGTTCTTGAAGTAGATTTGCGAGCCGGGGCTTACTCAAGTATCCAGGCTACAGCTTTAATCCTAAATGTCCTTACGGTTCCTGGAAGGAAGCACGACAAGAAGGATCTATGTGGGATTTCTGACCAACCTAGTCTCGAAGTTCTTGGGCTCTGATGTTGCCACACAATCCGAGAGCTTACCACCTACAAGCGTGTCGTCAGCATCTGGCCTGACTATGACGGTCAGCTCTCCTGACAAATCCCAACCGTCAGTAGTTATCTCTGATGCGGAGGTGGCAGAGGTAATTGCGCGATATGCATTTGTGCTCACCAATGAGCTGGCCATGCTTAACCCGGCAGACCGGTGGTTCGACGAAGCAACACAGAAACGTCGTCTGCGCGATGACTCTGAGAAAAAGTATGAATGGCTGGTTCCTTTCCTGCCTCTTGAGCTTGCCAAGCTCGATCAGCTGAAGCCATTCCTAGTGCGTGGCCCTATCGCATCGGTTGAAATTGCGAAGGTATTTCGTGCGCTTATCAGGGAACGTCGAAAGGTCAAACAGCCATATGACGACCTGCTTCGTGCGTTATATGGCGCTTGCATTCTTAATCATTTCGAAGAATCTCTTGTTTTCGAGGGTACGGTTTCCTATGCAATGACGGGCTATGTCGAGAATTCAAGAGCTTCAGGAAATTCGCATCGAGTACTCATCGATGGGCTACGAGCACATAAGAACGCTTTCAAAGACCGATGTTAAGTGGCTGGTCGAGATATTGGGGAACCTGTCAAGCATCAGTCATTTAACGGCGAGTATTCATATTTGCGAACTAATGCAATCTCTCGCCGCTGCTGGGAACAGCTGAAGAAGGAGAACGAAACAGCTCGATTACTGGGGTGCAATCAGAAAACGATGAACGAATGGCTCAGCGAACTCGTGAAAACCAATCTCATAACCACCAAGGAGTTCTGCTACGGATAACCGAACGCCAAAACGAAACGTGCTGACAAGACCCGATATTGAAACTGCCATTGCGGCGACTAAAGTGCCATTCGTTGTGGCAGACCTCGAAACAACTGGCCTCATGGTGGAAAGTTCGGAAGTCCTGGAGTTGGCAGCCGTACTTGTTGATCCTGATGGCTCAGTAACGTTTGAGTTTTCGATGCTTGTCGCATACAGAGCCCTGTTCCCGCAGATATTACGCGACTCACTGGGATTTCACAGTCCGAAGTGGATACGAAAGGCCAGCCCCTCGCTTTTGCCCTAGAGGCTTTTATAAGACATGTAGGTGAGCGCCCGATTTTCTTCCATAATGCGCCATTTGACCAGGCCTTCCTTAGTGCTGCCTGTCTAAAAACAAATCTGAGCCTAAGAAACATCCTCCATGACACCTTGTCTTTGGCGCGACATTCATGGCCTTCCCTAGGTACGTATAAGCTTGCGGCTCTTGCAGAGCATGTGGGGTGCAACAGCGCCTAATCATAGAGCCCTCGGAGATGCCCATGCGACGCTTGCATTGCTACTAGCCGCCCGCGACTCTGTCGGTTAACGGGTGCTGAGAGGCGAGATAACCAACAGGGGGAATATAGTTTTATCCTGCATCACAATGCAATTGGCATTTTATAGGGAACCGATAATACATAGTTAGGCATCATCAGATGGAGGCACTGTTTCTCGACCAAAACAAGTGGATCGAACTTGCCTGCGTGCGAACTGGGGCAGTGAGCTCTGGCCCGTCGTACATTGCCTACGCTGAGCTCCACGAGACAGTTGACCGAGGACGAGTCGTCGCTCCGTTGACTATCGCGCACATTCTTGAAACATCCAAGCGCAACGATCGGGCAAGCCGTGCTCACGTTGCCGAGGTACAGGCCAGCCTTAGCAAAGGTTTCGTTTTCAGAAGTCGCAAAGCCCGGCTTTTGATCGAAATACGAAACGCCTTGCACTCCGCGTTTGGGGAGCCAAGGGTTCAGTTGGAACCGAACTGGGCCATTGTTCCTGGCTTCATGCAGGCGTTCGAACCCTTCGACACGCTCGTTGCAACGACTGCCGAGGCGGCCAGGACTCGCCTCATTAACCAACACGTCGATCCAAAGGATCAATACCTCGACTACAAGCTCCATCAAGACGACGAGCACCGCCGAAAATCTCATGCTAAGTTCTCTGCTGAGTCTGACGCACTTCTTGCCAGAATCGAAGGGCGTCGTGCGCTCATGAATGGATCAACAATCGACATGCGCTGGCGAGCGTACGCGGCGCAACTCTTCCTCGACCATCAAGATTATATCGCCCACATGCTCGACGTTATTGGACATACCGTGGATGAGATGAAGCAACTCGGAGCAGAGGCAATCGTGAAGTTCGTTCGAAACGTTCCAACCCTGAATGTGGAAGCTGAGTTGGCCGCTCGTATAGAAGCGCAACCTGGCCCATTGGAATCTAATCACATTCGCGATATGCAGTCCTTTTACACAGCCATCCCTTACGCGAACCAACTGGTTGCAGAGAAGTGTTTCATTTCGCTTGCACGGCAAGCCAAGCTTGATGCCCGTTATGGGACCAGGCTATCTGCAAGACTGGAAGACATCATTGGCGTGTACAAATGACGGGTGGGCAGATTGAGGGGCAGTCATGACTGTTGACTTATTGGAAGGCCCCAGGTTTGCCAAAACTGGCTGATAATGCCGTGTGCAGTCGAGTTGGGTGTCGTCGGTGGTGGTGAAGAGGGTGCTAGGCAGCCGTTCCAACGAGGCCTTCTAGGGGAATGTGGAGTTCGCGGTGGAGGCGGCGGATCATTTCGAGGGATAAGCCGCGTTTCTTGGTCAGAATTTCAGAAACCCGCCCCCGCCCGCCGAGCATCGCTTCCAGATCTTTGCGTGTCATGCCGAGTTGATCCATTCTGAATTTTATCGCTTCGACCGGGTCTGGAGGACAGATGGCATGATGCTTCGCTTCGTAGGCCTCCACAAGAGTGGTTAACACGTCCAATTCGTCCCCGTTTTTGGTACTTGGCCTGGCGTCCATCAATCGCTCAATGCGTCGGAGTGCACGATCGTAGTCGCGCGTGGTTTTGATAGGGGCAATGTTCATAGCGCCTCCGGAGTTTCAGATGGTTGTGACATCGATGGTGTCATAGTGTGCATGTGTGCCAACGAAACGGATATAGACAATTCGATAGGGGTAGTTGATCTTCACAACCAGACGGTAGTGATTCCCCGCAATGTTAAACGCCACTCGGTTGTCCTGAAGCACACTCGCTGACCGAAACTGAGTCTTGATCTCTGAAGGGGTTGCCCAGTCCGCCCGAGCGACTTCCTGGTGCCACGCTTCCAGGGGGCCCTTCGCCTTGGGATGTCGTTTCCAGAATGCGCGAAGGGTCCGTTTGGCAATGATGCGCACGGGGGCTACTCTAGCATGATCCCAATTCGGGATCAACCATGCCGAATTTCAGTTTGATCGTAAAAGTCGGACATTCTGAGTTTCAGCGGTGCAGGAGTAATGTCCCGGTAGCAATACGATTGTCCGGTAGATGGGACTGACTCTGTGTGGAGGAGCGATAGGCAAGATAAGGTTCGAAAGGGCCGTTCTGGGAGGCGATGGAGCGGAGGGGCCATGCCACCCTACCTCCGAGATCCTGATTCCCGCTCAACCTTAACCTCAACTTCAGCCTGCTTA
>CAWGDV010000023.1:0-20374 GCA_963821465.1 uncultured Nitrospiraceae bacterium | reverse complement strand
CCAAAGCAGGCGCGCTACCGGGCTGCGCTACGCCCGACTCCAGCAACTCGAATTCCATCTCTCGCAACAGGTCTTTCGCGTGAGTGAATGCTTTGGCGCGATGACTAATCGTGTTCTTTTGATTTGCCGGCAGCTGAGCCAAGGTCTTCCCTAATTCTGGAATGAGAAACACAGGGTCATATCCAAATCCTAACGTCCCACTCGCTTCTTCTGCAATCACTCCATCCAACGTGCCTTGTGCCACCCGTATTCCATCCGAAGGCAGTGCGATCGCTGCGACGGTTAGAAAGCGAGCGGTTCGTCGTTCACGCGGCACGCCCACCATCTCCCGGACAACTTCCGGCAATTGTCTTCGTAGGTCGCGCCTTCGCCGGCATAGCGGGCCGCATAGACACCGGGCCGCCCACCAAGCGCATCCACTTCCAGCCCTGTATCGTCGGCGACAGCCGGCAAGCCTGTAAACTCGGCAATGGCACGCGCTTTCTTGACCGCGTTAGCCTCGCAGGAATCCCCGTCTTCGAGCACATCCGGGGCATCCGGAAATTCATCGAGTGTATGGATCGTGACACCGAGATCGCCTAAGATCGCGACGAGTTCTATTACTTTATTGCGATTGCGAGTCGCGAGGACCAATTCACGGATCATCGTTTCCGACCTACTCCAATTCCCCGATCAAATCCTTCTGCAGCGCGGTGAGGGTCTGAATCCCGATCCATCCCATCGCCATGAACTCATCCATTTCCTGTTTGGCAAAGGGGGTCCGCTCCGCTGTGCCCTGGACTTCGACATAGCGCCCTTGTCCGGTCATGACCACATTCATATCGACATCGGCCATTGAGTCTTCTGTATAGGCCAGGTCGACGAGAACTTCCCCACCCACTTTTCCTACGCTAATCGCAGCAAGATAGTCCGTCAAAGGACGTTTCTTAATCAGGCCTCGCTTCTTGAGGACGGTGAACGCGTCGGCTAGGGCGATAAACGCTCCTGTAATAGACGCCGTTCTGGTCCCTCCATCGGCCTGAATGACGTCGCAGTCGAGCCAGATCGACCGCTCTCCCATCTGTCCCATATCTGTCACCGCACGAAGGGATCGCCCGACAAGCCGTTGAATCTCCAATGTCCTGCCACCTTGCTTCCCTTTGACCGCTTCACGCGGGGATCGCTCGTGGGTCGAACGGGGAAGCATCGAATACTCTGCCGTTACCCATCCTTTCCCCTTCCCCTTCAGAAATGGAGGCACCTTCTCTTCAATCGAGGCCGTACAAATCACTTTCGTGTCGCCCATTTCGATGAGGACAGACCCTTCGGCATGTTTAATGAAATTCCTCGTCACCTTTACTGGACGAAGCTGATCTTTTCGTCGTCCATCGACCCGCAATAGCCCCGCTGCATTACTCATTCAGACTCCTGTTTCGTGATGCGGCGCATTATAGTGAAGGCCCTCCAAAAGCGCAATGAAACTGGTCCAGTGCCCCAATCATCGAGTCAACAAACCCGCCCTTCGAAGCAAAACATTTGTTAACCATGAGGCTCTTTCCTGCGCTTCGCTACAGACTGCCGTGTCTCTCCACTCTTCCGAGCGGGACCTCTTCGGGAGGGCATCGTAAAGCTTGGGGAAAAATGTGGGGCTTCGACCATTTCTGTCGATCGGCTTGTACAAAAGCACACAGTGCGTACGGCTAAATCTATACAGGTGTATGCCGATTCAGGTGTATACTCCGCCTAGATCTCGAACAAGGACGCGGCTACCACTCATGAACATACTGCCACAGCACGGTACTCCTCTACTTCCTGACGAAGATGATGTCATTTGGTGATGAGAGCTGCAACCTGCGGCTTTTCGCAATAGATTGGCACAAAAGGTGCTTTCGTCTTACATTCTCTAGAGACATCTGAGCGTCGCAGCACACACGAGCACCCACTGAGCCTATATAGTTTTCTTCTTCATATACACCTATGTATTATACGCAAATATCATGACATTGCCTCTTGACCGATCTGCCCAGCAAGCTCTCTTTGAACTCAAACGCGTTCTAATCGTCGACGACGAAGAACCGATCCGCCGACTGCTGGGATACATGCTTCAAACCCATGGGTATGAGACGGTCCTCGCGTCCGATGCGCGTGAGGCACGGACACGGCTGGATGAACAACCCTTTGCGTTAATATTGTGCGACGTCAATATGCCCGGTGAGTCGGGTATGGATCTCGTTCGCAGTATCCTGAGTCAGCATCCCCACACCGCCGTCATCATGGTAACCGGTCTCGATAGCTCGCTACTGGCGAACGCTTCGCTGGACATGGGCGCCTTTGGATACATCGTCAAGCCCTTCGAGTCGAATGAAGTCATGATCGATGTCGCCAATGCGCTCCGCCGCCGCCGGCTTGAACTTGACAATCGTCTGCACCGGGAGAATCTGGAAGATATCGTCAGAACCAGGACGATGGCGCTCCAGCAAGCGCTTGAATGGCTCGAGCTACGAGAAAAGGAGCTGCGGCTCTCACGAGAGGAGACGATTCAACGACTCGCCATCGCCGCCGAATACCGGGACAGTGCCACGGCACAGCACATTCAGCGCATGAGCCACTACTGTGAATTGCTCGCACGGAAGCATGGGCTATCATCAGAACAGTGCGATCTGATCCGCACCGCCAGTCCAATGCACGACATCGGGAAAATCGGAACGCCGGATCATGTGCTCCTCAAGCCAGGAAAGTTCACCGCGGAAGAATTCAACGTCATCTCTCAACATGCGGAGATCGGCTATCGCATCCTTAGCGGATCGGATGCGGAGATCCTCAAAGTCGCGGCATCGATCGCCTGGACTCACCATGAACGTTGGGATGGCAACGGATATCCGCGCAAGTTGAAAGGCAACGCGATCCCGGTGGAAGGACGAATCGCCGCGATCGCCGATGCCTTCGACGCCCTGACCACACAACGAGTCTACAAACCGGCCTTCTCCCTCGATCACGCCGTCGAACTCATGACCAAACATCGGGGAGAACACTTCGACCCCGAGCTCCTCGACATCTTCTTCGCCTCGCTGAACGACATCAAACACATCCATGATCAGTATGCCGACCAATCGCCACGCACCATGATTCGAGAGTCTTAGCCTGCATTATTCATGCGCCTCTGCTGCAATCGCGGATTTGCCGCTACGACAAGCCTGGACGCGTTAGCCCGGCGTCCAGGCAGGTGGGCTCGCCGTTCGGTCGGTCAACATACTGTTTCAAGTATGCCTCCCTCCCTCGCGGCTCCGCGCGCCTGTCTCGCATGGCGACTGCACGATTTCGGGACGAACCGTCACTGAATCATGCGGGCTAGGAACCTTTTCGCCATTTCGTTGACCGTTTTTCCACCCGCCGATATACTTCCCTCATCTCGTTAGGTACAGTCCCACGCACACATTTCCAGGCCCTGTACCCACAAAGGTCGCGCTTTCGAAAGGATTGCCGATCATGGCAAAGAAGGCAACGGCAGCCCGAAAACAGGAGGCGACACGCAATTGGATCGCCTACCTGTGCGAATCCTTGGTGACGTCCGGAGTTATGCCGACCTGGGAGGCTGCAACCTATTTGACAGAGAACCTGTTTGGAGAAAAACCCAATCCCCGCCTCTTACGTGCGGCCAACGCCTATGAAGTAACGTCCCAATTCCTTCAGTGGCTGTACCATCCCCTCGTCGAGGCCGCCTCTCGCGACATCACTTTGCCGGAGGGTGCCACGTTGCACGTGTTTACAGATATCAGCCTCACCGGCAAATCTGCCGTGCTTGTCGTCTACGTGTCCGGCGATCATCACCCGCATCAGTTGCTGATGCTGGACGCCGCCAAAGCCTGGCAGCTGGTCTTTACCGATTCAGAAGACGTGAATCGCTGGGCAGAAGAACGATATCGGCGGATAAAGTCGGCGCTGATCGCGGCGATCAGCAAGCCTGTTCTTACGAATGTCCTTGCAGAAGCGTCTTAGTCTGCCTCGCTATTCAGACGTTCGGCATCCTGTACCTGAGCCACTTATCTTCCAGTCGGCTCGTAGTTCAGGTTCGGCCCCAACCATCGCTCCAGCACTGAAAGGGGCATCCCTTTTCGCGCCTGGTAGTCGAGCACCTGATCTTTCCCGATCTTCCCCACGGCAAAATACTTGGCCTCCGGATGGGCGAAATAGAACCCGCTGACCGAGGCCGCCGGCCACATGGCGAAGCTTTCCGTCAGGGTGATGCCTGTGTGCCGTTCTGCGGACAAGAGATCGAAGAGCAACCGCTTCTCTGTGTGATCTGGACAGGCTGGGTAGCCTGGAGCGGGACGGATGCCGCGATATTTTTCACGGATCAGATCTTCGCTCGACAGCGTCTCTCCTTTGCCATACCCCCACGCCTCTCGCGCCTGCTTATGAAGATACTCGGCAAAGGCTTCGGCTAAGCGATCTGCCAAGGCTTTGGCCATAATAGAATTGTAGTCGTCGTGATCGCGCTCGAACTCTTTGCATAAAACATCCACCCCGACTCCCGTCGTCACGGCAAAGGCTCCAATATAATCCGCGCGGCCTGACTCTTTCGGCGCCACAAAATCTGCCAGAGCAATACTGCACTGCCCTATCGGCTTCTCCGATTGCTGGCGCAAGGTATGGATCGTCGTCAGAACTGTCGAGCGATGGTCATCTGTATAGATCTCGATATCATCGCCCAGGCTGTTGGCAGGGAAAAACCCATACACCCCATTGGCAGTAAATAACTGTTGATTCACAATTTTGTGGAGTAAGGCCCTTGCATCATCGTATAACTCCTTGGCCTTCGAGCCTACGACAGGATCCTCAAAAATGGTCGGGTAACGTCCGCGCAATTCCCACGTATGAAAGAACGGTGACCAATCGATATAGGGAATCAGCTGATCCAACGGCTGCTGCGGCACCACCTTCACTCCTATAAATGCCGGTTTGGGGATATCGATCTCAGCCCACTTGGATTGGAATCGATTGACTCGCGCCTGCGCCAAGGTCCAGAGGGATTTGGCTCCCTTGTCCTGATGGATCTGGCGTATCTGATCATAGTCGGCACGAATCGCCTTGGCGAAATCGGTTCGTAAATCGGCATTCACCAGACTCCCGACGACGCCTACCGCTCTAGAGGCGTCCAACACATGCACCACGGAATGGTTGTAGCCCGGGGCAATCTTGACGGCCGTATGGGCTTTGCTCGTGGTGGCGCCGCCGATGAGTAACGGCAGCTCGAAGCCCTCGCGCGTCAGCTCGCGTGCCACATGCGCCATTTCGTCCAGCGATGGGGTAATGAGTCCGCTCAACCCGATAATCGCAACCCCATGTTCGCGTGCCGCGGCCAGGATCTGTTCGCAGGGCACCATCACCCCAAGATCGATTACCTCGTAGTTGTTACATCCCAGAACCACGCCGACGATGTTCTTCCCGATGTCGTGCACATCGCCCTTGACCGTGGCGAGCAGGATCTTGCCATTCGAGCTTGAGGCCCCTGTTTTTAGCTTTTCTGCTTCCATGAACGGCATGAGATAGGCCACGGCTTTCTTCATAACCCTGGCACTCTTGACCACTTGAGGCAAAAACATCTTGCCGGACCCGAACAAGTCCCCCACGATATTCATCCCGGCCATCAACGGCCCCTCGATCACATGCAGCGGTTTGGCAAACTTCTGCCGGGCTTCCTCGATGTCCTGCTCGATATAGTCGGTGACGCCCTTTACCAGTGCATGGGAGAGTCGCTCCTCGACCGTGCCGGCACGCCACTCATCGTCTTTCACCACCGCTTTGCCCTGTTGTTTGACGGTCTCGGCAAACGTCACCAATCGTTCCGTCGCATCCGGCCGCCGGTTCAGCAGGACGTCTTCGACCAGTTCCAGGAGATCCTTGGGAATTTCCTCATACACCGCCAGCTGTCCGGCGTTCACAATACCCATGTCCAGACCGGCCTTAATGGCGTGATAGAGAAATGCCGCGTGCATCGCCTCGCGCACGCGATTGTTCCCGCGAAACGAGAAGGAAATATTGCTGACGCCGCCGCTCACTTTCGCCAACGGAAGATGCTGCTTGATCCAGCGCGTGGCGTCGAGGAAGTTCACCGCATAATTATTGTGTTCCTCAATGCCGGTCGCCACCGTGAGGATATTCGGATCGAAGATAATGTCTTGGGCGGGAAAGCCGATCCGCTCCGTGAGGAGGCGATAGGCCCGCTCACAGACTTCGATCTTGCGCTCATACGTGTCGGCCTGGCCTCGCTCATCGAAAGCCATCACTACCACGGCTGCCCCATAGCGATGCACCAATTTGGCCTGCTGGAGAAACTTGGCTTCTCCCTCTTTGAGGCTGATGCTATTGACGACGGGCTTGCCCTGAATATTCTTCAGACCCGTCTCGAGGATGTCCCACTTCGAACTATCCACCATGATGGGGACGCGAGTGATATCCGGTTCCGATGCGACCAATCGCAGGAACTTCTCCATGGCAGCCTGGGAGTCGAGCATGCCTTCGTCCATATTGATGTCGATGATCTGGGCACCCCCTTCGACCTGTTGCCGCGCCACCGAGAGCGCGGTTTCATAATCGCCCGCCAGGATCAGTTTGGCGAAGGCCGGTGACCCGGTGACGTTGGTCCGCTCCCCGATGTTCACAAAGTTCGATTCCGGCCTAATCGTGACGGCTTCCAGCCCACTCAATCTGGTGTGAGGCTCAACGAACGGCGGGACACGAGGGGGAAGACCTCGCACGGCCTCGGCGATCATCTTGATATGACCCGGTGTCGTCCCACAACAGCCGCCGACGATATTCAGCCAGCCACTCTGCGCCCATTCCTTCAATTGGGGAGCCAAACTATCAGGTGTCTCAGGAAATCCTGTCGGCAGCAACGGATTCGGCAGTCCGGCATTCGGATGGCTGCTCACATGGATCGGGGCCAGGCGCGAGAGTTCTTCGATCAACGGGCGCATTTCCTTGGGACCCAGGGCGCAGTTGATGCCGACGCTCAGCAAGGGCACATGGGAAATGGAATTCCAAAAGGCTTCGATCGTTTGGCCCGTTACCCCGCGATTGCTGCCTGCTTGAATGAACGTCACCGAAGCCATGAGGGGGAGTCTCAGCTTGCGATCTTCAAAAAACTTATCGATAGCAAAGAAGGCGGCTTTCGCATTGAGCGTATCGAAGATGGTCTCGACCAATAAGATATCGACTCCGCCGTCGACCAAGCCTCGGACCTGCTCGTAGTAGACCGTCACCAGTTCGTCATAGGTGGTGCCGCGCGCGGCAGAATTGTTGACGTCGGTTGAAATAGACGACGTCTTCGTCGTGGGCCCAATCGCCCCGGCCACAAAGCAGGACCGGCCAGGCTGTGCCATCTCGATCTGCTCCGCTGCACGCCTGGCACATTCCCCTCCGGCTCTCGCAATCTCGTAGGCCAACGACTCCATGCCGTAGTCGGCCAGGGAAATGGCCTGCGCGTTGAACGTGTTCGTCTCCACGATGTCGGCCCCGGCCTCGAAGTACTCGCGATGGATCTCCTCAATAATGGCGGGCTGCGTCAGGTTCAACAGATCGTTATGCCCTCTCTGATCTTTCTTCCAATCTTTGAACCGCTCGCCACGAAACGCGGCCTCGTCCAGCTTTCGTTGCTGAATCATGGTTCCCATGGCTCCGTCGAGAACCAGAATACGTTGTTGGAGTAAGGAGTCTAACGATGCACTCATACGATCTGTCTCCGCGATCGAATCTACAGTGGTGGTGAAGGAAGTCCGGTCATCATACCCGACCGATTCTTACGCCAGCAAGCAACCCCAATCGTCGCGCCTTGACAGGAGAGGATGCCGCCGATACGATGCCGCCATAAGCTGGAGAGAAACTGTGCTCCTGCGTCTTTCTGTCTATTCTATCTCCTCATCCCTGCTGTTTCTCATATTGACCACCGGCATCTGGTTCCAGCCTTCCGCAGTCTTCGCAGCAGCCTACTTTGAGGATGGCTACCTCGGGCTGACACAAACGGAGCTCCATCAAAAACTGGGTATGCCGCAGGCGGTGCGTGATCGGAAGTCCGCGCTGCGAGTCTTTACCTACTACGCCATCACCGATTGGGAGAAGTATTTTCAGAAGCTCGTATCACCGGAAAATGGCGAGGACGTCTATACCTTTACACGTGACGGCGTCGAGGTCCGATATTCGTTCAGTTATACCGTCGATCCCAACGACGAAAGCGAGAATCGAACATTATTCGTACGACTCGTCGATATCGAATTCTCCCCCCTCGTCCCCCTTGCCCAGATCCCAGCAATTGTCCCGGAGTTTCGCCCTTCAGAGGATCCAATCTCTCCCTCATTCCGATCGAATATTTGGGTATTGTTGTTTAAGGGGGCTGCATCACCAGAGGCTCGTTTCATTGTGAAAGAGGCAACCAAGGACAAGCTGGAGTGGACTCTGGCCTATCAGCTATTCTCGTTGCAAGGCCTGCCTGACCCACTCACAACCAAGGCGCTTGTCGATCGCATGGAAATCAGCGCTCAAAGTGTCGACCTTGTCAAACAACGCCAGCGACACACCCATGACCCCATCATGAATCCCTATTCGAGAGAATTTTCTCAGCACCGGCTCGCTCCCCAGCCGCCCACGACCAAAAAGATACCTGTCCCCAAGTATGCGGACTAGGAGGCTATCCGAGTCATGCCATTCTTATGCAGCAAGCGATCTGGAAGCATCTGCTTCGTCCTCGGCCCGAAAAAATCCTCACCGTATTCCAGCGAATACGCCTCCGGTTTTTGCGAGCCGGCGGCCTCACGTCTACCAGCAGCTCCTTTGCCTCGCACCGAAGGATGACTCGGACAGACTCCTAGCCTGCTCGGGCTTCATCACACAGCAATGACGGGAGATCGTAGCGACTAGGGAGCGCGCTGGAGGTGTTCTTGTTGTTTCTCCTGAATCTTCCCCGCCTGACCACTCAATCGATCAAGCGGGGCATCCTGCGAGGTAAAGAACAAGGCGGGAACGGTCAAGCCCAACATGATCAAGCCCCATAGAGAGAGGAAGCGGACGACCTGGCTTCGTCCCAAAAGCCTGGCGAACAGGCAGATCACCGCGACGATGCCACCAAAGCTGAGAACTTGAGACTGATAATGAGTGAGGCCTGAAATATTCGGAGCAAACTTACCGAGTCTCCCATCTGTGCTGTGTGCCAAATCAGTAATCATCTGCTGTAGTTTTACAGCGGCAGAATGATCGGATGCGCCTTTGGGAGCCTGTTCCGTCACTTGCACCTTCGCGCGATACCGTTCAGGAATACTCTCGATGTTGTCGGTCAGAACCGGAGTACCTCGGTCATCGATATAGGAATAGATAGTCGTGGCAGAAGCGATCTCTGCCAATAGGAGACTGCTGATCGAAAAGAGTATCACCCCCAAAATAGTAACCACACTGCCATTGAGCAAAAAACGATCTTGTCGATCTCTAGAGGTCATCTCATTTCCGAATGAATCCATCACCACAAGTATACATATAGCTCACATCTCATTGATTAGATTGAGACAAATAGACTCACTTCACTTGACTCTCTCTGATTCACGTTGTTACGATGCGCCGTATCATGCCTTACACCACCGTGGTGATCCACGAATCCATGAACCCCGCTCCAAGCAATCTGGAAGAACCAATCCCCTTCATACGCCGACGCCCGGTTCGGCTTATCATCTATGCCGGGCTTGGCCTGTTTGTTCTCATCATGGTGATCTGGCCGCTCATCGCACAACTCAAAGACCCTGATTTTCAAAAACATATCGTGGAACATCGAGTCATGGTCGGGATGTCGAAAGCACAGGTGTTAGAAGCCTGGGGAGGACCACAAACGATCAACACGACCTTTACCAAGGAAGGCATCCGTCGCGAGGAATGGATTTTTGAAGATTGGGAAAGCGCCGCGGTGGTGAAGCACCGCTATCTGTACTTTGAAGAAGGCAGCCTCATCGGCGGTTGGTTCCAAGGCTCAGGCGAACGGCTCCCTACTCAGTCCCCATCTAATCCGCATAGCCCAAAACCGCGAAGCTAGCGCGTACTTATAGCTGCGACGAGTCGTCGCGCATCTCCAACCGTAGTAGGCTCAGCAACTCTTCCGCATAGACCTGATCGCACGCATCAACCATGACACTCGAGTTGAGAATGGGAAGTCCTGGATATAAGCTGCTCACATGTTCGTTCTGAACTATATAGGCGATCCCACTGCCCTCCAGCAGACTTGTGATCATTGCCAGCTCGCCCATGCTCTGTGGCTCAGCAAGACGAATCATCGGCATCGGACACACTCCGTCCTCAGACCGGCCACAGGTAGTTGATCCCCCGTCGTTTCGTTGCTTTTTCTCCGCATCCCTCTTACACTCACCAAGGCTTATGGAGTTTCTGTAATTTGTACGCGGCGTTCTTTGCCGGGACCGCCCGAAACGGTCATCACACGTTTCCATTCTCGGATCTGATACACCGCCCAGGCAGGAGATTGGCCTTTAAAATAGGCGTCAGGGTCTTCCCCACTGGCATTGAGAAAGATCGGCTCAGTGAAGCCTTCTTCCAACGCATAGTCGAGGAGACAGTCCGTCACAAACCCTGACCCGCGCAGGGACACCTCGGCCAGCATCGATAGAATGTCTTCTGGATTTTGAATCGTGATCTGATTCATGAATAGACCTCCGCGCCATTCAATTGTAACGATCCGTTCATCGGGAAGGCAACAGACATGACACGCTCCATGACGAAAAGTCGATTCCAAGAAGAACTTTTGCGTATCATGGACCGTAAACATCATTGGGCCTGGCCGACTTTTGCCGACGGAACGGTCACGGTCGATCAACTCAAGCACCACTTCCAACAGGAATACGGCGTCTACGTGCGTGACTTTCCTGTCTTCCTGGCACGTATTCACGGACAGAATCCTCCAGCTTCGATCCGCCGAATGCTCGCCGAAAACATTTATGAAGAAGATACCGGTGGGCTCTCACTGGGAAAGTCGCATCCGGAATTGTTCCTGACGATGATGGCAGGCCTTGGGTTGCCGGCACGCGACTTCGAAGCCGTGCACCTCTTACCGGCCAGTCGGCGCTACCGTGCTTGGCTGGACCATGTCTCGAATAACCGAGACTGGGTCATCGGAGCAGCAGCCCTCACTGTCTTCGTAGAAGGTAGCGTGAAGGATCGCGCCGAAATCGCCGACCCCTCCAAGCCCAAGACCGCCGAAGAAATCGAAGCGATCGTCCAACGCCACCCACTGGTGAAACATCACGGCCTCCCCCTCGATTCCATGGATCTGATTCGCGCCCACCAAATGGTCGAAGCGGGCCACCGACACGATGCCTATGCCATGGTGGTGAACTATGCCATGACACAGGCCCAACAACAGGCCGTACTAAGCTGTCTCAAGAAATCTCTGACATTGTGGCTGGCGTATCGCGATGCCGTCGCCAAAGTCTGTGGCCTGAAAAAGACTTCACGGTGAATCCGCTCTGTATTGCTGCACTCCTTTCCATTTTCTTATCACTCCTTCCGGCTGTCAGCGATCAATCATCGGCTCTCAGCGCAACTCTGCCGGACAGTATGGCACTGGTTCCTGCCGGAGAATTCCTGATGGGGAATCCGGTCGGCAGCGACGGGCTCCCCGACGAACAGCCACAACGCCTCGTCTACATTGCATCATTCTGGATGGACCGCTACGAGGTCACGAACGATGCCTATGCACGATTTGTCCAAGCCACCGGACATCGAGCGCCCACACACTCAAACCCCGCTTTCACATTGTGGGAGCACAATGCCCCGATTCCCGGCATCAGCGCCCATCCTGTGGTGAATGTCAGTTGGGACGATGCCGTGGCCTACTGTATTTGGAATGGTAAGCGTCTGCCGACAGAAGCGGAATGGGAAAAGGCCGCGCGTGGCGGCGACGGCCGTCGCTACCCCTGGGGAAACGAGTGGGACTTCAACAAGGCCAACAGCGCCAGCTATTGGGCAGGACGAACCATCGACTTTCAGAGCGGAGCGGATTGGGACGCCTTCTGGATCAAGGGCGAGGGAGCAAAGATTTCAAAAGAGAAAGGCCTAAAGGGGGAAGTGCTCACGATGCCAGTCGCGAGTTTTCCAGAAAGCGCGAGCCCCTATGGCCTGCATGACATGGCAGGTAACGCCGCGGAATGGGTACAGGATTGGTATAACCCGAACTACTACAGAGAGGCCACTCTCTCAGACCCTCAAGGACCTCCTCGCGGGGCGATCAAAGCGATGCGCGGCGGGTCCTGGCTCAAGCCGGCGATCAGTCTTCGCACGAGCGACCGCGATTGGGGCACGATGGACAGCCGCCCGAGCGGCACCGGTTTCCGCTGCGCGAAGGATGCGTTCTGAAAACAAGGGTTGGTGGGTCTGCCTACTCAGTGCTCCGGCTCGGCTGCGGAACTTCAGACAGTGCTCGCCGTCCGCCTCCAGCGGACCGTATCTGCTCGGCAAGTGCAGTCCCCAATCCTCCGCACGATTCGCGACGCAGGGCCCACCATCTTTCTTGAGAATCTACCTGATCCGGTCACCCATTCTGAAAGATGAGTTGACGCGCCTGCACAATAACGTAGACTGTCCCCGTTTTCTTCCCCTCTCCATTGGACTCCTCCGTTTTTTTGCTTCGTTCCCTTCAGAATCCCTTTCCTGTTGACTATCTGAGGTTCGTGAAACAGTTCTCGATTTGTCGCCTTGGTGCTATACATCAGACATAGCGAAGAGCGGGTAACCCTGGGCTTGCTTCGAACGACGCTGCTCTATGGCCTTTACAATTCCCGAAACCATTCCTATTGGAACCGGCACGCCTGGCGAACGCCGAGTATTCACGAACTTTCGCGACGGGCTGCCGGAGGACTATCTCTTATACTACGATGTCGCGGTCCAGGGGCGATATCCAGACTTCATCATCGTTGGGCCAGACTTGGGGGTGATCGTTCTTGAGATCAAAGACTGGCGCCTGAAGTCCATTGCAGCCGTGACCGCCGAGGAGGTGGTGTTGCGGGAAGGGAGTGGAGAAAAAACAGTGAAGCATCCCGTCCGCCAAGTCCGTGAATATTGCTTTAGGATTGTTGATGCTTTGAAGCGGCGATCTTTACTGTATGATGGACAGCACCTCCGGTGCGGATTTGGCTATGGCGTGGTGTTTCCCTATCTTTCCTCAGAAGACCTTGAGCGTCCCTCATTGTTCGGACCCAGCCTTGCAGGCGTTTTAGGCGGCACGACGATCCTGTCTGGAGAAGATCTCGATCGAGATCGGTTACTGCCTGCGCTTCGTCGGTTGATCCCGTCATTAGTTCCCGGTTTGGATCCTCTCAACTCGATTGAGATTGATGAGATCCGGGGTATTCTGCATCCGGAGATCAGGCTTGGATGGGGCCATTCTGACACCGAAATCCTCCAGGTCATGGACCGCGAACAGGAGCGTCTGGCGCGAGCGATGGGGGCAAGGCACCGGATGGTGCGTGGCGTCGCAGGAAGCGGGAAAACGCTGATCCTCGCTGCCAGGGCCAGACATCTGAGCGCATGCCAGCCGGATTGGCGCATCCTCGTGCTTTGTTACAACAGGGTCCTGGCGGATTGGCTGCGCACCCGATTCGGAGAGGGCAGCAGGATCGAGGTCATGCATTACCACGGGTGGGCACGGCAACAACTTCAGCGTGCCAACGTGCCGATCCCACCGCCGTCTTCGTCCCCACTCGAATCCGACCGATACTGGGATCGTACTATGCCGGAATTGCTCCTCAAAGCCATGACAAGCGGTTCCGAGGGGTTTGATTGCTATCAAGCCGTGCTGATCGACGAAGGGCAGGATTTCGCAGATCCATGGTATCGCACGGTCCTGCGAGCCCTTGACCCTGCCACAAATAGCCTCTTCATCGCGTTGGATTCTTCCCAAAATATCTACAAGCGGAAAGTCAGTTGGCGAGGCGTCGGAATCCAAATCGTCGGACGAACCCGGATACTTCGCGTGAACTACAGAAATACCAAGCCGATCCTGGGCTTGGCCTTCGCGCTGATCCAGGAGCTTGACGCAAGTTCCACCTCAGGGTGGGAAGTCGAGGAAGAGCAGGTGGTGCCGGAGCAGGCGCTCCGCGATGGTCCGAATCCTGAAATCCACCGCCTCGTATCTGCTGGCGACCAGCGCACCCACCTAGTCCAGTGGGTCCGGGCGCGGTTGAAGGAAGGGCTCCCTCCCGATGAGATCCTGATCATGACTCTGTCGCGAAAGGACGCCGCATCGGCTCTGGGCTGGCTGATGAAGGCCGGGATAGCGGCTCGACTGCTCGGAAGGTCGTCAGGAGAAAGCGGCGTGAGACTCTCCACCATTCACAGCGCAAAAGGTTTGGATGCCGAGGCGGTGTACGTGCTAGGCGTGCAGGACCTCGACAGCTTGGAATCGAAGGAAGCGCGGAGGCTCCTGTACATCGCGATGACTCGCGCTCGAACGGCGCTCTGTCTTTCAGTCACGGCGAACTGCCGCCTCCTGACAGCCCTCCAGGGATTTCGTGAAATGCCCGGCCTGGAGCGTCGGGCGTCCTAGACACCTCGACGGCGAACAGAGCGACCTGATTTCTGTGTCGGCGAACACCAAACACTGGTTCGAGCTTGGTGAGCACCCAGAGGTATGTGCCGTTTGAAGCTTCACCAATCAAGCGGGCTGGGTGCCTGAGTACACCAATTCCAGCATTGAACAACGGTATCGGTGACATGATGATTCGTTGCGTCCTGATGGATATCGACGGCACCATTATCTCGGTGGTATTTGTCGGCGACTGCTGTTCCCTTATGCCCAACGACGGATCGCCTTCTTCCTCCGCAAACAACGTGAGAACCAGGTGGTACGTCAGTGGGCTGCTGTGGTCAGAACATGGTGGTACAGGAATGGGGCGCACGGCCCGCGTACGAAGACCTGCCAGGATGCCCGGCAGGTCTTTCGTGAAAACAGAGATAGCCTCTTACCGAGAGATCTTTGAAGCGCTTGCTTTCCCTTCTCAAGCCGTACGCTTTCTGCCCAATACCGAGACGGAGCTGGACGGGCAACCGAGACAGGCATTCAGACGACGCACATCGTGTAGCCCGGCACTCGTCAAAGCACCCGTCACCCAGTCAGTTTAGATTCGTCAACAAATAGTCGAGCCGTTCAACCTTCACAACCGGCATGATCACGCCGAGGCCTTCTTGGTCATGTGAGAAATCGTACACCATCGACTCCTCAGGAATGAGCCGCCCAGTCATGGCTACAATAATATCGATCGACTCGCCTCGCGCAAATCGTTGTTCCAGTTTGCCCCGCAACGTCGCTGAAGCCTTCGCGACAAGTTCACCCTGAAGATCATCGTATTTGAAGCGAACAACGCCCCACCGAGTCGGCGTGAGCTTGGGACCGAACACCACGCGAAATCCACCAGCCTCCGGGTCGTATCGAGACAATTCGCCGAACCAAACAAAGGTGATGAACTGCCTCAACGCGGGATTGCCTGCGCGCTTCGCATCGCGCTCCCGATTCAGCGTAAATAGTCGTTCGTCACGGTCCGGATCGTGATGGCCATGGCCGTAGACCACATCCCAATTTGGAGGGCTTCCGTCCAGTGCGTCAAGAAATTGTTCAATGGAGTGAGAATCGATCAGGATATGGCAATCCCGGGGCAGGATAGTATGAAGATCCTTGAGTGCAATCGTCAGGAGCGGTCTCGTACCGAGTGCGTCTTCAGCCCATCCTTTTCCACTCGATCCTGTGATCAGCAACAGAACGGCGATGACCCAGAGAGCCCTCATGGGATGAGATCACTCCGTTGCGGCGACGACAGCTCGTTCAAAACTCTCGCGGAGGTCAGCGACCGACTGCTGCTCGCTCGTCAACACTCCACATTCGATCAAGACTGCCAGACGAGGATGTGGATTGATGCGGCGTAAGGCCTGTCTGGTGAGGCCACCAGCCTCGATAATTTTTCTGTAGGTGCCCAACCACGAGTCGGTGACGGCGCGCAGCCCAGCATCGGTGGGTTTCATCCGCCCGAGCTTGACTTGTTCAAGTAGCTTCGTCAGAGGATCGGACTGAGATATAGTGGTAATGGCACGCTGTAGAGCCTGATCGCCGGACTCCATGGTCAATTCGTGGAACAGGAACCGGGGCCGCGCGGGTCACCGCAACTTCCGCAGGCACCTCCACCATTACCTGGCAACACCCAGCCGTCTGTGCCACCTACCCCGAACGAAGAGATTTGCTTCTCCAGCTTTGTGGTGTTGCACTTTGGACAGGCAGCTTGCGTTGAGCCATACACCAACAGCTCGAATCGATGATTGCATTCTCCGCAGACATATTCGAAAATAGGCATAAATTGTTCTCCTTGTTCTGGGAATCATTATAAGATCGGAGCGGCCACTTCGCAATCAGCAGGAGCCTGTCCGACATTGTCTTCGTAACGAGGCGAGTGATGTGCGGCCGGATGCTAGGCCGCGGCCAGGAAAAACCTGAGGCGTATTCGCTGGAATACGTTGAGGATTTTTTCGGGCTTAGAACGACGCAGATGGTCGCGGATCGCTCGCCGCAGTAGAACGGTCAATGTTGGACAGACTCCGAGGAGCGGTATGTACCAAGAAGAAAAAACCTTTACCCTTCGATTCAGCCTGGAGGCTTCGTTTCCCGACGACTATGAGGGCGAGGAAGACAACCAGGCCTGGGCGCGCGAGTGGGAAGCGCGAATCAAACCGGATCTGCTCAAGGTGCTATTCGAATCGTTGCGTCAGCACCGAGCCTGGCAAGCGCACATACGCAATCGCGGGAAATCCCCCGAGGATGAAATTGAAATCGTACTCGCACGGGACTGTTCCAAACCCCAAGGATTCAGTCTGTTGTCATGACATCCCCTCCCCTCGGTCTGTACATCCACATCCCTTTCTGTCGGCAGCGATGCGACTTCTGTGCCTTCTACCTTGAAATTTATCGAGAACACCGTGCAAAGACTTTAGTCCGATTTCTCATGCATGAGATCAGACTATCGGCGCAGCAACATGTCATCGCAAACCGTCCCGTCCAATCCGTCTATTTCGGGGGTGGCACACCGACGGTACTCGCCACGACTCAGCTCATCGCCATTCTGTCTGAGGTTCGCACGCATTTTACACTCACCTCAGACTGCGAAATCACCGTTGAAGCGCACCCCTCCACAATCTCCTCGCAGGGTCTCACACAGCTGCTGCAAGCCGGCGTCACTCGCATAAGTTTCGGCGCAGAATCAATGGAAGATGGCGATCTCGCCAGAATCGGACGACCCGGCGCCGTCAGTGACACTGTCACGGCAGTGACTCGGGCCAGAGCCGCCGGGTTCACCAATATCAATCTCGATGTGATGTATGGGCTCCCAGGCCAAAGCCTGGAGGGTTGGCAACGGACACTAGCCCACTGCCTCGTGCTGGAGCCGACGCATTTGTCTTGCTATGCCCTCACAGTCGAACAGGACACGAAGCTCGCTTCCAACATCCAGCGCCAACGAAGTCCGGCACCGGACGAAGGCCTTCAGATTGAAATGGACGAGGCCGCCCAACGGATACTCGGCGATGCCGGCTATGAGCGGTATGAAGTGTCGAACTATGCCAAGTTAGGATATGTCTGCCGGCACAATCTGCTCTACTGGACCAATGGCGAATACCTTGGATTGGGCCCAAGCGCACAGTCCTATCTGGGCGGGACCAGATTCGGCAACGTCGCCGACATCGCGGCCTACGAGACATCACTCGCGGCAACCCAGCTTCCTATTGAAGATCGCATCAGGCTCTCGAAAGTTGAGCAACTCCGAGATGCCGTGATTTTTGGCTTGCGACTGATTCAAGGGATTCCCACGCGCCATTTTCATCAGCATGCCGCGAACTACGGGTATGCGGCAGTCACCGAAGAATTACTCGCGCAACAGTTGATCGAAGAAGACGGTGAGCGCGTCAGACTATCGGCACGAGGCCTCCTTCAGGCAGACACCATTGCCGGGCAGCTATACTAACAGACTGTTGAAAAGTTCCCCCGTTTTGGTCTCGCATCGTATAGCAGGCTGCGGAAAAACGTTTTTTAGCCTCTTCAAAAGCGTGAACTTCGGTGTCTGAAAGGACCTCCAACTTGCTCGAAAACCGCATTTACTTCGATCGGGACAGGCGAACGGCCCATGTTGAGGCATTTCACTTATTCCGACGAAAATCGTGCTTTCTAGGGGTTTCGCCCGGTGAACGAGCGAGTTTTTCCGCAACCTGTTAGATACGCGAGGCGTGCGGGGCGAACGGGAAAAGCGAGACGGATGAGGGTTCGAGGTCCGAAGTTCGAGATTCTTGGAGCTTTCGATCGTGGCCGGTTACGAAGATTTCACTGATCCTTACGGTCGTCAGCTGATCGCTTCCCCAAGGCGGAGTCGCGGATGAAAAGGGCCGCAGCTTGACCGCGCCGGGTCACTTTCATCTTCTGAAAGATGAACCGAATATAGTTCTTCACGGTCTTATCGCTTAGTTCGAGCGATGAGCCGATCTCCTTATTCGTTTTCCCCTCGGCCAAGAGCGCGAGGACGCGCTGCTGCTGGGCAGAGAGAGTCGTCCGTTGAGGCCCTGACGCCTCCTCTTTCTGCAACCGCATGCGTGTCAAGAGCGGCTGAGTGATGGCCGGATCGAGGATCGACTGCCCCTGAGCGACGGTATGAATGGCGCGCAACAACCCCTCGGCGTTTACGTGTTTCAACAGATAGCCGGACGCCCCTCCACAGACCGCAGCGAACGCCGCCTCCTCGCCTTCATAGGAGGAGAGAAAAAGCACACGCGTGGCGGGACAGCAATCCCTGATGGCGCGGCAGGCATCCACTCCGCTACCGCCGGACAAGCGGACGTCCGTCAAGACCACATCCGGTTTAAGGCGGCAGGATTCCGCTACCGCATCCTTGACGCCACCCGCTTCACCGACCACATTGATATCATCCTGTTGACTCAGCATAGTTCGCAGACCCACTCGAACAACTTCATGATCGTCCACGATCAACACTCTGACAGGTTTCATGCTAGGCTTGCTCAAGAGTTTCCCCTCTAGTGAAGGTTGTCCAGCGGCAGGGATAACCAGGTTGACCTCGCCTGTTTTCCGTGCACTATCGATTCATCGATATGAGGGTCATGTTAAATCGAGGCAAACAGAAAGGGGAAATTATCCGCAGCGATACTGATGAAGGAGGGAAAGAGAGACACGTCATCTACCTGCCAACCTCACGATCCGACGTCCACGATATAGTTATGGAACCATACTACTTTTCACTACTAATAGCAATGAGCCTACTCAACTCTACGTTATGTAGTGCTGGAGCATGAACGCGAGTTGACTCATGCCATAAAAACCGACATCTAATAACATACGTAGACTTACGCTCTCCCTCGCACACAGAAAAGACAGACATCCCTCTCGCCCTCCCACTTAGCATGCAGATCAAAAAGGCCGTTCTCTTGGTCCGTCGTTCAGAGAGCAATTGCTGAACCCGTTGAATATTTGAAATTCGCCAAATCATCAGATCAACAGATACCCTCCACTTCCCGATTCACATTTCACGATCAACCACCGTGAGTCGCCGACTGCAGGAGAAGCGCTCATGAATAATGCGGGTAAAGGTTTCTAGGCATCCTACCGACAAGAGACTGTACTGACCTACAGTGAATACGAACCGGCACTAAGGACCGACCGCACCATGGACACAATAAGAAGTCACCTTCGTAATGTGGAAATGCCGGAACAGGTCGAACAGGCCTTAGTCGAACGGATCGACAAGGATCGGATCGACCTCCCCGTATTTCCACAAGTCGCTGGTCGAGTCATGGCCCTGGTGAGTGATCCATCGACAGATGCAGCCTGTCTGTCCACCCTCATTCATCAAGACCAGGCATTGGCAGCACATGTTCTGAGAATAGCCAGCTGCCCGCCTATATGCCCCGGACTCCGATTGCCTCTCTGCTCCAACATGTCGTCGCCATGCTCGGCGTCAATCAGCTATCGGAAATCGCTGTCACGATTTCTCTGAAAAATGGGGCCTTCACGACTCCAGGATACGAAGCAGACATTCGGAAGCTCTGGCGGCACGCGCTGGCCAGCGGAGCCTACGCGAAAGAAATTGCGCGCATGCGCCGCTACAATGTGGAAAGCGCCTACCTATGTGGGCTCCTACATGCAGTTGGGAAACCAGTCGTACTTAAGACCGTCACGGCCATTGCCGCAGACATGCATATCCCGCTCGAGCCCAGCAGCGTAACCTCCTTCCTCGACGCCTATCATTCCCGCGTGGGCAGCTTAATCGCGCTTGAATGGGCCTTGCCCCCACAGGTGGCTGAAGCCATCGCCTAT
>CAWGDV010000022.1:0-103985 GCA_963821465.1 uncultured Nitrospiraceae bacterium | reverse complement strand
CCCACACGGCCCACCAAATAGCTCAACAACTTACACCACTAGTCGCCTGTACCAGCCCTCCCGCTTGTCCGAAGTTACCCCACTCAACCCATTGCCCCAATGCCGTCAAGATCAGACGCACCGGTACAGCAGACGGTGATCACGGTGGGCACGTTCATCCGCATCCCCAATTCCACCGGTTTCCCTCCCATGGTCTCTTTTCTTTTCCCCGCGTCACCAATTGCCGCGTTGAGTGCCGTCTCGCATCAGTCGAGCTGATTTGCCTTTGCCATCGACCGACCTGCACTGCGAAGGGACTCGGGACAGTCCAACCGCCCGGTGTGAATTTCAATGAATACGAGGCCATCCGTGGTGACAGCCTTACCCAGCGCATCTTCCAGCTCCCCTTCCGTGCGGACCTCAAGGCCCATCCCTCCTCCGAATACGTCGACGAGCTTGTGATAGTGCCAGGGTTGGATATCGTTGTAGGGACGATCACAGATCACCCGTTCGATCGTATACCCATCATTATTGATGAGAAAGATGATCGGCTTGAGATGGTTCCGGATCATCGTCGACAGGTCCTGGCACGTCACTTGGAAAGAACCATCCCCCACAAACAGCACGGTACGCCGAGTCCTGCGCGGCCATACTAGCGCCCAGGGTTGCTCCGACCGTATAGCCGATCGATCCGTAAAAGGTCTGCCCTATGAAGGTCGCTCCGTCCGGCATGAGCATCTCCGCGGCACTGAAGAGGGATACGCCGGTTTCAGCAATGACGATTGAATCGGTTTTTATGAAATGGCTCATGCGGTCGAAGAAACGCTTGATGGTCAGCGGTGTCGTCGCGTGAGGCCGGTACGGCTCCGTAGGCCGGTGTACGCAGCCATGGGTGGCACATTGGATCTCCAGGGTTTCCGGTTCTCGACGTGAAAGCTTTTCCGTCAGCCCAAGGATAAAATCGTGGAGATACACGTTCTTGTAATCATGATGTTTGATCTTCACGGCGTGAATGTTGGCACTGATCGTCTTTGAGTCGTCGAGGTGCGTGGTGAACCCGCCCGTGTTCAGATCGGTCATCCATGCCCCCAGTTGGAGCACGCAGTCGGCGGACTCGACCCGCTTCCGTACGTAGTCGCGACTGCGATCTCCCTCAAAGAGGCCAATGAATTGGGGATGGTGCTCTGAAAGGACGGTCTTCCCCAACATCATGGTGACGTATGGGAAGCCCGTTTTATCGAGAAAACCGGCAAATGCCTGTTGCAGCTTGAAGCGTATTAACTCCACGCCGGCGATCACGACTGGTTTCTGTGCCTGATCCAGCATTCCAAGCGCTTCCTTGATCGCCTCCCCGAGCGCATCCTGATCACTAGGGGCGGGTGGGGGGAAGAGGAACGCGTTCGGTCGATGACAGGTCATCATCACCACGTCCGAAGGGAGACTGATGTAGACCGGTTGCTGGTGAGAAAGACAGGCCGACAACACCCGGTCGATCTCGGCCGGGGCCGTGTCAGCGGACACGAGCTGGGTTGAGGCGGCAGTAATTTTCTCATAGATCCTCAAGGGAATCTGATAATCGCCCAAGGTGTGATGCAACAGCGGCCGGGTGCGGAAATTCGCCGTCGCAGGCGAGCCGGTGATCACCACCACCGGCACTCGTTCGGCAAATGCGCCTGCCACGCCGTTAACCGCGCTCAGTTCTCCGACGCCGTAGGTTGAGGAAAATGCCCCGATGCCCCGAATACGTGCGTAGCCGTCGGCGGCGTAGGCCGCGTTGAGTTCATTGCATGTACCGACATACTTCAGATCACTCTTCAGTACCTGGTTAAAGAAACCCAGGACAAAATCTCCCGGCACGCCAAAGAGGTGATCCACCCCGATCTCTTTCAGCCGGGTGAGCAGATATTCAGCAACGGTGATCTCTGAATTGATCATAGTGCCACACTCCTTATTTCGTTGCTCCAGTCAGGTGTAGAGGAAATACAGGAATCCAGAAACCCGTCCAATTTGAACTTGCGAATCCGATACGCATTCAGTTCGCGCCCTTCATTGCCGACCACGGCGATCTTCAGCCCGTCCCCGACCTTCAACTGAGCAACCAACTCGATTATCTCGGGTTCCGGTTTCGATTGCGCGAACATGAAGCGCCGAAATTGCGCCCGCCATAACGTGCGCTACTGGTGTGCCAATTCTAAGCTGCTTCAACCGAGGGGTCCACCCCACTTTGCTGTGCTAAATTTGCACTACAAATCTGCACAATGGATCGCATGCTACAGAATCAATGGAATGCATAGAATCATCTCAAGTCCTCGTTCGCAAAGAACAACCGGGGAAACCTTCGCAACATCGAGCCATTGATATGTTGGTCTGATCTGTACCATTTAATGAAAGGCCCATTTACACAATGACTCCGGTGAACTCTCAAGTTTTCTGGCAACCCCGACTCGAGATCAGGACTCTGTTACCGTCCTAGAAGACGTGATCCTGCAACCCTATCGAATAGCACCTTCACCCCTCGCTAGCTTCGCCGCTAAGACCCTTGAATAGATTCGTTGGGAACTTGCGACAGAAAACAGGCGGTAGACGCGGTATGACCACAAAGGGGATTAGGATGGGAAGAGAACCGGGACAGAATACGTCGTGGTTGAATGGCTTACTGCTCAGGGATTGGCAGTTCCGGAAGAGTCGTTGCCATGACTTTGATCACTTGCCCTTGATCATCCAGACGGACGGCGATGCGTTCTCCTACCGACAGTCCCTTAAACAAGTCCGGACTCTGTATCGTGAATGCGACTGTCTGTTCTAGATCTGTTTTAATCTTTCCGCTCATCGTGGACACATCGAGTTCCTCGAGCGTCCCGGTGACAACATGCGACTCCTGGCCCGTAGGCTCAGGCGACGCTGCCATTGTCGTGGCCAAAGCAGGAGCACAGAGTAGCACGGCGAGCAGACCGATAATCTTTACGGTCATCATGTCTCCTCGGTGCAGGGCAGAGTCTGGTTCGGCAATTTTGGCTCAGGGGGCCCCGGTGACGGGGAGGTAGGTTTGGGGAGAGGATCTGTTGGGCCTGGTGAAGGCTGGGGGGACTGGTTTGTCTCCATGGTGTTGGCAAGATTGACTATAGGGCCCTGAAGAAATAGTGACGACAAGACCAGCAACTCGATCATTCCACGTCTCATGACTGCTCCTTTCCCCGACGGCTCGGCTGCCGCAAGCGGTGTAGCGAGACTCGTCACATCCTACCCACGAGTCTCGCTTGAGCGTTTCAAGAAGTCCGCTAACTCGCTGGCATGCTGCTCCGTCGTTTGCAGGATGTCGAGTAACAATTGTCGGGTGACCAGATCCTTGTCCCCAATCTCTCGAATGAGCGCGCTGTACGCCTCCACTTGTCGGCGTTCGAGCATGAGATTTTCGCCTACCATTTGGACGAGGGTCGTTCCTTGCTCAGGGTGGACACCGATGGATGCGGCTTTCCCCGCGAGTTCCTGAAGATCAAACACAGGGACGCCGCCTAACTGCTGAATGCGATTTGCCAATGTATCGGCATGCTGCAATTCCTGTAATGCGTGCGCCTCGAATTCGGTCTTGAGGCCAGGGGATAAGAGGGAGACCGCCATATACCCATGTTGTTTGTATTGCAGGTAGCTGGTGATCTCGGTGGAGCGTAAGCGGTTTAACGCGCTCACGATTGTCTTCGGATCGGCCAGATATTGCTTGGTAATAGCCCCTTCCTTGATGGCTTCTCCAATCCCTTCCTCACTCAAGCCGGTTTCTTGCGTCGGTTTTGTTTTCATAACCTTCTCCTCAAATGGTTGTGTGCGTCGTTCTATGGACATCCGCCATGGATAGGGACGGAGCCATCCCTTGTCTCGTATAGAAGCCAAACTTCGCGCGCGACGGAAGCCGTGACAGATAACCGCTCTGTGCTTCACGACATAATAGATTACTCATCGCGCTGAAGCGTCGTGGCATGCCCCCGGTCCGTGATATACGCTTTGACCTTGTCTCCTACCACGACCTTATCCAGTTTCGTGCTCTTATCGATGTGAATCTTGCTCTCTTTACCATCCGTATCCTTAATCGAATAATATTCGCCATCCATCCGCATCAGTGTGCCTTTGATTGTGTCTTTAGTGAAGCGCTCCCCCAAAGTCGGTTTGGCTTCTTTATCCGACATCGGATCAGCGGCACCAACGATCCCCGCTCCAAAACCCAGTATCACTAATGTGAGCATTGATAATGTAACCTTGATCATACGTCCTCCTTATTTACCGCGATATGGAAGAGAAGAGCTTACCTACGTCATCGGTTCAAAACCGGCAAGACGTTCGCAGGAAGATTCTTGGCTTTGTCAGAACACTGTCGCATGCCCGAAAATGTCACGACCCCTCCCTCAAGGGTGTTGTCGTTCATACGGCCGGCGTCATTTCCCGTGATCGGCATCAGTTTCGTGGAGCGAATCGCGACCGGTTTCCTTTCCGTTACCGGCATCAGTCCCTTGGGCCGAGCGAATTGATAGCACGTGATTCTTATCGTTCACCTTTGCTTCAATTCGATCACCCTGCTGAAAGCTTCCGATTCTCTGGGTGGTTTTGTCGATATGCATGCGCACTTCCTTACCGTCCTGCCCCTTGACGAAATAGTGATCCCCTTCGACGCGCAACACTTCGCCCTTGATCATCGTACCGTCTTTTGCCTGGTCACCCTTCATCTCATCGCTCATTTGTTGTTCACCAGCTTCCTGACCGCCTTGCCTACGATCAGATTGGTCAGCTTTCATTTCGTCTGTAGTCGGAGCCGCCTTACCTGCCTGCGCGACCTGGGACAGACCCAGGCACAGCAGGAACCCACACGACAGGACACCGACGACTTTGGGAATAGTTACCATGGGAGCCTCCTGGGCTAGATGTAAAAAACGCATACCGGTAACTGTACGCTCTCCGGAGTCTTGCTCTCTGAGCAATTTTGACCAGGCCGCAGAAATTTCCTAGTTTTTTGGTGACGAGTCCCTAGCCCAGGAACGAGACGAGAGGGTGGTTGGAGTTTAGTAGGAATCTTTGGGAGCGGAGGAATGTGCGCTTGAGGCAACCGGTGCCACACTGAACCCTCGTCCTGCGGCGTGAGTTCGGCACGAAGGTGGGCGATTCGCTGCTGTTTCTTATTGAGCATGGACCGCTCGTTGACAGCGGCACTGTGGGCTTGCCCAAGAACATTCTCCCACACCTCGAGAGCATCTCGTTCTAGGCTCTGTCGACATGTAGTGAAAATTGGGCGAGCACCTCCCCAACAAGGAGGTTCTCATGGACTATCCGAAGTCTTTGCGAGAGGATCAGTGGGAGCGGATCAAAGATTCGCTTCCCGGCAAAGCCGGCGATGGGGGCCGCACGGGCGATAATCGGCGCTCTATCGAGGCCGTGATGTGGATCGGTCGCACCGGCGCGCCCTGGCGCTCGTTGCCCCGCGTGTACGGGCTGTGGTCTGGTGTCCACCCACGGTTCCGACGGTGGGCGAAAGCGGGTATCTGGCAAATGATTTTCAATACCCTGGCGGTCGATGCCGACACGGAATGGCTGATGATCGATGCCACCATCATTCGCGCCCATCAACACGCCGCTGGCGCAAAAGGGGGCAGCAGACGCAGGCCTTAGGGCGTTGCCGGGGCGGCTTTGCCACGAAACTGCATGTCGTGTGCGATGCGTTGGGCCCCGGTTCATCGTGACGGGGGGCGAACGGCATGACTGTACACAAGCCCAGGCGCTGCTGGAAGGGTTCCACACTCACGCCGCGCTTGACGACAAGGGCTATAAGGCGGATGGGCTTGTCACATGGATTCAACGGACCGGGGCGTTGGTGGTGAAAGTTATGCCTGCAGAACCGTGCCCAGCCTAAGGACGCGTTTACCCAACACGTGTCTTGTCGAATGGCCGCTCGATCGGGGCAGCCAATATGCTAGCCAACCTTTCCAGAGTACGCAAAAGGCATACGGCACGAATGGTTCCATGAGTCGCACGGGGCCTGGCTGGGATCGCGCCCCAACCGAAAGTGGGTTCAACCGTGTCAAACACGAGCGGGTCTACGGGCTGCGCGAGCAATACGCGCAGAGATGACGGCGGCGAGCTTCGACTACAGTGAGGTGTTCTACAACCGGACGCGACGGCACTCGACGCTGGGCAACACTGGACCGATGCAGGTTCTGGAGGATTGGCATATGGCTCAACACGATGAAAACCTGGTAGCATGAAACCTACTCGATGGAAAACGAAAAACAGAGAGGAGCTCAAAATGGTGGCCACTGTGGAGAAGGAAACTATCCGAGAGTTGTTACTCGAGTTGATTGAGGACAAAATTCAAGAGCTGGAAAAGACGGGCCTCCTGCCGAAGGGAAAGGGCTAACCGTATGAGCAAGAAAATCAATTATCGGGAATACACAATCAGCTCTACCCCTTTGCATCTGCTGGAAATGGGCGAATGGAAACCGGAGATTTTGATTTCCTCGGAACGTGAGGGGATCGTGACATCGGAGCCTTATGCGGATGAGACCACATACACAACGGAAGAGGCAGCTGATAACCATGGGATCAAGTTGGGTCAAGATATTATCGACGGAAAGGTCCCAGAATTGGCGGGGAATTACGACGAGCACGAGCCTTTTAAAGCAAGCACGCCATTCACCGATCGGAAGTAATTGATCTGCTCCCTTTAAACCAGGTCAGGTCCGGAGTTAGGATTTCCGGCTGACGAAAGGAGGGGGCATGGCACGGAAACGGTATACGGCGGAAGAGACCATTGGGCAATTGCGGACCATCGAGATTGAACTGGGCAAAGGGCTCGGCGTGGTCGACGCGTGTCGCAAGCTCGGCATCACCGAACAGAGTTGCGGGATGAGTTGTTGAACGGGGAACTCTTCTATACGCTGCAGGAAGCCCAAGTCCTCGTCGAACGCTGGCGCCGTCAGTTCAACACCCGTCGCCCGCATAGTGCGCTAAGGTATCGGCCACCGGCCCCAGAGACCCGCATGGTCACACCGATCGGCTTGTCGGCGTGAGCGAACTGAACCGGTGGCCTAACAGCTGGGGGCAGATCACTTTGACGTATCCTTCCATCTGCTTCATCACCCAATAGATTCCACGCGGTATAAAATAGCCATGCACAGAATCTATCTTGGGCGACTATCGGGACACGACCCGATGCACGAGTATCTCCAGCATGATATTCAGCCACAGATCACCGGTGCTGCGGGTCATTCGCAGTACCGTGTATTCAGGCTCAATGGCTCAAACGACGTGTACCTGTATGAAGACCGGGAAACCGGCACCAAGGTTATCGGCAAGTTTTTTCTCTCCTCCAGAAAGAAGGACGCCGTGAAGGCGATCTCACGCCTGACGCGCGAATTCGACAATCTCTGCATGATGCGCGATTACGGGCTGATGGGTTATCCCCACCACGTCGTGAGGCCGCTTGGTCGCCACTATTCGATGAACGCGCTGCTGGTCACCGAATACTGCGAGGGAGAATTGTTCAGCGACGTGATTCGGGAGGTGATTCAGAGCGGTGACCACGGAAAACTGTATCATAGACTCACCGCACTCGCGTACTTCTTGTCAGCCTTTCACAACCGAACCGCCATCGGCGTGGGGGTCGAGTTCCACCAAGACTGCGAGTATATGGATCGCCTCATTAACAGGCTGCAGGAAATCAGAGCACTCGGAGGAGACGAGGCAGGCGAGTTGTATTGGCTGCGCGATCAATGGCGCAATCATCCGAGGATGTGGGAAGACCAGAAGGTGCTCGTGCATGGGGACGCGACCCCAGAGAACTTGATGTTCGGCGCAGGATTACAAGTCATCGCGTTCGATCTGGAGAGAACCAAGCGTGCTGATCGCGTGTTCGACACAGGCCGCATCGCCGGAGAACTGAAGCATTTCTTTATGCGTGCCACTGGCAAGAAGGACGCCGCCGATCCTTTCATCGGTCACTTTCTGTGGGAGTATGCCTGCCACTTCCCCAACCGCGATCGTGCCTTTCAATCGATCACCGGCAGGACACCGTTCTACATCGGAATGACGTTACTGCGCATCGCACGAAACAGTTGGATCGACCCGGACTACCGCCGTCGCCTGATCAATGAGGCAAAAGAATGCCTGAGGAGCGTTTAAAATGCCTATCAAAGGGATTATTTTCGATATCAACGGCACGCTTTCGGATATCCAGACCAACGAATGGCACGACGATGTGTATCGCGTCATGAGCAATCTGCTGTCCTATCAGGGCATCTTGCTCGAGCCGCATGTGGTGAAGGATCTGTATTTCCAGATCATGAAGGAGCAACGCGCGGCACATGACGGGCCTCACCCCGAATTTGATGCCATCGGCATCTTCCGCACGATCATCATGCAGCACTCGACGGACTTTACACGCGGCCTGCCGACTCAGAAACTTGAACAGCTCCCGAGACTGCTTGCCGAGACGTACCGTGCCGCCTCACGCTTCCGGTTACAGCCCTATCCTGGTGTAATGGACACCATCCGGCACCTGCATCAGAAATATCATCTGGCCATAATTTCCGATGGTCAGGCCGCCTATGCCGTTCCAGAACTGAATGCCGTCGGGCTCTCTGGGTATTTCGACCCGATCATCATCTCCGGAGACTTCGGATATCGCAAGCCCCATGAACGCCTGTTTACGGCAGCATTGACCGCCATGAAGATGAAGCCGTCAGAGGTGCTGTTTGTGGGTAACGACATGTACCGCGATGTGTATGGGGCGCAGAGACTCGGGGTGAAAACGATCTTTTGCAAGTCAAACCAAGGAATGGTGGAAAAAGAACGCGTAAAACCCGACTATATTATTTACAATTTCCCTGAGTTGCTCAATGCGATCCGCTTCTTCGAGGACCAGTGATTCATGGATGAACCCGCCACAGTGAATTCTCATAGCCCTTTACATGAGTCTCGGTTCGGGTTTGATGGCTCTTCGGCAATCCAAAAATTTGGTTGGCAAGCGTTGGAAAGGACAGGCTTGCCGGCGAAAGGGAAGAAGTACGCCTATGGGAAAGACAGTCGAGTATCAAGCATATACAATTCAGTCCTCTCCGCATCACCTGGCACACGGTGAGAAGTGGCAGCTGCGCATCTTTATCTCCCTGGACAATCACCAAGGCGTCAAGACTCGCGAATTCTCCGCCGATGTCTTGTATGCGACGGAGCAGGAGGCCGACATCCACGGAATTGCCTTTGGTCAACGTCTGATTGACGGAAAGGTGGAAGGTCAGTCCATAGTGGACATGAAGGTAGTGGATCGCCGAGCGACGCCGCGGCTTCGTGTGCAATTCCGTACCACGTTTTCGAGTTCTACGAAGAAGGAGGGGGCGGGCGTCATGCTGGATCTGTCTTCGGGCGGATGTCGCGTCGAGAGTCCTGTTTCCGTGGAACCGGGCTTATTGTTGGAGTTGCGCATCTATGCGGCAAACGTGGAATGGCCGCTTATGATTGAAGCGGCAAACGTGCAGTGGGTAAGTGGACAGACATTCGGGCTGGCCTTCTTTCGGATCACGGAGCCTGAGCAACAGCGTTTGGGGCAGGTGATCGAAGCTCTCATGGAAAGCGGTGAAGGGGGCGACCACTCAGTTTAAATCTCTGGCGAAGGTATCATGAGCGAGAAGAATTCCAACATTCAGATTGTGCTAAAATTGTGCTAAAGCGCGACGAAAACCATAGAACTATTAGAAGCTACCGCAATAGATAGAAAGCTGTAAAACCTCGATTAATTTAATAAAGCGAGAAACCAGACGGAAAATCAGGGCATTAAGAAATTACTCCTTACGGCCTCATAACCCAAAGGTCGAAGGTTCAAATCCTTCCCCCGCAACCAAGTTTCTCAACCACTTCCACACCATCCCCCTATTGTTCCCCGCTCTGAACAGCTATTTTGGCCGTGTTCTCCCAGATTACCAAAATTTTCTGGCCGTGAGCGGCCCCTTTTCTTCCACAGCTCCATGCCATAGCTGCAAGACATACTGAGAGGCTCAGGCAGGCCCCCGGTCTGCCGATTAATACCACCTTTTCCCCAACGGCCCGCCTTGCGGTTTAATCGTCCCCCTCCTACTATACGTTCCCTGCGAAGGGCTCATGCCCTTCTCGATTCGCCGTCACCGTCGCTTCCCCGTACAATGAATGCTCCGCCACGTACAACGCTGAGCCATTCCTCAAGCTGAAGCTGGCCTCCTGTTCGGGTTTCTGGTTACTGATCACCCTCCTGTTGCTGAGTAGTAGACCAGCATATGCAGAGTGGATGAGGGTTGAGAAAGACTATCTCATGCGAGGGCTACAGATTGTCTACGTCGATCCGAACACCATTCACAGAGAAGGGAATCTGGTGACGATGCGGCAATTAATTGACTTTAAGTGGATGCAAGGAAGTGCGAGAAGGCCTACCCGATTTATGTCTACGGAAACGCACAAGCAATTCGACTGTGCGGAACAGCGCCTTCGATTGCTTGCCTTCACGGAGTTCTCACACCGTATGGGAACCGGTATACAGGCTGATGGACTTGTGGGCGAAGACAACTGGCTATCGATTGAACCAGAGAGTATTAACCAAGCTCTGTGGGAAGTGCCTGTGGCAAGCAGTGATCGCGCAGCCGCAAGCAACCTTCGACGTAGACAAGGGTACACCATGAGCACCGACCGCCCCAAGCGGTGAAACCATGTCCCTCGAAGACGCGACCGTCTCCGCATGCGGGAGATTGCCTCCAATGTCGAAGTGCTCGAACGGAAGGGCCTCTGCGCGAATCACGACCTCTACGGCATCATCACCAAATTTTTCCGGATGAATCCCCGTGCCAGCATTCCTGAGATCGCCTTCCCTGAGCCGTACCTCCTCACCGACACTGAGAACAAGATCATAGATGACATCCTAGAATTACTTGAAGCACGGACTGACCTCGCATCAGACGATGAACCTTCTGGAGCGGTTGGGTGGCATCATTGAAATTGGACAGCGTGCGGCGAAGAGGACGACGCACTAGGAGAGATGAGTCCCTAATCACTGCTGAATTGGTAACCCTGCGGAGTGCAGCAAAGCAGATATTAGTATGCATGGTTCGACCCTTCGAATACCATCACACCTAACGATTGGAAATCGTGTGTCTGAGCGGCAGCTCGGTTGGGTCCATGGGATCGAGCGATGCGTATGGTATCACACAGCGGGCGTGAGGCGATCACAGGGAAACTGATTCGTGCGCGACGCCTGCGAATGCAGATGGCCCTCCAACTCTTAGTGTTCAGTGGAGTGATTCGCCGTGCCAACGTGGAGCCTCCTTCCCTTAGAGCTGAGGGGGCTGTTGCACTGCAACCCAGCGAGGCAGCCGATAACGTCATCTCAGCGTCTTCGTCCTGAGTCTCGATTTCTGCTAAGAGTATCCTTGTTTTAAGCGAAAGAATCGTACCCTATCACGATCAAACAAAATCCCCTCTTCGGTCGTTTCTGTCGTCGGAGGACGCCCTCGAAGTCTTACACAGATCTCAAGTTCGTTAAGCGGGATGAATCGGTCTACCTAATCCCGTTACTCAATCGGCGATACAAGTTTGACCTGCAGCACTCGAAGGGCGATCGCGTTCAGTACCACGTTCTCCCTAATTCAGCCTTTCACATATCTTTTCACGCCACGGAAACCGTCAATGTCACGTTTGATACGCATCGCCTAGAGAGTCGGAGGAGAACTGAAACGGCACCGCGAACCGGCCCGATCTTTACTGTTGTTGTGAACTCACTTCGGGACCTGCTACCGGCAACGGTGGCAGAAGTAAACAATCCTCCCGGCGGCATCCGCGTGATGCCGCTTCCCGGCGGCTGGCGCCCCCTTCCAGTCGGCATCACCTTCTACCGGTCAAAAAGCAACGAGACCTGGAAGCATACGTCAGTCCGCGGTAAGGATTTCAGTATCATGTCGCTGTATGGCAGAATGCGGTATTTAATCCATCTTCGGGAGAGATGGCATGGCTCCGCTGGCCGCAAATAATCGGATTGATTATTGCGGACTCAGCTGAAAAGCTAAAGGAATAAGGCTGATTGCTTAGCCGGTATTAATATACTGAAAGGTTCGTCGCAAGCGGCTGTCTATATGGTGTAACGCGATCCTTCGGCCCATCAACCTGCGGTTTACAAATTTCCGCAACGCCCATGGGTAAAACGAATCTCCTAGATGATGCTCACCAATCAGAAGCCTGCCATTATATCTGAGTAGAGGATTTGGCCATTAGATGTCGTGAGTCAGGCCCCCCGCACCCCCACTGACCAGGCGACGGCGCGCAGTGTGGGAGGCCAGGGGCGAACTAGGGCGACTGGCTCGGGCGAAAAAGCTTCCACCCATGCAGCGATTGGCGATTTCAAAAACGCGTGGAAAGCGAGAGCCGCGAGCATGATCAAAACGCTGGCCCGTAGCATTCTGCCCTCGTCGCTGCGCATGGCGATCTATGAAGCGCGGCAACGACCATGGAAGCGGGACATCTCGCAGTGGTGCTACGATTGGCTCCCTGATAAATGCGTGCACTCGGCGCAATTCAAAGCGCACTTTGGCCGGCGCTTGAACTGGGAGGCCCCGACGACGTTCAACGAAAAAATCCATTGGTTGTCGCTCAACCATCAGCTCCCCATCATGACGCAGTGCGCTGATAAATATTCGGTGCGTGAATTTGTGACGCAACGAGGCTGCGGGCATATCCTCAACGACCTATACGGCGTCTGGGACGATCCCGCGTACATTGATTTCACGACGCTGCCCAGTAGCTTCGTACTCAAGGTGAACCATGGGTCCGGGCAGAACCTCATCTGCAAAGAGAAGGCGAGTTTCAATGTCGGAGCTGCGAGGCAAAAACTGGTGCAGTGGATGAAGCGGAGCGAGTACTGGGTCTCCCGGGAGTGGGCCTATAAAGACATCACCCCTCGGATCATCTGTGAGCGATTACTGAAAGACGAGCACGACAATGTACCGACTGATTATAAGTTTTTCTGCTTCAATGGTGAACCGATGATGATCCAAGTGATTACCGATCGCTTCACGGAGCACAAACGAGACCTGTTTGATATTCATTGGAACGTGCTGCCGTTTATCCTCTCGAAGCCATCAAGTGGTCAAGTCATTCCGAAGCCGTCCGCTCTGGTCCTGATGATCGAGACCGCGAAAGCTTTATCGCATGGCTTCCCGTTCGTGCGTGTGGATCTCTACGCGATCGGTACCGCTGTGACCTTTGGCGAAATGACTTGGTATCCAGAGGGCGGGCTGGCTCGATTCACACCCGATGACTATGACACACGCTATGGCGAGATGATCGTATTGCCACGCTGATGGTCTTCCCCAGCGTCCGGGCCTGACTGCCCCTCTCGCACCATGGCGTTCGCTTCATCGCGGATGTGCCACAATATATCTCCATCCCCACCGATCGCACAGGCTTAATAGTATGGTATCGACCAGGCTGATATATTCGGACAGCCAAACGCCAGGGCTCAGATGTGTTCTGGTCGGGGAGCCGAGCGGATCTGCGCCTTTGCCAAACGCTTGGCCTTTCCCCGGACAGTCGATGCCGCTGAGGCGGATAGGCACAGAGGCATGAGCCCGTGAGCCAGCGGCGTTCGATCGTGGCCAGCATCAGCGCCACCACGACAAGCCCCACAAGCGTATGCGTGTAGGTGTGATGCACACGATAAAAGGCGTCCGTTCTCCAGAGATAACTGGCGGAGTCGCCATCCGGGGACAAGGCGGCCAATCCCGCCACCAGCAGCGTCGTTTTCCGTACCGCTGTGAGCGGACGCAGCCCCTGCCCCAGTAGAATGCCGGAACACGTGTGCGCGATCGGGTCCATTAGGGTGTCGCTCGTGGGCAAGAAACTCCGCGGGTGGGACGCAACACTCGGCAAGACTGGAGCAACGTTGGCGTGAAATGGGATCTCCGTTCAGGAAGGCTAGCATGTCACAGAGAGGGAAACAAATAAGAGACCGGCTTTCGCTGGTACAAGAGTTCCGCAGTCCAGATGGACTCGGTTTTTCTGGGCCTACGGAACGGCTACACAAGCCCTGACGGTACAGCGTTTTCTCCCGGCTGGAATTATACGATACAGGCCGGTCTACGAGTATTATTCGACGTCTTCAGATAATCACACTGAATTTCACAGCATCCGTTTAGCATGGGAGAATGAGAAAGCACGGTTAGAACAGGTGGTGGGAGCGAAGTCTACAAAAGGCCACTTTATCTTGTCAGAGGTCGCCTGGGTGGTGATGTGTCAGTCTTGCTCCTCACTTCCGTATCCACCACGATGCGGCATGTCAGTATTTCATGTTGTTTTTTGTCCGAGGATCTCCTGCTCTGCCTGAAGCCAGTCATCAAGAGGACCTTGGCGGATGCGTCGTTCATAGTTCTCAAACGCTCGTGTGGCGATCCGTTCGTGGAGATTTGTTGACACGGAAGGTGTGTCAGAACCTGGCTTCGTTCGGCGGGTGGGTCTCTGGCGCGTGGTCTTTGGTGTGGTCGGTTGCTTCAAATCCATGGGTTCCCTCCTATGTCAACCATCACAAATCAGACGGGTGACGAAAAGGGTAGGCTGTCTGTGAGGAGGTGTCAAGGTTTGCGGGAGAGACTGCGACGTATAACGAACAGAAACTAGCCTCCTCCAGCGTGCTTCTCAAGCCTTCGTGTTTGAGTCGCACCTCATTCTGACTGACTTGAAAAAATGTTCGAAGCCTCTGAAGAATAATGGTGATGTCGCAGTCGGGTTAAACTACAGGTCCAATATCAAGAAGCAGACATCAAGAAATTGGTACCCATTCCGCCCGCCTGTGATACCCTTGAACGAGTCGAAAGGGAAAGCGCCAGAAGACAAGAGTGGGTCGTGGATAGTTCGCAATATCCCCCTGTAGTCTCATAAAAAAAGCAACGATTACCGACATGGTTGAAAGTGAGCCGAAATTAAGGCTCTCCTGATTGGCAAGAGACTTGTTGGGCAAGCGTTGGAAAAGACGGGCCTGCTGGCCGAAAGGGAAGAATTAAGCCAATGGGAAAGACTCTTGAGTATCAGGGATACACAATCCAGTCCTCTCCGCATCACCTGGCACACGGTGAGAAGTGGCAGTTGCGCATCTGTATCTCCATGGACAATCACCGAGGCGTCAAGACTCGCGAATTCTCCGCCGATGTCTTGTATGCGACAGAGCAGGAGGCCGACATCCACGGAATTGCCTTTGGCCAACGTTTGATTGACGGAAAGGTAGAAGGTCAGTCCGTCATGGATATGAAGACGGTGGATCGCCGAGCGACGCCGCGGCTTCGTGTGCAATTCCGTACCACGTTTTCGAGTTCTACGAAGAAGGAGGGGGCGGGCGTCATGCTTGATCTGTCTTCGGGCGGATGTCGTGTCGAGAGTCCTGTTCCCGTGGAACTGGGCTTATTGTTGGAGCTGCGCATCTATGCGCCAGATGTCGATTGGCCACTCATGATTGAAGCGGCAACCGTGCAGTGGGTAAGCGGCCAGACATTCGGGCTGGCCTTCTTTCGAATCACGGAACCTGAGCAACAGCGTTTGGGGCAGGTGATCGAAGATCTGATGGCGGGCGGTGAGGAGAGAGCCGACCACTCCGTCTAAATCGCTGGCCAAGGTGCCGTTAGCCGAGAAGAACTCCAACTGTCAGGGGGAAAGAAAAGCAGAATGTTTTTCGACGCAATTGGGCGTCCCGTCCGCCTGTCCGGTAGGAGTTCAGGCCCGACGCGCTAGTCGTTTCCACCGCAACCGAGCCGATTTTATCCCGCTGTCCATAGCCTGTTTTGGTCGTAAACACATCGATCCCCGCCCAGACCTCGCCGAGTGTCCGTCCCTGTAAATGATCGTGCGGCAGGTCATGGTTGTACCAGGGCCGAATCTCCCGCACCGTGTTGGCCAGTCTCACCGTACCTTCGTGCCTTGTTCCAACGTGGGCTCGAGGGAAAACCTGCAAGCGGGAGATACGATGATGGGCGGGCCGATGGACATCACAACATCAGTGGCGAAACGATACTCTATTACGGTTACGTGCGTAGTATGATTGTTGACCTATCTGTGCTCGAGGAAGTCGGAGTGCCTCCTGAATTCTTGCGAAAGGTCGCCATGGAAAGCCAGTTGTATCGAAAGATATCTCGCGTAACACTGCAATGATGGGAGCGAGGAGAGGATAACAAATAGGTGGGACTCTTTTGAACGTCTCTTCGCGCTGAAGCGGTGACGACTATGACGATTCGACCGTTAGTCCTTCGCTCGCCGTGTTAACTCTTCGAGCGACTGACGGACGAGATGCGTATAAGTCGGGAGATGGGAATAGATGGAATCGGCCGTAGCTTCGTTGTAGGTATGGCTGGTGAGATTGCGGTCCTCCAACATGCGGAACCACTCCTGACTTTCTTGAATCACGCCCAACTGAAACGCGAGCCTTATACTATCTCGGGGCGAAAAGGCTTCGAGCCCTGACTCTTCCGCGTAGGCCTTCAAACTCTTCCAAAATAACTCGAAGGTAAATTCAAACCGTTGATTCGACGAGTCACGGACAAATTCATTGACCGGTTGGGCCAACGCGAGGTCCAGGCGCGAGAGCGCTGTATCCAGAAGCCTAAGCAGGTTACGCAGCTTGTCGCTCATAAAGACTCTTGATTTGTTGGAGCGCGACGGTCTTGAAGGTTCCGTCGACCGAGGAAAAATCGACCACATCCACCTGTTGCAAGATCGGCAGATCGTCGAACGCTTCACGGATCGCCGCGAGGACTTCTGGCGCGATCGGATGCGCTAGATCGATACCAAGATCAATATCGGATCGAGTTACCGAACGACCAGTGGCTCGGGAGCCGAATACAAACACCTTCACGCACGGCTCAGAAGCCAGCAGGGTGTGGGCCAATTCTCTGGCCTTCTGCTCGACCAACACCAGTGCGCTCTGTCCTTCCGTCCGACTTGCTTCCATCAGAGCGATCCCTTCAGAAGTGCCGTTCACTGCCCATGTAGCTTCGTCGGCCTCTATAGCCTTCTCTGCGACAAAACGCAAGCGACTCTCACGCCACGATGACTGGGGGCTTACACGGATCCGGGATGATGCCAACATTCATTTCGGAACGACTGTGCTAAAATTGCGCTAAAACATATCAAAAAGCATCGGAATGGCTGGGATCCACTGTAACAGATAGAATGCTGTAAGTCATTAAGTAGTTTATAAAAGCGAGAAACCAGACGGAAAATTAGGGTATTAAGAAATTACCTCTTACGGCCTCATAACCCAAAGGTCGAAGATTCAAATCCTTCCCCCGCAACCACTCGTTTCAACCATTTCCACACTATCCCCTTCTCGTTCCTCGCTCTAAACGGCCATTTTATCCGTGTTCTCCTCGATTAGCTTAAATTGCTGGCCGGCGGCGAACTCTCTTTCTTCCACAGCTCCACGGCGCAGATCTAACGGCATACCGAGAGGCTCAGGAAGGCCCACGGCCACGATGCGTACAATCGAATATTTGAGGATGTATTTCTGTCCGATGGCTTGAATCTGAATCAGGAACTCGTCAAGTAGGGCTGGTGGTGGTATCGGAAGTATACGCCGGACGATACTGTGCGGGACGTGTCAGAGAACGAAGCGCGAGAGGCGAGGAAAGGATTGCGGAAAGATCCGGCCACGGGATGAGTATCCATCTTCTTAGTTTGAATCTTCTCAACGGAGCTCACATAATCCTTGAAGGATGGTCCTTAGCCCTCGGATCGTTTCCGTCGATAAAATCGATTCCCGCACTGCCTGCAATGCCAAGGAAACCAACCTCCCAGTCGGCGGAGGAAATCTTTGAAACTATGCCGCACAGACCGACGGCAGTACGTTGAAGCACATGCAGGGCAGCTCACCGCTCTGGCCTGAATGTGGGTCTTAGCACCGTGGCGGACAAAATGTATGGTCACCTTAAGCGCCTGATTGTCTGGATTGAAAAGATGAGGATACACCGATTGGCCGACTTGCAAAACTAGGGAAAGTCCTAGGAGCCTGTCGGACTTCCTGTTGAATCTATCAGCAACTCGGCCTTGTCAGGCAAATGTGAGCGTGTTGTCATAAAACAGCGGTCCAGGTTTCCCTCAACTCGCTTCTCAGCCTCTCATCAAGGGTGGTTGTCGTCGGCCATCAGGCCGTTGCGGCTCTGAGCGACCCTGCCAAGACAAACATCCGCGTCAAATTCCACGCCATAGCGACCAGATTCAACTCACCTTTGACGTGTGCCAATCCGCGCAGCGAGAATTGGCGAAATCTCATGACCGATTTGACAATGCCGATGACCGGCTCCACGGTGCATTTGCGTTTCGCGTAGAGTGCCCGCCCCGCCATCGTCAGGAGCGCATGCCGCATCCTCTCTCCCTCCGTGACGCCTGTTTGAAGGGGCGGCGGTTCGGCAAAGCGCGCCAGCGGATCGGGATGATGCGATTCGCGCTGCACCGCAATCAGCGGGGTAATGTTTTGTTCACCACAGGCCGTGACGTTGGCCTCGGAGAAGTACCCCGTGTCTGCGATCAGGTTGACCGGTTTTCCCAGTTCGTCGGGGAGGGTATCGAGCTGCGTGAGCATCGGTTTGACTTGCTGTTTGTCGTTGCACGCCTGCACCGTGTCGGTGGCCACAATCAGCAGGCTGTCCATGTCCACCGCAAGCTGTCCGTTGTAGCATTGCTCAAATCCGCCCCCGGCGACTTTCATGATGCGTGATTCTTCGTCGGTGAGGTTGAGTTGATCCTTGTCCTGCGCGCCCGCGACCGGGGGACGCGGGGCGCTGCCGCGAGGCGGCTTGCCGCGTTTTTTTGATTGGGCCTCACGCTGATCCAGTTTGGCCTGGTAGTCGGCCTGCTCCCGCGCAAAGCGTTCCCGGGCTCGTGCTTCTATTGTGGTTTTAGCGGTGGCAATCGCCTTGAGGCGGTCTGCACGGCGGGCGATTTCTGCCGGCAGGTTGAGGCCTTCCGGTATCTTCTCGTTATCCGCCGCCTCGGCTAATGTCATGAGCTTCTTGACTTCGCCGTGCAGTTGCGCTTCCAGCTTCTTGATATGTCCATAGCTCAAGGCGCTGTGCTTGGAGGCGTTGGCTTTGAGCTTGCTGCCGTCTAAGGCGATGTTACCCAGTTGGAGGACCCCCAGGGTACGGGCGATCAGCAGGACTTCCACCATCAGCCCTGCGATCTCTTTCAGGAAGCGTTTGCGGAAGGTGTTCAAGGTGTCGTGGTCGGGGTGTTCGTCGGCGGCGACAAAGCGAAACGCGACGGAATCATAAGTGGCGTGCTCCAGTTTGCGGCTGGAGAACACGCCCGTGGCATAGCCGTACACCAGGATGGAGAGCAGCAATGCCGGGTGAAACGGGGCACTACCGCTGGTGCCATAGGCGCGCTCCATGGGTTGCACGTCGAGTTGCTCGACGATTTCAACGATGAAGCGGGCCAGATGCTGTTCCGGCAGCCAATCGTTCATCGACGGCGGGAACAGGTAGTTCATCTCACGTTTGATGGGCTTGAACCGGCTCATACAGACTCTCCCGCTTGTTGAGGAACACGCGTCAGTATACCGAGGGGCAAGAGGACGGCGTCGGTTTTTTGTGATTGTATAATGCGGGAAGTCCGACAGGCTCCTAACCCACATTATTCACGACCGATGGTCAGAAGGTACGTGGAAGCCATTCTGGATGAGGGGGCAACTCCTGTGTCCCTTGGCGCGGTAGCGATTCGGGGTGGAGGTGCCCCCTTTTCTATGTTTGGAGTGGTCCGGTGGTCGTCGCACGTCCTGAGCGGGAGATTCACGACACACGGCTCCTGTCTGATCCCTCTGCGCCACCGTTCTGTACGAGCCTGGGTGTGCGGTTAGCCTGGTACCGCGCCGACGGCTACGGCCCCCCGGTGCCAGGTTGTGCCCCAGGGGGCCGTGCGGGGTAGGTGCAACACGATGCGGCGCACCGAGCGTTCGACCCACACGGCCATCTTGAGCAGCCGCTCCCGCAGCGTAGACACCTGCGCGCGAGCGCAGTCCGTGCCGTGGGCCTGTTGCCGCAACGCCTGCAGCAGGACATAGGCCGCCGTCGTCAGTAACACCCGGAACTGATTGGCCCAGAACTGCGAGCCACTCGTGCGGTCCAGCGCCAGCCCGTCGTGCAACTCCTTGAGCCGATTCTCCATGTCCCCGCGCGGACAATAGATCGCATAGCCCGTGGCCGGGGCCGCGCGGAGATTGGTCACGACAAACCGCGGATTGCATTTGGGATCCCGCCCAGGGAGCCGAACTACTTCGGCTTTGATGATCACGCGCCGGCGATGCGACCAGCTTTGGGCCGCATCGAGCGTCTCTCCGTAGACATGCTCGGTGCGGCCGCTGTACTTCGACAGGCCGTAGGCCTCGCCCAGCAGGCGACCGGCGCGCTGCGCCAGCCGCGGGTTGCAGGCCAGCCCCACGACAGACTCGACCCGCTCCGCTTCCAAGAAGTCCAACCAGTCGTTCCCGGCGAATCCCCCATCCACGCGCACCCGCAGCGGCGTGCCAGGAAATGCCCGCCGCAGCCGACGGAGCAGGGCCCGCAGGAGTCCGAACGCGCCGTGCTTGGCCGGGCTGTTGCCGGGCCGCAACACCACGGCGACCAGATCCTGCTCGGCTTCGTCGTTGAATGTCAGCGTCGCCACCAGGGGCAGAGAGCACCACGTATCGTAATGTCCATTGAAGAAGGCCAATGCCTGCTGCCCGTGGGTGGGATCGTCGGTGGGATCCAGATCAATCGTGATCCGGCGGGCACGCCCCTTGAGCCGGTGGCGGTGCTGCGCAATCACCGTCGCGGCCAACGTCCGGCCCATCCGATACAAGGCCCGCGGTCCCATGGCATTCTCAAAGCGAGACAGCGTCGGCTGCGAGGCCAGAGCTGCCCCGGAGAGCGGATCCCGGCCCACGGCCAGCTTGTGCATCGGGTCGTGCGCCAGCCGGGCCGCATCGTGGCCGTCCTCGTACCCACAGGCCAGTCCGAACACCCGCTGGCGCACCAGGTCGCGCAGTGCGTGCTGGACCTTCCGCGGGTCGCGCCGGTCCGGCAGGCAGGCTGCCACGTCCTCGGTCAGCGCCAGCCGCTCGTCCAGGGCCTTGAGCAGGAGGGCCCCGCCATCTGTACTCGCGTGCTCCGTGTCGAAGCACGCCACTACCGGCTTCATCTTCTGCTGGAATTTCAAGGTCAGTTGGGGGATACAGTCTGTCGCCATCGAGTCTCCTCCCGGTTGTGCGTGGAAGCGTCTAGACACCGCTCCTATAGCATAGTTTGAGGCCTCGATGGCTTTTTTTGTTTCCACAGTCATGAATTATTCAGGCTAGTGGTGAGTAAATATTTCGGGCGAGTGGGCCGATGCCCTCTGCTTAGACATGGGAGTTCTCAGCAGGCTGGCAGGACTGCACAAGCCCCTCTCAAACCTCCGCTACCATCGGGGGCCAGTTAGCGTGGGACAGGCACTGATGTCAAATCTGCCGTTTTGGTCGTACGACTAGTCCCATCCTGTATCTCGCGTAATTCGTCCTGGCCGGAGACGGGGAGTCCGCACTCCGTATGGCTTTTCAAATCCGCACCCCCCTGCGTCGAAGGCCTCCGAGCAGCCCGTCGGTTTTATGGCAAGGCATATGCGTTGTCGTGGAGCTAGGGGACTCCATCCGTGAGGGCCTCCTGCGGAACAAGGCCGGACCCTCCACCATCACAGATGGACTGAACCTCTGAAACGCACTCCTGGATCGAGTTTTACCTGCTTTAACGCGACCAGAATATAGGGGTAAAAAAGACTGCGGCTGAGCCCTCGCAACCAACCTTTTCTCCCTAACTGATCTATGCCCAGGAAACCTCAGCCGTCTTCAAGTTCTCAATTACATCTTGCCTACGAGACCTTGTCAGAAAAAACGGTAAGCGTTTGACGGAAGGCCATGCGGTGATATAGTCGGCGAGGAATCGGTGCAAGGCGGAGAGATGTTATGCACTTCGTTCGTATTGGCAAGAAAGCCCTGAACCTCGATCGTGTGAGCTACTGCGAAGCACAGATTTGGCAAGATGAGATATCACTAAAAGTCTATTTCGCCGGATCCGCTAACAATACTCCTCTGGTATTGACTGAAGGTGACGCCAAGGAACTGTGGAAGTACTTGGAATACGTTGCTGAAAAGCCCGTCTAACGCCTCCACTCCCTCAACTCTCGAATTGTACGGTTCGCCTCACTTTTTGATCCCCGTAGACGCTTGGGACCCCTGCCTCTGGGATGGATCCCTACTCTGAGTCATACGTCCCAAGAGCCACACGACATCACAGGCGATCGATTAGTACGGTCGGCCTGCGTGCATAGATGGGACAGCAATCACAACCGGCATGACCCAACCGTCCTTCTTGTAGCTACGATAGTACACGAGCACCTTTTTTACATAATTCTGTGTTTCCTTGTAGGGTGGGATCTGTCCATATCGATCCACCGTGCGTTCGCCTGCGTTATAGGCAGCCAAGGCTAACCGGATGTTGCCGTGGAACCGGTCTAGGAGGTAACGCAGGATGCTTGGCCCCACCGGTGATATTCTCGTTCGCATCGTAGAGATTGCGCACGCCATGGCGGATGGCGGTTTCCGGAACCAGCTGCATGAGCCCTACCGCCCCCGCCTTCGAGATCACGATCGGATTAAAGGAAGACTCGGCTTTCATGACTGCAAGAAGCAAGGCCGGTTGAACGTGGTGCTGCTGAGCCGCATGGATGACTGCTTGCTCAAGTTCTAGATTCGCCACACCACTGTGATACCGGGCCTTGCGGCGAATTGCTGTAACAGGCTCGTCTGTCGGTACATTCGTGGAGGCCACCAGCCTTGAGGAACCGACGTATTCATAGGCCTGCGCATCGGCGAGAACAACGGGTGCGCAAGTTGCCGTCAGTATCAGAACTGCGCAGGCAATATATCTGGCGAGGCCCTTGTGCCTGAATGTCCGGCGCCCCACGTCATCATGATAAGGTTCGTTGTGATGCTCGACCCTGTTCATCTTTGTTTCCTCCCTGGGCCGAAACCTGTGTAGCGCGGCGGCACGTCTTTCATGGCACTTAGGAGTTGACCCCGTCCTGTGACGCTGTAAGCGCAGGTTCCATGCCCTTCTGCAGGGAGGAGTAAATGCTTGGTTATATAAGCATTACAATGACTTGTAGCTACCCGTGACTCTAGCTTTCGTGGGGGATTAGGGTGAAGGCTTCCCTTGTTTTGGCCATCCTTGACGCATTTTGTGACTCATTTGAGAGAAGGCGGAAGTTCCAATTTCTCTTGTGCCAGACTCCTCGAACGAGGGGTCCGCTCGCGTGCCGAAGAAGACTGTGGTACTCTGTTCCCTTCCAATCGTCTGACCAAAGGAATCGACCGCCGTGGTGAAACTTAGGTACTGTGAGCGAATCCACGCACAGTTCCCCGTTGTGTTTGCCGGAGAGGCCTACGTGGGGGAAGGAACCGTGCTCAACGTGTCTGTCCCTGGCTGCGCCGTCCACAGCCGAAAACCAGTACAGCTCGGCTCCTATCTTGAGATGAGAATGCTCGTCCCTGACACCACGCCTGCCCTCCGAATCGGATTAGCCAAAGTACGCTGGTGCGAGGGGCGACGATTTGGTGTTGAATTTATTCAAATGCCTGGTGAAGACCAAGTCCGCTTAGGTCGGCTCGTCAAAAATGAGATCCCTCTCGCGCTGACATCTCGATCCAGTGTATGGTAAGGGTAAATGTCTGAAAATAGTCATTCCGGCTCGTGAGGATGAATGCGCATGACGAGAGGCCTTGTGCTCATCATGATACTGGTCCTGGCAGGCTGCGCTGAGTCCTATACCGTATTCCATAGCCAGACAGGCAACCCGATCATATTGGGCCGCCGAGCAAATTCCTACGAAGAGTGCCTCTCCACGATGCGTGAGGAGGCAGCTCGACTTGGAGTCTCGCTGAGCACGGTTCACGTGAGAGGGTCTTGGCAAGGTCGATCCCTTCTTTGGCCCTTCGAGCCAGGGTATGCCTGCGAAGGGGCAGTTGGCCCCGAACGTCCCCCAAGCGGAGTCTATCCATACCCTTCACCCTTCTCACCTTTATAGGGTAGTCATCACCTACCTCGGGCCCTTTTTGACGCCTCACTCTCTGACAAACTCTGACAATCGTAATAAGCCGAGAGGTTCGTCGCTGAGCTGAGCGCTCCACGTGGGTTAAACCAGGGTGCCTGCATCCCGGTCATCCGCCTTAGTATTTCTTGATCGCCCATAGGTAACGATCTCGTTGGTTTGTATCTTCTTACAACGGGCGGTTCATGGTATCACCGGAAAGGGTGGTATTGTGAGGCCTATGCTGTCACGCTTGTTCTTTTCTGTATTGTTGCATTTTCTTTATCCTCTCCCGTCTCTTGGCTATAATCAATTCCTCCTAATAGCCGGCCTTGTCGTAGACAATCGGTCCAGATCTAGCAACGAGGAATCGACTTAGGGGTTCACGCGATAGCGAGGGTGTCAGATGATCAAAGCGCTCCTCGTCGAAGACAATGACGTCGACGCTCAGCTCACGCAGGATCTTCTTTCTGAATGGAGCATCGAGGAGTTCCAGATTACCCGTGCGAAAACGTTGGGCGAAGGACTCACACTTCTGAGCCGCGAGCGATTCGATGCCGTACTCCTGGACCTCTCTCTACCTGATGCGTTCGGTCTCCCGACGGTCAGACAGGTCCATGCTACCAGTCCAATGATCCCCGTTGTCGTCCTGAGCGGCGTGAGTGACCAAAGTCTGGCTCTTCAAGCTGTTCAACAGGGGGCGCAGGATTACCTTGTCAAAGGCCAGGGACATCCAGAGCTGTTAGCTCGTGCAGTCCGCTATGCCATCGAGCGGAAACGCACTGAAGAACATCTGACCTACCTTGCACAGTACGATCACTTGACTGGACTGGTGAATCGTAGCCTCTTTCGCGATCGGCTTGTTCAAGCCATGGCTCGAACCAAGCGCCTGCAACAACCGATTGGTCTCATGCTCCTCGATCTCGATCGGTTCAAAGCGGTGAATGATACCTTCGGCCACGATATGGGGGACGAATTGCTCAAAGCCGTATCTGAACGACTCAAGGTCTGTGTGCGGGAAGTCGATACCGTGGCTCGGATGGGCGGGGACGAGTTCACGATTATTCTTGAAGGGGTCTCTTCCGAACAGAACATCGTCGTGGTGGCAACGCGCATCATTGAATCCATCGCTGCGCCGTTCGAGCTCAAGGGGCACCACATCTCAGTCGGCGTCAGCATCGGAATTACGATCTATCCTCAGGACGATCATCCTGTTGACGAATTACTGAAGCACGCCGACACGGCTATGTATCGGGTAAAACAGCAAGGCGGCAGCGCGCTTCACCTTCACGAAGCCTCTGGGACTCACTCGGCGCATCTCCTTCCATAGCGAGCGCGTACTACCGACATCTGCTGAATCAGGGCCAAAGACGCCTTCTCGCTCTTCCCCGACCTCGCGTTCTACCCTCTCCACACTGATTCCAGAGTGCCACTGTCCTCGATATCCATGCTCATCACCGGCCGATGTCACCTAATGGCTGGTCCGTCACGATCAAGGCCCCACGCGGATTGGGGGCAAGAATATTTGAAGTGTCGAGCGATTCCCGACCGGGAGTTGTGTGGCAGTCTGGAGTGATCACCATCCCCCAATGCTGATTCTCGCTGCACCTATTGTCGACGAGGAGCGCTTCCGCGTGATGAAAGAGGAGAATCCCGCTCAGCATATTCTCCAGACACCGGTTTCTCACAAGTTCCGGATGGCTCCCAGAGTCCCGCACCGCAATACCGAAATGGTGGTTGCCGCTACAGACATTATCGGCGATCCTCGGCTGCGCGCCGGCAAACACAAAAATCCCCGATTCACGGTTGCCACAAACTTCGTTTTCAATAAATGTCGGCCGCGACCGCGGGCCATAAATCACCACGCCGGATAGGATACCCTCCGTGGCACGGCATTGTGTCACAGTACAAGAGGAGTCGAGCAGGTTCATCGCAGAATGCTGATCGCTTCCAACATAACGAAACGTGATGCCGGAGACACGACCGCCTGGGACCTGCTGAAGATAGAGGGGCCCCCCACGGCGGGAAAAGATTTGTACTTCATCTCGACCAGCCCCCACCAAATGAATTGGTCGCCCCGTGATAAAGACTTTATCTTCATAGATTCCAGGGCGAACAAACACCTGGTCCTGCTCTCCAGCATCGAGTAGTGCCGCACTGGGTCGCGGGTACGAGTCACTGTCGTTTGCGTCGACGATCAAGGTCTTTCCTCCGAGTGGATTGGGCGGAGGATCAGTCATCATATCTACTCCCTTCACCACACCGTTCTCTCGCTCACGGTCGCCGTGCTACTCAGGAGACTCTGATCTAACAGTCTGCTGAAAAAATCCACCAGTATCGTTCTCGCCTCGTTCAGCCCCTCCACGACCAAAAGGCTCTCGGAGGTCGGAATCGCTATAGGAGTTTTCCCGTTTGCCAGACCTATTGTAGGGGCAAACGGCCCACACGAAGTGCGGCATGTACCTCCTCAGGCACTCAATCGCTGCGGCCTTGCTGAACGGCCTTTTGATTATCCCGTAAAAATGCCATCCTGTTGTGCCACACGTGGGAACCACCGAAACCTAGACCTGCCAACTTAGTTTGTCTTTAACCTGCTAAACGATCGAGCGGCATTATTTCGACCATAAGCGAGCGAGTCAAGTTTCCCACAAACCATTTACTAAAGCCACGTTGCTGAGTAGGAGGCTCTATTCTTCAAGAGGGTAGGCTCGCGAACAGATCGTACAAATCTGTCGAGAAGGCGGAGACAGTCACTCTTCAACTCACAGTATCGAAAGGCACCAAGCTTGTGGATTCTCGACGGTTTTCGCCGTGCCGGATAACTGCATAGTGGCACGGCGATTGCGTTATTACGAGAGAAAGGATACCCAAACATTGATGAGCACCACGGAGGCAATATGGTGAAGATGGTGATGAGCATGCTTTCAGGAATGATTGTGGTACTGTTTTCTCTCAATCTGGCCGTCGCCGCCCCTTCCAATGTGCAAGAGTCGTCTCGACACCTCTATGATCGAGTGATGGAGGAATTCAAGCACAGGGATTACGAGGCTGCGCTGGCTGGGTTCCGATTCTTTCTCGAACTCCACGGACAGTCCTCGCTGGCTGCCAATGCGCAATATTGGGCAGGAGAATGCCACTACCGATTAGGGCGCTACAAGGAAGCCTTGAAGTCTTTCTACCACGTTGTGTCCTACTACCCGCTGAGTCCGAAGCTTGCAGCCTCGACCTTGAAGATCGGGCAAACCTATACCAGGCTGAAGGATCACGAGAAAGCTCGCATGACGTATGAACGAGTGGTCGATCAATATCCTGAAAGCGCTGAAGCAGAGTTGGCTCGGAAAGCCCTTGATGTGGCGCCGATGCGGGATGAGGAATCGGTCCCTCAGCTGACCGGCAACAGCTCTTCTGAATAACGCCATCCTAAGACAAACAGCGGATGTGTCGGCAATACGCGGTGCCGTCACTCGTCATCGCTGACACCAAACAGCTGAGCCAGATGAGGAACCGTATAGGAGGTGTTTGAATTCAAGGTGGTCAACGTGATGCCGGCTGCCTGTAGGACAGACAGGATCTCTTGTCTCCGAGTGACCTCATGTGGCTGAGGGGGGAAACCTTCCTCAAGTAACACGACGTGATCCGCAGCCTTTGTTCCTGGATGGACCAACACAAAGTCGAGTTGTTTCAGCGCGATCTGTCTCAATACCTGTGAACGAGCCGTTCTTTCCGCCTCGACACTGACAACAGACCAGAGCGGAACCCTCGCAAAGACAAGATAGTGATCTTCTACGGCCAACCGTATGAGATTGTAGAGCAAGAGATCAGTGTCATTCAGCAGAGGCTGAGGACGCAATGTGACGCCTGGAGGAAGGACAAAGGGCTCTTTCCTGGCTGGCTCAGCAGTGGATGAGATCTTGAGCCGCCAAGCCAGGAAGACCAGGAAAGTCAGGAGCGCGACGGCAAGGCCAATGAATACGATCTCCATCGTGTCGCTATCGCCCGGAAATGGATTCACGCCACCGAGGCCCGTTCGGGACAATGGTGCCAAGAAGCACAGGATGGGTCGCGCCCGTCACAGACGGGATGTTGCCCCACTGTCCAGTCACGGTCTGATAGGCCAATAGAGCGAAGGCCACCGCCTCAAACACTTTACTGTCCCACCCCAAGGCCTCAAACGTAGTGACTGGAATCGGGGCAAAGACCGTCGCGAGATGGTTCATGATCGCACGGTTACGGACGCCACCGCCGCCCACCACCACTTCGTCGATCTCACCGATGATCCACCGTCGCGAGGTTCCTATCGCCTTGGCCGTCCACATACTGCATGTCGCCAATAAATCCTCGATCGAGAGGTTACGTTGTTGCTGGATAGCAATCAGCTCCGTGATGAGATCAGGACCGAATGCTTCCCGCCCGGTCGATTTGGGTGGCCGCTTGGACAGAAAAGGATGCGCGAGCAGCTTACCCAACAGTCGTGAATCAACCTGCCCTTTCATGGCCAGTCTTCCCTCACGATCCATCAACAACCGTCCGTCGGTCACGCGCACCATGAGACTGTCCAGCACCATATTGGCCGGCCCAGTGTCGAATGCTTGCACTCCGCTGAGGTGTCCCCCTTTCGGCACATACGTCACATTGCTGATGCCCCCAAGATTTACCACCAACCGTGCGCGACGCGCATGCTTTAAGAGCAACGCATGTGCTGCCGGCGTCAGCGGAGCCCCTTGGCCGCCTGCGGCGATGTCACGCGATCGGAAATTGGCTACAGTGGTAATCCCCGTTCGTTCGGCAATGACGGCCGGCTCGGCGATCTGGAGAGTGGAACGAATGGCGCCGACTCCCGGCGCATGGATACCATGCGGAAGATGATGCACGGTTTGGCCATGAGAGCCGATCAATGCCACATTGCTCGGTTGAAGTTTCGCTTGTCGAATAACGTGCAGCGCCGCGTTCGCAAACCATTCACCCAGTAGCGCATTGAGGTGACAGACCTCCGCGACCGTCCCCGAAACTGACGCGGAGAGAATGCGCTGCTGTAACGAGCGTGGATAGGCCAGCGTGTGTGCCGCAAGCGTCCGCGCCTTCAGCGAGCGATCTCTCCCAGTAATGTCCACGAGTGCTGCATCGACACCATCACCGGATGTTCCAGACATGAGCCCTACGATGTGCATCCTTTGATCCCTCCACTGATCGCCTGCCAACAGCTGTAGGACCGCTACGCTAATGGAACTACCCAGTGGGGTCAAGCAGGGAAACATCGTCAATACACTCCGGCCATACAGGCAGATCGTTGCGTTGACAACGATAGGACCCGATGTTACCGTCCTCGCCCATGTTAATTTTCCGGTCCGTAATTCTCCTCTGGTGTCTCCTCGCCGGCGCCGGTCTGATCGCAGCGCCTCTTGCCCTTGCCTCCTCGCCGGACGAGCCGCTCAATGTCGTCGTCACAATTCCTGTTCTGAAAGATCTGGCTCAACAAATCGGCGGGCCCCACGTACGGGTGACCTCTCTGCTGAGCGGCTATGAAAATGAGCATACCTACTCGCCGAGACCGAGCGACTTGGTCGCCGTGCGAAAGGCTCGACTATTGTTCGAGGTTGGGATCGGTCTTGAGGTATGGGTCTCCTCACTGGTCAAGAATGCCGGGAGCCCGTCGCTTCGCGTTGTCACGACATCTCAAGGAATCGGCCTGATTCGTGACCACACCGATCATCGAGACGGGATACACCAGGGGGGAAAAACGACCGGGTCAGGCGGCAACCCCCATATTTGGATGGATCCAGAAAACGTCGCCATTATGCTGCGCCATATCACTGAAGCCCTGATCGCAGCCGATCCCGCCCATGCCACAGATTTCCGAAACCATCAAGCCATCTATCTGAAGCAATTAGACCGACTCCGGAAAGAACTCTCGGACCGGGTCAAACAATTGCCGGATCGTCGCTTCATCGCTCACCATCCAGCCTGGCCCTATCTGGCAAGGCGCTTTGGTTTCGACGTGGCTGCGACTATTCAGATGCAATCCGGCACAGAGCCATCAGCCCTTCAGCTGCAATCCCTGATCGACAAGATCAAGAAAGACCGGATCAAGGTCATCGTATCGGAAATCCAGCTCAGCCAAAAACTTCCCGAGCTACTTGCCAAGGAAACCAAGACACGAATCGTCGTCTTGACCACGTTACCGGGAGGTCTACCAGGGACCGAGACCTACCTCGACATGCTCCGCTATAATGTGCTCCAATTGGCCAACGCCCTAGAGTTTCCATAGCGGCTGTGCGGGCTATCTCCTCAACGCTGGAAGGAGCGCCGGGTTTCGTGCCAGACTCCCACGAGCCTATTATTCGGTTCGACCACGCGTCGTTTGGATTTCCCGGCGTCATCGCGCTCAAGGATATCTCCCTTTCCATCAACACTGGCGAGTTTCTCGGCGTCATCGGTCCTAATGGATCGGGGAAAACCACACTCTGCCGAGCCGTACTGGGCCTCATGGCTCCCATCAAGGGCCATCTCCATATTTTTGATTGTGCCTGCGATGAATTGCGGTGCCACCACCGTGCTAAGATCGGATACCTCCCGCAAAAGGGTGTCGTGGACCGCAACTTTCCGGTCACGGTCCTTGAAACGGTGATGATGGGCCGCTACGGCGCACTGGGTTTGTTCAAGCGTCCAGGACCGAAAGATCAGGAGATTGCGATCGAATCTCTCACCCATGTCGGGATGGAGAGACACAAGAACACGGCTCTGGGCCATCTCTCCGGCGGCCAGCAGCAGCGTGTGTTCATCGCGAGGGCGTTAGCCCAACAGCCTAAAGTCCTCCTGCTCGACGAACCGACTACAGGACTAGACATTACCGCTCAGCATAATGTGATTGAGCTGGTCGAACACCTGCACGACGAACTTGGACTCACTGTGCTCTTGATCACCCATGACATCAATATGATCCGATCACGGGTGGACCGGCTCGTGCTCCTCAAGACCCGCCTTTACGCCGCAGGGCCTCCCGCCGATGTCCTTAAACCAGAAATCCTCAGTGAGGTTTATGGGAAAGAGCTGGTGATTACAGAGAAAGATTTCGTCATCGTTGAGGACTACCATCATCATCATTGACCATACCGTACGATGCTTGAACTATTCACCTATGACTTCATGCAGCGCTCCCTCCTCGCGGCGGCGATGGTAGGAGGGCTCTGCTCCGTCATCGGCGTGTTCGTCGTGCTGCGAGGGTTGGCATTTGTCGGGGCAGGCACGTCGCATGCGGCGTTTGCCGGCGTGGCGCTGGGCTACCTCATGGGATGGCCGCCGATGGGGCTGGCGATCCTCTTTGGTCTTGCCACCGTGTGGATCACAGGCTGGGTTGAAGAAAAAGGCCGGATGAAACTGGATGTCTCGATCGGCATTCTCTACACCACAACGATGGCGCTGGCCATTCTCTTCATCGGCCTCATGAAAAGTTACAACGCGGAAGTGTACGGCTATTTATTCGGCAGCGTACTGTCGGTCACGAGTGAAGAGCTACGCGTTATTGGCGGGTTGAGCATCCTGGTGCTCGGTCTCATTGTATTGTTTTCGAAGGAACTATACTTTATCGCCTTCGATCAAGAGATGGCCGAGGCCTCAGGCGTCCCAGCGCGACGGATGTTCTTTCTTCTGTTGACACTGGTCGCGCTCACAGTCGTGGTCTCTTTGAAAACTGTCGGCGCCATTCTCGTGTTTGCCATGATTCTGATTCCTGCCTCAACAGCGTATCAACTCACCTCCAGCCTCATGACGCTTACCCTCTATTCCATCATCATCGGCGTCACCACGGCCATAGCTGGAGTGGTGATCTCTGCCACCTGGGATGTGCCTTCGGGACCTGCGATCGTCCTTCTCGCCACAAGTGTCTTCTTTGTCTCGGTGTTTCTCTCTCCAAAAAGAATGAAACATGCCGCGCATGCTCACATACACTAAATATCTCATTTCAACCTGACTGTAGGGCTATGGATACGCGACTGTGTCATTCACGAGTCAGTAGCTGCCCTATAAGGTACCGGATGGAACTGTCGCTTCTCAGGATCGATGCAGAAGTTGCCGAATCCTTAGATTGTTGCAGAAGAGGAAGCACCTACGAGCCTGAGAGTTATGAGGCATGGGACTTACGGTAAAGAGATGAGCCATCGTGACACGGTCTCTCAAATGTTCCAGAGGATACACCGTGTCGGTGCTGCCGACAGTCGAAGTTCGGCCGGTGTGATTTGGTCCGATCAGCCCCTATGCCATCATGAGCTTCCGGGTGAATGTGAATAGTTTCGATGAAAACAATGCGACCCGCATCTTCCCCAGCAAACCTTCGCCTAAAGAATCGGCTGGGGCGTCGACTACATGTTCACCAAACAGTTTGCCTCAACACGGAAATGGCCTACAAGCGCAATGACGGCCACGCCACGGTGAATGGTTCACGGGACAATGACTGGAACGCCTCTTCTTTCGGCTTCCTCTTCGGCGCCAAACTCTTCTTTTAGTTTCTGAATATTCGAGGTAGCTTGAATAACGTGGAATCCCCGTTTTGTGGGAGTTCCACATCAGATACGATGGATGGGCAGAGAGACATACGATGTCAGGCTCGGAGCAAGCTTGCTACTCCCGTTGGCCTTGCTTTGATCGGCTCCACACCATCCCCGTCTGCTCCTTTGCGCTAAAACCAAGCTTTTCGTAAAATCCCGGCATGCGGGTGCAAAGCCAGAAGAGTTCGACTTTCTTGAGACGAGAGTGGTTTAGGATGCGCTGGACGATATCGGTGCCGATGCCCTGGCCCTGGTAGGCCTTATCGACGATGACATCCCAGATGGTCGCTCGGTAGACATAGTCCGTTAATACCCGTCCAAATCCGATCAACAGGTCACCGTCCCAAGCCGTCACGGCTATATCGGTGTGGCGCAGCATCTCGCGTGTGTTATCGAGTGTCCGCCCTTGAGCCCAAGGCGCTTGCTGGTAGAGACCGACGAGCTTGGCTGGGTCGAGGTCCCTCTTCTCAGCGAAGGTGATGGCGGGCTTGAGGGTTGGAGGCATCTTGTACTAGATTATCTCCCAGTAACCGAAACTAAATTTACACGGAGTGTACGAGGAACATCATGGCAACGCAAGTCCGTAGCTGCCCCAAGTGCTCTCAACTCATGTGGCTCACAGAGAACCAATATGAATTCCTCGATGAGTCGACCGTTCGAGCCAAATGCCCTCACTGTGAGTCAACCGTTCGCTTCAAACTCGTCTCGCGGGGAGACACTGCTGCTGGCCCAAAGATGGGGCATTGAACTGGAAAAGGGTAAAGCATTAGGGGCGGAGGGCGACTTCGCACCCGCTGGCTGCTGTGCGCCTGCACTGCAGCTCGAAGCACCACCGGTGGAACCGGCGTATCGCAAACCCCTTGCGCCAATTGAGCCCTTTGCCTGGACGCAGGCTTGGCTCCTCGCTCGAATCTCCGAATGGGTCAATGCGGCCATTCGTTGGTTGGGGTGTCGTTCTACCGTCGTATCACCCCTCGATCATAAAGTCTCTCTTCTCGCAGGTCGATTCCAGATAGGTCAAGCCCTCTTTCTACACAGACCATGGAAGAGGTCGGTTCGGATACGATAGCGGATTACGAGGTTTTTGTTCCATACATGAACTAATTGGCTATACTGCGATCAAGACCTTGTTGGCTCTTTTCCCAGATTACTCCTCGTGAGCAAGGTGGCCTGACAACTCGTTCGGTAGAGTAGTTTCATGCTTCATGTATTTCTTCTCTGGATGATTGAGGAAAAGGACGTGATCCGTGGCCACGCAAGACCCCAGATCCACCCGAGCTTTAAGCTCTGACCACGACGCGATGGCGGAACGTCGGGGCCGCCGTCTCAGTGTGAGTTGCCGTCTATTCTTTTTTGGAGAGGATGACTTCGAGGGGGAAGCGACAGTCCTGGATCTTTCCACGAACGGTTGCCAAGCGACATCCCTTATCCCGGTGCAAGCCGGCATGGTGTTCCGCCTGTCCCTGTTCCTTCACGACCAGAAATGGCCTCTACGCATCGACGAAGCCCTGGTGCGGTGGGTCAACGGCGCAACGTTCGGCCTCGAGTTTACAGGGATCAGGCCTGCCCAACGAGAACGAGTCCGAGCCATCATTATAAAGACCAAGCTCTAACAGGATGCTGAAAACTGTTGGGAGACAAAGCAGGCAGGCCGAAAATCGGATTCGGCCTTGATGCCAGCGCGAAGCAGGGTGGGGTTTGGTTAGAGCAGATCGCCGATCAGCTTCACCGCCTCTTCGGGCGAGGCAGCGGCATGGACGAGATGCGGCGCGAGATTTTTGAACAGGCCCACCCCGGCCTTGTCAGCTCCTAACAGAATCACGGTTTTCTTTGCCTTTAGTGCCAGCGCAACTTCCGAAACCGTTCCAGTACCACCAAGCCCACAGGCCACAATGATGTCGCTGGACATGACGTTCACGTTGTTGCGTGCTTGGCCCAAGTCTGTGACGATCGCCACGTCCACATATCGAGACACCCGCGCTTTGCCATCCGGAAGAATCCCGATCGTCAAGCTGCCGGGCACCGACTTCGCTCCCTCACTGGCCGCGTCCATCACACCGCTCGCTCGCCCTCCGGTCAACACCACCCATCCTTGACGTGCGATGAGCTCTCCCAAGCTTTTGGCGTCTGCCAATTCTCGGATACCGGCCTTGGCCGGACCCATGACACCGATCACTGGTTTTCTGGTCGATTGTCGAGTCGGACGTTTCACGAACCGCACCTCACTGGGCAAAAATATCGGCACAGGTTTCTAGGAGCCTGTCCGACATTGCCTTCGTGATGAGGCGAAGGAGGTGCGACCAGATACGAGGCCGCAGGCCCGGAAAAGCCGGAGGTGTATTCGCTGGAATACTGGGAGGATTCTCCGGGGCGAGAACGACGTAGATCGTTGCGGATCGTTCGCCGCAGTAAAACGGTCAATGTCGAACAGGCTCCTAGGGTCAGAAATATACACTGAAGGCAGGGGGCTTGTCGCAGGATTCTTGCGAAGAGTCATAGAGGCTAACAAGTCCATGCTCAGGTCTGACACTTGATCACAAGGTATTTTCAAAGTAGCATTTTGCAAGAAGAATATGATGAACCCAAAAAATGACAATTGATGAATTTACATTGAGCGATTACTTTGCATGCCGGTACAAGGTGGCGATTAAACAGGGGCTAGTTTCGGGTCAGAAAGCAGTACCTGCCGAAAATCTCGACTATGAAGTCGAATATCGAGGCAGGGCAATTGCGATGGTTCTTGAGAAATATCCTGCCTTCAAAAAGACGGATCATCGCGAACTTGCAATTGGCCTCCATCAGAAACAGGAGTCGGTCGTTGGACAGATTGTCTTGACCGTAGATGACCTGCAATGCCATCTGGACGGACTAGAGGTATTGAAGAAAACACCTCGGTCACGTAGCACGTATGCGCCGATCTTGTTTTCGAAGTTTCTTGCAACTCCATCAAAGCATGAAAGGCGCAGATTAGCATTCAGCGGCATCCTTATAGAAAAACTTCTTGGGAGCCTTCCCACGATTGGAAGAATTGTCCACAGAGATGCCTTCAAGTTTACGAAGGTACATCTCAAGAAGGAGATAAAGGAAGTCTCTGATGCCATCCAAGGTATTCGAGCCGTTAGTCGCAGTGTTGAGCCTACTTTTACTCCGATAGCAGAGAAGGACAACTGCTGAAGGACGTTCTTCACAAGTTCAAGGGTGTTTTGATTTCGGACTTCTATTCGGCCTACGATTCAATCGACTGTCGGCAGCAGAAGTGCCTCATTCATCTTATCCGTGATATGAACGACGATTATCACAAAAACCAGTTCGATCCTGAGCTCACAGGAATCGTGCTGGACTTTGCTCGCCTACTTCGTTCGATGGTTGGAACAGCAGATAGGTTCTGGTTAAAACAGAAACGCTTGAAAAAGCATATTGCAGAGGCGGAAAGATTCCTAGATCAGGTGTGTGAGGGCGACTTTAGGTCAGAGATTGCATGCCAATATCAAAGGAGATTTCGAAAGAACCGAGAAAAGTTATGCGAATTTCTTCACCATGACAATGTGCCTTGGAATAATAAAGCTGCCGAACATGCGGTGAAGGCGTTTGCTTTGTATAGAGCGATTACCGATGGGGTGTTTACACGGAATGGCATCAAGCGATATCTGATCTTCCTCAGCATCTATCAGACCTGCAGGCTCAAGGACATCGACTTCTTGAAGTTTCTTCTCACGAAGAGAAAAAACATTGATGCTTACGTATCTTCGTTATGAAGAGGTCGTTTTCGCAAAGTCGATTCCTGAATTTTCAATTGGCCCGGGATAGTGATACGGGGATAGCTTTCAACAGTGCTGGCCTTACGGAAGAAAAATTCTGGAACTCAATCGGCAAATCGTCGAGAAACTTTGCGAGGGAAATGGGGTCTTGCAATCCAGCATAAACTGGAGGTGACCCTGCCGCCTCACCGTCTCGGCGGCGTGCGCAAACGTGACGCTCATTATCCTTCGCGTCGCGCCCCCCACAACTCTTCCAACCGCTGGGATCGACCGCAATTGTATTTGTAGAATTTATAGCGGATGGGGTTCTTCTTGTAGAAGTCCTGATGGTACTCCTCGGCTGGATAGAACCGCGTGGCCATTACAATCTGCGTGACGATCGGCTCTTTGAATCGCCTCGATTGCTCGATCGCTTGCTTGGAGGTGTCCGACGCGCGTTTCTCTTCGTCGGTCTGAAAGAATATGGCGGAGCGATATTGGCTGCCGTGGTCGCAGAACTGTGCATTCGGTGTGATCGGATCAACGTTGAGCCAAAAGGCATCCAGCAGCTTCTGGTAGCTCACTTTGACCGGGTCATAAACCACTTCGACCGATTCCGCATGCCCCGTTCGTCCAGCAGATACCTCTTCATAGCTCGGACTGGCGACCGTTCCCCCCATATATCCCGAGGTCACAGACAGCACCCCCTCAACCTTCTCGAAGGCTTCTTCCATGCACCAGAAACAGCCTCCTGCGAAGTAGGCCTTGCCCGGAGTCGCATCCGCTGCAGCCTGGCTGGTCGACTGGAGGGTCCACGCTCCGATGAAGAGAATGGCTACAGTAAGAACTGATAGAACAGCTTGTCTTCCCATACAACGGTCCTCCTCACTGACTCAGTCGAATAGCTTCGCAAATCCTTACACGTCCTACAGGCATAGCTTCGATTTGGATGTTCCTGTATGATCGAAACCCATGCGAACCATTGCCTCTTCCCTCGCGTGTATCCTCCTGGTCGCCATAGTTGGGTGCGCCTCCTGGTTCATGAAGGGCGAATCCCCGGAGGTGCTCGTTACGAATGTAACGCCCTTGGAGGGAACCGCGTTCGAACAACGATTGCAAGTGGACCTCCGTATCCGCAATCCGAACGATTTCGATCTGCCTGTCACGGGCATCGACTTTACACTCAATCTCAACGGGAAACGGCTGGCCCGAGGATTGGGCAATACAGCCATCACGATCCCCCGACTCAGCGAGGCCGTCGTCTCAGTTCAGACAAGCACCTCGACCTTCGATGTGGTACGCCAGCTCCTGAGCTTCTCCCAGGCGCAAGACCTCTCGTACGACATCACAGGCTGGCTCCACCTTAAAGACGGTCGCCTGCCCTTCGACAACTCCGGCATCCTCCTCGAAAAAGGCCAGCTCTCCGGCGTACCCTCTCCCTAGCCTGCATTAATCATGAACGCTTCTGCTGCAATCGCCGATCCGCTGCTACGACGAGCCTTTGGCCGGCGGGCTCGCCCCTCGGACCCTCATCGTACTGCACGAGTACGCCTCAGGTCCTCACGGCTCCGCACGCCGGTCTCGCGACGCGGCTCCGCGATTTCGCGACCAACCGTCATGAATAATGCGGGCTAGGAGCCTGTCCGACATTGACCGTTTTACTGCGGAGAACGATCCGCAACCATCTATGTCGTTCTCGCCCCGGAAAATCCTCACAGTATTCCAGCGAATACACCTCCGGCTTTTCCGGGCCTGCGGCCTCGTATCTGGTCGCACCTCCTTCGTCTCATCACGAAGACAATGTCGGACAGGCTCCTAGCCCTTTACATTCGAGACGCAGCTGGAATGAAGTCGGCATGGGCCCAGGCCTTCTTGAAACGATCCTCGGCCTCAGCCGCCTGGTCGTCCTTCTGTTGGGCTCGCAGGCTCTGGATCAATCCAATCAGCGCCCACCCGTTGTCAGGATGTCGCAGAAGATCCGCGTGATAGACCGATTCTGCTTCGGACGGGCGATCGGCCAGCAAGAACGCCGCACCCAGATGGTGTCGCACGGACAATGGCCAGAGCGGCGGCTCCGAGTATGGAAGCGCCTCTTCTATCTTAATCGCATCCTCGAACAGCCGAATCGCGTCATCGTAGCGCTGGCGACGAACAGCGATCTCTCCCGACAAGACCCGCTCAGCAATCTTGAGAAGCGCCCGTTGGGTCTTTTCTTCCGTCGTGCGATCCCGGCGGATCTGCTTCGTGAGGCCGGCAAGAGCGACGTGTTCACCCTCAGCTCCAGGAAGCCGGCCGGTCGCAACAAGGGCGAGCCCTCGCCCCAGCCTCCACATTCCTTCCATCAAACGCAATCCCTTGGGCGGTGGAGGCTCCCTGAGCAACTCTTCCCACCGTCCGAATCGAATCATCGAAAAGATCGGCGTTGGGAGGTAGAGCTCCTTCCCGCGGTCTTTGCGGGCCTCCTCCTCTGTAATAGTCGCTGTCAAGTCTCGAGCAGCCTTCATGGCTTCGACATTGCGCCCCTCCATCACCAGAGACGCCCAGAGAAAATGGAGATTGTGCGTGTAATAGCCATCGGCATACTCGCCGGTTGGGTGTTGGCTGGCCAAGTACCGTTCATCGACGTGGGCTGCCTGCTGATTCCGTTCCACCGCTTCGTGGTACTTTCCGATCCGCATGTAAATGTGGGCGGGCATATGAACGAGATGGCCAGCCCCCGGCATAAGACCCGGCAGCCGCTCCGCGCAAGGCAAGGCCAGTTCCGGTTGTAATGACGCCTCGATCGCGTGCAGGTAGTAGTGGCAGGCTCCCGGGTGATCGGGGTTTCGTGCGAGCACGGACTCCAGCGTGGTGACGATCTCGTCTGTGCCTGGCTGCGGTCGCCCATCCGGTTTCCAAAAATCCCAGGGCCGCAAATCCATCAACGCCTCCGCAAACAGCGTGGCCGCATCATCATCCTCGGGGAATCGCTGCACCACCGATCGCATGGCCTTCGCGTAGGCCTCATCGAGTCCTTTGCGCTTGGACGCCTTTCGGCTTACGTATCGTGTGGCCAATGCCTCGATGTAGGCTTGCTCCACGGGAACGGCGCGGTCTACCAGTCGTCGAGCCTTCTGGACCATCTCGATGGCGCGATGTTCGGCTTTCTTTCCCATCGCACTATTGATGTTGGGGCCGAGCGCCAGCGCAATTCCCCAATAGGGCATAGCCGCCTGCGGATCCTGTTGGATCGCAGCCTCAAACGACCGGATCGCTTCTTCGTGGTTGAAGGCATAAACGAGTCGGAGTCCCTGATCGAAATACCGTTGGGCCTGTTCTGATGTGGTGGTGATGGGATGGTGGTGGGAGCCCAGATTGTCGAAGAGCGGTGGAGCGTCAGTCCTGATCGGCAGGCGCGGCTTCCGCCGATGAGAATATCGCAAGCCCAACAAGTCATACCTATAATCAAGAGCGTTGTGAACATCCATTCTCTCCTGACTCGGATTCGTCTGTATGCGTTGCCCAACTCCGATGCCATTTTGGTCTACCGAAATCGTTCGTCTTGATCAATGTTCCGAATAAGGACTGCGCAGCCTCTGTCATCCGCGAAGGCTTCGATCCGATCCCCGACGTGAGCTGGTCGATCGATTCGAGTATTTTTGTCATGCACCACGCGCCGCTCGATGCCACTGACTTCCTGAAGCGCATAGGCCCCACCCTCTACCGCCGTCACTTGGCCTTTAAAAGAAAGGGTACGCGCTGGTATTGAGATCCTCACATCGCCGGTTGGTTGTGCCCCCAGCGTGCCTCGCACGATCCCTCGTCCAAGGTCCTCTTGCCTAGAAGTTCCCGCGATGTTGAAGCCGGCACCCAACAGACTCGCGCCCAGCACCGCCATAAGGCACCACTTTGCCATGCACATCTATGTTCCCCCCACTCTTGTGTATCCTGGCTCTCTCACGGAGTCAACACACTGACGCTAGGTTGACCGCTCAGGGCGGGCAAACTTCAGAATCGAGTGACGCTGGAAAAATTGAAGTTGTGGAGAATCATCGCCGGCACGAGAAGCTTGCCTGTTTCGGATGTGATCGCTTCAGCCGGATTGGTGAAGGCCTCGATTCGGTTGAAGACTCGCAGGGGACTCTCATGAAACCGAAAGTTCTTCACCGCCGATACGATCGCTCCATTCTCAACGAGAAACGTGCCGTCTCTCGTCATACCGGTCAGGGTGAGATCGGTCGGATTGACCGTCCGGATGTACCAGAAGTTTGTCACGAGGATGGCGCGCTCCGTGCTCTTGATTAATTCTTGTAGCGTCGGCAAAGACGATCCTCTTCCTAAGAGGCAGGGGGCGTCGAGCGTGGGGATCTTCGCGATCCCTTGCCTCTTCGCGGTGAACCGATCATATGAAAGCTGTGTGAGCACCCCACCGGTAATCCAGTCGGATACCACGGTCGGCAATCCATCTGTGGTGAATCCAATGCCCAGGAGATCCTCGTGCGCCGGTAGATTGCGGAGCGACAATCGCTTGTCGACGATCGGCTGACCCAATTTTCCTGAGAAGGCACTCGTGCCTTTCTCGTAGGACTTGGCATCGAGCGTCCAGAGCAGCGAGGACCACAGTCCCGCAACGGCAGCCGGCTCAAGAATTACGGTATAGCGCCCCGGTGGCAGCTCACGCACCTCCAGGCCCCGCTTGGCCTTATCGATTGCAGTAAGTGTCCGCTCCTGGACCCTGAGATGATCGATAGATCGATGGGCCGCGGCACCCCATCCAGTGGCCTCGCCGGCCTGAACCGTGAGGCTGAATCGTGCATCGGTCCGTTCTTCGTGGGCGAAGAGTCCCGTACTCGCGGCCACTCCAACCGTGGCAATCGACGAGGACACAATGCCGGCTGCGCCAAGATTCTCCATCCGGCATTGCCCGATCGCCTCGTTCGTATATTCCAGCCGACGGGCCGGCCCGGCCGCGGCAGTTTCGGCTCGCGTCGTAGGAGGCGTCAGATATTGCTGTGGCTCCACTGGCGGGAGGTATTCCGGATCCTCCGGCGACAGGTGCGCAATCTGCGTGGCTCTGGCCACTGTCTCTTGCACCGATCCCGCGGTGAAGTCCGTCGTGCCGGCGGTGCCGTGACGCCGCCCGAACGCCAGCGTTACACGCAAAGACCCGCGCCTCGTATCGACATTCTGGACAATCTGATTGTTTGCAAACCGCGTCGTCCCGCTCTGCTGATCGTGCAACGACACCAGTGTGTGATCGCCGGTCGAATGTTTCAGAACCAGGTCCGCGAGAAACCGGAACTCGTCCAGACTCGTCAGTTTCGGCCAGGTCTTGTGCCCAGTCGTACTCATGATCCAGCCTGCCCTCCGATGACGTTGATGTTGCGGAACCGCGCGTGGGACGCCGCGTGGGTCATCCAGCCGGACTGGCCAGGCTGTCCCTTGCCGCACGTGATGAACCCATACCGCCGACGGTGCGACCGATCCGCGACCCCGTCGCAGCTGCCCCAGAACTCCGGCGTGATCCCATGGTAGACGACATCACGAACCATGTGGGTCCGCTTCCCGTTCTCGATCAGCCAAAATGCGTCTCCGCCGAACTGGAAGTTATACCGTCGTTGATCGATGCTGTAGGACCCGTGGCCTTCGATGTAGATACCCCGGGTCACATCGGCGAGCAGCTCGTCGAGGGTGGCGGTGCCCGGCTCAAGTCCGATGTTGGCGATACGGACGATCGGGACACTACCCCAGCTGTCCGCACGATTGGAGCCGCGCGAGCGCGTCTCGCCGATTTTCGGCGCAACCTCGCGATTCGTGCAATAGCCGACGAAGATCCCGTCGCGCACGATGTCCCATTGCTGGCAGGCCACACCATCGTCGTCGTAGCCGGTCGCGGCGAGGGTTTCCGGTTCGCAGTTGTCGGCCACGAGATTGACGTGCGGAGAGCCGAATCGAAAGGTTCCTCGCTTTTCGGTCGTGAGAAAGCTGGTACCGGCATAGTTGGCCTCGTACCCAAGCGCGCGGTCGAGCTCGCTCGGATGGCCGCAGGACTCATGCATCGTGAGCGACAGATGTTCAGGGTCGAGGACAAGATCGTAAAGACCTGGCTCGGTGGTGGGGGCTTTCACTTTCTCGACGGCCTCAGACGCGATGCGCGGAGCCTCGGCCAGGAAATTCGAGTCCTCGATCAATTCATAGCCCGTCCGAAGATGCGGCGTAGTGAGGCTCCGCGAGGCGAATCTCCCGTCATGCACCGCCGTGGCATCGAAATCACCGTTCGCGGCTAGAAGTTCGAATTCTAGGCGCGACCCTTCGGTCGACACAAAAAGCTTACGGTCCCGGCGAGCCCACAAGCCGGCACTGCTCCGCACGATGCCGGGCTGACGATGGAGAGACTCCATCGTCTCAAGGAGCAGCGCCGTTTTCGTTTCAAGCGCGACGGCAAACGGATCGATCCGCCGCGCCGTGACGACCCGGTCTCGATGGACCGGCTCATCGGCGAGTTTCACTCGTTCACTCGCAAGGGACGCAGAGCCTTTGGCGATCTCGATCGCCAATTCAGCCACACGCGGGGCCTCTTCCAGCGAACACACCGAACTGGCCGCAAAGCCCCAGGCGCCGTGATAGAGGACGCGGATCCCAAACCCGCTGTCCTGCGCTTCTCGAACGGACGCGATGCGGCGGTCTTCGCCGCGAATGGTCTGGGTCGTGCTGTGGAGGAAGCGGATATCGCCGTACTCGGCCCCGGAAGCCACAACGCGTTTCAGCGCCAGTTCGGCGAGTTCGTCCTGATTGAGATGGGGCATAAGATTTATATCCTGACAGAGGCATCGAAGCCGTTCAACTGAGGGGGGGCCTTTGAACTTGGTTTTTCTCATGCGATTCCCTACGATATCGCGTCATGTTGCCTTCCGAACGGACGCCTCGTCAACGGATCATCGACGTGATCACAGGCGCCAGGCTATCGTCTTACCAGTTGGCACAGATGCTGGGCATTCCCGAGCGACAGGTCGAGGAGCATCTGACCCACGTTGTGAAGACCATCGCGCGCGACAAGACCAAGCGATTCATTCTTGACCCGGCACGCTGTAGGGACTGCGACTTTGTCTTTCGTCACCGCAGCCGTCTGACAAGCCCAAGCCGCTGCCCTCATTGTCGAAGCGAAGCCATTGCGGCGCCACGCTATGGCATCGATCGATCTGCGCCGTAGCGTGGGTCACTCTCTTTTTGGCACGTTTCGCATGGTCTTTGGTCCTCTCGGCAATGTATTGTAGCGTAGAAATAGAAGGGGCTTGGCGGGATGGCTCTTAACCCGACGAGACAAATGCCTCGCGCCCATCGCGATGGCAGGCACTATGAGAGTGATCGGAGAAATGATGAGACAATGGATCCACATAGGGGCGGTTGTGTTCTGTGTTGTCCTCGCTGCCTGCAGCGGGGACAAGCCTAAGGAACTGCTCGAAACCGCCGAGTTGGAAGAACGGCAACACAACGTCGCACACGCCAAGCAACTGTACGAAGAGCTCGTCCGTCTCTACCCATCCAGCCCGCAGGCGGAAACCGCGCGCAAGCGTCTCACCTCGCTCAATTAAGACCGGCACCTCACCCTTCCTAGCCATTCTCAGGCCCCTCCCCTGCACTCACTTCTTCCGATCAAACAGCAGCTAGGGTTTCCCCTCTTATGAATACCCGTCCCTTCCCTCTCCTAGCTCTATCGCCTACACGCAACCCTGCTATATTTGAAGTAGACGTCTTACAAAGACGTACAATCACCGGGGAGGCTACGATGGCCAAGAACTATGCCGTTCGAGCGGAGCAGCGCATTTCGATCCGTCATCCCTTTCTGTACCATGGCGAGGGTTTTCACGGGAAAGGGCATCTCTGGGATCTGTCGGTATGCGGCTGGCGAGCCACAGGAGACCATCCAGTCACACAAGGAATGGTCATGCCGGTTAATATCGAATTGCCTCCCGATGCAGGAGGGTCCAAGTACCTCTTTATCGATTCCGCTGTCGTTCGCTGGTCTTTTGGCTGCGATGCTGGGTGGGAGATCCAAACGATAAGCCCAACTTCGCGGGCTCGGCTAAATCGGTTTCTGGACCAAGTACGAGACTAGTTGTCATCTGAGTTGTCAGGGGGCAGGATTTCTGTCACATGCTTTTTCTGCATTCACTGCGAGCCCCGAGAAAAACACGGGAATATTGCGTTCGTCATCCGTTGGTAGGCTCGATAGTTCTCTCCACGGTTCGCGAGGGCCTGTCGCTTCATCCAGGGAATTCCCGTGACTTTCAGCAGCGACCACCCCATCTCCACCGGTCCGATCCAGGGCAGAAGCCATCCAGGCATACGTATCCCAATCACGACAAGGCCCATCAGTGAGATCGTTCGGATGGACTAAATAGCATCAGAGTCCATCGCGACAGTTCCGGTCTCAATTCCACGATATGGAAATGGTGCGGGTTACCACCTTCGATCCCGGCAGGTTGCGGGGCATTGCGGCTCACAGCAGTTGCGTTTCGACTACGTAAATTTCATCACGTTCGCACCGAAAAATGCGGAAGACCGCACACGTTGAGAAAAGGACTATGTCTGGCAAACTATGGTGATTCAAGTATGCTTACGTATTGAGATGTTCTGCAGAGCAAGACTATGAGCAAGCGGGTTGGCTGCTCCGGACCTGCCTCACCCACTGATTGTGACATGAGCATCACTGCCTCCGATAACCGACGAATTCTGGTTATCGACGACAATGTCGCGATCCTTGAGGATTTCCGAAAAGTCCTAGTGCCGGTCAACGCCTCCGACGTGCTCGATCAGGCGAGGGCATCGCTCTTCGGCGAGGCGCCGATGCCTGTTCAAGGCGAATCCTTCGCGGTGGATTTTGCCGAACAGGGAGAAGCGGGCCTCCGCCTGGTGAAACAGGCGGCCGGCTCACGGACGCCTTACGCGTTGGCCTTTGTCGATATGCGCATGCCGCCGGGATGGGACGGCGTCGAGACCGTCACCCGCTTGTGGCAGGTTGATCCAGATATGGAGATTGTGATCTGCACGGCTTTTTCCGATCATGCGTGGGAAGATGTCGTCACAACCTTGGCGCAGCAGGACAAGTTTCTCATCCTCCGCAAGCCCTTCGATGCGATCGAAGTGCATCAACTTGCCTCTTCCCTGACCAGGAAGTGGAACCTCGCCCAGCAGGCGCGACTGAAAATGAACGATCTCGAACGGATGGTCGCCGAGCGCACGATGGACCTCAGGGAGGCGCGCGATCAGGCGATGGCGGCGACCCAGGTCAAGTCGGAGTTCCTGGCCACTATGAGCCATGAGATTCGCACCCCGATGAACGGGGTGATCGGCATGACAGGCCTCCTTCTCGATACAGATTTGAGCTCCGAACAGCGCGAATACGCCGAAACCCTTCGGGGATCCGGGGATCATCTCCTCACGCTCATCAACGACATTCTCGATTTCTCAAAGATGGAGGCCGGGAAACTCGATCTCGAGATGATCGACTTCGACTTACGCGCCGCCGTCGAGTCCGTCACGGAATTGCTCGCGGAGCAGTCCCAACGGAAAGGGCTGGAACTCGTGTCGTTAGTTCACGCCTCCACACCCACCGCCGTGCGAGGAGACCCGGGTCGCCTTCGCCAGATTCTGATGAATCTTGTCGGAAACGCCGTAAAGTTTACCGAGCAAGGACGCGTGGTCCTTCAGGTCAGAGCCACAGAAGATAGTGGAGACAGCGTGACGCTGCTCTTCGAAGTGACCGACACCGGCATCGGAATTCCACCGGATAAGCAAGGCACGATCTTCGACGCATTCTCACAGGCCGATGGCTCTACCACGAGACGATTCGGCGGAACCGGCCTCGGTCTCTCGATTGCGAAGCGACTGGTGACGCTCATGAACGGGACGATCGGCGTCGAGAGTGCAATAGGTCAAGGAACACGGTTCTTGATCACCGTGCCGATGGCTGTGCAGCCATCACCACAGCCGCCGGTCCAGCTTCCTGTTGCAGAACTCCGCAACCGCAAAGTCTGCATCGTGGATGACGACCCGGCAGGACAGACAGTCCTCGAACAGTACACGACATCATGGTTGATGCAGCCCAGCACCGCCTCGGACGCCCCGGGTGCCTTGGCCCTGCTGCGGCAGGCCGCACAGCAGAAGCACCCGTTTGACCTGGCGCTTGTCGATATCGGCATGCCTCCGCCCAACGGGATCGAGCTCTCGCGCATGATCAAGCAGGATCCATTGATCGCCGCCACTCCGGTCATCATCTTGACTTCGTATGGGCAACGAGGCGAAGCGACGCTCGCCACGGAGGCAGGCGCCGCCGGGTACCTGACCAAGCCGCTTCGTTACACCCAGCTGCACGAATGCCTACGCGTCGTGCTCGCCCAGTCTCCAGGGACGATCGGTTCCGGTGGCCTCTCCGTTGACACAAAGACCGGCGACGAAACACGCCCCTCCAGCACCCCACGCCAGATGGGGCTCGTTACGCGCCATACTCTTGCGGAAGCGCGAGTCCAGCAAGCTGAGCGCATTCTCTTGGCGGATGACAGCGAGGCCAATCAGATGCTCATCGTCCGGTTGCTCGAACGGCGAGGCTATCGGGTCGATGTGGTGTCAGGTGGTTCGGAGGCCCTCGCGGCTCTCGCGCAGAAGCACTATGATCTTCTCTTTCTCGACTGTTTCATGCCGGATATGAGTGGATTCGAGACGGCGCGTCGCATTCGCTCCTCCGAGTCGCCGGGTCGACGAATCCCGATCATCGCGATCACCGCAAATGTGTTGCCGGAGGATCGCCAGAAGTGTCTGGCTTCTGGGATGGACGATTTCGTTGCGAAGCCGATCAACCGAGACAATCTTTTCTCTGCCCTCACGCGGTGGCTGCCTAGCCCGCATAGTTCATGATGGTTCGTTGTGAACGATGTTCCGGTCCCTGTCTTTCATGTTTCACAGACTTCCATCGAGGTAATCCCACAAGTCCGCACCGCGATGTGAACGTCCGGTGAGCCATTCACGAAACCCCGGAATGCGAAACGACAGGAGCCGCTGGATCTTGTCGCACCGGAGGAAGAGGTCGGCAGGCCGAGGACTCCCAACGTGGTTCCGTGCGGATCCTTTCACCAAACGGCCCTTCAACTCGGGGCACCAGGGTAGCAAGGTTTCACCGATTTCCCAGCGCGAGAGCCGTTCGCTCCCGCCCAGATGATAGAGGCCCGGCTGCCGGCGATCGATGAGTTCCCAGACGACTCTGGCGATGACACCTGCAGGAAGCGGGCAGCGGAACTCGTCGGCATAGAGCGTCACGTCCTTGCCGGCCGTTGCGGCCCGGCACATGTCTTCCACAAAGCTTCGATCGACGTTCTGCGAAGTCCCAGCCGTCAGCACGATCCGAACGGCCGTGTGCCGTGGATTCTGCAACACCACCTGCTCGGCTTCGAGCTTGGTTTTGCCATACACATTGATCGGGTTCGGTTCATCCGTCTCGCCATACCAGCCGGTCCTCCCGTCGAAGACTTCCCCGCTGGACAGGAAGATGAAGGGAATGTCTTGGGACAACTGTGCGAGCTGTGCAGTGACCTTCACATTGATACGGTGGGCCTGTTCAGGATCTTGCTCGCAGGCCTTGGTTCGGCTGAGCGCAGCACAATGGATGAGGAGATCGGGCTTCAGCGTGCGGATCCGGGCTTCTAGGTTCAAACTGTCGGTCAGCTCAAGCTCCGCGCGGGACAGTCCCTGTACATTCCAACCAGGAGCCCATCGAGGAGCGGTTTTGACAAGGTACTGTCCGATCAATCCTGCCGCCCCGGTGATGACCGCTCGAGGTGCCATATGAGGTGACTACCTAGCGCGTCAGTTTGCGGTAGCGAATGCGGTGCGGCTGATCCGCCTCCTTGCCCAACCGCTTCTTCCGATCCGCGTCGTACTCGCTGTAGTTTCCTTCGAACCAGACCACTTTGCTGTCGCCTTCGAACGCCATGATGTGGGTCGCGATCCGGTCCAGAAACCAGCGGTCGTGACTGCTGATGACGGCACAACCGGCGAAACGTTCCAACCCTTCTTCCAGGGCGCGCAAGGTGTTGATGTCGAGATCGTTGGTCGGTTCGTCGAGGATGATGAGGTTCGCTCCTTCTTTCAACATACGGGCCAAGTGCACCCGGTTGCGTTCGCCGCCGGAAATGTCCTTCACCTTCTTCTGCTGATCAGTGCCCGCGAAGTTGAACCGGGCGCAGTAGGCTCTGGCGTTGACTTCGGTCTTGCCGAGCATAATGGTCTCGTGGCCTTCAGAGATGATATCGTAGACGGATTTGCTCGGATCCAGGCTGCGGTCCTGGTCCACGTAACCCAGCGTGACCGTCTCACCGATCTTGATCGTGCCCGCATCCGGCTTTTCTTTCCCGATGATCATGCGGAACATCGTCGTCTTGCCGGCGCCGTTCGGGCCGATCACGCCGACAATCCCGCCCTTGGGAAGGCTGAAGTTCACATTCTCATAGAGAACCTTGTCCCCATAGGCCTTGCTGACGCCCTGGGCTTCGACCACCACATCGCCCAGCCGCGGACCAGGCGGAATATAAATTTCCAGATCTGCAGCCTGCTCGTCCTGTTTCTGATTGACCAATTCCTCATAGCGGTTGAGCCGCGCTTTGCCCTTCGACTGACGGGCTTTCGGCGACATGCGAATCCACTCCAACTCATGCTCCAAAGACTTGCGGCGCTTCGATTCGGCTTTTTCTTCTTTTTCCAGCCGCACCTGCTTCTGCTCCAACCAGGAGGTGTAGTTACCTTGGAAGGGAATGCCGTGGCCGCGATCGAGTTCGAGAATCCAGCCGGCCACGTTGTCGAGGAAGTAGCGGTCGTGCGTGACGGCGATGACCGTGCCCTTGTATTGCTGAAGATGCTGCTCAAGCCATTGCACCGATTCGGCATCGAGATGGTTCGTCGGCTCATCGAGCAAGAGGATATCCGGCTCCTGGATCATGAGGCGGCAGAGCGCCACCCGGCGCTTCTCGCCACCCGAGAGCACTCCGACCTTCGCGTCCGGCGGCGGACAACGCAGCGCGTCCATGGCGAGTTCGAGCACGTTCTCCAATTCCCACCCATTCGCCGCTTCGATCTTCTCTTGCAGCTGCGCCTGCTTTTCGAGCAACTTCTCCAATTCGTCGGGCGTGGCCTCGCCCATGCTGTTGCTCACCACGTCATACTCGCGCAGCATGGATACGAGTTCTTTCTTCCCCTCTTCGACGATTTCCTTGACCGTCTTGTCCGGATCGAGCTGTGGCTCCTGCTCAAGCAGGCCGACGCTGTAACCCTTCGAGCGGGTGATCTCTCCCGTGTAGTTCTGATCGACTCCGGCGATGATCCTGAGCAGCGAACTCTTCCCCGATCCGTTGAGACCCAATACGCCGATCTTCGCGCCGAAGTAGAAACCGAGATAGATCTCGCGCAGCACCTGCTTCTTCGGCGGATAGACCTTGCCGACGTTGACGAGTGAAAAAATAACTTGTTTATCGTTTGTAGTCGCCATGCATTCCCCTACCTCGTGATGAACTGGTGAGTTGAAAAGAACAATCTTACCGGATGCTCACAGAAACTTGTGCACGCGCCTACTACAGCGAATGCAGGATCTGGAGTCCCGCGTTCGCCTGAACGGCCAAGCCGGCAAGGCCGGCCCTGACCTCCGACGCGTTGCGCACGGGATTGGTAAAGGCCACCCGCCCACCCTGCATTCGGCCTGGCGTGGTGATCCGAAGGTGAAAACCCAACCGATCCAATGCCGTCACCGTCGCCTGCTGCGCCTCCACATTGCCGAACACACGGGCAAGTAGCAGCAACGTCGCCGCCTGCTCAGTATTGAATTCATGGATAAGGCTCGAGGCCTCATCCGCGAGCGGGTCCACGGCCGCCCTCGCGTAGTCATCCGGCATAACCCAACCCATAGACCCGAACCCCCCGACAAAATAGATATCCGCCAGTGCCATGCGGAAAAAACCAAAGTCCTGGAAGTCCACCCAATAGGAAGCATCGGCATGGCGTGCCAGGTAGCGTTCACGAACCTCGACGGCTTCCTCCTTCGGCACCCTGGTCACCGTCCCCATCAATGTCACCCTGGCCGCACCTAGTGGATCGCTGCGGCTCTGAGGCGGTGTCACCAGCAGGCTCGCCCGTGGATCGCCCAGGAGATTTTGCGTATGCATCGCCATCGTGCTGATCAAAAAGACCGGTTGCCCCTCGTCGTCCAACCCGTAGGGCATCACCGACCCGAACGGCCAGCCAGGCTGCTTGCGCGAGAGCGTCGAGAGACTACCCGATGACTGTAAGTACACAAGCGTCTTGGCCCGCTCGGCATGGGACGGTTCGGGAACATCAGGACCATCTGAATCAGGCCCGCTGTTATGTTGTCGTGATGATGACATGTCTGACCTCGTCTCTGTGCAATAGACCGGGTGACACCTTACCCTGGATCCGTCGAACATTTCCACTGAGGGCCGGATCGTGCCGACATCCTCGATACCGATATAGTTGGCGAGTCGGCATGGCGTCCGTTTACAGCCCTAGAGTATTGACGTATTCTTCCGTCTCCTGCGCGAACGCCGTATTGGGCGAACTCGAACCAATGAGGCGCGAGATTAACCGGCTCGTGTATTCACGACTCTTGGAGGACGCAATGACATTCACACATGCCGTTTCAATCATCTTCTTTGGCGGGCTGATCCTGTTCAATCACGGCTGCGCCCACGTCGGCCCTACAACGGGAACTGACCACGCCTTTGTACAAGGAGGGAAGGCGTATATCACCATGTCTCCCACCCTCGCGGTATCGGTGCCTGTCAATGCGGCCATTGGGGATAAAGTTGCCGAAGCCGCGGCCAATGCCGCTGTGGGATATCTGAAAGGTCTTCCCGGAGCGATCACTTCGTTGAATCGTACCGAAGCGGTTCAACAAGGCGTGGATGCGGGCGTCAAGACAGCGGCAGAGACTGGCCAACCGGTTGATCGGGAAAAGTTACAGATGTTTGTTCAAGACGTTGTGGCGAGGATATGACCGCCTCAGACCGCTGCGTGCGTTTCACCGCTTCTCCCTCCTATTGCTCTCGGGCTGAGTAGCGTGCTGGCCTTCCAAGGAGGCTGCGCAATTGTTGGATCCTCCTCGGGTTCAAATAACGCAACAGTGTCAGGAGGGGTTGATCAAGTCTGCATAGGGTGCTCGGCCATTGCACCCGAAACCATTACACAACTCAAAGCTCAAGGGATCACTGAAGATGCTCTCAACCAGTTTTTTTAACGATTTGGACCGCAAGAAAATTCCACCGGAAGCGCTCGATCATGAGCTGCGAGACATTGCCAAGAATTATCTCGATCTTAAAACGAAAAAAGCCGCGTTGTCGTCTGAGGATCCGAAAGTCACCGCAATCATTCAACAAGCCCAACAGGCCGTCGAGGCCGTGAATTTTCCCTTGGCCGAACGGCTTTTCAATGAGGCCAGCCAGCGGGATGAGCGGGCCGCGCAGCATCTCCAGCAAATCGCGACGGCCCGGTGGACCTCTGCCGCTGCAACCCAGGCTACCAATGGCGACCTGCACATGGTGCAACTCAACTTTGTGAAGGCCCAAGGCTACCACCGGAAAGCCCTTCAATTGCTCCCACCGTCCGACAGGGAGCATCGAGGCCAATATCTGAATAGCCTCAGAAATTCCCTGCGAGAAGCCGGCTCCGCACCAAGGGAGCGGACATCCAGAAGTTTTTACGCGAGGCCGTGACCGCCTATCGGGACGCCTTAACGGTCCGGACGCAAGAGCAGCTTCCCCAACAATGGGCCATCACCCAGAACAATTTGGGGTTCGTGCTGTGGGGCCAAGCCACTCGCACCGGCGGCGAGGTCGGTAAGGAACTGATCCGCCAGGCCATCAACGCCTTTGAGCTAGCTTTACAGATAAGAACAAGGGACGCGCTCCCGGTGCAGTGGGAAAAGACCATGATGAATCTCAAGATCGCAAAGAAGGCGCTCGAAGACATGAAATGACTTCCTCCGTGAACGTCGGCTCTTTAGCAGGATGCTGAAAAAGTCCGCCAGCGTCGTTCTCCCATCGTTCAGATCCTCAACGGGGACCCGGCCGCCTCACCACTCGGCGGCGCGCACACACGTGGTGCTCCTTATTCGTCGCACCGTGCGCCCCAGAGGGTACGCCTCCGGTCTTGACTCGCTGCGGCCTTGCTGGACGGCCATTTTGAGCATCCTGGGTGATGCGCTCCTATCGTCTTAGACGTGCGGGCCATTCAATTTTCACCGTGACACAATAGTTTTTCCGCAGACTTTTAGAGGGGCTGGAACGGAGCCGGCTAGAATCCCATTTCTTGCGACAGCCGCACTTCCGATTCGTCGTCGATCTCTTCCAGGCAACTGAAGCAGGTAAAGGGAAACCGGTCTGTGGGGATGGCGCAGACTTCGCCGACCGGCGATTCGTCCAGGGCAGGCCCGCCGCATTCTTTATGAATCAACACCAGCATCACTCCCTCCTTTGAACCAATCGCTGAAACAGATCTAGATGTTCGGGACTGCTCAGTCGATGGTCGCCTGGAACCAGATGGAGGTCAATGGGAAACGAGGGAGCCAGGGACTGCAGCTGTTCAACAAACTGGCTGCTGCCTTGTGGCAGAATCACACTATCTTGCTGGCCGTGGAGGATGGCGGTGCTGACCGGCCTGAGCCGGTCGAAACTGGTCTTCCAATAGGCCTCGCTTTCCTCAACCCATTTCCACGAGAGCGGCCAATCTTTGTGCAACGGGTCGTCATCCCAGGGCATCCAGCCGGCCGTATGCCAATCATGCTGCCGCTCGGGATCAATCGATCTGGCGCGCAGACCCATCATATTGAACGCGGGGGCGATGAGGACGAGCTTCTCGACAACGGGAAATTCTTGCGCCATGAGCCAGGCAATCCAGCCTCCGAGTGAATTGCCGACGATGGTGATCGGTGGACCGCTCTTGATGAGATCGAGTACTGCTCGCGCATCGGCGATCCAATCGGAGAGCGTGTAGTCGATGAACCGTCCTTCCGAATCCCCGAAACCGCGGACATCGTAACAGCAAAATCCCCAGCCCTTTTCTTCACACCATTGCGCCAGCGCCTTGCTCTTGTTGCCCCACCGTTTCGAAAGGAAGCCGGTGATGAACAGAATCTGACGATCCTTGCCCTCGGCACGATCGCCACGGATCAGTTTGCCGTCTGCGGCTGCGATTTCGAACGAGTGCGGGCTGCTCATAGGTGAGTGACCGCCTTGGTGATGAACGGCCCCAGCCGCTGCAGAACCGCTCTTGGAATCTCATGGCCGCCACGAAAACTGTGCCACTCAACAGAAAGTCCCGCATGAGTCAGCGTGTCGCGCAGCCGTTCTGCCCCCACATAGGGCAGAAGCTCGTCCTGCATCCCGTGGCTTTGAAAGACCGGCAGCCCTTTGCGCTTCTGAAGCAACGGACCCCATTCCTGTGCGGCAAGGAGCGTTCCAGACAGTTGGATCAACCCGGCATAGGGCTGCATCGTTCTGAGCATCACATCACAAGAAAGCATGGCGCCTTGGGAAAATCCTCCGAGCACGGTCGTGCGCGGATCTGCGCCGAATGTGTGTTCGACTTCTTTGAGGAACGCCAGCATCGTTTCGCGCGCCGGAGCGAGGCCTTTGGGAATCTCGTTCGAGAGATCGCGGATCCGCCCTGCCGCTTGATCCGCGGCAATGCGCGCCATGTCGATAAGCCACCAGGCGCGCGCATCCCTCGGCCCAAAACTCAACGAGAGCGGCCCTTCGGGAAAGACAAACCTCGTGCCGGTCGGCACGTTCAAGACGTCGGCCAGCGGCACGAGATCGTTCCCCGGCGCGCCGAAGCCATGCAGGAGCAGAACGAGAGGACCGCGACCTCCGCCCTTGCCATCTGTGCCGCCGGTGAGTCGAACCGTGAGCCCCCTGATTTCAGCCATGCGCATGCATTTACCACCTTTCCTCAGGTCAACTCATGTACAGGTATTGGAGAAGGGCCAACAGTCCATAAAAAGACGATTCAATTACCGGCTGCTGCCATAAAGGAACAAAGGCCCCCTTGTCCACCGCCTCGATGTCCTCGATGATCTGGCGCGTCAGTTTGACGTCAGGATCGCCCGCTGACCCGCGATCCAATCCATGCAGAACTAATTGATGGAGCCGCGCCAGGCTCGCATTGCGCGCCTGCTCCGCCGCTCTGTACAAGAGCAGCGCCGCCGCGATCGCCAACGAGACATTCACCGACCAGCCCAGGATCATCGTGAGGGGAAAATCCCAGTTGTCGAAATAACTGTTGCGCGCCACCATCATGATGAGCAAGACGATGAAGGGGTACCGCACCAGGCGGTTAACCACTTCGGTCCGTCGCGCGATCAATTCGATTTTCATCAACTCCCTGGCTTTATCCACATTCTCGACGGACTGCAACTTGAGGCGGTTCGTCAGCGTCTGGGGCCAGCCCTCCGTCGCCTGAGCCAGAGAGCCGATCCAACGCCGACAGAGGAGCACGGCATCGAACACGAACAGATTGAGGACAGCCGCGCACAGGTAACTGGCCAGGACGAGCACCATATCCAGGCGACAACTGAAAGTGCCACGGCACGGGCCTGAAAAGTCTTCGGCCCCCATGACTTTCCAGAGAAGCACAAATGACGCGCCGTAGACCGCTACGAGCAGCAGCATACGCGGAAGGCGATACAGCCCTGAACCGGCTTCCCGGTAGACACTCCACAAGTTGCCGACATGTCCTTCGCTGCGCTGTCCCCGAGGCGACAAGACCCACTGCGACGTGGTCAGATACCGTCTCCACCCTTCTGTACTGACCTCCTGAGCCTGAGAGTCAAAGCCGTACCGCTCCGCCATGTCTTCAAGATTCGATTTGAGATCCCGCCATGCCTTGACGAGAAATCCAAGCGCCAACAGCGTGGCGAATCCCCGCAGAATTTCTGTCGGCCACAGGCTGACCCCTTCCAGCCAGTAGAACGGTTCGCCCCGGTCGTGGTTCTGCAGAACGACATCGAGCAGAAACCGGTCGACGAAGAAGGCGATACCGAAGGCCCCCAGGGCACCGAACACCAGAATGCCGGGGTGCGCGATCATCCACCGGTTGGATTTGGGTTTGGTCCATAAAAGAACGAACCCGGCCACGTAGGTCAAGCCGATGGTTCCGTAAATGACGCCGGATGAAGGCCGCCGACCGTCCGTTTGAACTTCTCCGCCGGAGAGATCCGTGCGAGGGGCATGCAGGGTATAGCCCTTTTCAATCGCGCCAACCGAGAGATCGACCGCGCCGTGACGACCGACTTCGTACAAGCGCGGAGCTTCCACCGCGCTGAACCACACACGATCGTCCGTCAAATTCGCCTGGTAGCCGCAGGGTGACCAGGGCGTACCGGCTATCGCGCTCGACTGGCCATCAACGCCGGGCGGACAGGTGTTCAACGGACGGACATGCCCCACGGCCTGGAGGATGGCGAAGTAGGCAGCCGTTTGATAGCTGCTTCGGAAGGGGGGCACGTCGCGCTGCAACTGCTCGTACAATTCCAACCCATAATGGGAGGCAACCACGAGATTCCGCGTCCAGTGATACTCGTCTGCATAGACCAGCCGGCTATCGAGGTCGATGGTAAAAAACACGGCGCGGGGAAACCGGTCGCGCAAGGCTTGCAGAATCAGCAACGCATCGTAGGCATCGCTGCCGAGAATCCCCACTGCCGCAATCGGATTCTGGTCATTGTTCCCACTCTCACCGTACTGCGAAGCAAAGGTCACTTCCCGCTCGATGCTGTCTGCCAGCCGTTGCACGTAATCGAACTGGCTCGTGCCGACTGGCCGCTCGAGTACACTGGTCTCGAACAAGGCGCTCTTGCTCGACTTCGACTCGTTCCCTTTCGTGGCGGCTCCCTTGTCTCCACCAGGAACTTCTCCATCAAGGCCGCGGAGATAGCTGTACCGCCACACCTTCAGGCCGAGCTTCCTCGTTCCGACCGGACCTCTCATTTGGAGGTCGACGGCCTCATCGAGCGTGGGACATGCCGCTTTAATACGCGCCAAACGTTCCGCGCCTATGGTTCGGTTCTCCTCATCGGACCGATGGGCAACTCGATCGCAAACGGCAGCCGTGAACTCGGCCGGCAAAACACGGCCGTAAAACGAATCCCATTCTGCGATGAGGATGACGCGATCCCGCTCGAATTTGACGCGACGGCGCTCCAACTCCTGGGTCAAGGCGCCGAAGAGCTGGTCGTCTGATCCAATACTGTGTTTGAGTTCGATGCCGGCCCGCAGCAGAATCCAGCAGAGTTTCTCCCGGCTCGGATCGTCGGGTGAGACGCAGTCGGTCAAGGTCGGCGGCTTGGCCGGCACGCTGAGTCCCTGCGTCAGAAGTCTGGGCATGGCCGTGGCCCAGGGCGAGTACAATTCCACGCGACCACTGGCGTTCGCCCAAATCAGGTGATCCTCGCGCCCGTGGACCGGGCTCGCAGCTTCCTCAAGGAGATTCCGGAAGGCTGAGGAACTCCTCGGCCCGACAATCTTGAAGCGCACATGCTTTCCCCAGTCGGGATCCAGCAACACTGTGCCCTCCCGATCGGTCAGGCAGGCACGACGCCCTATTTTGCTTTCCTGACAGAGGATGGACTGCGTCAGTCTTTGCAGGCTGCTGATCGGGCGGTCACCGGTGATCTCACTACTGACCCACAGGACGAGCACGGCCTGCGCCCAGGTTTTTTCGGGCGAACACTTACGCTGCCCTTCCCGATACCACTCGTACGGCAGGACGCGCGACGCGCCGGCCCGGTCCCGCCATTCAACATAGGAAAGTTCATCTTCATGTTGCGGGACATAGCAGGCAATACCAAGAGCGGAGCCGATCGCGTACCGATCCCGGATGCGGGTCTCTCTGCTTTCCCCGGCCGATCCGCCTTCCGTGGTGATAAGCAGGACGGTGATCGGCTGCCCCTTGTTCAGGCTGATCTTGTCATCTAGCTCCTGACGGATGGCTCTAACCCGATCGACATCGTCCTTTCCATCCCCGACACCTGGCTTGATCGCGCCATCGAATTTCGCCACGCGGCGCGTGGCCTCAAGAGGATCCTCCCACAACCTGGCATGGGCCACGCCCTCTGCGATATGCGACTTGAGTTCTCCCCCCATTGAAGGCGGACGGCTGCTCTTCAATGGTTGTTGGACCATGACCACGCCGGCAATGGCCAAGCCGAGGGTGATGGTTCCGACAATGGCTAATTTTGCATCGCCACTTTTCTTGGCCATGTCTTCTCTGCTTCAATGAAGTGAGGAACCACACGTCCACGCTGTGACGTGCACATACGTCGTCGATAGGCCACTCTACAACAGACAGTGAGGGGAACTGCAAGTTGGATTACGAAAAACCGGCTGACGATGCGGCAATCGTGTGGACCGATGAAGAACGGAATGGTGAGGGGCTACGATGAGCAACTGACTGCTAAATGCTTGCCCCAGTTGGGAGGAGGGGCTGCGTAGGCCTCCATGCCTGGCTGATCACTGTAGGGATTTTGCAGCAGGGTCAAGAGGCGATCGATCTCGGAGTAGTCCTTATTCTGGGCCTTCTCGATGGCTATCTGCGCCAGATAGTTGCGAAGCACGTATTTGGGATTGACTTGTTCCATGCGTGGCCGTCGCACATCGTCCCGACTCCCCTCTTCGCGCAGCCGGTCCTCGTATCGACGAGCCCACTGGTCGAATGATTCACGATCCAGGAAGAAGTCGCGGAGCGGCTCATTTGGCGATGCGGACCCAGTCTGAAACAGCCCCAGAGCTCGAAAGAAGTTCGTGTAATCGACATGGTGCAGGTGCATGAGCGCCAAGAGGTCTTGGATCAACGTTGCATCCTCCTCCTTCGTTTCGATGAGTCCACACTTAGCCCGCATCAACTCCATGTACCGTCCTTCGCAGAGAGGGGTGTAGCGGTCGAGTGCGGCTTTCAAATCTTCCTTCTGCGCCAACGGGAGCAGCGCCTGCGCCAGACAGCTGAGGTTCCAGAGACCGATATAGGGCTGTTGATTGAAGGCATAGCGGCCGTTGTGGTCTGAGTGGTTACAGATAAATCCAGGATCATAGTCGTCAATGAAGCCGAACGGTCCATAGTCGAGCGTGATGCCGTTGATCGACATATTGTCCGTATTCATGACCCCGTGGGCCCAACCAACGGCCTGCCATTGCGCAATTAGCTTTGCGGTACGCTCGACGACCTCGGAGAAGAATCGTACATACTTGTCCGACGCATCGACGAGATGAGGATAGTGCTGCGCGATCACGTAGTCGGCCAGCACTGTGAGTAGCTCATGCTGCTTCCGATAGTAGAGGATCTCGAATGAGCCGAACCGCACATGCGAGGGCGCCATCCGTACAAGCATCGCGCCGGTTTCGACCTGCTCGCGATAGACTTGGTGGTCGCTACCGACAATGCAGAGCGCCCTCGTCGTCGGAATGCCCAGGCCATGCATCCCTTCGCTGCAGAGGTATTCGCGGATGGTCGAACGCAGAACCGCACGGCCATCTCCCTCTCGCGAGAACGGCGTCAACCCCGCCCCTTTCAGATGCAGATCCCACTTCTCGCCCCGTTCGTTCCGCACCTCTCCGAGAAGAATTGCGCGCCCGTCTCCCAACTGCGGGACATAGACCCCAAACTGATGACCTGAGTAGAGCATCGCCAGCGGTTCCATCCCTGGGACGAGCATGTTCCCGCCGAACACCGCGGCAAATTCCGGTCGCTTCGCTTGCTCCGGATCAAGGTCGATCAGTGCTGCGGCCGCGGGATTGAAACTGATGAGATAGGGAGGCGCGGCAAACGGAGTCGGAGTCAACTTGGCGTAGAACGCTTCGGGCAAGCGGGCATAGGTGTTGTCGAGAGAGAGAGTTTCCAGCTGGCGTGTGCTCATTGACGGAGCATGCCAGGACTAGCTCGATGTTTTCAAGCGAGGATAGGTCTCATCCAACAGAGAAGTGAAAGCTCCGGCACCCGCGCCAACGCCTTCTCCAGACGCGCCTGTCGCCCGTGCGCTGCCCGCCGTCGCGCCGGTCCCGCGCCCATTCCGCTTTCAGACGCGCCACTTCCGCCCGCGCCGCCTCCGGGTAGCCTTCCAGTTTCTCCTTGCGCCGAAACGATCCCGCCCCGGCACTGGCCCGCACCCGCATGCCGTCCTACGCCACCTGCTTGAGCTTGACCACTCCCACCGCCACCAGACTGGCGATGCTCACGCTCAACAGTCCGTCCAGCGCTTCGCCGTGATCCGTGCGAAAGATCAGACAGGGTGTGATCATTCACCTGCGCCCCACCGCACAACCAGCGGTAGGCGTCGTGGGCTTCGGTCAGCCGGGTAATCTCCTGCGCGCTGCCCACCCCGTCCAGGGTGGCATACAACCACAATCCAAGAAGTATTTCCGGCGCAATCGCCGAGCGTCCCACGCCGCCTTCCACCGCCCGATTATCTTCGTAGAAACCCTTCAGGTCTTGCCTCTCGACATAGGCCCACACCAGTCGTACCCGGTGCCCTTCCGGCAGCAGTGACTCCAGGCCACTCGCCCGCAATTCCATCTGCCCTCGGTTCGGCAGTAGCACTCGTGCCTGAGTCTTGGTCATTGCCCCAGCCCTCCCATCATGATCCCCTTTCGATACCATAAGCATATGTGACATGGGGAGAGCGGGGAATTTTTCACAGACTCTCGGTCAGCAGGAATATTTCGGGAAGAAGGGTAAAGGAGCCTGAACAACCCGCTGCATCCGCCCTTGTCTTCACGACCGAAACTTGTCTAGAATGGCCCCCTCGTGAGCGGTTCCGCGACGGAGGGATAGGGTGAAGGGTTTACGATTCGAGCGCATCGGGAAAAACCGTCATTACAATGTGGTATTCCACATGGGGAGCAGCTACGTGCCCGTCAGCGATGATATCGTGGAAGAGCTCAAGGCTCAGAGTCTACTCCCAGTCGAACGGTTTCTCGACCTTTTAGTCGACCGCGTGGGATATTCTTCTTACCTCAAAGAACAAATCCGCACAGAATTGAAATCCTCCGGCGATCCTGTGACGCAGATCACCGTTCTTCAAGGCGCCATCCGCGACCTTTAATCGGCTGATGAAAATTCCGACGTTCTCACCCGCCCAACCCCAGCGCGCCAAGACGCGCCTTTTCCCAAGCTTCGTTCTCGTCTCGAAAAATCCTCACCGTACCCCACCCGGGAAAGAAGCTGTTCCGACAGCTCGGGGTTGGGCGGGTGAGAATGCTGCGCGTCCGGTGTTTTCTCGCCTACGGCCTCGTTGACTACCTGTTTGAGCAACCGCAAACTAACTAATAGTTCTCAGGGGTCTTGCTGGCGGAAATTTTAAGCAGCCTCTGGAGTTTCTGAAATGGCCCTGTCAACTGGCCGGGGAGGCTGAATTCCGCAAGGGTTTGTCGAAGGACACAAGCAGTCCCTCTGCGGGCCCCTCGCGACCCGACCAAGATCATCCGCCACGCAGGATAGCTGTCCGTCTGGTTCACCGGGCGCGCCTGGGAGGGGGAAGAACTTTTGTGGAGCGCACGGGAGGGCCAGCTGCTGCCGCGCTTTCCTCCTGACGGGACGTAGAAATTTGTGCACCAACAGGGCCTTCGCCGGACATTCCAGAAACGGGCATTCCAGAAACTTGACAGCACCTTTTGTTGGAGTATAAAATGCAACGTCTTACTTAATTCCTACCGGAATACTCATCTATGAAGGTATCTCTAAGAGCAACCTATGGAATCATGGCGGCTGTTGACTTAGCCATGCATATTGGGACGGCACCTGTCCAAGCAAAATCGATTGCACGTCGGCAAGCCATTCCAGCTCGCTTTCTTGAGCAGGTCCTTCATGGCATGAAGAAGGCCGGTCTTGTGTCGAGCCTTCGAGGAGCTCAAGGGGGGTATGTACTTTCAAAAAAACCGTCCGAGCTATCGGTCGTCGAGATTCTTGAGGCGCTCGATGGCCCGCTGTTACTCTCAAGCGGTGGATCTGAACGTGCGCAGGGGCGACGACTCAGCAAACCGGAACTGTTACTCGGGAAGATTTGGGAGCAGGTTCATCAAGCAGAGCGCCATGTACTCGAGGCCATCAGCGTGGAAGAATTAGCCGGACAGCAACGAGTGCTCGAGCAAGAGCGGTCGTTGATGTATCACATTTGAGGTCACGTATGAGTCGCACACCACTCAGCACGGTTTCCATAAAGACAGAGCCCATTCCTCCTGCCATTATGGAGGAGATCGAGACGTTCGAGGCTGAGGCCAGGCGCATGGTTTCCGGCGACGTGTCGGGCGATCTGTTCAGGCCCTTCCGTCTGCAGTACGGCATTTACGGCCAACGGCAGGCCGGTGTCCAGATGGTCCGAATCAAGATCCCCTTCGGCGGGCTGACGGCGAATCAGCTGCGTCGGGTTGCAGAAATAACCGAGCGATATGCGACCGGCGTCGGGCATGTCACCACGCGCCAGGATATTCAGTTGCATTTTGTTGAATTACAGGATGTCCCGACAATCATGCGCGGGCTGGCTGAAGTCGGCTTGACCACGAGAGAAGCGTGCGCCAACACGGTCCGTAACGTCACGGCTTGTCACCTTGCCGGGATTTGTCAGGGAGAAGTGTTCGACGTGACGCCCTATGCAAAAACCGTCGCACTCCATCTCTTACGGAATCCGCTCAACCAGAGCCTCCCGCGCAAATTTAAAATTGCCTTCTCTGGCTGCAAGCGGGACTGCGCGCTCACACCGATTCACGATATCGGGCTTCTTGCCGCCAAGCGCGCGGATGGAGTCATCGGCTTTCGCATGGTGGCAGGCGGTGGTCTCGGTTCAGCTCCTCGGCTCGCGCAGGTTCTTCGGGAATTCACCCCGATGGATGAGCTCATCCCGAGTGTGGAAGCCGTGATTCGGGTGTTCGACACCTTGGGCAATCGAAAAAATCGCACGAAGGCCCGGATGAAGTTTGTGATTGAAAAACTGGGATTCGAAGAGTTCAAGCGTCGATGGGAAGAGGCCTACGTGTCGATGGGGCATGCCCGTCCGACCCATGAGCCGATCAAATTACTGTCGTATCCGGATGAACCTAGTCCTCTCATCATGCCGACGTCGAATGGGTCGAAGCAGGCAGCGATGCAGGCGAATGGTCATACCAACGGCGGGCCGGCTGAGACGCCGTTTGAGATGTGGCGACGCACCAATGTGGTGCGCCAGAAGCAAGAGGGCTATGTCGCCGCCGTGACCAAATTATTCATGGGTGATCTGACGGCAGAGCAGATGCTGCACATCGCCGATCTTGCGGATCGCTACTCCAATGGCAACATTCGGACGACGATCAATCAAAACATGATCATCCGATGGATCCCTGAGTCGCGCATCGCTGACCTCTATGCCGACTTGGCGTCACAGGGCTTGGCCGATCCCGGAGCCGAATTGGTCGAAGATATTATCGCCTGCCCCGGGACCGACACGTGCGGCTTAGGGATCACGTCTTCCAAGGGACTTGCGCGAGCGATGGCAGAGGTATTCCCGGCTGGCCGGGTTCCCGAGGATCTGAAGGATGTGAGCGTCAAGATCAGCGGGTGCCACAACTCCTGTGCTCAGCACCATATTGCCACGATCGGCTTGCACGGAGTGGGGAAGCGCATTGGCGAGCATGTCGCGCCATTTTACGAATTACATTTGGGCGGACGGGTCAACGGTACCGCAAAGATCGGTCAGATGGTGGTCAAGTTGCCGGCCAAGAGCGTCTCGGCGGCGATCACGCACTTGATCGATGTGTATCGGCGTGACCGTCTCTCTGGCGAAGGGTTGCCGGCCTACATCGATCGTGTCGGCAAGGTCAAACTCAAGGATGAGTTGATCCCCTACACCATCGTGCCGTCCTTTCAGGATGATTCAACCTTCTACTACGACTGGGAAGGCGAAGCAGAATTTGTCTTAGAAGATCTCGGGCCCGGTGAGTGCGCAGGTGGCGCACTTGAAATGATTGAAAACGGCATTCTCGAAGCCGACCAAGAACTCTATCAGGCGAAACTGCTCGTCGATAACCATCAATATTCCGTCTCGGTGAACAAGTCCTATCGTGCCGTGTTAGCCGCTGCCAAGGCGTTGCTGGTCACGGAAGGACTTGAACCTTCGACGGATGCAGAAACCTTCATCGAATTCGACAGCCGGATCGCACAAAAAGGTATTGTGCCGGCCATGTATCGGGACTTGAGGAAGCGCGTCGGCGATTTAGGGCCTAAGGACACGACTGGCGAATCGGCCCGCGACAAGATGGTTTTTGCCAAAGGATTCGTCGATGCCTGTCGTGCCGCCACGGAGCAGATGGGCAAAGATCTGAAATTGGCGCCGGTGGACAAGGCTGCGGCGGTGACGACCAACGTACAGCCTGAGGTCAAGCCGGTTGTCACTCCTGTGGCCGCGCCCGCTGCATCCAGCGCACCGGTCTATGATTTACGCGGAGTTGCTTGCCCGATGAATTATGTGAAGACCAAGCTGAAGCTGGAGATGATGGATGCGGGCGATCGGTTGGAGGTCTGGCTTGATGCGGGTGAGCCGATCAAGAATGTGCCGATGAGTTTGAAAAACGACGGACATCTGTTGTTGCTGCAGGAGCCGCTCGAAGCCGCCGCGGATCATTATCGAATTCTGGTCGAAAAAGTGGAATGAGTCAGGAGCGACACCAGGTCGGTCTTTGCTCCCGGAGCGCGCACGATGAGAATGTGCTCGCTCGACGGGCGCAGTTGACCGACTCTGGTGTCGCTCCTGTGGATGATGGAGTGAGGAAGAGATAAGGATGAAACTATCATCGGAAGAACTGAAGACGTGGGGCGAGTCGTTTGAGACGAAGCAGCCGCAAGAGTTACTGGATGCTGCGATCGAGCGGTACGTGCCAAAGATCGTGCTCGCCTGCAGTTTTGGGGCAGAGGATGTCGTGCTCTTGGACATGGTCCACCGCATCAATCCTTCCGTGCCGCTCTTCTATCTCGACACGGAGTTTCTCTTTCCCGAGACCTATGCCACGCGTGACCGTGTGATTGAGCGCTATGGGTTGCAGCCACAACAAGTTATGCAGGTGAAGTCGCTGCTTACGCCGGAGCAACAAGCGGCTCAGCATGGCGAGGCCCTGTGGACGCGCCAGCCCGATCAATGTTGTGAGTTGCGCAAAGTGGAACCGCTCACCCGCGTGCTCAAGGGATTCGACGCCTGGATCACCGGGATCAGGCGGGATCAATCTCCCACGAGAGCCAATGCGAAGCTGGTCGAGTGGGACCAGAAATTTCAGTTGGCGAAAATCAATCCACTCGCGAGGTGGACATGGGAGGATGTCTGGACCTACATCCGTGTTCATGAAGTTCCCTATAACGAATTGCATGATCGCAACTATCCCAGTATCGGCTGCACTTACTGCACGAGTCCGGTGATGCCCGGCGAAGACCTCCGCGCGGGACGTTGGAAAAACTTTACCAAGACTGAGTGCGGGTTACACAAGGCTTCGTGATGTCGATGCAGGATTTAATCGCCAAGATTGCGAAGGGGCCACGAGCTGCCAAGGACCTCACCTGGGATGAAGCGAAGCGGGCGATGAAGGCTCTCATTGAAGGAGAAGCTACACCGGCGCAGGCGGGGGCCTTTCTCATGGCTATGCGGATCAAGATGGAGTCCGTCACCGAACTGGCTTCGATGACCGCGGCCGTGCGCTCCTATGTGGCACCTGTGCCCATCCCGCGAGAACTCGGCGTCGTGGACCTGCCGAGCTATGCCGGGAAACAAGAAACTTTCCATGCCCTTGCTGCCGCCGCCATTGTCGCTGTGTCGGCAGGCGCATCGGTCTTGATGCATGGGTATGACGGGATTCCTGGTCGCGCGGGGAATGCCGGGGTGCTCAGAGCCTTGGGGCTGCCGATCGATATGGAGCCGAAAGCAGCGGCAGAAGCGGTGGCACGGCATGGATTCGCCTATCTCGACATCGCCCTCTACCACCCTCCGGTCTATCGCTTTTTAGAGATGCGCCAAGAGCTGGGAGCGCGGAACATCTTTCATCCGATTGCGAGGCTCTTGAACCCAGCTCGCGCCTCGTCGCAGGTCGTCGGCCTGTCCCATCCTCCGCATTTTGAAAAGACGGCTGAAGTGTTGCGGATGCTGGGCTGCTCGCGGGCGTTGGTGGTCAATGGCGTTGAAGGCGATCCCGAACTATCTGTTGCGGCCCTCACAAGGGTGCTGGAATTGCGGGATGAGCGGATTACTCCCCTTTCGTTTGCGTCGAAAGATGCCGGATTGCCCCTGGGCACACAACGAGACATGGCCGGTTTTCCCTCGAACCAGCGGGAGAAGGAAGCGGATTTGCTCAGACGGATTCTTCACAGTCAAGTCCCTGGCGGACCCTGCAACTGGGTCTTGATGAACGCGGCGTTGATTCTATACGCCGCAGGCAAAGGGGCAACATGGGCGTCATGCGTACCACTGGCGCGTCGAGCGCTTGAAGAGGGGGCGGCGGCGCGAAAGCTGGAGGAGTTGACTCAGGAGCCGGTGGGGATCGGTGTGACCGGCCGAATACATTGACCATAGGAGAGGATCGAGCCCGTGCATCACCTTCGTCAATTAGAAGACCAGAGCGTCTACATCCTCCGGGAAGCCTATAAGCATTTTGACAACCTGGCCATGCTGTGGTCGATGGGGAAGGATTCAACCGTGTTGCTGTGGTTGGCCAGAAAGGCCTTTTTCGGCCATGTCCCCTTCCCTCTCCTGCACGTCGACACAAGCTACAAAATCCCCGCGATGATCGAATATCGCGATCGCGTCGCCCGTGAGTGGGGCCTCAAGCTGGTTGTGGGGCAAAACAAGGAAGCGCTCGCAGCCGGGATGAATCATACGCTGGGCCGCGTCAACTGCTGTACGGCTTTGAAAACCAATGGGCTCAAGCAATTGATCGAGCAAAAGGGCTATACAGGCATCATTCTCGGTGTGAGGGCAGACGAGGAAGGGACGAGAGCCAAGGAGCGCTACTTTTCGCCCCGTGACAAACATGGCGATTGGGATTTCCGGGATCAGCCGCCGGAACTCTGGGATCAATTCAAAACGACCTTTCCTCCGGGGACGCACATCCGGATCCATCCACTGCTGGATTGGACGGAAATCAACATTTGGGAATACATCAAGTTCGAGAACATTCCCTTTATCGATCTCTATCTCGACAAAGGAGAAGGGACCCGTTATCGCAGTCTGGGTTGCGCACCCTGCACGATGCCGATCAAATCGACTGCCAAATCTGTGGACGATATCATCGAGGAGTTGCGGCACACCACGGTGGCAGAGCGATCGGGACGCGCGCAAGATGAAGGACGCGGGATGGAGTTGCTCCGAAAAGACGGTTACATGTAGGCCCAGAATGCTGAAACGAGCATCCAGCTTCGTTCTCGGTTCGAAACAATCCTCAACGTACCCCACGCGGGAAAAGAGCTGTTCCGACAGCTCGGGGTCGGGCGGGTGGAAATGCGACGCCTCCGGTTGTTCCTCCCCTGCGGCCTTGCTTGGGACAAGGCGCGTCTCGGCGCGCCAGGGTTGGGCGGGTGAGAAATCTGGCCTGCCTGAACATTCTGGAGTCTGAAAATGGCAGAAATAGTCTCGAAACCATCGGACAATCTGAACATCGTCATCGTCGGGCATGTGGACCATGGGAAGTCTACCTTGCTGGGGCGGCTCTATGCCGATACGGGTTCGTTGCCGGATGGCAAGCTTGAAAAGGTTCAAGCCATTTGTCGGCAGCAGGGGAAGGAATTCGAGTATGCGTTCTTGTTCGATGCGTTTCTTGAAGAGCAGGAGCAGGGCATCACCATTGATACGGCACGGACTTTTTTTAGCTGGAAGGGCCGGCACTACATCATCATCGATGCGCCTGGCCATAAAGAATTTCTCAAGAACATGATCTCCGGGGCTGCCCGAGCTGAAGGAGCGTTGCTGCTGATTGATGCCTTGGAGGGCGTGAAGGAACAATCCAAGAAACATGGCTATCTCTTGTCGCTTCTAGGCGTACGACAGTTTGCCGTCGTCGTGAACAAGATGGATCTGGTCGGTTATCGGCAGGACGTATTCGACGGGATCGAAAAGGAATATCGGGAGTTCCTCGGGCAGTTCAAGGCGGTTCCGCAACAGATCATTCCCGTTAGTGCGAAGCTTGGAGATAATATCGCCAACCGGAGCGAGCAGATGCCGTGGTACAGCGGCCCGACCGTGCTGGACGCGCTCAGTGCATTCCGGAAGGAGCCGGGCCGATCCGAACAGCCGCTTCGCCTGCCAATCCAAGACGTGTATAAATTCGATGCCCGCCGCATCATCACAGGGCGGGTCACAGCCGGGCGAGTGAAGGTCGGCGATTCCCTCGTGTTTTCCCCGTCGAACAAACGGGCGACAGTCAAGTCTATTGAAGCCTTCAATATCGATCCTCCACCAGTAGAGGGCCAGGCGGGCCAGTCAGTCGGTGTGACGCTCGACGAACAGATTTTCGTGGAACGAGGCGAGATTGCCTCGCATCAAGGTGAACTGCCTCTGGTGTCGACGGCCTTGCGCGCGAATGTGTTCTGGTTGGGTCGGAAACCATTGGAGCGGGGGCGGCGCTATCAGCTCAGAGTGGCGACGAGGGAAGTGGATTGTGAAGTGGCGACCATTCACCGGATCATCGACACGATGGATCTGGCTCAGCAGCAAGGCAGCAATGTGGTGAATAAGAATCAGGTCGCTGAATTGACCATCCGGGCGAAAACGCCGATGGCGTTCGATCTCTCAGCCTCGTTTGAATCGACTGGTCGGTTCGTCCTCGTAGATGAATATGACATTGCCGGTGGCGGCATCGTGACTGAGCTGGTCCATGACGATCAGGAGTTTCTCCGCGAGGAAGCTCGGCAGCGCGATTTCGCCTGGGTGAAGGGTGAGGTCGGCGTCGAGGATCGCGCGCAGCAGTATGGCCATCGAGCCGCCATTGTGTTGGTGACCGGTGGGCGGCATACGGGGAAGTCTTTCCTCGCTAGGACCATCGAGGCGAGGCTTGTGGCAGATGGTCGGCATGCGTACTTGCTCGATGGAGAAAATCTCCGCCGCGGCCTCGATGCTGACCTTTCGGAAGGAGAGCGAGGCCAAGCGACCGAGATGGCTCGCCGTTATGGCGAGGTGGCAAGACTGCTGGTGGATACCGGGTTGATCGTGGTCTCGACGACCAATCCCTTCGGTCCGGCCTATGCCGAAGCGGCGCAGGTTATCCGCACACTCGTCCACCCAGTCCCGGTGATCGCCATCCATATGAGCAAGGCGCCGGAAGAAGTTCCGCCCAATACGGATATCGTGCTGTCAGGCCCGTCAGATTTTGATGCGGCCACTCGTCGGATTCTTGAGGAACTCAAGCGCCGTGGAGTCTTGGCTCAAGCGATTGGGGCGAAGCCGATCTTTCAGTATTCAATTTAGCCCGCATCATTCATGAGCGCTTCTGCTGCAATCGCCGATCCGCTGTTGCGACGAGCCTGCGGGCTCGCTCCTCGGACCCTCAACGTACTGCACGAGTACGCTTCGGGTCCTCACGGCTCCGCGCGCAGGTCTCACGACGCGGCTCAGCGATTTCGCGACGAACCGTCATGAATAATGCGGGCTACAGGATGCTGAAAAAGGACGGATGGGGTAGCTGGGACGATCCCCTTGCTCGCGGAACGCGCACGATAGGGAATGTGCTCGTTCGACGCGCGCAGTTGGGATCATCCCACCCGCCCTTATGAGGACGACGATGATCTATACACATGTCCTCAACCGTGGACCGGCAGGCACTTGTAGTTTGCTGGACGGGCTGTGAAGCCATCCAAGGAGGGTGTGTTATGCAGATAGAAATGGGCAGATCCGGCTCTGTATGTGGATCCGCCTAAACATTGTTGGGAGTCATAGCAAGCCGCACAGAACAGTCACCGCCGCTCATACGCCGAAGGAGCAAGCTTGAAGCACCCGAAGGCACTCATTGATCAAATCGCCACACTGATTCCATCTGTCGGAGACCCTGAAGAAGTCGCCGGCTACGAGTCGGACTCAGCAGACGTGACGATCGCGCGAATGCACCGGGTATCAGTGTCGAACCAAGATTTGCAATCCCTTGTGACAACGCTGCGAGGCGTTCCAAGGCTCCGCGAACTGGAAGGCGGAATTGCTCACCACTCGCCTTCTGGCCATGGATCCATTTCGTTAGATTCAATCGCGCACTGGTTACTTGCCCAGGCGCGTACATGCCCGCCGGAGGACTGTGTGGGTCGCCTCATGGGTGCTACGAGAAGAACGAGAGTTCAATACTCGAAATCGTTCCAGTCTGGGGCATCTCGCCACGGGTCAGCATTGACCTGGGAGATGGCATAAAGATCGTGCCAATCCAGGACCTTCCGCCATCTCGACTCAAGGATTTATTTACGGGAAAGAAGAGACATAGGTATTCCTTCGATATCGCAAACTCTTCTCCGCGGCCCGGGGCGGCGATCGTAAAGGAAACTGTCCATGGCCCCATGTATGAATCATCGACGTCCGAGGTGGCGACCGCGAGTAGACGGCATGGTGAGCTGATGCTGAGCGTTCTGATGGCTCCTACCGAAGCTGGGAAGCAGGCAGCCTTTGCAGAAATGGCGAAGACGATGGACCCACTCAAGGCAGCGAGGGAAAGCACGTCGATATACAACAGCGCGGAGGAACTTTCGTTGGTCGTTGCGCTTTCCACGACGCGGCCAATCTTTCCACTCGGTCAGTGGTATCAGCGTCCCATCGACCTACCGTTGGTTGGCACGCTAGGCGGCTACTCGGGACCTACAAATGATCATCCGTTCTATATCGCGGTCGACCAGCAAGACTACCCGGTCCCCGAGATTGAGGCACTGGTGCAATGTTACCGATCGTTGGACTCTCACACTCGCAGGCGTCTTAAGACCCCGCTAAGCCGATTGAATCAAGGAAGGCGACAGCAAGCACACCACACGGTTGAAGCCGCAGCGATTGATCTTGGGATTGCAGCGGAGGCACTACTGACTCAAGATCGCGATCGCGACGCCCCGATATCGTTCACACTTCGGGCTAGGGGCACATTGCTGCTAAGCGGCACACCCGAGGAAAGGCGCCGCAACTATGAGGTCTTGAGAGATCTCTACGATCTTCGTAGCAAGGTAGCCCATGAGGGGTCAATTGTTGATCGTACAAACATCCCATATTCAGAGCGAGACCGAGTTCGTCTTCGTGAAGCCGCTGCGACGGTTCGTTCAGGTGAAGGTGTATGCATTGCCCTCATTCGAAAGATCATTGAGGAAGGGCAATTTCCTTCTTGGGGCGCATTACTGTTCGGTTGGTAGTGGTTAGCAGATAGCTGGACCGTGCGTGCTATACAAGTCATTCGTGCGGCAACCGAGCAACACGATGACGCCCAACCCTTCCATCGAGCGGACCCGCTCCGGCCTGCGGCCTCCGCGGGCCGCTCATGTCAAACGTTGAGGCTGTAGAAAAACCTCCTTGGCGAAGATCTCGATGAAGGGTTCAGAAAAGTGACCTCACCAGAAGTCCTACAATCGACGGTCGGCATGTCGGAAGGGGACGAAGCACCCCTGGAAATTGTTGAGAATCTTCCGCACGACTTTTTCTACAGCCTCGTTAGGCGGCGCAACCCCCACCGTACCCGATGAAGCGTCTACCAGGCACCTTCTACAGATACCGCGGCTTCAGCACAAACATGCTCGACTCGCTCTGCTACGACCGTCTGTACTTCGCGCACCCAGGAACATTCAATGATCCTCTCGACTGCAATGCGACGATTGAGTGTGATTCGAGTCTAGACGACTTACGAACTCTGCTTTCTGTTCTCATGCGAAAGCGTGTGAAGTCTGATGTCCTGGCTTCACTCGGGCAAGCCAGAATAAAGGGAGACGGCGCAGCTGCGCATGCAGAGAAGAGAGCGCTCTCGGAAGCACAGAACCAGCTCGCCGACATTGCGTACAACGCCACCAACCCCGAGTACACAGTCTCGAAAGTCGAAGCAGAGGGTTGGTTGCTAACCAGAGAAGTTGAGAGGGAACTTCGCATGCACTACGAGCGCGTAAAAATAGGGGTCACATCTTGTTGTATGACATCGTCTTGGATAAGCGATGGCTCGTCCGCTGCGCATTGAATTTCCTGAGGCGCTTTATCCATGGCACGTCTGACGGGTCGATGGCTTTCCTTGTCCTGTCTCTAGGCGTCTGTCCGACATTGCTTTCGTGAAGTCGTGCCAGCGCTTAATTATCAGTTGCAGGAGAGGAGGGGAAAGTGAGAGTCGGGTCTTGCAATCATACATTGGCTGAAGTGTGGTCAGTGAAGAGGTACGTTTTAATTTTCATGCGGTCGGGGCGGTTGTGGAACCGCCGCGTGCAGCCAGGAGGCATTGAGGCAGGGTAGTAGATAAACGACGGGGTTTTCAGTACACTTCCTTGCATGTGGAGAGCAGGGCTGTAGGGTGCGAGCGCACGGTGAAATTCACAAAATACTTCGACTTCATTCGACGGCGCCCTGATCGTGCCATCATTCAGGAGGAGTGGATCAAGCGGGTGATCAGCAGTCCGGCGAGGGAAGTTGTGCAAAAAGACGGACGCATCCGGCGCTGGGCGCCGATCAAAGAAATGGACAACCGGTACTTGCGGGTTGTGTTGCTGTCAGATCGTGAGACGGTACACAACGCCTTCTTTGACAGGAGATTCAAGTCATGACGATCAAGTATTTTCAGGACACGGATACGCTCCATATCGAGTTCAGAGTGGCAGAAGTGGCAGAGACCAGGGATCTCGATGAGAACACGCAACTCGATATCGATAGGGATGGAAATATCTGCGCCATGACTATCGAGCATGCCCGAGATCGAGCGGATATTCCTCATTTTTCTTTCGAGCAGATTGCCGCCTAACAGCGGTCAGGACTGAGTCCCCTTCTCATCATTTGCAGAATGGTAGCCCCGTGGAGGGCTTTGCGCTGCACGAACTCAAAACCGTTGAGAAACAAAAAGGGTCAGGCCACTTAGGCACCCCTCGTTTGCTCCGCGGCCGTCGCTGATCCGCGGGACCTCAAAACGCTTGCATTGCGCACGGTGACACTTTAGTAACACTTCATGCGAACGGAACTTGTCACCACCTTGAAGCGCCAAGCCACGAAACTCCTGTCCGATCTGGAACGGACCAAGGAGCCCATTCTCATTACCCAGCATGGGGTACCTAGCGCCTATCTCGTGGATGTTGAAACCTATGAGATCTTGCAACGCCGGATGAGCCTGCTGGAAGGCATCGCCCGCGGGGAACGCGCCCTTGAGGAAGGGCGCACCCTGAGCCACGCCCAGGCCAAGCAGCGCATGGCTCGATGGCTGAAGTAATCTGGACGGAACCGGCGCTGAACGACCTGAATGCCATCGCCGACTACATCGCGCTGGACAATCCCGAAGCGGCAATGGCCTTGTACGGAGGGTATTTCGCCATGTGGGGCAATTGACCGACCACCCCAGGAGCGGTTCAAAGCCACCGGAACTGAAGGGATGGCGCTACAGACAGATTGTCGAACCTCCCTGCCGCGTCTTCTATCGGCAAGAAGGCACCCGCGTGTTCATTCTGTACGTCATGCGAAGCGAGCGCCTGCTTCGGTCAGGCAGGCTTTTCACCCGGAGCAAGAAACTGCCGGAGTGAGACCCCGCGGATCGTCATCCGTTCATTGTCCAGATCTATCTGGATCCCAACAATCTGAGCGGCCGCGAACTGGCTGGGAAGCTCGGTGTGGCTGCTTCAACGCTGAATCGCATTCTTACGGGTAAGAGCAGTATCATCCCTGAAATGGCGCTACGCCTTTCCAAGGCGCTTGGCCGTTCTCCGGAGAGTTGGCTTGCCATGCAGTCCAACCACGATCTCTGGCAAGCCAAGCAGCATGTGAAGCTCGGCAAGGTCGGGAAGGTCCCGCTCACAGCGGCCTGACAGCCGTTTCTACTTCTAAGGGACGGCATCGCTAACGCGCCTTCGCTCGCTTTCGCCGACGAGTCAGCTGGATCGTTAGACGTGCTGAGGCTTGAGCGGGTATGATGGCTGCATGAAATTTTCTTGGGACCCGAAGAAAGCCGCTGCGAATCTGAAAAAGCACGGTGTCTCATTTGAAGAGGCCTCAACGGTCTTCCATGATACGCTTTCGATCACCGGCTCCGATCCAGACCATTCTGGTCAGGAGCAGCGCTTTGTCACCTTTGGCAATTCGAGTCAGGATCGTCTTCTGGTCGTGGCACACACCGATGAAGGTGACACTATTCGCATGATCAGTGCTCGCCTAGTAACGAGGCAGGAAAGGAGTATCTATGAAGAGGGGGAGTCGTAAGGCAGGCGACGAACTGCGGCCGGAATATAGGCGGTCGGACTTTGGCAAGCTCGTGCGCGGGAAGTATGCTGCTCGGGCTGCCATGGAGACAAATGTTGTGGTTCTCGAACCCGAGCTCGCCGAAGCGTTTCCGAATGCTAAGGCGGTCAACGATGCGTTGCGAGGACTTCTGGATGTCGCCGCGACCACTGCACGCCTAACTCGTCGCTCAACTGGACGGGCCAAACAGCAACGCGCCGGTTAGCTTAGTTTTAGGCAGCGGAATGTGCGCCATCTGGCGGACTGGATGTGTGGAGTTTGACTCCCCGGAAACCCCTGTGTTACGGTTCAACCTCTGTGTATTCGCACAGTTAGAGAGGGTTCCGTTATGGCGGTTGAAAAAGATCTGAAGGCCATTCTTCGCAATTTGAAGTATTCAGACGACGCGAAAGTCCTCGAGCAGATTTCAGAAAACACCAGACAGGTTCATGCTCGCATGGCCGGCATCAAGCACAAGCTGGTGGTCATGAGTGGAAAGGGCGGTGTCGGCAAGAGCATGACCACAGTCAATTTGGCATTGGCCTTTGCGCGCCAAGGAGCGAAGGTCGGGCTTTTAGACGTGGATCTGAACGGACCCTGTGTGCCTCGTATGCTGGGCTTGCACGGCCAGTCGTTGACGATGACGTCTGAGGGGGCGGTCCCCCCAGTCGGGCCGCTCGGGGTGAAAGTCGCATCCATGGATTTCTTCCTGGACGATGCATCGCCGGTTCGTTGGAAAGGGCCTATGGATGTCAGCCCAGTCTGGTTAGGGCTGATGGAAATGAATGTCATTCGAGAATTCTTGGCTGATGTCGTCTGGGGCGAACTCGATTATCTGCTGGTCGATCTCCCTCCGGGGGCCGCAGCGGACAAGCCGCCGGTCATTGCCGGGTTTATTCCAGATCTTGCGGGAGCGATTGTCGTCACGACGCCATCGGAAGTGGCATCGGACGTGGTGCAGAAGTCGGTCACCTATGCCCGCGATATGGGCATCAGGGTGATGGGCATCGTCGAGAACATGAGCGAGTATCGCTGTCCTTCTTGTGGAGAAGTAAACGAGTTGTTCGAAGGCAATACCGAGGCGATGTGCGAGATGCTGGATTTGCCGCTGCTCGGACGGATTCCCTTCGACCGGACACTCGCGCGCACTTTCGACAAGGGCCGTCCGTTGCTCGACGACACGTATCCGACGATTCAACGGTACCAAGACATTGCCGGGCGCATTAAAACGTTACTGGACTACAAGAAGGTGCTGGCTGAACAACTGTGACACGACGCACTGAAGAGGAGATCCCATGAAATTCGTATGCTTGAACTGTGAAACCTACATGAATTTCGAGAAGGTGGAAAAGCCGGGAGTGGACACACTCGGCGTGTTTTTCGGCTGTCCGTCTTGCAATGCTAAGTTCTCCATGGTGACGAATCCTGGCGAAACACAGATGGTCAGCTCTCTTGGGGTGAAGCTAGGCGGGCGGACCATTGAGGCTGAGCCTTTTGAAATGACGAAGGGTACGCTCAAAGCCGAACCCACCGCAGGCCCTGGTCAGATGGCGGCTTATTTGAATGAGAAGATTCAAGGAGGCCAGCCGGCGGCTACGGTTACGGCTGCAACAACCGCTGTGCCGAGTGAAAAACCCAGCAGCGGCTGCCCTTTTTCCGCGATGGTCGCTGACATGGGGCTCACTTCTGGCGGGAAGTCCGGCGATGTTGGAGCAGTGACCTCGGAGTTCACCTGGTCGGCCGATGCGAAGGAAAAGCTCGACCGGCTTCCCTCTTTTGTCAAGCCAATGGTGCAGAGTAGTGTGGAGGCCTTTGCTCGCAAGCAGGGATACCGAACGATCACATTACAAGTGATGGACGATTCTAAGAGCGAATCCAGCAACGGAATCACCTGGACACCTGAGGCTGAGAAGCGGCTTGAAAATATTCCAGACTTCATCCGCCCCATGGCCCGCAAAGAGGTTGAGCGAGTCGCGAAGGAGCGTGGAATGGCGACCATTACGGCTCAAGTGATGGATGATGTAAAGGATAAGTTTATGAAGTTCATGTAAGCAGGTACCGCGAAAATAATGATGGCACAACGGCCCGTCCGGTCAGCTGGACGGGCCGTTCTATTATGTAACAGTCGTGATGGCGGCATGCGGCAAGGATCGCACCAAAGTCGCTGGGTGAGAGTCGTCATTCTGGTCTGCCTGTTCTTGTCAGCCTTGCCTCAATGGGCGCAGCATAATGAACATGATCAGACGTCGGTGCATGAAAAAGAGGTCATAATCGACCACGAACATCATGGGGCTGCGGGATCCCGGGCTGGGTGGGACGGGTCTGTCGCAGGCATTGCCTACTCCGAGTTCAACCATCACCTCACCGGCATGTTGGTGCTCATCATCGGGCTCAGTGAACTGCGTCAGACGTTAGCGATGCCGTTCTGGGCTTTGACCAGGTTTCTTCTGCCGGGAGCCTTGCTCACAGTAGACACTTTTCTACTTATCCGGAGCGACCATGATGCTGGCCGATCGGTTCACTCAGTTTCATGCAAACGTTCTTCGGCAGTGACGCAGAAATGTTTCAGCATAAAAGTTACGCACTCCTGTCGTTGGCGGTTGGGACTATCGAGCTATTCCGTCGACTTGGACAGATCGTTCATGTGGCCTGGGCTACGACGTTGCCTCTGTTTGCCATTATCGGGGATCTGATGTTGCTCGGCCATTCCCATGGCGACCATCCCTCAGCCGACAAAATCTCGATTGACCATGCGCTTATGGGCACCATGGCGGTGACGGCTGGCTTGTCAAAACTGCTGTCTGCTTGGCTCCACTCCCCGTCTCATGCGCAGTCTTCAAAATGGAATGGCTATGAGCCGGCTTGATTCTTCTCATCGGGATACAGTTGTTGATCTATTCCGAGTAATTAATCCTGTTGTGGTACCACCTCCGGCATAATTGACACCTTTCTAAACCCTGTGCTACGAGTACGACTTCTTATCGATTGACATCGCGTATTTGCGCAGTCGGTCTTCCCAAATCCGGCTGTATGGAGTGAGCATGGGTGGACATAGCCATTGGGCGACGGTCAAACGGCACAAAGGTGCTCAGGACATCAAGCGCGGAAAGATTTTCACCAGAATCATCCGAGAAGTGGCCATTGCGGCTCGATCAGGCGCCGACCCGGACGGTAATCCGCGTCTCCGGCTGGCCATCTTGAAGGCCAAAGAGGCCAACATGCCTGGCGATACGCTGAAAAAAGCCATTCAGCGCGGCACGGGAGAATTGCCCGGCTTGGTGTATGAAGAGTTCAGTTTAGAGGCGTATGGGCCCGGCGGGACCGGCATATTGATGGAAATCACGAGCGACAACCGCAATCGCACCGTTGCCGAGCTGCGAAATCTCCTCACGAAGAATCATGGCAACATGGCGGAAGCCGGCGCTGTCTCCTGGCAGTTTCACAAGAAAGGGCTGTTCACGATTGAGAAGGGCAAAGTCGACGAAGATACGCTGCTGTCCCTCGCGCTCGATGCGGGAGCGGAGGACGTGAAGGTGGGCGAGAAGAGCTTTGAGGTTATCACGGATCCGCACCACTTTGAAGCAGTGAAGAAGGCCCTTGCCGATGCGAAAGTCGATACCGTGCTTGCAGAGGTCACATCCGTTCCCCAGAACACGATCAAGCTGGAGGAAAAGGCAGCCGAGCAAATGCTCAAGTTGATGGAAGTCTTGGACGAGCATGACGATGTGCAGAAGGTTCATGCGAACTTTGATATTTCCGACGAGGTGATGGAGAAAGTGGCCGCCGCTGGATGAACAACAACGCGGAGTGCTGAACGATGAACGGAGTATGCAAGATCTTCCTTCCTCCCTCAGCGTTCTGCGCTCACCATTCCTCGTTGCCCCATAGAGTATGATCGCCTCATTGACAGGCCGATTGGCCTTCAAGGCGCCGACCTATCTGATCCTCGATGTACACGGGGTCGGATACGAAGTGTATATTCCTCTCAGCACCTACTACGGATTGCCCAATCTCAGCGAAAGTATCTCGCTGAGTGTGCATACCCACGTCCGCGAAGACGCGATTCAGCTCTTCGGTTTTCTGACGTCGCAAGAAAAAGATGCGTTCGTGCTGCTGACCAGTGTATCCGGCGTCGGACCCAAGCTGGCTCTGAGTGTCTTGTCAGCTCTTCCGGTGTCCAATCTGGTCTCAGCGATTCAGTCGGGAGATGTCGAGAAGCTGACGATGGTTCCTGGAATCGGCAACAAGTCGGCCAGCCGGCTTGTATTGGAACTCAAGGATAAAATCGGAAAGCTCTATCCTGGCCTCGCGCCGGTAAGCGATTCGCCCAGGCAAGGGCAAGATGCAATCTTCGACGACGCGCTGTCGGCGCTCGTGAATTTGGGCTATCGTCCGCAAGATGCCAAAGAAGCGTTGAAACACGTGAAGAAGTCCAATGCCGAGGCCATCGTGCTCAAGGACATGATTCGTGAATCTTTGAAGGAGCTTGCAAGGGGGTAAGGATAATGGCGAAGTTGGTTCAACGTATAGTCCGGACTCAATGGTCCATCGGACTTGTGGTGCTCCTATTAGTCGTAGGGGCCATGCCGGTGCAAGCTGAAGAGTCGAGCGAGCCCAAAAGCATTCGCAAGACCTGCGGCAAATGTCCTGATGGTTATGCGACCACGGGCGTAACCGAGTCCAAAGAGGTTTGCAAGGATGGCGATCCCACCCTCGTTCAGTGTGTTCCACTGGGGGCGAATCTGCTGTCCGTCTGCGGTTCCTGTCCCGAGGGCTATCGTGAAATCGGCAACTCGTCTGTGCCGGCTCGCTGCGGAGATCAGGACGGGGGGCGGCTCACACAATGTCAGCTGGAGAAGATGGAGTCGAACCTTCCCGATCCGACCCAAGGTCTCAAGACCTGCCCGCCGGATTGCGGGAGTACCGCAACGCCAGGACAAGGCGCCTTGCCGCCTCCACCGAAGTACCTCCCAACGCCGGAGAAGAAATAAGCCTACAGCGAGAGAGGGCCTTTCACGATGGCCGAGCGAGTTGTCAGCATGCAGATCACGGACGAAGAGCGAAGCATCGAAACGGTACTGCGTCCGCAGACCTTGGCGGAATACGTCGGCCAGGAGCGGATGAAAGAGTCCCTGCGGATCTGTATCGAGGCGGCGAAACAGCGGAAGGAAGCGCTCGATCACACGATCTTTTATGGCCCCCCCGGGTTGGGTAAGACCACCATTGCCCATATCATTGCTCGCGAGATGGGGGCCGCACTCCGCTCGACCTCCGGTCTCGTGTTGGCCCATGCAGGCGATTTGGCCGCCATCCTAACGAATCTCCAAGAGCATGATGTTCTGTTCATCGACGAGATTCACCGACTCCCCGCCTCTGTCGAAGAAGCGCTCTATCCAGCGATGGAGGACTTTCAGCTCGATCTCGTGATCGGCCAGGGGCCTGCAGCCAGAACGGTGAAATTGGATCTCCCTCAGTTTACGCTAGTCGGGGCCACGACCAGAGCTGGCGCCTTGACCTCTCCGCTCCGGGATCGATTTGGCCTCGTCCACCGCCTGGAGTTCTACTCTCCAGTGGAGCTGCAGACCATCGTGACACGTTCGGCAGGCGTGCTTGGGATCCCGATCGATCCCGAGGGAGCGCAAGAAATTGCCGGTCGTGCTCGCGGAACCCCTCGCATCGTCAACCGGCTTATCAAACGGGTGCGCGACTATGCCCAGGTCAAGGCGGAAGGACGAATTACCCAGACTGTCGCCCAGGATGCTCTTGCCTGGCTGGGTATCGATACGGCGGGGTTTGATGAGATGGACCGTCAGATTCTTCTGACCATCATCGACAAGTTCGCAGGAGGACCGGTCGGGGTGGAATCCCTAGCTGCCGCAGTTCATGAAGACAGGGGCACGCTCGAAGATGTCCATGAGCCTTATCTGATTCAGGCCGGCTTTCTCGAGCGAACCGGTCGTGGCCGCCAAGCGACGAAGCTGGCCTTTGACCATTTCAAAAGGCCAACCTCTCTCCTCTTTTCGTGATGCGTCCTGTCCCGCCGGTTCCTTCTGGTCGTAGCTTTAAACGGGTAGGACTGTCACGCAAGCTCCTGAAACGTTGAGGGTCTTCTTGCTTTGACAGGAATAGTTCCTGTATCATTGCCCACTTAGCTTGTGCCATTCCAGCCGACGGACGGGTGCCCGCCTTCTTGGGCTGGGAAGAGGGGGTTAGCTATGTCCGGAGACTTTTCCAAGTATCGGGAAAAGATCGATCGCATCGATGATGAGATTCTACGTCTGCTGAATGAGCGGTCCAAAAGCGTCATTGAGATCGGTAAGCTCAAGAAACAGCAGGATGCGGATGCCAATCTCCATACCCCAGCGCGGGAGGCAGCGATAATCTCGCGCCTAACCCAACAGAATGCCGGGCCATTTCCATCTGAAGCCATTCGGTCGGTCTATAGAGAAATTATGTCCGCCTCCCTCTCTCTAGAGGGCCCTCAGAAGGTGGCCTACCTTGGTCCCAGAGCGACGTTTACTCATATGGCTTCCATGCAGAAATTCGGGTCGTCCCCCCAGTACATTCCAGTCAATAGCATCAAGGATGTCTTCAGTGAGGTCGAACGGGGGCGAGCCAATTTTGGCGTGGTCCCGATTGAGAATACAACAGAGGGAGTTGTCAACCACACGCTCGATATGTTCATTGATTCGAATCTGCTCATCTATGGCGAAGTGCTCCAGGAGGTGTCCCATCATTTGATGTCGAGGTCCGGCGTGATGGAAGAGGTGAAACACATCCACTCTCATCCCCATGCCATTGCCCAATGTAGAAATTGGTTGGAGACGAACTTTCCTCATGTGCCTGTGTCAGAGGTGGCGAGCACGGCACGCGCTGCAGAACAGTGTCTGGAAAATCCCTCTGTCGCCGCCATTGCATCGGAGTTAGCGGCCCAGCTGTACGGCTTAAAGGTCATCAAGTCTCGTATTGAAGATAATGTGAACAATATGACCCGCTTTCTCATATTGTCTCAGAAGCCGCCCGAGCGCACGGGAAAAGATAAGACCTCATTGATGCTCTCGGTGAAAGACAAAGTCGGTGCCCTGTACGATCTTCTCCGCCCTTTTGCCTCTCATGGCCTGAGTATGACCAAGATTGAATCGCGTCCTTCCAGGCGTAAGGCCTGGGAGTACATTTTTTTCGTTGATATCGAAGGGCATATTGAGGAGGAGCGGGTCAAGACAACCATCGAAGAAATCACCGGCCGCTGTCTCTTTATGAAAGTATTGGGCTCCTATCCGGCCCACAGTTGATGCCATGTCGCTGAACGTTCATCCAGATATTGCCTCGCTCAGTCCCTACGTTCCCGGGAAGCCGGTTGAGGAACTCCAACGGGAGCTGGGTCTGGCACGCGTCATTAAACTGGCGTCCAATGAGAATCCGTTAGGCTCCTCCCCGAAGGCGCTCGCGGCTTTGAGCGAGGGAACCGCGACTTTGCATCGTTATCCTGATGGCGGCGCGTATCGCCTGAGGGAAGCTCTGGCGGATCGTTGCAAGGTGACCAGGGAGCAGGTCATTCTCGGGAACGGATCGGATGAAATCCTGGGCCTGCTCGCCCGTACGTTTTTGGCCCCGGGCGATGAAGCGGTCATGGCCGATCAGACCTTCGTCATATACAAAATGGAGGTTACGGCAGCCCATGGAAAGCCTATTATCGTTCCTTTGAAGCAGTGGCGGCACGATCTTCAGGCGATGGCGGATGCCATTACTGACCGGACGAGGCTCCTGTTCCTCTGTAACCCCAATAATCCGACCGGAACGATGGTGTCAGCTTCTGAGGTCGAACGGCTACTCTCGCGCGTGCCAGCGCATACCGTCGTGGTGTTCGACGAAGCCTATTTCGAGTACGTCCGGAGCCAGCAGTTTCCGGATTCCATGGCCTATGTGAAGCAAGGGCGGAATGTGATCGTGCTGCGGACATTTTCGAAAATCTATGGCCTCGCAGGATTGCGAATCGGATACGGCGTGACGACAGCAGAAATCACGAATTTTTTGAACCGAGTCCGCCCCCCCTTCAACGCCAACAGCCTGGCGCAGCGCGCCGCGCTTGCCGCTCTCGGAGACGACGAACATATAGCGCGGAGTCGAGCGGTGAATGCAGCTGGGATGGAGCAGCTGGTCAAGGGATTGACCGCGCTCGGGTTTTCGCCTATTCCGAGCGAAGCAAATTTTGTGTATGTCGATATCGGACGAGACGGCCTCCCGGTATTCGAGGCCTTGCTGAGGGAGGGTATCATCGTTCGTCACATCGAGGGGCATATGGTTCGAGTGACCATCGGCCTGGAAGAAGAAAACAGGGAATTCTTGGCTGCGCTCAAGCAGGTGATCCATCCGCATTGAGTGCAGGGTGAGGGCAATATGATCATCGTATTAAAACCAGAGGCAAGCGAACGGGAGGTCGACCACATTATCGATCGGCTTCGTGAGTTGGGACTGAAGTCGCAATTATCGACCGGTCAGGAACGGACGATTATCGGAGTCATAGGCGACGATCGAATCCTGCATAATCAGCCGCTCACGGCTTTGCCGGGCGTTGAAAGTGTGTTGCCGATTCTCGCACCTTGGAAACTTGTCAGCCGGGAGTTTAAGCGTGAAGGTACGGTCATCGATGTGGGCGGAGTCAAGATCGGCGGCAAGAAGCTGGTCATTATGGCAGGACCCTGCGCGGTGGAGCGGCTCGAAATCACGGTCGGTATTGCCCATGAAGTTAAGGCAGCCGGAGCGAGCATTTTGCGCGGTGGCGCCTACAAGCCACGCACTTCGCCTTATTCCTTTCAGGGGTTAGGGCGTGAAGGATTGGACTATCTGGTTGAGGCGAAGAAGCAAACCGGGTTGCCGGTGGTCAGCGAGATTCTGGATACCCGCGACATCGAATTGTTTCTTGAAAAAGCCGACATCATCCAGGTCGGCGCCCGCAACATGCAGAATTTTGAACTCCTCAAGGAAGTTGGGGCCTACGACAAGCCGGTGCTGTTGAAGCGGGGACTTTCGGCTACGATCAAGGAATTTCTCCTGTCGGCAGAATACATCATGTCCCGCGGGAATCAGAACGTCATGTTGTGCGAGCGGGGAATCAGGACCTTCGAGACGCAATATCGCAACACGCTCGATCTCGCCGCAGTCCCGACATTAAAAGAGCTTTCGCATTTGCCCGTCATCGTCGATCCCAGCCATGCCACCGGCAAGTGGAATCTGGTGGCACCGATGTCGAAAGCGGCAGTGGCCGCGGGAGCGGATGGCATTCTGATCGAAGTCCATTCGAACCCGGAATGTGCGCTGTGCGACGGTGAGGAATCCATTAAGCCGAGCCAATTCAAGGAACTGATGCAGGACATGCGAAAGATTGCGGTGGCGGTCGGTCGGGAACTGTAATCAGAGAGATTGTGCTTGAAGGACTCAGGATCGAGGTACGGCCTCGGTCCAGTATGAAGAATGGTGCTGCATTTTACCCAGGTCACGATTATCGGAGTTGGGCTCATCGGCGGATCGCTCGGCATGATTCTCCGCCGAAAGGGGTTGGCAACAAGGGTCATCGGGGTTGGGAGGCGTGTCGAAAACTTGAAAGCTGCGGTCGAGCTGGGCGCGATCGACCGCTACGTCTTCGATCCCAAAGACGGAGTGAGGGATGCCGATCTGGTCGTGCTGGCCACGCCGGTCGATAGCTATGATCGGCATCTGAAGGAGTGGGCGTCCTGCTTGAAAAAAGGCGCGATTGTGACCGATGTCGGAAGCGTGAAGGGTCTGCTGGTGGAACAGGCTGAGCGAGCCATGCCTGCGGGTGTCCATTTTGTCGGGGCCCATCCCATTGCCGGCAAGGAAAAGACTGGTGTGGCTGCCGGATCGGATCAGCTCTTTATGGGGGCGCGCTGCATCATCACTCCGACAAAAACTACGGACCCGCAGGCGCTTGAGCAGGTCCGAACGATGTGGGAGAACACTGGCTCGGTGGTGCTCACGATGGATGCCCATCTGCATGACAAGATCCTCGGGGCGGTGAGCCATTTGCCTCATGTGGCGGCCTTTGCCTTGATGAATGCCCTGGCTGAGATTCGAGATCAACAGATACCCTCTCTTGATCTGGTGAGCCACTCAGGCGGCGGATTGCGGGATACGACCAGGATTGCCGCCAGTTCTCCTGAAATGTGGCGTGATATTTTTCTCTGGAACCGCGATAATGTGGTCACGTTCATTGAGGCCTACGAGCGAGCATTGAGCCAATTGAAGCAGCTCATTCGGGTGGGCGATGCCGCCGGCATCGAGAAGGAACTCGAACGAGCAAAGCAGGAACGAGAAAAACTCTCCACGCAACCGACGGTGCCGGTGTAGCATGCCACTGACACAATTAACCATAACACCATGCGGGCCTTTGCGAGGAATAATTTCCGTCCCCGGCGATAAGTCGATTACCCATCGCGCTATCATTCTGACAGCCTTGGCGAACGGGGTCAGCAGGGTTGCGCGCTATTGTCGGGGAGAAGACGGTCTCAATACAATCCGTGCGTTTCAGGCTCTCGGCATACGCATCGATGAATCGGGCGAGGAGCTCAGCGTGCACGGAAAGGGACTCTGGGGCCTGACCGAACCGAGTGGGCCGATTGATTGCGGGAATTCAGGAACTGGCTTTCGTCTCCTGACCGGCCTGCTGGCGGGGCAGGACTTTTTCACGATATTGACCGGCGACGAATCAATTCGCCGCCGTCCCATGGGGCGGATCGTCAAGCCGCTGCGGGAAATGGGAGCGACCATTGGCGGACGCAAGGGCGGTGAACTTGCGCCCTTGGCCGTGATGGGGAGCCGTCTCCGCGCAATCACCTACGCCTCACCGGTGGCGAGCGCACAAGTCAAATCGGCGTTGTTGCTTGCAGCCCTGTTTGCTGAAGGGACGACCCGCATCACAGAGCCGCGTCTCTCGCGGGACCATACGGAACGGTTGTTCCAGTTTTTTGGTATCGCGCTTCGACGGGAAGGAACCACCCTGCTGATCGATGGACGACCGTCGATCGGGTGGAATGCCGTGCCACGATTGGTCGTGCCCGGCGATCTCTCTTCTGCTGCGTTTTTCATCGTAGGGGCGACCATTGTTCCTGGTTCGGATGTGACGATTCGTCAGGTGGGGATCAACCCTACCAGGGCTGGCTTGTTGGACGTGATGACGAGAATGGGCGCGGACATTCAACTGTTCAATAGGCGTGAGGAGGCAGGAGAGCCGGTTGCGGATATCCGGGTGAAATCGGCCAGGCTGCATGGAGTGGCGATCGGGTATGATTTGATCCCACAGACGATCGATGAATTCCCCATCCTCTGTGTCGCGGCTGCAGTCGCAGAGGGCGAGACGATCATCTCCGGAGCCGAAGAATTGCGGGTCAAAGAGAGTGATCGAATTGCGACGGTGTCGGGAGAGTTACGCGCGATGGGGGCGCAGATCACAGAAAAGCCCGATGGGATGGTTGTGCAAGGACTTGGCACAGCGGAAGATAACGGTCGACTACGGGCTGCGCATGGCCGGAGTCATGGAGATCACCGGGTGGCGATGTCATTGGCCATTGCAGGCTTGACCGCTTCGATGCCGACATTGATTGACGAGACCGCCTGTATTGAGACATCATTCCCAGGTTTTCATCACACACTCTTGGAATTATTGGGCGAGTGCCGGTGACGACCATTATGCGGGACCACGACGTGGGACGTGTTGCAGAGGACAAGCGAGTGAGACCGCTGATCATTGCGATAGATGGTCCGGCTGGTGTCGGCAAGAGTACCGTGGCCAAGTTGTTGGCCTCTCGATTGGGTTATCTGTATCTTGACACGGGCGCCCTCTATCGTGCGACGGCCTGGGCCGTCATTGAATCCGGCCTGGATCCGGCTGATGCCGAGGCGGTCGCTGCTCTGTTGCCCACGTTATCACTCCAAATGCAGTTTCATCAGGGAGCTGCAGCAGTGTTGGTCGATGGCAAAGACGTGAGCGGCGACCTCCGAACCCCTGTGGTGTCCTCTGCGGCCTCGGTGGTCTCTGCCATGCCCGAGGTCCGAGCCTGGTTGCTGCCTATCCAGCGACAAATTGGGCAAGGCGGAGCGGTGGTGGCTGAGGGGCGGGATATGGGGACGAATGTGTTCCCTTCGGCAGACGTGAAATTTTTTCTCGAAGCGGATCCGACTGTCAGGGCTCAACGACGACATCGGGAACTCGTCGCAGCGGGACATTCAGGAGCGCTTGAAGAGACGAGTGCCGATTTGACAGGCCGTGATACGCGGGACCGTTCCCGCTTGATCGCCCCACTGGTTCCTGCTGAGGGTGCCAGGTTTATCGACACGTCGAACTTGTCCGCTGCCGATGTAGTGGACCAAATGATGGCTGTGATTACGGCCAAACTGTGAGTTCGGTCGTCTACGGGATCTTGTGGGTCCTCTCCCGGACCATCGGCTGGCTTTGTTTTCGCTATCGAGTCGTTGGGGCAGTTCCCCGGACCGGTGGGTTCCTCGTTGCGGCGAATCATGCCAGTTACCTGGATATTCCCCTCCTGGGTTGTGGGATGCGGAGGCGGGCTTGGTTTTTGGGACGTAGCGATCTCTTTCCGGTTCCAGGCCTCAAGGCGTTCTGCCAATGGTTGGGATGGATTCCCCTGCGGACCGGCCGGTTGGATCGTGACGCATTTGGTAAGGCGGTCGCTCTGATCAAGGAAGGAAAGGTTGTGGTGATCTTTCCAGAGGGCAGTCGCAGCCTGGATGGTCAGTTACAATCCCCCAAACCAGGGATTGGCGTGATTGTGGCGCAAACCGGATGTTCTGTGGTTCCGGCCTATCTCAATGGCACGTTCGACGTGCTGCCGACTGGAACCATGTGGCCGCGCTTCCGTCCTGTGACTGTTTTCTATGGAGAGGCCCTCACGTTTCCCCAGAAGGGGGAGGGCGGAGATGCTAAGCAGTTTTATCAGGAGGTGAGCCGCACCGTAATGGATCGCATCGCTTCCTTAGGTGGCGTGGAGTCTCCGACCCAGCAGTCCAGTGCCGGCATTCGCAAGGCTGAGTGAATGTCGGTGTATAACCATCAGCACCCGACTTCAGTCGGAAGAGTAGGATTCACACATGAGTACGGTTTTGCCATCGAGTGACCAGCAATTAGACCGAGCGGCTCTAGCCGCCCTGTACGAGGAGACATTCAAAAACCTCGAAGAGGGCACCATTACGGAAGGTCGCGTCGTCGCCGTGACCAAAGACAAGGTGATCGTGGACATCGGGTACAAGTCCGAAGGGATGATTCCGAACGATCAGTTTTCCACCGAGGAACGTCAGAACATCAAGGTGGGTGATCGACTTCAAGTCTATATCGAGGAGTGTGAAGACGCCGACGGCAATCTGGTTCTTTCCAAAGAAAAAGCCGACAAGATGAAGATTTGGGAGGAGCTGGAAAAACTCTTCAATGACGGAAAGAGCATCGACGGCAAGATCGTGGCGCGGATCAAAGGCGGCATGATGGTCGATATCGGTGTGAAGGCGTTTCTGCCGGGCTCGCAGATCGACCTTCACCCAGTGCGGGACCTTGACGGGTTGATCGGGCGTACGTTCCCTCTCAAGATTATCAAGATCAATCATCGACGGGGCAATGTGGTGGTGTCTAGGCGCGTGCTCTTGGAAGAGACAAGGGATTCGAAACGAAAGACGACCCTCTCTACGTTGAAAGAAGGGCAATTGATCCAAGGGGTGGTAAAGAATATCACGGATTACGGGGCGTTCATCGACCTCGGTGGCATCGATGGGCTGCTCCACATCACGGACATGTCCTGGGGTCGTGTCAGTCATCCGTCGGAAATGTTCAACATCGGCGACAAGGTGGAAGTGAGCGTCCTTAAGTACGATCGAGAGACCGGGCGTATTTCACTCGGCTTGAAACAAAAGAGTGCCGATCCCTGGACCGGTGTGGCTACTAAGTACGCGATCGGTACCCGTGTCCGAGGTCGTGTCGTGAGCCTGACCGACTACGGGGCGTTCATTGAGCTTGAGCCAGGGGTTGAGGGACTGGTCCATGTCTCCGTGATGTCATGGACGCACGAGGTGCGTCATCCGTCACGTGTCGTGTCCATCGGGGATCAGGTTGAAGCGGCGGTGCTGAACGTGGATCCGGCCAGCAGGAAAATTTCTCTCGGCATGAAGCAGACTGCGCCGAATCCCTGGGATATGGTGGAAGGGAAGTATGCCATCGGCACGCACATTGAAGGGAAGGTGAAGAGTCTCACTGACTTTGGCGCGTTCGTCGGACTCGAAGAGGGCATCGACGGATTGATCCACATTTCCGACATGTCTTGGACAAAACATATCAAGCATCCCTCTGAACTCTTCAAGAAGGGGCAGAAAGTCGAGGCCGTGGTCTTACGGATCGACAAGGAAAAGGAACGCCTGTCGCTTGGGTATAAGCAACTGAAGAGCGATCCGTGGGACGACGAGATTCCGAGCCGGTATGCGGTCGGGGATGTGGCGGTCGGGAAGGTCAGTAAGGTCGCCGACTTCGGCATCTTTGTCGAATTGGACGGGGGAGTCGAAGGATTGATTCACATCAGCGAGGCTGGTCTTGACCCGCAGGCAAAGCTCGAAGAGAAATTCAAGCTGCAGGATGAAGTGACGGCCAAGATCATCAAGGTTGATCGTGAAGAACGAAAGATCGCGCTCAGCCTGCGCGACCATCAAATGGATTCCGATCGCCGAACGGTCGATGAATATCATGCCACACAAGCCGTGTTGGACCAAAGCTTAGGTCGTGCGGCGAAGCAGAACCGGAAGCGAGGCCAAGCCGAGGACGATAAGTAGTCCAGATGCGTCCAGGTTCAGTGTAAGGGGGATTCGCGCTCCCAGCGCTGTGAGCGAAGCATAGAACCATGAGTGACGAAGTATCAGGAAGGCCGGCTAAGCGGGGGATATTGCGCCGAGCGCTCTGGGCGCTCGGCATCGGGCTGGGTCTGCTCTTTCTGATGAACCTGTTTTTCCCTGACCTCGACTTCTCAATGGGGGACCGGGTTGGGTTGATTCGTATTGAGGGGGTCATTGTGGATGCGCAATCCACGATTGGTGAGTTGAAACGTTTTGCCGACAATCCCTCCGTGAAAGCGATCGTCTTGCGGATCGACAGCCCCGGCGGCGGAGTTGTACCGTCGCAAGAAATCCATGATGCCGTCCAGCGGTTTCGTAACAAGAGCAACAAGACCGTGATTGCTTCAATGGGTACGGTGGCGGCATCAGGAGGATACTATATTGCGGTGGCGACCGATCGGATCATGGCCAATTCAGGGACGTTGACGGGGAGCATCGGGGTCATCATGGAGATGGCAAACGTCGAAGGGCTGCTCAAGAAGATCGGGGTCGAAGGGGTCGTGATCAAAAGTGGACGATTCAAAGATGTGGGATCGCCACTGCGGAAGATGAGCGATGAAGAACAGGCGTTGCTTCAATCCGTCATGGACGATGTCCATGAGCAGTTTATCGAGGCGGTGGCGAAAGGGCGCGGACTCGACGTGGCGGCTGTGCAGGCCTTGGCGGACGGTCGAATCTTCACGGGCCGTCAGGCCAAAGCGTCAAAGCTTGTGGATGAACTCGGTGATCTCGACGCAGCCATCCAGCTTGCAGCGGATGTGGCCGGCATTGAGGGCGAACCGAAAGTCATAGAGCCTCGCCGACGGTTTTCGATCAGAGAATTGATCGAATCGAGGATATCGGGGCTCCTTCCCAAGCTGGACTTTTACTCCGGGGTCGGGCTCAAGTATCTCATGGCATTCTAGCGCGTTCGGAGCGACGCACAGGTCGATTCATCATCACGAAAGGGGAGCCCAATATGACGAAGGCCCAAATTATCGAGCGCGTGTCAGAACAGATCACGACCTTGACGAAGCGGCAGGCGGAAGTCGTCGTCAATACGGTTTTCGACTGTGTGCGTGATTCATTGAAAAACGGCGATAAGACGGAGATCCGAGGGTTCGGCAGTTTTCGGCTGCGGGCTCGTCGGATGAAAGAAGGGCGAAACCCCAAGACCGGCGCGACCGTGGCGGTTCCTGCTAAGAAGGTCCCATTTTTCAAAGCCGGCAAGGAATTGAAGGAACTCCTGAACCAGTGATACCAGGATGCTCAACATGAACGCACCAGACTCTCACGATGTGGTGGGGATAGATATTCGTTGGACGGACGAGGCCTCCAAGCGTCTAGATCGAGCACCGCTGTTTTTGCGCGGAATGGTTCGCCGTCTCGCCGAGAAAAAGGCCCGAGAACTTGGTTATGCAGAAATTACGGAGGAGATTCTCGATCAGTTCAAGAACCAAATGATGGGCCGTATGGGTGGCGAATCCGGTATGGCGGACGCGGTGGAACAGATGGAGCAAGGGCGTCTCCCCTGGACTGCCGCCGCCAAGGACCGGCTGGATACGGTTCCTGAATTCATGCGCCACATGATCAAGCAAATTACCGAAGAGATTGCCAGGGAGCGGGGCCATCTCGAGGTGAACGTCGAACTCTTCGAAAAGGTGGAAGCGCTGGGCGATCTCCGTGAGGCCTCGAGCCCTCCGTTGGAGTGGAGTGAGGGGGCGTTGGCCCAACTGCATGAGAAGTTGAAGCAGTCGCCGCCGATCGCCATCGAATTCGTCACAGACATGTTGAGGCGGGACACCGAAGATTTGGCGAGAGAGAAAGGCATGACACGGATCGACGAGTCGACGCTGCTTCAATTATGGGATGCACCCCAGGAGCGAATCACATGGACCGATGAGGCATGGAAGCGGCTGCAGACGTCTCCGGATTTCGTGCGTAGCGGAATTCGTAAGGCCGCTGAGCGCAGGGCACGGAAGCTTGGGCTCACAGAGGTCGATTCGGAACATCTGACGACCTTCCGGAATCAGGCTATGATGAAAGCCGTCAAACGGATTCGTTCATTCGGGTACAACGAGTTGACGTTTGAGGCGTTCGATACTGCGCTAGAGAAGACCAAGCGTTTGCAGGGGAATGAGCAGGCAGAAAAGCGTCTCCAGGAAATTCGCGGGCATTTTGCCGATCCGGACCTTAAGAAACCGGAGGGTGGGACATTGGGTGCCGACTTGATGGAGCGCTTTCGCCGCTATCTTAAGGGAGAAGGAACGCTCTAGCAGGTATGGCGAGGTCTGCCGAGGTTATACTCCTGTCTATGAAATCCCCGATGAATCCTATGATTAGGCTCCCTCGTTTCTCTGTAGCTCATCCGTCCTGATTGTTCACTATGCTGTGTGTTTGTTCAGACTGCCAACGGGCGTGAGTCAATTGTTCGGCAGCCTTTCTGGGCTGCTCCTCCCACGGGCCTTTATTCTCACGAGCATCGAAGAACACAGAGTTTTGACGCATTTCTGGCCGTATATCCGCTGATCGGGTTGGATGAATCGGTATGAGGCAGCGGCAGGGGCCGTTTGAGGACGGCCCCTGCTGTTCAATGGGCAGCAGCCTGTTGCGGCCAAAATTTATGCCGGATTTGCGGAAGGGGCTCGCTATCGAAATTGGGGATATCGTAGAGACAGCGATCGATCGTTGCCACTTCATCTTCGGTTAAGTCCAAGGTGACCCTCTTTTTCCAAAACTGATCGAGGGTAAAATAATCACCTGACTGCGGCTTCTCAGCCAAGAGCACCTTCATCTTATCGAAGACTGCCGTGTCAACCCCAGGGACGCGACCTTTATTGCGATCGTGACACCAATGCAGTACCTCTGCGATTCCATACATCGATAACTCAATCTTCATCATCTTGCTCATAGAGTCCTCCTTACCAAGGGAAACATTGTACCTCAATCTCTACCCCGTTTTCAAAGCTGTCGTTGAACGGGCTAGAAATTGGAGAAATCGCGTTTTGGCGTAGTTTTGGTATAGATCGTTGCACAGCTGGATTGATTGCCAGGAGAAAGCAGCGGTCTGTATACTGGCCACGCTCATTTCGATGGGAAAGCCTGGCTGAGGGGCCCGTGCGTAAACAGATGAATCACTACGTCGCCGGTTTCTCGCGCGAGGAGGAGTGCGGGACCAGAAGCCCCGGCGGCCACAGTAGGTGTAGGGTTAGGGACCTTATGATCGTGGCGACAAGTGTCCTCCTGCTTATGGCAAGTGGCTGCAACAAGCAAGATCCATACGCCCCACCAGATCTCTTCTACTACTTCGCCAGTTACAAAGTAGGTAAGAATCCGACGACTGTCACCCCAACTGATGTCAACCAGGACGGTCTTACTGATCTGGTCACAACCAACATCGGCAGTAATACTCTGTCGATTCTGCTAGGGAACGGTGACGGTACCTTTCGCGATCAGATCCAATTGAATGTTTGTAAAGAGCCACGTTCGCTCGCCCTCGGGATGTTCAACCGTGATTCGTATCCCGATGTGGTCTTGGCCTGTTCCGGGGGCGATGAAGTGGCCGTACTCTTCGGCCGAGCCGACGGAAAATTTGAAGAAGGACCGCGCTATCCCGTGCATCGGACTCCCATTGCCATTGCCAGCGACGATTTGAACGGTGATCAAGCGCCCGACCTTGTGGTCGCATTGCGGAACGACAAGATTAAAGTCTTTCTGGGAACCGGGACCGGTGAGTTCACCCATGGGGCGCAGTACGAATATGGCGATACGCCCACGTCTGTAGCGATGGCCGACTTGAATGGCGATGGGAAGATTGATTTGGCCGTGACAAATGGGGGGCCGATGTCGAATGCGGTCTCCATCTGGATGGGGAATGGTGACGGCACGTTTCGCCCTCCCACCGACTATCGGACGGGAAAGCGCCCACTTGGGGTGAGTTTCACCGACTTCAATCATGACCGGATCCGCGACCTACTGGTGATCAACGGCGTGCAGGATAGTTTCACAACCTTTCTAGGGGTAGGAAATGGGACGTTCAAGCCCGGGCGCGATTCCGGCGCCGATGCAGGACCGAATTTCGGGCTTGCTCGAGACTTCAACGGCGACCGTCACATTGACGTCGCCATCGTCAATCTTCAGTCGAGCGATCTCTCCATTCTCTACGGCCGTGGCGATGGGAGTTTCGAATATCCGCCGATAAACTATCGGACAAAACCAGGTCCCTTCGCCCTTGCGACCTTTCGCGTCACAACGAAGGAGGCCGAAGAGCCCGGACTCGTGACGGCGGACAACGGTAATGGAAGTGTCTCTGTCTTTCTCCATCGAGGGTTGAAAGTGGCGCCTGATGCCGTTGCGCCCCTGCCATGACACCTGTATGACGTCTGTCGAAAGGTGGAGTGAGGTAAAAGGCAGTCTTCTTGACAGCCTGCCGACCCTCGGCTACAGTGGCCGACAAGTGCCGCATCCAGGCCTCTTGGCGCTCTGTTTCGGGGACATCAGTGAGATCATTTAGATGGTGGTTTGCTATTGGCGCATTGCTCACTCTCTCCGTGCTGATGGTACAGGGGGGCGTGCGAGACCTGCTCGACGGAGCCTCTCCCGGCAGTGGGGCCAGCGCATACCTCTCGTTTGGCACCACAATTTTCGGCGGAGGATTGTTGGCCGGCTGCATAGCATTGGTGATGAATCGACTTCGATAGACATAGATACAGAATCTGAGGATAGACGCGTCGATGCACTGTTTGAGATGTAAAGGATTTATGATGGTCGAGCGCCACTATACGTTGGTGAATCGGAGGCTCTATGCCCGCTGTGTAAATTGTGGGTTTTGGATCGACCTTGCCGACCTGCTCCGCTTCTTCCACAAAGTGATTGACAGTGGGTTTCGAGGAGGGAAGGTGCGGGAATCGTTTACACTATGAGTAGGAGCGACCATTTCATGATGACAAGAGATTGCAGGAGATCTCATGTGCAGCCATTTCTCGCATACGCTGCTGGAGTGTTCATCGGTCTCCTGTTGATCGCCGCCGAGACCCTCACTCCATCCATCGCCCTTGCGAAGAAAATAGGGGCTCAACCTGTTCCTGTTCGAACTGCGATTGCTCCGCACCGGTTCCCTCCATGGCGAGTCGCTCCAGCCCATGGCATTCTTCTCAAGGAACTCAAGAGCGGGCATGTGTTGTATGAACATGATGCGGGGAAGCGAATGTCCCCTGCCAGTCTTACGAAAATCATGTCGGCCCTCGTTATTCTGGAACGGGGTCAGTTGGATGATTTTGTCACGATTAGTCCCAATGCCGCACGAGCACACAAGACGCACTTGCGCGTGAAGGCAGGGCAGGTTTTCAGATTGGAAGATCTGCTGAAGGCCATGCTCATCGTGTCCGCGAACGATGCCTGTCTTGCGGCGGTGGAACATGTTGGTGGAGACGAAACACAGTTCGTGACTCTCATGAATGCCAAGGCTGCGGCACTCGGCTTGTCTGATACACATTTCAGCAATGGCTGCGGGTTTGATAGCCAGAACCATTACTCGACGGCCGAAGACCTTGCCACGCTGAGCGTTATGGCCCTTGATCAGCCAATCTTCAGGCAGTTGGTGCGTGAGGAGCGTGCGATCATCACACCAGTCAACGGTCACCGTGCGTATGTTTTGCACAATACAAACAGATTGCTGGGACGCATTCCCGGCGTCGAAGGAATCAAGACAGGATTTACCTCCAAAGCCGGGCGGTGCCTCATCGCCAAAGTCTCCCAGAACGGGAGCGATCTTCTCCTTGTGATCCTCAACTCAAAGCGTCGATGGAACACTGCGACGAATCTTATCGCTTACGGGTTACAGGCGACCGAAACTCCGCACTGAATTCCCCTCTTTGATCGAGTCGACAGGCATGTAGGTATAGGCGCGAAGGACGTCGTAGCTTGAGGTTCATCCGCAATCTACCTGTTCGAGTCTTCCCCGAATCTATTCTGAAGGCCTACAGACTTTGTGATGGCGTATGGAATCAGAGGAGTAGAAACGGAGCAGGAACGAATTCAAGTGGGAGACCGAGAAAAATGACTGAGAGTATCTAGGTCGGCAAGTACGCGTTGAGGCCAAACATCAGGCCCGCATCGCTATCGAGGTGGGGAAAATTCCACATTGACATCTTTCCCCAGATAATTGATGACGAACCCCTGCTTCTCGTAAGCGAGTATGGCGCCCATCACGTTTTCATCCCCATATTCTTCCTGGCCCAATAGTTTTCGCACGTCATCGGGGCTTTCACTGTTCAACACGTTGCGAAAGATACCCCGAGTCTTATAGGAAAATCGATTATTGATAAAGATCAGGTCGATCTTGCCGTCTTGGATCCGCACGCCAGCCATAGGGCCGGTCGGCTTGCGTTGATCGAGCAAGAAGATGAACAAGGCTTCTTGTTCCACTTTTACTCCTGGGATCTTTTCATTCACGAGAGAGTCCAAGGCTTTGGCTTCGGAGTCTCCCAATTTGACCCCAAACAACGAAATCTCGGCACTCTTCAAGGCCTTGGGGTCCATCACGTCATTCTTACTCAATTCGTAGGGCTCACAATACCCAGAGGGCACCCATGCGCCGACTCCGGCCATCATCATGCAGGCCAGCAAGACGACTCGCAGTACATATTCCATCGACTCTTCCTTCCCCATGCGCTCAGAACGATGTGTGGTACGTGAAATTTATTGGCGAAATTGGTAGGACACAAAGCAGTGTGAGTGTGTGGGAGTATTTTATCGAATGGTCTTAGAACTTGCAAGAACCTGTTAAGCCCCTGAGGGTTTCATGGACCCATAAGAGCAGGATATTGTCGAAGCTCCCTAGCGATCATGAAGCAATAGGGTTGGACCGATCCCTGATTACTCATTTCTATCTGGAACAGGTTAGGTGGTGTGATGGATGGTGATGAGGAGGGCGCCGAGCTGTCGGAGCCGTTGAAAGTAGGGCTGGCAGTCTTCGTCAAGCTCATCGGTCAGGTTATCCAGGTCCGCAACACAATCTTCGATTATCCCGATCCGCTGGGCATCAAGCCCCTCAGGGCTATCGAGGAAATACACGACGCATCCGCTGATCACGGTATCCAGCGTCATCAGCGGCCCCTCGTGTTGGCTTCCTACGTGAGGCCACCGTTCCTCCTTGTGGGTTTCCCAGAGAGACAGCACAGCATCCCGATCCATCCCGCAAATCTCCAACGAACCAGCCTGACTCAGTTCCGGTCGATCCACCCTAGCGCATGGAGTTGAAGGATCGCAAGCCTGCAGAGGGTTTGCTCGAGAATCAGTCGTGGTGTCTCTCGCCCGACACACTCATCGATGATCAGTCCACGCCCCGAGTGCGATCCGATCAACGGGGTGGATCCTGTGCGATCATGCCACCTGCCGCTATCTTCCAGAGCATTGGCCGAGCAGTTCTTGCGAGGCGAGAAGCATGATGATGCCTCCGATGATCGTGAGAAGTTCTCACCGCAATATCGCAGGGGACTGCTTTGACCAACTTACGGACCTGGGTGATGGTGTCGCGGAGGAGTCAGGAATAGGCCTGCGATCGGATGGCCAAATCCCTGCAAATGTAGCCAACGCGTCGTCCTTCATACGAGAAGCCTCGTCCGCATTATCCATGAGTTGTCATGAGCGCGAAGCGCTCATGACAACTCATGGATAGAGTCCACGGTGGAGATGCGCTTGGGCGACTTTGTCGATCCCGCTCATCAGGGCGGCCATACGCATGGAAGATTTTTTGGAAACGGAAAACTGCAGCGTCCGATGGAAGGCGGTGATCAGGATATCTTGCAATCGCTCTTGAATGTCAGTGGCATTCCAGAAAAACCGCTGCACATCCTGCACCCACTCGAAGTAGGACACAATTACGCCCCCGGAGTTGGCCAGGATGTCTGGGATGATAAAGATTCCCTGGTCCTGCAAGATGCGATCGGCCTCCAGGGTCGTCGGACCGTTCGCGCCTTCGGCGAGAATTCGGCAGCGCAGTTTTGCGGCATTGCGTTCGGTGATCTGCTCAGAAAGCGCGGCGGGAACCAGCACGCTGCAATCGAGTTGTAGCAATTCGTCGTTGGAGAGCCAGTCTCCCAGCTTGGTGTCGCGGAGGGATTGGCCGGCGGTTCTGTAGCGCGTAAGAAGCTCCGGAATGTCCAAACCGTTCGAATTGTAGATGCCTCCGCTCACGTCGCTCACTGCGATGACACGTGCGCCACACTCCTGCATGATGCGGGCTGTATGAGTCCCGACGTTGCCGAACCCCTGTATAGCCACAGTGGTGTTCCGAATATCGAGCTTGAGGTGGCGAAGCGCTTCCATGGTGACACAGACCACTCCACGGCCGGTGGCTTCTTCACGTCCGAGGCTTCCTCCAATCGACAAGGGCTTACCTGTGACGACGCCTGGCACCGAATATCCCACCTGTTGGCTGTAGGTGTCCATGATCCAGGCCATCACTTGGCTGTCTGTGCCGACGTCCGGGGCCGGCACGTCCTTGTCTGGCCCGATCACCGGGAAAATTTCCGCTGCATAGCGCCTGGTCAATCGTTGTAATTCAGATTGCGAGAACTGTTTGGGGGCGATCGCGACGCCACCCTTGGCTCCGCCATAGGGCAGGTTGGCTAATGCGCATTTCCAGGTCATCCACATGGCGAGTGCCGCAACCTCTCCAAGATTCACATCCGGATGATAGCGAATGCCGCCCTTTGTGGGACCGCGGGAAGAATCGTGCTGCACTCGATAGCCGGTATAGACTTCGACCCGACCGTCGTCCATCCTGACAGGCAGGCTGACAATCAGCGATCGTTGAGGAAGTTTCAGCCGCTCGCGTAAATTGTGATCAAGCTCCATGGCCTCGGCTGCTTGATCAAACTGCGCAACTGCCAGTCGAAACGTCGGGGTGTCGAGTTCGTGCATGGGTTGATCCTTTGGTCAGGTGTGAAGCGGGGACGTCGATGTGAGGTGGTGATCATGGTCCCTCTGCTTTATGATATCGGGCGAGGGGCTGATCCATTGTATGTTGAATATTTTGGCAAACTCCTCCGCCACCTGTTGTGCGACGACCGTGGACGACAAGGCAGACTGCCGGACCTCGGCCAGGGACGTGATATGGCACTGTGCTAAGCCACAGGGCATGATATGGGAAAAAGGGGATAGGTCCAGATCGACGTTGAGCGCAAATCCGTGAATCGTGACCCCATGATCGATCCGGACTCCGATCGCGGCAATCTTCGCGTCAGCATGATTCCAGCGTACCCAGACGCCAGGGTTCTTCTCAATGCGATAGCCCTCAATTCCCCATCGCAAGAGTGTATGGATCAAGACCTCTTCCAACTTCCATACATACTGTTTAGGTCCTGAGCAATAATGCGACAGCTTGAGGATGGGATAGCCCACGATCTGTCCCGGTCCATGGTAGGTGATTGACCCGCCACGATCTACGAACTGGAGACTCGCACCTGTATAGCGGAGAATCTCTTCCCCGCAGTTCCAATGAGCTGGTTGGGTGGTACGGCCCAGGGTATAGACTGGCGGGTGCTCAAGGAGCAGCAATACATCCCCTTGTCTCTCTGCAATCCGTTCCTCCTGTAGTTGTTTTTGAAGTGTCCAAGCCTCGGCATAAGGGATCGGTTGCAAAAACCGAACGAGCGCACCCGCTTGCAGGGTAGGCGCCTGGAGAGGCTTACTTCCCTGCCTGGAGAAATCATGGCCTGGGTGTGATCCCTCGACGTGACTCACAGGGGCTCTCTCTGAATGGGCAGTTGCAGGGCCGTCTGACCTCCGGAAGGTCGAAAGGAGTGCCAAAAGTCTCCGAGATTGGACATCTGAAGTTGGCCGACGGTGGCAGTGATGTCGCAATTCTGGAAGCCTCCGACGGCGGACACTGATCTCGATGGGGCCTGCGTAGGAATCTCCGGCATGCCGCGCGTGGGGATGGTGATCACCGAGGGTGCCGACAGTGATTGTTCGCCAGATGGGGCCAATCCAATCGGTGGCTCAGCGTAGGCGGCTGGCTTTCCAAGCGTCAAGGCGACGACAAGAAGGAGAAGGAATGGAATTATGAGGAAGCGAAAGCCGAGGGAACTTCTCTGTGTTGTGCGCACATGTGTCATGAGGCCTCGTCTATTCGAGTCGACCTCATTGTCGCACAAGTGCTCTCAGGGTGAAAGTCATAGAACAGAGAAGGGGCGAGGCTGAGCCTCGCCCCTTTCTGTTTCATGATTCTGTGGCTTACTGGATGGCGGCAAACATTTCCTTAACCGCGGGAGTCTTCAATTTCTTGAGCGCTTTCGCTTCGATCTGGCGAATTCGCTCCCTTGTCACTGAGAGGCTCTGTCCAACTTGCTCCAGCGTGCAGGCCTGATCCTGGCCGATACCGAAGCGCAGCCGGATAACGGTTTGCTCGCGGGGGGTGAGCGTTCCGAGAATGCGTTCAAGCTGGTGAGACATTTCAGTCCGGTGCACATGGGCATCGGGTGGGACGGCTTGCAGGTCTGGGAGCAGTTCCCCAAATTCCGTGCTTCCGTCACCCACCGGCTTCTCCAGGGCAACCGGCTCTTGAAAGGCCTGCGTGGTTTCGTGGAGTCGCTCCGGTCTCATCCGAAGCACCTGCGCCACTTCTTCGGGTCGAGCCGGACGGCCCAGCTGTTGCCCGAGCCGTCTGGTCACGCGGAGGATGCGGTGAGAGGCTTCGGTCTGGTGAACCGGGATGCGAATGGTTCGCGATTGATCCGCCAGCGCACGTGTGATGCCTTGACGGATCCACCAGGTTGCATAGGTGCTGAATTTGAATCCTTTTCGGTATTGGTAGCGCTCGGCCGCTTTCATCAACCCGATATTTCCTTCTTGCACGAGATCCAACAACGTCAGGCCACGGCCCGTGTAATGTTTTGCAACGTCCACGACAAGCCGCAGGTTGCAGCGCACCAATTCGTCCTTTGCCCGTTCGAGCACGATCCGAGCGGAGCGGAGGGTGGCCAACTCTTCCTTAAGTTGCTTGGCAATGGCAACCGGAAGTTTATGCTCCTCCGTTCCCTGCTTGGTCATTTCGGTGAGACTCTGCTCGGCCTTATCGATCGCGGTCGCTGAGAGTCCGCTCAAACCTCTGACCATCTGGAGCGTGCGCTGCGCCTCGAGTACAGAATCCGAACGCTTGAGACGGGGAAAGACTCGTATGGCCTGGCGTAAAGCTTTCCGAATGGTGTTGGTCCCGTCATCGATTTTCTTTGCCAGCTCGACTTCTTCTTCTCTGGTCAATAGGGCGCGTTCGCCGAAGGAGCGAAAATAGAGCGACTCCAACATGAATGGGCCGCCGCCCACCGCAGTACGAGTCACTGCCTTCGTCGGTTCCTCACATTGTTCATCTTCGGATGTATCTCGGCCGATGACATCTAAGAGGTCGCTCGCCTCAGGATCGTCCGCATCAACATCTTTTGCAATCGCGACAAGCGCTTCCGGCTCAGGGGGTAGTAATAGATTTCCTTTCATGTCGTCGCCCCTCCTCTGATTGTCTGATGGTTTGCTCCGCATGGTCGTGACCTCCACAGCCTCCCGCTCTTCCGTTCTAGTCTATGAGAGACAGCGATCCGCCAAACGATTCATTCTGGGCGCGTCCTGCTGGGCGTTCTGTTATCTATCTTTCTACCGAGCAAATCCTGTGCTGGATTGTCCATGAGAACGACGGATCGCAATCATAAGGAAAAGACAGCACTATTAGAGTGATCTAATGAGGAGATCTGAGAGGAGGTGAGGCAACCTTGCTGCAGGTGTGTGCGTATGGCCATAGGGGAATAGGCCTAATCGCCACAGCGACTTCTGGATCAGTCATGTTGAAAGGAGGCGACTGTGTCGATGGAAGGGAGAAAGTCGTGGCGGAATTTTTCTCCAGCCGGATTGCGAAGAGCATCTGGAGATAGTGGGGTGTGGACAGTGCGTTAGTGTTGGGTTTTCGCCCTGAACAGGCTTGGCTCAGTGACGCACGTATTAAAGAAGAACTCCCGCGCCTCCCCAAGAAGACACAGGCAGAGGTCGAACAATCCGGCATCGTGGTCGTTGTCTTGTTGAAAACCCGGCACGGCACTTCTAGAATGGGCTCCGATGTCATATTTTCAATCAGGCGACCGTATCCACCTGGTCGACAAGAAAGGGCGGCAGTATGCTCTGACCTTGAAGGCAGGAGATCTCTACCAACTAAGCGGTCACAAGATTGCCCATGACGACCTTATCGGAAAGCCTGATGGTTCATTAGCCATGCTCTCCGGCAACAAAACAATGTTGGCGCTTAGGCCCACGTTCGGCGACTATGTGCTGAAGATGCCACGTGGCGCGCAGGTGTTGTATCCCAAGGATCTTGCGCTGATTCCCATGTGGGCGGATGTCTATCCTGGCGCACGCGTGTTCGAGGCAGGAACCGGCTCCGGGGCTTTGACGATGGCCCTCTTGCGTGCCGTGGGCCCGCTCGGTTTGGTTGTGACCTGCGAAGCTCGTGAAGATTTCGCACGGACGGCGATGACGAATATTGAGCGGTATATGGGCGCGGTGCCGAATCTCATCCCACTCCGTCGAAACGTGTACGAGGGGATCAGTCTTCTTGACGATGGTCTGCCTTTCGATCGTCTTGTCCTTGACCTTCCTGAGCCTTGGCAGGTGGTACCGCATGCCGCACAGGTCCTCCGTTCCGGCGGCATGTATCTGAGTTTTGTTCCTACCGTCCCGCAAGTGGTGCAGACGGTCGAGGCTCTTCAGCGAGCGGCAGTCTTTGGCATGGTCGAAACCTTTGAGACGTTGTTGAGGACCTGGTCCATTCAGGGGCGCAGTGTGCGACCTGATCACCGAATGGTTGCCCATTCGGGCTTCATTACGGTGGCTAGAAAAATCGAGTCTGGTTTGTGGCCCACAGTTCACGCTGTTGAGTCTGCAGGTGAGGCCGCTGATATTCACGAAGTACGAGAGGATCACGAGCGATGAATCGATTGCATGGAAAAGTTGCGGTCGTCACAGGAGGCAACGCGGGCATCGGTGAAGCGATCGCAAAAGCCTTTACGCGCGAAGGGGCATTGGTTGTGATCACGGGGAGACGTCAAGGGGAGCTGGACCGGGTTGTGAACGACATTGTGAAGGACCAAGGTAAGTCCTTTGCGGTTGCCGGATCGGTCACAGATGAATCCCATGTCCAGGAGACGGTGCGTCGGACTGTGCAGCAGTTCGGACACCTCGATATCCTCGTCAATAATGCAGGAGTAGGGGACTTTGGGAAGCGCCTGCATGAAATCGACGATACGACCTGGGCGCAGGTCCTGGATGTCAACCTCACCGGGGTGTTCCGCATGACGCGAGCCGTCTTGCCGCAGATGTTGAAGCAAGGGAGGGGGTCGATCGTCAATATCTCCTCCATCGCGAGCCTGGTCGGGCTTCCCACATTGCCTGCCTATGCCGCCTCCAAGGGGGCGCTTGATGCCTTAACCAGAGCCCTCGCGGTTGATTACGCCAAGGAGGGCATTCGCTGCAATGTAGTGAATCCCGGACTCATCGATACGCCGATGGCTGCTCCCTTGATGAGCAACCCCGAACAACTGGACCCTATTCTCTCGCACTATCCTATCCGACGAGTTGGGAAACCAGAAGAGGTGGCGGGCATGGTTCTCTATCTGGCTTCCGACGAAGCAGCCTGGGTCACTGGCGGAACCTTTCCTATCGATGGGGGGATGACCATCTCGTAGGCAGGAACCATCCAGACGGATGGTGCGTATCGCCGCCGCAGCGCTGGGTGAATGTCAGCCAGCCCGACGACAAAACAGAAACTGCAATTTCGTGAACCTATGGACATCAATGCCCATACCCAATTCTGCGGTGTAATCGGCAATCCCGTCGAGCATTCACTCTCACCCGCGATTCACAATGCTGCGTTTCAGAAACTCGGGTTGAACTTCGTCTATCTGGCATTCCGCGTAGAAGCGATCGGCGATGCGATCAAGGGTCTTCGCGCTCTGGGCAACTTTCGCGGAGCCAGCGTGACCATCCCCCACAAGGTGGCGGCCGTTTCGTTTCTTGACTCAATCGAGCCGACTGCAGGTCATATCGGAGCGATCAATACCATTGTGGCGGCGGGCGGGACCCTCACAGGGTATAACACCGATGCGACCGGCGCCTTGGGCGCGCTTCGTGAGGGCGGTGTTGCCTTGAAAGGACAGCAGGTGGTCATGCTCGGGTCCGGAGGCGCTGCTCGTGCGATCGCCTTTGCGCTCGGGATGGCGGCGGGGATCGATCGTTTGACCATATTAGGAATCGATGACCGGGAACGCTTAGCCTTGACCAGAGATCTCGAATCGAAGACAGAGATGACCGTGCAGGAATCGCCTCTTGATGAGGATACGTTGCGAAAGGTTCTGCCGGATACTCATGTGCTGATCCATTGCACACCGATGGGCATGTCGCCGAAAGTGCACGAGACCTCTGTGCCAGCGAAGTTGCTCCATGCGGGACTGACGGTCATGGATATCGTCTACAATCCTCGGGACACCCAGTTGCTGAAGGATGCGAAGGCGGTTGGCTGTCGTACGATTCCCGGGCTCGAGATGTTTCTTCATCAAGCCTCGGCGCAGTTCGAGCTCTGGACCAATCAGGCTGCTCCAGCCGACGTCATGCGCGCCGTACTGGAATCTCGCTTCTCATGAACCTCGTGCTGATTGGCTATCGGGGGACCGGCAAGAGCACGGTGGGCAGGCTGCTTGCCGCACGATTGGGACGAGAACTCGTGTCAACCGATGCAGAGATCGTCAAACGTGCGCAATGTACGATTCCGGAGATCGTTGCCCAGGATGGGTGGGAATATTTTCGCGATCTGGAGTCCGATATCTGCAGGGAACTTGCTGGCCGCGACCAGCTCGTGATCGATACCGGAGGTGGGGCCATACTTCGCCCGCAGAATGTCGAGGCGTTGAAGAAGAATGGCACCGTGTTTTGGCTGACGGCCTCCGTCGAGACGATCGCGAAACGAATCGGCGGTGATAATCAACGCCCTTCGTTGACGGGGACTAAATCATTCGTCGATGAAGTTCAGGACGTGTTGCGGGAGCGGGCGCCGAAATATCAAGCAGCCGCCGATCACGTCATTTCGACAGATGATCGATCGATCAATCAGCTGGTTGAGACGCTACTCACGCTGGTGTGAATATGTTCGATCATTGTCCCTGTCATGTCAGGATGCGGATATGCCGTCTCCCTGTCCTTGACAAGGTCTCCTTCGAAGTGTTTGAAATAGCCAAGTGCGCCCGTAGCTCAATTGGATAGAGCATCGGACTT
>CAWGDV010000021.1:0-49234 GCA_963821465.1 uncultured Nitrospiraceae bacterium | reverse complement strand
GTTGGCTCCTGGCGACGGGGGTGACCCACTTCCAGCGGCGGAAGCGCCCGCATCGGTCGTGGCGGGAACGGAAAGCCCATGTGGGGGCACTCCTCCAACTGGATGGCTCGCACCATGACTGGTTCGAGGGGCGCGGGCCCCGGCGGCGCCGACGGCCTACCGACGACGCGTCCAGTCGGGCATACGCCCGGTTCTATGAATACGAAGGGACGATCCCGGCGATGGACAGCTTCATGCGGTACGCCAGCGCTACGGATTTCGTTGGCCATCTACGCGGACACGGATCGACCGATCAATCACCGGCTCCGCCCACCGTGGACAAGCAGTTGGCTGGGCTGACAGCCCACGAGGCAATGTGGGCGCGCGCTGCGCGAGCTGGGGGTCGAGCTGATCCGGCCCATTCCCCGCAGGCGGCGTGGAGCGGCGCTTTCAGACCGTTCAGATCGGTGGAGGAGATGCCGCCCGTGGATGTCTCCACCCTGGAGGCGGCGAATCGGTTTCTGGAGGACTATCTGCCGATCTCCAACCAGCGCTTCTCGCTCGAGCCGGCCCAGCCCGCCGATCTGCATCGGCCCCGTCCTGCGAGCCGCGAGCTGGACCGGAGCCTGTGCATCAAGACCACACGGTGCCTGCGCCGGGACTGGACGGTGGCGCACCACAGGCACCTCTATCAGGTCCAGACCAATGTCCGGGCGACCCATGTGCAGGTGGAGGAACGGGTGGATGGGACGATGCGGATGACCCACCACGGTCGACCGCTCGACTTTCATGCGATCACGGCGCGACCCGTGAAGGCCGCTGCGGTGAAACCTGTCCCCCGCGCTCGGCAGCCAGTCACCCCGAGGCCGGACCATCCGTGGCGCACACGCCTGCGGCCAGAACGCACAAGCCACGCGGCGGTGGCCGGAACATAAAACCGGACATTTCGACTTTGGGAGGAAGCGGACATTTCTATTTGGGCTTGACACGGCGCAAGAGTCTATCAACCTGTAGATAGCAAGTTAACTTGTCCAGTGTAGGGAGCACATGATCTGTCCGGTTCTTCCTGTCGAGTCTTTTAGCCGCGCGCCGAAATTCTGTCGCGCACCGTGGGCCTAGGATGAACGATCGGCGAGACGTCCGATCCGTGGGTCGGGCCATTACGAGCGAGGCGGGCTCGTCCGGTCTCGATCAGCCAGCCATCCGCGTAGTAGCGCGCCAAGCACCGGGGACCATGGAACACGGCCAAGGTCCCATCCGGATAGGCGTGCACTCGCACCGTGACCTTCACATCATGGAACCGATGGGGGTCCTGCGGGATCTGTAGGCGCTGGCGGTGATAGTGCACGGTGTTATCCTTAGCCACGACCCGCTCCTCTTGCACACACAGAATCTCGGCGAGGGGCGTGCCGATCCACGGGATGAAGGCGGTCACGGCTTCGAGAGCCGGCACTGCAACGCGCTGGTTGTAGGCCGGGAGAAACCGCGTGGCCCGATGATACTGGATGGCCGCCGCCATCTCCGTGATCCCGGCCAGGCCAGCTCTTTGGGCAACCGGTCCTGCAGGGTCCGGAAGGCCCGCTCTGACTGGCCCCGCGCTTCCGGCGAATAGGCGGGAATGAGCGTCACCCCGAGTTGCTGCAAGGCGCGATGCACCTGCGTCAGCCTGGTCTTGTCGACGCGGCCCCCGGCCTCGTCGGTGTGCCAGTAGTGGGAGCCCCGATCCGTAGAGAGGGAACTGAAGAGCCCCTGGGTCTCGATGACCTCCCGCACGCCCTGGAGACTGTTCATCGTGCCTTCTTCCTCCACAAAGAAGGCGGAGTAGATCTCGGTGGTCGCCTCATCCAGCGTCACAATCCAGATCCCACTGACAGCCCGGCACCCACTCATGCGTGGAGCCGTCTTGATGGAGCATCATCCCCGGCAAGGGGTTACGTGGCCGCTTCTTCCGGTGGGCCCCCCGTCGGGGAGCCCGAGCCACCTGCCCCGCGGCCTGCAACGTCTTCTTGGTCCAGCTATAGGACCGCGTCCCGCCGTGCTCGGTGTGCCAGTGCGCGTGGACATGTTTGACGGTCCAGCCGGTGTACCGGGTCTCATACAGTGTCACCATGCGGAGCGCCTCATCCAAGGGCACCGCGCGGGATGAAAGGCGGCCCCTGTGCAACCCCTCGGCCCCCTCCGCGTCATACCGGCCACTTCAGCGGCGAAACGTCCGTTCCGTCACGCCCCGCATCTCGCCCGCCTCCGCCATCGTTAAGATCCGCTGCTGCCACCGTGCAGAGAGTTTTTCAAACCGCATCTGTCTCACCTCTTGTAGTACGGTCGCCCGTGTCATAGTGGCCCTCCTTGAGGGCCCACCCTAAACCGGACAGATCATCTGCTACAAAAACCGGACAGATGATGTGCTATCTACAGCCTCCAAACTACTAGTTGACCTATACAGGCTCTTGTGGTATCAATGCAGCGACAGTGGCAAGTGGCACATAGCACTACCGAAGATCAATCGATTCAGAAGAAACCATAGTCGAATCCACCATCAACCAACCAGGAGGTTATCATGGAGATTGCTATTGCTTTTGCCGGCTTAGTCGGCGTGTTCGTGGGGCTGGGGGCTCTGATTTTGTTTACTCCATATGACAGAGCATGACAAATCTTAGCACGCTAGAATGTGCGCCTGCCCATTCTTACGATTGAGTGGGTCGAGCCGTTCTATTGGGTGTCGTTGGATAGCGGGAGGCGAATGCGTTCAAGGTAAAAGGGAGTGCAAGACTTCGAGGGTGTCGCCCTCAAGGATATGCGGTTCCTGTTTTATTTTAGCCAGCGATTCGCGTCCCGCTGAGAGCGATACAGGCTGACTCCAAGGTGGGCAACACTAAGAGATAAAGCCTGCTCCCTAATGCTATTTCTTCCTAGATTTCCAGAGCACACCGGAAGCGGATTGATCCAGAAGCCTTTCTTCGCCTTTCGGGCGTTGTTCTTTATCCCTTCCAGCATCGTATTCCTCATCGCATATTTCCGATACCACCAGTATCAATCTTGCTTGACGAGTTCCTGATTCAGGTTTAGCCCATCGGGTAGGATCACATCCCCAAGGGTGCGCTTTTACTTGTCGTGGCCGTACGTCTGAAGCGTGATTTTCTTTGCGTACGACTCCACCCGCCCTGCCTCATGGGGTAGGGTGAGGGTGGGGGCGCGAGACAGGCGGGACGACTTGATTGGTTCGCCTGGTTTGTTTCATTCATTTAGTTGGTCTTAGATGCCTCTACGGTTGACTCCGGTTGGTCTTGTTATAACTTTCATCTTGCCAACGTTCCGTCGCCCGACAGTGACTGTAAAGCCCAAGCCGTTGCAGATATAGGCTTTGGCGACAGGCATAATGACGTCCAGGTTCCCTCAACCACGCCCCAACTGGTCAACCGGAGTCAACCGTAGAAGCATCTGGGCTTATTTAAACAAACGAGACAAACCAATAAAGGGACTGTTGAAGAATGGAGCGTGAACCATCCAAAGAGGCGATTTTCGGGTGCCTCCGCCTCAGGAGGGCCTGCGGAGAAACAATTTCCCTTTCTGCTTCTCCGGCTTAACACTTCTGGTGGACCGTCCGTGTTGCGTCGAGACCGTTCTTTGTCGTCCAGGCCGTGTTCAGTCCTCGCTCAGGCACTCACCAGCGAAGGTTCCAACACCAGCAACCGTTTGAGGTTAAACGCCAGGGCCTGCAAGAAGGCTGCGAATTGATTCTTTGCCACCCCGCGGGAGCGCACGCGCTTCGGCCGTTGAGAAAAACCCCGTTCGTACGGAGATCGCAGATGCGTATACCACCGGTCGCGATCCCGGTTCTTCGTGGTCATGTTGTTCCGTTGGATCGCCGCCAGATGACAGCCCCGCTGGGCCGCAGCATGGCGCGCTGGGGCCGTGCAATAGCCTTATCCGTATCCACCCGCCCCCTGCGTGGGACAGATCTGCCGCAGGCCCTGGGCATCCGGAAGATTAGCGGGGGCGTGGCCACTTTGTTGATCAAGCCGGATTGCATATCCACACTGACAGGTTCTTTCTCGCCGGAACCATACTTCTTTTTGCCAGTACACCCAATTCGGGCTTGCGTATCCACCGCCACTTTGGGCAGCACCTCATTGTTCAGCTTCTCGATGTTCTGTTGGCGCGCCTTATCGCGTTCTTCCCCCCGCGTGGCTTTCGCAATCAGATGCGTGGCATCCACAAAGGTGAAGACTTCACTCCTCAGTCCCGCCGCTTTGAGCTGTTCGCGCATCGTGGCAACTAGTGGGGAGAGGCGAGTCGGCCCAATGCGGGTGCGGACCCGGGTGAACAGACTGTAGGCGGGCGTGGGTTCCGACAATGGGAACCCACAAAACGATTTGGCGGCCAGATTTTCTTCCAGATACCGTGCCAGGTCCCGATCCGAGAGATCTTCCATGACTTGGAGCAGCAGACAGCAAAACAACCGCTCGACTCCATAGCCGGCTGCCCCTTTGAGCTGGCTCACGTCCGCCAAGGCCTCGGTGGTATCGGGCAGATAGGCCTGAGACCGGCAGTCGGGATGAGGGGAGGGGACTAAACTGTCTCGATCAACCATTTCCATTTGGGACATGAACAGCTCCAGGGGTACCAGGTGGGGAAGCAACCGTGGACGGGGCACCGTAAGCAGAAATTTCAATCAACAACCCTATTATTCAACAGTCCCATAAACCAAATAACGATCTTCTTATACTGGCGGATTTTTCAGTATCCTAACGGACAGGAACCCTTCTGTGTGCACACCCTTATCCGGTCTATTCGATTCGTTCCGGTGAATCAAATTTGATTCAGTACTGAACCGTTTTCGATTCACTTAGACCGCTTCCATACTTCTAGAGCAGCCTCCGCACAGGCGTAAATGTGGGAAAAACCGCAGACTGCGACCAAGGCCAAGTGCATTTAGATTAGGCATGTGGCTTGCTAGGATAGTGCTTAGCCGATGACTGATCTATTGATGATGAGGAGACGCAGCCATGGTACTGGTAATCATTCAGGGAGTGATTGTGGGGCTGGTTACTGGGCTGGTGGGGATCATCTGGATGATAGTTCGCGATAATCACAATCCCATTCTGGCTCAGCGCAGATTGTGCCGCCAGGGGTCTACCACAGATCTCGGACAAGATTCGAGGTTGCGCCACCCTGGTTCACCCACAGGCTGGTTGCAGAGTTGGGAAGCTTCACGCCCTCTCACTTACCCGGCAGTTGTCCGGGAGGACCCATGAAACACACTCAGACGCTCTCCGCGTTATTCTCCTTTCGAGGATTCCGTGCTCGCAGTCGCCTGCAGGGGACCTTTGGCGATCCCCACGCTCGGCTGGTCACCTTGGTCCGGCGAAAAAACGGTCGTGTGCTCCGGCTGAGAGACATGACACCGACTCAATGCGTCAGGGTGATAGTGGGAGGGTTGAAGCTCGCTGACTGTCCCATCTCTTGCGCTTCCGAATCCTTCCGGGAGTGACCGATTCTGTGGTGTCCACGGACGACAAGGTTCAGCCAGAATGAACATCTTTCTCACCACCCTGTTTTTGCAACTGCCGGTGCTCGTGACCCTTTACCTCTATGTGTTCGGCGCGTTCACCAATCGGAGAGCGTTCCAGTTTACTTTTTCTCTCCTGTTGGCCTTCTTTGCGCTGACGATAGGGATTGGCGGTATTCAATTTTCCTACCAAGGCTACGATCTCCCGGCACCAACCCCGGTGTCGCTGAGTGAGGTCATGCCCGAACCTTAGGCTGCTCTGCAACGGACCCGCTGAACTCCGCCATGGGACTGCAAGGCCCTCCCTCGCGGAACAACATACACGGATTCAAGCGTTCACGGCGGTATTCACGGCGCTGCGACTTCTAAAGCACAAGGTCTGAACTTAGGAAACTACCGAACCAGTCAGGAACAGCGCAGCTCGTCTTAGATTTTTCACGGAAGGCGGATACTGCAAGCGACGTGAGCGCCGTCAGAATATCAGACATTCCAGTAGTTCCATTATTGCTTTGGGCTGCGTGCGCCTACCCTAATTCGTTGGGAAACGAGGGATCGGCCCACACCCCTTTCTTCGCCTCTCTGGCTTCCTTTTCCAGCACTTCCAACACCGTATCACTCGGCGCATATTTTCTTCACCACCACCAGCCTTGCTTGACGAGTTCCTGATTGAGATTCATGCCATCGGGCAAGAGCACATCCCCAAGGGTGCGCTTGTACCTGTTCTTGCTGTGTGTCTGGATCGTGACTTCCTTCCCGAAGGCTAGGCCTGAGCCACTGCTATGAAAACAGAGGCGCCGGGTGGAGGCCCGATTGTTCCCTCATGCTCCTGATGGATTCACGAGGATCTGCCAGGATGCCCCGCTCGGAAGAGCGGGGAGGAATGGCAGCCCGTAGCGTAGCGGAGGAATAAAAATCCTCCTGGTTCAAAAAGGCCCGCCCGGAAGGGCGGGGTTCTTTACTTCTTCCGACAAAAATCGTGCTTTCTAGGGGTTTCGCCCGGTGAACGAGCGAGTTTTTCCGCAACCTGCTAGACGAACTCGTTGCTAATTTGGCACTGGCAAGCCGGTTCATGCACCAACCGCCTCACATAGTGCTGTAGCCGAGCTTGCGTCTGTTTCTCAACCACCAAGGTTTCCACGCCATACTCCAGGCCCCGGACCCAACGCACGATAGCAGCAGCCACGAAGATGCTTTGTTGGTTCGGAAGCGTGACGGTCAACGAAAGCGTTTCCCCTGGTCGCATGGGCAGATCACCAGAGAGTCGCCAACCGGAACACGAGAGATTCCAGACGGTGCCTTGGCCTTGGAATGGGCCCGCGTTGTACGTGACGGAGCATTGAAGAGGAAAGCGACGGTAAGGACGAATCGAGAAGGGCATGGGGGCCTCGCAGGGAGGCGTATTCTAGGCTGGTACTGGGGATGGTGCAAGAGGCTATGCGCGGCTGCCCTTCAGGTTCATGCCCAGGGCTCTTCGGTCCTGTTCAGTCAGCTTGGCGGACCCGCTGCTCGATTTGGAGAGCGAGCGCCTCACTCCGCCGACTCAGCGACAAACACACGGCACGGGTATCCGTGGCCGACCGTCGATTGGTGACCCGCCGCTTCTGCACCAGGTTTTTCACTACCTCACTCAATGTCGGAAATCTGACGCCTAGCGAAGCTGCGGCGTCCATCAGTTTGGCGTCAGCATGAGGACGTAGGAAAAGGATCACGCCAGCTTGGAGGGCGTCACACGAATCGGTTCCAGATTTTTTCTGAACTCCCCGTGCAACTGCCTCACCAATTCCAGCAGCGTCAGCTCCTCACGGTCCTTGTGCGTAATACTTCGGATGGTCAGTGCGTCGTCCCCTTCGCCACCCCATTTCAATAATCCAACCCAATCGCTCAAGAAATGTCTTGGTATCGAACATGGATGGTTCTGTTTTTCTCACTCACTTACTCCTTCATTCTCCATCTCGGCCAATTTTCGATAAAGCGTTTTGCGGTCGATCCCCAGTATTTCCGCTGTCTGATATTTATTGCCGCGAGTCTTATCAAGAATCAGGCGAATATACTCCTCTTCGACTTGTTTAAGTGTCCTTGCCCGCTCAACGCTATTGGAAAGAATCTGCCTGCTACTCCCTACCTGCTGAACTGCCGCTGGTAAATCACCAGGCAGAATCTCTTTCGCGTAACTTAGTGTGACAGCCCGCTCGATGACACTCTCAAGCTCCCGCACATTGCCAGGCCAAGAATAATTTATGAGCAAAACTAGCGCCGCTTCGCTGATCCCACGGACTGTCTTCGAATATTCTTGCGAATACCGATTCAGAAAGGTTTCGGCTAAAACGGGAATGTCCTTCCGTCGGAAACTGATTTTGTGAGCTTGCAAAACTCGTCGTCGCTGACACCCGAAGGAAGAAGATGGTTCCTTCCACCTTCTTGCTTTCGAGACATTCCAGATCGTGCCTTGCCCTTGGAATAAGTCAGCGTCGTACGTGACGGCGCATTGGAGCGGGAAGCGACGATAGGGACAAAGCGAGAAGGGCATAGGGCCTCGCAGGGTGGCGTATTGTAGGAGAGCGGAGAAGATTGGCGCAAGAGTCTTGTAATCCCAAAATGATAATGTCCGCTTTGGCCCAAGTAGAAATGTCCTCTTCGGTACGAGACTATCGGCCCGTACAAGGAGGGTCAGATGGTCAGAGAGGACAGGGTCATTATGAGTGTGAAGGAATTGCGGCGGGTGCATGTGCTTCGACAGACGATGGAGAAGCAGCTGACGCAGGTCACGGCAGGCACCCTCCTGGGGCTGACGCCCCGCCACATCCGGCGCCTCCTTGCGCGGGTGAAGCAGGCGGGCGATCAGGGGCTGGCGCATCGGGGACGGGGCAAGCCCTCGAACCGAAGGATCCCGGAGAAGGTCAAGGCCAAAGCGCTGAAGCTGTGCGAGAAGCCGTATGGGGACTTTGGGCCGACGTTGGCGGCGGAGAAGCTGACCGAGCGCCACGGGATCACGGTGAGCGCGGAGACCGTGCGGGGTTGGCTCCTGGCGACGGGGGTGACCCACTTCCAGCGGCGGAAGCGCCCGCATCGGTCGTGGCGGGAACGGAAAGCCCATGTGGGGGCACTCCTCCAACTGGATGGCTCGCACCATGACTGGTTCGAGGGGCGCGGGCCCCGGTGTGTGCTGATGGCCTACATCGATGATGCGTCCAGTCGGGTGTATGCCCGGTTCTATGAATACGAAGGGACGATCCCGGCGATGGACAGCTTCATGCGGTATGTGCAGCGCTATGGGATTCCGTTGGCCATCTACGCGGACACGCATTCGACCGATCAATCACCGGCTCCGCCCACCGTGGAGGAGCAGTTGGCCGGGGTGAAGCCCACGAGTCAATGTGGGCGCGCGCTGCGCGAGCTGGGGGTCGAGCTGATTCCGGCCCATTCCCCGCAGGCGAAGGGGCGGGTGGAGCGGCGCTTTCAGACCGTTCAAGATCGGGTGATCAAGGAGATGCGGCTCGCGGATGTCTCCACCCTGGAGGCGGCGAATCGGTTTCTGGAGGACTATCTGCCGATCTACAACCAGCGCTTCTCGGTCCAGCCGGCCCAGCCCGCTGATCTGCATCGGCCCCGTCCTGCGAGCCGCGAGCTGGACCGGAGCCTGTGCATCAAGACCACACGGTGCCTGCGCCGGGACTGGACGGTGGCGCACCACAGGCACCTCTATCAGGTCCAGACCAATGTCCGGGCGACCCATGTGCAGGTGGAGGAACGGGTGGATGGGACGATGCGGATGACCCACCACGGTCGACCGCTCGACTTTCATGCGATCACGGCGCGACCCGTGAAGGCCGCTGCGGTGAAACCGGTCCCCCGCGCTCGGCAGCCAGTCACCCCGAGGCCGGACCATCCGTGGCGCACACGCCTGCGGCCAGAACGCACAAGCCACGCGGCGGCGGCCGGAACATAAAACCGGACATTTCTACTTGGGGAGGAAGAGGACATTTCTATTTGGGCTTGACAGATTGGCGCAAGAGTCGAGCTCGTTGGCCGAAGGCTCGTCATAGCAGCGGATCGACGATTGCCGGAAATGTTCATAAATAATGCGGGTTGAGAACGTGATTCGCTGACGCGGTTAAACTTTTGGAGATCGGCGGACACAAGGGTTTACCAGAAACGCTTTTTTGCAAAGGCATGCCCTGATCCGGATTTGAGATATCGTTCGAACTCAACTGCACGTTGTTCATCTTGAAAGCAGAGATGCAGCACTAACCTCCAAGAGCGATATTTGGACGTGTGAGACGACCCACCGGCATTATGGGCTCGAAGCCGCTCGTCGAGGTTGGCGGTGATACCTATGTAACGTTGATTTGGAACTGCAAGGCTTTGGATGAGATAGACGTACTTCTAAAGCCGTCCCCCTTCGCACGCGTGCAACGCGGTGCTTCGGGGGACAGTCTTCGCGAAAGCCTCCGTCCGGCTGGCAAGCCAGCCGAAGCTTTAGCGAAGGCTGGTGGAGGGCAAGCGATCCAACCGTCGTTGGCATCCCTGCTCCGCTTTGAAATTCAAGGAGTTGCTCTACTGGGCTTATGAAACTGATCTGCAGAGACGCCACAGGCGTTGGTGTATGGGCTCTGCTTCCTGCGCCAGTGAACACACCACAGGTGGTGAGTATGTTGGGTGAGTATGTTGGACTCGTCCCATTCCGGTCAGTGCCCGAGTCAAGATGTACCTGGCAGGCAGTCGTTCCCTGTTTGAGCTTCCTGCTCCTGGTCAGTCGCCACAGGCTCATTAGCAGGTTGAGGGACTGCTCTGGCTCACTGCTGCTTCGCCACAATTTTGTACTTGATCCCCGCGTACGTGGCGCGTGGAAGAATCTGCTTCTGGACCAGTTTGTCTTTCCCCTGATACGGTCTGGCCTTGATGATCTTCGCTGGGAAGGCCTCACCAAATCCGAGGACAACAGCCCACCAACCAAGCGGGGCGACAACAACCATCCCCATGACGGCAAGCAGAAAGCATGCTCCGACCAATGCCCGTAGGTCAGTCATGATGACGCCTCCTTTTCGGGAGAGAGGTCCTTCTAGAGGAAGCATAGATGACGCCTTGGAAACGGGCCAGACCACAAGGAAGTAACTCCAAAGTGGGGAGATAACTCCACGCTTTGTATCGACCCGCGTAGTTTCCACCTTTAACCGCTGCCATCTCATGCCAAAGCAATGTCCGATCGTTTTCTCGCCCATTTTTTAAAACAGAGCAATAGTGAACAGACTCGAATCATTGTTGTGGCGTAAGCTCCCAAAAAGGCACGGCCCCTATCTGAGAAGACTGCCGATGCTCGAAATCCTTCAGAGAAGCAACGGGAGTATCTTGTTATGGCGCAAAGAACCAAGGTGCTGGTGGTGGATGACGATGAGCTGATCAGGGACCTGCTTTGCAAGGTACTAGCGCATGCTGGCTACGCGGTCCGAGCAGCCCCAGATGGACTCAACGCGATACGCCATATGGAGGAGACACGATTCGATGTTATCCTCACCGACGTCGCCATGCCTCAAATGGATGGGCTGGAACTTTTGACTAAAATCCGTGACCGCTGGCCGGAAAGTCGTGTGGTGGTGCACTCGGGCCTGTTGACATGGAGGGTAGCGCGACTCGCCCGGATGGAGGGGGCATATGCCTGCCTTTCCAAGTCGCCCAACACCGTTCAACTCCTCAAAACCATAGCGTCCGCTTCTTTGGCCGCATAAGCCGGACTGTTGAAATCCCTACCCCCGAAAGATTGAGGGAGGGCACCCGATCCAACCGTCGTTGGTCCCCCTCCTCCGCTTTGCAATTCAAGGGGTTGCGCTGGCGGCGTAACCGCACTAGGTTCGCAACCGAAACTGGGCACTCGGTTAGACCGACCAGTCGATCCTTCTCTTGTTGACCTCTACTGGCTGGCCGTGTTTACACGTCATCGCAACCCAGTGATTGTGAATACCGATCAAGGCAGCCAGTTCACCGCGCAGGCGTTCGTGCAAACCGGCAAAGACCGGGGCTGGCACCTCAGCATGGATGGGGGTGGAGCCTGGAGGGATAATGTGTTCGTCAAGCGGCTATGGAAATCGGTGAAATATGAGCGGGTGTATCTACATGCCTACGATTCCGTCAGTGAAGCCAGGCAGTCGATTAGGCAATACCTAGGCTGGTACAACCAATCCAGACCGTATTCGAGCCTGGACCAGCAAACACCGGATGAGGCCTATGCCGTGATGCTGCCGACGGGTAAACTGGCAGCGTGAGAATCAGTAAAGACTCCTCTTAAAAACATCGGGCTGCTGTTCAAATGTGATTTGTTAGAGATCGGCGAACGAGATCTACACGTCGACGGAACCTAATTTGTCTTAAGTTGACAATGCCCTCAGGGAAATGACCAATAATAGGGAACAATAGTCTTGCTGTTTCCCAAACTACGGACTCCTTCGCAAAAGGTTTTGATCCTTTACGGCTCACCACTCTCACTATTTGGTGGGGCCTTTTGGGAGTCACCGTTGCTAGTAAAAACACCTTTAATTTTCCTTGCCATCCACTCCAAAAATCCCTCTTGAAGTTCGGACACTTCCTGAACCGTAAACTCTTTGCTCGACATGGCTTCGACACAGGGATTATTTTTGAGGGTGCCGATGGTCGTTCCTGCGATTTTTGGTATAACAATGGTGAGGCCGATGGGACTCACGAGGCCGAGTAGATACCAACCACCCCCCTGGGCAATCCGTAACTTGTCGCTTGTCACATCTGGGTCTGAGAGATGACCGTGGATTCGGACAGGGTGCGCAAGAGTGGCCAACGTGGGGGTTTTGGGTTGGGGAGACAGGATAAGGTCAATTTGTTCACTGCCTAAGTTGAGTGTGCCAAATCCTCCGACGGTAATGTTCTGGGTATCAAAAAGAATGGAGTCGCTCTGTATTTCCCCTTCCGTAATATCGAAATAGCCAACCATACAATTGAGCTTGGTGACATTCTCTCTTTTCCCAGGCTTTCGTTAACGTGAACGTGAAGATGTCTGCCGCCCAAGCATCCATATATTTGTTGGTTAACTCGAAAGGGCCCTGCACAAACTCTGCCTCTCCGTTGGCTCTGTTCAAGACTTCATGTAACGTGGTTCCCCGACTTTTCAGGTTAAGCTTAATAAGGTCTATGTTCCCTTTTACCATATCTGTCACACCCACCGTGTCGTCCAAAAAGCCCACATCGAGGCCTTCTAGCGTGAGTTGAGCAGTCAGAGTTGGAACATATTGCGAGGCATCAAGTTTTATTTTGCCGTCAAATGTTCCATGCCACAGAGTTCCCTTGAGAGGTCCAATTTTCAGGAGGCCGTCCTCTAGCGTCAATTTATAGGAAAGATTCCCCAAATGGACTCCCTTCCTTTTCACCTTTTGAATTTCCCAATCGAAGTCAAGATCAATGGCACGAAGCGAATCAACGGGAAATTCGTAGTCAGGGATTAGGCGAGCCACCCCTGTTTCCTTCCCGTCATCGCTCTCGTCATCCTTCTCCTCCACACCCACTGACTTGGTGAACACCCCGCTAACTTTTGAGCCAATGCCTGCTACCGACTCGCCGGCTTTTGTGCCTATTTTGGCCACTGCGCGAGCAATGCTCTTAAAGATTGTTCTGTCAGGTCCTGGCTCGATGGAAGGAGTAAGTTCTTTTGTCAGGAAGTCGATTTCATTGGATTCGGAACTCAGCGATGCAACCACTTTCGGTCGCGGACCGTTTGTCATGAAGGTGGCATGACCTGCCAAATCGTTGGGCCCCCACTGACCTTTTAACTCTGTAAGACGGTATCCATCTTTGATTTGAGTCAGTTGGCCCGTGAATGTGAAAGGTCCGAGGTATGACAACCTCATTTTCGGAATAAAGGATAAATCATGCGAGGTATCTCCCTTAACCGCAAGCTGGAAAGTGAAATTTTCGCTATTGATTGGAAAAAGGAGGTGTCCTTTCAGATCGATGGATAGCTGTGGAAAATTTACGACAATGGCCAGCGGCCATGGTTGGTTGTCTTTAATAAGTTGGCTTAAGGCACCTGCAGATGATGCGATTGTAAAAGGCCTCTCCTTAAATGAGCCTTCGGCACTGAAGAGCAAAGGGCCTCCACCTTTTGAAGAAAGGGCAGCCTGGCTGACGTTCAAGAATGGTTCAGTTTCATCCTGCTGGTCCTTCAAAGTGACGCGCAGTGCTTGTGTCCCAATCATGAAGTTTGGATGGGCTAACATGGTAGAGAGGGTGTTGCCCTTACTGGAGAAATGCGCGTCCAGGTTTGCGACACCAATCAGCTGAACATTGCTTCCAAAGCGTTGGAGCAGGTGACCATAGTCCAGGTTGTGAACTGATGTCTTTCCGGATAAAGTCGGAATAGCAGCCGTCGTGTCGAGTGTCAGTTCACCTTGAAACTCTGCGTAGGTCTTTTTCCGTTCAAAAAGATTCCCTTTGAGAGTAGTGAAGGCCAGCCGGCCATTTTTCAGATTCCCATCTATGGTGAGATCTCTGAGTTGAATCGTCTCCGCTCTCATACGTTTGATCTCCCACATGATGTCCGCGTCTAGGGCCTGTAGAGATTCCACGGGGATCAGAATGTCGTCGGGAGTAGCGTCACTGGGAGTAGAGAAGTCTGCCATGTCAATGTATGAAGAAGAAAATGCCGCTGAGAGTAGCGGGATCTCTTTTTCCATGTTGAGGCTCAAACTGCCGACCACATCGCTCTGACCCAGTCGACCTTTCAAGTCGTTCAAGAAATATTGACTGCCGCTGTTAATCAATTGGGCTCTAAAAACATAGGGTCCTGACGGAGGAAGATTGGGATCAAGGCGATTGAGTTGTTGGCCACTTAGAGAAACGGCCAAGGCGACTTGCATGCCCTCAGGCTCGGATCTCATCCCGCCTTTTATGGTCAAAACAGCATCATCAGTGCGGGCTAACAAGGAGATTGACCAGGGTTTGGCCGGTGAAATTAATTGGGAGAGGGACGCGGTGACAAGCTCGACGTCTATGGCCTTTTCCCTGAACTTCCCCTTGAGCCTTGCTTTGACTGTCTCCCCTGGTGCCACCTTCACGGAAGCCTGGCGGATGCCAAAAATGACGTTGTCACTGTTTCCCTCATTTCCAAACATGAGCGAAGAAGGCCCCGCGTTAATAGACAACGTCGTATGATCCAGGAATTCTTGCAATGTGGCGCCTTGTCCCCGGATGGCGATATCCAGATAGGATGATCCAGCGATCTGGCTCGTCACATCAAAGGCTTGAAGGGCCTGTCCGTAATTCAACCCTTGAGATTTTATGTCAAATGTGACAATCGGTGCAGGATGGTTTCCGTCAAGCGTAAGATTGGCAGAAATCATTCCTCCGAAACTTTTGGCTTGAAATGGAGCGAGGCTGAGGTGTCCTTCTTTAAGTTTTGCAGAGAACGCCATCGTCCCAAGGTCCGTCGCGTCGTACAGTAATCTATTGACGGCTAACTCTAAATCAATATCAATGGCGTCCAGGCCGGTCTGGCTGGCAAACGTTCCCGACGAAGAAGGGGTATCCGGGGAATCGATTGGGGCATCATTTGAAGTGATATCCGGTTCAGAAGAGCGAAAGTCGTTCGCCTGAATAGTGTTGGCTGTCAATTTGCCAGAGAGTAGAAACTTTTCGGCCTGGATCAACAATTTTAGATCACCCCCGAATTCCGATTCACCAATCTTTGCGGCTATGCCACTTAAGCTGATTGTCTCCTCAGAGAACGAGAGGGAAGTCGTCAACTCATATGGGCCATAACGTGGTAAATCCATGTCCAAGAGGGGATTGAGGTCGCTAAAGCGCTCACCATGTAGCGCGCCTGTCAGTTCAAGTGACGGAGCCGAGAGAGGCCCGATCAAGTGTCCCTTCACACTCAGAGCGGAGCCAGCAGCTGTAATTGAGCCATCAAAGGGCCATGGCTCGGCCAGATCTACTAGGTCAACAATTTTCCCTCCTTTCAGTTCAATAGTGAATGGAGTATTTCGGAACATCCCTCGCACAGAGAATTGTTGAGTACGAGCCTCCACTGAAAGAACCATTCCTTCTATGATTGTCAATTGTGATTTGGGGCCCGACGCCAAATGCGGCTGATAGCCGATCGTTACGCGTTGAATTCCTATAAAACCTTCCTCGGCGATTGTGGCCGAAATGGGAGATTCTGTTTGGGAGGAACCAGACGGTTCAGATGGAGTACCGAACGTCCAATTATTTGATTCGTTTGGTCCTTCCTCAAGAAGAATATCCACGCCGTCAAAGAAAACCTTGGTAATCACGAGCTCGCGCCTTAGGAGTTCCAGAAATGACAGTTGCGCTTCTAACCGTGAAGCCTGAAGAAGATCGGGCCGGGAAGACCAGGAAGGGTTGGCGATATGCACGTCTTCCAGCACGAGCGTAGGGTGCAAAGAAAGACCGAGTGAGATAGGGCCTTCAATAGTGACTCGGCGGCCTAGCGCAAAGGAAGCGCTCGCCTCTAGTGGTCTCCGATACTGTTCCTCATCGATAAGAAATGGGAACAGTGCATAGCCCAGACCGGCTAGGAGAATCAGTACGAGAACACCAATAAGCCAACGTTTGATTGGTCGACTACGCATGTGACGCTTCTGTGGAAAGAATACTTCCTGGGAATGTTGAAAAAGTCCTTTGTTGTTGGAACTAGCGGAAGGATACGTCAAAGCCTTAGATAAATCGACTTCTGACCTGCCCCCTATAAACTAAGCCGGATCGAGAGTTAAGATTTTGACTGGCGAAAGGAGGGGCATGGCACGCACACGGTATACGGCAGAAGAGATCATCGGACAGTTACGAACCATCGAAATCGAACTGGGCAAAGGGCTTGCGGTGGTCGAGGCTTGTCGCAAGCTGGGGATTACAGAACAGACCTATTACCGGTGGCAGAGGCGGACCCGTTCCTTCGTCGCCCTGCTGCAGGGTGATCTCATAGGATTGTGTCGCTGCGTTCGACGCGAGCACGGTCACGTTGGTGCCGAGCACATTTAACGCGGGATCATACTCTGCGGGTGTCACAACAAACGGTTGGGCCTTCATGGTGGCATTTAAGCTCATGGCTGGGCTCTCCCTTCGTAAGCGGTAGGCGATTTTCGCCGTTCATTGATTGCTTGTCAACGGCTACCCGGAAGTTCAAAGAGCGGCCAAGAGAGGGGCAGATTGAAGGATCCCTTGACCTGCGGTTTGTTAGTTCGCTATGTCGCCAAAAGTTTTGGGCAATCTAGGGCTTCACAAGTCCTGGTACCACCGTGCTACCGTGTGGCTATCAGAGAGGAGATTAGTCCATTCGTTCTGGCACACAACGGCACAGCGAACTTGTTAAAGGCACTCGCTCCGGCCCGCTGATTAAGAGTGACAAATGGCCATTTCTCACAAAGCTCGCTATTGCAACGGTTTCCCCAATTTAGTTAGCAATACCGAGGTCCTGTAGCGTTCCATTTAGTCTATATATTCCCGTTCTTTCCTTTCCTTTCCCGCCTTGTCTGGTCACAAAAATGGTCACATCCTTTTCAGGGGTTCATTGACAATGAGTTAAAAAAAAGACGATGCAAAAAATGACATCCCAGGGCACACTCTTGCCAGTGGCTTGAATACTATTACAGTTCTAGAAATAAGCCTGCCCACTAACGCGATTTCCTCTTCCGCCATTCCCACGGCGGCACCGGCTGTGGATCAGGGCAACAGGTTTCCCATTAGCAACGACTTTACAAGCTAAGCTGTTCAAGGACTGTTTTCGCCTCAATCAAGTCGCGGGTGTCGACGCCTTCGGTGAATTTGGAGTACACAGAATATAAGATGTGTTTGGCCTCATCCACTTTATTGAGTTTCCTCCAGAGCCTAGCCAGGCTCGTGGCGGCTCGAAGTTCAAGCATTTTGGCATGCTGGTCTCGCGCAATCCATGCCAACTCTAATGACCCATGCGTTTCTCATGATGTTCTCCTGTGTGGTGAAGGAATGAGCGGTCACAGCAATGCACGGGGCGACACTGTGCCTCACAGGAGAATAGTGCAATCCCCTCGTTGGGGGGGCGAAAAAGGTGAACCAGGAGCCAAGAGCAACTGGAAGACGTGGATGCCACGGCGGGCGGTGTTTGATCTGTGGGGACTATCGGGATGTCATGATCGACCAGTACCGCGCCCCTCGGTGCGCGCAATCCTAACAAGATGAGGAAGTGTATATCGATGAGCCCAGATCCGCGCCCACAAAGCGTAGCTACGCTACCTGCGGTACCATCCTGCCCAGATCTGCGGGACGCCGTTACAGGGAAAGCAGACCGTCTGCTCGCCTAAGTGCCGGATTCAGAAGTCCATGGCGAGGCGGGCGGCGGAGCAGGCCGAACGAGACGCCAAGGTCCGGCTGCTACTCAGGACGGCGATCGACTCGGCGACGGAGGCGGTTCGCGTCTTGAAGCCTCCGTAAGGGGAGGCCGTCGGGAGACCGTGAACATCAGCCACCCCGGAACTTTACAAAAAGGAGAACGACCATGCAACTAGCTCTTGAGATGGAATCCGAGACAGTCCCAGAGAGACCCACCACTCCGTATGAGTGCGTCCGGTATTGGGTCGAAGAGCGCGAGCGGATACGGATGAAGAAAGCGTCCGGGCACCCTGGACCGTGGACGACCGACCCGATCTTGCGCACACGGAAGTTTTGTAATGTGCGGCGCAAGGACGATCGTGTCTCGCAGTGGATTCTCCGGCATATCATCGAGCCCTATCGGGAGCACCCGAACCTCTGGCTCATGCTCGCGATCGCGCGGTGGGTCAACTGGCCGCCGACGCTCCAGGAACTCATGGACCGACAGCTGTGGCCCGTGGAACAACCGGACTGGGACGGCATGGCCGCGGTGGTCGATGCCCGACACCAACGGCGCGAGAAGGCGTGGACCGGGGCCTATATCATTCGCGGAGAAAATCAACCGTCGTCGCCATACCATCATACGACAAAGGGGCAAGAAGTCCTGTGCGGGTTTCTCGGTGACGCCCTGTGGTCACGGCGCGCACACGTACAAGCCGCGCTCCACGCCCGTCGCCAAATTGACGTACACCGCATCCTGTGCGCCTCCCCGGCTGGGGCAGCTTCATGGCCGGGCAAGTCGTGGCAGATTACACCTGGACGCCGCTGCTGCATGAGGCCACCGACCTCTACACCTGGGCGCCGCTCGGTCCGGGCTCGCAGCGCGGACTCAACCGGCTGGCCGGTCGTCCGTTGAAAACGAAGCTCCGCGAGTCGGTCGCCGTGGCGCAAATGATTGAGTTGCGTGAGCGGCTGGTCGTGGACGTGCCCGCCCTGGAGGACGTGACGCTGATGGACGCGCAAAACATTTGCTGCGAGGGAGATAAGTTTCTTCGCATGATGACTGGGGAAGGCCGCACACGGGCGCGCTATAAGCCGGAAACGGCCTATGAATAGCGGCGAATTCTAATATTTACTTTTCGATCATATTACCGTAAAGTAATTGTCCTATGAGCAACCTACGCAACACGATCGCCCACCGGCTCAAGACGCTACGCAAACAGCGCGGCTGGAATCAGGCCGAACTGGCCAAACGAGCGGGCGTCTCCTTCGGGTATCTCGCCCGGTTGGAGACCTGCCGACACGACCCGCAAGTGAACACCTTGGCGAAATTAGCGAAGGCGCTGAAGGTGACGGTGGGGGAGTTGGTGGAGTGAATACGCGCACAAGGACTCGGGTGCTGACTAAGAAAGGAGGGCCATCATGGCTCAAAGACCGACTCGGAGCGCTGGCCTGTTTTTGCTGGGTCAGATTTTCATCATCGCGGGTCTGGGATACGGACTGAGTTACATCCCGATCGGCCCGCAAACCGTCTTGTGGTTGCTCTTGGTTGCTGTGGCCTGGATCGGTCTGTTGGCCGTCTACGTCTTGGGTGCCGCTGTAGACCGTGTGGTCGATCGTCTCGATACCATCTCAAAACAACTTAACAGGACGCCGCAGGAAAAGGAGAGCCAACCATGATCTGCCGCCATCTACGCGAGAAAAAGCACCGAGCAGACCGGCGTGGACGACGAGGAGAAGTCCGTCACCCGGCAGATCGAGCACGCGAAGGCCTACGCGCCAAGAAGGGCTGGACGGTCAGCGAGGACCACATCTACAGCGATGACGGGATTTGCGGCGCGGAGTTCGTGAAACGGCCCGGGCTTCATGCGCCTGATGAATGCCCTCAAGCCGAAGCCGCCGTTTCAGGTGCTCGTGATGTGCGAGGAATCCCGCCTGGGCCGCGAGCAGATCCAGACCGCCTACGCCCTGCAGCAAATCACCGACGCCGGGGTGCGGGTCTTCTTCTACCTCAGCGGACCAGGAGCGCAAGCTCAGCACGGCGATGGACAAGATCATGGGCTCGCTCACGGATTCGCCGCAGAGATGGAACGGGAAAAGGCGAGCCAGCGCACCCACGACGCGATGCTGCGCAAGGCGAAGGCGCGGTCACGTCACCGGCGGTCGGCGTGTTCGGGTATGACAACCATGGACGTGTTCGCCGACGAACTCGGTCCAGAGGGGAACGCAAGCGCTTCCATGTGGTCCGCCGGATCAACGAGCCGGAAGCGGCCGATGGTCCGCACTATTTATGAGCGACTACTGCAACGGGGATCGGCGGCCTGGGACCTTGCGAAGAGCCTTGAACGCGCAGGGCGTCCTTCCGCCCTAGGGGCATCGGCGCGGGTGGGATTGGTCCTGTATCCGGGAGATTCTGTACCGTCCCTTGTATCGAGGGACCATCGTCTGGAATAAAACCCAGGCGATCCACAAAGACGGCACCAAGACAACCCGACGACGCCCGGAAGTCGAATGGATTACGATCGACGCCCCGGAACTCCGCATTGTGCCGGAGGCCCTGAGCTCGGGTCGTGGACCACGGCTCGCCGACACGCGAACCAAGTGTATCTCCGCATTTGCCGGTGGGCGACCTCAACGGGCATCCGTCCGGCGCCGACCTGCACTGCGTACCTCCTGTCCGGCCTGGCGCAATGCGCCTGGTGTGGAGGATCCCTGGTCGGGCTCAAGCGTGGGATGGGACACGGCGAAAATCCTACTATCTCTGCGCCCGGCATCACCATCGAGGACCGGAGATTTGTGCGAATGACATTCGGATTAACGAAGGGGTCCTAAACGACGCCGTACTGGAGGCGGTGCGCCGGCGTATTCGAGCCGCGCATCATTCGAGAGGCCGTCGGCGCAGACGGTGGACACGCTCCGGGCGAATCAGATCCTTGGCCCCGACCAACGGCGGGCGATCGAACGGGAGCTCGTGGCCTGCGACCACCGCATTCATCATCTCGTCAAGCCGTGGCGACGGGCAAAGGCCGCGCGAAGCGGTGTTTGCCGAACTCCAGAAACAGCAAGCGCCATCGGAAGGCCCTGACCGAACAGCTCGACCGGGCCGACCAGCTGGCCGCATCTCGTCGCTCGACCTGAAACGGATCGAACGCCATCTGACCGACCGGGCCGAAGATCTCCTGCGCCTCATGGGCCAACATATCCCACAGACGCGTCAGGTCCTGCGTAAGCTGATTCCCGACCAACGGGTTAACGGGAAACGGGTTCCGGGACGGCTCGTCTGTACCCCGTTTCATGATGGGCGGGGTAAGGGATATACGTTCCTGGCGAGGGGAAGTTATAGCCGGTTATTGGGCTCCGGGATCGCGATCAACGATGGTGGTGGAGGGCAGGGGAGTTGAACCCCCGACCCCTACGTTGCGAACGTAGTGCTCTCCCAACTGAGCTAGCCCCCCACTCGACCGACATTCAACCGGTGAGGCAAACGCCCACCGTGCAACGCATTATACACAACCGTTTCTTGAGTCTCTACCCGAAACAGGTTGGGGCCTAGGTCGAGGCTGAGAAAGTTGGAATGCTCTTTGCTTCACCTCAGCCTTGGCCTCATCTTGCTTGCGCGTAGGGCTATGACGGGCTGATCACGGATTCACCCTCCGGCTTGCCATCCTCGATGATTACCCGCCGACCCTCAACACGCAGACGCCCCTCGGCAAAAAGCTGTACCGCACGAGGGTAAATCTTGTGTTCTTGGTCAAGGATCCGAGCGGCCAGTGTGTCGGAAGTATCGTCATCGAGAATTGGAACCGCCGCCTGAAGAATGATCGGCCCTTCATCCACGCCTTCCGTCACAAAGTGGACCGTACATCCGGAAAGTTTGCAGCCCCACTCGATCGCTTTTTTCTGCACATCCAGCCCTGGAAAGGAGGGCAACAGCGACGGATGAATATTCATCATACGATTCGTAAAGGCCTCCACGAGGACCGTGGTTACGATCTTCATGTACCCGGCCAGTAGCACCAACTCCACATTGTGTCGTCTGAGCACATCAAGGAGCGCAAGATCGTAAGCCTCACGACGATCGGGCCTGTTTGCATAGGGTTTCGGATCGACAAAAAGAGTGGGTAATCCCTGTCGGTGGGCGCGTTCTAGCGCCGGGGCGTCTTTCTTGTTGCTGATGACGGCGACAATCTTTGCCTGGACCGTCCCTGCTTCCATCGCGTCGATGATCGCCTGAAGATTCGACCCGCGTCCGGATGCCAAGACGGCGACTCGCAGTGCATCCATTCGCTTAATCGACATACTCCACCAATGGTCCCTCGCCAGTCGATGGCACGATGGTCCCAATCTGGCAAGCCGGATCACCTAACGATTTTGCGCGTGCGACGACAGCCTGGGTGGCTGACGCCGGTACCACGAGAATCAACCCGACCCCCATGTTGAAGACTCGATACATTTCCTCACGCTCGACCTGTCCAAGCCGAGCAATCGCCTGGAAAATAGGCGGCACTGACCAGGCACTTCGCCGCACTTGTGCCCGCACGCCAGAGGGAAACACTCGCGGGAGATTCTCGGTGATACCGCCCCCGGTGATATGGGCGATGCCGTTGATGGAGCATTCCTGGATCAATGTGAGAACCTGTTTGGCATAGATTCTGGTAGGCGTCAGCAAGACGTCTCCGAGTGGCTGATCGAGCTCAGGCAAGCGACTGGTCACGGTGAGTTGTGCCTGGTCCAGCAAGACACGGCGCGCCAGTGAATAGCCGTTGCTATGAAGACCGGTCGAAGCCAATCCAATCAGGGCATCTCCCGGCACGATGCTGCGGCCATCGATGATCTTCGGTCGATCCACTACTCCGACGGCGAACCCTGCCAGGTCATACTCGCCCTCCGCATAGAAGGAAGGCATCTCGGCGGTTTCCCCGCCGATCAAGGCGCAGCCGGCCTGGCGACAGCCCTCGGCAATCCCCTTGAGCACGGACTCAGCTTTGGGAACGGCAAGCTTTCCCGTCGCGAAATAATCCAAGAAGAACAGCGGCTCAGCCCCGCTGACCACGATGTCGTTCACACACATAGCCACCAGGTCGATCCCGACGGTATCGTGACGATCCGTGAGGAAGGCGATCTTCAATTTCGTTCCAACTCCATCGGTGCCGGAGACAAGAACCGGTTCGGCATAGCGATGGGCCTGCAGCTTAAACAATCCGCCGAATCCGCCAAGGTTCGTGAGGACTTCTGGACGAAACGTGGATCGTACCAGTGGTGAAATACGGTCGACGAACTCGTCGCCCGCATCGATGTCGACCCCGGCATCTCGATAGGTGGTCATAGGGTGCGCATCTTAGCGGAGCGCTGGCAGATCGGTCAACGAAGAGAAACAAAATAGCTTTTTCTTGCAAACCAACACGTGTCCCGTATCATCATTGGTGGAGCCCCACGGCTGTATCTATCCTCGGTAGAAACTTATTGGGGAGGAGAGGCCGCCCGGCTTTCTGAGTAGGCGAGTGACCTGTGCGGTATTGACCGCCACTCTCCAATTAGAGGTTTCATGAAAATTCTCTTGGCCGATGACTCCCCCGACGGACGATTACTTCTCCATAAGATTTTGAGAGATGCGGGATATCGCGATACCCACTCTGCCTCCTCAGCACACGACGTGTTCAAATGCCTTGACCTGGAACATGGGGGCGCTGGAGCGAAAGAGATCGACTTGATCGTCATGGATGTGAGGATGCCGGAGATCGATGGAATCGAGGCGTGCCGTCGCATCAAGGCGGTGGAGGCCTTGCGTGACATCCCGATCATCATGATTACTGCGCGTAGCCAACAGGAGGTCTTGCGGACTGCGTTCGATGCCGGCGCAACGGATTACATCAAGAAACCGTTCGAGGAAGTTGAACTGCTCGCGCGGATCAAAGCGGCGTTGAAGCTGAAGAAAGAAATCGACGCGAGGAAGAACTGGGAACAGGAACTGACCAAAACCATTAGTGATCTGGACGCAGCCTTGCACGAGATGGTTTCTCTGCAGCAACTCATTCCGGTCTGTCCCGCTTGCAAGAAATTGCTGGCAGACCAGACCGTACAGTCCTCTCTCGAAAGTTATATTCAGACCCACCCCAACGCCAAGTTTCACTACGCGGTTTGTTCTAGCTGTACAACCTCCAAAGAGTAGCGCGTGTATTGTTCAGCATCAAGGAAGCGAGCCTGCAGCCCCTTCCTGCGCGCATCCACCGAGTGAGGGTGATCGTGGGGTCTCGGCGGATTGTACTTATCCTTCCGGCCGCATCTCCACATCCAGTAGTTTGATTTTACGATGGAGGTGACTCCGTTCGATTTTCAAATCTTCAGCCGTGCGAGAGATGTTCCAGTGATGCTCACGCAACTTTCGCGCGATGTAGTCCTTTTCAAACGCATTGCGGGCGTCCCTGAGCGAGTCATACGACTGTGTGACGGGTGGAGTGACCGCGGGAATAGGACTCGCAGCCTGGGACGTAGGGCCAATCGGACGCGCCTGCAGCGAAAGACTTGCTTGCGCCGCCTCAATGACGGGGCCCGGCACCATGATCATCAATCGTTCGATGAGGTTCCGCAATTCTCGAATATTCCCCGGCCAGTCATATTGTTGAAACACCACCATCGCTTCCGGTGAGATTTCTTTCATCCGCAGTCCCTGCTCTTCCGCATGAACTTTCATGAAGTGGCGAATGAGCAGCGGAATGTCTTCCCGGCGTTCCCTGAGGGGCGGCACGATGATCGGCACCACGTTGAGCCGATAGAAGAGGTCTTCCCGAAACATGCCTTTTTCGATTTCCTTGATCAAATCCTTATTGGATGCGGCCAAGACGCGAACGTCCACCTTGAGTAGCTTGGTTCCACCGACACGAGTGAATTGCTGTTCCTGTAAGGCCCGCAATACTTTCGCCTGGGTATTCAGGCTCATGTCTGCAATTTCGTCCAGAAACAGCGTACCTCCGTCCGCCTGCTCGAACTGCCCGCGTTTCATCGAAGTGGCACCGGTGAAGGAACCCTTTTCGTGTCCGAATAGCTCACTCTCGATCAAGGTCTCCGGGATGGCTGCACAGTTCACCGCCACAAACGGTCGACCGGCCCTGGCGCTTTGCAGATGAATGGCCCGCGCGACAAGTTCTTTCCCCGTCCCGTTTTCTCCCCCGATCAACACGCGGCTGTTGGTCGGTCCGGCTGTCTCGATCAGTTGCCGCAACTGTTGCATCGCAGGCGACTGTCCCACCAACTCGAACTTCCGTTGGACTGTGGTCCGGAGTGTTCGGTTCTCTTGTTCCAACCGGTGTTGGTCTAAGGCATGTTTGACACGTAACGTGACATTCTCAAGCGACAAGGGCTTCTCAATATAGTCATAGGCCCCCAGCTTGATCGCCTTGACCGCTGTTTCGATCGAGCCGTGTCCGGACATCATCATGACTTGTGCCGTCGGCGTCAGCTCACGAACCCGGCGCAAGGTTTCCATGCCATCCATTTCCGGCATCCAGATATCGAGGAGCATGAGATCGGGCGGATCCAGGGTGTAGACGCGCAACGCCTCCAGGCCGTTCTTGACCACCGCCACTTCATACCCTTCATCCCGCAGGATGCTGCTCAAGGATGTGAGAATTGACTCTTCGTCATCTACAACTAAGATCGATGCAGACATGAATCCCCCGTAAAACGTGAAACGTCAACCGTTATTCAAGAGCCCGCTCATTTTTTTCAATTGACCATTGACCAATGACGACTAACTTCTGCGCTACACCGGCAATTCGAACGTGAATACGGCCCCTTTGGGCTGATTCTGGCCGGCCTGAATCTGGCCCTCATGATCGGTAATAATGCGCCGCACGATCGCCAATCCCAGCCCCGTTCCTGTCTTCTTCCGTGTAAAGTATGGCACAAACAGCTTTTCCCGGTCTTCCGGCGCGATGCCCATGCCTTCATCCGCTACGCTCACCACGGCCCGTCGACGCTTCGTATCGTACTTAGTCGAGACCCATACCCGCCCCTTCTGTTGCATCGCCTGAATTGCGTTGTCCAGCAGATTGACCATCACCCGCTTGAGCTGCTCTCGGTCGAAATTGAGCGATGGGAGGTCTGCGTCCAGTTTCACGATCAGCTCGACGTCCTTGTGGGCTCCTCGATAGAGCGCCGTGACTTCGTTGATCACATCGTGAAGCGACTGATGCGCCATCTGCGGAGTCGGCAGCCGGGCGAACTTCGAAAATTCGTCGACCATATGTTTGAGACTCGTCACTTCGTTGACGATTACGCTGGTCGCTTCATCGAAGATCATGTCGAAATCCGGCGACTTCTCGAAATACTTCTTCCGTAACCGTTGCGCGGACAATTGGATGGGTGTCAGCGGGTTCTTAATTTCGTGCGCCACCCGCCGCGCCACTTCTTGCCACGCCGCCACTTTTTGCGCCTTGATCAACTCCGTGAGATCTTCGAACACCAGCACGATACCGAGGTCCTTATTCGCCTCGTCCTTCATCCGCGACCCGTGAAGTCCGATGGTCAGGAATCGGCCGTCGATCTCCATCGGACCCTCGAGAGTCAGCGTATCGCGCTGATCGGCCAGCATCCGATCATAGACCGTCTGGAACAGATCGAGGCGGAACTCTTTGAATACCTCATTGGCCGGCCTGTTATGAAATCGATCCGCCGCAAGCCCAAGAATCCGTTCACCGGACGGATTGAAATTCGTGATCAGTCCGTACTTATCAATGGAGAGCAAGCCTGCGGCGATCGTCTCGACCACCGTCTCGATGTAGGCGCGGCGGCGATCGAGTTCAAGATTGCTGTGGCGCAATGAGATGTTGACGGCTTCGATCTCGGACTTACTTCCCTGCAGATCCGATGTCATACGGTTGAACGAATCGATTAATGTGCCGATTTCATCGGTGGCCTTCGCCTCGATTCGGACGGAGAGATCCCCTTGGGCAATAGCTTCCGTTGCTTCAGCCAACCGCTGAATCGGCACCGTGATGCTTTGCGCGACATAGAATCCAAACCAGGTTGCCCCGAACAAAATGAGTACGGTGATGACGGCGACGAAGAGATAGGCTCCGACCTTAATGGGATTCTTCATGGCCTTGGTCTGTTTATACTCGTCGTACTGGTGGCCGATCCCTTCCATTTTCGCCAGCAACGATTCCGGCACATAGGCCTCCACCACCACCACGCCGCCGATCTCGCCGCTACGCCCGCTCGCGGCGATGGGAGCGGCTGCTCGTACCAAGCGCCCGGTTTGGGCTTCCTGCACCGCATTCACTTCCTGTTTCCCGGTTATCACTTGGAGAACCAGCTGGCCGATCGGCAGATCGAGCGCCGATGAAGGGACCTCGAGATCCAGTGCCTTGGTGAGTGTTTCCATTTTGGCCGAAAAGACTTCAATCCCTGCCACGCCGAATTCCGCCCGCTTGCGCGCCATCGCCGCCACCAGCAGATCGCGTTGTTCTGTCAGCAGCATGTCCTCTCGATAGATTTCATGGCTGATGGCTCGGGCACTGTTCACTGCGAGGGTAATGTGGCCGGCATGTTGCATCCTTGCCACGTCATACGAGTCCCGCATAACCTGCTCAATCTGATCGCTGAACCACACGTCCACAGCCTTATTCACCAGCCCACTCGCGACCAGCGCAAGGAGCACCGTCGGAATGAGCGAAAAACCGATGAAGGCCGCCACTAACTTTGTCCGGAACCCCGACCCAAACAGTCGATGCCGCCGCTCGAAATAGGCCTTAATGAGGTTGCGGGAGAGCAGGAGCAGCAAGACGACAAACCCGATCAGATCGAGATTGATCAGAAGGAGCACGAACGCATAGCTGGTCGTCGGTAGTAAGGAGTCCGTTTCCTCGCCACTGGGAGCCAGGACCTGTGAGTAGTAAAAGGTCAGCGCCAGACAGGGAAGTAGCAGGATAAGGACGATCCAGACCGGCCGCAAATGCATCTTCCGGCGTTCCGGCTCCGTGGTAAGCTCGGATAGTCGTGAAGATCGTTCAGCCTCAGGAAGCGGTGGCGCGATCCCGGTCATGGAACCACGGTCAGTTTTTGCCCCTGGAAGGGAGACTGAGTCCTTCTTGGTATATTTCACATCCGGCATCCCTGATTGTCGACGCTATGATATGTGGAAGACAGAATACTCACTCTCACCGAATCAGGGGACGGTCTCCCCATGTCGCAGTAACCATGGCGGCTGGCAGACACGTCTGGGGTCGGCAGGCGGCAAGGGGGTACGACTACTTGGCAGCCAAACTCACGTACTTCATCCGAAGGGCGTAGAGCATATCCCGCAGCACCGCCTGTTCTTCCGTTGTGAGATTGCCTTTGGTCTTGTCTTCCAAGACCGAGAGCAAGTCGATAATGTCTTTCGCTTGCGGTAGATTCGGCGGCATCGGAGGCTGCTGTGGATCCAGCTGTTCCCCCATCAACATCATCGAGGAGCTGCCCAGTGAAATGACGAAGGAGGAAAAGGTGACGGGAATTCCAGAACCATGGTGCGGCTCGGAGGGTGCCGCCTCCTTGTGGGGCTGTACCCCCGACGCGGCAGGCGCAGAGGCAGAGGGACGGTCGGGTCCACCCCCTCCCCGCCTATCCCGAACGACAAATCCTTCTTCCTGTTCTGCGGCCACAGGCCTCTCCCCCGCTCCAGATGCAGCGACGGTACCCTACCATAGGCTCTAAAGCGGCGCAAGCCGCATTGACCGACGCGCAGGCTGCGCCAGCGATTGAAGCCTGTCGAGAACCGAGTATAATGAGCGCCCAACTCTGTGCGATCATGAGGGGAACGATGTCGGAACGATTTCATACATTGGTCGATTTAATGGCTGCGTTGCGTGCGCCGGACGGATGTCCCTGGGACCGCAAGCAAACACACGAGTCGCTGAAACCCTATCTGCTCGAAGAAACCTACGAAGTCTTAGAAATCCTGGATCGGCAAGATCGGACGAAACTGCCGGAGGAACTGGGCGATGTGCTGCTACAAGTCCTCTTTCATAGTCAGATCGCGTCAGAGGCAGGTAGCTTTACTATTGAGGACGTGCTTGAGCAACTGGCCGATAAATTGATTCGACGACATCCCCACGTATTTGGAAATGGGGCGGCAGACCTGACTCCAACGAATGCCGACCAAGTGGTCTCGCGATGGGAAGATATCAAACGTACAGAACGCCAGGCTTCCGGTCGACCGGACTCGGCGCTTGACGGCGTGCCGCAGACGCTTCCGGCACTTCTCAGAGCCTATCAAATTCAAGCACGCGCCTCACGCGTCGGCTTCGATTGGACCCACGATGCGAAAGGCTTCGATCAGGTTCTCGGTAAGATCGAGGAGGAAATCCAGGAACTCCGTGCTGCGATCCGAGCCCCGGCGTCGGACCAACCAGCGCCCGACGCCGGCGCCGCAACCGCTCGACAAGCGCAGATCGTCGCGGAGTTTGGCGACGTGCTGTTCTCACTTGTCAACCTTGCCCGTTTCATCAAGGTGAATCCGGAAGACGCTCTGCGCCAATCCACCAATCGATTCGTCGAGCGATTTCAATTCATCGAAGCCCAGTCGGCCGCATCTGGCCGAGCGGTCGGAGACCTTTCGTTCGCAGAAATGGATCGATTATGGGAGGAAGCCAAGAAGCAGAATCCTGCCACCGTCACCGAGGAACCTCGTCATGAGCGATGAGCCAAATCCCTACCAAGAAGGCAAGCGTGCCGGAATTCATCCCTTGATCGTCGTTTTCGGCATTCTATTGGGACTCTGGCTTTTTGTGTTTCTCATCGTGCCCAGCTCGAAGAACAAACAAGCAACCGGGACGGAGGGTCCAGCCGGGCCGATTATCGAAGATCCCGAAGCGGCGCCGGTACTCTTCAAGGTTCAGGCAGTCGTTTCGGACATGAATGCCATCAGCCTCACTGTCCCTCCTGAAGCAACCGATAGCCAAGTTGCCGGGCTCTTGAAGCGGTTTAAACATGATCGGCTCGCCGGCACCTTGACTGAACTGCTGCCCCCCACAACGCCTGGCCACAAACTAGGGGACCACGCTGTCGCCGATATCTACATCGTGTCCGATGCCCAATACGCGCAGGCTGACGTAATTCGCACCCTGACTCGCGGCGCGCATGCACCAGGAAACCTGTACCCCCAGGCCGTTCCCTTCGAAACGGCGATGGAAGCCATCCGCGGGCACTATCGAATCGATCTCAACGATACTGGCAATCCCGACAATGCCTCTCTCGGCTTTGCCGACGAGTCGGGGGTGCACTCACGTCAGTATCGAAAAATCTTTTAACAGGACAGTTGCGCGAGAAAGGCGAGACGAGCGAAACAGGTCAAGCGAGATGGAACTTACTCTGTCCACGTCACGCCTTTCTTGTATGTCTCGCGCGTCACGCAAGTGCAGCCCACCTACAGTCCCACTAGCTTTTTAATTTCTGCCCGCAACGATTCTTGCTGTTCACCCGCCCAGGTATCGAGTCGTGGGAACAAATGAGCCAGTGGCCCCGTGAAGGGAGCCACGACAGTATCGCGACGCTCCGCCAACATGCCATCGGCTTCGGCGATGCGGATTTTTTCGTCCGCAATATGCCGCGACAAGCATTTCGAAATCATGAGTTGCTGGCCCGGTGTCCCTGCGATGGCCCCAAGAATCTTTCCTCGGAGCACATCTAACTCTTCCGGAATCCCTACTTTCACACGTACAGCCTGGGCGGTCGGCCAGGACGCCCGTTGGATCGAATAGTCATAGGAAAACACCTGTTCGCGAGGTTCGCGATATGGGCCGGTCACATCCGTAATCTTCATCCGAGCATCCATTGCAATCTCCGGCAGGCTGCAGAAAAACTCAGTTTATACGCAAACACCGTTTGAATCTTGCATAGTGGTGCCATGTCAACATAGCCTCAGGATGCTCAAAAAGGCCAGACTTCTCACCCGCCCACCCCGGTGGATACTTCACCCGCCTGCCCCGAGTCTGCCAAGACAGCCTCTTCGCCCAGGGACGCGCTTTAGCCCAAGCAAGGCCGCAGCGAGTGACCCAAAATGATTCTTCCAAGCTTGCTCGTGTATGTTGACCTATGATGAGTCGAGTGAGCCCTCCATGGCGCGTTGAGCGCGGCCCTTCCAATTCTCTCTACCGCTCTATAGGGGAGTGGCCGAGGCTGCCCTTTACTGCGCGCATCGAACGAGCACCGTTTCATCGTGCGCGTTCTGCGAGCAAGAAGGGCACCTGCCCGCTCCCTTCCCTGCTGGCGGACTTTTTCAGCACCCTGCTAGGATCGCTCGCCAGACAGATAGCGTACTACCCGCTCTGCCGCAATTGCCCCGTCACGGATACAGTCCGGAATCCCGACGCCGCGATAGCCGGCGCCAGTGAGGATCAAACCTCCATAGCGACTGAGTGCCGCCTCAATCTGGTTCAGCCGTTCGAGATGTCCCATCGTATACTGCGGCATGGCCCTCATCCAGCGATTGACTTCCACAAACCCTGGCTCTGCAGTCACGCCGCATAGACTGGCTAATTCTGCTCTGACACGCGCCACCAAGGCCTGGTCGTCCAATTGAAGGATGGCTTCTCGCCCGACTCCGCCGACGTAACAACGGACCAGCAGTTGATCCGGCGGAGCGCGGTGCGGCCACTTGAGCGATGTCCAGGTCGCCGCAATGAGGTCGCGCCCTTCTGCTCGCGGGACGATAAAACCGAATCCCTCAGCTACACCGGACACTGCCGCACGCGGATAGGCCATCGCAATCGTGGCCGTAGAGGCATAGGGAATCATCTCCAGTAACCCGCCTGCAATGGGCGTGAGTGGCCGAACCAGCTCCGCCGACACATAGGCGGGGGTTGCCAGTACAAGACTGTCCACGGACAAGGCCGAGCCGTCATTGAGAATGACATCATACATCCAACGACCGGGCCGATGAGATCGTACGCGCAGAGCATCCACGGCACAGCCATCCCTGAGCGTGACGCCTTGATCCGTCAATCGGTGGACGAGGGCGGCGACTAGATCCGACAACCCGTTCTTAAGGCTGACGAACATCGTGCGCTTCGGACCGGAGTGCGTGGCGGATGGACTGGTCTTCCGGGCCGTCATCATCCCGCGAATGACACTGCCGTACTGTTGTTCCAGCTCAACAAACCGCGGGAAGGTCGCCTGCACGCTCATCTGCTCCGCGTCTCCCGCATAGATACCGGCCATCAAGGGCTCGAGCATCCGCTCGAACGCCTGCCGTCCAACTCGCCGCCGGAAGAAAGCCGCCAGCGACTCATCCTCTGGCGACCGTTTCGCCGGCATGGCCAGATCCAGCCCCATTCGTGCGAGCCCGGCCCAACTCAAGAGGCCGCTCCGGAGAAAGGGCCCCAACTGATTGGGAGAGATGACGACTAGTCCCTCCGGCAGTTCATGCAGACGGCCACGCGAGAAGACACAGGCCCGTTTGTTGGTCTCGTTGGTGTTGATGAGCTGATCGGTCAGCCCCAATTTGTCACAGAGTTCAAGGCCGGATGGTTTCTGAGACAGGAAGGAATCGGGTCCCGCCTCCGTCACGAGATCGCCGACCCGGTGGGTGACGATCTTGCCTCCCCAGACGGGAGCGGCATCTACCACCGTACAGCGGATCGGGATACCGGCAGCCGCCGTCCGTTCGTGAAGGGCATAGGCAGTCGAAAGACCTGAGATGCCTCCACCGATGACGGCGACTGTGCGAAGATTGTTCACAAGGTACTACAGAGAGACGATTCATGTGCCCTGAGCACAGAAACCAATGTGTCGAGGAGGGCGGGCGAGTCGTTCAGCATGGCGATGCGCTCGAGTTGGAGGCCCAAACGAGCCGCGAACTGTTTCAATTCGATATCGATATCGTAGAGCGTTTCCACATGGTCGCAGAGAAAGCCGATCGGCGCGACCAACGCCTGCCGATACCCGTTGTGTGCCAGCTCTTCCACGACCGACTCCACGGTCGGCCCCAGCCATTTTTCTCCCGATCGGCCCTGGCTTTGGTAGGCAAAACGAGTGGGCCTGCCGCCTAGCAGCGCCTTTACCGCCTCAACTGTGCCTTTTACCTCGTCGGGATAGGGATCCTTCATCGCAACGATACGTTCCGGCAGGCTATGAGCCGTAAAGAGCACCGGCACCGTCGACCGCACGTCGGCAGGGAACTTCAACAATGCTTCGTTGATATTCTTGACGATTGCCGCGATCAGTCTGGGACATTGATGCCAACTGCCGACGTAACTCACCGGGCAGGTACTTTCGAGTGCAGACCGCGCCTCTTCCACTTTCTTCCGATAGGCTCCGGTGCTAAGAGAGGACTGTTGGGGGGCGAGACAGAAACCGATGATGTGTTCCGGAGCGTCCCCAAGCAGCTCGGCATAGGTCTCCTTGATAAAAGGATGCCAATGCCGCAACCCGACGTAGACCCGGTACCGTTCGCCGCCGGCCTCGTTCAACCGCTGTTCGAGCTTCCTCGCCACATCCTTGGTGATTTCGACTGCCGGCGATTTCCCGCCCGTGGCCCGATACCGTTCCCGAATCTCTTCGACGAGTTCAGGGGGCGTGGGACGACCGCCCCGTACATCGAGCAGGAACGGCTCCACATTCTCCAGACTATCCGGCCCTCCCATGGCCATCAAGAGAACAGCGATGGGACGTTGCGATACTGACATGCCTTTTCCTCGTTAATCGTGAATCGTTAAACGCAGGGAGTCTTTTCGATTGACGATTCACGTTTAACGAATAACGTCTCCTAGCGTTGACTAAGTTTGTGCACCATGTCGATGGTCGCAGCCACATGTTCGATCGGCGTCGTCGGCAAGATCCCATGGCCCAGATTAAAGATATGCCCCGGACGCCCGCCGGCTCGGCGCAGAATATCTTCCACGCGCCGTTCGATTTCATGCAATGGGGCAAACAACGCTAAGGGGTCGAGATTGCCCTGCACCGCCACGTCATGTCCCACCGTTGCCCAGGCCTCATCCAGATTGATGCGCCAATCGACCCCGATGACATCGCCACCCGCTTGTCGTATCTGACGCAGCATCGCCGAAGTGCCGGTGCCGAAATGAATCATCGGTACGCCTTCCCGCTTCAGTCCCTCAAAAATTAATTGGACATGCGGCTGCACATATTCGACATAGTCGCCGACCGAGAGGCAGCCCACCCAACTGTCGAACAATTGAATGGCCTGCGCGCCGGCCTTGATCTGCCGACGCAGATAGCCGGTAATGACCCGCGCAAATTTGTCCATGAGTTGGTGCCACGCCTTGGGCTCGCCATACATCAATTGTTTGGTGAGGAGATAGTTCCTGGAGCTTCCACCCTCAATCGCATAACTGGCGAGTGTAAACGGGGCTCCGGCAAATCCAATCAGCGGCACCCGCCCATTCAGAGCGTGCCGAGCCTGACGGATGGCTTCTGCCACATAGTCGAGTTCACCGCCATCGATGATGTTGAGCCGTTCAACCGCCGCCTGGTCCCGCACCGGATTGTGGATGACCGGTCCCTCGCCTGCCGCAAACTCCAGGCTGAGACCCATCGGCTCAAGCGGCAACAGAATGTCGGCAAAAATGATGGCGGCATCGAGTGGAAAGCGATCGATCGGCTGGAGCGTGACCTGCGCCGCCAATTCGGGCGTCTTGCACAATTCGAGGATCGAATGCTTCGAGCGGAGGGCACGATATTCTGCCATATAACGGCCCGCCTGGCGCATGAACCAGACCGGCGTACAATCGACCGGCTCACGCCGGCAGGCTTTGAGGAAGCGCTCATTCATCATTTTTGCATTCTAGAGACGAGGGGGCGAGGGTGTCAATTCGCAATGAGCGGGTGTACGTTGATATGTAAACTGTGGCGAGGAGTTTGTGTAAACAGCAGGCAGTCTCTTCGAATCCGGGAGAGTGAAAATGAATATCCACATGTGGCAACAGCCTCGGTTGACAGGGTGGGAAGCTCTCTACTAGACTGCCGAATCCCGCTGGGAGCCGTTAGTCAACGCGGTCAACAAGGTATACAGGGAGGCCCGAATCCGGATGGCGAAAAAAACTACAAGCGAATCAGACGAAACCAGGCTGAAAAAGAAGGTGGCGGCGAAGTTGACCGACCACAAGAATCCCAAAGAGGACGAAGCCCTTCGTTCACTGAGGAAACGGCTGCGGCGGACACAACGGAAACGGCGAACGGTAGCGCTACGCAAGAAAAACTCTGCGAGCAAGAAAACGGCCGCTCCCGCCGGGAAATAGTCACCCTGCCGGGGCAGTTGACTAGGGGAATGAATCGTTAAGGTAGGACGAATGGAACCAACACGACCGACAGAAGAGGGCGCGACTCCCGCCGTGTCAGAGACGGTGACCGATGCATTGACCGATCAGGTAGCGGCGGAGTTTACAGGAGAGCACCCGGCACCGGTTGAGCTGACAACGGAACCGACCGAGCAGGTTGTCCTTGAGGAAGAGAAGGTCAAGGACGAGATCGAGATCCAGATCGACCTGCTCAAGGACCCCGATTGGGTGGTTCGTCGAGAGGCTGCCATCACGCTCGGGGAAATGGGCGATGAGCGTTGTGTAGAACCGCTGGGTCGTGCGTTGCGCGACGGGGACTGGCAAGTTCGGGAAGTCGCGATCGAGGGGTTGGGACAAATCGGTTCTCCCGCTGTCGAACTGTTGGTCAAGCTGCTCCGCGATTGGGATGTTCGGAAGTATGCGATTGCCGCCTTGGGGAAGATTCGCGATGAGCGCGTGCTCGATCCTCTCATGCTGCAGTTGCGGAACGACGAGTTCAAAGACGATGCGACCAACGCGTTGGTCGAGCTGGGTCAACCGGCGTTGTCGCGATTGGTCACAGCGTTGAAAGACAAAGACGAGAATGTTCGGAAGCAAGCGGTGCTGGCTTTAGGACGAATCAAACATGCCGAGGCGATCGATCCTCTTATTGATATGCTCGCCGACAGCGATTGGTTTACCCGCTTGACGTCTGCGGCGGCGCTCGAGGCGATCGGCGACGACCGGGGCCGCGAAGCGATCAAGCCGTTGATGAAGGATCCGGATATGGTGGTACGGATGCGGGTGGAGCGGATCCTCGCCAAATGGAAAAAACAGCCGGCCGCCACATAGGAGCGGTCGTGGGGTTATTTGACACCAACGAAAAAGCTTCGCCGGAGGTTCCAATTAGGGCAACAGTGACCCGCAGGCTGTTCAAAAGGCCGTCTAGCAAGGCCGCAGCGAGCGAAGAGGCGAGGGCGTACGCTTCGGTACGTTGAGCCTCTGAGCGATGCGAGAACGCCGCTGGAGGGCTTTTTCAACAACCTGCAGGTTATTTGTTCAGCTGCCGGTCCACCTCCCGCTGAATGTCATTGAGCTTCTTGATCGACACCGTTTTCCCTATCGACAACTCCAGTCGCACTTCCCGTAGCCTTCCGGTCAGCGCCTTAATGGCGAGAGTCGACTCATCCTGCTTCGCGCCCTTCATGGCATTGTCCAATGTCTCAGCCGCCTCGCCGAGTTGCTTGGCGGCTTCCCCAAGATTTTTATCGAACAGTTCTGATTTCGCCTGCACCACCCGTGACTTGGTGTCGAGCAGCCCTTGCCGCTTACGCATATCTCTCTCGATTCCCATCGTGGTGTCGATGATGTTGCGCGACGTGTCTTTGAGCGAATGTTGGAGGTCCGAGACCGTTTGTTGCAGTGTGCCGACGGGGCGTTGGCCGAAAAAAAACCCTAGACCGAACGACAAGGTGGCCAAGGCAAGAGCGGCGACGAATTTCCACATCACATTACCCTTTCGGCTGACGAACTTTGGGAACTGTTGTGGAACGGCGGAGTTGTTGGAGCAGACTTCCTGCCGCAGCAAGGCGAACGGCGACGTCTGAGTCTTGTAAGCCTTTTTTGAGCAACGGCTTAACTGGTGCGTCGCTCATGCCTAGAGCTTTCGCCGCTGAGAGACGTGGTTGTGGTTGCTGGTCTTGCAGGAGCGTCTGCAAAATGGCCACCGCTTCCTTGTCGGAGGTAGCCGACAATGCATAGGCGGCCGCTGCCCGGATAGAGGGGTCCGGGTGTTTTGCCAAATCCGCGACGAGCAAGATGGCTGATGTGTCGCCCAGCCGAAGTAGTCCTTCCACCGCGCTGGTCCGTACCTGCATACTGGCATCTCGCGTGAGAGCCCGCAGCAATGGCTGATTTTCGCGAACTCCCAGCCGCCCAAGACTCGCGGCTGCTACCGCACGCACACGTGCATTTTCGTCCCCTAGGGCATGGGTGAGTGGCGCGGCGCCACCGGCTTGTCCATAGTCTCCCAATGCACCGGCGGCGAACGCGCGAACCGACGGCTCAGGGTCATATACGCCCTGGCTCAGGACTGAGAGACTCGATGGGCGCTTCAGCCTCCCCAATACCCCCAAGGCTGCCATGCGGACATCGGGCTCCGGAAGTGTCGCCGCTCCGGTGATGTCGGTCAGCATGTCCTGTTTGCCGAGTCGATAGAGAGCGGCATAGGCGAACACGGCTTCCGGTCCGTCGTCCGTTCTTGCGACCTCAATGAGGTGGGGCATGATGTCGGTGACCTTGGCTTCACTGAGCGCGTTCATCGCGGCAATACGCACAGGCGGCATCGCGTCGTTCAGGGCTCGCCGCAAGGGGCCGGACTTCCCTGCGAGTCCGGCTTTGCCGATGGCGTCTGCGGCACGAGCCCGCACCAGGACCGATGCATCGAGCAGTCCGTCTTCCAGGACGGCCTGTGTTTCTGCAAGGCCAAGTTCAGCCAGTATCGAATAAGCTGTGATCCGCACATATTCTTGTGAGTCGCGGACATGGCTGGTCAGAAAGCTGAGTGCCAAGGGGTGTAGCAGGCCTGGATCGTCCGGTTGATCGATAGGGACGAGCCGTTGATAAAGAGTGAGGGCTTCTTCTGGGCGCCCAAGCTTGAGGGAACTCTGGAAGGCGAGGCGGATGAGCGGTTTCGATGCTGTGGTCTCGGGTGGAAGCGAGTACCAGAGCTTCAGGACCTGGTCGTATTCGGCACGGTTGAATGCGTTCTGTGGCCTCACGTTCGAGGGCTGAGCCGGTCTGTGCCGTCGGTGTGGCTGACTCCGCAGAGGGTGGGCCTATGACAATCGTCCCGAGCGTGAACATCAGGAACAGCTGTATGGCGCAGCGACAGGCTCTCTCAAATAGGATACTGAAAAAGTCGCCCTTCTCACCGGCCCGACCACGGCGGCTACTGCACCCACCCGCCCTGAGGCTGCCAAGATAGCTCCTTTGCCCAGGGACGCGACTTTTCCCATACGGTGTTCTCGCATCGCTCTCAACAACGTAAAAGGTCAGATGTGAAAGGTGAAACGTAGGACTGCCGAGTGCTCCTCCTCCGAAACCTTTCACGTTCGACGATTCACGTTTCACGGCTTGTTGGACGGTCGTTTACCATGTCGAGGGCGTACGGACCATGGCGGCCGCATACATCGTGTCGACGTATTCTTTGACCATCCGTTTGGTGCAGAAGCGGGGGGCATTGGTCCGAAGACTTTCCTTCATGAGCTGCAACCAGCCGCGAGGTATCCCGTCAAGGTCTCGGTGATAGTAGAGGGGAATGGCTTCTTGTTCCAGCATGCCGTAGAGCTGTTGCGCGTCATGTTCGTCTTGGGCCTGAGTATCTTGGTTCCCGATTAAGGGTTCAATGCCCCATCCGTTGGCTCCGTTGTAGCCTTCTTTCCACCATCCATCAAGGACGCTGAGGTTGATGACGCCGTTGAGCGCGGCTTTTTGCCCGCTCGTTCCACTGGCCTCCAGGGGAAAACGCGGGGTATTGAGCCAAATGTCGACCCCTTGGACAAGGAACTTTGCCATGTGCATATCGTAGTTTTCCAGGAATGCGACGTGGCCGCCCAACTTATGGTCGTCGCAAAAGCTCAGCACTTCATGAATGAAATAGCGACCCGGTTCATCGGCCGGGTGGGCTTTGCCGGCAAAGATCAATTGGACGGGACGCCACTGGTTATGGAGTAACCGTTTCAGCCGTTCGAGGTCGCGGAACAACAAGGTGGCCCGTTTGTAGGTGGCAAAGCGCCTGGCGAAGCCGATGGTGAGCGCTTCTGGGTCGAGCAGCGTGCCTCGCGATATGACCTGCGAGGCTTGGAGATGCCCCTGCATCCAGCCGCTCCTGGCGCGTTCACGGATGAAGCTCATGAGTTTACGTTTCATGGTTTGGCGTACGGCCCAGAGTTCCTGGTCGGGGATATCCAGGACCCGTTGCCACATCGCCGTGTCGTCGCATTTCTCCGTCCATTCCGGGCCGAGATGCTTGCCGTATAGTTGGTTGAGTTCCGGCGCGATCCAGGTCGGCGCATGGATGCCGTTGGTGACGCTGCGGATCGGGACTTGCTCGGTCGGTAGCCCGGGCCACATATGGTGCCACATTTCTCGCGAAACCTGCCCGTGTTCATGACTGACCCCGTTCACATGGGCGGCCAGCCGGATGGCGAGTGCCGTCATGTTGAAGCCTTGACCCTGGGATTCTGGGGTATCTCCTAGGCGGAGGAAGTCTTCTCGCGAGAGACCCAATTGCTCCCAATAGCCGGTAAAGTAACGGTCCATGAGATGGTGAGGAAATACGTCGTGACCGGCCGGCACCGGTGTATGGGTGGTAAACACCGTGCTCTGGCGGATGGTCTCGCAGGCGTCCGCGTGGGTCGATCCCTTCTGGACCAATTCGCGAATGCGCTCCAGTGTGAGGAAGGCGGAGTGGCCTTCATTGGCATGCCAGACCGTCGGTGCGATGCCCAATGCACGAAGCATACGGACACCGCCGATACCCAACAGAAACTCCTGACAGAGTCGCATCTCCTGATCGCCGCCATACAGTCGAGCCGAAAGAGCCCGATTTTCAGGACTATTCTCGGGGACGTCTGTATCGATGAGGTAGAGGGGTACCCGCCCGGCGAGCACTTTCCAGACTGCTGCAGTCACGACCCGGCTACCGATCTCGACCGTAATCCTGCACGCGTCTCCTGATGGAGTGAGGGCGGGATGAATCGGCGATTCTGCTTGTTTGAACGGGGCGTAGGCCGCTTCCTGCCATCCCTCCGGCGTGATCCGCTGCCGAAAATATCCTTGAGGATACATGAATCCGATTCCCACCAGGGGCACACCGAGATCGCTGGCTTCCTTACAATGGTCCCCGGCGAGAATGCCCAGACCACCACTATAGATGGGGAGGGACCTATGCAGACCAAATTCCGCGGAGAAGTAGGCGATGGTGGGGGCTCTCAAATCGCCGTGCTGTGTTTTAAACCAACTGTGTTTGTTCTGAAGGTACTCGTCGAATATCTTGAGGGCGGCAGAGTACAACCGCATATACGAGGGATCTTGGGTGAGGTGCATGAGCCGGTCTGGCCTGACTTTGGCCAGTAGTTCGACGGGGTTGTGGTGGGTCAGTACCCAGAGGGTCGGATCGATGTGTTCAAACAGCCGACGGGCCTCCGGATTCCAACTCCACCAAAGGTTATGTGCCAATTCCATGAGACGTGAGAGACCGGATGGAATGGTGTGTGATGAAGCGACTGCTGTCTGCGGAGTATCCACTGCACCTCCTCGTTGTAGTATCGAACTAGGTGTTGTCGTGAGGGAACGGTCTAACAGGCTGCGGAAAAACTCTGTGTGCACGCCGGAATTTCACTAGTCTGCATGTCTGGAAAAACGGGAGATTATTCCCGCTGGGTGCTCAAAAAGTCCGTCCAGCAAGGCCGCAGCGAGTGAAGACCGGAGGACGTACCCTCTGGGGTACGTTGAGGCTCTGAACGATGCGAGAACGCCGCTGGCGGACTTTTTCAGCATCCTGCTAAGCTTGACTGGCGAGAGCGATCATGCGTGACCGGCTTTATGCCAGGATGTCCATTCGTCCGAGAATGCCACGGAGGCATACCGTTCGCCAAGTATTTTAGCAACTCGGTTCATCAGTTTGGCGATTCGTTGCATGTCCTCCGGTGGAAGATCTTGTCGAAACCGAGGGTGCAGCCCCCACCGAGTTTCCACTTCTTCTCCGGCGACGGTCGACATCACGCTCACCAACGTGATCTCGGTCCCCGTCGGACTTTGAGGCCCAGGCGCCGGGGTGAGGCGCGGCGGTGCAGACGATAGAGGGGTTGCCACGGATGGGGCAGCCTCGACTGCGGCGACCGGAGGGGGATCTCCGGCCAGAATGGCTTTGATGGCCGGAATCACGGCGCTCGCGCAGAGCGCTGCGGCGGAGGACACCTGCGCGTTTCCTGCGATTCCCATCGTGTCGGCGACTCGTCCGCCAAAGTCTTTCAACATCTCGTCCTTCACGGGATTGTGCTCGGTGACGAGGAACCGGTACCGCTCATAGGTCTGCCGACTCTCCGCCACCGCCGCACCGACGGTGAGCATAACTTCTGTTTGGTCGATGCCGGAACTGAATGCCGGTTCCAGCACGTGTTTCAATTGCACGGTGACGGCGTCCTCGAGCCTATCCATGAACTGGGGCTGTGCTTTGATCGGCAAGTACAGCGCGGAGAGCCGGTCGGTCAGATTGAACATGACCTTGAGAAACTCAAGATAGATGTCCCACTCATCGTGTCGTTTCAATTTCAAAGCCCGCTCCGGGGCGTTCCGTTTCATAACGGTCACGGATTCGCCCGAGACGGCCAGTATGAGTTCGGCGAGCTGGCGAAGTTGCGTTTGGTGTTCTTGGTTGGTGGTTGCCATAGGGTCTCCTGTTTCGCCCGCATTATTCATGAAGACTTCTACTGCAACCGCCGATACGCCGCTACGACAAGCCTGACGGCGGGCGGGCTCGCCGCTCAGTCAGTCAACATACTGTTTCAAGTATGCTTCCCTCCTTCGCGGCTCCGCGCGCCCGTCTCGCGTAGCGTCTCGGCGGTCTCGTCACGAACTCTCGTGAATAATCCGGGCTAGTGGCGGGATTATAACGGAGATAGGTTCGGCGATCAAAGTGCTTGTTTTCGCAATCGCTTGTCCGTTCGGTACCCCGCGAGTACGATTATGTGTGGGCGATGGAGTAGGCGGCATCGGAAATGTTGAATGTTCAATGTTGAATTGTGGGCTAAGGAGATTGCGATGAAGAAATTCAGACGCAGTTTTTCATTCGTTGTGGGATTGCTAGCGGTGGTGGGGCTATTCGGCTGTAGTCAGGAGACGCCGACGGAGAAGACGAAGGCCACGGCTCCGTCCGGCAATGCGGTGACGGAAGCCGTGGGTCAGGCTGCGGTGGATTATGCAAAGACTCCGATGGATAAGGCCCGTCAGACGGAAGGCATATTTTGGAGCAGTCGGCTGAGCAGACAGCCGCTAAGATCAAGGAATCGACGCCATAGGGCACGGGCTGCGCATGGAAGAAAAAGACGTCAGGAGCCATTGTTTGAATTGACGGCTGTGAGTTTTGGCGAATATGATTACTGACACCTTTTTCTCTCCCCTCAGCGGGAAATCCATCGCCTATCGGCTGGCAGGTCAAGCAATAAAACTCGTGAGCGCTCCGCCCACATTCATATCAGCCACAACTCAGCCACAGGTTGAAGACTTCCAGAATGAAAACAAGAAGCTTGGGAGCGACTGCCAATATGCAATGCGCTTTCTCCGTCACTCTTCGGAATTAGGCTGCCGCTCATAATCCAAAGCAGGGCACTAGTGTAGTGCGTCATAAATAGATTGACCATTAACTCCGGCGGGAGCTATCTTCTGCCTCATGCATCTGGCTCCAGCGATTCTCCTGTCGTCCGCAGAACGCGCGACGCTGACCGCATGGGCACATGCGAAAAGCCTTCCCTTGCGAGTCATTCAGCGCGCCCAAATTGTGGCCATGGCCGCCGACGGAGTGACGAGCCAGGATATCGCGGAACAGCTGGAGATTTCGCGACCCACCGTGCAACGGTGGCGAGAACGCTTCCTCGCCCTGCGAGTGACTGGGCTCGAGAAAGACGCCCCACGTCCTGGCCGCATCCCGAGTATTCCGGCCACAAAGATTCGCGTCATCGTTGAGGCCACTCTCCACACAAAGCCTCCGGCCGCAACTCATTGGAGCACGCGGACTATGGCTCACGCACACGGGGTCAGCGAAGCCACGGTCCGTCGAATCTGGAAGCAACACAACCTTAAGCCGCACTTGGTCAAGACCTTCAAGCTCAGCCGAGACAAACAGTTCCTTGCGAAGCTCACGGATGTTGTCGGCCTCTATCTGAATCCGCCAGACAAAGCCTTGGTCTTATGCGTCGATGAGAAAAGCCAAATCCAAGCCCTCGATCGGACGCAGCCGGGGCTACCGATCAAGAAGGGACGCTGTGGAACGCGGACGCACGATTACAAGCGCCACGGGACGACGACACTGTTCGCCGCCTTGAGCATGCTCGATGGCAAAGTCATTGGCGACTGTATGCCACGTCACCGGCATCAGGAGTTCATCCGTTTCCTCAAGAAGATTGACAGCGAAACGCCTGCCGAGCTCAATTTGCATCTGATCGTGGATCATTACGGGACCCACAAACATAGGCGCGTGAAATCCTGGATTCGGCGTCATCCGCGTTTCCAGTTGCACTTCATCCCGACGTCGAGTTCTTGGGTGAACATGGTGGAACGGTGGTTTCGTGAGATCACGGACAAGCGAATTCGGCGAGGGGTCTTTCGGAGCGTACCGGAATTGATCGCCGCCATCGAAGATTACATGAACAACCACAATCAGAACCCGCGCGTTTTTGTCTGGACCGCATCTGTCGAGAGCATTATGGCCAAGATCGCCAAATGTAAAGAAGCGTTGGACGCACTACACTAGCAGGTTGCGGAAAAACTCTTGCTTTCTCATGTCCTCTGGGGTAAATAGGTACAAATAGCTAGTATTTACTCCAGGAGGTGCACGATGCGTGGTCAGGATACCCAGCAAGCCGGCATGTTCAGTTATCTCTCGCCCGAGGAGCGGGTCCCGGTAACCCACCCGCTGCGGCCCATCCGGCAGTACGTGGACACGGCCCTGACCGCGTTGTCGCCCCAGCTGGCGACGCTGTATGCCAAGACCGGCCGGCCCTCGATTGCTCCGGAGAAGCTGCTGCGGGCCCTGCTGTTACAGGTGTTCTACTCTGCGGAGTGAGCGGCTGCTGATGGAGGAGTTCGACTACAACTTGCTGTTCCGCTGGTTTGTCGGCCTGGATTTGGATGAGCCGGTATGGGATGTCACGGTATTCACCAAGAATCGGGACCGGCTGTTGGCGGGTGCGGTGGCCAGCGTTCTTTGCGCAGGTGCTGGCGCAAGCCGAGGCCACAGCCTCTTGTCCGATGAGCACTTCACGGTGGATGGCACGCTGATCGAAGCCTGGGCGAGCCAGAAGAGTTTCAAGCCGAAATGCGACGCCGTGCCGATGCCGCCGCCGGAGGATCCAGGCAATCCCAGTGTGGACTTCCAGGGCGAGCGGCGAACGAATGCCACGCATCCTCGACCACGGATCCGGAGGCCCGGCTGTACAAGAAGGCGGCGGGCCAGGAGGCCAAACTGAGCTTCTTGGGACATGTGCTGATGGAGAATCGTCATGGCTTGGTGGTGAACACGCACCTTACCCAGGCGAACGGCACCGCCGAACGGGAGGCGGCGCTGGCCCTGCTGCGAGCGTCCTGGCCGACATCGTGTGACGCTGGGGGCTGACAAGAACTACGATACGCACGCGTTCGTGCAGGATCTGCGGGCGGTGCAGGTCACACCCCATGTGGCGCAGCATACGACAGAGCGGCCAGCGCCATTGATGGACGGACCACGCGGCATCCCGGCTACGCGGTCAGTCAACGGAAGCGCAAACGGGTCGAAGAGATTTTCGGCTGGTTGAAGACGGTTGGGTTGTTGCGCAAGGTCAAACTCCGGGGGTGCGGCAGGTCGGCTGGCTGTTCACATTTGCCGCGGCGGTGTTCAACCTGGTGCGGATGCGCAATCTCGTGGAGGCCGCCGCATGAGCCGACATGACCCCGCAGCACGCGCCGTGGCCCCTAGCGGGCCGCCGCGGTGGAATGCCACCCCGTCGCGGATGGACGTCGCCGGCTCGTATGAGTGGGGTTAGGGCGCATCGGTCTCCTTCAACCCGAGTTTTTCCGCAGCCTGCTAGGCATGATTTCTTGTCCTTGGTCGAATTGATAAATATAACATAGCCGTTGCTGTGGCTAAACCGTCGTAGAACTATCGTGTCCCATCGGTTTTGATTGGTGTTTCATCTGCCTCTGATTCTTCTGTAAGTGATCGAGAAAAAATGATGAGGTGGGGTAGCCTCGGAAGGGGTCGTTGCTTGATTTGACACCTCACCTCGACGTCCCTCCATCATTCGTCTCGTCGGCAATGGTATAGCTGTCAAACCAATCTCAGGATGCTCAAAAAGGGTGTCAGCAAGGCCGCAGGCGAATCGAAACCGGAGGCGTACCCTCAGGGGTACGTTGAGGATTTCGATGAGACGAGAACGAAGCTGGCGGGCTTTTTCAGCATCCTGCCAAGCCTCGTCGTGCTTTGAAAGGGCGGCGGGTAGTATGTTATACAGCCCTTCCCCTGAATGACCGGACTGCCCAATAATTTCTTCGCTCATCTCCATGGAACGAGAAACCAAAACGTATGTGCTGAAGCGGCCGATTGACGAGGCCGTTCCCCGGAAGCTCTCCATCGACTATGCGGCGGCGCTGAATGCCCAGCAGCTTGCAGCGGTAACTGCGGGTGAAGGGCCATCGCTGGTCATTGCCGGCGCCGGCAGCGGCAAGACACGCACCTTGGTCTACCGCGTGGCCTATTTGATCGACTCCGGGATCGATCCGTCCCAGATTCTGTTGCTGACCTTTACCAGAAAATCGGCGCAGGAAATGCTTGATCGGGCAGGTGAATTGATCGGCCTACGGAGCGAACGTGTTTGTGGCGGCACGTTCCATTCTGTGGCCAATATGTTGCTCCGGCGCTATGGCCGGTCTATCGGTCTTGAGCCGGGCTTCACGATTCTCGATCGGGGCGACGCCGAAGACTTGATCGCCTTGGTTCGTGCGCAGCTGGGTTTGAACGAAAAAGATAAGCGGTTTCCCCGCAAGGGGACGATCGCGGAGATGTTCAGCAAGTCTGAGAATACGCTACGCCCGCTCGACGAGATCGTGGTCGAAGAGTTCGATCATTTTTCGGACCATCTGGAGGCATTGGATCAATTGCAGCGGGGATATCAGGCGTCGAAGCGTCAGCGTCAGCTGGTGGATTATGACGATCTGCTGGTGTTGCTGCGGCGGCTCTTGATGGAGGATGAAGCGATCCGCCGGAGCATTTCGTCCCTGTATCGGTACATCTTGGTGGATGAATATCAGGACACCAATCGCTTGCAGGCGGATGTCGTCCGGCATCTCGCCTCCACTCATCAGAACGTGATGGTCGTGGGCGACGACGCGCAGTCGATTTATGCGTTCAGGGGCGCGACGTTCAAGAATATCATGGAGTTCCCGTCGCTTTTTCCCGGCACCATCATCTATAAACTGGAGGAGAATTACCGCAGCACCCAGCCGATCCTGAATCTCGCGAATACCATTATTGAAGCGGCGACGGAGAAGTACAGCAAGCATCTCTTTACGAGGAAGCTCGATGGGCCGTTGCCGGTACTAGTGGAGGCGGCAGGGGAGAATGCTCAATCGCGTTTCATTGCCCAGAAGATTTTGGAGTTGCGGGAAGAGGGGGTTCCGCTCGATGAAATGGCGGTGTTGTTTCGGTCGAGCTTTCACTCGTTCGATCTTGAAATTGAGCTCTCGCGTCACGGACTGCCGTTTGTCAAGCGCGGTGGGGTCAAATTTATTGAGACCGCACACGTCAAGGATCTGCTGGCCCATATGCGCGTCGTGGCTAATCCCTTGGATGCCGTGAGCTGGCATCGCGTGCTCATGCTCGTTGAAGGCGTGGGGCCAAAGAAGGCGCAGGATGTCATGGCCGCACTGGTGAAATCGGATAAGCCCTATCACACCCTTCGTGAAATACCGGGGCGATCGGGGAAAGGGCTCAGAGATTTAGCCCTGACGCTCGAAAGTCTTGCCGGAGCCGGAGACCTTCGGCCGGCCGAGCAGGTGAATCAAATCTATGAATACTACCTGCCGATTCTGAAGACCCAATACGACGACTATCCCAAGCGAATGCGGGATCTCGACCATTTGCAGACGATTGCGGAGGGGTATCAGGGGGCCGAAACTTTTCTGTCTGATCTGGCGCTGGAGCCGCCAGATGGAAGTGCCGCCGGCGTGGAAGTGTCCGATCACGACGATGAACGACTCGTGTTGTCCACGATCCATTCTGCCAAGGGACTTGAGTGGCAATGTGTATTCGTCATCTGGATCGTGGATGGAAGATTCCCGTCGGTCTATTCGTTTAGTGAAGATGAGGGGCTGGAAGAGGAGCGCCGGCTGTTCTATGTCTCCGTGACGAGAGCCAAGCGGCATTTGTACTTGACCTATCCGATCAATGTGTTTGACAGGGGAAGCGGCATGGTACTGTCGAAGCCGTCACGTTTTTTGGACCCAGTTGCGCCTAGGCTGCTGGACCAACTGGTATTGATGGAGGAAGGCGGGCAGCCTGACTGGTCTTCTCGTGATGATGGATATGTGTGAGTAATCTCTCCTGAGACACCCTCCCCGCATCGAAGCGGATCAATATCGATGGTGCGTACGTTGTGTAGAGTGGTCGCGATGGGACTCCTCATGGGCGGACTTCTCCTCGTGCCGAATGCGGGGATGTCCGAAGAACGGCTGCCTTCCACCGACAGGATGTGGCATCAGTTGCTTCACGAGGCTCATGCGCTGGGCCTCCCGACAAAATTTCTCAAGGTTGTCCCATCGAGCTTCGTTCAATTTGAGTTTGACGATTTGCGTAGCTATGCCGCCGAATATCATCCAGGGGAGCATCGGATGGTGCTCAATCGTGCGCTGTCATTTAATGGAGCCGGGGCCACGTTGCGTCCGCTCGGGCGACTCACCCATGCCCAGATCGAAACGCTCTATCACGAACTATTCCATGCCTATATCGACTACCTGGTGACATCGTCGAAGACATCGCCCGAGGTGGCGTCAGATCCTGTGCTCGCTTTTGCGAGAGTACAGCAGGGCTGTCACTATGGATCGGTGTTGATCGCGCCGGTCGTGCAGAGGAGGGGTGAAACTGAGGAACGGTTTCTGACAGAACGTGAATCCTGGGAAGCGCTCAACGAAACATGGGCGGTGTTTGTCGGGTGGGTTGTGTGGAACCAGTTAGAGCTATCCACCGGCGCAGGAGGATCGATTCAAAAATCCGGGAAAAGTCAGGATGAATGGATACGTCGTCTGGAGAATGCCGATCGAGAAGGAACTCTCCGCGGGTATTACGAACCAGAAGATTCAGGTGAACGGACTGTCGCTCGAAAGCGGTATTTGGCCCGGGCGTCGCGTTTATCGGAACCAGAAGCCACGGTACTTATGAAGAATGTCTTTGAGTTTTCCCCCAGCCTCCTAGCCCGTGCGAGGGAGGCACTTTCCGGTTTAGACCAAGGGGTTGAACGACATGGTCAGTGCAGATAGGGAAATACGTATCTCCATAAACCTATGAAATGTCTACGAGGTGATAGGGAAAGTGAGCTTGGCCTAGCAATAGGTCTCGTCGAGAAATGCACATACGAAAAAGAGAGGGCTTGGCAGGGTGGCGCCAGGAAATTTCCCCACGGATAGGCAGTTTCTGAGAAAAACAAGATAATTCTGCTTTTGGGCCTTGACTTCACGATACTTCATCAATAGAATCCAGCGTTTTATAAACAAGTCTTTGTCCACAGCTCAACACATTCATCCTTACTCAATCAAGGGGAGGAGCTGTGCGTGGACCGGCTTGCTTTTCTTTTTTCATCATCCTGATGAAAGCGATCATGAGGATTCAGGACTTTTTTTTGTGTAGCGCGCAGGGTGTTTCGGGCAGGTACCCAAGTGGCCAAAGGGGGCAGACTGTAAATCTGTTGCCATCGGCTTCCAAGGTTCGAATCCTTGCCTGCCCACCACAGTAACATGATGCGAGCAAGTACCGAGTGCTGAGCGAGAGGATACAACGAGAAGGTGAACTCAGCACTGATCTCGAGAAGGGCGGGCGTAGCTCAGTGGTAGAGTTCCAGCCTTCCAAGCTGGCTGTCGTGGGTTCAAATCCCATCGCCCGCTCCAATGAGAAGACGTGAGGCGTAAAACGTGAAAAGTCAATGCCGTAGCTTGGGAATGGTATTTCCGAGTGTCGTTTCACCTTTTACGATTCATGTTTCACGGAGCGGGATGCCCACGTAGCTCAGTTGGTAGAGCACGTCCTTGGTAAGGACGAGGTCACGCGTTCGATCCGCGTCGTGGGCTCCACACAGAGTGTGCTCGATCTGTGGGTTCATGAAGTGATCGCGATGGGATAGGGCATCCGGAGACTTTTAGAAAGGGAGCGAGG
>CAWGDV010000020.1:0-68950 GCA_963821465.1 uncultured Nitrospiraceae bacterium | reverse complement strand
GTTTTCATTCAACAGGTCATCTTCTTCATGTGTCGTTTGTCGGCTCATCTGGTTCACCCAATTAAACGGGACAGACCTGAATAACCAGCCAGTTCTAGCGCTACGTTACAACATCGAACGGCCCGAGACCTCACAATCGGAAAAACGGACCTATTGGAACCGACCGAGTAAGCTGTCTCCCGCGCTGCACGACTGATGGCGGGACAGTGGAAAAAATGGGCGATTCCTCTAAAATGGGATGGCAAAGCGGCGGAGCAGATTGTCGAGAGATTGGAACGATTGTTGGTGAAATAATGAAGAAGAACTTTCCACAGGAAAGACCGAATGTGCCATCGATAATAAGCCAGGTATGATGAAAAATGTACGACTACAAGACATGACCTTTGTGGTGGTTTTTATAATAACGGTCAGTTCCTTCTTGCCGACTACTGCTTCTATCGCACAGAGCGATGAAAGCGAAATTAATAGAATCCTAGCTATCTGTGCACCAACTGGGAACGGACAGATTCCTTCTTTGCCCTGGACTGAGAGATCGGACTGGATCAATGTGAAGGCAGATGTCAAACCGACTGCCAAAGGCGATGGAAAGACTGACGACACTGTAGCGATTCAGGCCGCACTGGATCTCATCGGGGAACGCCCAGGCGACTCCAAAGTTGTTTATTTCCCCCCAGGCAACTATCGCATTTCTAAGACGCTCAGCATTACTAAACGCAATGGCGGAATGGTTCTAGGCCACGGACGTGATAGCATATTGACCTGGTCTGGGGCAGTGGATGAACGCATGTTTTGGAGTAATGGTGCAGCCCGGCAAGTATTTCTTGGTCTCGTGTGGGACGGTGATGAGAAAGCGGGAGTTGGCATTGATCACGACTCTAAAACTCTATATGAGACCCGAGTACTTCACAAGCACATGGAGTTCAGAAACTTTCGTCAAGCCGGCATTCGCGTTGGACATGACCAAAAGGTGGCATCGGCTGAAATGATGTTCTCCAACATGTTATTTCGAAATAATAGCAACGGAGTGCTCATACTTGCATGGAATGACTACAACAATATCTTTGATGGAGTTCACTTTCTCGACAATGATACTGGGATTCGTGCAGAAAAAGGGAATGTTGTCGTGCGAAATGCCAGATTTGAGCGTAGCCGGAAAACAGATCTTCTGCTTTCAACGCATAGCCATTCTGTTCGTCGAGTCGTATCTCAAGGGTCACACAAATTTATTGAAACTGTAGTCGGCCCGACGGTAATGGGAGCGGTTACTGTTCAGGAGTGCATAGTCATTGGCTGGCACAACCCGGATGGCGCGATCATCTCAAGCCTTAGAGGGCCTCTAACCGTATTTGATTGTATGTTCTCCCAAGCGCCGAATGACAATCCACCAATCAGACTTGCCCATTCTCGATCTACAGTTCAGACCGCCATCCTTTCTAACAATACCGCTTCAGAGGCACGAGCAATCATTGCCCCAGGAGCCACCGGAATAGTTGAAGATATCCAGAGCCGCTATTTGGGGAGACAATTGATTTCCCCACAAATCCAATTTTTACGCAGTGCAGAGGAGATTCCAGAACGAGTGCTCGATGCCAAGCGAGACTGTGGAGCGAAAGGAAATGGTGTTAATGATGATACCGTTGCAATACAGGGATGCATCAATAGAGCTCGCAAAGAGGCAAACGGCACTCTAGTCTACTTTCCAAGCAGCAGTTATGTAGTGTCTAGCACGATAAGCGTTGAGGGGGCGAACTATCGGATTGGCGGATCTGGCTTTCACTCTCAAATTGTGTGGAGTGGCCCACCAAAAGGTGAAGTACTTAAGATTTTCAATGCTCACAATATTGGACTTGAGTATCTTGCCATAGGGGGGCCTGAGGAGGTGATTCGGATTCATCATACCGGGAATGCCCCCACTACAGTCCGATACGACACTGTCTACGGATGGACAGACAAGGAGAGTGTGCCAAATGCCTTCCGCTTTGATGGACTTGGAACGGGAAGCATTATCATTGCTAGTCATATTGATGGCACTCAGAGCTATGGACAAATGATCGCAAGCAGGATCCTTATTGGCACTTCGATCAGCACACAGATGACTGTGGAGGGCTCCCCTTCCTCCTCAAGCAGCTTAGGAGTTCTCTCTCGTATTTCCTGTTGCACGGACTATCCACTGATTGTTCGGGAAAACCAAAGCATTGTCATGACCGACTGGTACAATGAGCAGTCCTCGCACCTGGCCAATATATCGGGCGCAGGTCATGCGCCTCTAGGCCGAGTAACCCTTGACTTGAAGAAAGCCGAATCTGAAGACCCTGTCGTGCTGGAGATGACTGGGTACCGCGGCCGAGTGACTCTCTCGGGGGGCTTTTTCGGGAAAATAAATGATCGTGCACCCCGGCGTTTCAATTTTGCCGATTCTCGAGAAAGCAAACTGACCATCTTTGGAAGCATGTTTCGCTATGCAGTCCCCCAGTTTGTGGGAAATCCGGCGGGCCAGCACAATCTTTATGGAAACATTGTCGAGTCAAATATCGACCCCACAGCCATAGTGCCGGATAGGCAATCCAATAATAATCACCTAGAAATCAACCAAGCCTTAGACGATTTTCGTGAGCTAGGCCAGTTGGATCTCTCGATGAACTATTGTGTGACCAAGTCAAGATAGACTTGCCCCCAAAACATGAACGGTCCAGCTATCCGTAAGTCTATCGTGGACGTAGTGCCTTAGTCTTCTTGTCTCAAAAAAGGTTTAAGCACGTGAGAAAAAGAGAACTATGGAGGGCCCTCGTGCTCGTTACCGATGCCTTCGGCGGACACGGAGGAATATCGAGATTCAATCAAGATTTCTTGACCGCGCTATCCAAACATCCCCTTTGCGGCGAGGTTGTTTCATATCCGCGTCTCATGCAACATCGCACAGCTGAGAAATTACCTGACAAGATAAGGTTTGAGACCCGAGGAGTTGGGAATAAGCTCAGATACCTGAGTGCGGTTTTCAACGATTTCATTCGAGATTGGCGATTTAACTTTATCGTATGCGCGCACATTAATATGTTGCCTCTAGGTCTCTTGCTGAGCAAGCTTGCGAGAAAGCCATTGATACTCATTATCCATGGGATAGACGCGTGGGAACCAACAAGGAGTCTCTTCGTCAATGCGCTTGCCCCTCAAGTTCCCAGGGTTTTAGCAGGGAGTGAGCTTACTATGGCCCGGTTTTCGTCGTGGTCTCGCGTCCCACTCTCCAGGATCACCGTGCTCCCTAACTGCGTCGACTTAATCGGTTTTCATCCTGGGCCGAAGCCCCCTTACCTGCTCGATCGTTATAACATCCGAGGCAAAACAATCATTTTGACCCTTGGTCGGCTTGTATCCAAAGAGAGACAGAAGGGGTTTGATGTGGTAATCGAATCATTACCTCGTCTGGCCGCACAGATACCAGACATCGTATACCTTGTAGCCGGTGATGGCCCAGACCGCTCTCGACTTGAAAAGAAAGCATTGTCATTTGGCGTCGCCGATCGAGTTGTATTTACCGGCATGGTACACGACACGGAGAAAGCGGATCACTATCGTCTAGCAGATGCCTTTGTGATGCCAAGTCGGGGTGAAGGATTTGGAATCGTACTACTTGAAGCTATGGCATGTGGGATTCCAGCAGTAGCGAGCACGCTTGATGGAAGTAAGGAAGCTTTGAGAAATGGCCTCTTGGGAACGGTGGTCGACCCCAGCAATCCAGACGATGTCGAGCGTGGTGTATTAGAAGCACTAAGAAAACCTAAAGGGATCGTCGAAGGGTTGCAGTACTTCTCGGTAGCGAACTACGAGCTACGTGTACACGATGTAGTTAGAGAGATCCTGAATCAATAAACATGGAGAGTTCAGCACAGAGGACACGGTTGCTAGCAGATGGTGGATGGATCGCTTTGGGACAAGTCTTCTCGGTGATTGGGACATTGCTGGGAATTCGGGTAATCACAGAGCTCGCACCACCTCAGGTTTATGGATCCGTCACGCTGCTTCTCGGGATCTCAGCACTTGGATTGGGTACATTATATGGCCCTGTAATGCAGGCCGTGCTTCGCTATTTTGTTCAGTATTCCAAAGATGAGTTGCCCGCATTTCGTTATGTGGTAATGCGGATATTATTTCGTAGGACCGTTTGGGGTGCTGTCATACTCGGAATTGCTTGGCCAATTGCCTACTACGCATGGGGATTGTCGTGGACTATGGCTGTGTGGGTGCTTCCACTGGTGATCTGCGATGGTCTGCGGACGTTGGAAACAGTGTTTCTCAATGCAGCTCGAAAGACACCCATGCATGCCCTACTATCAGCTGGGGAGGCATGGGCTAAGCCTATAGGCGCAATCAGTGCACTCCTGATTCTTGGCCCATACACCGAGTCAATTCTGGCCGGATATACGATTGCAACGGGCTTGGTCCTGTATTTGTATTACCGATGGGGAAATCCTGAGGGAATGTTGAAGTGGCGAGTCACGATGCGTGATGACCTTAAAATAAGGAGCTCTATCGAGAAATACGCGTATCCCTTGATTCCCAGTTCAGCTATCGGGTGGGTAAATGGTGTAGGTGATCGTTATCTCATTGGTCTCATGATTGGTGTGGAACAGGTCGGGATTTACTCTGCTATTTATGGATTGGTAAGTCGCCCATTCTTAATGACGGCTAATATTGTAGAACTCACCATTCGTCCGATTTACTACTCACGTGTAGAAAAGAGTGATCGTTTTGGCTCTCGTGCACTTCTATGGAGATGGTTTGGTGTTACGGCCTCAATTGCTTCAATAGGATTCATGGTGATCTGTTTCTCAAAGGATGCTTTGGTCACCTTGTTCCTAGCTCGAGAGTACTGGGTAGCAGTTGACTTGTTGCCATGGATCGCGGGGGGGTACGGCCTTCTGGTGCTGTCCCAGGTATTTGAAAAGGTGTGCTTTGCGTATGGACGTACTGGTGTGGTCCTATTCATTCAATCTCTTGGAGGGGTAGTTGGTTTACTTGTCGCATATGTAGGGATTAAGCAGCAGGGGCTCATCGGAGCAGCTATGGCTGTTCCAGTCTATTTCGGATTTCAGCTGCTAATAACATTTGCTGCTGCTCAGATCGTTAACAAAAATGCATTTGGTGAGATCGATCGTATGTGTAAGAAAGCTGTACAGAACACCGAAGTGGAATATCATCGTGCTGTCCAGCAAAAAAGATAATGACATTCAAGGGGACGGAGCCGCAAGCGCAGAGCAAGACTTGACGCTGTTCCGATATGAAATTCAAGCAGTATGACACGACGAGGCAACGATTCCAGTTTTCGAATCCCAGTTCCGAATAGAGCCGTAGTTGTCAAAATATTTAGTATACAGACATTCAAGCCGTCTGCGGTCAATTGATATTATCCCTACTTGCTTCTGAAGCTACCCGGAGGATCGCCCATCTTGCCAAATCGTGTTGGGTTCTACCTAATCGCCAATCTCGTATTTATTGTGACAATCGCCCTTATTGATTTGTTGGTAGACAGAAAGGGGCATGACCCCATTCTATTTGTAATTGTGCTCTTTGCCCTATGCTCGTTGCCCTACGTGTCTGCAAGTCCGATGAATGGGCGTTATGGGATTCTTTTGATCATGATGCCAATATTATTCATTTTCTACGGTGCCAACGACATCCTGACATACTTCTATTACTATCCAAGTTACTGGTATGGAACTCAGGGGGAGTTATTCACAACAGCGGAAACTGCAGTTCTTGCCGGAATTGCCATGCTAATGGTTGGCTTTTACTTGGCCTCAAACCTTTCGATGAGCTGGTCTCCCCAATGGTTAGTGCATGATTGGAGAGAGCGACCAACAGTTATCGTTGGCTTAACCAGTGTTGCAATCGGAATTTGGGCGAGCTGGACTCTCGTGGTTTCGGCAGGTAGCCGTACAAATCTAGGGAAACTAGATCCCACTCTGGCGGGCTTACTGGTCGGAGGGCGAATGATGGAGGCCGTTGGTGCCGTGTTGCTGAGTTATGCTTTTCTTAAGACTAAGAAAATGGTTCTCTTGTTTCTTATTCTAACTATCAGCCTATTAAAAATTCCCATGGGGTTCTTTCTGGACTCAAAGGAGATTGCCATCTCTTTCCTCGTCATATTCGTCTTAACAAAATGGCTATATGACGGAGGCTTGCCATTCCGATGGATTGGACTAATCGCGGTTGCGATAATTCTGACGTTTCCATTGTTCTATGCTTACAGATCCGCTGTTGTTGGGGAAAAGCATTATTCAGCGGCCACTGCAGTTGAGAATGCCTCATCAACCGTAGATGTTGCGATGAAGGAAAATGCTAAGAATGCTAAGAAAGGTGGAGGGACCTTTGAAAGAGGGACTCAAGCCTTTGCGACCAGAGTGGATTTGAAAAGTCTGATGGAGCTGATCGTTTCACGAGTTGGGAATGGAGTGCACTTTCAAAATGGCAACACGTTGGCAGCGCTTCCGTATGCATTTATTCCCCGCATAGTATTGCCGGATAAGCCTAATGTTCCTGTCGGGCAGCTGTTTAATCAAGTATTTCATATTTCTTCAAACCCTGAAACGTTTATCGCCACTTCTTTTCTTGGAGAGCTGTACTGGAACTTTGGTTGGTCTGGTCTAGTACTGGGGATGATCTTAATCGGCGCAAGTCTTGGAGTAGTCAGCACGGTCAGTAATGTCCACGAAGTGAAAACTGTGCCAAGATTACTGCTGCTTATTAGCGCTCTGTACCTTCTAGTATTTCGGTTTGAAACAGGAATTGCCCAACAATATACGGTGTTCCTTCGTTCAGGCTTGATTATATTGATGATGCATATCCTGTTTCGAGTTGGCTCAGTGAAGGCTAGTTGGTCTTCCCGCTGTGAGGTCGTCAAAGATTGATGGAGCTCTCCCTTAAAAGGAGAGCAGTTATAACTGGCGGTGCGGAGCTCTGTACAACATGCTTCAGTTCCGATCACTATGGAATGCCTCTTGCTTGTAGCGTAACAGCATGCGGCCAAGGTTCCAGGTATGGAGGTGCCGAAACTCTCATACTGTGGCAGTGTCTACTAAATACCGGATATTGCTTGTCCTATTGCCTAAGAACCAAAGAAAATACATGTGCCTATCAGTACTAGCTTTCTAGGGCTGCAACACAGATGCGACTAATCCATATTGTACCCGCTATTTCGGAAGAATCGACCGGCCCGTCGTACTCAGTCGTGCGACTCTGCGAATCCCTCATTGCAGAAGGTCAGGACGTGACACTTGGCGTGCTTGATTGGACACCGATGGCTTCGCCACCCCGATTCGTGAAAGCCTTTCCATTGGGTATGGGGCCTCGTAGATTGGGGTCTTCTCCGAGGATGCATCGCTGGTTAACTGAGCAAGCACGGTCTCGTTCAATAGAGATTATTCATAATCATAGTTTGTGGATGATGCCTAATGTGTATCCGGGTCTAGTCGCCAGGAAGCATAACGTGCCTTTGGTCATTTCACCTCGTGGGACGATGTCTGAGTGGGCGTTTCACCATGGCTCTGTTGTCAAGCGGTCCTTTCTGGCGTCTGATGCAAAAACCCGCGTTGGGTGCAACTTCTTGTTTCCATGCCACTGCGGAATCAGAATACAAAGATATCCGGCGCGCGGGCTTTCGACAGCCAGTAGCGATTATTCCTAACGGGATCGACCTTCCTCCGATTACCCTAAAGCATCGTGGGAATGCTCGGACGCTCCTCTTCCTTGGCCGAGTGCATCCATCAAAAGGTCTTGATCTGTTGTTGCCGGCTTGGCGGGCGGTTCAGGACCGCTTTACCGATTGGCGTCTGATTATTGCTGGCCCCGACAATGGCGGTTACCTCAAGAGGGTTCAAACCTTGTCAGACCAGTTGCAGTTGAAGCGGATCGAATTCCTTGGTGAGTTGAAGGGTGAGCAGAAGTGGGAAGCCTACCGAGAGGCTGAGCTTTTTGTGCTGCCGACCTATTCTGAAAATTTCGGCATGACAGTGGCAGAGGCTTTGGCAGCAGGTGTTCCTGCCATTGTATCGAAGGGGGCACCATGGCCAGGTTTGGAGATGAGAAGGGTAGGCTGGTGGATCGATGTCGGTCTTGATCCATTAGTGACCAGCCTTAATTCATGCGCTTGGCCAGACGCATGACACATTGGCTGAGATGGGACAGCGTGGTCGGGGTTGGATGGAGACGGAGTTTGGCTGGAGACATCTGGGGCAACAGATGGCGGAGACCTACCGCTGGATTGTGCTCGGTGGAGTCAAGCCTGAATGGGTATTCGATGACTGAAGTCAGGGTGCGGCGTTTGTCACAATGGGAGTGTGAGTAGCGCATTCGAAAGTTGTCTATACATCGGGTAATGTGATTCCTCTCGCGAGGGGATCAAGCAAAACATGAAAGAGCATAATTCTTGCTACCGGTATGATGATAGTAAACTGAACTCATCCCATGACTATCTTCTTCCCTTCGTGAAGTCAGTTCTTTCGAATGAATCACTTTCGACCAAGCGAGTATTTGAACTCGGTTGTGGAAATGGATCTGTGGCCAATGCGTTGTCAACGCTTGGCTTTGAGGTAACAGGGGTTGATGCATCAGAGGAGGGGATTGCACAAGCTCATCAATCCTACCCAGATATCAAGCTCCACTTGGGTCGGCGTATGACGATCTAAGAAATCAGTACGGGCAATTTCCAATTGTGATCAGCCTGGAGGTCGTCGAACATCTCTATTTCCCACGCAAATTTGCCAGAACTGTCTACGACTTACTGGAACCCGGGGGAACGGCCATCATTTCGACGCCCTATCATGGGTATTGGAAAAATTTAGTGATGGCTTTAACAGGGACAATGGATGCCCATTTCACTGCATTGTGGGATCATGGCCATATCAAATTTTGGTCTATAACCCTGACGCTTCAATGCCTTAGGAAGTTCCGGTTTCTCAAGATTGATCTACCACTCGGTGAAGAATTCCATTTCTTGCCAAGTCCATGATCGCTGTCGTCAAGAAATCGCTTCGGAGTATATGAGATTTCGGTTTTAATTCTTACGCTGAACGAAGAGCTCAATCTGCCAATTTGCCTAGAGTCAGTGAAGTGGTGTGATTGACATCGTCGTGTTGGACTCGCTTCAGCACTGATCGAACTACGTATGAATATTATCTCCCAGTATCAGGCTCAGGTTGTTCATCATCCATTTGAAAATTACTCTCGGCAGCGCAACTGGGCGCAGGCCGCTTGCCGTTGACCCATCAATGGGTATTCTCACATTGACGCAGACGAACGAGTGTCTCCGATTCTGCATTGGGAAATCAGAGCCAGTTGTTTTCCACAGTCCGTCCATGGGACAGGCAACCGCTGGTTTCCTTGTGCGACGCCAAATTCATCTTTTGGGACGGCCGATTACGCACGGTGGAATTTATCCGACCTACCACTGCCGAATATTCAATAGGGAATTCGGGCATTGCGAAGATCGCGAGTATGATCAGCACTTCACTGCGGAAGGGAACAATAATAATTGAAGCAGATCTTATCGAGGTGACTGCTTCGTCCCTATTTTCTTGGACAGCCCGTCATAATAAATGGGCTCAGATGGAAGCGAGCCAACTGGCGAAGGACAATCACGGAGATCAATCCAATATGGTTAAGGCAAGACTTTCCGGATCGCCCATTGAGCGCCGAAGATGGCTAAGGTCTCGTTTCTACGGAAGGCTCCCATCTTTACTCGTGCCGTCATGTACTTCCTTTCGCGTTACCTCATTCAGGGAGGATTTTTAGATGGTACACCTGGATTGATTTATCATTTCTTGCAAGGCTTTTGGTTTCGATTTTATGTGGACGCTTGTTATTACGAGCTTCTACAGGAACGGAAAATCTTCGTATCGATTGGTAAAGTAAAAAACCAGGATACATCAGCTATATAGAATTTAATGTGCACTCAACCATGTTTTAATAGGGACTACAATCAATTTTTTGTCCCTGACGTATCAATTCTAAAAGGAAAACCTTCTAATGGGAGAACCATCCGACTTCAAGAATTCTGAAATGTCACGAGTTTTTTTCCTTAACCGATTCTTTCACCCTGACCATTCCGCCACCAGCCAGTTACTGACCGATCTTGCTTTTCATCTGGCCAAGACCGGGGGAGTAGTTCACGTTATTTCAAGTAGACAAGTCTACGACGATCCGAACGCGATTCTTCCGAGCCAAGACATTGTACAAGGGGTGCGAGTCACGCGCGTGTGGACCACTCGGTTTGGGCGTCAGCACTTGCTGGGACGCACGTTTGATTACTCTGACATTTTATCTCAGTGCCGCCTGGAGCCTTTTCGTCTTGCTCAAGCCTGGAGATATCGTCGTGGCCAAAACTGATCCGCCCCTTATTTCGGTTATGGCGGCGGTGGTGGCAAAGATTCGCAGAGCGAAGTTGATCAATTGGCTTCAGGACTTGTTCCCGGAAGTCGCCGGCGCGCTCGATGTAGGGGGAATAGGGAGGATTGAGGGCGTCTTGCGATCGGTAAGGAATTGGTCCCTCCAGACTGCCTATAAGAATGTCGTCATTGGCGATGGGATGGCGACTAGGCTGATTGAGGAGGGCATTCAATCTGATGCCATACAGGTCATCCACAATTGGTCCGATGGTCGTGCAATCCAGCCTGTCGATCGAGACAAGAACGATCTCAGAAGGGAATGGAATTTGCGAGAAAAGTTTGTTGTGGGGTATTCGGGGAACATTGGACGAGCACACGAGTTTGATACAATTCTCGGCGCCGCGGAGAAGCTGAAAGGCGCTGCGAACATTGTTTTCCTCTTTATCGGTGGTGGCGCGCAACGGGATCGGATAGTGGAAGAGGCGAGCCGGAGAGGTCTGGAGAACATCATGTTCAAGCCGTATCAGCCAAGGGAACAGCTCACTCTTAGCCTGACGGTTCCAGATGTGCACCTCATCTCGCTGCAACCCGCTCTGGAAGGCCTCATTGTTCCCAGTAAATTTTATGGCATTGCAGCGGCTGGACGACCAACTCTCTTCATTGGGAGCAAGAATGGGGAAATCCCACGCATGCTTCGGAAGGCACAATGCGGGTTTTCAATAGAGAAAGGTCAGGTCGAAGAAGTTAGTCGCGTTATTCTAGAGCTTGCCGATCACCAAGAAACATGCCGCCTCCTGGGCATGCGTGCGCGTGAGCTGTTCGACCAGCAGTTTGATATAAGACACGCCATGCAGGCGTGGGAGGCCGCTATTGGAGCACCGGGAGTTCGACTCCGTCGCTGTATCAACATGCGGCATAGAGGAGTGGATAACCTGAATCCGTTAGAATGATCTTTATTGCAGTGAAGCTGGCAAATAGTTTTCATGTTCAGTATTGAGCGCGTTCTGCCTCCCTCTTCAGATTCAAATCCTCCTTAGCGTTCGACGTGACTCTATCCTTACCAAGCCGGATTTGTCGGAATATGGGATTCGGCGCATCACAACGGCATGTGCCACAAGTTTTAGCTGACCTCGCTCGGGCATTCTATTGTTCAGGGCGGGACTTATTGGGCTGATCGGTCTTGATGCCGAGAATTGGCGGCAGGGAAAAAGTAGCCTCGCATAGGTCGTACGATATAGTCTTCATGACACAGCCAGCGCCAAGGCGCTGGCTGTGCTATTTGCACAGTACTGTGCAATATTCATCCTGACACCTTCTGTGCCATCTTGTGCCTGGTTCAGAATTGAACCGTCTTTGTAGGGCTCCACACACAGTGGCTTCCAACAATTTTTCGCTCCTTGTGATTTTACAATGAGATAGAAGATAGGCCTCGGCGGTCTGAGAATTGCTCCATCGCCAGGATGTGTGCATGTACCACCTCTACGAAGGAGTCCTTGTTATGCGGATGAAGAAACAGTCGTCGATCAAAAGCCTATTTCTGCCGGTAATCGCCCTGTGTTCCCTCCTCCTGTCAGGGAACGCCGCTCATGCGGCTCTGGTGACCTATTCGTTCACAGGAGGTGTCAGCAGCATCAGCGGGGCGTTGCTCTCTCCCACGATGAACCTGACCTCTCCCGTGACAGGTTCATTCCAATTCGACAACGCCACGGGAGGCGTAGGCGGCAATTTTCCTGGCGCCGTGAAGGCCATGAACGTGGCCATCGGCGGCTACACTTCCTCCTTTACAGCCGGCGCTAACACGGTGACGATTTCGCAGAATAGCAGCCTCGGAGGCGGGTTGTTCGGAGATCGCTGGAAGCTGGTGACGGCAGCCAGTGGCCTTCCCGTCAATGGCTATGCCCCGCTCAGTTTTGACCTTCAGCTGGATCGTGAGGGTGGAGGGCTATTCAGCAATACCAACTTGCAGAACCCGCCGAGTCTGAATTCACTCACAGCCACCAGATGGCGTCTCATCTTCGAGAATGCCGATGGGAATCTGGTCACGGTTCGTGGGGCGATCAATAGCCTGACCGCAGTACCGTTGCCTGCCGCCGTGCTCCTGTTCGGAGCAGGCCTCATCTCGCTGGTCGGTCTCGGCGCCGGAGGGTTGCGAAACCTTCGCCGGTCTCAGGCGTAGACGACACAGATTTCCTTTGAACCAGGGCTTGGTACCTCAGTAGGGAGGTATCAAGCCCGTTCTTTATGTAACAGTACAACGATTTCACCGTTGTATCATTTCCTCTGTGCGATAGATCGGAGTAAAGAAGTGACCCTCAAGACCTACGAACCGATGGTGAGAAGGTTGCGTATGGCCTTCAATCTGGTTTCCAAATAAGTCTCTGCGTGCCTATCTAATTTCAGATCATCGTACACCTGAGCATTTTCTATGGCCAGCAAGCTCTCTCTTGCCTTTAGCGCAGCCTTTGTCATTGCTCTTCTGGGGTACCTGTATGCCGACAGCCTTGCCTTTCTATCCGGCTACTGGATCGGCAGCGAAGATTATAGCCATGGGATGTTTGTTCCTCTGATTAGTCTGTTCTTGATCTGGCAGGCACGGCATCGCATCGCTGAAGCTCGTGCTGAGAATTCGTGGTGGGGCCTTGCTGTGATTTCAGCGGGACTCTTTCTCTATTGGATCGGTGAGCTTGCCACGTTGTATGTCCTGCAGCATGTTTCGCTTTGGATGGTCATTGTGGGGCTGGTCATTTCGTCAATCGGGGTCCATGGGGCAAGGACAATCGCGTTTCCTCTCTCCTATCTGTTGACCAGTATCCCGTTGCCTGTGTTTTTGTATGCAAGTTTGTCGAGTCAGCTACAGTTGTGGTCCTCGGCTCTCGGAGTGGTCTGCTTACAACTTGTAGGCGTCACGGCCTTTCGCGATGGCAATGTGATCGATCTCGGGCCGGTCCAACTTCAAGTTATCGAGGCCTGCAGCGGTATTCGATATTTGCTTCCCCTTACCTCCCTTGCACTGCTCTGCGCCTATCTCTTCAAGGATCGAATGTGGAAGCGAGTGGTGCTCGTTCTCTCGTCGATCCCAATCTCCATTGTCGTGAACGGTTTTCGCATCGGGATGATTGGAGTCCTGGTCGAATGGTACGGGCAGGGGGCTGCCGAAGGGTTCTACCATCTGTTCGAGGGCTGGGTGCTGTTTATGGCGAGTTTGGGTCTGCTGATTCTGGAGATGTGGGTGTTGGCCAGGATGGAGATGAGCGGAGAACGATTGTCCTTTCTTTCTCGATTCACCTGGGCCAGCCAAAATTCTAATGTTATCCCTGCTGGTGGCCTCCAACCTCTCTGTTCTCCTTCGCCCTCAACCTTAGCTTCAGCCTCTCTTCAGCCCTCTAACAGGTTTTCCTCGGGCCCGCCTATCTTTGCAGCGTGGCTCTCCTGATTCCCATGGCCTTCGCCTCGACTCTCATCGTGGAGCGCGAAGATGTCTCGCCGCCCCGAGCCATGTTTGTCGATTTTCCGATGCAACTTGATGGGTGGCTTGGTACCGCTCTTACATTAGAAAAACAGTATATCGATACGCTTCGGTTCGACGACTATATGTTGGCCGATTATCGATTCGGGGGCGGGCAGCCTGTCAATTTGTATACTGCCTACTATCGGTCACAAAGAAAAGGGCAGTCAGCACACTCTCCTCAAAGCTGCCTTCCAGGCGGTGGTTGGGAAATTTCCTCCTTCACGCGTCTGGACTTGCCGGCGAGTTCCGGGATGGTTCGGCCGTTGCATGTCAATCGAGCGTTGATCCAAAAAGACAGCCAGAAGCAAATCGTATTGTACTGGTTTAAGCAGCGTGACCGGAATCTCAGCAATGAATATCTCGTCAAGGTATTTTTGTTCTGGGATGGTTTGTCACGCGGGCGGACCGATGGGGCACTCGTGCGAATTGCCTCGCTTGTTGGCCCAGGAGAAACAGAGGACATCGTCGATCAGAGGCTGCTCCGATTCGTCTCAACGATTGAGCCAGCATTACATCGCTACGTGCCGGATTGAAGCGGAAAGGAAAGATTACGGTTCAGCACCAGCCTCAGACTTCCTCTAATGTTGATGGGAGAGCGAATCGATGAATAGCGATCTTTTTTTCAGTTTCATCACATCGCTGCTCATTTGCATGGCCTTGATTCCGCCCTTGCGTCTCTTGGCTGGTCGGTTCCATTTTATGGATCAACCAGGGGAACGCAAAGTCCACCAGCATCCTATCCCGAGGATTGGTGGCATTGCCTTTGCGATTGGAGCGCTAGGCAGCATTCTGTGGTGGGGACCCAAAGACAACACCACATTGTCGGTACTCCTTGGTGGATTGATTATCCTGGGATTTGGCGTGTGGGACGATCGTGCGGATCTCGGCTACCGGATCAAGCTACTGGGGCAGTTGGTAGCGGCGCTTGCGGTCATCATCGTTGGAGGGATCCGATTCGAAAGTATCCCGTTTTTGCTCGATGCGGAATTGCCGCTGTGGATCGGAGTTCCCGTCACGGTGATCTTTCTCGTCGCCGTCTCGAACGCGGTGAATCTCACGGACGGTCTCGACGGACTGGCGGGCGGGCTTTCCTTCTTGACCTTTTGCGGGATTGCGTACCTGGCATATCTCTCTAACAATTCGACGGTCCTTTTGCTGACTGTCCCGTTCCTAGGAGGCCTCTTGGGTTTCTTGCGCTATAACACCTATCCGGCTCGGATCTTTATGGGGGACAGTGGTAGTCAGTTGCTTGGTTTTATCATGGGTGTGCTCGCCATCCTCCTGACCGATTCGACCAATGGGCCATTCAGTCCAGTCTTGTCGCTCTTTCTCTTAGGGTTGCCCTTTCTAGATACGCTGGGTGTGTCGGTACAACGACTGGTCGAGGGACGTTCCCCCTTTATTGGCGATCGTAAACATCTTCACCACAAGCTGATGACGGCCGGCTTCTCCCACTATGAAGCCGTTACGGCGATTTACGCTCTTCAGGCAGGGATGGTGGGGTTGGCCTACTTGCTTCGATGGCATTCTGATACGCTGATTGTGCCGCTCTATCTCATCTTGGCCGGTTCCGTATTGGCCCTCTTTGTCGCCGCAGGGCATGGATTAATTCCCCGTCCAGCCCCGCAGAGTGTACGTGTTCGTTCTGACAAGTGGCTTTCGGACCTTCTCAGTAGTCCTTGGTTGCGCGATCTGCCGATTCGATTCTTAGCCGCGGTGGTCCCTCTGTTTCTTATTGTCACGGTCTTTCTTCCTGCGCAGGTTCCTCAGGATGTCGGGTACATGTCGACCGCGCTGTTCGCGATTCTTTTGATCGGTCTCTCCTTCCTTCCTTGGCTGGCTCCGTATTTTGTGCGGGGGGGACTCTACTTGGGCAGCACCTTCTTATTGTATGTGAGCGATAGCTCATGGATGCAAGCCGTGTATCCGGTCCCAGTGACCTACCACATCATGTTTGGCGCAATGGCTGTGATGGTTTTGCTCAGCATGCGGTTCGACAGTCAAAGTCGGTTTCAGACGACGCCGCTGGATTACCTGATGGTATGTCTGGCCGTGATCTTTCCGTTCTTTCCGGAAGTGCGCGCAGATATCTCGACGTTCGGGCTCTTTGCGGCCAAGCTGATCGTGTTGTTCTTCTCGTTTGAGCTACTGCTGCACGCCTTCGCAGACCGTGTGAAGCAACTTGGCCTGGTATCCTTGTGGATTTTGTTTGGGCTTGGGATCCGGATGTGGCTGTAGAGAAAAGGTTGGAGATAAAGAGGGCAGGGAGGAGTGAGAGAGAAATCCTGGTCATGTGGCCTCAACCTGAATTTTCCAAATAGCTGGCACACTGTTCAACAGATTGTTAGGGTAACACAATGAAACATCAGGTCATTATCATATTGGTTCTCGCGATCTCGCTCATCGCGTGTGGCGGGCCAGAGGAGCGGAAGGCCAAGTACCGTGCGCGGGCGCAAGAATACCTTGAAGCCGGTAACTATCCAAAAGCTCGTGTGGCACTTCGCAATGTCTTGAAAATCGACCCGAAGGATGCCGATGCCTATTTCTTATTTGCGCAAGTCGAGGAAAAGGAAAAAAACTGGCGCAATGCCGTCTCGCTGTATCAGGAGGTGGTCCAGCTTGTTCCTGACCATATTGCCGCATTAGTGACTCTTGCCAAGTACTATCTCGAAGCCCGTCTGACTGAGCAAGTGGTCTCAACGGCCGACAAGGTGTTGGCGAAAGATCCCCAGCACCCTCAAGCGAAGGCCCTCAAGATTGCGGTATTGGCTGTTGAGGGACAACTCCCTGAGGCGATGAACAAAGCCGAGGCTCTGCGTTCGCAATTTCCGACCGAGCCCGACGTCGCGGTCTTGCTGGCTACGCTCCACGGTCAACAGCAACGCTATCGAGATGCGGAGGCCACGTTGCAGCGGGCATTGGAAGCTCATCCGAAAGACATGGATCTCTTGAACAATCTGAATACGATCCTGGTTCAGGCGAAAGATATGGCCGGTGCGGAGATGGTGGCTCGCCGTATGATCGACACAGAACCCACGCTGTTCGATCACCGGCTGCGCTTGGCCAGGCTTTTCGATACGCAAGGTGCACCTGAGAAGGCGGAATCCGTCTTGCGCGAGGCTATCGCCCTCGATCCGAATAGCGAAGAACGCCGTCTCCTTTTCGCAGACTTTCTCAGCACCAGAAAGGACTATTCTGCTGCGGAGCATGCCCTCCTGGAGGCAGCGACCCAGATGCCGCATTCGACGAAGATCCAATTCAGACTTGCGGCGCTGTACCTCAAGAGCGGGCAGGATGCAAAGGCGCGCGAGCAATATGCCGTACTGGCCAAGGATTATAAGGAGAAACCAGCAGGTCTCGAAGCCAAGGTGAAACTGGCGGAGATGGATCTTGTCGCAGGCAAACAGGTGGAAGCAGAACGCCAATTACAAGAGGTCTTGAAGGAGAATCCCCGTTCGTCTGATGGGCTGGTTCTATCCGGTCGGATGGCCTTAGCCAGGAGGAACGGGAAAGACGCGGTACAGGCGTTTCGAACGGTGTTGCATGACCAGCCTGAGTTAGCGACCGTGCATTTCATGCTCGGCCAGGCCTATCTGCTGACCGGAGAGAACAACCTAGCGAAGGAAAGCTTCGAGCACGCCGTGGCGCTCTATCCCGGACAGGTCGATGCCAGACGATCACTTGCGGCGCTGGACAGTCAAAGTGGCCGTCACCAACAGGCCCGTGCTCGACTCGACGACTTGTTGAAGCAAAGACCGGATGATGTGGTCGCTCTAGACATGTTGATGATGCTGAATCTCGTCACGAAAAACTGGGTTGAAGCGGAATACACGTTGAATCGCCTCCGTGCCGTCTCGAAAGACAGTGCTCTCGCGTTCATGGCAGAAGGACGGCTGTGGGAGGCGCAGCAACATTTCGACAAAGCCAGCGCGGCGTATGAGCGCGCGATAGCTCTCGCCCCGAACGATCCAGACGCGTTGCTGTCTCTGGTGAAACTGGACGTCGCGCAAGGTCATGCTGATCGCGCGAAGACTCGACTCGGTACGTTGCTCGCCACGCGGCCGGATCATCTGTTTGCCCATGGACTACTGGGCGAGGTGCTGGCTCTCAGCGGCCATCCCCAGGAAGCCGACGCCCAGTTTCGAGAGGCTTCCCGCGTAAACCCCAAATGGATCGCGCCGTGGCTCGGCCGGGGAGGGTTGTGGCTCGCGCAGAAACAGCCGGATCAGGCGATTCAAGTGATTCAAGCCGGTCTAAAGGCCAACCCGGACAGCGAAGAGTTGCACATGCTCTTAGCGTCGGCCTATTCCGGTCAAGGGCAGATCGATAATGCGATCACCGCGTATGATGGAGCGTTGGGTCTGAACCCTCGTAATGTACTGGCTGCGAACAACCTGGCCGTTTTGCTGGTCGATTACAAAGGAGATCCACAGAACTTACAGAGAGCGTTTGCCCTCAGCCGTGATTTCGAGAAGGAGGCACCGCATCCGTTGTTTCTCGATACGCTCGGATGGGTGCGCTTCAAAATGGGGCAACAGGAGGACGCCCTTCGTCTTATGAAAGATGCAGTTGCCAAAGCGCCAGAGGATCCTACGCTTAATTACCATCTTGGAATGGCCTTCTATCAATTTGGAAAAAGAGCTGAGGCCCGCACGTACCTTTCGAAGGCTCTGAAGAGTACCGAAGCGTTTCAAGGGCGCCAGGAGGCGGAACAGGTCCTGTTTCAGGTGAGGGGGTAAAAAAGGTTTATGGCTAGTTTCTACCACCGTATTGTTCGCAGCATGGGAATGCCGATTGTGTTTTTCGCAATGCTGATGGGCTGTGCGCAGTCTCGCGACTCCAATGCTATGGAAGCCACACCAGCAGCGCCAGTGGTCGATCCAGGCTATCGACTTGGAGCTGAAGATGTGATGCTGGTTTCCGTGTGGAAGGACGAGCATCTCACCAGGGAGGTTGTGGTTCGTCCGGACGGGATGTTTTCGTTCCCTCTTGTGGGAGATATCCAGGCGGAAGATCGCACGGTCGAGGAGATTCGCGCTGAGTTTGTGAAACGCCTGACGAAATACATTCCGAATCCCAATGTATCGGTGGCAGTCACGAAAATCTTGAGCTACAAAGTGTATGTCGTGGGGCGTGTCAATAAACCCGGTGAATACGTGGTCGGCCACTATACGGATGTGCTCCAGGCACTGAGTTTAGCCGGAGGGTTGACGCCCTTTGCTGCAGAAAACGATATCAAGGTCATCAGGCGTGCTAGGGGGCAGCAACAGGTATTTCTCTTTCGCTACGGCGATGTCCGAAAAGGGCAGGATCTGGAGCAAAATATTCTCTTGCAGCGCGGCGACTCCATCATGGTGCCGTAGCAGAATGTTGAATCAATCCAGAAGTTATTTGGGGAAGGTTCAGGTTCAGGCCTAGGATAAGGTTGAGCCAACAACGCTCAGAAAAAATGGGCAGAACTTCCCTCGACCTCAGCCTCCTCCAGAAGGTGCAGGCTGGATCCTTTGCAGGATTTTTTCCCAGCAGGGTGAGAGAGACACTGTGTGGGTTTATACGACGTTGGTGTCTCTATCATGTTGTCGTATTAATTGGGTTGTTTTGTGGAGTGCAACTGTCTGCGGTTTGGGCTGCAGAGTGGTCACTGTTGCCGTCGATCGGAGTCAAGGGAGTGTACAACGATAATTTGCTTTTAACTCCGCTTCCGCACAATGAGACCTCCGGCTATTGGGTCTCGCCGGCGGCTGAGTTTGCCGGCAAGACGGAGCGTCTTGAAGTCAGTAGCCGGATCGCCGCCGATTTCGTCTCATACTATGGAGGAGAGGAGACTCAATTTACCAACGTTTTTCTCCCGCTCACCCTACGGTATAAGACCGAGAAGGATCTGCTGGGTTTTTCTGGCGGATTCATCCGTGACAACACATTGATGAGCGAACTGTTGACCACCGGCTTGGTTCTGCGTTTTACACAACGGAATCAATGGACTGCCAATCCGTCTTGGACCAGAAGTATCACTGAGAAACTGTCGATCCAATCCAGTTTTCAATTTAACGACACCACCTATGAAAATGGCTTGAGTCTTGGCCTGGTAGACTATCAACTCTTTGGTGGCTCGGGAGGACTGCTCTACCAATTGACCGAACAGGACCAAATCCAGTTGGCCGGCTCGTACGTTAATTTTCATACGACCAACGCGCCTGAGCCATTTCGCGCCGGTTTTCCTGGAGTCAACCTAAGTCTCACCCATGCCTTCACTGAAACTCTGACGGGAACGGCATACGGTGGACCTCGCTTTGTGAGTTCGACTACACAGACAGTCAGCGACAGCGTCAAGGCTCAGAGCACTGTCTGGCTGTTCGGCGCCAGTCTCACCAAGAAGTTTGATGAGGGCACGTCTATCCAGGTGAACATGGATCGGGATATTGTGCCAAGCGGATTCGGCCTTCTCATTCAAAGGGATCGCGCTGGTCTGACTGTTTCTCATGATCTTACCGAAACCCTGGCTGCTTCGTTCAATGGATCAGGGTATCTCGTCTCAGGTGTTACGGAGGTCGCCCAAGGCGGCACCATACCGGATAGCCGCTATTTCTATCTCACTCCAAAGGTCGCCTGGAAGTTTTCGGAGTGGTGGAAGATGGATCTGTCCTATACCTATGGTTGGCGTGACATAGACGGTCCCTTAGATTCTGCCATGTCCAATGCCACGATGCTTACGATCACGTACTATCCGCCGAAACTGGCGTTCTCAAATTAAACGAGTTGTCCATGAATCCTCAACCCTCATCAAGACATTCTGAGACGATTCTAAGCCTGCAGGACTACTTGGCAGTATTCCGCCGCCGCCGGACGTTGACACTCTCGGCAGGAGGGGCTCTTTTGATCTTCAGCCTGGCGGCGGCATTCCTCTGGCCAGCGACCTACAAATCCATGGCGACCATTCTGATCGAGGAGCAGGAAATTCCATCCGAACTCGTTCATTCGACGATTACCAGTTATGCTGATCAGCGAATCGAAACAATCAAGCAGCAAGTCATGAGCCGGACGACCTTGTGGAAGGTCGTGGAACAATACAATCTCTACTCAGATTTGCGTCGGACCAACGCCGCAGAAGAGGTCGTGAAGCGGTTCACCAAAGACATCTCGGTTGAAGTGATCAGCGCCGACGTTGTGGACAAGCGCACCCAACATCCGACGAAGGCCACCATCGCGTTCACTGTGGCGTACCAAAGCAACTCGCCCGACTTAGCGCAAAAGGTCGCCAACGAGCTGACGAGCCTGTTCCTGGGCGAGAATCTGAAGAGTCGAGAGCGGCAGGCGCAGGAAGCGACGTCCTTCCTCCAACAGGAGGCGGACAATCTTTCCAAGCATATCGGCGAGGTCGATGAGAAAATCGCTGCGTTCAAGCAGCGGGCTAAGGGTGCCTTGCCGGAGCTAATGCCGCTCAATCAGCAGCTGATGAATCAGACAGATCGGGAATTGATGGACATCGATCAGCAGGTTCGCAGCCTTGAGGAACGCAAGAACTACCTTGAGGGAGAACTGGCCACAATCAAGCCGAATACACCGATCATGTCCGTGACTGGAGAACGCATTTTGGATTCTGGCGAGCGCTTACGGGCCCTTCGCGCCGAGTATGCAGGGGCTTCAGCCAATTTGGCTCCGGATCACCCGGACATTATGAAGATGAAGCAGGAAATCGAGGCGTTGGAAAAGGAGACCGGTCATCCCCCAGATATTGATGAAACCGCAAAGGCGCTTGTGGACGCTCGCGCGACGCTCACGACGTACTCGGAGCGATTGGGTAAAGATCACCCGGATGTGGTCAAGACTCAGAGAAAAATTGAAACGTTAGAGCAGGAGGTTCGACAACTCAAAGCAACTCCCTATAAGAATCCTACGCAGCGACCGGAAAACCCAGCCTATATCAATCTTCAAGCTCAGCTGAATTCCGCAACCTCTTCGCTAGGGGCGCTGCTGAAAACCCGTATCGAAGTGAAGCAGCGGCGTCAGGACTACGCCACACGCTTGGAACGGACCCCGGAAATCGAGCCGGACTATCTCATGTTGACCCGCGATCGCGACACCTCAGGACAGAAGTACCAGGACATCCGGTCCAGGTTGCTGGAAGCCAAGGTTTCGGAAGGTTTAGAAGTTCAGCGAAAAGGCGAGCGATTTTCTCTCATCGATCCGCCCAGTCTGCCGGAGAAGCCAGACAAACCAAACCGGTTTGCCATTGTCCTGCTCGGGGTTATTCTGGCTGTTGGCGGAGGAATCGGCTTCGGCGCCGCTGCGGAATTGCTGGATCATTCGATACGCACGCCGGAACAGCTTGCGCAACTCACTCAGTTGTTCCCTTTGGCGGTGATTCCTTTCATGCCGAACGAACAGGATCTTGCCCGGGCCTTGAATCGGCGCCGCTTCCTTCAGGGAGCTGGAGTTGGCGCGTTCGTAACGATCCTCGCGCTGCTGCATGTGTTCGTGATGCCGTTAGATGTATTGTGGTTTGCCGCGTTGAGGCGGTTTGGCATCGAGTAGCCCGAACGGGATGGGAAGGCTACAGATAAGGCTTAGATTACGATATGAAGCAACGACATACTGATGTATCTCGATCTTAGTCTCGACAGCATTGGAGACTCGCATGGACAGATTTCGGACTGCGCTGCAGCTTCATACAGACCAACAGAGTCAGTCCCGCGCCGGACCACAGGCTGGAAAGGCTGCCGGCGGACAAACATTGCCTCCCCCCATCGTCTATACCAGAACGAGGTCGCTGGATATTCCACTCTCTGTACTTCGTCAGCGGCGGGTGATGGCTGCGTACGACAAGGGTCCCTTCGTCGATGCCTATAAGATTTTGCGGACCCAGGTTATGCATCGCCTTCGAGAAAATAACTGGAATGTGTTGGGCATCACCAGTCCGGGACATGGTGAAGGTAAGACGTTGACTGCCGTGAATCTGGCTGTGAGTCTTGCCATGGAGACCTCGCAGACTGTGTTGCTTGTCGATGCGGATCTCCGTAGCCCCAGCATTCATGAGGTATTCGGTTTGCACGACTGCCCGGGCCTCGCCGACTACTTGTTAGATGATCAGCCTGTCGAGGACTTGTTGGTGCATCCCGGAATCGGTCGTTTCGTGTTACTCCCGGGAGGACGGGCGATTTCGAATTCGACTGAGATCCTCACATCGCCTAAAATGCTGGCATTGGTTGAAGAATTCAAGCATCGGTATCCTGCGCGGATCGTTATTTTCGATCTTCCGCCGTTGCTTCACACCGCAGACGTTCTTGCATTCTCACCCTATACAGACGCGCTTCTTTTTGTCGTGGAGGAGGGGAAAACGACGGCTGAGCAGTTGCAGCGTGCCTTGTTATTGGTGAAGAATTCCCGCCCAGTGTTGGGAACGGTACTGAACAAGGCTGGGCAGATGGCCACAACTCCTGCGAGCATGCGGAAGCTACTCTCCCACTAGATTTCCGATGCCTCGTGCCGGAAAGCGAACGTTGAATGTACGAATCGTTTTACAATCTTCGGACCAAACCCTTCGCCCTCCTGCCGGACAGCGAATTTTTGTATCCTGGTTCTACGCATCGTGCGGCCTACAGCATCTTGGAATACGGCCTTATTCATGAGGCGCCGTTTATGGTGCTCACCGGCGATCCGGGGATGGGTAAGACGTCGCTCCTGCAGAAGCTTGTTTCAGAGCACGGAGAGAAGCATTCGATCGGTCTTGTTACGAATGCGCGCTACAACATTGAACATCTCCTACCCTGGATTCTGCTTTCCCTCGGGTTGAGCCAAAAGCAACTCGACCCGGTTGAGGCCTATCACCTCTTTTCTGGGTTTCTGATTCAGGAATCCAAACAGCACCGGCGGGTCATTCTTATTATCGATGAAGCCCAGAGTCTTGGTTCCGAGCTACTCGAAGAACTGCGGCTTCTGTCCAATTTGAACGATGGGAAAATGTTGAAGCTGCAGTTCATACTTTCCGGCCAGCCGGACCTCCACACATTATTGCAGCGGATCGACATGACACAGTTTGCCCAGCGAATTGTCGTCGACTATCACTTGGAGCCGCTCTCGGAGGCGGAGACGGGGCATTGCATTCGTCACCGGTTAAAGGTTGCCGGCGGACATCCTGCATTGTTTACGAGTAAAGCCTGTGTGTTGGTTCATCGTTTGACGAAAGGCATTCCTCGTCTTATCAATCAGGTATGCGACATCGCGTTGACCTATGGTTTTACAGAGCAGGCTCGGGTCATTACCTCTAAGCTTGTTGCCCAGGCCGCGTTTGACCGAAGTAAAGGCGGGATTCTGCCACTTGCAGCACAAGAGGAATTGAGCCTCTTGGCCACCGCTCCGGAAGATGCCGGTGAGATCGATGCCGTTCCTCCACAACACAGTTCACCGCAGCCGAGGCCGGAAGGTCCATCTCCGGAACTCACAGCCACGCGTTCAGTCGGCACCCCCGACTCCCTCTATGCAAAGGGAGTAGTGATGAAAAAAGAAGGCCGATTGAAAGAGGCTATTGATATGCTCGAACTGGCGGGGAAGAACCCGTCCTATATGCTGAAGGCCCAGGCGCAGATTGGACTCTGCCACAGGTCTATGGGGGACTATGGGGCTGCGATTCAGGCCTTCCGTGCTGCCTTGAGCGATCAGTCGGCATCTAAGAAAGAGGCGATCGATGTCCAGTATTTTCTCGCACAGACCCTCGAATCGATCGGGCAGATGACAGAAGCGACAACCCTCTACGGCCGTATCGCTCAAATGAATCCACTTTTTAAAGATGCTGCCTGTCGAGCCAAGGAACTCTCGTCGAAGCCGAAACATCCGGCCAATGGCAAACAGGGAACTGCGCGCAATGGGTCCTGGTTGGGCAACGTCATCGAGAGTTTCAACCAGCTTATAGGCAGTCGCAAGTAGCGAATCCGCAGATCCTGTCCATTCCTCTCGAAGTCTTATCCGACCGGCGCGTTCACGATAGAGACGACTCTCATTGCTCAATATCTTTGAATATCTGCTTGACTTCCGTCAGCGGCTCCCATCCCATGACGGCAAGGGAATCGTCAGCATAGGCCGGAGAACGCATTCCATTCAAAACGCAGGTGATGCCTGGCGTGCTCGCCAGCACCCACAAGGCCTTGCGCGACAGCGATTCTTTGCGCCTGGGTTCCGGCAACAGGGGATCGAGGGTCGCCGACACCGAGGCGGTTTTGGCACGACTCCGTTCAGTGGCTTCTCTACGAAGCCCGCCCAACAGGGTGAGCAACTGGGGGACATAGCGATCGCGCCAGGCCTCCCACTGTTCGGCTGCCTCTCCGGTCAGATTTCGTGACAGCGCCTGCATCACTTGATTCACATGCGGCGCAATCATCTGATGCTCGATCTGCTCCCAATGTTCCAGCCCCTGAATCTGTGGCCGCACGCGCGGTAACTCAACGGCCCAGGTGAAGAAGTCTGCCGGAGCCATTCCTTCACCGCTATGTTGAAGGGCCGGGGCAATGGCCTTGCGATACTCGTCTTCAAGCGCCGCGACCGTCTGGCATTGTCGATCGAAGTCCACCTGATCGCCTTCGATCGGAAAATCTGCTAATCGAACCACGCCGCTCTTTTTCGTCGGCATGGCATTGAGCGGACGATTGACAAGTACGGCAATCCCTTCACGTTGAGCCATTTCCAACACCGTCTCCCGTTGATCCTTTCCGGTATTGGGCGTTACCAGTGCGCCGGCCTCATACAGATTCATGGGGCATTGCAGCGCCGCGAAGTGGTGGCGCTCCATGCCTTGTACCGCAGCGGCAACTTTCGCAGCCTCGCACATACGCGAGAGCGACGTTGCCTCGGCATCCGATGGATCTGCCGTAACCGTATTCGACGATACGCCATAATAGCTGATCCGTCCCACCGCCACTTGCGACTCGAAAAACGCGAAGGCCTGTTCAATCCGGCGATAAAAGATATCGCGCGCCACCGTGAGGTCTCCACCATCATGGTGCGCTGCCTCAGATAGAAAGTATTCCGGATTGTGCAGCAAACAGACATCGAGGGTGGCCAGTCCAAGGCGATCCAGTGAGAGTGTGAGCTGATCGGCCAGATACTCGGGGTGAATACAATGCCAGATGCCCTCGCCATATTTGACCATGTCAGGGTAGGGACGTCCGGCCCGTTCCCGTGCCTCCGCCTGTTTGAAGTTATCTCCTTGCACATAACCGATCTTCGAGACGACGATCACCTCTTCACGAGTCAGCTCACCGCTCTTGATCAACTCGCCTAAGACAGAGCCGACCAGGCGCTCACTATCGCCATCCATATAATTCGTGGACGTGTCGATCAGGTTCACGCCTTCTCGCAGGGCCTTCTTGAGCGCGTCTCGATGTTCCGGTTCCTTCGTATCGACGCGATAGGTGCCGAATCCCAGTCGGGACGTTGTCAGCCCGCTGTTGCCGAACCGGCCATAGCCATGTTCCATGCGGCCGTTATGGCGTGACTGACTCACGATGCGCGCAGCATACCTGGCTGTCCCCTCGGGACTGGCGGATCCAGGGAGCGCCGTTCCTTGTAAGAGTGTCTGTTGGGTCGTCTGATTCGATCGTCGCGCCGTCGCCAGCAGCGCCTCAGTGACATCCTGCGGATGGGTAAGGGGACGCTGACAAGAAAAGTTTCGACAGATATAAAGTGCCGCCTTCCCCTCCACCAATCCCTTGCCGGTCAGTAGAGGATGAACGGACGGCTTACCCATTCCATCGCTGGAGGCAATCACACGATGCGGCAAGAATACCTCGCGCACAGCGAGCTGCAGTGCTTCTAACCCAGGATCGTTGGGCGTTCCGACAAAAGCCAATTCAATCGGGCCTTCCGCTAACAGATCGACCACGGCGAGACTCTTGGCAAAGGCTCTCGGATACCGAGCCATCTGGCGTCCATAGACACGAATCCCGCCGATCGCTGCCTCGCGCAGGTCCTGTCGATCATAATGAAAGGAGAGTCTGGCGAGGGCCGAAACCGCCACGGCGTTTCCACTGGGCGTTGCACCGTCCGCCCCCTCCCGCGCTCGGATGATCAGTGTCTCATGTGTCTTCGCGGTGGTGTAGAAGCCCCCTTGATCCTCATCTCGAAACGAATCAACCATCCGCTCTCCCAATTGAAGTGCGGTCGTGAGATATCGTTCTTGCCCACAGGCTTCATAGAGGTCGATCAATCCTTCTGCGAGATAGGCGTAATCCTCCAATACCCCATCGAGATGGGCTCGGCCCTGCCGCGACGTACGGAGCAGTGTTCCTTCGGCAGTTCGGTGCACCAGCAAGAGAAAATCTGCGGCCTTCATGGCCCCGTCGATATAGCGGCTGATTCCTAATACACGGCCTGCTTCGGCCATCGCCGAAATCATCATGCCGTTCCATGCCGTGATGATCTTGTCGTCGAGTCCTGGTGGGACTCGCGCTTGGCGGGCTCGATAGAGGAGAGGGCGCACGCGTTGAATCGTCTCGCTCAGCTCATCGATGGTGAGGTTCAATTCCTTGAGCACGGCCTCGATGGGGCGCAGTCGATTCGGGATACTCCGATGCTCCCAATTTCCCTGGTCGGTAATATCGTAGCAGGCGCAGAATCGGCGGCTATCTTCGGTATTCTGCATCACCGCCTGGACTTCCGCCGGCGTCCAGACAAAAAACTTGCCTTCGACCCCTTCCGAGTCTGCATCAGTCGCGGAATAAAATCCTCCGGCTGGGTCGGTCATCTCCCGGAGGATATAATCGAGCACTTCTATTGTGATCTGGCGATAGGAGGCCTGCTTGGTGACTTGATAGGCTTCTAGATAGGTCCGGGCCAGGAGGGCATTGTCGTAGAGCATCTTCTCGAAATGGGGCACCAGCCATCGCTCGTCGGTGGAATATCGCGCAAACCCCCCACCGATATGATCGTAGATGCCTCCAGCAGCCATCGCATCGAGCGTCCTAGTGACCATCTGCAAGGTTCGGCTCTCTCCAGTTCGTCGGTAACAACGGAGGAGCAACGAAAGCCCTGCAGCCGGGGGAAATTTCGGCGCACTGCCGAATCCGCCGTGGCGTTCATCGAAATTTTCGCGGAACTGGATCACGGCTTCATCAAGCACGGAGGCACTGACTGAAACGGGAGACACCGCCTTGAGTTCGTTTTTCAACCGTTCAGTCAATTGATGCGCTTGGTTCGTGAGCCCGGCGGAATCTGTTTCCCACGCTTCGGAAATTTTCTTGAGTAGGCTCGGGAACCCGGGACGGCCCCAGCGATCGTCAGGGGGAAAATATGTGCCCGCAAAGAACGGCTCTTGGTCAGGAGTCAGAAAAACCGTCATCGGCCATCCACCCTGACCATGATTGAGGGTGACTGTGGCCTGCATATAGATCTCGTCGAGATCGGGGCGCTCTTCTCGATCAACTTTGATACAGACAAAATGCTGGTTCATAATTGAAGCTATGGTCTCGTTCTCGAACGATTCCCTCTCCATCACGTGACACCAGTGACAAGCGGAGTAGCCGATTGAGAGGAGGATGGGACGGTTCTGTGTTTTTGCCGCCTGCAAGGCCTCCGGCCCCCAGGGATACCAGTCGACTGGGTTCGAGGCATGCTGGAGGAGATAGGGACTGGTTTCGTGGATGAGGCGATTGGGTCTTGCTGCGTTTGGTTGAGTGTGCATGCCCCACGGTAGCATCGAGGCCGGAGAGGGGTCAATGAGCGAATAAAGAAAGAGGCCTGCGATCGTGAAATCACAGGCCTCTTCAGAAATCGTTACATGCTGGCTGTTCTGATCAGACAAACGATCTGTCACGTTTAGCTTACCGCCCTTCTCTTCCTTCTTCTCGCCCTTCTTTTCATCGCCGAACGTATCGATGTAGCCGCCCTTCTTCTCGTCCTTCTTGTCTTTCTTCTCGTCACCGTACACGAGGACGTGGCCGCCCTTCTTCTCGTCCTTCTTCTCCTTTCTCTTCACCGGCGAAGGCCGGAGCGCTGAACGTTACTGCCACTGCCACTGCCATAATTGCCATCAACATGCTCTTCATAATGTGTCACCCCCTTTAAATGTTAGTGTGTGGTTGGTTTTTGCCCATTCACGTAGCGCAAACGAGTCGTACGCTAGCGAAAATAGCGTCCTGCTGTCAACTGTCCATTATTCGTCCGCCCTGCCTGAATAGCGTAGAAATACATAATCAACTCTGGTCCGAGGCCAGCCTTGTGGTATTCTTTAGATGAAATGAAAGGCCACGCATGACCGACATCGGACCCTACTCCAATTACCGACTTGACCGTTCGCCTTGAACTCGCCAATACACCAGGCATGTTTGCAAAGGTGGCAGCCGTCCTGGCCGAGGAAGGCGCCAACTTGGGCGCAGTGGATATCGTCTCCGCAACGGCCGGAAGTATGGTGCGAGACGTGACCTTCGACGTCCAGAACGAATCGCATGGAGAGAAGGTGCTCGCCCGGGTCGGGACGCTGCCGGACGTGAAGGTCCTCTCGGCTTCCGACAGGATTTTTCTTCTGCATCTCGGCGGAAAGATTCGTGTCCAAAGCAAGTTTCCCATCACGACGCGTAACGTGTTGTCGATGGTCTATACGCCGGGAGTCGGCCGGGTTTCGCAAGCGATCGCAAAGGACAAAACCAAAGCCTATGCCTTTACCGGAAAGGGCAACACGGTGGCCGTGGTCACCGACGGATCTGCGGTGCTGGGCCTCGGCAATCTCGGCCCGGAAGCCGCGTTACCTGTGATGGAAGGCAAAGCCATGCTGTTCAAAGAATTTGCAGGAATCGACGCATGGCCGATCTGCCTCAATACGCAAGATCCTGACGAAATTGTTCGCACGGTTCAGGCCATTGCTCCGGGATTCGGCGCCATCAATTTGGAAGACATCAGTTCGCCGCGCTGTTTTGAAATCGAACGCCGCTTAAAAACCACCCTGGATATTCCGGTCATGCATGACGATCAGCACGGCACGGCCGTAGTCATCCTCGCGGCCTTGACCAATGCGCTCACCGTTACCGGGAAACGGATGGAGGACATCCACGTCGTCGTCAATGGGCTCGGCGCCGCTGGGACCGCCTGTTGCAGGATGTTGCTTGCCGCCGGCCTCTCTCATCTCGTCGGATGTGAGCCTCAAGGTATCGTCTTACGAGGGGATGGCCAGCAGCTGTGGGCCTGCCGGGCGGATCTTGCCTCCTGCATGACTCCAGATCGTTCTCAAGGGACGCTCCAAGATGCGCTCAAGGGGGCCGATGTCTTCATCGGATTATCCGTCGGTAATATCCTCACGGCGGAAGATCTGGATCTGATGGCGGCTGATCGCATCGTCTTTGCCATGGCCAATCCCGACCCTGAAGTCCCTCGTGAATTGGCCGCCTCCCACTGTCGCATCTTTGCGACCGGACGCTCGGACTATCCGAATCAAATTAACAACGCGCTGGCCTTCCCCGGCATCTTTCGGGGGGCGCTGGACGTGCAGGCGCGCGACATCAATGAAGCGATGAAACTGGCTGCGGCCAAGGCCCTGGCTGAGACCATTCCCCCTGCGGCTCTCAGCGAGGACTATATTATTCCAAGCGTGTTCGACAAGGAAGTCGTACCGCGAGTGGCAAAAGCCGTGGCGGCAGCCGCACGTGAAACGGGCGTGGCCCGACGCCGCACCAAACTCAGCGACGACTTCGCGTCACGCTGACAATTCACCCCACATGGATCCAGCGTTTCCTCTCCCCTTCTGGCATGAGACCAGGCTGTGCTACAATGCGCATCCTGGGAGAACGCCTGGTTCATATGCCGTTTTCACAAAGCAAATTTATCAAATTTCAGAACGGGATGAGACGACGGATCGACTCGTTACGCCCGAAAGCCGAAGAGAGCTTGGAGCTTGCCGTCGATACGATGATGCAGGAGCGGGTCGACAGCTTCTTTCGTGTTGAACAGGGGCTGGAGGAAATCATCAAGTCGCTGGTCCAGATTGAAGAGGAGATTGGAGAGGTCCGGGATCTCTCCGGCGCTATGCGCCTGGAATCTCGTCTCGAGTTTGTCGAGGACCGATGGGACGATTTCGACAGCGAGATACGAGAGCGCCCTCGTCGCCGACGCAAGAAAATCAGCCTGGCTGATATGTTGAAAGCCGCCGGTGGGGGAGGCGGCGACCTGTCTCAAGGATCGAGCGGCATCAATAACGCGATGGATGCGTATGCCGCCATGGGCGTGGAATTCGGCAGTTCGCTCGCCGAAGTCACTGCTTCCTTTCGTCAAAAGGCAAAACAACTCCATCCCGATTCGAATAACGGCGATCGCAGCGCCGAGCCGGAATTGCGCCGCATGTTGGAAGCCTACCAGTTCCTGAAAGAATACTTGAGCCTCAGCAATGTCGAGCCTCCGAGGTCGCCAGACGCCACATACCGCCCCACAGAATGAGACACACGTGACATCCAATTCACCTCCGCCGTATGTGACGGACCAGCATGCGCTTGAATCCCTCTGCCACACGTTGCGGCAGAGTCCACGACTGGCTCTGGATACGGAATTCGTCGGGGAAGACACCTTTATTCCACGGCTTGAACTGATCCAAGTCGCTACTGCCACCACCGCAGCCGTCATCGACTTTCCTGCCGTGCAGGCTGGTGGATCGCTCGATGTCTTCTGGGAGCTCATCTGCGATACCAAGATTGAGAAAATCGTCCACGCCGGGCGGCAAGATCTCGATCTGTTTGCCCTACATGCAGGGCAAATTCCGAAACCGTTTTTCGATACCCAGATCGCCGCCGCCATGGTTGGGTATGGCGCCCAAGTTGCCTATGCGAACTTGGTCCAGCGACTCCACGGCACGAGGCTGGCGAAAGCCCACACCTTCACCAACTGGAGCGCGCGACCACTCTCGGATGACCAAATCGCATACGCCTTGGAAGATGTCGAATTCCTCCTGTCGATCCATACGCATTTACAGGATCGCCTGAACACACTCGGACGTTCGGAATGGGTCAGTGAGGAATTTGCACGCCTCGAAACGGCGGTGGGAGAAAAAAGTCGAGAGCCGCAGGAACGATACCAACGAATTCGGGGGTGGGACACACTCAAACCCAAAGGGGCTGCGGTGCTTCGAGAATTGGCTGTCTGGCGAGAAGCGGAGGCCCGCCGCCGGAACGTGCCGCGCGGACGTGTCATGCGAGATGAGGTCCTTCTTCAACTCGCGCGCCATCCACCCAAATCGGTCAACGATCTCCGTGGTCTCCGCGGTATCCATTCTTCCGATGTCGATCGACAGGGCGGACACCTCCTGGCCGCCATCACCTCGGCACTGGCGCTCCCACCGTCGGCATGGCCCGAAGTTCCTTCCGAGCGGAAACCGGACCCTGAGTCGACCGGCATTGTCGAACTCCTGCAAGCTGTACTGAAGGCCCGTGCCGCAGAGGAGGGAATTGCTCCGACCATGCTCGCCACCAGTGCTGACCTACAAACACTCGTGGACGCGAAGCAGAATCGAACAGCTCTCAATGTCCCCATCCTCCATGGCTGGCGGCGACAATTGGTTGGTGATCTGCTCTTGCAAGTATTGAAGGGAGCAGTCACCATCAGCGTAGACAAAACTTCCGGCGCCCTGCGGATGACCGCGGGATGTCCCTCGAACACCACTCCAAGCTGACGAGCCAGCTCTCGCTGTCCGGGCCTGCTCAATCCGGAACAGGGCGAATAGTTGCGAGTGGAGAATACGGAACGTAGGCCCTCGTTACTACAGCAGCTCTTTTACAGTCTCCGCTGGTCTGGCTAAGATTGCCTTCTCGCCCTTTTCGACAATCGGACGCTGAATGAGATCCGGATGGGCCACTAGCACATCAAGCCATTCGTCGTCCGAAAGATTCTTTTTTGCCAAACCGAGTTCCTTGTAGATGTCCTCTTTGGTTCTGAGTATATCTTTCGGTGAAAGCCCCGCTTTCTTCAAAAGGCTCTTGAGTTGTGCCTTGGTGAAGGGCTTCTCATAGTAATTGACAGCCTTAAAGGGCTTGCCGCTTTCTTGTAACAACTGCACCGCCTGTCGGCATGTGCTACAGGTCGGTTTTTGATAAATCGTTATTTCGGTCATACGCAAACTCCTTGTTTCAGCGTCCTGCCTGCCTTGACGCCATTTTTACCTCTGTGATACATGGGTCTCATCCTACTCGCATGAATGCCCATGATGCCAACGCCAATCTTCGGAACCAGCTCCACCGGTCAGTTTTCTTGCGCCACGGACACCCAGCATACCTTACGAGACCTCCGAACTAAACGTAAGGGACAGCCGGTGGTCGTCCTCGGACATGTATTATCCCGCAAAGGGCAGGAAGGAACCTTCGAGGTCTTTAACGAACGCTTGGCCATCGTGAAATTCTCCGATGGCCAAGCGTTCGGATATGACCCACTCGAATTGCTCTTGCCCACCGACATCGACGACAAGGGAATCGCCTACTTCGAAATTCGCCCGTGCAAGCTGTGTGAACAACTCTTCCCTTTGACTACCGAAGAGTGTGAGGCTGCAGAAGAGCCCACCGCGTGCCCGGAATGCCGCATCGCCTAGCAAGATGCTGAAACAGCCCATCAGCGGCGTTCTCCGCCCATCGAAATCCTCAACGTACCGATCTAAGTCTACTGGAGGCAACGTAACTATCCGCTCACATGTGATCGAAGTGAGCGGTTCAAGCGAAGCTTGGTATGTACCTTCTCGGTCCTTCACTTGCTGCGGCCTTGCTTGGGACCTGGCGCATCTTGGCGCGCCAGGGTTGGGCGGGTGAGAAGTCTGGCCTTTTTGAGCATCCTGCACCAGACACAGGAGACTTGCGCGACAAGCGCGATGCGCAAACCGTGATTTTGAGTGTCGCGTCGGTCCCGCTCATATATCCTGCTAGTCGACCAGGGGCGCGATCTCGATGGCTTTCTTAATCAAGCAATCGCCTGCAAAAGACTGCAAGGACATCGGCAGCATACCGGCGTCGATCACGTGCACCGTGACAATCTGAAACCCTTCAGGGACTTTGAATCCTTCTATTCTCATCGCATGACAGATTTCGAGTTTCTTCCAAATAAGATTGTTCAGGATCGTGTCCGATGCGAGTAGCTTCATATCTGACACTGCGTCATTCACTGAGACCTTCGCCGTTACTCGCGCCTTATCTTTTGGCGCCTCGCTCACGACAGCAAAACCGAGGATCTCGCCGTCGGCTTGGGCTGAGGAGGCTATCCCTATTGCAATGAGACTGAACAGCAATACCAGGAGAGACAAACGTAATATCACCGCGCGCCTCCATCACCTATTCAAGTCCTCACTCGAACCTACTTGGCTGACCAGCGGAAGGGTTTCCCCTGTGCTCAGAACACTCAAACCGATCCGCTTGACGAACCTCTGTTAGAATGCTACTGGCCGCTGCCGGCCAGAACATCATGAAGCCCAGAACAAGACATCCGAGGAGGGCCATAACCAGCAGGAACGTGAGGTTTTCTCCCCTCGTAACGTCCAAGCCACTTGAGTATGCCAACCGATAGGAGTCAATTCAAGCTCCTGCCACTCCGAACATGATAGACTGCCTTGAGGGGTCATGCATTTTGTTACTTACCTGAGGGAGCAGGATCATGCCACATGATTTTATGCCGGGGCTCGCCGGAGTTCCCGCAGCCAAATCCGCAATCAGCGATGTGGATGGACAGCGCGGTGTGTTGGAATATCGCGGGATCCGCGTCGAAGAACTCTGCCAGCGGTCGTCCTATCTCGAAACTGCGTATCTGTTGCTATTCGGACATCTACCAGCTCAACTGCAACTCGCTCGATGGAGTGAGGACATCGTCCATCACCGCCGGATCAAGTTCAAGATTGTCGATCTATTGAAATGCCTTCCGGAGCAGGGGCATCCCATGGACGCTTTGCAGGCTGCGGTCGCTGCGTTGGGCATGTTCTATCCAGGCCGGAATGTACAGGACGTCGACAATAACTATTGGTCTGCCGTTCGTCTTGTTGCCAAGCTGCCTACGATCGTCGCGGCCTGGGCGCGTCTGCGGCATGGAAACGAGTATATTCCGCCGCGGGACGATCTTGGATTTTCTGAAAACTTCCTTTACATGCTGACTGAGATGGAGCCTCTTCCTTTGTGGAGCGATTTATTCGACGATTGCCTGATCCTCCATGCCGAGCATACAATGAATGCCTCAACCTTCACCGGCATGGTCACTGCTTCGACGCTGGCCGACCCCTATACGGTCGTTGCATCCTCAATCGGGGCCCTGAAGGGCCCGCTGCATGGCGGGGCCAACGAAGAAGTTGTGCAGATGCTGAAAGAGATCGGTGAGCCAAGGAAGGCCCGAGTGTACCTTCAAGCACAGATTGGCGCGAAACAGAAGCTGATGGGTTTTGGTCACCGGGTGTATAAGGTCAAAGATCCCCGTGCGACAATCCTCCAAGGTCTGTGCGAGCGACTTTTCAAGGAATGTGGCAGTTCACCGTTGTACGAGGTGGCCTTAGAAGTCGAGCGGGTCGCAGAAGAGCTGCTGAAGGGGAAGGGGATTTATCCCAACGTCGACTTCTACTCCGGGATCGTCTATGACAAGATGGGCATCGAGACTGATCTATTCACACCGTTATTTGCAATGGCTCGGGTATCGGGGTGGCTGGCCCATTGGCTTGAACAGCTGCGAGAGAACAAATTGTTCCGCCCAGACCAGATTTATTCCGGTGAGCATGACCGTCCGTATGTGCCCATCGAGCAACGATAAGCACTAGCTTTCTTTTGCCCTGCGGCCTTCAACCGAGGCGGAGACCCCTTGACTCCGCGGCAGCCAGAGTTATCTGGTATTTTATAGAGAGAAATCGGCGCGCCGCGAATAAACATTCTACAACAGTGAATAAGAATTAGAAGGAGGTCTAGCATGACACTCGTACGATGGAATCCGTCTCGTGAACTCGAAGACATGTCCGATCGGTTGAATCGGATTTTTAACCGTCAAGCTCTGCCTCAGGCGAATGCTAAGGAGACGATGGTTGTTGCCGACTGGGTACCATCCGTGGACGTCAGCGAAACGGACGGGGAGTACCAGATCAAGGCAGAGATCCCTGACGTGAAGAAAGAGGATGTGAAGGTGACACTGGAAGACGGAGTCCTCACGATCCAGGGTGAGCGCAAGCATGAGAAGGAAGAGAAAGGCAAGAAGTACCATCGGGTGGAGCGCTCCTATGGCAGCTTCGCCCGTAGCTTCACGTTGCCCGATCTCGTCGATGAGGAGAAGGTCAAGGCGGAATTCAAGGATGGTGTCCTGAATCTCCAGCTTCCCAAGTCCGAGAAGGCAAAGCCGAAAGCGATTGAGGTCAAAGTCGGCTGATCGCAAAGCGTCTCATCCAATCTGAACAGAGGCCCGCTCCGGCGGGCCTCTTCTTTTTTTGCCCCTACGTCCCACCATCAGTCGTTTCGCACATCACAAGTTCCCAGATCGGTTTGTTCACATCCTGCCGCAGCACATAGCGCTGTCCGTCATCAGTTTGAAGACGGAAATAGCAATGGGTCTCGGTATACCAGCGAGTCACGATCTCAGTCACTGTCCGCCGGCTTCCTTCATGCGTGAAGGCCCGGGGAGTCTCCTCTCCTTTCGCACCTGCGAACGCTTCAACGATGATATTCGACTTGTCCATCGACCAATACCCTTGTGCAAGCAGGCGGCCTGAGTTTATCATGTCGCCCGCAACACTTGAGAACCTTTACACCGGAGTCAGACGCATGAAGAAGATACGCACGGCGGAAATAGTTCCGTCATCACCTGCGACCAGAATCGAACGCGATACCATGGGCGAACTGGCTGTCCCAGCCACCGCCTATTATGGGGTGCAAACCGCCCGCGCCCTCGAGAACTTCCCGATCAGTTCGTTGCGATTCCCTCGCGCCATGATCCGGGCCATGGGGCTGATCAAACGGGCGGCCGCGACGGTCAATCAGTCCTTGGGCCTCCTCGACAAGAAATCGGCGGAGGCGATCAACCAGGCCGCGACCGAAGTGGTCGAGGGTAAGCTCGACGCCGAATTCCCCGTCGACATTTTCCAAACCGGCTCCGGCACCTCGACGAACATGAACACCAACGAGGTCATCTCCAATCGCGCCACCGAGCTGTTAGGCGGAGTACGAGGCAGCAAGCTGGTGCATCCGAACGACCACGTCAATCTGGGCCAATCCAGCAACGATGTGATCCCCACGGCGATTCACATCGCCGCCGGGGAGATGATGCAGCAACAGCTCATTCCGGCCCTCACCCGCTTGCACAACGCGCTCGCCCGCAAAGCCAACGAGTTCGACAAGATCGTCAAGATCGGGCGCACCCATTTGCAGGATGCCACGCCGGTGCGATTGGGTCAGGAATTCGGCGGGTATGCCAGGCAGATTGAACTCGGTATTCAACGAGTCAAGCGCGCGCAAGAGGCCCTCAGCGAAGTGGCGCTCGGTGGCACCGCCGTCGGCACCGGGCTCAATTGCCATCCGAAGTTTTCTGCCAAGGTGATGGCGATCGTGTCGAAAGAGACCGGCTGCACCTTTACAGAAGCGACGAACCACTTTGAAGCGCAGTCCACGCAGGATTCGTTGGTCGAAGCGAGCGGGGAGTTGAAGACCATCGCCGTGAGCCTCATGAAGATCGCCAACGACATTCGCTGGCTCGGCTCCGGCCCGCGCTGTGGGCTCGGGGAGATCAATCTGCCGGAGACCCAACCGGGCTCGTCCATCATGCCGGGCAAGGTCAATCCGGTCATTGCCGAATCGGTGACGATGGTCTGCGCGCAGGTGATCGGCAACGATGTGACGGTCACCGTGGGAGGGCAGGCGGCCAACTTCGAACTGATCGTCATGCTGCCGGTCATGGCCTATAACCTCTTACAATCCATTGAACTCCTCTCGACCGCCTCCACCAACTTCGCCGTCAAGTGTATCGACGGCATCAAAGCCAACGAGGAGCGCTGCAAGAGCTTGATCGAGGAAAGTCTGGCCATGTGCACCGCCCTGGCGCCGGAGATCGGCTACGAAGCGGCCGCGAAACTCGCCAAAGACGCCTACCAGTCAGGCAAGACCGTGCGCCAGATGGCCAAAGAACAACACGTCCTCCCAGAGAAGCGGCTCACCGAACTGCTCGACCCCTGGCGCATGACCGAACCGGGAGGGCCGGTGGGCAGCGCAGGGGGATAGAGGGCAGGGTTCTGGCGTCTTTTCAGAACCCTGCCTTGCTCCAGTCGGTCGCCCCATACTCGTAGGGTCGAGGTGAGTCTGAACTGTGCCGCCGTGCACGACTCTCAAGGCTCACCGTGAACGAGAGCAGGGATAGCTCAGCCGGTCTATTCGAATAAATCCAGTAAATCAAATTTGATTCAGCCCTGAATCGTTTTCGATTCACCTAGGCCACGTTCCATACTCTCTCGCAACGTCGGGACAGGCGTTATTCTGGGAAAAAACACAGACGGTGATCGAGGGCAAGCGCATTTTATCGTGGGCACGCGACTTGCGCTGTATCAGGCTATTCGGTTGCTGGATTACTTAGAAATGTCGTCGAGAGATTATTCAATTTACCCTACTTGAAGGATGATTAAATTTTCTGATTGCGTGATGAGGTCAATTGGATTTCTTGTTCGTGAGCTATACCGAGATTGCCATTAAAGGAGGCTGACTATGCCGCTAACACGATATGGGGTACTCAAAGGCAAGGCCATCGGCGCAAAGCGAGAAGAAGACCAATCCTCTCCTCATTATCAGGTGCATATTCAAGCCGGCACTACCCACTACCGCATCGCGGTGAACGTCAAGTCCCAAGTAAGTCCTTCAGAGCTACTTTTTCTGGTAAATGACGATTTCCATCATCCAATCACCGCAACGCTACCGGAATTATCCGTAGATTTCACAACACTGCAAAGCAAGCCAGGAGGACACGCCGTGGATTTCATTCGCGGCAATCTATTTAACCGGCTTGATATGCGGCTGCTCCCTCCAAATCTTCCTGGCCCGAACAACGATCTGAGCGACCAAATTGAGCACTACATCAACCGGGCCATACAGGAAGAGGATGCGCAAGTCTATGCATTTGGTCAACGTTGGGGGCCGGAGAGTAATAAAGCTGACAAAATTTTCCGCTTTGAACCAGGCAACGGTATTCATGACATTCATATGAATCAGGGGAATGTACCGCCCCATGTGGGAGATGATGGCGTTTGGCAGGACGGGGCTTTGATGTTCCAGTTTCCCTCCTCGCAGCAATGGGTGACGGTCTTCTTGGCGTTTCAGTCCCAAGCGTGGCACACCGACGATAAAACAGGCCATGCCAGCACTGATGTGCCGCAAGATAACATTATCCGTATTGTCGGAGCACTGGTTAATCCCATTGGTCCGTCACCGGAACAAGAAACGGTCACGCTGCTCAACGCGTCACCCACGCTGATTGATCTTGCAGGCTGGCAAATTGCAGATCGGTTGAAGAAGAAATTCACCCTATCTGGCACGATCCATCCAGGTACCGCTATCACCGTTACGCTGCCGCAGGAGGTACAACTCGGTAATAAAGGGGGCATTATTACCCTGCTCAACAGCAAAGGTTTAAAGGTTGACGGGGTGTCGTATACGGCGCAGCAGGCGCAGAAAGAAGGGTGGACCATTGTGTTCTAGGCGGTTCTGTCGCAAGGTTCTCATACGCGGAAGGAAAGACGTCCATGCTGGCCACCGTATCCGGCTAGCGAATAGAACTGCGGGGCGTGGTTAGGGCACCATCCCGACAAAGGACCGTCGAGTCCAGATCCAGCGCGTGCCCAAGCAGGATCGGCCGCATTGCACTCAGCGAGACACGGATTAGCGATTCGGAGACCTCGGTGAGCCGCAGGTAGGTGAAGTCGTGGAGGAAGCACCGCAACGTATTCGGTGACGGGAAGCGAGACAGACCCAGCAACCGGGGCAACAGCAGGTCCTGGCAGTATCGGGTGAAATGCTCGGACCGCTATGTGCCTAATGCCAGCCGTACCACCAAGCCAACAGCATGTCCACTGCAGGAATCTGATTATTCGAGGTCTTTACAAAGGGGGCGAGCAGCGGGTTTAACGCCGCCCGGAGACCCATCAACTCGAAGTACAATCGGAGGCAAATAGCTCCGGCCCAGACAGTGATCGATTAAACGCGAAGCGGATCTTTGGGTAGAGCGGTGACACGAGTGGCTGAGAGATGCACATGCCTAATCTTCTGTTCCAATGGGAGAATCTGGTCGCCTATGCTACATCAGTAGGGACTAACTGTGGAATGCGGGCTCAGTGGAATCAGCTCGTTGTCCATATCCGCCCGTAGTTTGAAGGGACGTCGAGCGACACCTCTTGTAAAGCGATGATGCCGGAAAGATTCAACGCACCACCGTGCAGCTCCTCGCGATAGTGGCCGGCAATCGGAAACCAAAACGGTATCGTCTGGTCGTTGTCGCTCGTGTTTACTGCGACCAGCGAGTATCGTCCGGCTGTCCACCGAGCGAACAAGAGCACTCCATGCGACAGATAGCGCTCCCATTCGTTGAAGAAGAAATACTCGCCGCGTCGGAACTGCTCGCCGTCGCGCCGAATCTGCAGCAGCTTGCGGACGAGGCGCACCGTGCCTTGCCCATACTCGTCGTAGAAGTAGTCCCATCGCGGCGCGCGCAGCAGGCTCACCCGTCCCGAGCCGAAATCGGGTAGGAAGTAGTTTTCACACAGCTCTTCAGCTTGCCACAGCAGTGGGATGCCCTTGCTGAGCAGCAGTGCTATCACATACGGCTGAACCTTGTACCATCGGCTGCGCTCACCCTCCTCGAACAGCACCACCTTTGCCTCATCGGGATTGTGCAGGCCGAAGTTGCAAATAAACCGTTCGTGGTCGTGGTTCTCCAGATACTGCAGGGCGCTCTTCGAGATGTCGTCGCCATTCGTCGTCTCCGCAGAGGGATAGCCAAAGAGCCCGAGCTGCAGGCCCAGCGATTGCAGCTGTCCGCGATCGCCACGCGCCACCGCGCGCGCGGCATCAAAGGTGCGATTTTGCCACGTGCAGTTGGAGTATGTCGTAGCCAAGACCTCCTCCGGACCCTCCAATTGTTCAGCGCATTGGATCAGGCGCAGTGGTCCAGGCCGGCTATCGAAGCGTGTCCAGTCCGTGTCACCGGCAGCGACCTTCTGCTCGGTGAGCTTATAGGTCTCATAGACGAGGTTGGCGTAACCGACGCCGAGCGGACCATCCCAGTAGTTGGGAACGCAGTCATACCGTATACCGTCCACGTGGTACACGTGCAGCCAGTGATGATTGACGCTGAAGAAGTAGTCACGCGTAAGTGGCCGCGCGAAGTCTGTGCTCTTTCCGAAGGCGCTGAAATAGTCCTTGGCGAATGAACCCATGAAGGGGTTTTCGTTATACTGCAGGCGCACATAAAGGTCGTAGTACGGGAAGTCGACGCCGGAATGCCCGTAGACCATGTCGACGATCACCGCGATTCCGTTCTGGTGGGCGGTATCGACAAGCGCTTGAAAGTCCGACCGTTTGCCGAACCGTTCGTCAATACCGAAGTAGCCGACCGGCAGATACCCCCAATCGACCGTCGCGCCGACGTTGGACAACGGCATCACTTCGATGGCGTTGACGCCCAGGTCGCGGAGGTAGGCCATGAGCTTGCCCGCGCGATCGAGGTCGCCTCCGAACTCTGCGATGCTCAGCTCGTAGATGACCAGATCCTCGAGGGCCGGAGTCTTCCAACCAGTCTCCGAGGCGCTCCAGGTGTAGGGTTGGTACCCAAGCGTGAATGCCGATTGCTTACCGATGCCGAACTCGCGAGCGCATGGATCAATGATCCAGTCCAGGATTCCGACGTTCGGGTTGCTGACACAGTAGCGGTAGAGATATTTCCCCGGCTGACCCATGCTGATCCAGCAGCGGCGGGTGCCGTGCCGGCGATGGGAACTGATACGGTCCAGTGGTCGCCGTAGGGCGCCTGCACGGTGTGGGTCATCGAAAATACCCGCGCGGGAATCGCTTGCAGAAACTGGTCGCGCTCGTGGATCACCTTTACGCTGATCTGGTTGCCATCGCTGGCGGAGACCCACGGAAACCACACGCCGAACGTAACCGTGCCGTTGTGTTCGACCGCGCCTAGTTTGCCCATCGGCAGCAAGCTCAAGGTCATCGATCCCATCCCTCCAAACGGTTTTCATCTCTTCGTCCCAATGGACTAGCCACCATCTTTGCAACGTCTCTCCCAAGCATGACGTACCGGCGCCGCCTGACTTACTGCGTCTTGATGCGGACATGACGCCACGCGACAGTGTTGCCCGGATACGCCTGCATGCCGATGAAGCCAGGTGTGCGGCCGCGGTCGACGTCGGTGTTGTGAAAGCCGTGGTCTGCGTGCGCTGAGCGCTTTCCGGGTTGGTCAGAAAAACCGTGTAGTCGTCGCCCTGCACCACGATCTCGTATTCGAACCAGACGCCGGGAACGAGCGGGGGACCGGGCGTGTAGCTTTGAACGGCCGGCTCGTTGGATTCAGGTGCCAGACGCGGTCGCCGGCTTGGATCTTGTAGATCGCGCCAGTGCGGTTCTTGAACAGGCCATTGGGCTCCGGCCGGATGCCGTAGAAATCTTTGCCCGAATCGCCGCGCGCGTTGTCGTCGATCTGCACTTCGAAGCCGGCGATCACGGGCTTCCAGGCCGGATTCCCTCGGATCAAAGGATGGCTCGCTCGGGATACGCGCCTTCAGGGCGATCGGTCAGATCGAGCGTCGGGCGCGGGAACCGGAGGAAGACGCCGCTGTTGTGGCTTCGCAGGATCGAAAATGCGGAACTGCAGGCGCAGCGTGAAATCGGTGAACTGCTCCGTGGCGTAGTACAAAAGCCGCAGCCCCCCGTCGCCGTAGCTCACCATCTCGCCGTTGAGGTGGAGCATGCCGCCACCTCCGGTCCGGCGAGGCGCCAGTTCTTGAATGTGGCAGCCGTGCCGTCGAATAGCGGGCGGAAGCCGGCCTCAGACTGCGGACTGACGATCGGCTCGGGTCCGGGCAGCACGCTGCCGTTGAGCAGGTCGCCCGTGCGCCGGCCGAGCGCGACGCCCGTGAGCATCGGGTTTGGCGAGCCGACGGTCGGGAAGAGCGCGGGACCGGCGACGTAGCAGTTGTCGTGTCGTGGATCCGGCCGAAGTCGTTGGTGACGGCGTCGGCGATGTTGTCGCCCATGCGCATGGTGCCGGCGTCATGGTGCGTTGTGCCGAGGTCGTCGCGGCGGCCCGATCTACTTGAATGCCGCCAGGATCGCGAGCCGCTGCGCTCTCGTGCCGGCAGGCACGGGGATCGCGCGTTGGCGCTGGCGAGGATGTCGAACGGCTCGTTGCCGGCGAAGATGAGCGCGATCTTGTCGGAGACCGCGTCCATCGCATCCCAGGTCGCGCGGTCGTTTTGCGTCTGCGCACTGCCCGGGAACTCCTGCGGCGTGGCCTTCGCGTTGCCGAGATGGACGACTGCTTTCGGGCGGCCGAAATCCGTCTCGAGCGTGGAGAGATCGATGAAGCTGTCGGGATTGCGAGGCGTCATGTCGCCGATGCCGCGAATCGTGATGACCACGGTGTCGTCGTTCGCGCGCAGCATGTCCTGCAGATGCTCGAGCGTCGGGATCTTCTTGAACAACTCGGCTTCGGAGTCGGTGCCGAGCTTGCTCAACCCGGCGGCGTGATTTGGAAATGGAATGTGCGGCCGTTGGGCGCCTTGCCCTTCACGAGCAGTGCGGAAGCATTGCAGGCTCGGAATCAGCGTTGGCGGCAGGTTCGCCGCGATCGCCGCGCGCGGCACGCGGATCGTGAGGTTCGAGCGCAGATGTGCGATAAGGTTCGTGCCCATGCGCTGGGCGGCGCGTCCGGCCAGCGACTGCTGGAAAGTGGTGAGCGCCAGGCGCGTCGTCTCGACCGTCCCGAGCGCGATCACGACGGCGCTCTGCCCGCCATTGCGCGGCGGCGCGAGCGGGATATCCACCGACCCACCGTTCTGCCAGACGCGCACGCCGGTGACCCGCACCCAGTTGTCGGGTTGCGTCTCGGTGATGAGCTCCTGCACATGGCAGTTCGGGACGATCATCAGCCGCTTGCGCGCGTCCGCGTGGGCCCGACGCCGTCGGCCCGGTGCTGGCCAGCCGCGCGGCACGAATCAGTCCTGGGACGGCGCTGAACTTGTTCGTCGGGAAAAATCCGGGCAGGTCGTGGATTGAACGGCGAGCGGCGCTTCGAGCTTGAACAGCTCGCGCAGCTCGGCTTCGGGCGTGGTGTCGGTCGGCTGGCAAGCCGAGCCACTCGCGCAGCAACGCCGCGTCGATCGGCGGCTCGCCGGGATCGGGATACCGCACCGCTGGATGCTCGAGCAGATCGGCGAACGTGAACCCGTGTCCATTGCCGCCCGTCTTGAATCCGGCGTGCAGTTGTTTGCGCAGCGCCGTGTGGAGCGGCCCGTAGATGAAGTCGTTCGTTTCTTTCACGCCGATCTGGCGGCTCGCCTGAGCGAAGTAGCCTGTTTCAGGCGCAGGGGGCGAGGGCGTCGCGCGTGGTCGGCGGCCACGCCGTCATCTCCACGTCGAGCATTCGGGCGACCATCCACCCCACGTGAGCGAGCGTCCGCCGATGGCGAAGATCAGCCCGCTGTAGTTGAGGGCCGGATGATTCATCCACGGCACGCGCAAATCGGGAGCACCACCCAGGAACGGCATGTTCTGCACATGCTCTGGCAGTACGAACGGCCCGGCCTCGAGCACGAGGATCCGCCGGCTGCGCGTGGCGTCCGCGATGAAGAGTGTTCCGCGACGACCGCGCCAAAAGTGCCGCCGCCGATGACGATCACGTCGAAATCCCGCCGTCGTCCCGCGACGGTCTGCGCGGCGCTATCGAGCGCTTCCTGCAATGTGTTGCAGAGGAACCGCCCCATGTTGTCCAGCGTGAAGGACGTGGATTCTGACGTCAAAGGCGGGGCCATGATGTAGTCTCCTGTTCAGGTTGATATTTAATCGCCACGCTGGTAGTAGAATGAATCCCAGGAATCCGGACGTTCAACCGCGTAGCCAGATACGGCCTGCTTTGGCCGTCGCCTGCAGCGCATCGTTAGACGACGATTCTAATATCGAATCGTCATTTCTTTTGCCGCCTCTGTACTGGCCGCACCTGGGTCCGGCAACTTCCATCCGCTAGGTTCTCCTCTTGTCGATTCCGCATTCACTCAGTAAGGCAAACTAGATGCCAGGCCGGAGCACGAGCATCGAATCATCGAATGGCATGCTCAAGATCAGTATTTTGATCATTATATCCCTTTCTGCATAAAAGCACACGTGTCAAGCACACCTCCTGATTACAGACGCCTGGATCGAAAAAGATTCATGAGGTGAATCAGATCTGATCCAAGAGAATGGTTCAGCAGTTCGTGGTCTGGTTGAGCAGATACAGAGATGAGCGGAGAAGACGGCCATACATTCACATCGGCGGATCTCATGAAGGCGTTCCGATGCTACGCGTTCTGCAAGCAGGAGGATGACTAAGTTGTGGGCTCAATCGATGGTCGTTTTAGAAGGCGGGAAAGCCTGCAATCCGTTGGTAGCAGGTGGCGTTCCACAAAAGACTGTTTTATGAAGTGTGTTTCAGGTCTCGTCTTAGGTTAGACACACTGAAGGGGGGAAACGACAAGAGGGAGGAGCCGAACGACGAATCGGCAGGCAGGCCTGCTCCACAAAATGTATCTTTATAAGACGCGACCCCAATTTAGGTCTCTGCGCGACGAGGGCACCGCGGTATTCAGGGACGCAGTCTACTTATGCAGATGTCATCGTGGAAGATGTGATCCCAATACGGACGTGCCTCCTAGCCGCATTGTATGGTAAACAACACGAGGGGAGAGTAGACCGACGAATCGGCGGTAGACCAACCCCGCATCCTAAAATGTATCTTTACAAGACGCAGACCCCAACTTAGTATCTCGACCCCAACTTAGTGTCTGGGATGCGGTATCGGTCGGAGGTGGGAAGGTCAGGTGGGAGCAAGGGCATTTCTGGCGGGGCGGCGGCGGGGCCTGGTTCTGATGGCGTCGTGGAAGGTGCGCTGGTGAGCTGGCGATCACAGCCGCTATTGAGGTTTTTGTGTCTGGACCTCTGAAGGGTGAATTAGCTCTGATGTTGATGCGTGAAAGGTAACCTTCCGGGGTTTCTTGCGCGCAGTTCTTATCGTTAGGATTGACCTCTGGTGAGCGCCAGCATTCATCATACAACGAGCAATAGCACGTTTCAGTGCGTAGGCGCGCTGAATTTTTCACAACAATATCAGCAGCGCGGCGGTCTTTGAGCCAGAAAAGTTTCGATGGGGGGGCGCTCCAGGACTCAGGACGGTTCCCGTGGGGATCGAAAACATATACGGCTCTTGTATCTGTAGTTTATCTCTGATGCTGCGCCAATTCGGCATTTCTTCATGATCGAATGTGGCTTTGAACCATTTAACACGAGCAGGCCCCAGGCCAGCGTTTCTCATCTCCCAACCCACACCTTCGTCGTTGGTGTAGAACGAAACCTGAATCTCTGGTTTCACCGAGAGTCGATGGTGGAGACGAGTTTGTTGGCCTTGATCGTACGCGACCCAGAGGGCGGCAAGAGAAATTACGATGGGCACGAGGGTTCGCCACCAAACCGACTTAAATGCAGGTGATGTAGTCATCGGCCCTATAGGGGGAGGTTTGTCTTTGCTACTCATGAAAACCCCGGCAATGATCGCGATCCCGCATGGCCCGAGTAGGGCGATGCCCCACCAATCGTGCATGGCCGCGCATTCTAGGAGATTGACGCATAAACCACAAGCGGGCGCTACATTAACATTGTATACTACTGTTGATACACTAGGATATACTATTGTTTATGTACCTCATCTGGGCCGACGACGATGGGCGCGAATGCGTCGCGCGGTTTCCGACCGACGCCGAAGCGGGACGGTGCGTTGAAGGGCTGCGGACACGCGGGGTCCAAGACCTTCAACTGCTCGATGACGACGGAAACCCGATGGGGTCGTTGCTTGACTTTATACTTCTCTGCAGTACCTCTTCGTTAATTCCCCGAATCATAGGCACAGCCACATATCGACTCAAAAAACAGTCACAGCACAGTGCAAAGTCAAGCACCGTCCCAGCTTTTTCACACTTCTTCATATCTCAATAAAGAGGAGCCTGATTGCCTGAGCGGCCTTGGGCCTTGTGTTTCTGCTGTTGCGTCGCTCAGGCGTCCTGCTCCCGGCAGGTGGCGGCGATGTTCGATGTTCCATTCAAGCTTTGCTTGGAATGGAACAAGTTTCGGCGCCAAGCGTGAACGAGGCTAACAGCAGCCAACAAGGCCCCGGCCTGAGCGAAGGCATCCAGGCTACCCCCCTCTCTATTGACTGCCCTTTCCCCCCGCTCCTATAATCCCCTCACAATTATTTCTGCAAGCAGCTGATTCAGCGAGGAAAATGGCTGAGTTCACGCACTTCAACGAGTCAGGGCGGGCGCGGATGGTCGATGTCAGCGCCAAGGACTCGACCGAACGGGCCGCGACGGCTCAGGCCACCGTCTTTCTCCAGCCGGAAACCCTTGAAAAGATTCAACAGGGCAAGATTGCCAAGGGCGATGTCCTGTCCGTTGCGCAGGTCGCCGGTGTGATGGGAGCCAAGAAGACCCCTGACCTCATTCCCATGTGCCATCCGATTCTCCTCACCAGCGTCGATATCTCATTCAAAGAAGAATCGCAGCCGGATCGTGAAGGCCGCTGTTCGATCACCATTCTGGCAACCGCCAAGACGACTGGGCCGACTGGGGTGGAGATGGAGGCCATGACCGCGGCCTCGGTGGCGGCGCTCACGATCTACGATATGTGCAAGGCTATCGATCGCGGGATGAGCTTCAGCGACGTCTGTTTGCTTTCTAAATCTGGTGGTAAGTCAGGCCTATTTACAAGGCGTTAAAGTAGTATGGTTCAAGTAATTGATAGAGGTATTGTGTGATCACGGTTCGCCTCTTCGGGATGACGAAAATGATGGCAGGGAATCAGGGAGCCTTGTCCCTGGATCTCGCCAATGGTAGTCGGGTGAAAGACCTCATCAGTGGGTTAGAAATTGGGTATCCTGCTATTGGGGAATTAATTCAGAAAAAAAAAGTCCTCGTTTCGGTCAATCAAGAAGTCGCGCATGAAGATACGACGATTCAGGATGGCGATGAAGTCGCCTTGCTGCCGCCCTTCGCAGGTGGATGCCCAATGAATCAGGCCGATGACGATGCCCATTTCGTTCGTGTGCAGCGGGAAGATTTTTCCGTGGATGCGGAGATCAATCGGGTGCGAGGCCGCTCGAAGCGCATCGGCGGCATTTCGATTTTCCTCGGGACGGCGCGCGATCGTTCCAAAGGGCGTGAAGTCGATAGCATTACCTTCGAGCATTACGAAGGGATGGCTCAAACGAAGCTCCGCGAAATCCGCGAGCGGGCGTTGAAGGATTTTGACATCATCGAGGTCGCGATCCTCCACCGGTATGGCGAAATCGGCATCGGCGAAAATATCGTGTTGATTGTCGTGGGGGCTGAGCACCGGGCCGAGGCGTTCCGTGCCTGCCAGTGGGCGATCGATGAATTAAAGCGAATCACGCCGATCTGGAAACTCGAACACACGCCGGAAGGTGAAGTCTGGGTGGAGGAACATCCGTAGGGAGACGTGAAACGTGAAACGCGTGGAAGATTACCGGAAGTTGTCATGAGCGAGTCAACTATGAGTATGCCTCTTTCCGCGGTGGTCGATACCTATGATCGTCCACTCAAGAGTCTGCGTTTGTCCGTGACGGATCGATGCAACCTCCGCTGCACGTACTGCATGCCGGAGCAGGACTATGTCTGGTTGCCGCGCGAGGATGTGCTGACCCACGAGGAAATGGCAGGCCTGACCGGCTATTTCACCGACCTAGGTGTGGATCGCGTGCGGTTGACCGGCGGAGAGCCGTTGCTTCGGCGCGATTTGCCTCGGTTGGTGTATCTGTTGCTGCAAAACCGGCGACTGACGGATATCGCGCTGACGACGAACGGCATTCTTCTAGCGGATCAAGCTGAATCGCTGTATGAGGCAGGACTGCACCGCATTACGGTAAGCCTCGATACGCTGAGGCCGGAACGATTCCGCCAATTGACTCGCCGTGATGAGTTTGCGCGTGTGTTAGAAGGGATTGAGTCGGTGGCTCGGGCGGGATTCACAGGGCTGAAGCTCGACACGGTGGCGATTCGGGGTTTCAATGACGATGAGCTGGTCGATCTCATCGAGTTTGGCAAGCAGGTGCAGGCGGAGGTTCGGTTTATCGAATATATGGATGTCGGGGGGGCGAACGAGTGGTCTCAAGAAAAAGTACTTTCGCAGGCAGCCATCCTCACGATCTTGAGCGAGTGTTATGGCCCGATTGAACCGTTGCCTGAGCGGGGGGCTGCGCCGGCGCAGCGATTTCTGTTGCCTGACGGGACAACCTTTGGGATTATTCCTTCGACAACGACGCCGTTCTGTGCGACCTGCGATCGCAGTCGCGTCACCGCCGATGGCATGTGGTACCGCTGTCTCTACGCGACGACGGGAACGGATCTGCGCAAGTTCCTTCGCGCCGGCGCTTCGGCTGACGAAATGCGGGCCTTGATTCGCGCCGGATGGGAAGGTCGCCGCGACCGGGGCGCAGAAGAGCGCAAGGCGCTTGAGCGCGACGGGTTGCGTGTCGGGGGGCTTATCGGTATTGAGAAACTTCGCGAAGACCCCCATCTTGAAATGCACGCTCGCGGCGGTTGACGTCCTGGCGTGCCGCCGACACCTGTGCCCTAGCAGGCTGCGGGAAAACTCGGTTTTGTACGATGTGCCGCTGTGATTTCACGAATGGCGATAGCGCCAGAGTAGCCCGCAGGATGCTCAAAAAGGCCGTCCAGCAAGGCCGCAGCGAGTGAAGAGGCGAGGCGTACGCTTCGGTACGTTGAGCCTCTGAGCGATGCGAGAACGCCACTGGCGAACTTTTTCAGCATCCTGCTAGGACCAATCCCTGTTGATGCCCGTATGCTGGATACTGAATTCCTGACCATTTTAGGACTTGGGTTGGTGCTCGGGCTTCGCCACGCCTTGGATACGGACCATTTAGCTGCCGTATCTACGGTGCTCGCGCAACGGCCCTCGTTCCGCGCCTCGGGCATGATTGGATTCAGCTGGGGACTTGGACATACGGTGGTCTTGCTGTTGGCCGGGGCGGTGGTATTGGTGCTTCGCGTGCCGATTCCTGAACCCTTCGCCTTAGCGGCCGAGTTCGGCGTCGGCGCCATGCTCGTGTTCCTCGGCGGGATGCTCGCGGTGCGATTGATCCGGGAACGCTGGCATGTGCATGCGCACGGCCATGACGGCGCGCAGCATGTGCACCTGCATAGCCATGCGTTGGTTGAGGATCACGGGCATGGTCACTGGTGGCGTAATTCCATTCGACCGTTCTGTATCGGTATGGCCCATGGTCTGGCCGGGTCGGCGGCGTTGTTGTTACTCGTGCTGTCGTCTGCGCGATCGGTGTCGGAGGGATTGACGTATATTGCGGTATTTGGGCTTGGCTCGATCATGGGAATGGTGTTGGTTGGGATGGTCGTGAGTCTTCCGGTGTTGTGGTCGCTGAACCTCGGGCGTCCGATCTTTCTTGCGGTCCAGGGATTGGCGAGTCTTGGAAGCGTTGCCGTCGGGCTCGTGATGATGTTTCAGATCGCCTTCGGCGGTCAGCTCTTCTGACGCTCCACTGGCACCTTTATTAAGGGGAAATCTACGTGCGTCATGAGGGCGGCTATGGTATTGTTGCATATTCTTCATTTGTCGTTCGGGAGTGGAGTTGCTGGTTTGTAGTTCCAGGTTTCAGGCTGTCAGGGATCTTTCTCTGAAAACGTGAAACGAGAGACTTGCAACCTGAAACGCTTGAATGAGATAGGCTTCACGGATGTCGGGGGCCACGCTTTCGGGCTAGGAGGAGCGCGCAATGGCCTGGTTTAAAAAACAGAAAACGACTGAGCCGGAATCTCCAAAACGATCTAAGGTTTCGGAGGGGATGTGGCTCAAGTGTAACCACTGCAGGGAAATCGTCTATCGGAAAGAAGTCGAGCGGAATAATAAGGTTTGCCCGAAGTGCGACTACCATTTCCCGATTTCTGTCATGGAGCGTATCGCGCTCTTGGTCGACCTCGGGACGTTCAAAGAGTGGGATGCGGAGATCGGCCCCCAGGACCCGCTGAATTTTCAGGACACGAAATCCTATAAGGATCGTGTGAAGGCGCATCAGGGGAGGACCGGCCGCAAAGATGCCATGATGATCGGCGAAGGGATGATGAATGGTCGTCGTGTGGTGCTCTGCCTGTTCGACTTCAGTTTTATGGGTGGCAGCATGGGGTCGGTCGTTGGGGAAAAGATCTGTCGGGCAATCGATCGCGCATTGGAGGCCAGGTTGCCGGTCATTATGGTCACGACATCCGGAGGGGCCAGGATGCAAGAGGGGATTCTTTCCCTCATGCAGATGGCCAAGACGTCTGCCGCTGTCGCCAAGCTGGGGGAGGCTAAACTCCCGTTTATTTGCCTGTTAGCCGACCCCACGTTCGGGGGCGTCACCGCCAGTGTCGCGATGTTGGGGGACGTAATTCTGGCCGAACCGAAAGCGCTGATCGGTTTTGCCGGTCCCCGCGTGATCGAGCAGACCATTAAACAACAGTTGCCCGACCAGTTTCAGCGAGCGGAATTTCTGTTGGAGCATGGCATGATCGATATGATCGTGGAGCGCAGACATCTGAAAGAAACCCTGAGCACCCTCGTCGCGCATTTTTAAGCCTAGACTCTTCATGAAAAATCCTGACTAGCTTCCTCCTGCCTGGTTACACCATGACCTATTCCTCTGCTGTAGCCTATCTGTTTCGTCTGCAAAAGCACGGCATTCAACTGGGTCTTGAGACGATGACGGCATTGACGATGCGCCTCGGCATGCCGCAGACCCGGTATCGTACACTGCACATCGCCGGCACGAATGGAAAGGGCTCCACCGCGGCCATGGCCGCCGCAATGTTGCAGGCGGCAGGGTATCGAGTGGGGCTCTATACCTCGCCTCATCTTGTGGAGTTTCGAGAGCGGATACGGGTGAACGGCGAGATGATTGCTGAATCGCGGGTGGCGCAATTGACCGAACAGCTTCAGGTCCTCTGCCAGCCGGATCTGTCGCCGACCTTCTTTGAATATACGACGGCCATGGCCTTTCAGCACTTTGCCGATTCAGGAGTCGATGTGGCGGTGTTGGAGGTTGGATTGGGTGGCAGATTCGATGCAACCAATGTGGTGACACCCATGGCCTGTGCGATCACGACGATTTCTCTCGATCATCAGGAGTACTTGGGGAACACACGTTCATCGATCGCCTTTGAGAAGGCCGGCATCATCAAGCCGGGGGTGCCGGTGGTGTTGGGGCGGCTCGACGATGACGCATGGCGGGCGATTGAACAGGCGGCAAGGGATCGGCAGGCTCCGGTGTTTCGAATTAACGAGAACTTTCATACAGAGGGAGAGACACCCCAGCAATTTTCCTATCGCGGTTTGGGTATGCAATACGATGGGCTGACCTGTGCTCTGGAAGGTCAGCACCAACTGGATAACGCTGCCTGTGCGCTGGCGCTGTTGGGGGCGGCGGCTCCTCAGGGGATTGCTGTCACGTCCGAGGCAGCGCGAGCAGGCTTGCGTACGGTCAACTGGGCCGGACGATTGGAAGTGGCCGATCGTCGCCCGACGATTCTTCTGGATGGCGCGCATAATCCTGCTGCCGCAACGGCCTTGGCCGATTTCCTCACGCGCTCTGGCCGATCTCATCCGTTCCGCCCTGTTGTCCTGGTCCTTGGGATGATGCGCGACAAGGATCATCGAGGTTTTGTCGAACCGCTGAGGGGCCTGGTGGATGAGGTGGTGCTGACGCAGGCGGATCTTCCACGCGCTGCCACTGCGCAGGAACTCCAAGCTTCGCTCGGAGGTCTGCTCTCTCACCCACATGTCGTGCCGTCGGTCAGGGATGCGATGGCGCTGGCCAGACAGTTGGCGACGCCGGAGGGTCTGGTTTGTGTGACGGGATCGCTCATGCTTGTGGGAGAGTGCAAGGCATGGCTCCATGGCTGTGTGCTTTCGCCGCTTCGTGGCTGACATGGCAGGGATCGCAACGCGGCTGTGGATGTGCCTGGTCGGTTGGTTGATGGTGGGGATCCTTCTCCCGCACGCAGGGGATGCTGCAGGGACGACGACATCCCCCGAGGGGCCTCCGCTCGATATCACGGCAGAACGAATCGAGTATCTACAGGAATCAGAAATCTACGAAGCTGATGGCTCGGTGGTGGTCAACCAGGGCACCCTGCGTCTGACGGCCGATCACATGACCCTTCAGGCGTTGCCCGGCGTACTGATTGCCACGGGCCATGTCCGGCTCACCGATCCCAAGGCCGATCTCGTGACCGAACGGTTGGAACTCAACGTGAATACTGAGGCTGGGGTGGTCACGCACGGACGGGTACATCTCAAATCCACGAATACCTGGGTAGAAGGGCGTCTCCTGCAACGATTCTCAGAGGATCATTATCGGGTGAAAGAGGGTCGGTTTACGAACTGCGATGCCCAGGAAGGCGAGACGCCGGCCTGGCGGTTCGAGTTCAAGGATCTTGACCTGCAGGCCGGCGACAAGGTGGCGTTTACTGATGCATGGTTTTGCGTGAACGATGTCCGGGTTATTCCGATTCCCAGGTTGACGTATCCGCTCGACAAGCGACGGACTGGGTTCCTCATTCCCACTGTCGGGTACAACAATCGTTTTGGGATGCACTTCCAAGAAAGCTTCTTTTGGGCCATCAATCCTAGTCAGGACCTGACGATCTCCCCGCTATACTACTCGCAACTCGGGTATGGCAGCGATTTTAAGTATCGGTATGAGTTGGACCGGCAATCTCGTGGGCAGTGGCTCGTCAGTGCTTTACAGCAGACAGAGTTGCCGCAGGTGGGCGGCGTGGACCCGACGGGACAAGATGCGAAGGAGGTTCGGGCTCTGATCACCGGGACCCATACACAGCAATTCACGCCGGACTTGTTGGTGAGAGCGAAAGTATTCTATGTAACGGACGCAAGCTATCTCCAGCAATTGAGCAACTCGGGAGTCGCGCGGGCAGCTCCCAGCGTCGAATCGAATCTCTTGGCGAATCAACGGCTGGCTTATGGAAACACGTATCTGCTCGGTCAATACCTGCTGCCGTTGGAATCGGGAGGAGTGAATACGTTTCAGCGCGCTGCCGGAAATCGGCTACAGTCTGCCGCATCTCCCATTGTTCAATTCGCCGATCTTGCTGGGCACGGATACGAGTTTTGTGAACTTTTATCGTGAACAGGGATTTACCCAAAACCGAATTGATATTCTGCCGGGACTCTCGACCGACGTCCTGGATTTCGGCCACATCGTGGGTTTCACGCCCCAAGTAAAAGTGCGCGAGGTCTACTACACGCACGGGGTACAGAATTCTGAAAGCCAGCATCGCGAGACTTTTTGGGCGGGGCTTGATGCGACATCGAAGCTGAGCCGCCGCTTCGGAACGAGCGAGGGCAATACCTTGCTGCATACCATCGAGCCTAGCGTCATCTATGAATATGTCCCGCCGACCGCTCAGGAGAAAATTACTCAGATCGATCAGGTCGACAATCTACCGAAGAAAAATCTGATGACCTATATGCTCCGCAGCCGGCTGTTGGAGCAAGATGGTAGCAAGAGCTTCAATTGGCTTGATTTCACGATGGCGCAAAGCTACCAGGTCGGGGCCGTGCAGACGCAGGCGCGCGATTTCACACCTGGCGTGACTCCCACCTTCGGAACCGTGGACACAACCGTTACAGCCGGCGACCACGGCGGTCGAGGGGAAGAAATTTTCTGATCTTTGGATGCGGGCGGTGATCGGAAACGCGACTCCTCAGTTCTCTCAGTTTCAGTTGGAGAATGCCGCCCGTGGCCAACGGGTTGAGAGTGTCCATGGTCAGCAGCCTGCCATTAACCAGTATCTGACCATCGATGCGTTTTTCGATCCCTACCGATCGTCAGTGAGTCAATTCAACACCGACCTCCGGGTTCAGCAGTCCAACCACTGGTATCTCCAAGTGGGGCAGCGTTTCACGCAGGATGGTAATCGCGTACAACGTGGAGACCTGTGGAATCCGATTTCATTTGGTCAGGTCTATGCCCCGACTCCTGAGATTCAATTTGTCACGGCAGCAGGGGCGTTTCGCACACCGTGGGGGTGGACGGTGGGCGCGAAGAGCTATTATGATGTAAAAAATGACACTTTCTCGGAGTTTGATATCGTCGGTCTCTACCAGAATCCCTGCAAGTGTTGGTCGCTTGGACTGTATTATATCCAGTTTCCTGATCGCGCCTCGTACAATTTCATGCTCAGTTTAACCGGGATTGGATGGACCGAAAACCTCGGAACGACCCTCATAAAAACTATTCTCAGCCCGCTGCTGATCGGGGAGAAAGGTCTGCCCTGGCCCTCGCCTGACGGACAGTATGGGAGGCCACAATCGGACATGCCTCAGCCTGAGATGGGCGGCTATGGACGGTGAGCGAATGATCTGAAGACACGGCTTGCAGATGTAAGGGGATGGTTCTCCTTGGGTATCTCCGCGGTGAGCTGCAGAGTCCTGCAGCAACGGTCAGGCGGATTTGACTCCTCGAAGAGGGCTGGTATACGATGCCGTACGGTTTCAATTTTTACCGTGGGTTCAGCGAAGGAGGAATGTACGTGGCAGGTGATGCACTGAAGGTCGAAGATGCAACGTGGGATGCAGAGGTCATCAAGTCTTCCGAACTCGTGATGGTAGATTTTTGGGCCGTCTGGTGCGGTCCTTGCCAGATGGTCGCGCCGGTCATCGAGGAATTGAGCAAAGAGTACGCGGGAAAGATGAAGGTACGGAAGCTCAATACCGATGAAAATCCAGAGGTCGCAGGTCGCTATCAGGTCATGAGCATCCCGACGATCTTGTTTTTCAAGAACGGACAGGTCGTGGAGAAACTCGTAGGGGCTCGACCGAAGCGGCAGTTCAAGGACATGATCGATTCGCTGCTGGCGCAACCTGCCGGCTCAGCCTAAGGATTGTAGTCACCTGCCGCAATGCTCGCCGAGTTGCGCATTGTCAATTTCGCGCTCATTGAGCAGCTGAGTCTTCAATTCCAGTCCGGGTTTACGGTCCTGACCGGGGAGACCGGGGCCGGTAAATCTCTCCTCATCGATGCCATCGCCTTGCTGGTCGGCGGGCGAGCCTCAACCGACCAGATCCGTTCAGGAGAAGACGAGGCGCAGCTTGAAGCCGCCTTCCACCTCCCTGACACCCATCCTCTTCTTCAACGACTGCGGCAACACGAAATCATCGGTCAAAACGAGTCCGAGTTGATTCTTCGGCGCGTGCTTTCCCGCTCCGGCCGTCACCGAGTGTACGTCAACGGCAGTCTTTGCCCTCTTCGTGTGCTCGAAGAACTTGGCGGCACCCTTGTTGATATCCATGGCCAGCATGAGCAGCAATCACTGTTGGCGACCGCCCAACAATTAGACGCTCTTGATGGGTTCGGACGCCTCTATGAGCTACGCGGGAGGTACGAACAAGCCTATCAGGGGTGGAGGGAACTGCGCAGACAATTGGACATCTTGCAGAGTGACGCCGTTGACCGTGCAAGACGTGAGGACATGTTGCGATTCCATGTTCAGGAGATCGGGCAAGCCGGCCTGCTGCCCGATGAAGAAGAACAGCTGCGGAGCGAGCGGCAGCGACTGGTACATGCGCATCGGCTCAGGGAGTTGGCCTACGAGGCGCATGTTGAGTTGCAGGCGGATGAGCAGGCTGTGCTCAGCCGGCTGGGGCGCATCGGGCGAACCCTTGCCGAGTTAGCCCAGACCGATCCGACGATGAGCGATTGTGAACAGGCTGCGACGGAGTCGGCGATCTCACTTAAAGACCTTGCAGGACGGTTGCGCGACTATGCACAACAGTTAGAGGCCGATCCTGATCGCCAGGCTGTCGTGGAGGACCGGCTCGACCTGATTCAGCGGTTAAAGAAAAAGTATGGAGGGTCGGTCGAAGCAGTGCTGGCGGCTGAGAGATTGGCATTGGAGGAGATCCGGGCACTGGACAACCATGAAGAAAGAACTGCTGAGTTGACTGCGCGGCTGGATGAAGAGACCCGTCGTCTCCGCACGCTGGCACAGCAGCTGTCCAAGAAGCGAGTTGACGCGGCTAAGCGAATGACGACGGCGGTGGGAGCGGAGCTGGCAGCGCTGAAAATGGAGCAGGCGGTTTTTCAAATTTCGGTCTCACGCGATGAGTCGGCCGAGGGGATTGGACCGACCGGGTGCGATCGATCGGAATTCCTTCTTTCAAGCAATCCCGGTGAACCCCCGAGACCGTTGGGCAGGGTTGCGTCCGGCGGGGAACTCTCACGCATTATGTTGGCGCTCAAGACGGTGTTAGCCGAGATGGACCAGGTTCCGGTCCTGGTATTCGATGAAATCGATACGGGAGTCGGTGGGGCAGTCGCTGCAGCTATGGGAACGAGACTGCGCAAGCTCGGATTGTTTCATCAAGTATTTTGCATCACCCATCTTCCTCAAGTCGCGTCCCAAGCAGAGCACCATCTACTTGTGGAAAAGGGGCTGGACAGCCAACGGACATCCACGTCGGCCAGAGTACTCAAGGGGATGGGGCGAGAAGAAGAAATCGCCCGCATGTTGAGCGGTCCCACCATTACGAAAAAAGTGCGTGAAACGGCAGCGGAACTCATCGCAGGGGCGAAGGGGAAGCGACCTGAGTGAGGGTTTTCCATAGCGGGGAGGGTACATACCATAGTTTTTTTCGTGAATCCCAGTTAAGCACTCCAGGCATCCCATCCTCTTCATCTGGGCTAGCAGGACCAGGTGAGTCGTCCGCTCCATCAGTGTACTGACGGCTGAACCATTATATATAGGCTCCCTTGAGCAAGGTTCACCTTCCCAGTGGCCTGGCACCTGTGGTAGCCCATTTCGGCAGGGCCCTGGGCAATCTGTGGCATGTGGGGGAGTAGGCCCCGTTGATCGATGCCGAGGCATTGCAACACCGTAACCCATCATGGTGTGAAGTATTGCACTCGGAGTGAGAACTCACGATTCACGAACGACGCTGCACGCGCAAGAGCAGCGGATCGGCGATGGAAGTAGAAGCCTTCGTGAATGAGGTGGGCTAAGGGCGATCAGTGGAGAGTCGTTTGGCAAGGCGATGGGCCAGTCGGACCATGCCGGCCGAGCGATCGGCTGGATCGAGCAGCACATTCATGACATGCAGGCGGTTGGAGTCGGCTAAGGCGGCGGTGAGTCCACGTTCGAACTCCCCTTGGGTTGCGATCCGTGTGCCAACTCCGCCTCCGATCATGTCGCAGACCCGTTCATAGTGCCACTCGTGGACGTCGTTGAAGGGGCCTTCGAGAATCTCCCGTTCAGTGGAGTATCCTCGATTATTCAGAACGACGACGATCGGGGTTTGACCATATCGCACGGCGGTCGAGAGTTCCGTCCCCGTCATTTGGAACGCGCCGTCGCCGACCAGCACGATCGGTCTGAGCGTGGGATCGGCAAACGAGGCGCCCACGGCTGCCGGGACGGCAAATCCCATCGAGGTGTAATAGGCTGGAGAGAGGAACTCGAATCGCCGGTGGACATGGAGATCGGCTGCCGCAAAGAGTGATTCGCCAACGTCGGCGATCACGAGAGTGTGTTTGTCCAACAACCTATCGAGGTGGCGGAAGAGTCCATTCAAGGTCACGGGGGCATCCAGTGCAAGGGTGTCTTGTGCCATGGGGAGCGGCGCCGGTAGCGAGCGAGAAGGAAACGAAGGAAGGGGATTGGTCACCAGTGCCTTCACGAAGTCTTGAAACCGGATCGCATCGTAGCGGTGGTGTTTGATGGCTACCCGATCGGCTGTCGCATGAATCGTGCGGCCTTCCGACAGTAAGGGCGAATCGGCGTTGAGATCTTCGACATCGGATAAAATCGATCCCAGGATCAGGAGGCAGTCGGATGCATTGATGAACTGTTGGACCTCGTCGCGCGCGATGAGACCTCCGTAGACTCCGACATAGAGTGGATGATCTTCACGGATGACGGATTTTCCCAACAGGGTCGAGGCGATGGGGACATTGAGCTGTTCGACCAGGCGAGTCAGATCGTCTTGTAGGCCGAATCGTCCGATCTCCGCACCAGCGAGGATAGCCGGCCGGATGGCTGATGCTAGCATGGCGCGGACTTCAGCGATAGCTTCGTCCAGAGCGGCGGTATCGCTTGGTTCATCATCCAGGCACAGGGGGCGTAATGGGTGTGCCAGTGGCGTATGCACGAGATCGCGAGGGATTTCGATGTAGATCGGGCGGCGATAGCGCAACAGCGCCGCAAAGGCCCGATCCATTTCTCGCTCGGCGGTTGAGGGATCGTCCAGCGAAATGGCGGCAACGGTGATCTTCTCGAAGACATCCCGTTGCGTAGAAAAATCACGCACCATGTGGTGCATGTAGGGCGTGCGAATACGTTCCGAGAGCCCCGGTGATCCAGTGAGCAATACTACTGGTGATCGTTCTGCATAGGCGCAGGCGATCGCATTCACGGTATTGAGACCGCCGACGCAGTAGGTCACACAGACCGCCCCAATGCCGTTGATACGCGCATAGGCATCGGCTGCAAACCCCGCACAATCCTCGCGCGTGGTCCCGACATGTTGAATCGGTGAGGCGTCGATCAATTGGTACAGGCTGAGGACATAGTCGCCGGGGATTCCAAAGATATGACGGACTCCCAGTTGATGGAGCCGATCGATCACGGCGGAACCGATGGTCGGTATTCGTTTCATTGTTGGGCTTCCTGGTTCATGGAGCGGAAAACATGCGGTACCTCACGGATAGGCGCAGCAAACCACAGTGCAGGTCAGCCGTCAAGCAAGCAGTTGCTTGATGCAGTTGCTTGACGGAGGGGCTTGACGTTCGGGTTGCGCCATTGGATAAGTACGACATGGCCCTTTACGATGACAGTCCCCGCGGACGCGTTAACCTCCCGCGCGCAAGCGCGGTCGAGCCATTTGGGCACCTCTGGATCTATGCCGGCTATGTCGAGGGGGTCAGCGGAGAGCTGGTCTCGGGCGATGTGGTCGATGTCATGGCGCCGAATGGACGATTCTACGCCAGAGGCCTCTACAATCCTGCATCCAAGATCCGCGTCCGGATACTGACCTTCGACGACGAACCCATTACAGAACAGTTTTGGAGGGGGCGGCTCGCGCAGGCCGTCAGGCTGCGTCAGCGGATCGTCACCGGCACCAATGCGTATCGGCTGATCTATGGAGAAGCGGATCGATTGCCTGGCTTAATCGTGGATCGATACGATGATGTTTTGGTTATGCAGACCCTATCCTCCGGTATGGACCGCCGGAAAGAGCTGCTGGCCGATCTCTTGTGTCAGGAATCCGGAGCCACGCGAGTGTATCTGCGCAATGATGCCAAGAGCCGCACGTTGGAGGGGCTGCCGCTGGAGAGAGGATTTCTCCGAGGGGATGGTGCAACGACGGTTAAGATTCAGGAAGGGCCTGCTCGATTTCTTGTGGATATTGAACGAGGGCAAAAAACTGGTTGGTTTTGCGATCAACGAGAGAATCGACTGGTGACGGCACGGTTTGCGGCCGGTGCGGAGGTGCTGGAGGTGTTTGCTCATACTGGAGCTTTTGGGATTCATGCGGCACTCGCGGGAGCGAAGTCGGTCGAAGGGCTGGATGTCAGTGAGGAGGCCCTGGCGCTGGCTCGAAACAACGCGGTGTTAAACAAGGTGGATGATCGTTGCATCTATCGAGCGGCGGATGCGTTTGAGGAGATGCGAAAGCTTGAACGGGCTGGGCGCCACTACGATCTGGTGTTGCTCGACCCCCCGGCATTTGCACGCAGTAAACAGGCAGTGCCTCGTGCCCTGGCTGGATACAAAGATGTGAATCTGCTGGGGATGCGACTCACCAAGTCGGAGGGATTTCTGGCCACGAGTTCCTGCTCCCACCATGTGACTGAACAGGAATTGTGGACAGGTATCCGCCTTGCTGCACGAGATGCGAAGCGGCAGGTCCGCTTGCTTGAACAGCGCGGACAGGCTAGTGACCATCCCATCCTCTCCACCATGCCGGAAACACGGTACTTGAAGTATTTTCTGCTGCAGGTCCTTTGACCCCGTGCCTCTCGCCTGAACATCGGTGATTGCTGCAGAAGCAGTCATGAACCCTGTGGTCTAATCGCTTGGTGGTTCGAAGTGGCCCGATGGGCGATTCTGCCAGGGAATTGTCGCCTGTTTGGCTTGTTTGACGAGGCTACGCAAACTCACTTCCGCTGCACGGAGCAACTTGGGTTCGCCGCTTTGCATAAGAGCGGTCAACAAGACGTACAGCAAACGATCCATTTGCGATCCAGCGAGAATGCGTTCTGTGACTGGATCTGGGCCTGCAGGAATGGAGCTGGCATCTTCCTCTGGATCGTCAAACAAGGTACGGAACGAGGTCGGATGGCTGAAGAGCCAAGCTGGAGGAATCTTCATCGCTACAGCAAGTGCTTCGAGTAGCGAGGCGGAGGGATCAATTTCTCCCGTTTCTATTTCCTCTAACACATGGGGAAGAAGATGCAACTCGGTTGCCAAGTCGTCGACTGAACGACCTCGTGAGATACGCCAAGCTTGAATCTGCTGTCCGAGCGCCATGGCGCGATAGTACTGAAAGTGGAGCGCTCTCCGCAACCTCCCTCTGTCGGCCTCTGGCATGATATGCCTTGAAACACAAGGGTTTATGAGTAATTTCACTCTCTGGAAGATGTGCCATGAAATCAGGTATAATGCGCATCAAGTTCATACTCGACCCAGTAAGGAGGTATATGATGTTAGGAACGGATATTCGTGGAATTATAGCAGAAGAAGAAGAAGTTCAGCGGCGCAAAGATGCCTTGAAATCCCTCTTAAGCATGCGTTCCAAGCAGTTGCGGGAGTCGTTGGAACAGCGGATCAAGCGGGCTCGGACATGTGGAGATTGGATCCAGCTTTCTCAAGAAGAATGTGCCACGCTTCACAAGAGGGAAAAGCTTCATCTCAAGTCTCAGTTCGACAAGCTTCAGCACGAGCAGAATCGAACCAGAGGGAAGTTAACCGCACTGAAGCGAGCGAAGGCACGGGCTCAACGGATTCGGGCTGCCGAAGCCGCATCCGGGCGGAAGCGCCGCTAAACCCATTCTGTCCGCTATGACGCGCTAGCGTGGTTTCCTCATCCCCCCTCCTGACGCGTTTCCAACGGGAGTATATTCGTGAACTCCTTCTTGATAGACGCGTACGTGCACAGAATGGCACGTTCGTGGTCGAAGGTGCCCATGCCGTTCGAGATCTCCTGACTAGGAATCCTGAGCAGATTCTCACGATCGTTACTGCCTACGGCTATCTGTCAAAAGAGAAGCAGAGCGACCGGCTGGTTCGACTAGCCTCCTCAACGCAACAGTATTCCTGCCCCGACCTCCAGTTCTCAAAACTGTCCGATCTGGACGCACCGCAGGGCATCCTCGCTGTGGTGCGGCAACCGACATGGGATGAAGGAGAGGTTCTTGGACAACCGACTATCTTGGGGGTTTTTGGAGAGCAGCTACAAGATCCTGCCAATGTTGGAGCCATTATTCGAACAGCGGCAGCTCTCAATGCGAGTGCCCTGTGGCTCACGCCGGAATCTGCCGATGTCTATCACCCCAAGGTGGTTCGTGCGACGAGCGGGGTGGTGCTCGCGCTGCCGATCTTTGCCGCCAGGGATATGTCTGGGTTGATTCGGCAAGGCTGTCAGATTTTTGCGGCAGAGGTGGCAGGGGATAAAACTTGTTCGATCGAGGAGATTCAACAGGTGCCGAGAAAACTGGTTCTTGCTGTTGGTAATGAAAGTCGTGGTTTATCAGCTGAGATCAGCGGGCTGGCCACCACTCGATTTACGATCCCACTCAGCCGCAAGGTAGAATCCCTCAATGTGGCGGCAACCGTGGCCATTGCCATGTTCTACTTTTCTCGGCTTCAAAAATGGAAATGACCCAGAGCCCATTCGCTCGGGCGAATGGGCCGGGCCGATTGGTCATCAATCTAAAAATGGGGAGTGAGGAGTGGTGCCGAGGGACAGAATTGAACTGTCGACACCAGCCTTTTCAGTGCATCAACAAAATGAGCTGAAACAACTACTTGCATCAAAAAGACGATGCAAAAAGTGACATTTCATGTCATGGAAAATCAATGAGTTACAGCAGTAGGTGCCACTGGTGGCACTTGAGTGAATCGTGATGGTGAAGCTGCTCGTCGAGCCCTGATGGCTATCGTGGAAACAGAAAAATTGACCCTACGCGAGTGACGCTATCTTCTCTTCCGCCACTCCCACGGTGGGACCGGCTTCGGATCAGCCCACAAGCCTTTCCGCCCCTCTCGTGCTTCACTCCCTAGCCCTTCCAGCACCGTACCCCCTGGCCCATACTTGCGATACCACCAGCACCAGCCCTGATTGACTCTGTCCATGGAGAGGGATTCCAAGGGGCTAGACTAACGAACCAGCGAAGATGTGAGCAAGAAGAGCAGGAGGAGACAGATGACCGACATGGCTCATAAGGTCTGGACTCGCCGAGCCTGGGTACTCTGGTCTGTCGCAACTCTCGCGGCCGTAACTGTCACGCCAAGCAACCTCCTCGGTTTCGTGTGGAGTCCACCTTCAGCGACCCGCATCCCGCTGTAGGTTCATGATGCGCTCCTCCTCTTGGTGACTGTGCGCTTATCCGCTCAGCCATCCGCAAGAACAGACCCAAGGTGCCATGGGATCCTGCTTCGTCAACCAGCGTCTACAACAGGGACAATGCCTCGTCCAGGCCTGCCGCTGTCCGCAACCTGGGGGTCTCCCGCTAGGAAGTCTGACACGATCTTGCCGATGGCATCGCACCATTCAGCCACCCCATGGATTCTGCTTCTTGGTGTAACGGTACTGCCGAGGACACGAGAAATCCATACAGCTTTGGTGGGGGAATAACCCGCTCGAAAGAGCCAGGCAGACGCGTATAAGCCAAGTGCATCCCCCTTTGCTGTCTAGTGGCTTTATCAGGCCACTCGTCTGATAATGGACTCGGCACCAAGATGGACCTCGTCATCCTGATAATCCGGCTCGCCACTTGAAAGCACCAAGACCTTCTCCTGTTGGGCCAGGCGATGCTGCTCGATCACGGAGTCGTGGACATGACCGCAATTCACACAACGCAAGCTGGTCGTCCACATCTCTCCAGCGGCGCCCTCCATGTCTAAGAATTGGTCTTCTACCATGAGACCCAGGCAGCGTAAGCAGGTCATGATCGCCCTCCTTGGTGTAGGCCGTCGCTCATGGAAAAAGGATAGCGCACGCCCTGGCCAGAGACAGACCCAGATGAAGTACCTCGGAAGTAGGTATCTGGGATTTAGGAGGAGGGATTGTGAGGTCTACTCGATTCCACCTTCACTTCTTTTTTCGCCACTCCCACGGCGGCACCGACTCTGGATTAGCCCTCCTGTGTCTTTCGATCACCACCATTTCTGGTAGGCCCCCCCGCCTACTGAGGAATAGCCACGCACTCCTTTCTCACACTACCCTGCGCATGACGTTATGGCTCAGGGGAAACAACAGATCTTGTGGGATCGGCAGAAGTTCACTATTGACTGCGTGCTCGCAAACGTAGGCAAGCAGCTAAAAGCGGACGGGTGCGTCCTCGAACGCTTAGAGGGTGCGCATCAGTGTGGGTATAAGCTCACCACCCCTGATCATCTGACAGTAGGGGAGTTTGTGAAAGTCCAATTATGGTTGGAAGGCGAGGAGGCCTACATAGACATCCGGTTGGCGGAAGTCAAAAGGGTTCACACGCACTGGATCACGGTGGAAGTGATCGTGGTGAGCCCAAATGACCGGATGAGACTGAAACGATTTATCGATGCCCTCGCAGCCATGCACATCGAAGAACCTGCTCTAATTAGCCATCTTCTCATTCGGGCATAGCTCGGCGCCACCCTCTCAGGGTGGAATCAACAACACAGCGAGTCGCTCCGATCAAATCGTTCGTAGGGCCGGGCAGTCGATGCCGCTCAGACGGATACGTTCGGGTGGTGATTGTGCAGGACTTCGAGGGTGTCGCCGACGACAGAAACGACCGAAGAGGGGATTTTGTTTGATCGTGATAGGGTACGATTCTTTCGCTTAAAACAAGGATGCTCTTAGCAGAAATCGAGACTCAGGACGAAGACGCTGAGATGACGTTATCGGCTGCCTCGCTGGGTTGCAGTGCAACAGCCCCCTCAGCTCTAAGGGAAGGAGGCTCCACGTTGGCACGGCGAATCACTCCACTGAACACTAAGAGTTGGAGGGCCGTCTGCATTCGCAGGCGTCGCGCACGAATCAGTTTCCCTGTGATCGCCTCACGCCCGCTGTGTGACACCATACGCATCGCTCGATCCCAAGGACCCAACCGAGCTGCCGCTCAGACACACTGATTTCCAATCGTCAGGTGTCATGGTATCCGAAGGGTCGAGCCATGCATACTAATATCTGCTTAGCTGCACTGCGCAGGGTTACCAATTCAGCAGTGATTAGGGACTCATCTCTCCTAGTGCGTCGTTCCATTCGCCGCACACTGTCCAATTTCAATGATGCCACCCAACCGCTCCAGAAGGTTCATCGACTGGTGCGAGGTCAGCCCGTGCTTGTTTAGCAGCGCGAGAATGTCATCAATGATCGTGTTCTCGGTCTCGGTGAGGAGGTACGGCTCAGGGAAGGCCGTCTCAGGCATGCTGGAGCGGGGGTTCTTGCGGCGGAACTCGGTGATGATGTCGTAGAGGTCGTGCTTCGTGCAGAGGCCCTTCCGCTCCAGGAGTTCGACAATCGCCGCAATCTCCCACATGTTGGAGATCGTCGCTTCCTCAATGCTCATGCTGTCACGTTTGGGGCGGTCGTTGCTCATGCCGAAAGCTCTCGCGGCCAGACCTCTCTTAGTCGCGTTTTAACCCACTGATTGTAGCGTTCATCTTCGTCAAGACCACGCCCTCTTGGACGCAGATCTCCACCCCGGGGGGGCCACATCAAGGGGTTCCCCCTCGCATTTTCCGGTAAACCAGTCGGCACAGGCCAGGATACCCCAGCCGTCCTTATACCGCCACTCAGCTTTTTCTTGGCAGACAGGACACGGTTTCATCGCAAGTGCTCCATCTTTACGCTATGCCCATGAGCCTCGCGAGCCAACCGGCGCGAGGAATACATAGACCAGAGGACGGAACAAAGGCCCGGTACCTTTCGGCACCGGGCCTTGAGCTCGGGATTTCCGCTATGGGTTCACTGACATGAGCACGGAGGCCCCCACGCTCCCGCCGATTCCCATAGCGTCTTCTAAAGCTTGTTCTCAGTCTATAGACGGACGGACAGCGGGCCCACGAGGAAAGGCCCTAGTTGTTTGGGAGGTATATCTTTGAGCTATCCCGTACCTCTGGTTCGTGTGGGAAATCGCTTGCCTAGGATTTCCCCCGGATGCGGGTGTTCTCTTATCAGATTAGAGTATAGCCAGGATCACAGATAAGGAATGTGTGTGCATTCGTATAGGACATTGCTCGGAGGGTTCCTCTGGTCGATCGTGCGCGGGTGATCCAAACGAACCTGCTCGGTATCCTCTGCGGGAGCCATTTCGCCCTTCGCCAATTCCGGGACAGGGTACGGCATCTTGATTAACATCGCATCGGTCTCGGGTAAGATTGGCGTGAGTGCCATGACCGCGAATCACGTAAAGTTTCAATACCTTTGAGTTGACCCTGCCTCACGGATGGAATGTTCAGAACCAGACAAAATGTCAGCGACCATATTCTTGTGGAAATTCAACTCTTTCGGAGAGCGCACGGGACAAGATGTTCTCTGAATCCATAATTCCTTCTCACCCTCACTGTGAGTGAAGCAACGCTAAGCCCTTACAATATTGAAGGTTGGACCTCTTCACCCGCTTTGGCAAACAACTTGCGCCTGAGAAAGGCAGCAGGCATCCATTGGAAGATGCCTGCAGTGCAACGGAAGGAAGTTCCGTCGGCATCTTATGGCACAAGTTTGATCATCTTGTTTCAGCTGGGAGGTGCATCATGAAGAAAGCCAAGATCGCAATCACGATCATCTGTCTGCTCTGGACCGCTGTCGCGACGGTGCTCATCAGCGAAGCCGCAACCACCTTTGCCGGTGCGATCGTCGGGATCGATCAAGTCCAGCATACGATTACATTCCAGACGAGCACCGGACAAACATGGACGATGCCAGTGGCCGATTCCAAAATCATGGAGCAGCCGATTGCCAAAGGCGATCGCGTCAAGATCGATGTCGAATTGAGCGATAGCGACTTGAGTCAGAGAATCACCAAAGTCACCAAGATTCACAAGGATGAGCTCATCGAAAGAAGAGAGCGAAGTTGATAGATCGAATCGGATTGATGAAGGAGACCAATCATGAAACACACATCTCTTCGTACAGCGGCAGTGGTTCTAAGCCTCGGCATAGTTCCAACCGTATATGGAGCATATGGAGTGGAGTCCCAATCTGTGCGGGAACCATTGATGGAGCAGTCGACGAACAGGATGGACACTGGATCAAATCAGATTGTGGAAGGCTCGAAAGTTACTCTCCAATATGTGGCGACCGCTTCCGGCTCGACCGGGATCGACTACGGCAATGTCAGTGAGTTTATTCAGGGTCGGCACGAGATCTTTCCAGCATTGGAGCGAGAAGTCGTAGGAATGAAACCCGGGGAGGAAAAGAAAGTTGAACTGAGTCCAAGGGAAAGTTTTGGTCCACATGATGACAGTAAAAAGCTGACGATCCCCAAAACACTGTTGCCGTTGGGAGCGAAAGCCGGAGATGTCTTGCGGAATGATGTAGGGGAGCTCGCCACTGTGGCGGCAGTAGGGGACGTGGTGGCTGAGTTGGATTACAACCATCCGCTCGCGGGAAAGCCGATCGTGGTGCAGATTAAAATCCTCAAGGTCGAGAATCCCTGATGCAAGTTTCTAACAAAGAACTGTGTTTGCTTTTGCTGGGCTATCAGTGGCGGATCTTTTGTAGAGGGAGCGATGGCAGTGGCACCTGAATCGGACTAGGGTGTTTCCTAGTATGGCGTCATCGCAGCTGCGGTAACATGAGGCACTTCAGAAGACGCGATGGGAACACGGCCTCGCGGACGCGTGGTGAACACGCCGTGAACGCCATCGGAATTCTGAGGGACCGATTGTGCAGGCCCGGCTCCGAGAGGGGCCGGGCTGTATTCTTTCGACAGCCTCTCAGTGCATGCCCTCACGGTCCACGGCCCGTTCCCTTCAGTCTGATTGTTCACCGACAGATATCGAATTTAGGCCAAGCTAATCCCGCAGGCAAGCACTTTGGTGTCGTGTTGTATCATCTCGTGCTGTGCCTGAGTCTGCCCATTGCCACGCAGGCGGATGAGTATAAGAAGTTTGACTCATGTGCTGAGATACCAGGCCGGAACCCGATCCCGTGAAATGCGGTGAAAAACCCCAGCAGGGTCTCCACACCATCACGGGAGAAATATTGCACATGAACGGCGCAAACCTCCTTCTCAAAAAGACTAACGGTGAGGAAGTGCTGCTCCATATCGATTTAAGTACTCAGATGAACGGACAGATCAGCCCTGGAAATCGTATTGAGGCGAGCGTAAACGAGGCGGAAGGTGAAAAACACGTCCTGTCGCTTAACAAGACAAAATGACATCTCAGTGCATTCGGTGGAAAGCGACGGGAGGGACAAATCGAAAAGGGCGCGACGGCCTCGCAGGAAGAGCATAGTCGAGGGAAGTCGATAGGACTTTCGCGGTGGATGAACCGCCGCACCGGCAAGCCCGGCAGCGGTAATTGCCGGTGTAACGACCGTCCTCAGTCCATTCCATATCCACAGCG
>CAWGDV010000019.1:0-23772 GCA_963821465.1 uncultured Nitrospiraceae bacterium | reverse complement strand
TTCCGATCACGCTGACACTTGCCTCCGGTGTGGAGCGGATATTTCCGACGCTGACGCCTGCTCAGGTTCAGCGGATCGCTGTGCATGCTAGGTGCGTTCGATCCGAGCTGGAGAGGTGCTCTTCGAGGCGGGGGAACATGTCGTGCCATTCTTTGTCGTCATGGCAGGTCGGCTAGAGATAGTACTGCCATCCGGCACGACCGAGCGGCTCGTCACGGTTTTTGGACCCGGTCAGTTCACCGGCGAAGTCAACATGCTATCGGGCCGTCCCGTGCTTGTCCGATCGCGCGCCAGTGAGGCGGGTGAAGTGATTGAGCTGGATCGCGAACACTTGGTGGCCCTGGTGCAGACCGACAGCGAGATTGGCGAGATCATCATGCGGGCATTCATTACCCGCAGAGTCGAGTTGATTGCGCAGGGGCTCGGAGATGTCGTCGTCGTCGGGTCGAATCATTGCTCTGGTACACTCCGCGTGAAAGAATTCCTCACGCGCAACAGCCATCCATACACCTATATCGATCTTGACCGTGACGTCGATGTTCAGGGGCTGCTAGACCAGTTTCACGTGACCGCTGCGGATGTCCCGGTGGTGATCTGCCGTAGCGATGTGGTGCTGCGGAATCCGACCATTCAGCAGATTGCCGACTGCCTCGGCTTTAACAAACCCATCGACCAAACCCAGATACGCGACGTGGTCATCGTCGGCGCCGGACCAGCTGGACTCGCGGCCGCCGTGTACGGCGCATCGGAAGGCCTGGATGTTCTTGTACTGGAGACGAACGCGCCGGGAGGACAGGCCGGCTCCAGCTCGAAGATCGAAAATTATCTTGGTTTTCCGACTGGCATCTCAGGCCAAGATCTCGCGGGACGGGCCTATGCGCAGGGGCAGAAATTCGGCGCACAAATGCTTATCACGAAGGGAGCGAAACATCTTGCGTGCGATCGCAAGCCCTACACCATTGGCATCGACGACAATCTGCGCGTGCCGGCACGCACCATCATCATCGCAACCGGGGCCGCCTATCGGAAACCGCCCATCGCGAACTTATCACAGTTTGAAGGCACGGGTGTGTACTACGCCGCAACATTTATGGAAAGACAGATGTGCCGCAGTGAAGAGGTGGTTGTGGTGGGAGGGGGGAACTCAGCCGGCCAAGCGGCAGTCTTCCTCGCGCAGGCGAGCAAGCGTGTGCATATGCTCGTGCGATCGAGCGGGCTGGCGGAGACCATGTCGCGCTATTTGATTCGCCGCATTGAACAGAATCCAGCCATCGTTCTCAGTGCCAAAACCGAAATCGTGGCTCTGGAAGGACATCATCATCTCGAACGAGTGAGCTGGCGCGACAATCTGTCCGGCAGCACCGAAACCCACGACATAAGACACGTCTTTCTCATGACCGGTGCCGTTCCCAACACACAGTGGCTCGTCGGATGCGTCGCGCTCGATGCCGACGGGTTCATCAAGACGGGACCCAATCTGTCACAGGAGGATCTGGCGACCGCGCATTGGCCGCTCGCCAGGGCTCCCCATCTTCTCGAAACCTGTTTGCCCGGCGTGTTCGCGGTCGGCGACGTCCGAAGCGGCAATATCAAACGGGTCGCCTCCGCAGTGGGCGAGGGGTCGATCGCTGTGTCCTTCGTGCATCAGACGCTTCACGAATAGAACAAAGACAACGATGGCGGAAGGAACCTGTGTGCATATTGGCGCCATTACAACAGTGAAACACGCAGAACTGCTGCCCAGCGATGAGTGCGTAAAGATCCATTCATTTGTGCACCACGTCAAGTAGTCTCGGTTAGCGTCGAAACTTCGACAACTCTCGAACCTTCCAACGGGAAATCCTTTTCACGCCACGCATCGATTCCTCCGGCAAGTGGCCGGACTCTGGTGATCCCCCTACTCCGCAGCATCAATGCCATCTTGGCAGCGGTGGCTTCATTCGGGCAAGCGCAGAAGAGGATCACGTCTTTGTGTCGCGGAATCTCATGGTGCCGCTGCTCCAGTTCTTCTGCCGTCATGCGGAGCGCGCCTCGAATCGTATAGGGATCGGCTTCGTGATCCAGGGCGCCCCGCAAATCCACCACCAGAAGCTCATGACCATTATCCATCATTTGTTTCACCTCCTCCGCCGTGATGCGGGCGATCCGCAATTCGCGCAGAAGAAGCTGCCGATGAATGTACTTGTACATGATGTAGGCGGCAATCCCGGCGCCGAAAATAGAGGCCAGCCATAAGCCCAGACGCTCGGCCTCTTCCGCAAGTCGTTCGATTTGGTCGCTGAGCAGATAACCGGGAAGGACAAATGCGAGGGTCCAGAGACAGCACCCAGCCCGTTGAAGAGAAGAAACCGCTGCATGCTTATTCGGAACAATCCGGCGAGCGCCGGCGCCAGAGTACTCAATCCTGGAATGAACTTGGCCAAGACGAGTGATCCCACGCCATGCCGGGTAAAGAAATTCTCTGTACGTCTGACGCAGGAATCCGGCTCCAGGGAGACCCGGCACAAGAGGTTCAATGCGCGTCTGCCCCGTCGGCGCCCCAGCTCATACCAGAATAGATCGCCAGCCATACAGGCAATGACGGAGAGGACGATAACTCCCGTGAGATCTATTTTTCCGCCACCGGCCAAAGCCCCGGCCACAAGTAAGATGGGAACGGCAGGCAAGGGCAATCCGATTTGTTCCGCCAAGACCACGGCAAAGACGAGGATCTCCCCATATTGAGAAACGAACGCACTGACTTCATTCATGACAGTGTCCGATTTTTCTTCGCTGTCTTAAGCCATGGCATTATGCTGACTTCTGTGTTGCACGTACAAGTGAGGGAAGCGTAATACTACGGGCATGTGCAAGCGAGCTGTGAGAGAGTTAGCGCTGAAGGATCACACCATGCGATAGGAGCCCATCGTCCTTCGGCGGGTCACGATAACACACCGAACCAGAGGCGAGAGAAACTTCTCAAATTCATCGCGTCATGAACCAATATCTGAATGTTCACGGCGTGAAAGATCTTCTCAGATGCATGCTACCACTCTGTTGCCAGATTGTCCCACCCCAGGCTCATCCAGCACGATCTTGATTACTCCGACTCCTTGTTTTTCTGTTTCGTTACATGCTCCTGGGTCTGCGGAGTTTGATCAGCAGGGCATCTCTTCATCAGCGAGCCGCATGTTTCCCCTCTGCGGGTCCTCGCGAAACCCCGCGCCAATCCTGCGCGCGGCGCCCTCCCCGTGCGGGATTGTGCTTGATTGTGCTCCCCGCACGGTCGTCCCGGGTGAGCTGAGGCCGGCGGAGGGTTGACGCCCTCCAGCCCTCGACTCCCCTCGCCGTCTCCCCCCCCGACATCGCAAAGCTGGCCCCGTCACTCAGGGTGCCGCGGCCACCAGCCGTTTGAATTGATCGATGAGGCGTGTAAACTCTGCCTCTTCCTCACGAAGCGCCAGCCGAAACTCCGGGTCCAATCCATCGGGCTCCGTCTCCACCAAACGCCGTTCGCCAATCCACTGGGCGAGCCAGCATGCTTTCAGTCTGCGCATCGTCGTATGATCAGGTGTATCGTCCCTCGATCCACCTGAAAGGAAGGCAGCATGGGATCAAGTTCGCGGAGGCAGTCATCGATCTCCTGATAGATCTGCGCCCAGACTCGGGCATGCTTGTCGTGTCCCGCATGTTCATACATGTCAGTTCATCTGCCCAGAAAGCGAAGTGACCCGCGTCCTGGTACAGCTGCTCGATCGCCGCATGCACTTCAAGCAACAAGAGCAAGGGGTGATGTCGAAGAGTGATGGGCAAGGCGCATACAATTCGCTTCGCATCTGGCCACCCGGAGATGCCGTTCTCAGGCGTGTGGCGCCTCGTTGTTAACAGGGACGACGTATACCTCGGCTTCTCGAAGGATCTGATGGGTAGTCTCAAGATCAGTCTCCACCAGAGCGGCGTGTGGGTGCTGGCCGCGACGATGCAGTCAGGTGCGACCTTCGAGAATGGGAATCGCCGCGCGATGCAGTGGGAGAGACCCGTGGAGCACGCACCCGGCGTCACCCGAGGTCCTTCCATCCTCGTGCCTCACACATCGCTCGGGAGTCGCGCACTATTGCCGAACGATGACAAGAAGAAAGTTGTGTGGTTTCCAGGCCCAGCTGCTGGGCACATGGTCGAGTTCAGCCTGTACTTCGTCGCGTCCGGCGCGGCTACATCATGGGATACTGACCTGACTGTGCTCGGGGAGCATCGCCTATCGAGTGCCAAACGCGTGATCCTGCTCGCATCGAGTCCACCCATGCCAGCCGATTTCGCGGCAACGGTCGAGAAGATACTGCGTGATAGCGTCGCTCGAATTGACAATCCGAGCAGCAACATGTATGTGGGTGGCTCGCTCCTGTGGGTTACCGATAGTCGCGACGGCCGCCGCATCCCGATCATCGTCGACCTTCCCCCCATCGAGTCACCGCCCTGTAGTGCATGACGCGCCTATTCGAAGGGAAGGCCGTGGAGGCCTGACAATCCGGGGTAGTGATCGGTTTTGTCTAAGAATCCTCGGTAGGCTCTGCAAAACCTATTTTCTGTTTGGGCTTGCCATTTTTAAACCAATGTTCCACAGCTACCGCACCACCATCGATATGTGATGCTGCAAAAACATTCTCCCAATGGCCTGGGGCAAAGACGAAATTAACTTTTGATTCAGCTTTTCCGGTTGCTTTGTCCGCCTTTTCTCGGATGAAAACTAATGAGCCATTCACAAACTGCACGCTGTCGGCGTACAGGTATATTTCCTCTCGACCAGGAAGGCGAACGCACCAATAGTATCTTCCGTAACCGTCAGGTCCACTCATAGCAATCTCCCTCTAGTCAGTTAATAGTTAGCAGATCATTCAATGAATACGCGTGATCTGCGATACCTGCCGCCATTGCTGGGGTGACCCTCAACGAGCCGTGAACGCGGCAGAAATTGTAATAGGCGAACCAGAGCGACACCGCCGCTTTCAAGTTCTCAATCTTCCGGCTAAAGGGGCAAGGCGATCGGCAGCAGGCCCACCCCCTACTCTGCCCCTACTCTTGCTTTATATGCCGCTGGCTGGAGTTTTGCGTGAAACGCTGAATCTCCTTTACTGGAGCTGTGTTTCTGGTGCGCCCGGCTGGAATCGAACCAGCGACCCTCAGCTTAGAAGGCTGATGCTCTATCCGACTGAGCTACGGGCGCACTTTATTTTTCAATCACTTATGCAGCTGGTAGTCCGCCATGGTCTCAGCAAGTGTTCCCGGCTTGTTCTCTTGGAGGTATTTGTGAACCTTCTGAGCCGCTTGCGTCAAGTCCCGCTCATCAATCGCATTGTACCGCATCCACATCATCTCTGACTTATGCCCCACGATCTTCATGGCTGTCGCCCTGTCTACCCGTTCCCTTCTTAGGCTCGTTGAGGGGCAATAGTAACTGTCAGGTCGTTTGGTCAGTCTGTCCCATCTCTTTCTCCCTACTTGCCTACTGAGCTGCCGCTATGCCGCTGCTATCCGTGCTCTGAGCGATCTGCTACACGCTCTTGCGCTGCTGGCCACGCCTTGACTGTGTGTTGGTCAATCCACTTGTCGAGGTGTTCTTGCTTGAATTTCGCTAACCGTCCGACCTTGATGAAACCCAGCTTCCGCGCGGATCCCCAGCCATACAAGGTCAATTTGGATGTGCCTAGATACTCCGATGCCTCATCAATTGTCAAAAACTTGCTCATTGTCCCCCCGGAAAATGAAAGAGCGTCCGTTACCGTCAATAACATTCCATCGCTCACAAACCGGGGAAGTCTCACGACACCCCCATCCCCCCACGATGCGCCCGCGTGGCCGCCGGCGTTGGATTCGAACTGCACGCTCAGTGAGTGCGAGCCGGCGCTGACGAGCAGCGGCCAGGCCTTCCGGGTGCCGTCCCGTGGGCCCCCTCCCGTTTCAGGCCTGTCCCCCGCGAGCGCGCCATCCCGCCTACTTCTTCGACGCCCCACCCCTGTGCTGTGAAGGGTGGGGCTACACATCGTGTTGAAGAAGGAGGCGGACATGGCCATTCACGGTTCACAAGGCATTTTAAACATTCAGCGGCAGCCGAAGCCGAGGAACGAATATGCCGGGCCTCGATACCGAGTCACGGCTTGGTCAGCATCGACGGCCTGTTTGATACGGGCGATCGAGACTAGCGCCGCCTGATCATCCAAGGCCATATCCATCCGGGTCATGTGCCCCCCACGGGCGAAGACCCAGGTCAGGACCGAGCGGATCTTGGCTTCGTTCCAGGTGGAGACAATGCCCTCTGAGAAATCCACGTGGACTTCTCGGAGATTGCGAGGGGCACCCGTCATGAGTGTATCGACACCGAAACGGCCTTGGTTGGTAAGCCAACAGGTGGGATAGCCACGAAAGCCCGTTCATCGGAAAATAAAGCATTGCGAATGATTGGCCTTAGTCGTTGACACCCCCCACATCGAGAAGGATAATCACCGTCATTCACAAGAAAACCCTATCTATGCGACTTTTAATTTCCACAACGTTCATTGGCATATTGATCATCCTTACCTTAGGCGGCTGTGATTGGTTTTCTCCTGAATCTAATAAAGCTAAACATCTCGAACAGGGTCAGGCCTACTTCAACAAGGGGCAATACAGCGAGGCCTTACTTGAATTCAAGAATGTGGTGCAACTCGACCCAAAAGATGCCGCTACTCATTACCGCTTGGCCTTGACATACCTCAAGTTGGGCGGGACGACAAACCTTCAGGGCGCATTCGCCGAACTGAGCCGAACCGTGGAGCTGGACAAGACGAACCGAGACGCCCAGCTCAAGCTGGGCGAACTCTATTTGCTCGGAAACGAACCGACGAAAGCGCGCGAACAAGCCGATATCGTCCTCGTATCGGCACCTCAAAATATGGAGGCACTCATCCTCAAAGGACGGAGTCTGATCAATGAAAAGCATTATGCCGAGGCAATCGCGGAGCTAAAAAAGGCCATCGAGCTCGATCCCAAGAACATGCGCACATACATTGAGCTGGCACGCGCTTCTGTGCTTTCGAAGGACCCGGATGCTGCCGAGGCGGCTCTCAAACAGGCCTTGATGATCGACCCACGTTCCGTCGAGATTTTGGTGGCGCTAGGTGACTTTCGCGTGACGACGGCGAAACCGGACCAAGCGGAAATTCTATACAAACAAGCCCTCGATATCGCCCCGCAGAACGAAGAGATGTACTTGAAACTCGCCAGCTTCTATCAACGCTACGGTAAATGGGCAGAGGTAGAAGCCACGCTGCAGAAGCTGGCGGCTCTCAGACCCCAGGACGAAAAACCGCACATCCTCTTGGGCGATTTCTTTGCCGGGCTTGGTCAACGAGACAAGGCGCTCGCCAGCTATCAGCGCGCAACAGAAGTGAATTCCCGTTCGCTTATAGCCCGCGACGGGCTGATTTCGCATTATCTCGACACAGGAAAGACAGGCGAGGCGGAAACGAAGGTCAAAGCGATCCTCGAAAAGAACAACAATGACCTCATGGGGAGGTTTTTCGACGCCAGGGTCCAGCTGGCAAAAAGAAATGTCGACGAAGCGATTTCACTTCTTCAAGGTGTGGTAAAAGATGAGCCGCAGTTCGCCGGGGCTCACTACTTCCTCGGGGTGGCATTCTTGCAGAAACGCCAGGCCACGCAGGCTCGCGGAGCATTCGTCGAAGCGGTGAAGTTGAACCCCAACTTCCCTGAAGCACGAACGGCGTTGGCTGAACTCTACCTCGCCGAAGGTTCCACAGACTTGGCGCTTGAGCAAGCCCAGGCGGCAATCCAACTCAATCCCCGCAATGTTCAGGCGGCCATTATTTCCGGCGACGCCTACCTCCGCAAGGGAGACGTGGTCAAGAGCAGGCACGTGTTTGAGGCTGTCGCGCAAGCACTCCCCAATGAAGCAATCGGCCCCTATCGTCTTGGCCTCGTGGCTCGCGCCGAGAAGAATGACGCCAAGGCCTTGGCCTACTTCGAGGATGCGCTCAGCAAAAAGCCTACAGCCATTGAGCCGTTGGCCCAAATCGCCATGATCAAGATCGCGCAAGGCAAATCGAGTGAAGCGCGAGAGCGAGTGAGCCGGCAACTTGAGGCCTCTCCGAACAACCCTCTGCTCTATAACCTTCTGGGCCAACTCTGGATGCAGGAGAAAGATACCGGCCAGGCGGAGATTGCCTTCAAGAAGGCGATCGAACTCGACAATTCCCTTCTGTCCGCCTACATGAATTTAGGCCGGCTCTATCACCAAGCGGGCAAGACCGATCAGGCTGAGAAGGAATATGACGCCATCCTCGCAAAAGATCCCACGGCGATCCAAGCGCATTTGCTGCTCGGAATTATCCACGAAAGCCGAAAAGAATATGCCAAGGCCCAGAGTCGTTATGAAACTATCCTCAAACTTAACCCCAAGTTTGCCCCCGCAGCCAATAACCTGGCATGGATATTGTCGGAACAAGGAGGGAATCTTGATGTTGCCCTCTCCTACGCGCAAACTGCACGCGAGCAGAAACCAGACGATCCTCACATTGCCGATACTCTTGGATGGATCTACTACAAGAAGAACGCCTATTTTCTGGCCGTGAATCGCTTAAAAGAAGCGGCTGAAAAATTGCCGAACGAGCCTGACGTCCACTTTCACCTCGGGATGGCACAGTCCAAGAACGGCGACACCGCTGGGGCGAAAAAGTCCCTTCAGACCGCACTGAAACTTAGTCCGACCTTTCCTGGATCCGAAGAGGCCAAGAAAACGCTTGCGGGACGTTGAGAAGCGAAAACGGTCTTATGGAGCCGACCGATGTAAAGCCAACAAGGCGTGACCACTAACTAACTCTTTTAGGTTTGGAAATTCGTACTATGGTTCCGACTGATACAGGCTCCAGCAACTCACCATGTTGACCTTCCGGTATGTCTTCAGATCGCTGTTGTTTTCGGCGCCGTAACACCAGGACTCTGGCGTAGCGGTCCCCGAAGACGCCGTGGAGCCGGGAGGCGGCGACGAAGCCCGGCAGCGAGAAGAGGGCACGAATTGATGTGGGGTTGTGCATGCGGTGACTCTGCGCCAGAACCTGCACCAGTTTCAAGCGGGGGAGAACACTAGGAACGCTGCCTCAGACAAGGCGTTCAGCAGGACCGGACCACAGAATGACCCAGTGGAAGGTGGAAAGATCCAAAAGAATTAACCCTTCGATACCATCCGTCTCCAGATCCCGATCCCAGCCAAACCAGCACCGAGCAGCAATCAAGGATGCAGGCTCAGGAACGCTGGCGCCCGAAAATCTACGACATCGGTCTTCCTCCTTAGTGGCTGCTGATCCAGGAAATTGCACCTTCAGAATGGGTGCATCCAAATTGAGCGAACCGCTAGTAAAGTTAATGGTGAAGGTGTCATATTATTGTTCACACCCACGCCAGTGGGACTGGTGAAACAGAACCCACCGAGGACCCGCCTCCACAGCCATTTGCATTGAGCTGTAGGGTGCTCGACATGTCCAGCCAGGCAGCGACAGGCTACCCGACAGGCCAATATCATTTAATCCGATAGCCCTGAGATAATGGATGCATCAGCCCAGTCGGGGCTTGCAGTGGATCGGCATTGAGTATGTTCAGCTGAAGAGTGTTGCCATCCCGTTGCAGTCAAGTTGAACGTGACACCTTGAAATGTCAGCGAATTGGCCCAGGAGGCCGGCGCCGAGGCAACAGTCATTGCCGCAATTGCCAGAGCAATTAACGCAATCTTGAGTTTCATGGTGTGTGTGCCTTTTATAATGAGTCACTGTTGAGGGCCATCTTAGCTGTCCTCGTAGTTATGCACATTGCCTGCCAAGGTGAATACATTACTTAAGATATTGATAATACATGGCAAACTATTTCATGCCTTATAAGAATTTAGCTAAGCTGTAAAAAATTTTAACAGCACTGAGGTAGCCTCAACTTAAATAATGCAAAGTTTTGTTTTTTCAATAACTTACACTGCATGGTATCTGTCAATTTTCTTTACACCAGCGTGAGGTGGCATTACACAAAGATGACGACCTCCTTAAATTCACCACCCAAAAAAACCAAAGGGCCAGCCCCCTTGTCGAGGACTGGCCCTGCTTGTTCGATGCTCTTCTTGAACGAAAATGAATTAGATCTTCGTGGACTTCCGTCTCCAGATTCCAAGCCCAACCAAGCCCGCACCGAGCAACAGCAATGATGCAGGCTCAGGAACCGCCCTGGAGACAATCCCGACGGCGGCAATCGACGTACCGGATCCCCCGAAACCTGTGCCTTGAATTAATCCTTCCCGTTCCAATTCTTGAGGCTAAAGACTAACTCTTCGTCCGTTTATGCCCTTTACAAGCAGGCCACATATACCACAGCTGATACTTGCATCAGGTGCGCCATCGTAGCGTGATTGTGAAATCACCATTAACTTACCAAACATGGTCGTGTAGGAGTCGGCAAGATTACCGCTCTCCGTCCCGACCCGCCATTTAGCTGTCTGTACTCTATGGCTACGTTATTCAGGTTAGGGAAATCATTTGATAGGGCATCTGTCGGCGTGAACGATAATGCGTAAGCCGAGGGAGTCATTATCCCCAAGCCGAGAGGCCGCAACTCCCAACAAAAGAATCAGTTTCGCCTTCATGCCTTGTTTCTCCATTCCATTACATGTTGCCTCAAAAACATCTTTGAAGCCACTTCGGAGTAAAGCATATTCTATACTTGTCAGAATATTATTCATATCATATTGATATTACATGACTTATTAGCAATTTTTTCAACTAACCCTCTGTTCATCTGTAAAGTTGTCTTACAGTGGTGGAAACCTTGTCTTGGTTCAATTAGTTCCATCATGCATAATCTCAATCACTTGAATTTGTTTTCGCCCGTAAAATCTCTTTACAGCAGGTTGGGAGCAAGCTTTACAGTTCATAATAATCCACTAACCGACGAATAATCAATGGCTTGTATATATCGTTCATCGGGACGGAGAGAGGGGGATGAGGTTTAAAAGCAACGGGGCTGCCATATTGTCGAAGACGGGCCCACTCCTGTTTTTCTGCGCTGTGGGAGATTTTGTGATTTCACTCCTCTACTCCTCGGATTTCGGTTTCTTCAATCCATAGCGAGCGAGCAGTTGATATAAAGTCGGACGGCTGATCCCCAGTTCCGCAGCAGCCCTGGACACATTCCCTTCGGCTTTCTCCATCGCAAGCCGCACCAGATCCTTTTCACGGCTGTCACGTGAAGCTCTGAGTGTGGACGCATCATCTTCGGAAGAAGACGGGTCTTTCAACTCCAAGTTCATAGGGGTCACGTATTTTCCTTCCGCCATCACGACGGCTCGCTTGATCCTGTTTTCCAATTCCCTGACATTTCCAGGCCAACTATGCGACGTCAAGGCCTCCACCGCTTGAGGCGTAAACCCCTTCAACGGTTTTTTTTGTTCCTCCGCAAACTTCGTCAAGAATGTCCGTGCTAACAAGATAATGTCAGAACCCCGTTCACTGAGAGTAGGCACCGCAATTGTGACGACGCACAGCCTGTAATAGAGATCTTCTCTAAACCGGCCTTCATGGATGGCCTTTTGAAGATCGACATTCGTCGCCGCAAGAATCCGCGCATCGACGGCAATCGTCTCCTTTGCGCCCAGTCGTTGTATCGTGTGATCTTGCAAGAACCGCAACAGCTTGACCTGGAGCGCCAATGGGATGTCGCCGATTTCATCCAGGAACAGCGTGCCGCCCTGCGCACTTTCAATGCGCCCCTTTCGTTGTTGCGTCGGCTCCGGTGAAGGCCCCTTTTTCGTATCCAAACAATTCGCTCTCAAGCAGCGTCTCTGGAATCGCTCCGCAGTTGATGGCGACGAAGGACTCGCCCTTGCGCGCGCTCTGACTGTGGATGGCTCGCGCCACCAATTCCTTCCCCGTCCCGCTTTCGCCGGTGATCAACACCGGCACATCAGACGGTCCAACCCGGCGAATCATGCGAAACACGTCCTGCATTTTCGAGCTATCACCTACCAACTCTGGGAACTCATTCTGGCCCGCCTGCTGTTGGAGTACACGATGTTCCTCCTCAAGGTTGGAAAGATAGGCCGCGCGCTGGAGCACGATCTTCAACACATCGAGCTGAACAGGCTTTTCGATAAAGTCATAGGCACCGCTTTCTATCGCGGCGACGGCCTTTGCTCGATCGCTATTACCCGTGATCACGATCACCTTGGCCATCGGGTTGAGACGAAGGGTTTCCCGCAAGATGGCCAAGCCCTCGGAGGCCCCATCGATATCAGGGGGTAATCCCAAGTCAAGCAGGATCAACCGAGGCGTAGTGTTCCGGACATGCGCCAATGCTGTAGAACGATCCGACGCCTCCAGCATCTGGTAATCCGAGGCAAGGGCCCATTTCATTTGGTCCCGAATCTCGGCATCGTCGTCGACCAGCAGCAAAGCCGGTCGAGTGTTCATGAGTTTCTCAGACATACAGGGCTCGTGACACTCACGTTACCGGTTTGATCGAAGAATGGAATCTTCGTCTATAGTCACAGGAGGGCGGTGAATGGGAAGCTGAATCCGCACTTGCGTCCCCTTTCCTTCCTCGCTTCGCATCTGAATCGTTCCCTGATGCGCTTCCACAATCTGCTTGCACTGGTACAGCCCGATTCCCAACCCTCCGGGCCTGCTGGATTGTGCAGGCCGGAACAAGGTGCTCAGCTTGGACGCTGAAATCCCTGCCCCTGTGTCCTCAATCGTTACGACGACCGAACCGTCTTGTTGTCCCGTGGTGACGTAAATCGTTCCCATCCTGGCCGATGGCTTGTTGGGCATTGAGCACCACATTCAGCAGCACTTGGTGAATCTGCTCCCGCACAGCCAGAACCGGCGGGACAGGTTCACCCCTGACATACACCTGCACGTTTCGCTCTCCCCTGATCGGCGTCACCATTTCATCGATCAGATCCGTGAGATCTATTGGTTCCGGTGTCGCCACAGCCATGGGTGTGAACGATTTCAGGGAGAGCTTGCTCATGAGTGTGATTATCTTTTGAGCCGTATCCGCCACCGTCCTCATGGCAGACTCCTGGAACGCAGGATCCTTGCCGTGGTTCTCGGCGTTCTGAGCCACCAAGGACAGCCTCGCTGCGAGATTTTTCAGGTCATGCAGACAGAATACGGAGAATCGATGCAGTGCCTCCAATTCAGCCGCGGCCTGGCGTTCTTCTGCCAGATTGGCGTGAGAGAGCAGAACCCCGACGTGATGTGCAATACCGCGCAGCAAATCGCAATCATCCGTGCCATAGGCCTCGCCATGAAGTTGCTTGCCCAGCGCCACGAATAGCCGTGAGCTGCCCCTGGGCACGGATGGGGAAACAGAGCGCCGCCCCTGAAGCCGCCAAGGGATCTCCCGCGGAAGGGGCTCCGTCGTTCCTCCTTGCCAGTCCTTCCTCGATCAACACCGGCTCATCACTTTGCCAAGAGCTGCATGATGATGGGATGGGAAAGTTCTATTGGAACCGGTTCCTTTTCAGTGGTCATTGAACGGAGTCGGAAAAACCGCTGATCGGCTTCCCGAAACGACCAGATGGAAATCGTGGTGGTCGGCAAATGTCTTGATTAAGAGGTCGAGCAGACGATCCATGATCGCTTCTTTGCTCGCCGCCTGATGAAACGCCTCAGTGACCTGAAGCCACTTGCATGCGATAATCGTATTTCGATCGATAAAAATTCCGCGTAAGAAAGTGTCGAATGCTCGGCGCGCACCGTTTTTGAAAACGCCGCAATCGCCAGCCCAACCAGGGCTCCGAATACCACGACGACACTGAGCCCTACCCCTAGAGGTTGATCGGTTCGCCGAAGCCATTCTCCGACAGCACCCACCGCCAGCAAGTAGAGCCCGATGATGATGAACGTCACCGAGCCGAAGAGGGCCTGTTGTGACACATAGGTGTTGACAAAAACTTCCTGCAATCTGGTTCGCCCCAACCCGTAGGCGATCAGAGCACAGCGCCATGATCATCGCGACGCTTGAGACCAATACATGTTCGGCCTGCCATACCGGGAACAGGAGCATCTGGCTGGCCTGATAGATTTGGTACCCCGCCAGCCCCCCCAACCCGATCACCACGAATTTCAGCTTGTGGCGGACCGGCTCACGGCTTGCCCGTAAGACCAACTCCAGTTGCGCCAACCCCAGAGCCATCCCGATCACGATAAAGACATAAGGGAGGCGTCCCCATGAGGCCAAGGCCATCGCTGTCTGGCCGTCCTCAAAAACCTTCCACTCAAAGACCTGGCCGGTCACCGCAAAGACGGCCAGCAGCAGGCCAACTACCCCAATAATGCGGGCACGCCACAGCGCGGACGTATCCCTCTCCAGTTCAGCCGGACGCAAGAACGCAAGCCCGACATATAGCAAAGCGGCCGGTTGGGCGAGCTCTGCCACCATGGCGGCCCCGCGCCAGAACAGTGCGTGGGTCTCGTCGAGCAACCCCACGCCGTTTGCCAGGTTGGCGACAGCCGTCGCTCCCAGCAGCGCCGCGAAACTCCGGTGTGAGGACTGGCCTGTCCTCTTACAAACAGGACGCATGCCATTCCACCGGCAATCGCCGCAACCAGAAACGCCGCGACTGAAAACCATGTCGGGAGAATCATGCTAGATACCTGCGCGAACTGACGCGAGTGGGCTCGTCCGTGCGCATGACCTTGCTGTCACCCGTCTCACAACGGTCACTCCCGCCGCTTACCGCGATTGCCGCCTATCCGATATGCCGGTACAGGATACGACCGGCCATCGTCAACACGCTGTCAGGCAATCGCGCGAAGACCGACTTCGCACATCGAACCTTCAAGCGTTCGAGACGCAGAGACGAGGCCACCATCGGGGCACGCCAAGTGGTGAGGGTGGAGCACTCTGCGGACCAACGGCCCTTGAATGCGATCAGGCCGGGATTATCGATGTCCGAGCGCCCTAAGTCGAGTTCTTCTAGCCCCTGCCTGTTTGGCCTCTTTGATGGCCTGCCAGAACAGCATCGGCGTACCGCCAAGGCTATTGAAATGGGCATTGGAGCCGCCGTACTTATACACCATCTTCTTTCCATGGCTGATGGTCAAGATGCCGGCAACGGGCCGGCCGGCTTTGGAGGCGATTCTAATACAGGCATCCTTCCCCATCCATGTTACGAGATTTTGAAACCATTCGAACGGCTGAGGTGGAAGGTGGTGGCGCGACCGAGTCAACTGGAGCAGGCCATACAATTGCTGAATCAACGACGGGCTACGACCTGCTTCATAGGTGAGCGATTCTCGCTCCGCACGGCTGATCTTCCGCTGGATGCAATCCTTGTGAAATCCCTTATACAACGCATCGAGACTGGGCCGAAGATCGAGCCGGTGCAGACAATAGGTCGTGGCTCTACCAAAGCTGCCATCAAAGTCCAAGAGGGAGTTCGCAGACCGTATTTCGACATACTTCCACCGCTTCCTTCTGTCCTAACGACTCAACAAAGGAAAACAGCGCCCTAAACTGATCGGCATCTTCAACCAGCGGCTCACAGTGATCGGAGAACGGTAACGACACGAGTCGGCTGCCGGTCAACCAGCTGCGCACGACACAGAATAGCAAGGCGTTAGTCAGCCCCTCGTCAGGGGCAGACGTCGTGAATACCACCGGTTCATAACCGTACGTCGTCTGGAGCGCACGCAGCCAGCCACGCGTATGAAACACCGAGGCGTTCGGATGTCGGCAGACAAATTCAGGCCAACGAGCATCATGCAGCGGATCAATTGCATACACCCCATTCTGTGGCGAGGACATCGTTCCCCACGCTGCCATCAAGCCGGCTCACCCAGTCGTTGCAGAGCACCGTGCTCTCACCTTCGCACGCACTCAATCAGGTAGGTAATATCCGAACTTTCTCTCCGATCTCCGCAACAGCCAGACAAGAGAAAAGAGCACGACGAGAGACAAGAGGAAGAGGGGGATGCCACCGCTGCGATGCAACACGCTATCCGTAATGAAAGTCGGATCCACATAATTGGCTAAGAGGGACAGCCCGACGATGCGGAAGGCATTTTTGACGATGGCGAGCGGAATGACGACCGCCACCAGCCCCATCTTCGCCCAGGCGGACCGAAGGAAGAAATGCCCCGCTACGAGACTGGTAATGAAGAGGGAGAGGGCCGATCGGATACCGCTACATTCCTCCGCAACATGGATCGTGAAATTCGACAGACTGAACACGAACCCCTGCCGAAAGACCGGAACGCCGAGAACCGAGAACAATAGACCTCAGTAGCTTCTGCTGAACTGCGTTGCAGGAATCCAATGATGGCATCCAACAGAAAAGAGGGAAGCGGCACCATAAAGAGGAGAAAGAGCAGCCCGAACGAAACCTTGCGCCAGAGCGTGATCCCAAAGCAGGACACAACGATCCCCCACCACATCACCACCAACGCCAATATGGTCATCGACAACTGGTCTGGGGCAAAGATCGCAGCGTCGGCAGACCAGTAGCACCAAGCCCCCATCCCTATCACAAGCGATCCAAGCCATGGACTCCACTCCCTTAAGGCAAAGATCGCCTTCCGGTCAAGATAGAGAGCATACAAGCTCACGCAGGGGATCAGCACAATGTGCGAATACTGTTCCTGCTGTTGCGTGAGGGAAAAGAGCGTGACCAGTGGCTGCCAAAACCACGCGACGGAGGCAAAGCAACAAGAGAAGGGATAGCCCATTCCGAATCCGCAGGCTGAACGGCAGAGGCTGGCTCAATGCCTGAAGGGGTTCTCCACTCCAGACGGTTGGCCTTTTCGCCGGCATGTTTCTTGTCTTCAAGCGGCGCCGTGATGCTCAGATGTCGCTAACGTGCATATCATCTTCCGAGCAAGGCCGCAGCGCCACAGCTGACCCTCGTTTCACGGTTCCTGGGAACGAAGCGAGAACGCCGTTTAGCACGCACCTTTACCCTTAATCACTGCCGCAGGAGTCGCAAAGAGAATCTTGATGTCGGCCCAGATTGATTGCCCCCTGGCATAGCGAAGGTCCAGCCGGACCATCTCGTCGAACGTCGTCCGGCTCCGGCCAGTCACCTGCCACAGCCCCGTAATGCCCGGCTTGGCTTCCAACACTCGGTAACGATGCCATGGCTTATACTGTTGCACCTCATACCAGAGCGGGGGCCGTGGACCGACCAACGACATGTGGCCAATCGAGTACATTCCATAGTTGGGGAAGCTCATCGAGGCTCGACTTCCTAAGAAAATGTCCTATCGGAGTGATCCGCGGATCGTTGGTCAACTTGAAGATCTTCTTCTTATCCTGCTCTTGCCCCTTGCCGCTCGAAGTAATAAACCAGCTCACATAATCATGATGAATCCCATGATCTGCATTGGCATACATAGTTCTAAACTTGCACATCATGAACGGCTTCAACATCTGGCCGATTCGCATCTGGCGAAACAATACCGGCCCACGGGATGATAATTTCACAAGCCCCGCAATGGCCACGAGCAGCGGCGAAAGGAGGAGGAGGAGCGCAAGACTACCGAGAATATCCATGATTCGCTTTAACACCTCGAAACATAGTGACTCTATCTTGCTGTACATGGAATTCCGGATAGAGAAACGGATCCACCGCATCGAGCTCATCATCTCCGAGTTGCTGGTGGCTCAGGATAGACGCACAGCTTGATCGACAATCGCTGGGCGAGATCCTCTTCAAACCAATTCGTGATCTCTTTTCGAAATTCGCATTCGAGCCGCTCGCAGGTGCTTGCCAAGTTCGCCGTATCGATCTCGGGAACGATCAGCCACATGATGGACTCTCGTTCAAACCATCCGGCAATATCGATGTCCGACTTGATCGCCGAAAACGCCTTGGCCACCCTCTCAAACACCGATGGCGTATCAAGGCGCTGGCCATCAGATACACCGACCAACAGCATGACCATAGCCAGCCCGGATCGTTCCGTGCGCTTGCGCTCCCGAGTCACGGTATCCTTGATGAGACCTTCATCAAACAGGAAGAGATCTTCGTCACACCGCGGGTGAAGCACCCTGACTGTTTCCGCGCACGAAGACATCAGTCCTCCTGTCTTGTTCATCTGGTTGATTTGGTTGAGTTGGTTCATCTGGTTAGTTTCGTTCAACCAAAAAACCAGACAGACCAGACCAATTAGCCGTCATCGTACCGAGGCGAACGCCACTTCTTTGTGTTGCATGAGCGACTGTTCCGCCGCTTCCAAAATCCGCACCACACGCAGCCCAGCCAGCCCATCGTTAAAGGGTTTCGTGCCGTTCTTGACGCAATCCAAGAAATACCGGGTTTCGAGCTTAAGTGCCTCGAGCTCTTCGACTTTCGGCGCCCACATATCGCCACTTCGATAACTGACTAGAAGTTGATGAACACCCTGTTCTGTCTTTACATCAGCGCCCTTATCATACACCTTCACTTTTTCTGCTGGATCCAGATCATTCCACACCAGCATCTTCTTCTGACCCCCAACGAGCGTCGTGCGCACTTTGACCGGCGAGAGCCAATTCACATTGATATGAGCCAGCACATTGTTGGGGAAATACACCGTCAGATGCGCAACATCTTCCATGCAGTTCACATGTGCGCTGCCCGTCGCCACCACCAAATCCGGCTCCAACCCAATCAGATAATCCATGATGGACAGATCATGCGGAGCGAGATCCCACAACACATTGACGTCATGCTGGAAAAGCCCCAAGTTGACGCGCGTTGAATCGTAGTAATAGAGAGGCCCCAGAGTCCCTTCGTCGATAAGCTGCTTGATCTTTCGGACCGCGCCGGTGAAGAGAAATGTATGGTCCACCATGATCTGCAGATTCTTGCGTTCGGCGAGCTCGACGAGTTCCTCCGCCTGTGCGGAGGTCGCCGTAAAGGGCTTTTCTACGAACACATGCTTGCCATTCTCAAGCGCTTTCTTGGCCAGCTCGTAGTGGTACGAAACCGGCGTCACGATGGCCACTGCGTCGATTTCCGAAGAGGTGACGATATCATCTGCTTCGGTCATCAGGCGGACATTGGGATGCTGAATTAACACCCGAGCCAATGCCACAGGGTTCTTATCGCACACGGCCACCACTTTGCAGTCTTGGTGGCCCGAGAAGTTCCGGACAATGTTCGGGCCCCAGTAACCGTACCCGATGACTCCGAGTTTAACCATGGCTTCACTCCCTAAAGATATTATGCCCGTTGATAAAAACCATCTCTTCAGAACCTATAGCACCAGACATCTAAACGAACGCACCGCAAGGACCTAGTTCACCGTGAGTACATCCTTTCCGAATTCGACTCCCTCCAACGCGTGATGTTGGCAGATTCTGATCTGCAGGCGACTGATCTTCTCGACGCTTACCTCCACTCGCAATATTTCCATCAAACGTTGCTGAATACGGACGGACATCTCCGGTGCAGAATCTTGCTCCAGAACTGTTAAAACCCCTCCGACGATGCGTCCCTCGCGACACCAGCCGATATAGTCCGTCTCCCGAAGAGTACGGAACAAGGCCGAAACCGCTGTATCGGCCACGTCGCGATCCATTTGCACGATCAATCCCTGCTTGTCGGTGGAATAGATGAGGAGGATATTGAAAGAGTAGCCCGACCGTTCCGAGCGCTTAGATTCGCTTGTTATCAAGTGCTTGAAGGCTTGCTCGTTATACATACACTCTACTGTTGGATGAGACGCGCGATATCCCCTTTGATTGACTCACTGAACCAGCTCGAGGAAAAAATACCGTGAAGAACATAGCGCAACTTGGCACCCCACACCAGAACCTCTTGAGAGGAAAGGCTTTTCCCCATAAATGATTCCCGCCATGCGAGGCACACTATTGCTTGTCTTCACGCCTTGAACAATCTCATAAGGTAGGGATGGGGCCCTACCTTAGTACTATTGCAAATCCAGATCAGTACGAAATTCGCTGACATAGAGTCAGGACATTCGCTGTCACTATTGTGAAAAACAATGGCTGCGCCCAACCACAAGCCTGATAGCGCTGAATGCTGCGCCAATCAGAAGATTAAACGGCAGGAATGGCAACGCCATGGGGAAATATGCCCCGACAGATACACTGGCTGTAGCCTTTGTACTCAACTCGCTAAGGGGCGGAGTTGCTACGCTGACAGAAGGCGCTTCAAGGATGTGCGCGAATCCTGACGGATGTAGAGGTTTCGCAGGGAGGCCCATTATGCAAGAGATCCATATCGTCAAGGGCTGGGACCGGTGATTGCCGGCCGTAGTGGACGAAATAGCCAGAGACTGTGAGGGTGAGCTTCCCCCGAAATTTCGTCTTCCAAGGGTGATGTATAATCGCAGTCACATTGAAAGGGAAGACGATGAAGATACCGAAGCAGGAATACACGGCCGAGTTCAAGGAACTGGCGGTGAAGCGGGTGAAAGATGGGCAGACAGTCGGCGCGGTCGGCCAAGGAGCTGGGGCTGGTCGAGCAGACGCTGCGCAACTGGGTCAAGGCGGCGGAGGCAGGCAAGCTCAACGGTGCTGGAGCCAAGATGGTCACGCCGGAGCAGATGGAGCTGTCGCGACTGCGGGCCGAGAATGCGCGGCTGAAGCGGGAGAACGAAATCCTAAAAAAAGCGACGGCGTACTTCGCGAAGGATGCGCTGTGAAGTACGCCTGGATTGACGGGCAACGCAAGGTCTACCCGCTGCCCGCGATGTGCGCGATGCTGGCTGTCAGCGTCAGTGGCTATCGGGCCTGGAAGCGCGGCGGCAGGCCGGATCGCAAGCGGCTGACAGATGCGCAGCTGCTGGCGCTGATCCGCGCCATCCACGCCGAACTCAAAGGCGCCTACGGCTGCCCGCGGATGGTCAGGGAGTTGCGGGGCGCGGGGATTCCCGGCCAGCAAGGAGCGGGTGGAGCGGCTGATGCGCGAGAACGGCATCCGGGCGCGGCACAAGCGGCGCTACAAGGCCACGACGGACTCCAAGCACGGGCTGCCGGTGGCGCCGAACCTGCTGGACCGGAACTTCACGCCGACGGCGCCGAATCAGGTCTGGACGTCCGACATCACCTACCTCTGGACCGATGAAGGCTGGCTGTACCTGGCCATCGTGCTCGACCTGTTCAACCGCGAAGTGGTGGGCTGGTCGCTCAAGCCGCGCATGACGGCGGACATCGTGACCGATGCGCTGACCATGGCGTGGTTCCGGCGGAAACCGGCGCCGGGGCTGATCCATCACTCCGACCGGGGCAGCCAATACGCCAGCCATGCCTTCCAGGACAAGCTGAAGGAATACGGCATGATCTGCTCGATGAGCCGCAAAGGAAACTGCTGGGACAACGCGCCGACGGAGAGCTTCTTCAACAGCTTGAAGAACGAGCGGGTGCATGGCATTCGCTACGCCACACGCGCAGAGATGACGGCGGCGATCTTCGATTACATCGAGGTGTTCTACAACCGGAGTCGGCGGCACTCCACGCTGGGCTACAAGTCGCCGATGCAGTTCCTGGAGGACTGGCTCAGTGCTCAACATGAGGAAAAACTGGTAGCATGAAACCCACCCGTTGGAAGACGAAAAACAGAGGGAAGCTCAGTAGCATTCCTAATCGCATCATAAAGTTTCCCCAGGTAGCCATCAATTCGTCATCGAGAAGAACGTGTCTGCAGGAATGGACACACTGAACGTGCCCCCGATGACCGAAATATCCGCCGCGCGCTGCAAGTTCAACGAAGCGTTGGTTTGGTAGAGGGCAAGCGAATTTACGATAGGAAGACTCTGAAGCAGCCCGATTATGGTGACCGGCGAAGCGCCCGTGTTATGTCCGACGATCGACACTTGCCCGCTGAGTGGATGGGAGAACGCCACAACGGTCACCCCAGGTATGGAATTATTCACGCCGATCCGCACAGCTCCGGGACGGATGAACCGGTTTAGCTGCGCATTGGCATAAAATCGAGCACGGGGTGTGTAGATTCCGGTGGTCTGATTGAAGGCCAGAAGACCCCAGAAGCCAAAATTGTTGTGGTGGTAATAAAAGCTGTCGTAGGCGTCATAGACTAGAATGCCGGAGTAGCCATTTGCTAAGTCGCCGAGAAAGTAATCAGTGGTTGCCCTGGCAAAGTTCCACTCGCCTCCGGTTACCGTGCCACCCGTGTCGCAACTTCCACACCAGGCCGCCGATTCCGTCAGCCAATAGCTCTTGGACGGGAACGGTGTTCCTGGGTTGGCTGAATTTTCATAAATATGCTCGCCGAAATGATCGACTCGTCCGACCACGAGGCTATCAGCCATCATCAGGGAGATATATCCCCTGCCGGCGCTGATGTCCGCAGTATCCGGCCCGACAAGACGAACGTCGCTTAGTCCCATAGTATCCAGTTCCGCGATCAGCGCCTTGAGTATCGTGACATATTGGCTGGCGTCGACACAGGGTCCCTCCCGACAGTCGTGGTCGGACTCATTCAAGGGAGTCAGCAACAGGAAGTCGAGGTTCCTGACCTTGCGGCCGTAGTAAATCAGCGAGGCGATCATGGTTGCGAAGTGTTGTTCCTTGCCGGCGGTAATATGACTCGGTACTCCAAAGGCGCCGCTACCGCCCAACCAGGTCGGCGTCCAACCCATGAAATTGAGAATTATGTGATTCCCGCCAAATCCGATCAGGTTCAGAGAGCCAATCGTGTTCCAAATATCTTGCATCTTGGGTGTTTCGTACACCTGCTGTAACGTGAATGGATCCAGACTGTGCAGTGCCGGAATCAAGGACTCGCTCGTGACCCAATCCATCGGGTCGCGGATGACCCGTATTAAAGAAGAGCCATTCGTTGTGACCAACAGATTGAGGGCCGGGGCGAGTTGCCCACCATTCCAGCTATTGACATTGATGTTGACGCCCATCCCATCCATGGTCTGGAACGTCTGGGCGCCATTGATCGTGAGGTTCGCGTTGGTCGCGGCGTCCGGCGGGATCGGGGTTTCGGTTTCGGGGGTGAGTCTTGCTGACCCGATCCGCCGCATCCCAGAAACAGCAACAGAATCAAGGCCGATACAATCAAGGGACGCGTACCATCCCCTCTATTCCTTGTTGAACGAGTGACGGTAGAAAACTCAAAGTGAATACTCATGCCTAATCCCGCTAGTTAAGGCTACATACCGCAACCTGCTCCCCAAAGAATACGCACATAGCACTTCTCCGCCAAAAGGCTATCCCATCGTTTGTAGGGGTAGGGTGAGAACTGGCTTAATTGGGGGCAGCGAAGGGGGCCTGCATTGGAGTAGTTCTCACGCCATCGATCACCGATGTCGCTTTCCGCCACTCCCACGGCGGCACCGGCTGCGGATCAGCCCACAAGCCTTTCCGTCCCTCCGACTTCCTTCTCCAACCATTCGAACACCTAATCCTCAATAGGCATCCGCATTCAATGGACCACTGACACATCAGACGTGGATTGTCGTGAAGCCGGACTTGTCCTTGGTGAACGCGCTGCCCTCATTTCTAAAGGCTGCAACCCATGCGCCCGAGGGAAACTCGGCATGCGTCGTCGCCGATCAATAAGGGAACCCGAGGACAACATTGGTGAACGGATGGCCCGTGGGCAAGGATGTGTCTCTGTTGGCGGGGTCCATCAGACTGGTCAGCTAAATCACCAAGAGCAGCCGCCAGCCTTTCCGCCCACCGACAGGCTTGTCGAGGAGGTACTGCTGCATATCAGACCAGTACTGCCGCGAACTCGTGGGCGGCGAGATCAAACATACACAACAGATCGAGGTCGAGTTC